>NZ_BCMG01000006.1 GCF_002217945.1 Secundilactobacillus silagei JCM 19001
TTAAGAATTTCCGTTTGCGCGTCCTTGTTATGTTAAGGACAAAAACAAAACACCCAATCATCAAATAATGATTGAGTGCATTATGGTCGTTACCAACAACAGTTGACAGAGAACCGTTTAAATTAACTTTCTGAAGCACCGGTCGTGGCATCGGTGTCGTCTGATTCTGGTTCTGGAGCAGGTTCAGGCTTCTTAGCAGGTGCCGATCCCTCGGTTGCTGTGTACCCCGTTTCAGATTCAGGTTCCTCTGAAGCACCGGTTAAAGCATCCGCATCGATGGGTTCTTCTGCAGCTGCAGGCTTGACGTCTTCAGTTGATTCAGAAGCCCCACTGGTCGTATCCACTGCGGGCTTTTCTTCAGTTGATTCAGATGCACCGCTAGTAGCATCCGCTGCAGGCTTTTCTTCGACTGACTTAGAAGCCGAAGCACCGCTCGTGGCGTCAGCCTTAGTTGGGTCAGAATGCTTCGAAGCACTAGTAACGGCGTCCAGGCCAGTAATCGGTGACATTGGGACAGCGTTTGGATCCTTAACTAATTTTTGACCCGTAGCAGCCAAGTAATATTTCAAGATTGGCATAATGTCGATCACTAATTCATTGACCCCACGATAACGCCGGTTTTCATCGCGCATTGCCCGGTAGTAATGCATCACATGTTGATTAGGACCCGTTTGAGCTGGCATTGAAACAACATCGCTTTCGCCAGTCCGTAATGCATAAAGGACCTGCTTAACGTGTTCAACTACCCGGGCTGGGTGAACGGCACTCAACGGATCACCAGTTTGATCAGGGGTTCTTGGTGCCAGCATATGGGCAGCATCAGACTTCTTGTTGTAGTAAATGAACTGGTTATTGTCATCGGCAAAGGTCAGTTCACCCGCCATGGAATTCAGGAAGTAATTGAGTTGATCGACAGTTAAGAGTCCACGGTCCAGTTTAACGTAATCGCCACCGCTAGCAGCATGGGTCTTTTCAGCAGCCTTTTCAACCCACTCCGGATCGGTCATATCAACGTCTGGAACCGTCGTATTCACCGGATGCTTAGATTCCATATCTTCTTCGTGCGCATTCTTTGGATCTGGCGCGTCCAGCATTTCAATCACCCTCATAAACGTTAAGAATTTCTTCATTACTGAATCAAGGAAACCAACTGTCCGTGAATCCTTTAAGTTGCCGTCAGCATCAAAGGCTTCTTTGGCGTTACTCAACAAAAATTCGTTGCCGGGCATCACGATGCCATTGACCCCTGGGGATTCCAAGATTTGCTTCAGGTGCAGCTGAGCTCGTGAAGAACCTTGTGTATGGTAAGATGCCCCAACGATCCAAACGGCTTTACCGTCCAATGGGTGGACCTTGTTAGATAGCCATTCGATCACGTTTTTCATGGCTGCTGGCACCGTGTGATTATGTTCTGGCGTCGCTAAAATAACCCCGTTAGCCGCGGAAATCTTTCGCGCTAATTCTTGAACGACGGGGTTATCACCATGATCCTCGTCTTCATTAAATACGGGGACATTATTGATATCTAAGATCTCAATATCAACCGTCTTTTTAAAGTGGTCACGGATAAATTCCAATAACATCCGATTATATGATTGTTCACCGATTGAACCAGCAATTCCAACTAATTTAACCATTACTTATCATCTCCTGTTGTGCCATTATCCCAAGAAAAGGTTGCTGCTTGCTGCTCATGAAGTTTCTTCGAGTGATCTAGTTGATCGGTTAAGTCAACAAAATCCAAGAAATCATCAAATAAGCCATCCAACTTTTGTGATTCAGTAGCCGACTTTAAGTCGCCATTATCATCAAAGGCTTGTAATGAGTGACCCAGTAAGAATTCTGAACTTGGTAGAACAGTCGCTTTCAACTCTGGTGAATCCAAGATCTGACGCAATTGTGCTTGCGCTCTGGAAGCACCTAAAGTACCGTAGGATGTCCCGACGATCATCACTGGTTTGTCCATCAGTGGATGAATACCATAAGAAAGCCAAGCCAACGCGCTTGATAATAATGCTGGAACAGAATGATCATATTCTGGTGTGCCAATAATAACACCGTCAGAAGCATCGATCTTATCTGCAATATCACGCGCCTGTTGCGGAATAAACAGGTCCTCGCTCTTCTTAAAGATTGGTAAGCCCTTTAGTTCAACAACTTCAATCTCAGCGTCGTCCGCGTACCGTTTTTGCATGTACTTTAATAACTCACGATTAGTTGATTTAACGGTATTGGTCCCGACAAGTGCCACAAACTTTTTCATTTGTTCATTCACCCTTTCTAACGATTCCTACAGGTCTAATTAAGTGATTAAAATAGATCATTTCACCGCAATTATAGAAACCATTTGTGAAAAATTATACATGATAATTTAGTCTGATACTCTTCTATTATCATAACACGAATACCCCTATATTTTGAGTAAAAATTCTCTGATTCAGGAAAAAGATATATACTTTTGGAATTGATTAATATAACAGTAACGCTTAAGTCATTATTTGGCTCTTCACTGAATTTTTTCAAACTTTTTCTTGCATTACCTGTCGAAACGACCTATACTCTATAAGTCGCTCAGACCTATGGAGGCTATTATGTATGAATTACTAATTCTTGGCATGCTCATGTCCCGCAACATGTCAGGCTATAAGTTACGGGGCGTTTTGGGCAGCGCGCTGGTACCTCAGCGAAAGATTTCAAACGGGGTCATGTATCCGCTGCTTTCAAAGCTGGAAACTAGCGGTGACATCGTCTTCATTGAAAATCCAAAGGATCCGCGCAATAAGAAGTTGGCCCACATTACGGATACCGGCCGGGCGCACTTCTATGAGCTGATGCAACAGCCAGTACCAGAGGGCGCGCGCAACGAATCCATTTACCGCTTCAAGTTTCGGGGCATGTTTGCCGTGGACTTAGCACAGCAGCAGCAACTGCTGCAAGATTACGCTGATAAAGCCCAAGAAGACCTCAATATCTACCGCGAAGTTCGTCAGCACTTATTAACCAAATTAACAACTGCTAAGGGCGCCAATCAAGACGCTCTAAAAGCTGGTATTCATTCGATCGAACTAAGCATTATCATCTGTCAGGCCAAGCAAACCTGGGTGACCGATTATTTATCAGAAATTCAAAATAAGGAGCAAAAATAATGACACAAAAAACAAGTATTAAACAGTGGATCGCATTAGCGGCCATGGGACTCGGCGTCTTCATGGGACTGTTGGACGTCACCGTGGTTAACGTGGCACTCCCCACCATGGTGCGTGATTTCAACACCACTTTTACCGACCTGCAATGGGTCTTAAATGCCTATACACTGGTCTACGCCGTCACTTTAATGATCATGTCAAAATTAGGCGACATGTACGGCCGGAAGAAAATTTTCTTAGGTTCATTGATCCTGTTCGTCATCGCCTCAGCCGTTAACGGAATGGCTTCTAGCCTGCTGATCTTAGATATCGGCCGTGGTGTGCAAGCCATTGGTGGTGCTGGGATGATGTCCTTATCAATGGCCTTAGTTGCTTCTAACTTTTCCGGCAAAGACCGGGGATTAGCGCTGGGTATTCTCGGTTCAGTGATTGGTGTTTCAACCGCATCCGGTCCTTTGATCGGTGGTTATTTAGTGGAACACTTCAGCTGGCCAGCAATCTTCTACGTGAACGTTCCCTTTGGCATTATCGCAACCATTTTAACCATTCTCTACGTTAAAGAAACCCCGAGTTATGGTAAGAATCAAAAAGTAGATCTGCTGGGAATGCTGCTTTCGGCAATCGGATTATTTGCCATTATCTATGGTCTGATCGTCAAAGAAGGTCATCCGCACTGGGACTGGACTGATGCGCGGGTCAGCAGTTGGCTGATTGGCGGCGTAGTCGTGATGATTGCCTTCATCATTGCCGAAGCTAAAGCTAAGGATCCCATGGTCAACCTGAAAATGTTCAAGAAGCCCCATTTCATTGGGGTCGTGATCGTCGCTTTCGCGTTAGGTGCTGGGTTCTATGCCTACAATGCGTTCTTAACGGCGCTGATGCAAAATTACATTGGTTATTCCGCTACCCAAACCGGGGTCAGACAACTCGTTATGAGTGTTTGGTCACTAATTTTAGGCCCGGTCGTTGGTATTTTAAGTGCCCGCTACTCCAAGAAATGGATGATCAGCATCAGTATGTTCATTGGGACGCTGGGCTTTTGGTTAATGGCGCGGGCAATCAGCCCAACCGTTAGCTTCGTTGACCTTTGGCCCGGAATGGTCCTTATGGGAATCACCAACGGGATGGTCAACCCCTTGCTTAACACTGCAGGAATGGAAGGTATTCCCGCTAATGAAATGGGAATGGCCTCTGGTTTACTGAACGTTTTCCGTCAATTAGGAACCACCATTGGCGTGGTTGTTTTGGGCCTGCTGCAGGACAATCAGTACGAAACCTATCTGAATGGTCACCTGTCTTCAATTCACATGCCCGCTCCAGCGCTTACTGGTCTGAAAAAGGCACTGATCGATGCCGGACCGTTCTCTGGCCACGGTATCGCCTTTTCTGATCGGCTAAGTCACGCCCCGTTTGCTCAAGATTTCCAGCGCATTGTCATTCATGCGTACGATAACGGGATGACCACCGTTGCCATTAGTTCAGCAATTATTGCTTTGGTTGGTGGTATTGCCGCTGCCGTCTTGCTGCAACGAAATCCGAAATCAGTTGAAATTCCGGTTAAACAACCTGACGAAAATAACTAATTTATCACTAAAGAATGACCTAATTACCAGCCAATACTGATAATTAGGTCATTCTTTCTTTAGACTTTCAACCTTTCGCTATCAATATGCCACTAAATGCCACTAATCGGACAAGGCACAACTATTTTAAGTCAAAAGTACTTTGAAATTGTAGCTGGCGGGTGTTCTTGACAATAGCTCGAAAAAGTCCGTAACGGGGGTTGAAATTATTTTTTAGGCTTTAAATCGCCTTCTATCAGCCAGTCCAATTACCCCCAATTCCGTCAGTAAAGCCATGCCGATAATTACCATCGGCAAGGTTGTTTGTTCACCGGTTTGTGGTAATCTATCATCATCGTTGAGTGACTGGTTTTGCTGAGATGATCGAACACTCATTCCTTGATTTCCAGCAGCAATAATTAATTTATTTTCATCAAAATCTCGTTTGTCCAGAGAGGAAGGAATCGACTTTGATTTCGTTGAATCGCCGTTAACGTTGTTGTCACTTCGATTACTAACTGATGGAACAGTATCACCAGCCGGTTCATTGACAGTTTGATTGCTTGGCCCTGCTGGAATATCCGGATTAAGAGCCGGTGGAACACCCTCACCGTTTTCTGGCCCACTAGGGTTAGTCGGCTCCTCACCATCCGGCTCTACTGGTGTCTCACCACCCCCGGTTGGTTCAGCTGGTGTTGGGGTACCTGTCTGAGGCCGATTGGCAATCTTTTCAAATGAAACAATAAAGGTCTGCTCTTTAGTTGGATCACTATCGAACACAGCACCAACACTACCATCATTTACCAAATTAAAGCCTTGATTCAAAATTTGTTGAATCACCGTAGCAATATTATGGTGATCGATGTCTGTGCCACTGTCACCATTCATGATCAGCGTGCCAAAATTATTCGGTTGATCACTCACAAACTTGATTGTTGCATTTTGCGACGTCTGCGGATCGGCCAGCTTAGCCAACTTAACCGTGAATACTTGATCAGCGGTACCATTAAAACTGCCGCCTATCGTATCATCGCTGATTAAGTTATACCCTTGATTGAGAATCTGCTGAGTTACCGTTGCTACGTTAGCGTGATTCAGTAAACTGTTCTTAATGCCACTCACCGAAAGATTAGCTAATTGGACCCCATTTTCATCAACAAAATGCACATTAGCAGTCAGATTGTTGGCAACATAATAAACTTTGGTGACGTCATTATCGACTTCTGGTAATCTAAGGGTTTGACCTGGAACAGCAGTGTATCCGTCAATTTCAGGAATAGTCGTAATCTTATCACCTGGCTGACCGGTTACAGCAATAGCAGCTATTCCCGCAATCGGCTGTCCATCAACTCCAGTTGGCGTTATCAGAGTAGAAATAGGCTTTAGAGCTACAATCACCTTGAAGTTTTGAATAGAATCGGTCGATTTATCAAAATTCGAACCAGCTGCTGTGGCATCTTCCTTAATCTCATACGCTTTCAGATTATGGGTAACGTAATTCGCAGTGTCAAAGGGAATTTCACTACTGGAATCGCCGCTAAACGTTTCTAGGGCAACAGTGGTACCAGACTCAGTTTGGTAAGTCACGGTGGCCAGCTGTTTCGTGATTTCCGGTGTCACATTAATGATCAATGCTGTAGTGTCTGGTCCAAACGTGATTGCCACTTTATTATTCACGATCTCTTCTTGTCCAGGAACGACGACATAACCACTAGGTGCAATGGCCGGATATATCAATTGAGTACCATAATCACCATGAAGTTTTTCAATCGTTCCAACCGTTTGACCAATTGTCTGATCAACGTATTGGATAGCAACCTGATACTGATTGATACGGTAGGAATTATGCAAAGTAACACTGGCATTTCCACCAGATTGGGCCGCAAAATCTGCCAACACTTGGTTAACCGTTCGCGTATCATCCCACATACTGTCTGAATCTAATACCGACGCCAAGGGTGTATAACCCTCAACCTGAGCTGAAACTACCGGGGTCATTTTTTGGTTTGTGTACCAGTCACCAAAAGTTGTGTACTCGTTAACTGGTACTCCAGCCGCCTTTTTAACCTCATCAATAACCGCATCTCGCACAAAGATAAGCGTTTGCGTCGTATCCCCGGCCGGTTTAACCTGCTCTGACGTAAGTGGTGTTCCAATGGTTGATTCATCGATAATTACCGAAATGGCCTTTTGCTGATTTGGTGTAGCTGTTGAATCCGTACCCTTTACCGTAGTCAGCTTATGTTTTAAATGAACGGTGTATGATGCTTTTTGTTTATTGAAATTCAAGACATCACCAGGAAGATCATCGCTCACATATTCATAGCCCTTTTGTTCTAAATCAGCGAGATCATCACTCAATTTATAATCACTCGCAGTGCCCAATTGGCCGCTTTTCGCTGTTGTTTGGACAACCGTATCCTGCTTGTCGTCATCAATGAAGTTAACGGCAATCTTTGGATCCACAACCACGTATACATCAAGGACACTATCATTTTTGCCAATGGTAGGCGCCACTGGTTGCAAATATGTGCCTAATTCAGAATCTGTTGCGTAGTGGTAGCCGACTGGCAAGGACGTATTCAAATCAATTGGAGCCCCATACTCACCACTAACCGTTGCAGTGTCAAGCTTTTGGCCAGAGGAAGCATCAATTAAGTTGATCGTGTTTTTTAAATCTTGCGCCCAGACGTAGGTTTCTATTGACGCCGTCCCATCACCATTATATTTTTTAATCAAATCAGCGGCAGAAAGTCGTTCACCTTCTGGGGCGTTGACCGTTCCATCTCCCACAGCCTGCCAGAGCGCAGCTGAAGTATGATACGTGTTTGCACCGTCAATAATTTGGGCCCCTGCTACTGGCGGATCCGCCAACCCGGTGCCAGTTAAATTAACTTTCGGTCCTAACTTGATTTGCCAGAGGTGGTTCGTCCCTTGCAGCATGTCTGAAATATTAGTTGCCGCGGACATGTCGAATTTGCTCAAATCGAGGGTTCGAATGCCCGAATGTTGAAACATGCTGTGCATATCAGTCGCTTGACTGGTATCAAAACTGCTGAGATCGACACCAGCCAAGGCCTGACTATTGAAGAACATGTTGGCAAAAACAGTTGAATGACTGGTGTTCCAGCCCTCAACGTTGATACTTGTTAATTTGGGATTATTTGTAAACCAACCACCAAAACCAATATTTTTACTGATGTCTAAGTTATGGACATCGATAGCGACTGCATTAGGCAAATTGCCAAAAAGAGCGCCATACCCACCATCAATCTCTGCGCTAACACCATCGGCAAGACTGATTGTTTTAATGGCGTTGGCGTTTCCCGAACCGATGGTGTAGATGGACTTATTAACTTTTCCGGCCTGGATGGCCATCGCACCATCATCGTCTATTTCGTAGGGACTTGTTCCAAGTGTTCCAGAAGCCGCGGCCGCAACTGCCGTAATCTGTTGTGCTTTACCGGTTTGCTGATAGATTTGGGTTCCTTTTGTCTTTGCGGTATTCAAAGTCTCTGCATTCGCATTCCCTAGATTCACCGAATCTACTGTTGACGTACTGTCTGCTTTAGTCGGTTTGCTTACCGAATCAGCGTTAATCACATTAGATTTTAAGTTGTTTTGAGTACTCGAGTCAGCATTTATCGTAGCTGATAAATTTGATTGGGAGGTTGCCACCTGATTTCTTGTTTCAGGCGGGGTAGACAGTTGAACACTACTTGAAGAATCTAGACTCACCGTTTTGTCTTGAATTATTGGACTTGCCTGAGTCTGTGTACTGCTCGTATTCACCACTGTTTCCGCGTTAGCAGATTGCCCACTGACGATAATTGTTGCACCAAAAGCGGCTGTAGCTAGACTGGCCACCAGCCAAGTCCTACCTGATTTATAGAGCTTTCGTCGCACCTTAATTACGCGTTCATCCCGCTGCAACTTTCTTGCTGATCTTCTCACGTTCTCCTTCATAATTGAATATCCTCCCCTCAGGAGACCAAGTTATAAACACATTAGAAATAAATTGCAACATAAATCTAACATAACTTGCAAGAAATAACCATCAAAAATGCTTGAATTTGTCAATAATTTTTGTATCTATTGATACTTTAGTCATAAAAATACCCCCAAAGTTGTTTCCAACTTTGGGGGTACACGTCAGAAATCTAACTACTATGGAGCACTTTTTATAACCGCTATTATTTGGAATCTTTACTTAGTGCCCGTACAATCAAATCTTCAATCATTTGCAGATCAGCATCTTCATCGAATTTAGCATCCGGAAGCAAGACCTGCTGCTGAATAAAGTAGCTTAATAGCTGACCGGCAATCGTGCGTAAGACCGCTGCTGGAGCTAAATCTGCCCGCAAACTGCCACTTCTTTTAAGGGTCTTATAAATATAGTCGATAAACAGCGGTGCAGTTTCAGTCATGAAGTCTTGAAACATTGACCGCGTGTTCGCATTGGTCATGACCTGTGTCAAAAAGATTAGGGCCACTTCCTTGTTTTTTTTCAAGAACTCATAGCGATTACGAACGAGGAAATGAATCTCGTCCCGCAAAGAAGTTGCTGCCGGAATATCCGACAGAAAATCTTCCCGATATTCAGGTAACAGATGGTCGATCATCGGTTTTAAAATGGCTTCCAACAAATCATCCTTGGTTTTAAAATACTTAAAAATCGTTGCTTGACTGATCCCCGCATTCTTAGCAATGGCCATGGTCGAAGTCCCGTCAAAGCCTTGTTTGGCAAATAACTCCAAGGCCGACAGCATGGCGGAACGTTTGCCATTTGGCATTTCTTGTGCTTCAAGCCAGTCACGGTAGCTGGCCGAAATCTCCTGTTTCACGCTGATTTCCCCCTATACTTTACGGTAACGTTTGAGTCCTCTTACATTTAAGAAGGTTAACACAACTAAGAAGATTAACAAAACCCCGATATCAAGACCAAACGAAGATAGGTTCTTCCCCTGCATCATGATACCAGTCACAGCATCACCAGAGTACTTAATCGGAATAATGTAGGAAATATCCTTGATCCAACTGGCCATTGAATCCATTGGGATAATCCCGGAGAAGAAGATTTGCGGAATAATGACCACTGGAATGAACTGCACCATTTGAAATTCCGAATTGGCAAAGGTCGATAGCAAAATACCAAAGGCCAGTGCCACCAACGCTAAGATCAAATTGATAACGATGATGTTAAGGACGTTACCCACGACTTCGATTCCCAGTAACCAGATGGTCGCCATCACAATGATAATGGTCTGAAAAATAGCTAATATTCCATAACTGGCCATGTAGCCAAAAACGATCTCATACCGTTTGACCGGCGTCGCCAGCAAACGGGATAGGGTCCCACTGGTCCGTTCTTTTAACAATGCCATCCCAGAGATCAAGAAGACAAAGAAGAACACGAAGAACCCCATTAATATAGGAAGCATTTTATCAAAGAAACCGGTATTGGAATCGCCGTAAACATAATGGTTGGTAATCTGCGGAGCAGTTGCCTTTTTCTGTTTCGGCATTTGGCTTTGCAGCCGTTTTTGGACGGGTGCTGGCAGCGTTTTTTGCAGCTTACCAATTGTTTGGTGTGCCACGCCCAACTGCAACTTCATTTGATTGATGTTAGCTTGTGTCAACGCCGTCTTAAACGCCATCCTGGTAGCGGACGTCTTACTAGAGTCCGTGTTCGCATATGTCAGACTATAGTCATCACCCGTTTTATGAATGATCGAATCAATTTTATCCGCCTTCAGCGCTTGTTTAGCCTTCTTTTGGCTGACGTAATGATGGACACTGATGTGCTTGACTTGGTCCAAATTAGTCGAAACACTGGTGGTTACTCCAACCGTACCAATCTTTACACTAGTGGTTGAATTAGCGGTAAAGATCACACTCATCAGCCATAACACCAGAATGGGCGCCAAAAACATCAATGCTAATGACCGCTTATCGCGCATCATTTCTTTTAAGACCCGTCGCATAATTGCAAATGTTCTCATTTGAATTCACCCTCTGCCTTTAAGAATACGTTTTCAATTGAATCCACCCGATACTGCGTCTTTAACGCCACGGGTTCATCAAACGCAATCACCTTACCGCCTAATAGCAAGGCCACTTTATCGGTTAACTCCGCTTCGTCCATGACGTGGGTGGTAATCAAAATACTGCGTCCTTCGTCACGAATGGCATCCAGTTCCTGCCAAATTTGCCGCCGTAACGCCGGATCGATTCCCACCGTTGGTTCATCTAACACGAGCAGTTCCGGATTACCCAATAAGGCAATCGCCAAGGATAATCGCCGCATCATCCCGCCGGAATAACCGCTGACCCGCTTATCCAAATCATCCTGCAGATCAACCACACTAGAAACGTGGTCAATGGATTCGCCTAACTCAGTCTTCTTAATGCCTTTCATTTCAGCAAAAAACTTTAAGTTTTCACGTCCCGACAGTGAGTCGTATAAGGCATCCGTTTGAGCCATATAACCGATTCGAGCCAGCAGTTTTCGTTTAGGCATCACCTGGCCAAAAACCGTTGCGCTGCCGCCATCCGCAACTTCCATTCCCAACGCTGTTTTAATGACCGTCGACTTCCCCGCACCTGATGGTCCGATCAGCCCCACGATTTGTTTTTTCATCACCGTTAAATTAACGTCTTCTAAAACAGTTTGCTTGCCAAATTTCTTCACTAAGTGCTTTAGATCAATAACCGCATCTGCCATTTTGATTCCTCCATTCAAGGTAAGTAATTGATTACTCACCAGTGAGTATACACTCACCTTTTAAAAAAAGCAACTCAAAAAGGCGCCTCCCGAGGGAAACGCCTATCGCGATTAATCTTTTGGCCGTGAATCGTATGCCCGCTTGGATTTGTAACCTGCTTTCAGGACCGTTTTCATGACTTCAATGTGCCGTTGCTTAGTGGCTTCGGCCTTGGCCCCGAAAATAAAGCGGGCCCACTCCCGTTGATATCCTGGCGTTAAGTCGGTGAAAAGCTTTTGTAAATCAGTATTCTTAGTTAATAGTTCAGCAACTGCAGGAACATCTTTTTCGTAATCTGCTAACGGTTTTGACGCCATTGACGATCCCTCCCTTTTTACTAGGTCATCAGTATAGCATTTTTAACGATCTAAGTTGACAAAAAATAAGGCCCACCAGCAGTCACTGATGAGTCTTATTATTTGATTAACGCCCGACATCCAACGCTTGATGTTTCAGCTTTGGAAAGACGATTCGATCGGCAATCCCCGTGATACTACCTTGGAATAGGAAGGCAAACAAGGTACCGATACCAATGTTGACCAAGCTGCCCGTCATGAGCACCGCAATGATCCCCATAATGGTCGGTGGTACATAGGAGAACCACATTGCCAGCGTCACGTTACCATGACAATACCGGAAACGCAGAATCTGAGTTAGATCATCAGCTGGGTGCAAGACCAAGTTCACCCGTTGATAGATGGAGATGGCAGTTCCCATGCAAGCTACACCGATAAAGTTGATGATCACGTACAACGTCACCATACCTGGCGAATAAGCGTTTGGCATAATGCGATTAAAGATGTCACCGAACCACTGAATGAATAGTGAGAAGGGTAACAGAAAGGCAAAGTTACCTAAAATCCGTTTCCATTCAAAATGGTGCATCAACGCTGCATTGAGCAGTGCGACAATCATTCCTAATACTAGGAAGGCCCAAAACAAGACCAGTGAATTATCTCCCAGTAAGGCATGACCTAAGTTCGATTCTGCCGCCGTCCAGTACGCGGAACCTAGAAACGACGGGTGAATATGCGTGCTAGTAACCAACGTAAGGACGTTTCCCAGCGAGTTGATCACAAGCGAAATAGCAAAATATCCTAGCGATGCTGCCATACTAATGTTGCGGTGTGAAGATTGCGGGGACAATGTTACCTGTGGGTGAACTGCATTCATCGCTTTTTCACGCCCTTTCGTCATTACTTTGTCAGTTTTTCACAGAATTCAATCTTTTCGTGGTTAGGTCCTTGAATGTTGAAGAACCGGATACCATGATCCCAGAATGAAGGAATTGATTGAATTTCTTTGTCCAAGAAGGTAATCCCATCAAGTTCATGGACGGCCTTCCAGGCGTTGTCAATATCCGTTGCATTTAACGAAACATGGTTGATAGCACCGGTCTTCATCGTCACCGGATCGCCCTCCCAGGTTTCGATGATGTAATTACCGAGCTGCAAGAAGGCACAGCGGTTTTCACCGTTATGGAACAAACCGGCGACCTTAAAGCCCAGTTTCTTGTAAAATGCAATGGTGACGTCTAGATCTTTTGATGGAATCCCAACGTGTTGAATTCCCGTTACGTAATCAGTTAGTTTCATGATTTATTACTCCTTAGTCTGATTTACTGAAAACAACGTCCGGTTTACTTTTCGCCGCTAACTTTAACAACGGCCTTAGAAACGTTCGGAACCTTGCCTTCAAGGACATCAGCAACTTGTGAGAATTCCAATTCATGACTGATCAATGGCAATACGTCAACCTTGCCGCTAGCAAGCAATGCAATAGCATCTTCGAAAGCGTTCGGGTTAATGAATGAACCTTGGATGGTCAATTGCTTTTGATAAACTTCGTAAGTGTTCATCTGGAAGTGCTGGTTAGGTTTGCCGACACCAAACATCAGAACTTGAGCACCCTTACGAGTAGCTTCAACGGCTTCTTCTTGAGTTTGTGGTAAACCAACGGCTTCGATAACAACATCGTAGTCACTAGGAACCTTGTCACGAGTGGTGTTATAAATGTTAGTAACACCGAACTTGTCTTTGTTGAACTTCAGTGTGTCATCAATGATGCCGGCAAAGTCGACTTGGTGAACACCATAAGCTTCAAGCAATTGTACGAATAATTGACCCATGAAGCCATCACCAATAACCAAAGCCTTTTGATATGGGGTCAACTTCAAAAGTTGAACACCGTGAACGGCACATGATAATGGTTCAGTAGTAGCACCAGCCTTTAATGAAACGCTGTCTGGTAAGTGGTAAACAACCTTTGCTGGAGCGGTGAAGAATTCTTCTAGGCCACCATCGCGGGTAACACCAACGGCTGACAAACTGTCACATAATTCTGGACGGGCAGTCCGGCAATAGAAGCACTTGCCACAGTAGATGTTAGGGTCAACGGTCACACGGTCGCCGACTTTGAAACCATCAACATCGGCACCAACAGCTTCAACGATCCCTGAGTTTTCATGGCCTAAAACGATTGGTGGAACGGCGTTAGCTGAACCAGGAAGACCATTGTACAGTGCGTGGTCAGTCCCACAGATACCAGCATAGGCAGTGTGAACTAAAATCTCGTCAGCTTTAGGGGTTGGCTTGTTGTATTCCTTAATTTCCATTTTCTTAGTTCCAGTAAGTACTAAACTCTTCATAAATAATCTCTCCTTTAAATTTTTAAATCATTAGTCTACTAATTGATTAACTTCGCGAAAGGCTAAAGCAAAATTGCCAATCGTAGCGGAACCATTGTGCTTTGCCAGTGGCATGGTGATGTATTTATCCAAATCACCGACATCGACATAATCATTCATTAAATCAGCGAAGTCCTTGCGTACCTTCTTCAAGAATTCCTCACTGACGACCCCACCGCCAAAGACGATCTTTTGGGGACGAATCTGCAACGTGGTCTGCAAGGCTGCTTGCGCAACGTAGTAAGCCATGATGTCCCAAACATGATCGGTCAGCGGAATGTCTTGGCCCTTCTTGCCTGTCCGCGCTTCAAACGTTGGACCGGCAACCAGACCTTCCAGGCAATCACCGTGATACGGGCAAATACCCTTGAAATCCAAATCGTCCGGATGACGTTTCAAGCGAACGTGACCAACTTCAGGATGTCCTAAAGTCCCAATGAACTTACCATCCAGCACGGTGCCGGCACCAACGCCAGTACCAATGGTGTAATACGTCAACGCTTCAATCTTTTCGTTGAATAACGTTGATAAGGTATATTCACCGTAAGCCGAGCCATTAACATCCGTCGTCCAATAAACTGGAATGTCAAAAGCCTTCTTCAACATCCCCAAGAAATTGGTGTTTGCCCAACCAGGTTTGGGGGTATCGGTAATGTAACCATATAAAGGTGCGTTTTTACGAATTTCAATTGGTCCAAATGACGCAACCGAAATAGCTTGCAAATCAGGAAACTTCTTAAAGAAATCAATTGATTTTTGAATCGTTTCCTCCGGGGTTGTTGTCGGATACTGGATCCGTTCCTGCACCCGATAATCTTCATTACCAACCGCCGCAACGAACTTGGTACCACCCGCTTCGATACTTCCTAATAGCATGTCATTCACCACTCTTCAAAATTATTTAATGTATCTTGTAACCGCTTTCAGTTATTAGATTAGCATGGTCAGAGAAAATAAAACGGGTTTTATCGGGATTGGTGAAAATTACTTTTTCTTCTGGAATCCGTGAAAGCGCTTCAAGACAGCGCTTTCATGCTTCGTAAACGTTTACGAAAAAAGTACCCTTTTTACTCAAAATACCTTAAAATAGATTTATAAAACGAATTTAGTAACTCAATCAAACTTATTCGGGAGGCATTTTGATGGCTGAAAACAATCGGCGCATTACCATTAAAGAAATTGCAAAAAAAGCTGGCGTCTCAATTGCGACCGTCTCGCGCGCGTTAAACGACCGGCCAGGTATCAGTCTTGAAACTAAGGAACGCATTCAGCGCATCATCACCCGTTCCGGTTATCGGCCCAGTATGTTTGCGCGCAACATGCGTTCACAGCAAAGTAAAATGATCGGTGTTATCGTGTCAAACGCGGCTAATGATTTCTTTAAAGATGTCACCCGAGCGATCCAGGATCAAGCAACGAAATATGATTTCACCGTTTTGATCATTAACTCTGATGAAGATCCCGTTAAAGAACGCCAGGCAATCAAAATTTTACGCAACTACGACGTTTCCGGTTTTATCATTGCCAGCACTGATGAAACCATTGACTACCCAAGTTTAGTCGGCAACACGCCAACGGTCTTTTTTGACCGCGCTCCTAAATCCGAAATTGCGCAGTTTGATACCGTGCTCGTCAACAACGAATTCGGTGCGAAACTGGCCGTAGAAGAACTGATTCGCCAAGGCGCATCCAAGGTTGGTATTGTCGTCAGCGGTGTCCAGACTTCGGGTCAGGAACGTTTAAAGGGGTACAAACAAGCGTTGAAGGAATACCAGTTACCCATTAACGATAAGCTGATCTACACCAGTGACGTCCAGCAGCTAAAGGCCATGGATTACGTGAGAGACTTGCTGGTCAATCAAAAATGCGATGCCCTGTTTGCGGGTGATAATACCTTACTGATGGTGGTATTGGAAGAAATAAAACTGCTCAACCGCACGGATATTAAAGTCGCAACTTTCGATAACATCACGTGGTTTAACTACTTTAAACAGCCGGTGATTTCGGTTAAGCAGCCAACCACGACCATTGGACACGAGACGGTTGACGCGCTCATCAACCGCATGAAGAACCCTCAACTGCCACCAAAAGTGAGACGGCTTTCCGTACAATTGATTCGGCGATCATAACCCCTACTCAGTTAAATAACAGAGAATAAAAATAGCGACTGATTAACTGTATTTTGACGTGTTTCTCTAAAATACAGTCAATCAATCGTTATTTTTCATATATAACAACTAAGAAATTAATACTTACAGTAAATGCATTAAAAATCTAAACGTCCCATTATCCCACATCACATACAGCCCCAGTCCAATATAGACCACTGCCGTTATCCAGTTACCGTAATTTTCTAGCAAAAGCGCGATTGTAGGTAATTTCACCATGCCATACCCCACAAAGCAGAACACCGTCAGCATGACTAGGAACGTCGCCAAAACAATCAGAATTCCGTTTGCTCGTAACGTCACAAATAAGGGCACAAAAATACTGAGGTTATCAGCACTGGTCGCAATCGTAATCAAAACCACGTTCCAAAATAGCCGTCGCTTAGCATTTAATGTCTGATTGACCGTCGTTTTATCGTCATCATTTGAACCGCCAAACGTCAGTCTTACACCCATCCAGATCGGCACTAATCCCAGTAATCCAAGCATCCAGGGACTGGGAATAAAATGCAGGACAAAAGCCAGCGCCAAGGCCACCAGTACAACCAACGTGGAACCCAATAAGTCTCCTAGATAGACTGAAAAGCGTTCACGCCACTGCTTGGTGTGGCCAAATATCAACATCAAAATAATCAAATAATCCACATTCGCTGACGTATAAGCCACGATGCCCGAAATAATCAAATGGCTCAAAATGACCTCTCTCCACTTCATCTGTTAATTTTCAATACTCAAATTTCATACTGTCACCTATTATCATATCGCATATTTAAACAAGAACCTACGAAAAGTCTCATCGAATACTAAATAAGCATCACGATTCCGACTTCGGTAATCGTGATGCTTATTTTTACTAAAACTGAGCTCTAACTAATACTGAGTAAGCCGTAATGTAGCCGCCATTCACCAGATATCGCTTCACCGATTTAACCTGGTAGTTATACCCATTAGAGTAATCCCAGCCTTTGATCCGGAAGGTTTGCGGCGTAATTGCTTGATAGTGCTGATTACGCTGCGTGAGTTGCAGATCATCATACCGGTTCAACGCTGCCAGCTTATCAGCTGAACTTGGCATTGGCACCACACCCATCTTAACCAGCTGTTTATTGGCCGTAATGTAGCTGCCATCCGCTAGAATAAAGCGGGTTGCCACCCGGTCAGCCACAAGCCTAACGACCTTGAGTACAGTGCCCTGCTTGTAATGATTGACCTTACCCGTTAAATCAGCGGTGCTGTAACCATTAATCCCCTTAGGATTTAACACCGTAATTTCACTTGATAACGTCTGATAGTAAGCACCGCGCACCACGGCTGGATCGGCATCCACGTAGCCCGTCAGTCCGTAAGTAGCGCTCTTTTGATTAATATCACGGACTTGGTAGCGCAGCCGATTTTGCGAATCATACGCCCATCCGATCACCATGAACCGCGGCCGGTAGATACGGGGTTTCTTCACGTAGGTTGCCAGAACATTACTGGTTGCAAATTCAGGTGAACTATACAGACTTAATGCGGTTAAAGCGTAGATCACATGTCCTACTAGCCACGGCTGAATTGCCGCTGGCGCTGTCGTTATTGGACTACCTGGCATACTTGGATTTTCCGGCAGAACGTCCTTAGCATAAACCAGCAATAAAATTGATGGCAGGCTACCGTAGAGTGTTGGCAGCTGGATCACATCCCGCTGCGCATCTTGCAGCGTTTTAAAGGTGTACCCCGGAATATTTGCGACCAATTTTGCCAGCTCCGCAGCGTTGAACTCATCAGTGGCTGGTCCCGAAATACTCAAATCAGTACTAATGAGGTTCCCCAGCTCATCCATTACCCGAACGGCTACGTTAACCTGTTTGACCGTGTAAACCGCCTGGATACCGTCAGCAATATCAGCATACGTGAAGTTGTCAGGCAACGCTGAACCATCGGCGGCCACCAAGTGATCGATCACATAGTGCGGTACTGCTGGTGCCAACAGCGCCAAATCTGCCGGTGTCAAGGCACCATTAGCTGGACCTGAAATAGTTGATACGGCTAGTGGATTACTATCTGCATCGACCTGCTGAACTGAAATGTTTAGGGTATCAGCATTAAAGATCACGACTAGTCCATCTTCAACATCGCCAAACGTGAAGTTGGCTCCTAGCGCTGAACCGTCTAATTTAGTCACGTGGTCGTATGTGTAGTTCGGAATATTAGGTAACTGAGCTTGTAAATCCGTCAGTGGGAAGGTGGCCGTGTACGCTCCCGAAAGTCCAGAACCTGTCCCTAAAACCGTTCCCAAATTATCCTTGAGTGTAATTGGCACCGATACGGTCACAGGTGCGTAGGCCAAACGCAGCGTGTAGCCCGGAATCAGGTACGGTACCGTCGTTGCACTGATTGGTATGACCCCCCCATTGGGATCAACCACCGCAGCGCTGGAAAAGTTGTAGTGCGGAATCAACTTAACCGTACTGCTGATCAATGGCCCACCGTTAATATCTGTGTCCACCTCATCATCCTGATTAAAGGAGATAAAGTTACCATCCTGATAGTAGCCATGCTGAACGGTTGCTGGAACCGTCCCGGCAAACAAAACGGTCAAATTAGTGTCACTAGCGGCCACAGCACCGGTCGTAGTCACCCGATTAGCCAGTCCATTGCCGGCCAGATAGTCGCTGTATTTTCCGGTGCCATTTAACACAATATACTTAGCGCCCAGTTTATCGACCAAATAACTCATTGGAAAGTTCGTCAGCGGATTATTATTGAGGTCAAACGCCGTGCCAATGGTATTCGCCAGGGTGGCACTCGCACCAATTTCCGGTTGCTGGCCATCCGTTTGCAGATACTGGTAGTTCACGTTCACCCGCCCGAGACTATTAGAAATCAGGTACGGGATGGTGATGTAGCCATCAAAGGAATCCTGAAAAACACCGTTGGGCTGAGCCATTGGAAAGAACGCTGTCAGCACACCATACCGACCATTTGGCGGTGTCAATAAGTTGCTGAACACAATGGTATTCGTCCCCACCCGAGCAGCGTTTGCGGTGCTGGCAATCACGCTGTACCCATTGTCACCAGGATACGAAATGCCCCCGTAAGGATTAACAACGTGCGGCAACCCATCGGTACCGACAACGTTAAAGGTAATTTGAACGCTTGTCGTACCATCGGGGAAAACCATCGGGCTGATTGGAATATATTGGTAGCGCAACCCGTTTTGCGTGTGGCTGGCATAGTTCACGTTCAATCCAGATGGATCAGACACTTGCCCCCAACCCATATCGATTTCCGTTAACTGCGGCAACGACCGTAAGACACTCATATCCTGCACTGACTGGTCTAAGATGTTAACGGTTTTCAGATTGGGCAAACCAGCTAATGCTGAAATATCCCACAATTGACCAGTCACATCTCGGCCAAACGCTGCTCGGGTGACTGCCGAATAGTCATGAACATCAATATTCTCCAGCGAGGTTGCATACTGCATTCCTTCCATTGTTTGCCAGAACTGCATCATATAGATATAAAACGACGTGTATGCATGGGTGGTCGAATTCGATTCCTGCAGTGAATTGGCAGTTGTAAAATCGGTCATGGTGGCTAAATTAGCTTTAGAAAACTGGCTTCTAAACGCAGCAAATGATCCGTAATTGGCCTGATAATTAGTCATATACGTCAGGTATTGCATCCCCGTATCTGGCATCCATTCGTCAATATACAGCTTGTTAGTTGCTGGATCGACCCCCGTAGCTGTTGTTGGAATGGCCGCTGCATAGGCACTGCCTTGCCAGCCCTGCTGGCCAATCGTATTCATCTTTGGATGGACATTTAACTGCTTCATATTGGCGACCGCGGCATCAGTCACGTTAAAGACATTCGTCGCCGTAATGGCGTTCGTCCCATTAGTTGGTACCGGGACATTCAGCTTAACGTCCTTGATCAGATCAACGCCGATCTTGGCTGGTGCAACCGTCTGCACTTCAGGCAACGCCTGAGTTGTAACTTGCGGGTTCGTTTCTGGTAATACTCCAGATTGGACTTTTTGCGGTGTATTAGCCGCCGCTGTCTGTTTCGGCTGTTCAGGTGTTTGAGCCACCGGTTGCGAACTCACTTTACTAACGTTTGCCGGTGGTGTACTTTCATTAGTTGTACTAGTTGTGATAGTTTCATTAGTCGATACAGTCTCACTTACTGGCTGATCCGCCGGTGTTTTAGCTGCCACGCTATCAGCATCCCCCTGCTGTGGCGTAACGGCATTTTCAGTTGCGGTCGCTGTACTGCTATCCGTTGGTACAGTACTCACAGCCGTCCCGCTTTCAACGGGCACATTATTGGCAGATGTGCTGTTTTCAACTGGCGCTGTTTCACTATTTGCCGTTGGTGCTGCAGTGGCGACACTTTCAGCCGTTGGCGTATCGGCCACGCTTTGTTCAATATTGGTTGAGGAAACAGCTGCTGTCCCATCTTCTGCGTGAGCTTTCGTATTTAACATCAAAGAACCCAATAGTAAACTACTAGAGAACAATGCCGAAGTCATCAAAACATGCCATGGTAACTGAACAGTTTTGGCGGTCAAACCGCTATGACGCTTTTTTAACATTTTTCTCACCTTCTTCTCCTATACCTATGCCGAGCTTCAACGATGTGAAATTCTGATGAAATATTAGCACGCAAGCTTGATTCCGTCACGTAAATACACTCATATAATTTTGTCAGTCAGAAACACAACATCCCTGAATTGTATTATCAAAAAAGACTTAATATGATAAAGTTAATGACCGCTACATCATAATAATTCTAATTAATACTGTCCAGAAAGCACCAGTACAGCTTCCTTTGTCTGCCGATTAAAACCCGTCTTAAACAATGCATCGCTGGCAATATCCGTATTAGTGTTGGTCGTCGTTGCCGTCACCGTAGTGGTCATAAAATATTGAGCCGGTGGCAAACTGTACAGGTACTGCACGTTAACGACATCCACTGGCTGAATGCTTACATACCGAGTCGTTTTGTACATGACACTTTGCTTAATCGGGTTGTGGGCTAACCCCATTGCGTGTCCTAACTCGTGTTCAGCGACGTTTACCCGCTGCGTAGTTGTATAAGCATACTTCGTTAGCAGCGTATTGATCAGGTGCAGTTTCACAGCCGTGATCCGCTTGGTTGCATCATAATTCACGTAAGCCACACCAACGTAATTATGGGTGACTAACGATGTCTCACTTGCTTGAGCCGGCAGGATCGTAATTTGGGCCGGCCCGTTTACAATGTTAAACTTAAACACTTTTTTAGCATTCCATGCTGCAATTGCCCGTTTCCAAACCGTAGTGTAATAGGGCCCCGTCTTGATTTGAACCGTTGCTTGCGGGGTTTCAAAGCGCCATGGATTAACAGGGATACGCCGCCTTAGTAGTTTGCCCTAAGCTCAGTAATGACAGGATCAATACAATCGCAGTTATCCAGAATTTTTTTAACATTGTCTTCACTTTCTCTCTCTAGGTTGGAATTTGGTGAATCGGCTTATCGAAATTGGTCTACCTTAGAATAATAATATTGTACTGAATTTCAAAATAAAGTCCAAAGATTAGCTTGAAAATTTCAAGTGTTTTTAGTTGCCATTGTCAGTCAATATTGATAGAATGCCATCGTAATCAATTCAACGGAACTGGTTACAAGATACCCGTATGTTTCTACGGCTTCCCTGACCGTTTTCAGAAGTTGCGTTGGTCCCCCTCAAACAGTGTTCCATAACCCTCAAACTGTTATCCGACGTAACCAGCATTACTCGACGATTTCAAGCTAATGTCCCGGTTTGAAACTGCAACTGAGAACGGTTTGTTTCGGCAACGTGCCGAAACAATATGTATCACAGCCCCTCGTAACCTGTATACCCCGGGCTGTTTTTGTGCATTCACATCACAAAAGCCCTGACCAATTTTTCAGATTGATCAGAGCTTTTATATTCGCTACAGTTTACTGCTTTTACAAAATAAATTTATTCATGACGCCGCTTCAGTTTCCAACCGAACAGTCCCAGCAAACTGGTTAATATGGTCATTCCCATAACTGCCATTGCAGAAGCGCCGGACTCATTGGTCTGCGGTAGACTCTGAGTTGCTGGATGAGTTTGCGCTAATTTTGAGTTAGCTGGCATTTCTTTTTGGACAGTATGAGCAGCAGTAGCTACTTTAACCTGAGTGCCAACGTTAGACCCCTTTTGACGGCTAACAACCGCATTCCTGTCAGAAATCGTTGTCATAGTCACTTTAGACTTTGGCGACTCATTTGAATTTGGCACCTGGGTTTTAGACGTTGTTGTAACCGTCGTTTCAGGCGTTGACGGCGTTGCTTCTGGTGGCGTCGTTGGGGTTACCGGTGTCACTGGTGTTTCCGGTGGTGTGATTGGCGTAGTAGTGGGTGGTGGCGTAACAGTGCCACCATCGTTTCCCGGCGTCGTTGGCGCAGTCGGCGTATATCTCACAATCACCGTTGTTGATTCTGGTGCTGCCCACAATAAACCCACCGTAAGCATTGGTACAGTCGCAATTTCCGGCGTATATCCAGCTACAGCCGGTGAATTAAACGCGTTATAAACTCCTGTTGGTACATAGATCACGTTGCCACTCACCGCGTTTTTAATGGTCGTGTAGGTCATGGTTTGAATCTCATCTGGCACTAATTGCGTGATGCCATCCTGTTTGGTGAAATGAATGGTTCGCGTTGAAGTCGCCGTGCCATAATCAATTCGGGGCGTGAAGTAAAAATTAAAGTTTTGCGTCACGTTTGAATCAGTATCCATGTACCAAGTGGTCGTTGGATAATCGCTGCTAATGAAGCGGTAACCTTCATTTTCAAAGTATTGAATCGATTTAGTCGGTGACCAGAAAGCTGGTGTGATCGGCATTTCACTAGGATCCACAGCGGAAAGCTGATCAAGCTGCTGATTGGTACTGGAATCAATAAACGTTAACGTCCATTTCTGCTTTTCCGGCAGGTAGGTCGTCACTACATAGTCTGAATGGGCCGTAATGCCAAATTCCCCCTTTGTCACATCCCAGCCATTCAAATCGGTCATTTTAAATGGTTTGACATCAATCAACTCATAGGGGTAATCCGTTGGGCTATCAGCCCGGCTGCCCTGGTTCCACTGGGCTGGCTTGTACCCCTTGATATCGGGTAAGCTCGTTACGTTGGGATATTTAAAAGTCGTCGCCAGCTGACCGTCAGCCGTCTGCCAGTCAGACAGGACAATCTTACCAGCTGCATTCACACTCGCCGTCCGGTAAAAGGTTTCTGTAAATGGCGTTCCAAACTCCCAAGCCGTATTTATAAAAGCCACCGGATTGGGATTAACCTTAGCTTGGCCCGTCCAATCATTGATCGTATAATAATAACTTCGTTCCAAAATAGCCTTTAAGTTATAATCACGATCAACTTGAACCCCGCCAATGGTACTATTATTTGCTAGCCAGCCGTTGGGATTCCCAGTCTGATTCCAAGTCACCGTACCTGCTGGCAACGTCTGCGGTTTTAACGGATACGGTATTGTTGGCACTGCAGCAACCTTTAGCGACTGTTTAGTTGAATTTGATTTGGTTGTTTGAGTTTGTTGTGTGCCAGTATTGGTCGTTTTTAGTGCTTCTGAGGTTGTTTCTGAAATTGCCGGCTTAGTAGCAGTCTCTGATTTAGCACCAGTTTCTGGCTTGTCAGCAGTTACTGTACTTGCCTGTTCTGAAGCTGTGTCTTTAGTGCTTGCCACAGTCTTAGCCGGTTGAACTTGTGAAGAATCAGCTTGAGCTTCTGCTGAAACAGTTGTCGTAGCGATTGAAGTATGGGTTGAAGCCTGATCGTCAGTCTTTTCAGTGTCAGTACTCTGAGTAGTTGCAGTGTCTGCTGCAGACGACTGATTGTGGCCTAAAACAACGCTATCACCAGAGATGCTGTTAACTTCAGGCGAGGAACTAATAGTCGTTGTCTCACTTGCTGCAGTTGTTGCAGTCTCAGCGGAAGCGTTCACTTGACCACCCAACAATGCCATCGAAACCGTGGTAATTCCCATTACAACCCAAATAGTTCCAGATTTATATAGTTTAAAATGCACCTTTTGTTCTGCATCAGGTCTGCTTGCACGATATTTGGTCATGATTAATTCCCCCTTTAGGCATTCATTACCGCCTCAAAAGTTAACTAGTCCAATTTCTACTTACCGAATGTCTAAAAATTAGTCATGCCAAATCAATTCTGAAGTATAAGCCTCTCTTTACCTTTAATGATACTGATTACATTGCAAGCGTAACCTATACCTTTATAGATTACAATTAAAGCACTCTCAAATAGTTTCCCATTTTTTTCAAAAAAAGGCGAGAAATTGAGAATAATTTCACAAAACAAATTACCGCGCTAAAATCATTCAGATCTTAGCGCGGTAACGGGAGTTCTAATCAGTTATTCAATTACGAAACCACTATTCACCATAGGTCATCCGAGTAATCACGGGATCTTCAGTTAGAAAATCACCCACACCTGCCAAAAAGGCCTTGAAGTGCGGCGTTTCATTATGGAAATCAACGGCGGCACCGTCTTGCCAATGCTCGATAATTTCATAATCCGTCTCGCTGCCGATCTTTTTAAAATGATCATAACTGACATTGCCGGCCTCTGCCCGGGATCCTTGAACTAACTTATCGATGAATGCCTCATATCTGTCCTGCTCTCCAGGCTTCACAACCAGCTTAACGTTAATGACTTTCATAACAGCATCCCCTTTTTATTTAGTGTCCTTATTATGACTTATTTAACTATAGAGTGCCACTAATTAAGCCTTAAAATCGGTCTGCAGACTTGATGGCAACATGACGCTGCCGACTTCAACCGTAATCTGGCGTTTAAGTACTCCTTTTTTTTGAAATAATTTTTTAAAATCCCAAATAGTTGGTACACCTTAAATACTGCTAAGTCGGTAAACTATGGGTTAAAATACGGTATACTGTGATTAGAAGCATGTTGTTTCATACTCGATTAAAATATAATGATTTAAATTTTAGCGTTAAGCAGTTAGGGGGTTGCATGTCATTCACTAGTCTTAAATAGTGAATCATGCGAATTGATAAATGAACTATGATTATCTTTTCACAAAAAACGATACCGTTTGTTACCGCATTCTATCGGAATTTAATGTTCGCACTGATTTCACCATCACGAAGAGTGATCTTGGTGACATCTTTGACTTGACTTATTATCAGTTTCATAAGTATTTTGATCAAATCAACACGGATCTAGCGGCCGTATCGAAGGGCACCCCCTGCTACATTGATGACGCCCCCAATTCGTCCTGGAAAGCCTTTGGACTCAACACGTTTACTTTGCAAAAAATTGCCCTCGTTTACTTAAACCGCTCGCCATTCATGATGGCGCTGGAATATCAATTTTTCTACGACACTCTGCATACCAAACGGGAGTTTATTACCGCCAATTATCTCAGTTCATCCGTTTTTTACCGGGCACTGGAATCCTTAGAACGTACGCTTAAAAAACACCATTTTTACCAGCCCAGTTCACTTTTTTCAGACCGGGAGTTCACCATCCGACTCCATCTGTTCCAACTGTACTACACCATGTACAACAGCGTTTCGGAACCCTTTGAGTCCATTAATGATTTAATTACAGAGGTCATTCAGCAAATTTATCACGTACTGCCAGTTGAAGTTGGGCCAACGTCCGAAACCAAATTATCCACTTTTCTCAGGATTTGGCTGCTGCGAATCTTTAATCAGCATGAGATCACAGACGCCGCCTTGGCACAAATTAAACTAGACGACCGTGGCAAACAGTTATTTGAATCACTTAAAACGTTATTTGCGGATCAAATCACCCTATCTAGCACCGAGTTTAACTACCTGTATAATTTTTTGATTTCTCAAGGCTACTTAGGCAGCAAGATTCAAAACCAGACTGCTTCCTCCTTTCCAAGCGTGGTCCAGCTGTCAAAACAGTTCATGGATGGCATTTTACACGAGAACGTCTTAGTGGATACCAAACTAATGAACACCGATAAACTCTGGAGTCGGTTACTGCAGATCCATTTACAGTTCACCACGTTTTATATCGAACCCACCACCTTTATCAATCCCAACCAGATGAAATTTTTCTCCGACTTGTACCCAACTTTTGACATCGCTATCCGCAAGATGATCGGCTCGCTGCAGCAGCGAACGGATTTACACCTGACTAGCGATATGGCGGTGAACCTCTACTTTAGTTATATGTTTGCCTTGATCAACTCGATTCCACCGGAGCTGATGAAAGACCAGGTACACATTTGCGTTGATTTCTCGGAGGGCTCGCTATACACGGACTATGTGATTCAATCACTAGACTCTTTCAATCACGCCCACTTGATCATCGACAAGGTCGTGAAGCCCGAAACTGATATTTATATTTCAGATTTCCATTCACCCAAGGTCAAGCAGCCGCAAATTATTTGGCAAGATCCTCCGACCGCACCAGATTGGGCCGAACTAGCCGATACTATTTTGGCCACCAAGCACGCCAAGTTGATCGAATTTTATCCGAATGCACAACCGTTTTGGGGAGGTGACAGTTCCGATGAAAAATAATACTAAATGGTTCTTCACTAGCCTGTTTTCAGCCGTTCTCTTGAGTACCCTTCAAGCTCAGCAGGTTCAGGCTGACACTGCGTCCACTACTCAGAGTTCAGACACGCAGACCACGCAGGCAGCTACGACTTCTGAAACCCAAACTAATCAAGAAGTCCCACTACGCAACGGTAGTTCAAGTCAACCTGATACCAGTTCTTCTGCGACCACCCAACCGACAAAAAGTACCACGGACTCTTCAGCTACCAATTCAACGAAATCAACTACGGACAGTGAAACCACCAAACCGGCAGCAACGGCAGCCAAACTCACCGCTGCAAAACAGGCAGCGGCCAAAATCTTTCAGCAAACCCATCAACCGCAAACGGTCACCGCGGTAGCCGCACCACTTGAGGTAACCGGATCAGTGACTTTCAAATACATCGACAGCACCAATCGTCAGCCGATTACCTTCGACGGCGCGGAATCCTCATCACCAGCTTTAGTTAATAATCACCACGTCACCAGCTTAACGATTCACACCTCTGAGCCTGATCCCGCTACAGCTGACACTGGTGACAAGGCCCAGTACGCAGTGGCCATACCGGGCTACGCGTACGTTGGCGACCCAACAACCGACGTGCCGGCGACTTTCTCCGCTAGCAACCAGACAGTTAACCTGACGTACACGCCATTGGCCGGCTTAGACGTGAAGTACGTTGACGTCAACGATCCCGATAAGCTCTTATGGTCTTACAAGCTAAACTCCAAGTATCAATTTGCGGGCGACAGCTACAAAACGGATTACTTTCCAATTCCGTTTAACGGCTATACCTTTGACCACGTTGAGGGTAATGCCACTGGTCAATTCGGTCAGCTAGTTCATTCAGCGACCGATGCCAATCCGATTCAAATTACTTATTACTATACTGAAGACCCAGCTTATACTGGGCCAACAGGTATCCCCTTAACCACGACTGCGCTGCATCAGCAGCAATCGCCAATGGCCAGTTCCAAGCACCCTGGTGACCCAATTGAAACAACGCCAAGTCACGTTCCTGGTTATACCTTGATTTCTACCATGGGCATCTTTCAAGGTACTATGCCGAACCATGGTGAAAACGCCATTGAGGAATATCTAAGCAACTCACCTGTGACCGTCAACTACATTGATAAGGCAACTGGCGCCGTGCTTAAAACGATAACGATCGGCACGGTTGACGTTGTTCATGGTATCTTCCCAGACGGTCAATACCAGACCAGTGTTCAGCCAATTGCTGGCTACCAATTGGACCACATCATTGGCGCAACCAGTGGTAATTTCGACCCGGTTAATAAACAGGTCAACTACTACTATCACAAAACGGCTGCGATCCCGGCTGATTCAGAAACAACTGAATACGGGTCATCCAGCACAGCAAGCAATGGTCCCAGCACCACTACACCGAAGGCCACCATTAACAATGTTCCTACTGTAACGTCAGCTGCTAAAATGCCAAACACTTTGAGCAGCGCGATCATTAACTACATTGGTCCCAACAATCACCTAATCGACATTAAGATCGTTTCCGGCAGGATTGGCAATTTCATCAAACCAATGCTGAGTTCAACGATCATTAAGCACAGTAAGCAGGGGTATCAAACGCTTTCGTCAAGCATCCAAGAAGCGACGATCTTCACCCCTAAGATTCAGGAATACTTTGTGCATTTAGTAGAATCAGGCTCTGGCAACCCGTTTGTGCAACACACGATGCCAGCATTGAACCGCTTGAACGACCTCGTTAAACATAACGATGACGCGAAGAATTCTGCAGATGATGATCAGCATGAAACTAATCAGGGTTATGGTCAGAACGCTAATAACAAACGTTCTAATAAAAACGGTCTGCCTGGCCAGCTTCAAGAACTAGACGCCGTGCATAAGTCTCAAGACCAGTCCGATGATAAATCACCCCACGGTAACAATTACAGCCGTCAAATCAGTGCTACTTATCAAGATGATTTGGCTAGATTAGCCCACTTTTACCATAACGGTGGTGGCGGTAGTGGCAATGACAATTCATTCTCATCACTAGCAGACTACTTCGAAATCTTATCCGGCAAAATTAACTTTGGTGAACGTCCAGTTAAGGGCAGTGAATAAGCAACAAAAACGGAAGCGCTCAAAAGCACTTCCGTTTTTGTTTCGATAATTATTTTATGGTAGATACTGCAATGCTTCAGCCAACGTTTTTACTTCATGGGTCGGTTGAACTGAAGTTGCCTTGGCATTGATTCGATTGACCCAGATCGATGGTGATTTCATCGCATGTACCGGCACAATATCACTGGGATACCCTTCAGCGATATGCCAGTGATTATCCGCGGTAAAACCATAGTGGTCGGCCACTGCTTTAAAGAAATGCAGATCCGGTTTGTAGGCGTGAACATCTTCTGCCAGCCAAATATCAGTTGGCACAACCAGCGCTTTAGCGTTTGCCGTAATGATATCCCACGAAGAGTTGGACATCAAGATCAGTTGATACCCCCTACTCCGCAATTCTTTAAGGGTCGGCACAACTTCAGGAAACGGTTTTAATTCCCGATGTGCCTGTAAAACATCAATAAAGTGTTCTTCGAATTTGTGTTCAAGGTTAAACGTGTAATCCAGATGAATCAGGTTGTTCCGTAATAAAACGGTGTAATCAAGGTACGGATGCATGTTGTCGCGACTAGCTTGATAAGTCATAAACCGCTGTTTAGCCGTTTGCGGATTCACACCAATGCTTTTTCCAATTTGGGCAACCGTTTCATATAATGGCGCTTCATCTAGCAGCGTCCCATAAACATCAAACGTCAGGTATTTTGCCATATTACTTGCTCCTTTATCATTTCTACATTCAGCATAGCAGATGTCCATTGTTTCTCTCAAGGTAACTTAAGCAATCTTTCATAGAAACCAGTCGTCATTTTAGAGCAGTTGTTATTAAAATGTGACTCAATCAGCATTGATTTTTAAATCTATTTTTCACGCCAAAATTTTTCTTACCACACCACCTTAATCCACTAGCAGTAACAGTTTTACTGACATACCTGAACACATTAAGATTATTCGTAAGTTTTTCATGATTAACTTCACCTATAATCGCCTAATTATAGCTTGTGATAATTATAACTTGGTGTTAGTATCACCAGTGGAGGGTAAATGTTATAGTTTTTGATTTTTGTTTGAAAGTTTCAAATAGGAGAGGGGCAATTTTACTATGTCAAGAAACAATTTAGTATCACCATTTATTGAAAATAAACACACTGTTAGGCTCTACAAACAAGGAAAACGCTGGGTAACAATCGGGATTACCATGGCGACCTTAGCTGGCATTTCATTGGCTACTGGCACCACTGCAAAAGCTGCGGACAACGCGGCTGGGGATGCAGCACCAGAAACGAGTCAAAGTGCAGCCAACACGCCATCAAATACCGCAACGTTGCGGACACCGGCGAAACCTGCTGCAAATGCAGTAAATGGTGCAACGGGATCAGCAAACGCTAATACTACAAATGCTTCGCCAACAACTAATTCAGCTAATAGCAAGCAAAATGCAGCTGCAGCAGCCAATCCAAAAGTAGCACCTACTCCTGCACCAGCACCGGCTCCGGTTCAAACACCTCAAGCGACTGCAACTAATACAATCGTTAAAACCACCGATGCCAAGGGTAATGCATCGACTGATCCGACTAAAACCGAGACCAATAATCCCGTTCAAGTCAGTGGCCAAGAAGTTGCGGATAAGTTCACGACTGGTGGCAGTAAACGAATAGATCCTATGGGTGACGATACTATAGGAATCATTAGTAACTCTAATAGTAATTCTAATGGTTTAGTTAGCCCTGAAATAACTGGTGATACCGTTCAATTAACTAACCCTAAGAATGAAAAATATGTTGAAGATGGTGCGGTAGTGGCAAATGATGCCGTTGATTTTAAGACTGACTTTAATCTGAATGCCACCGTTAACGTTAACTGGGACCCTAGTATGGGTTGGCTCGGTGGTGACGGAATGGCTGTTTCTTTTCAACCACTTGACCTTAATACTGCCATATTGAAAGCTAAACAAGGCAGTTATATGGGATTAGTTCCAAATACTAAAGGTACGATCAGCTATATCGTTTCATCTAACGCTATTGGCTTATCCCCTGCAACGGTTGACGGCAAACCATATAATAGGAATAGTCACTGGGTAATTTATCAATCCGGCTCTAATAGCACTGATGCTATTGGGAATGTCTACGATACTAAAATTTCAACACCGCAGGGCGGATCAACTGGTAGCATAACTTACACTTTTAACGTAAATTATATTACTGATAAACCTAATGACCCCAATAACAATAAAGTAGTCACTGAAATTTTAGATAGTAATAATAATATTGTTCAAAAATATACTAAAGCAGTTGGTCCTGATCAGATTGGCCATAACTACGTTTTAGGTGTTACGGCCGCTTCTGCTGATTCCAAAGCTGCATATATAGTAAAAATTAATAAATACGGGTACGTCCCTGCCGATGCCAAATTAAATATTACCAGTAACTTGCCTACCAACGCGCCTAGCGTTCAACAGTCTGGTATTCTTGGTACGCCAGGCCAAGTCATTGCCTTCTATAAGGCTGGTACTCAAGCGCCAACGACTGATGCTAATGGTAAAGCCGTTTCGGTCGCCTATGCAGTGCCAACGGTTCCTGACTATACGCTAGCAGGATCACAGTTCATCACGTTAACTGCCGGCGGTGTCAATAACATTGAATTAAACTATGCTAAAGTACAAACGGTTACAGCAACCGTTACCATTCCAAGTAACCTTGGTAATCAAACCGTTTCTAAGGTAACCGGTGTTGTTAACACGATCATCAACGTTCCCGTTCCAACCATTTCTGGCTACACCAAAGATAAAACAACGGTTCCAGCTACTGTCAATGATGACAACACGATTACCGTAAACACGCCTAAGGCTAAAACTGGCGACGCGGGTTATGTTACCTATACTAAGATAAAAACAACTGATGATAATAATCAACCAGGTGGTTCAACCACAGAGACTACCCAAACGGATACGACAACACCGCCAACCACAACGCCTACTACTACGGATTCAGATAACGATATAACGACACCTACAACTGCTACGGATTCAAGTAATGACACAGCAGCGCCTACAGCTACTAAGAAGTCAAAGAATAGTCAAGTAACGCCGTCGATCTCAACAGATTCAAGTAAAGGTACAGTTGTTCCTGAAGCACAATCCGCAACTCAAAGTGGCAGTCAATCAACCACTGAACAACACGCTGCAACAGTTGCATCATCGGTAACTGGTCAGGCTAAGGTTACTAAATTATCCAATTCAGTAACCGCTCCAAGTCAATCAGCAACTGGTCAAAAAGGAACCGCTCAAAATGCCAGTGGTCAACTACCACAAACTAATGAGCAATCTGATCAGACTAAAACAACTGGTTTCTTGGGATTGATCATGCTGAGTCTCCTAAGTTTCTTCGGACTTAGAAGAAAACAGACTGGTGATAAATAAAGTACAGTCATATTCTGAAAGTGAAAAAAGTTAGACAAGTAAATATCGTTTAACCCAAAATGACCTGATTTCTAAATTCAAATGAAATCAGGTCATTTTTTGCAGTCGAATTAACGACTATCACTGCCCTATTTAGAGTAACTATTGCCGGTAAAAATAAAGCCTTTAAATCTAGAGCATATCCACCTACATTACTGATATTTTATGATATGATTATTTTTGGAGGGGTACTGTCATCACACCCTATTATTGGGATGCTGATAGCTAAATTAAAAAGGAGTGGACAATTTTACGATGTCAAAAAATAACTTAAAGTCACCATTTATAAAAGAGAAACATACTGTCAAACTATATAAAGCAGGTAAGCAATGGGCCATCATGGGCATGACTGTTGCTACCCTTGCTGGTATTTCATTAGCCACCGGTACTACTGCAAAAGCAATGGAGACAACGACTAACGATGCAACCCCTGCAACTAGTCAAAACCTGCAGCATACCGGAACTGATGAATCGCAACCAGCCACTGATCCCGCAACAAGCACGGAAACAAAGACCGTTCCAGCATCAGCAAATAATGCGGAAACACCCGCTAATGTAGCAACTTCCAATACAGGTAATACCGGAGCTTCGTCCAATAACACATCGGGGCAAACCATAAATGCTAGGACCGATACTGCGTCAAATGCCCCAACTGGTTCAACAACTGCTGAACCCCAAGCAACCCCTGCAACAAATGCCACTGTAAATCCAGTTGCCGCACCGGCACCAGAACCAGAAGCGCCAACAGCCGAAACAAATCCAATCGTCGCCACCACTGACCAGTCAGGTACCGCCTCCACTGATCCAACGAAAACTGGGAACAGCTCACCGGTTAAAATTGAAGGGCAGCAAATTGCGGAACACTTTGTCGCCGGTGGTAACGGTGGTCCAACTACCCCTCAGATCAATGGCAATACCGCCAATCTAACTATACCAACCGATCCTGATTACGTTCAAAACGCTGCTGTGATTGCTAAAGACGCCGTTGATTTTAATAGTGATTTTAGTTTAAACGCCACTGTTAACGTTAACTGGGACCCTAGTATGGGCTCTTGGCTCGGTGGCGATGGTATGGCAGTCGCCTTTCAGCCAATTTCCACTAATGATGCTTTAACCAAAGGCGCAACCGGTGGCGGTATGGGATTAGTTCAAACTGATGATCAAGCCCAACCGATTGCTGGCACAATTAGTTACATCATTTCAACGAATGCGCTTGGTCAATCACCATTAACGGTAGATGGTGCACCCAATACTAATAGCCATCACTGGGTAATCTATCAATCAGGTTCTGCCAGCAGTCAAGCTACTGGTGGCGTCTATGATACTGGCGTAGCAGTACCATCGGCAACTCAAACAACTGGTAACTTAACCTACACCTTTGATGTCAAATACGAAGCTGATACTAAACAATTAGTCACTAACATTTTAGATACTAACGGTAATTCGGTTAAAACCTTCACCCAAACTATTAAGCCTGAGCAAATGGGTAAAAACTACGTACTGGGTGTCACCGCTTCGACAGCTGCTTCAAAGGCTGCCTACAATGTCACTATTAACAGTTACGCTTACGTTCCTGCTGATGCTAAATTAAACATTACGAGTAACCAGCCCAGCGTTGGTCAATCAGGGATCAACGGTACCCCTGGACAAGTAATCGCCTTTTATCAATCAGGAACTGCTGCACCAACGACCGATACTAACAACAACCCCGTTTCAGTGGCGTATGAAGTCCCAACTGTTCAAGGGTATACCTTAGCCTCACCGCAATTCGTAACCTTAACAGCTGGCGGTGAAAACAATGTCAATTTAATTTATACGGGCAATCCGGTGACGACCACGGTGACCATTCCCTCCAATCAAGGTGATCAAACCGTTACTAATGTCACGGGGCACGTTGGTGATACCATCAACGTAACTGTCCCATCACTTACTGGCTATACTGCCGATAAAGATGCGGTTGCAGCTACGATTAATCCCAATGGTACGATCACGGTTAACACGCCTAAAACTCAAACTGGCGATGCCGGCTATGTCACCTATACGGGTGATCCAGTAACGGCCACGGTGACGATTCCTTCTAACAAGGGTAATCAAACTGTTACTAACGTTTCTGGCAAAGTTGGCGATACGGTCCAAGTTTCGGTACCAACAATTAACGGCTATACGGCTGACAAAGCTTCAGTCGCTGCGACGGTTAATACAGATGGCTCCATCGTTGTTAACGTCCCTAAGGCTCAAACTGGCGATGCAGGTTACGTCACCTATACAGGAGACCCAGTTACAGCCACGGTCACGATTCCTTCTAACCAAGGTAACCAAACCGTTGCCGGTGTAACGGGTAAAGTTGGCGATACAGTCAATGTATCCGTACCAACAATCAACGGTTACACTGCTGATAAATCCACAGTAGCTGCAACAGTTAATGCCGACAATACGATTACTGTAAACGATCCTAAGGCTAGTTCCGGTGATGCCGGCTATGTCACCTACACGGTAATCTCAAGCCAACCTGATAATAATCAACCTAATAATCAACCCGGTGGATCAACGGGAACTAACCCATCAAATCCAACAACACCAGCAACTACAACTGATGCTAATGATGATACGGTAACACCAGTAACTACCAATGATTCAAATGATGGATCAACCACATTGACCGACACAACAGATTCAACGAATGGCACAAAACCATCGGCCATCACAACGGGTTCAAGTAACGCTACCGCTATACCTGAAGCTGAAACACAATCAACGAATCAAGGTAGCAGCCAATCTCAAAATAGCAGTCAGTCAACTACTGAACAGCATTCAGCAGTAGTCCCATTGTCAACAACTAACCAACCACAGATGACGAAATCATCAAATTCAATAGCAACTCCAGGTCAATCAACAATGACTCAAAAAGAAACGGTTCAAAATAACAGTGGTCAGTTACCACAAACTAATGAACAATCTGATCAAGCTAAAGCAACTGGTCTCTTAGGCTTGATTATGATTAGCCTGTTAAGTTTATTCGGTCTTAGAAGAAAACAAACTGACGATAAATAATTTTAAAAGAGGGGTCATCAAAATTTTGATGACCTCTTCTTGTGTGCTTAGAACAATAATCGTCAATACTAGTGAAGTCAGTTAAATCTAACACATCCAAAAGCCCCGTTCATCCATAAATGAACGGGGCTTTTTAGGACTCTACATAAAACTTTGTTAATCTATCACCATTTTAATTTTCATGCTTGCGTTTCTTTACATCAATACCTAAAGCGCCAAGAATACTCATACCCAACAAGGCAATCAAACTTGCAGAAGCTGATTCGCTAGTCTGTGGTAACGTCTGAGCTTTGCTGCTTTGAACTTTGGTGCTTTGAACATTATTATTCTGTGATACCATCTTCGTTACAACAGCCCTACCAGCAGCACTTTGAGCTGTCACAACACTGGCATTTTGAACGGCTTGACCTTTTTTAGCAGCAGTCGATTGACCACTCTTAACAGTGTCAGGTTGTGTTGACGTCATTGTTCCCTGAGTTCGGGTATCCGGTTCAGCTGACGTAGCTGTTCCTTCAGAAGTTTGCATAACTGGTTCCGCTGAAGTGGTCGTTGAAGACGTTGGTGCTACAGTTTGATTTGTACCAGGAGTCGTGGTGTCAGAGGCAGTAGTCGTTTCAACTGGATTACTATTTATTGGATTACTATTTATTGGTCCTGTACCCGTATTGACCTGCTTGTAAGTTAACGTTAAGGTCATCTGGTTACCATGAGTCGTTCCATTTGTTACAGTCTGTGTTGGATCAGCAAGTTCATAACCAGGAATTGTAGGCGCAGTGATTCCAAAATGGATTCCTTGATTTTTAGTATAATCATTGGAATTTTGAATAGACTGTCCGTTTTGATCAACGTATTTGACGGTAATATTAGTCGTACCTAATCCATCTTCTGCAACGGTTCCTAAGGGCCGATATACAAAATTAGCGATTAAAAGTAATGGCGTATTTCTTATTGGAAAGGTGATTGTACTTCTATTAGGATCAACTAGTGTATAACCGACAAGGTGTGAAGCATCGACACCAACAATATTCTCATGACCTGGCGTACCGACTCCGAAATAAGTGGTCTCAGATGGTTGAAGTTCCCTACCTGACTCATCAACCAATCGCTGAACTACTGGTACCATTCTTGCGTAAGCAACTTTTATAGTTATTGGTGTGTCGCTATAAATACCCATAAGTACGCCGTTATCAAATCCGCTATTAGACGTACCATCTAAAATTGCATAGTGTACCTTATCAGCACCTACAAGAATCTGTGAAGGTGCATGACCGCCATTATATAGAGTCTCCAACGGTCCAGAATAACTGACCTGACTTGCTACCGGCAAGGCAATTGACTTACCATTGACAAATTTAACTACACTGGCATCTTTAATTGCATTGCCAGTATCATCAACATACTCCACATTAATTGAACCAATTCCAGTATCATCAACGCGGGTTAATTTTTGTGGGACCCCTGTCTTTTCATACTCGGCCTTAGCAGCAACTTGTGCACTTTCAAACTGAGCATCCGTTTGTGGCGCCTTTTTTGTGACTATGTTTTTGTCTGTTGGTATTGTTTTTGCTTCTGAAACTGGCTGCTTAGCCACTGGAGTTGGTTGTGTTTCTTGAACATTTTGACCAGCAACTGGTGTAGAAAGTGCTGTTGAATCGGTTGATTGCGTAACCTTATTTGTCTGAGTAGTAGCTGTTGTCCTTGCAGTATCCGTTTGTGATAATACTTGGGTCTTTGAATCACTTGCAGTAGCTGCTTTTGTAGTCTGAGCGGAACTTTGAGGTGTGTTGTCTGCTGTACTAACTGTCACAGCATTGGCATTAGTTGCAAATGCTCCGGTACCAATGGCTAAAGCAGTAATCCCCATAGCTACCCACTTTTTACCATCTTTATATGTTTTAACACGATGAATCTTTTCCTCTGAATTAAATAACCTCATTTTGCGATTCTTCATACTATTTCCTCCAAAATATCTTAAAAAATCAGCGTTAGCGGTAAGTAGAATATTTCTAATAGCTCAACAGCTAACAATAGACTGTCATAGTTACCCCAAACTGACCAATCTTATGCGTTACAACTGTAATTGAGCTTTGCCTTTTTTCGATAATGCCCCCTACTTTGTTTCACCAAGTTGCTTTTTAAACCGCTTTCATTATGGAACGATTGCTTCAAAATGTCTAGTTTTAATTTATAAATACTGATATATCGCTAAAGTATAGGCTAAATGAAAGTCATTTTGAGATATATTTATTAATGTGTGTATTATATTTAATACTTAAATATAAAAGTTAGTTTTCACATTAAAATCAAAATTTTAACATCATTTTTCAATCTCCAAACAGACAAAAAGAACCGACTCTTCCGAATCAGTTCCTTTGCGTACCTATTTGTGCAGTTTATTTATAGTACCAGTAACCATAATGATGTTCTGGCGAAAACTTATGACCATTATTGATTGTGAGATAGTTCATCAGATGCATTTTATTACCCTTTTGGTAGAATTTATAATAGAAAATTTCTTTTCCATTGGTATAAAGCGTTTCATGCCCCTTTACATAATAGTAATGACTGCCGGCCTTGTGGTGATAACTTTGGTTGTTAGTCATCACAGGATCGCCAAATCCGCCAGCTTTACCAATCGAATTTTTGCCAATTTTAACTTCAAATCGAGTATGCGTCCCTGCAACTGCAATCGACTTTGTTTTCCACGTACCTCGTAATGCTGATGGCGTCCCACTATGCCAAGTTGTCGCGTGAGCGGTCGTACCAAAACTAATAGTCAGGCCTAAAGCAACCACAAAACCAGTCAATAATAATTTCCCCTGCTTAAATAATTTCATCCGCTATCTTCCCCCTCAATCAGTTAATTAAAATAATTATCCAAAATTATTGTATCATAAACTATAGCTTAAAGATCAATAAAAATTACTTGATTAAGCCAACTCGCTTAGCCTTTATTTCGTGTTAGCAGTGGCTTATAATTTCAGATGTGACGTTAATTTCAATTCAGTAAGAAAGTGAGCGATCAACGTGGCATTTCAAACACACTATAACTTTGGCGGTGCTAAAACCCATAATGGTGGGAGTAAGTCCGCTGCTAAAAAAACGTTGAAGCAGTTCTGGCAGTATATTCAGCAGCAAGGTGCGCAGTTAAGCGACCCCGTAACCGTTAGTGAGGTTGCAACACTGCAACATCATCTAGTCGCATATGGCAACCAAAAAATTAACGGCTATAAAGTTTCTGGCGGTACCTACGCGGATACGTTAAACCAATACATGACTGATTGTAGTACGTATCTGGACCAGTATTTAACCGATCAACCGGATACGCCGCTGACAGTAAGCCGGCAATCGTTTATGATTCAATATGAACATCAGGTCAACCAGTTAATTCACCATTACGAAGCGGTTATTGCTAAAGGATGATTGGGTTGAGCTTACACATATCTGTTAATCTAAGCACCAAAAAAGTCATTCGATTAAGCAACCGAATGACTTTTTTAACGCAACCTTAGATTGTCTAGAAATAGTCAGTGCTTCGTTGTAAGATACGCCGTTCAACTACCACACAAACAAACCGACTAGACCAGCTGATAAAAGCGAAACTAAAATACCAGATAATAGCATATAACCAACGTTTTTAGCGACTAAATCATTCTTTTCCTTGTCCACTAAACCCTTAAAAGCACCAATGATCATCCCGGTGGTACCGAAGTTCGCAAAGGACGTTAAAAAGACGGTGAGAACCGCGCGTAAATGCGGTGTGTAGCCGTTAATGACGTTACCAGCGACTTTCCCCATTACTACGAATTCGTTAGTGACCAATTTCAATCCCATGTCCTGCGATAAGATCCACGCATCATGAACCGGAAAGCCTAACAGCCAGGCAGCTGGAAACATAATCGCACCCACAATGTGTTCTAGGGACAGTGGTTTCCAGATCAATCCCAGCAACTTGTCCGCTAAAGCAGCTAAGGCAACAAAGGCAATCACGTTAGCCGTGATAATTAAGATCAACCGACCGGCGCCTAAAATGGAATCGCCCAAGTATGAAAAGAAGGGTTCTCTTTTCTCCGCTTTGTCATCCTCAGCACCAACCGTCGCAATCGTATCCTCTTCTGGAGAGACTTTAACCGGATTAAGCAGGTTAGTCACAATAATCGCATTCAGACAGTTAATCGGTACCGCGGTCAAAACGAACTGCCCTGGCACCATTTGAGTATACGCACCCAGAATCGATGCCGTGACACAGCTCATCGACATCATCGCCAACGTTACGTTACGAGCAGCACTCATCTGCCGAAGCTGTCTGCCTGAAATCGCCAGGACTTCAGTGTTCCCCAGAAACATCATTTCAATTGCGAAAAACGATTCAAACCGCGGCTGTCCGGTAATAAAGGATAATCCCCGGCCAACCCATTTGATGATCCAAGGTAACACGCCGATATAGGTTAAAATATCAAAGACTGGCACGATCATAAGGACAGGCAATAACGCACTCGTCACGAAGTTCATCGCTTTAGCAGTCCCGCCAAATTCTGGTGTGACCCAGTTCGGCAACGCGAAGACGATCCCCTGATACGAAACTTGCACTAACCAGTTAAACCCATCAGCGGCAGCCTTAACCGCGTCACGACCGGCTGAAAAACTAGTAAAGAACCAGGCTAATGCCAAATTGATCAGTAACATGATACCGATTGAACGCCAGTTGATGGCCTTTTTCTGCTTTGAAAACAGGAAACCAATGGCCACGAACACAATGATCCCAATCAAATTAATAATGATATACATGCCGACCTACTCCTCTCTATGACTACTTGTAGGTCTTAATGCAGTCAGCAACCAAGTCAAAGAATTTGTCCCGGTCGATCTTCTTACCCACTTTGGCGTTCGGCGTTTGCTTCAACACGTTGAGTTCATCACAAACCGTCCGGCCGTAGCAAGGTCCGCGGTTAATATCAACTTCTACGAACATGTCTTGCATCTCAAACATGGTTGGATCGATCAAGTAGCCAATGGTTGTGGCATCGTGAATCGGACCAGCTTCCAGACCAAATTCTTCAAATTGGGTCTTCAGCGTAAAGCGCATCAGATCACCGAATAACTTACCAGCTTTATTGCCGATGGCTTCCATGCGTTCGATCACGTCGGGAGTACATACGGTTTGGTTAGTTAAATCAAGTCCCATCATGACAATTGGGACACCGGACTTAAAGACGACGCGAGCAGCTTCTGGATCAGCAAAGATGTTAAATTCAGCTGATGGCGTGAAGTTACCAGTACCGTAAGCCCCCCCCATCAAGACAATTTCTTGAATCTTAGGGACGATCAGTGGTTCCATCCGCATAGCAGTGGCAATGTTGGTCAAAGGACCAGTTGGCACTAACGTAATGTCGCCATCACTGGCCATTAAGGTATCAATAATGAATTGAACCCCGTTGAGCTTTTCGGCTTCCCGGTGTAATTCTGGAAAAACGGGACCATCTAAACCAGTGGTACCATGGACGTTACCAGCAACTACTTGTTGGCGAACCAATGGCTGTGGCATGCCGGGATAGATTTTAGCGTCAATATCCAGCAATTGCGCAACGTTTAAACCATTATGAGCGGTTTTAGCTAAGGTTTGGTTACCAGCCACAATGGTGATCCCCAATAAATCAATTTTGGAACTCGCATTGGCCATTAACATGGCAATCGCGTCATCGTGTCCTGGATCACAGTCAAGAATAATTTTTCGTGCAGTCATAAGTATTTCCTCCTTGTATTGACGGGCGTGTAAGCCCTTACTGACAAGTTGAATTATAACCGGCAAATTGCTATGGTAAGTATGAGAAATCTCACACTTGGAGAAAAAACATGAAAAAAATTTTAAACGAGCATTTAAAGCAGCAACTGATTAGTGACAACCACTTTAATGATTTATTTTCAACGGATATGAGTGCTAAGACCCAATTAATCAGCGTGCCTGCTGGCGGTTATATTATTGAAAACACGAAGCGGCCAGCCTACTTATTTTACTTAGTTCGCGGTAAAGCCAAGCTGTACGATGCCCAGTCTAACGGTAAAACCGTGCTGATTGATTTCTTCACCCCACCGTGTTTTATGGGTGAAATGGAACTGCTGGATCCTGATAGCGAACCCTTCAGCATGCAAGCCATTGAAGACTGCCTTTTCTTAGCCTTACCAATTGACCAGTATCAAAATCAGCTACTTTCTGATACAATATTTTTGCGCCACATTTGTCTTTACTTGGCCCATAAAGAAGCCCGCGATGTGCGGACAGCTTCTAAGAACCAGTCGTTTACGCTGAATCAACGACTGGCCGCCTTTATTTTGCTCACCGAGCACAACGGCACCTATAACGAAAGACACACCCAAGTCGCGCAGTATCTGGGTGTGTCTTACCGGCATTTACTATACGTCTTGGCCGCGTTTGTGGATCAGGGTTATTTAGTTAAACACGGCCGCCACGATTATCAGATTGCCAACCGTGAAAAATTAATGGCGCTTTCGTCAGAGATCCGCAATGAACCGAAATAAATACTTTCATCAGATTATTCTGGGGAACTTGATTTGCTAATCTATCTGGCATAAGATTGCTCATGATAGCGCTACCATAGTTTCTATAACAGTGTTTTAACATTCACAATCTTTATGATTAAGGAGGAATTCATAATGAGCGATCAGCTTTGGTGTGCGGATATTATCCGTTCTAACCATCAAGCACAAACTTATCGGCTCTCAGGTGACTTGCAGTATGCGCTCACCATTGATGAGGCCGGTCAAAGACACCTTTTACACGGTCTCATTGTGGTGCCGCTTGCACCCTACATATTTTCCAAACCGCGAGGAACTAAGGAAGATGTTCTACCACCATATGGCGTAGGGTATGTCAAACGCGTCTATCGCATCGATCAGCCAGCAGCTGGTCAACTGACGCCCACCCGCAGTCAATTTATTGATTACAAGTACTGGCCCAATGAAACTCAAAAAAGCGTCAGCATCTATCTGCAACACGATTATTCCTGGTTAAATAAAAAGCAAATTGACGCTGATATTGCCTACTGGCAGAGTCAGGACAGTCACCATCCGGTTCCAGTCAACCGTTTGTGGGTACTGGTTTCTAAGTATCGCATTCACCGGCATTTAAAACGAATCGCAGCTTATCGTAAACGACATTAAAATCACCCATCACATGACAAACCGTGATGGGTGATTTTACTCGGTTAGGGTTTTAAAAATGAACCAACTTTAAACGATTCATTTGGCGATTATGCTTTAAAACTAGCGCTAATTTCTTGAATATCCGCTGGTGTCGTCCGGCAGCAGCCACCAATCAACGATGCACCGGCAGCCCGCCACTTAGGCACTAATTCTGAAAACGACTTGGCGTTAGGATTCAGCTCCCAAGTCTTAGTAACTGGGTCATAGGTGTCCCCATTATTAGGATACACGATGATTGGCTTATCAGTTGCCTTAGCGATGACCTGAATCAAAGCCTCAATATTAGCCATTGCTGTGCAATTGACACCGATCGCCACAATATCTGGAAATTGATTAAAGTACTCGACAGCCTGTGTTAAGGGTGTTCCGTCACAGAGCTTTGCTTGATCAGTCACACTAAAGGACAGCCAGGCGGGAATCCCTGAAAATTCATTTTGCAAAAGGTTCACTAATGCCTTGGCCTCCGCAAAATTAGGCTGCGTCTCAAACGCAAACAAATCGATCCCCGCACCTTCTAATAAATTCAGCCGGGCGCGATGAAAGTCCTGATATTCTTGTTGCGTTAACGAATAGTCACCAGTATACTCACTGCCATCAGCCAAATAAGCACCATATGGGCCCACGCTACCTGCAATGAGCAGCGGTTTTTCCTGGCGAACTTCGTCTGTTAATGTTTGTTCATATTCGCTACGGGCCCGCTGCGCTAGTTTAACCGAATCAAAAATCATTTTACCGCTTTGTTCCTGCGTTAAGCCGGCCTTTACAAACGCTGGGATGTTCGCTTGGTAACTATCAGTAATCGCAATGTTAGCGCCAGCATCAAAATAGCTGCGGTGGACGGCTACTACGGCATCCGGATCATGAACCAAGGCCATCGCTGACCACAAGTCATTGTCCGTATCAACCCCCCGTTTTTCTAATTCGGTGGCCATGGCCCCATCGACTACTAAGGCGGATTGCTTTTCTAGCCAATTTTTTATTAAATCATTATTCATAGGATAATACTCCTTCATGTAGCACTTGCATGATACTGTTTTTTAATGATATTCTAATCTAAGCAAAGTTGCAATTATTGGAGGAATATCATTGGAAAAAACAGATACCAAGCTGGAACGTAAAATGACGTCCCGGCATTTATTTATGATCTCACTAGGCGGTGTAATTGGAACCGGCTTATTCCTGAGTTCTGGTTACACGATTCACGAAGCAGGACCCATTGGTACTATTTTAGCATACGCCATTGGCGCAGTTGTCGTTTATCTGGTCATGCTGTGTTTAGGCGAACTTTCGGTAGCCATGCCGGAAACCGGGTCCTTCCACGTCTACGCGGACCGCTACATCGGCCACGGTACGGGCTTTACGGTTGCAATTCTATACTGGTTAACCTGGACAGTCGCATTAGGATCGGAATTCACCGCTGCGGGGTTGATCATGACAAAATGGTTCCCGCACTCTCCCACGTGGATTTGGAGTGTCCTTTTTATGGTTGTCATTTTCACATCAAATGCGATGTCCGTTAAATTTTTCGCCAATACTGAATTTTGGTTTTCAAGTATCAAAGTGGTCGCCATCATTGCTTTTATTATCTTAGGGGCTTGCGCAATGTTTGGCGTGCTTCATATGAAGGGCTATCAGCACGCACCCATGTTTTCCAACCTGTTCAAAGATGGGCTCTTTCCTAACGGCTTTAAAGCTGTCTTTACAACGATGCTGACGGTTAATTTTGCCTTTTCCGGCACTGAACTGATTGGTGTTACTGCAGGAGAGACCAAGAATCCGCAAACCACGTTGCCCCGGGCAATTCACACAACGCTCTTTCGCCTGATCATCTTCTTTATCGGTAGTATCACTGTCATGTCTGCTCTTATTCCATGGCAAAAAGCCGGTGTTAATCAAAGCCCGTTCGTGTTGGTATTCAACAGCATTGGTCTGCCTTTTGCTGGCGATCTCATGAACTTTGTGGTGCTGACAGCGATTTTATCAGCCGCTAATTCTGGCTTATATGCTTCAACCCGGATGCTGTGGTCGCTGGCTAATCAAGGCACGATTCCCATCAAGATTGCCAAGACCAATCAGCATGGCATTCCAATGTTGGCACTTTGCCTTAGTATGATTGGTGGCATTCTTGCCCTCGCTTCTAGTGTCGTTGCCGCATCTACTGTTTACCTCGTACTGGTTTCAATTTCCGGTTTAGCTGTTGTCATCGTTTGGATGGCCATTGCTCTGTCAGAAATCAATTTTCGCAAACAGTGGCTAAAAGATGGCCACACAGTTGCTGAACTAAAGTTTAAAACGCCATGGTATCCAGTCATCCCATGGACAGCGTTTATCATGAGCTTGTTGTCTTGCGTACTAATTATTTTTGACCCTACGCAGCGGCCAGCGTTATTTTATATGATTCCGTTTATCGCATTGTGTTATGCGGTTTATTACGGGAAAGTGGCTTGGAAAAAACACCGTTTAGCCATCGAAAAAACAAGTGATCAGCACAATTAATTTTTTAAATTTAATCAGCTTTCGACTAAATCAGTTGAAGCAACTATCAAAATACAAAGAGTCCACAATTATTAGCCTGCCAGTTAATAATTGTGGACTCTTTGTTCATGACCGAAAAATTAAGTCTCTAATTCAAATTACAGCCCCACTCATTTCTCACATGCCGTCAGAGCGGCTTTTAACCATTCGGTATAAGCCTTCTCCCGCCGAATTGCATGATCAAGCACCAGATAATGACCAAAATCATGCTGACTAGCGCCTGCTGGAAATTTAAGTGTCATTTGTTCCTGCAAATGGGTCAATTTTTGTTTGTGGAACGCTCCCTGTTTCGTTAACATTTGTACCAGGCGTGGATCATCTGGTCGCTGAATGAAGTAGAGTTTCACGGCAAATTCATCTTTGCCACCGCCGACTACGGGTTCAGTGTCAGCACTCAGCCAGTTTTCTAAAGTCGTCTTTCCCGTCGTTGTTAATGCGTAACGTTTACGGACCAGCTTTTCGCCGCTCACTTCCTCGTGATGCGTCACCTGCTGAGCTGTTTCTAGCTTACTTAACTGCGGATAGATCTGGCTGTGTTTAGCAGACCAGAATTCGCCGATGTCAGAATCGAATGCCTGTGTCAGCTCATATCCGGTACGCGGTTGCTGATCCAACAGTCCTAAAATGATAAATTGTAAGATATTTCGTTGTGCCATAAATTTTCTCCTTGACTTATTTATTCACTCAGTATATCATAACTACATTGATAAATACATGTTATTAATTACATGTTTGGATATACAGGAGGCAATTACATGACAAACCATAACAATATGAATAAGCATTTCGAAACTCTGGAAGATTTTCTGGGTACTCACTTCATCTATACCTACGACAATGGCTGGGAATACGAATGGTACGCTAAGAATGATCACACCGTTGATTACCGAATTCATGGTGGGATGGTCGCTGGCCGTTGGGTCACTGATCAAGAAGCCCACATCAATATGTTAATTCCAGGCGTTTACAAGATTGCTTGGACTGAACCAACTGGTACCGATGTGGCTCTGGATTTTGTCCCCAACGAACACAAGCTTAACGGGACGATCTTCTTCCCTAAGTGGGTTCAAGATCATCCAGAAATCACTGTAACTTACCAAAATGAGCACATTGATTTAATGGAAGAATCACGTGAAAAGTACGACACTTATCCTAAAATGGTCGTTCCAGAATTTGCAACTATCACTTATATGGGTGATGCCGGTCAGAACAATGATCAAGTGATTGCTGAAGCACCGTACGACGGTATGCCAGATGACATCCGCAACGGTAAGTTCTATGATGACGACTATCAAATGATCAAGCATTAATTTTTCTTTTACTGCATTTAGTACCAACAATAATACTTTAAATATTGACACCATATTGTGAAATATTTATAATGACCAAACGAAAAGAAGGGAGTCTTTTAACTATGGCAAACGTCACAATTTTTGGTAAGGGTAACATGGGGACTGCAATCGGCAAAAACTTTGAGGATGCCGGCAATAACGTCACTTATATTGACTCAAAGGATCCAGTCGAAAACATTGGTGAAATCGTTGTTTTGGCGGTTCCCTATCAAGCTGCACTGGGAATTGCAAAAGCTAACAAAGATGCCTTAGCAAACAAGGCAGTTATCGATATCTCTAATCCATTGAACTTTGATACTTGGGACGAATTAGTCGTACCAGCGGACAGTTCAGCAGCTGCTCAAATTGCTGCCGAAATACCCGATTCTCACGTTGTTAAAGGGTTCAATACCACTTTTGCAGGTACCCTGGCAGCTAAAAAGATTGGTGGCTCACACCCAGTTACCGTTCAGTTAGCCTCTGATTTCGAAGAAGCTAAAGAAGCAATTGCTCAAGCGCTTAAAGGTAGCGGCCTTAAAGTACTTAATGCCGGTAAATTGAAGCGGGCCCGTGAACTTGAAGCCTTTGGATTTCTCCAAATGACGCTGGCAGCTGGCGAGAAGATTCCTTGGGACGGCGGCTTTGGTGTCTTCGATTAATCGCAAATCAATAAATAATATCTGTTCCTAAACAAACAAAAGCACCCCTACCATTGCGTTGGGGGTGTTTTTGCTTACGCCTAAATTAGACAGATTAAAGGTAATTGCCGATCTCCCTTGAATAAACAGCGGTTAACCTCTATCTCGTGTCTGTTCTCTTACCAAAATGTCATCAATGATTCCCTGCAAATTAACCTGCTGCATCGCTGCTTCAGTATCCGCTTGAATCCGTTGATAGACGTCGTTTAAAGTTTCTTGAATATTACCACCCACAATACATTTCGGGTTGGTTTTTTCGTCAATGTGGAGTAGTTGTTGATTATCCTCCACTGCCCGATAGATGGCCAGCAAACTGATTTCAGACGCTGGTTTCGCCAGGGACGGTGCAGCCAAGCGAGGCGTGCTGTTGAGCAGGCCAGCCTTGACCAGTTTCGACATCAGCCGCCGGACTAAACTTGGATTAGATTCAATACTGTCCGCAATCGCCTGGCTGGATAGATCACCATCTTTATAAATATCGACGTATGCCAAGATATGCACACCATCGCTAAGTTTATGTGAAAATTTCATCTGTTTGATCCCTCAACTTTCAGTGCATTTATCATAATACAGTTAAGCAAATATACCAAACAAAATCTACTAAAATGCACAGTTAGTCACTACTTCTAACAGCACACAAAAAACCTTACGCAAACGATATTAAAATCGCAACGTAAGGCTTTGTAGTTAGTATTGTTAGTGTTAATTAATCAATTAAGGTAATGCTTTGATGCGTGTAAATAAATCGCCAAAGATGGCATCGCGGTCAAGGTGGCGAACGACCCGAATTGGGTGCTGATCAGTGGTTGCTTGCCAGGTCTCATCATCAGTTAAGATCGGTGCACTCACTAGACTGCTCTTCGTCCACAATGGGTTAACCAAAAAGGCCACCGTAGAAATATCCCAGATGATCTTACTCTTGGCCACTGCAGAAGGTTCGTTGGCGTACTTCGACTCGTCATAGTCACTCAGATCACGGAGATAAGGATCGCCAGTTTCAGTGGTTAAGGTTGCAATGCCGCCGTCCCCATTTTCCTTATTAACATTGTTAATGAAGTCTGAAACCACTTTCCGCAGGTATTCGCCAGATTTTGAGGTCCCTTCCAGATAGTGGTCTAACTCATAATTCGTGGTGACCAGTTCGGAAGCCACACTCATGCATGGAATCAAAATGAATGGCACTTGGGTCTGCAAAATATCCTTAACCGCTAATTTATCCTGACTCAGGTTAAATTCAAAAGCCGTGGACCAATCCAATGGCTGGCCACCAAGCCATAAAATAACGATCTTATCAGCAATCTTGGGTTCCTTTAGTAAGGCAGAAGCAACGGTTGTGATTGCCCCAGTTGCGACGACGTATAAGGGTTCGTCCCCCATGCTCATTGCCCGTTTGATCAAATCATCGGCGGCGTCAGAAGCAACCGGCGTATTATCGCTAGGTAAATAATCAGTACTGCCGTGGAAAACCGGATACTTATCCTTTGGCACACCGGCCTTTTCAAGTAAGGTGAAGATTTCCTTGTAGCTCCGTTGCATACCTTCCTTAGGACTTGAGACCCGACCATTATAAAATGGTGCGGCGTAAATGGCCTGAATATCCAGTCTATCCGTCCGGGTCAAGGCCCAGGTGATCTCAAACTGATCATCCACTTCGTTAAAGGCGTCAGTATCCAAAACCACCTTAATTTTACCGGTTGGTGGTAACAATCTTGCTTCAATTTCTTTATTCGTCAACATGGGTTAACCCTCCATTTTCGTTTTCATTTTTTGCATAACTGGCTGACATTGATTTACTCAGGAAGACCATCACGATACCCATGCCAAGTAAAATAACGCCAAACACATCGTAGCTCAGTCGTAAGTTATTTGCGCCAAAGGCTGAGTTCAACCAACCTAAAACAATGGGTGATAGAAATGGTCCAATATTACAGCCCACTAGCATCAATGACGTCGTTAGGTTCAGCGAATTAGTCTCGCAAATATCAGACGCCAGATTCAAAATATAACTGATCACTAACCCTGAGATCATGCTGGTTGCCAAGAAGCCAATACTGGTCAAAACAAAATTATTAGAGAACGCAATCAGCAATTGACTGAGACCCGTGCAAAAAATGGTGACGGGCAGCAGGAACGTCCCCATGCCGTGCAGTAAACGGCCAAAGAAGATTTCTGAAATCACACCGCAAGCGGGCGCAAAGCTCAGCACAATGGCGATTCCATTTAAACTCCCAATATGATATGACGTGACCAATTCACTAATTCTTAGCGTTGACCCAGTGTAAGCCATTTGGCAAATAATGAGGATCAACGTCCAAAAAAACACTTTACTGTTGATACTTTCTTTATGCGGCGTACCATCCGCCTCTTTTGACGGTGCTGGTTCCGGCACGTAAAGAAAGTACAAAATGGCTAGTGGGAATGACAACGCATAGACCCAAAATGAACTGTGCCAGCCAACGTGAACGAGTAACTGACCGGCCACGTATGTACAAAGTGCGTTTCCAAGCATTTCACAACTGCCACGGTAACCCATTAGATTGGCCTTTTCTTGACCGGTGAAAAAAGTTCCGATTAGACTAACAGCCAGCGAATTAATTAACCCAAAGCCGGCACCAAGACCTAATCGGGCAAAGAATAAGACATAATAATTTGAAAAGAAGACCGGAATAATACCGAAAGTTCCAGCAATCAGCAGGCCCATTAAAATGGTTCTGCGAGTCCCAATCTTTTTGGCGACCCAGCTGCTTAATAACATGCAGATAATCACCGTTAACGATGGTAAAGTCCCCAGTAACTCAACGTTGGCACGTGACTGCTGCGGAAAGGCTTTCAGCCAATCCGGAATCGAAGCCGCAATTGCGATTGAAGATGTTAAAACCGTCGAGATTGACAATAAAGCAATTTTCATCATCGCCGGGTGCTGCTCATTTGCTCCTTGTTCCATATCTATACCCCCTGGTTATATGCTACTAACAACGCCAACAAGCATGATTGACTCAATTTGTTCGTTTAAAACAGTAAATCGATTTACGAGACATATTTTGACAATCTTCTTGATGGAAATTTAACAAACCATAAATGTGATTGCTTTCATTATAGTCACCTCTCAGAATAATGGCTTAGTTACTTTATAATTAACTAGCCATTTCATAATACCATGAGGACCAACTTTGTCAAACACTTATTTGCTCAAAGTTACACATTGAGCGTTCTTCTTCGGCAAATCAGCCGGCAGTTTCAATGCTATTTTCATAGCAGACTATCACGCATACCAATTTTTCGAACGGATCCCCTTTTAAGCTACGCTATTGGATAGTTACCGAAACTTCACTTTAGATAATCTCAAAAAGTTACGTGAACCAAAATTGCAATTTCTTTTTTAGACAACTAAAAAGGCACCCCAATTACTCAAGTTGGATGCTCGCTTTCATCATATTATTTTCATTCAATATTTCTCCACTAAACGATTTTCTGTCACCTTTTTTAATAATCAAAATAAATTTGACAATTTAAAATATTAGCTTTATTGTAATCATATTCTAATCTACTCAATAAAGTTTAATATTCAAACGCTTTGAAAAGTCTATAGCCGATACTGCACTTACAGAGATTCCTGATAGAGCTGAAACGGGAAAGTGGCGTATCAATGGTGAACATCAACTTGGAGCGGTGGTTAGCGCAGGTTAACCAATGTTTGGCACCCATTATCGTGCCCGTTAGCTACTATTGCTAACAACGAGACTTATACATATATTGATGTTGAGTGACTGATAGGTGGTACCGCGGAGACGCCCTATGGATATTTTATCCATAGGGCGTTTTTCGTTCGGTTAATAGCAGCCTATTATTCTGGGAGGTTTTACATATGAAAAAAAGGTAGACGTCTGTTGAAAAATAACTCTAAAAATCAATAACTATAGAAAAGGAGTGGTATCTTTGACCACTAATTTTAATCAAATAGCTGACTTTATAATGAATGATCTCGATAATCAATTGCCTTACTTGAGGTTAAAAAGTGTCTCGGCTCAAAATACTGGTATTGACGAAACGGTTGACTACCTCGTTAAAAAATTTAAGTCACTGGGTGCTGAAGTAAAGTTATTTACGGAATACCAAAACCCGGTCGTCTTTGCCTCATTTAAAGGCCAAAGCGATAAAACGATTCTATTTTATAACCATTATGATGTCCAGCCACCCGAACCTTTAGACGAGTGGCACAGTGCGCCCTTTGAACCAACCCAGATGGACGGTAGATTGGTAGCCCGCGGTGCCAGCGATGATAAGGGCGAGTTAATGTCGCGCCTATCCGTCCTGTCGTATTTTAAAAACCACGGTGGCTTCCCCTGTAACCTGAAATTCTTCGTTGAAGGTGAAGAAGAAATCGGCAGTCCAGACATTGAGCCCTACATCAAAAACCATGCTGACGAATTAGCCTGTGATGCGATGATTTGGGAAGGCGGCGGTAAAAATGCCGCTGAAAAGTTTCAGATCATTACCGGCACCAAGGGCATTGCTTCCTTTGACGTTTCCGTCGAAACTGCCAGTACCGATATTCACTCCTCACTGGCGGGTTACGTGGACAATGCCGCTTGGCGGTTAGTTAAGGGGCTGGCAAGTTTAACGGACACTGATCATAAAATATTAGTCGATCACTTTTACGATAGTGTGAAACCATTGGATACCTATGAACAACAAGTCGTCAAGAAGCTTGAGGCCGGCTTTAATGGGAAAGCAACAGTGGCGAACTTAGGCCTCGTTAATGGCATTGCCACTGACCACCCCATGTACGAAGCGATGAACCAGCCGACACTCACCATTAACGGCCTCTCGTCTGGCTATGAGGGTCAAGGGATTAAAACCATCGTCCCACGCAGCGCACACGCCAAGCTTGATTGCCGGTTAGTCCCTGGGCAGGACCCACAGGAAAGCGTCGAGCTCATTCAAAAACAACTTATCAAAAACGGTTTTTCAGATTTAAAGCTGCACTTTAATTTGGGTGAACCGGGCTTTAAAACTAATCTGCAAGATCCCTTTGTCCAGCAAAATCTAAGTACCGCCAAACAAGTTTACGGTGATCAAAACGTTGTTCTCGTCCCTAACCAGCCAAGCGGCGGGCCAATGCTGGCCTTTTACAACTCTGTCAAGGCTCCAATCGTTGCCGTTGGCGTAAGAAATGCGAACGGGAAACCGCACGCTCCAAACGAAAACATTCGGCTACGAGATTATCAGCAAGCCTCTGTGTTTTTAGCAACTTTGTTAAGTCACTACGCTAACCATTAATCCAATATAATTCCCTGTCTAGTTGAGGAATATCCAATCCTAAACCGGCCGTCAAAGTCACCTGAATTGTAATCAGTTCAGGTGACTTTTTTAGCTTTCTTCAAAAAGTGACCAACAATCCGGTTAATTTTAAAATTTTTTTGCTAATTTAGACGATCATTTTTGGCTCAAACCCACCATCTAAGGTAATTAAATTGAACCACTGGAATCCAATTGAAGCTGGCCTTTTGTAGAAGATTAAGGCTTTCGTTGCTTTCAAAACTCTGCTAATATAACCCTTGGCCTAGTTAATACTTGGTGTTAACGTCCCGCGGCGGCAGGCTTTTCTGCTCGGTCGCAACAATGAAAGTAGGTAGAATTTATTGGATAATCATACTCACACATCAGCAGATCAGGCTCGCGTTCAGGTTAACCATCCCATGCTAGCCATGATTGGCATCATTCTTGGCGCCTTTGTCGGCATGTTCAGTGAAACTTCCCTGAACATCGCACTGCCAAAACTGACCGCCAATCTGCACGTTACAACTGCCACCGCGTCATGGCTCGTTACTGGCTACATGTTAATGATTGGAATCGTGCTGCCCTTTTCAAGTTTTCTAAGCAAGTGGTTCACCACCCGGCAAGTGGTGATCTTTGGTCTGTCTGACTTCATTGTCGGTGCACTGATTGCGGCCACGGCTGCTAACTTTCCGATACTGTTAGTTGGCCGAATGATTCAGGGCATTGCGACTGGCCTCATTTTGCCACTGATGTTTACCGTCACCATGCAAGTCTTTCGCCCAAGCAAACTCGGTGCCGCCATGGGTATGTGCGCGTTAGTGATCCTGTTTGCGCCCGTAATCGGTCCAACCGTTACCGGTTTGATACTAGCCAGTTTAAATTGGCGCTGGATGTTCTGGCTGTTCATTCCCTTCTTAGTAATCGCGCTCATCTTTACCATTATTAGTCTGAAAAACGTGGGCACCATTACCCGACCAAAAGCCGACTTTATCGCAATCATCGAATCAATCGTTGGGTTCGCTAGTTTAGTTGCAGGTTCCAGCCTGGCCAGCAACCACGGTTGGACGTCACCCATCGTCCTTGGTCTGCTCGTAGTTGGTGTGATCGTGTTAGCCTTTTACGCTTACCGTCAGGTCCATGCGGAAACCCCGATTCTGAATCTACGGGTCTTTACCATTCCAGCGTTTCGAACGGGTGCTACCTTGGTCATGCTCGATTTCAGCGTCATCCTCTCGACAATGTATCTATTGCCAATGTACATTCAAAGAGGCTTGCTTGTACCAGTGGCACTGGCCGGGATCGTCATGCTGCCTGGCGGGATCATCAACGCCTTCGTTGCCGCTTTGGCGGGCCGGTTATATGACCGTTATGGTGCCAAAACGCCCACTCAGATTGGCCTGGTCATCGCGCTAATTGGTGCAGTTATCCTGTTACTAACCAACAGTACCAGTTCCATCATGCTGGTCATTATTGCACACATCATCATCATGATTGGTAGCCCACTAGCGCTATCACCTGCCCAAACGCACGCGCTCAGTGCACTGTCCGGCACTCAAGCAGCCGATGGCAGTACCATCATGAACACGATGCAGCAGATTGTCGGTGCAATTGCGACGGCCCTGGCCACCAGCTTACTGGGGCTGGGAATCGCCGCAGCCAGTGGCAAACCCCACCAGGTCGCCTTTACTAACGGCATTCACTACGGCATCTACCTCACCATTGCTATGATCGTCGTGGCGCTACTTTTAACCCACAATATCAAAAAATCACCTGTACAAAATCAGGCCAAATAAACGCATAACTAATAAAAAGGTTCACATTTTCGGTTGACTGATTATCAAGCCAAAAATGTGAACCCTTTTTTAAATTGTTTTCGTAGTACCTAATTTTGAGTGAAAATAATCGTATATAATTGACTGCCTAGTTGCTGCATCGCGTTGATTTGCTTACTTTGAACACCATGTTGGGAAAGGACCACGACGACAAAGGCTTGGTGACCCTTTTGAACGATGGCCGCATCGTTTTGAACCCCGTAATCTGGAAACTCACCGGTTTTGTTAAAAATAGTGGCCTTTTGATTGATCAAAGCCGGCAGCTTACTTTGATTAGCATTATATCGCAATAGCTGTAGCATTTTAGCATCGTAAGGATTGCCTAGAACCCGGTGCTGGTAAAGCTTTCCCAGTAGGCCGCCAACGTCTTTTACGGAAGTCAGGTTATCTTTGCCGTTCTTTAAGGCTTGATAGTCCAGCATTTTTCGTTGCAACCGGGTCTGCGTGCAGCCCAGCCGGTTGATCTCTTGATTAATGACCGTTAGACCGCCCAACCGATCGATAAGAACGTTGGTCGCTGAATTATCACTATTTCGAATCATTAGCGTTAATAAACGGCTGACAGAAAGTTGACTAACACTTTGATGTGCAAGTTCACCCGTACCACCGACGCGATCCGCCTGCGGAATTGAAACTTCTTGATTAAGTGTTAGTCGGCCCGCCTTTATCTGACGGAACGTTTCAACCATGATAAATAATTTAATCACGCTAGCAGACCGCTGCGACCGATTATTCATGATGACTGGCTGCCTAGCATTCAGGCTATCAACGTAAATCGACGTTTGCCCGGAGGCTTTTTTCAAACACTTCTTCTCAACTGATTGGATGTCCCGTTGATTTAAATTAGCTTTAGAAGTTGCTTTAGGTGCCACGCTGGCAGTTTTAGCGTGCTCAGAACTCGCCTTAACCTGGCTCGATTGAGAGGACGATTGCGCTTTGCTTGGCTGGTGATCAGCTCTTGAACAGCCACTCACCATAATCACTCCTAGCAGCAGGCTACCCACTAATTTACTGAACCCAAACTTCATTGACCAAATCTCCCTTATATGGCTTGCCATCGGTTAAAACAGCCCCACCGGCATAAGAAGTGTAGCCATAATAGGTTTCATTTTCACCGTTACTCCACGAAACGACGATTTTGACATTCGCATTAATTGACTTGGTATCATTGGTATCAGAAGTGACATCATAGGACAGCACACCACTTTGACTAGAGGGTGAAATCGTTGCGACCCCGTGAAAACTGGTCCCGTCATTATTTTCCTGAACAACGGTCCCATCCGAATCAATCACAAGATCGCTTTGCTGACGATTGGAATCGTAATTGTAAAACGAATAGTCACCAACAAATTTAGAATAATTTGAAAAGCTATTATTGGTATTCAGATTGGTGCTCCCATTACTTTGGGCCGCCTGATTTTGCTGCTTACCCTGTTTCAGCAAAAACGCATCATTGCTCTTTTGAATTTGGAAATATTCCGTTTTAAGCGAACCGAAACCCTTTTTGCTTAAATCAGTAATCTTGATGCCATTTAACGCTTTATTGGATGATTTGTAATGCCCATTTTCGTTAAAGTCACGCGCCGTCTTGATAATCCCTTCATCTTCAGAAATCTTATCCTGATTCTTATTAGTGGTACTGTTAGCACTTTGGCTGGCCTGAGAACTGCCGCAACCGGCAAGCCCTAGTGTTGCCACCGTTAATAAGCTTAATACAACTGGAATTTTTTTCATGTCATGCCTCTTATAACCTTATAATATGTAATCTTTGCTCAATTATTATCATAGTCTAATCTTTTACCTAATTCAATTTGATTATTAAAATAAGTAGTCGCAATTTTCTGAAAAAAAGCGTTGCAGATAATCCACCTTGGACTTTCTGCAGCGCTATTTCGTTTCTGGAAAACGCTAAAAATCATCAATGACACCCTAAGCTAACAAGTTTGCAGCGGATAAGTTTCGCCGGTACCCAAGTGTCCCGGAATCGTCGTTCTCGATATCCACTGACGATGATGCGTGATCAAGTCGCAGATCTGATTAACTGCAGTAATCCCTAACACTTCCTTGGGCAGTGAAAAGCTGGTAATGGCCGGTGTCAAAAAGGAGGCTACATGAATATTATCAAAGCTGATAAGTGGCAGATCCTTACCAGGAACGATCTGCCGTTCCAATAACCCTTTAACAACGCCGATTGCCATTGAATCTGACGCGACCAGTAAACCGCCAATTGGCGCAGTTACTTCCGAAAGCAATTCATTGATTGCTGACAACCCTGCTTGCGTGTTCCAAGAGGTTAATTTCATTAATTTCGACTGGTGATTGACCGCTAACCAGTCACGGTAAGCCTGTGTGCGCAGGTCGTCACCCTTTTTTTCGACTGAACCGTCCAGGCTAAATTCCATCCGGTAACCGCCAATAAAGGCAATCGGACCGTTAGCCTGTTTTTTGAGTAAGTTTAGCGCTTTAAGGGTCAAATTATATAAATCGGTCCCAATGGTATCAACAAACGAACAGTTCGTGTTGACATCATCAATGACAATAATATTTGGATTGTAGTGTTTTAATCGTTTAATCGCTTGCTCTGACAATGAGCCTAAAATAATGACGCCATCATAATTGGCAACGATTCCCGGATCAATGCCAACTTGAATTTGAAACACATTTTGAATATTCACATTTCGCTTTCTAGCTGTCTCGTAAATACCCTTTCGAACAAAGTGCCAATATTCATCTTCAATTTCATCATTTATAAATAACGTCGTGATTAAAGCGCAGTTCGTCTGTGTTGTCACCTGTTTGATGCGATGATGAACCGGCTGATAACCTAAATCAGAAGCAATTTTTTTAATGCGTTTTAGTGTTTCGGGTGCCACCATCCGTGCCAAATCAGGGTTGAGCGCATTGGAAACCGTTGCCGGCGATACGTGGGCTGATTTAGCGATATCCTTAATTGTCGTCATAATTATACCTTCTAATAAATACGTTAATTAGTCTCTCTCAAAACCTTATTTACGTATTTAAGTATGACGATTTTATAAACTAAGTGCAATACTAATCGAAAAAAATAGCCGATCATCACGAAGATGACGGTTATTTTTGATTGATTAACCATTCTCACTGCAAATTTTTTAAACAAAGCGCTTGACTATAAATGAACGATCGATTAATATAGTTCTAAATTGATTGAACGTTCAATTAAGGAAAAGTAAGGAGAATACATTATGCCTAAAACAACATTTAATGCCTTTCAGCAACGTACCGTTTCTAGCCAAGCAGCTAAATTTATCAGCACTTTTAAGGGCTTTGATATTCCCAATTTCATTCCAATCACAAATAAAATGATTTTGCGGATGCGCAAACAATTTCAAGATGGTGAAGATAAGGTTGAACTCGATCTTATCAAGCGCCACCACTTAAAAATTGAACCAGTGACCTATAACAACGTCCCCGGTCTGAAAATTACACCTGAAAATGTCATCGCTGGTCAAGGTGCTATCGTAAACATTCACGGTGGTGGTTTTATCATGGGAACTGCACGCGACCGCAACGGCTTATTAGCCGCAACTGAAACCCACCTACCCGTTTACTCAGTTAACTACACGTTATCACCAGAAGCTGCTGCTCCCATTGCACTAGAAGAAGCCCAAAACTTCTATGCAGGTGTGGTGAACGAATTAGGTGAACAGCCAGTTCGGGTAATGGGCAGCTCGGCGGGTTCTACAATCGCTGCTTCCATGCTGGTTCGTGCTCACGCAGCTGGCCTTAAAATGCCTCAAGTAGCCATCCTCTTCTGTCCAGCCCTTGATATCAGTGGTGATGGTGACAGTACGGTTTTTGATAGTCGTCGAGATGCCATGTCCGTTCACCTTTCGATGCGGTTAGCTAAGACCTATATCGACAAAAAGGACCCCCATGATCCTAATTTATCACCCATGTACGCTGAAATTGGTGCTTGGTTCCCAGCTACCTATATGACTACCGGCACCCGTGACATGATGATCAGCAATGTGTTACGCTTTACAGACAAGCTAAAAAAGGCCAACGTGCCGGTCGGCAGTACAATCAAAGACGGTATGTGGCACGGCTTTACCTGGGAAGAAACTTTACCAGAAGCAATTGAAACACGGCAAGATGCTTGGCAGTTCATGGCTGAGCACGTTTAATGAGGTGAAAATATGCGCACGCGAGACGAAGAAAAAAGAGCCCGGATCTTAGACAGTACCAGTAAAATCATGATGGAACAAGGCATTGCAGCTGTGTCTTTGAGCAAAATTGCCAAGGACGCTGGGATTGCTTCTGGCACCGTCTACACCTATTTTAAGGACAAGGATGATCTGCTAAGAGGCGTTTATTATGATCGCAAAAAACGCGTTGCGGAAGCCATTAACAGTATCGATTTAAATGGTGATCCGGTTGAACAACTGACCCACTTCATGGATTTAGTTTACGACTACGGGCAGAATCATCTGGAAGATATGCTGCTCATCCGTGAGTTCAACCAGTCCCCACTGCTAAGTCAGCTTAATATCGACGTTAAAGTCGCTTATGCTGGCTTTGAGCCACTCCTGGCATTATCAAAAAAGGGCATCCAGGAACAAAAATTTGTCCCAGATGCCGATACCGTTTTAATGTCTTATGCCTATACACCAGTGATTGAATACTTACTAGCGGTGCGCAATGGCGCGCTAGATTCGAAAAACGTTCCATTTGCCAATGTGAAGGCACTATCACTTAGAGCAATTGTAAAATGAAATTTCATTTGAGCCCGCAGCTAACAGCTGTTGGCTCTTTTTTATCACCGCGGATAATCACTTTAAGATTGAATCAACCCATTCAAACACCCGTTGATTATAATAGTTCAACGCGCCCATCTGGCAATGCTCTTCCGCACCATCTTCAGAATCAAATTTTAATAACGTTTTGTCAGACTTTAACGCCTGGTACAGCATTGCTGGCTGGCCCTTAAAGAAACCATCATTGGCCGCTTCACCAACCAAAACCGGACATTCAATTTTATCCGCAACACCATTCAACGTATAGTCTTGCGTCTTTTTAAACAGCTCTTCAATTGAATTAGCATTAAAAGTAAATAACCCATTTTCAATCACCCACCGCAAATTGGTGCTATGCATCATCAAGGTTCGTAATTTCGCCGCCACTACTTTGGTATCCGTCACTTCATGACCACGAGCGGCAAACGCATCCGCGAAACTAAATGAGAACACACCGTCATCGGCAACCACGCCAGCCAGCCGGTGTTCATAAGCTGCCGCACGAGGTGCCAACAGGCCACCAAAGCTGATTCCCATCAATACAATCTGATCCGCCAAAACGTCTGACCGCGTTTCTAAATAATCCACGGCAGCGCTCACCACCGTCTCCCAGTCGGGCCTAAAGCCGAGATGCTGTTCGCGAATCATGGCACCTTGACCAGGACCTTCAAACGTCAGCACATTGTAACCGTGCTTCAAGGCATCGATAGCCACTTGAAAATACAGCTCTTCACCCGTTGAATCATAACCACCATGAACCAACATGGTTGACCGCGGTTGGTCATCAATTTTATAAAAGTAGCCTGGCATAGCGGTGTCTTCAAATGGAATTTGCACGATTTCAAAGTTTTTTCCTGACAGCTTCATTCCCTGTTGGAAAGTACGCCTGCTCTGACCCCAAGTGGCCATCATCCGCGGATCATCGGGGTTGCCATGCAAGAAGAATTCGGCTGCTCGATAGTAATTTGAAGCCTTTAAATAATTCTCACTGGCACTCACAATCTGACTTGCTTTCTCAAAATCAACAGCTCGCTTCATCACGCGATCCGCTAACTGATGCCACTGTGCATACCAGCTGTCAAAGTTGCTCTCTTCAATTCCATAGGTCGTATTCAAGACTTCGCCAACATCGGCACCGCCATATGGTGCATAACTCAAGGTTCGTAGCGTTTCATAAGAAAATGTTGGATCATCGAAAATCAATTTCATGGTTATTTACCCCCGTAGTTTAGATTAATGTTTCGTCAACCCGCGCATCTGTCGCCCCATCACTTTATCAAATTGCTTGTAAGATAACTTGCGTGCCATGATGACTAGCATCTTCATCCCAAAGTTTGGTTGGTAACGCGTCTTGGGACGACGGGCGTTAATAGCTCTCATAATTAATGCAGCAATTTCTTCTGGAGTGGTAGTAAAGCCAGAAAAGCCACCTGCTTCGTACGCCTCTACCAAATCGTGATATGCCGAATTAGCCGGTGTCTGTGCCTTTAACTTGTCCATGGCAACTGAACCCCATTCCGTCTTGGTGCCACCTGGTTCGATAATGATGACGTCGATGCCAAATGGCTTAACTTCCATCCGCAATGTATCACTTAAGGCTTCTAGTGCGTGCTTTGATGCGTAATACCAGCCAGCAAGTGGTGAGTACATCTGACCACCAACGGAAGAAATATTAATAATTTTGCCTGAATGCTGATGACGCATAATTGGCAGGATCATTTGCGTTAAGGCCATGAGGCCAAAGACGTTTACGTCAAATTGGTTCTTAGCCTCAGCCGGATCAACATCTTCCAGCGCACCCTGTGACCCATAACCGGCTGAGTTAACGATGATATCGATTTCAGTGGCATTGGCTTCAACAAAATCAACGAAAGCGCGGTTGGAATCCTGTTTTGTCACGTCCAGTTGATGAACTAGAATTCCGGCTTGTTTCAAATCATTCATTTTCTCAACCCGACGAGCGCCGGCAAAGACTTGATAGCCCTCATCGTTTAATCTCAGTGCGGTTGCTTTACCAATCCCTGATGATGCGCCTGTTACGATTGCCACTTTTTTAGTCATTATGAAATCTCCTTTAATTTTTAAATAATAAATTGTGAACGTTCATTCTTTTAATCTGTAAAAATTAAAGCCCTGCTTAGGCTTTAATTGCTGACCAGCACATGTCAACCATCTGCTTGATCATCTCATCCGTTGTCGTGCGACCGGCAACGTAATTCATTTCCAGTAAATCATCTAACGGAAAAAACGTAAAGGCAATTAATAATTCAACATCTTGCTGCTTGATCACGCCTTGCTGCTGACCCTTTTTAAGTAACTCACGGACACCATTATCCTGGCGAATCATTTTGTCATAAACATCCGCGTTGATCAATGTTGGATTGTTGTTCACGACATTCATAAACAACGATTGCTGCGGCCTTTCTAACAAAACGCGAATATAGTTCTCATACATCTTTTTAATTTGGGTTTGGATATCAGCTTGCGTCTCGCCTAAGTCGTGCATCTGCGAATCCAGATTCTCGCGTGCCTCCAAGTACAGCGAAGTTAACATATCTTCCTTACTGGTATATGTCAGGTAGATGGTCGCAGGTGACACACCGGCCTTCTTCGCAATCTTGGACATGCTGAGGTTCTGGTACCCTTCTTCAAGGGTCAGATCTAAAACGGCTTGTTTGATGGCTGCTAATTTAGGATTATCTTTTTTTGGCATGACAATAATATAACTGAACGTTCATTCTTTGTCAATGATTTTATTTACTTTTTTAAATTTTTCTCTTTAAAATGCAGTTACACCGCCTGTGCTAACTGTGAGCGGCGGCCTTTTTAGACCCATTTTCAAGTTCCTGTCGAGCCTGTTCAAAGCGACCGATTTTCTGTTTTAAAAAGCCCTTTTGCTGGTTGATTCGTGCAATTCGTTCGTTCAGCTCCTGATCCAATCGCTGTAAAATGGCGATACCTTCATCAAACGTAGCGACATCGCGACTATTCTCAGACAATTTCATGATTTGCTGGCATTCCGCAATCGATGCGCCTAATTGTCGTAAATGAACGATCTTGTTCAATGCTTCAATTTCAGCTGCACCGTATTCTCTTCGACCTTGCGCACCACGTTTGATTGGCGGTAATAAGCCAATCTTTTCGTAGTAGCGCAACGTATCGTAGGTCACATTAAATTGTTCGGCAACTTGTTTAATGGTTTGCATAATCGGCTCCCAAAATTCTTTTATTTTTTAGCTTGCGCTAGTGTAACACCAGCGTGCTAGACTAGTCAAAGTTTCAAAATTACAACTAAAAACACCACTATCACAACAATGTTTTCTACTCACAAGCAATTGATTTGAAAGGAAGTTATCTTATGACTAAAACTGAAACGCTGACACTTGTTACCGGTGCAAACCGGGGTATGGGCTTTGAAATGACCAAAGAACTGGCAGAAAAGGGCCAGCACGTCATTATTGGTGCACGTACCGCAGAAAAAGGTGAGGCCGCTGCAAAAAAATTAACTGACAAGGGCTTGAACGTGGATTTTGTTCAACTAGACGTGACTGACCCGCAATCCGTAACTGATGCCGCCCAAACATTGAAGAAGCACTATGGTCAACTGTCCATCCTGATCAACAATGCTGGTGCCGCTTTCGATGGTCGCAAAGCACCTTCAACCGTTGATGCCAAGCTGTTACACGCTGATTTCGATGTGAACTACTTTGGACTCATTGATGTGACGCAAAAAATGCTGCCTTTACTCAAACAGGCGCCTACCGCTAAGATCATCAACATGTCTAGCATGATGGGCTCAAAGACGGAAGCCCTTAACCCGGATTCTGACGTTTATCATGCCGTGGCTGTTGGCTATCAATCCGCGAAAGCCGCTGCCAACATGTATACCGTGCAACTGGCTAAGGAATTTAAGAACGCTCAGTTACCAATCACTGTCAACGCCGTAGATCCCGGTATGGTCGCCACTGAATTTGGTGGTGCCACCCCCGAAATGGCGAAGTCATTCGGTGCCCAGCCCGTTGAATTTGGGGTTGCTCGAGTTGTTGAACTAGCTACCGATGCCACAAATCAAGATACTGCAACCTTTAGTAACACCCATGGTCCAGTTGCCTGGTAATATGATTTACCAAATAAACCTCCTAAGCTAACATTTCTGTCAGCTTAGGAGGTTCGTTTTATTTTACCGGGCAGCTCGTGCCGCCATACTGATGATCAACTGATGGAAGATTCCTGGATGCACGCGAGCCAATCGACTCATCATGCGGTCGCTAAAACTAAAGTAATACCGTCGTTTCGGCTTATGATCGGTAGCAGCACGGTAAAACACTTTAGCTAAGTCAGCCGAGGTTGCTGCTGAATGACTGCCGACCCGTTGAATCACGCTCAACGTGCCATCGATCAAAGACCGGTATGGCGTGTCTGGCACAACGTTCTTTTCAATGGAACCCATGGCAATATCTGACCAAGAAGACTGGGTACCACCGGGTTCAACGACCACTGAACGCAAGCCAAACTGCCGAATTTCGGTATCTAATACATCCGACCACACATTTAACCCATGCTTGGTCACGTGATACCAGCCACCAAGAGCTGAATACATGTCACCACCTAATGATGAGATATTAACAATCCGGCCAGTATGCTGGTGACGCATCCGCGGTAACACTAATTTAGTTAGCTCAGCCGCACCAAATAAATTAGTTTCCACTTGGCGACGAACCTTTTCTAGACTAACTTCCTCCAACGGACCATATTCGCCATAACCGGCATTATTGATCAAGACGTCTAAGGTAGCCTCTTTTTCAGCTGCTTGAACAAAATTTTTTCTAGAATCATCATCCGTAACATCTAAACTCAGCGGATGAATCCCCGTACCAACCGGAATATTGTTAACACGGCGGGCACCGGCATAGACTTGCCAACCCTGTTGTGCGAATAACTGAGTTGCTGCATAACCCATCCCACTTGAAGCACCGGTAATTAAAACCGTTTTTTTAATCATTTTGATTTCCTCCATTGTTTGTTTATGAATGTTCATTCTTTTATTTACCAAAAATAAAAAGCCCTTATTGGCTTTAAGCAACGTTCATTTAAAGTTAGCTGTTTGTCATGAGCCCAATATAACTGAACGTTCATTCTTTGTCAAGCATTTAATTAATTCGGGAATTTTTTCAACTAGCTTAAATTTTAAATCACCACTTTTCAAACCAATGCTAACCGGCTTAATCTATGAAGTTTAATCACTCAAACCGCAAAATAATTTAAAAAAAGCATCAAAATGAATTTGACAATTAGAAAAAAGAGCATTATTGTAATTGTATTCTCATTAACAAACATAATTTGCACATTAAAATCTAATATTAAAAACGTTTTGAAAAGTCTATAGCCGATACTAAACTCACAGAGATTCCTGATAGGGCTGAAACAGGAAAGTGGCGTATCAATGGTGAACAATCAACTTGGAAAGGTGGTTAGCGCGAGTTAGCCAATGGTCTTGCACCCATTATCGTGCCGTTGGCTCATAATGCCAACACTGAGACTTACACATACATATATTGTTGCTAAGTGACTGATAGGTGGTACCGCGGAGACGCCCTATGGATATTTTATCCATGGGGCGTTTTTCATTTCCTATCAGCCAATAACAAACTATTATTTTTTGGAGGTTTTACATATGAAACACGGGAAATACATATCATTAGCTCTTGTTGGTTTAGCTGGTCTCGCCCTCGCAGGCTGTGCGTCAAGTTCGGCTGCCGGAGATGCTAAGCAAACCGTCAATTTAATGTCATCGCAACAGGTCGGTACCCTAGATACTTCGATGGCCACCCAAATCCAGGATCTGCAAGTGGCTAACAACACCCAGGAAGGCTTATATCAGTTAAAAGGTTCAACCGATGTCACCCCCGGAATTGCCAAAGATGTGGTTAAACCAACAAATAACGGCACCGTCTACACGTTCCATCTACGCGCTGATGCCAAATGGAGCAACGGTGATCCCGTAACGGCTCAAGATTTCGTGTATGGCTGGCGCAGAACCGTCACCCCTAGTACGAAATCATCACACGCCTATCTCTACGCACCTGTTAAGAATGCCAACGCCATTGAAACCGGGAAGAAAGCACCCGATTCATTGGGGGTAAAGGCACTGGACAAAGATACCTTACAAGTTACATTAAACAGCGCAACGCCCTACTTTAAGTATCTGGTAGCGTTCACCACCTTCTTCCCTCAAAATCAAAAGACCGTCGAAAAATACGGCTCCGCATACGGTACGAGTTCAGACAAAATGGTCTATGATGGTCCGTTTACGCTCAATAATTGGAACTCATCCAAAAATAGTTGGACGTTGAACAAGAACAAGGATTACTGGGATAAAGATAATGTGAAATTAGATACGGTCAATTACCAAGTGGAAAAAGATCCTCAAACCGCGCTATCTCAATATCAAGCTAAGAAACTGGATAGTGTTACCTTAAATGGCCAACAAGCTGCCGAAGAAAAGCATCAACCAGGATACACTACCTACTCAGGCGGTCAAACAGACTTTTTAGCACTGAATTTCCGTACTAAAGCACTTCAAAATAAAAACATCCGTCAGGCACTGTCTTTGAGCATCGACCGAAAAGCTTTGGTTGATAACGTCCTTAAAAATGGCTCTAAAGTGCCAACGGGCTACCTGCCCCATGACGCCACTAAAAACCCAACCACTGGCAAAGACTTCGCGGACGATACCGATACTGCATCAGCAGTGAAGTACGATCCTAAAGCTGCCAAACTGCTTTGGATTAAGGGTCTAAAACAACTCGGCACCAAGAGTATGACGCTTCGTTATCTAGGCTTTGACGATGAGAAGAACTACGCCGAATACGTCCAAGCTGCCGCTGAAAAACTGCCTGGCTTGAAAGTCAGCGTCACCCTCTTACCTCAAACTCAAGCTGTTACCAAGATGCAAAGCGGTAATGGCTTTGACCTGGTTTCCTTCGGCTTTACGCAGTCCTACCCTGATCTATCCGATTGGATGCCACACTTTGTTACCAATAACGGTATCAACATGGGTGCTTACAGCAATAAGTCCTACGATGCTGACGTCAACGCCGCAGCCACCACGGACGCTTCTAACCCGCAAAAACGGTATGCTGATTTCCAAGATGCTGAAAAGACACTGATGAATGACCAAGCCATCATTCCATTGGATGAAGGTCAATCCGTTTATCTCAACAACCCTAACTTGAAAAATCTGAGTTATGAAGGTTCCTCAGGCTTGTATTTAAAGAATGCCTACCTCGCAAAATAAAATGATCAAAGGAAGATTCGCCATGAAAAAAGCGCTCTCAAAAGAAGATTTGTATGAACTAAAATCGCTGAGTCAACCGGTTGTCAAACACGATAAAATCTTGGTTACTAACAATCAAATCGACCGCGACCAGAACGATTACGCGCCCCAAGTCGTGACGTTCAATGCGGACTATCAACCTGAAGGCGCCGTTAATCCAGCCTTGTTCGCTTCTAAGGACGCCCATGTCACCAAAGACAACCTCTATTATCTGGGCAAGGTGACTCCAGAAGCCCCCTTCACCTTGTTTGAACACCGACCCGCTCAAGCAGATAGCCAAGTGAGCCCCTTCCCTGTGGCGTCCTTTGTCACTGCTAATGGCGCCAATAAGGTTTTCTTTAAGGTCATGCAGACCGCTGAGCAGCCCATTACACCCGATGCACAGTTTCCAGAAGTTCGGCACATCCGAAAAGAACACTACTTCGCCGATGAATATGGTTTTCTACCTGAGGATGCCACGTTTGAGCTATACGAATACGATGCTGATACGCGGACTCAAAAACAACTGTTCAGTTCACAGACTGACTTCAAGCTTTGTGATTCAAATGCAGCTGGTTCCAAGCTTGTGCTGATCCTCGATAACTTTCCAGATGACGAAAATAACGATAGTAACGGCATTTCTGTCCTGGATACTAAATCCGGAAAATTACAAAATTTAACCCAGGACTATCCAAACTGGAAGTTTATTACGGCAGCCTTATCGCCCAAAGCAACGCAGTTATTGATCAGCGTGCAAAATAATTTAACCAAGGCTTATCGCAGCTACCTATTATATGAATACCACTTCGCTGATTCAAAGTTCACGGATGTCAGCAGTGACTTGGATGAAAATATTAGTGATATGCTGTATCTCCCTGACAGCACCGCTACCTTTAGCCGCCGTCCCTTTGCGTGGTTAAATGAAACTGACTTTTATTTCCGAACGAACGTTAGCGGGCACAGTAAATTCTATCGCTCAGATGGCGTTCAAAACCAGGTTCTCTTTGAGGATGATCTGCGAGTGACTGATTGGACGGTCAATTCTGAAGGTGAGTTATTAGTTTGTTATACCTCAGGCGTTCAACCTTCAATTCTTGGCACCATCACCAAAGACGGAACCCTCGTCAACCAGTACGACGTCAATCAAACATTTGATGAAGCGCATGCCTTCTCCAAACCCGAAAAATTCACTTATCACGCTAAAGACGGGCTCAAACTGGAGGGCTGGCTGATAAGGCCGCTCACTTCTAAAAAGACTAACCTGCCACTCTTTTTATACATCCATGGTGGCCCGCACTGTGCTTGGAGTGATTGTTTCTTCCTGCAAATGCAAGTTCTTGCGGCAGCCGGGTACGGTGTTGTCCTACTGAATCCACGTGGCAGTGCCAGTTACGGGTTGAGCTTTATGAAAGCCAATCAAGGTGCCTATGGCGGAAAAGACTATACTGATCTTTTGAGCGGCTTGGATGACGTTTTAGCGCATCACCCAGAGTTTGATGCAAAAAAGCAATACGTTGGTGGCCTTTCCTATGGCGGCTTTATGTCCTCTTGGATGATTGGGCACACTGACCGTTTTGCTGGTGCGGTGGTTCAAAATCCACTGACTAACTTCATCAGCTTTGTGGGTACCAGCGATATCGGGGTACCCTTCACCGAACAAGAATTACTGGCTCAAACGAATGACGTCGCAACCCTTTGGCATTTTTCACCATTAGCCTATGCTGACCACGTGACTACCCCGACTCTGCTGATGAGTTCCGAATGGGATAAGCGTTGTCCAATCTCACAAGGAGAGGAATTCTATTCCGCCTTAAAACACCGTCACGTAGCTGTCGAAATGACCCGCTTCCCGCAATCCTGGCACGCAATGGAAGAGTTTGGTCTTCCCAACCTCCGTGTCAAATGGATGGCGGAAACGCAACGCTGGCTGGATGCTCATTAGGTAATCATAATCACCGTAAATAGTAAAAGACGCAGGTAAGCTTCCAAATTGGAAACTTGCCTGCGTCTTTTCTGTAGTTAGTGATTAGTCTTTAATAAACGTGAATTGGCCAGCAGTGCCAGACACATTGTCAGCAAAATGGCGGAACCAGCCGTTAAAAATAGGATGCGATAATTGAATAAATCGATCATCACCCCACCAACTAGTGGCCCCATTGCTCGGCCTAGGGAAAGGGCAACGTTATACATGCCCTGATATTTCCCCTTTTGGCCATTCTTAGCCAACTCGTCGACCCAGACTGGTATGGCCGGAAAGCCAATCATTTCGCCCAGGGTCACGATAACCATCACTCCCACGAAAGCACCGTAATGACTGGCAAAAATCAGCGAAAAGAATGACAGTGCTAAAATGAGAATGCCGAAACCAGCTTGTGTCGAAATCTTGTACTTCGTAAAGATGCGATTACTCAGTGGCTGTCCGATGACGATTAGAATGCCGTTCAGCGTCCACAATAGGCTGTAATTTCTAAACGGAATGTGCAGATTCGTCATGTGCACTGACAAAACGCTTTCCCACAGGGTATAACTGGCATAAATCGCAAAGATCATCAGGCACACTAGCCAAATGACCCGTAAATTGGCCTTGGCAACTGTCGCACCGTTCTCCTTAGTGTTTTTAGTTGGTGTAACATCAACCTTAAACTCGGTCAACATCAGCAAAAATAACATAATGTAACAAAACGATGTGACCAAAAAGACCAGGGTAATGCCAAGATCAAAGAGGTACCCAACTAATAACGTCCCGATAACCGCACCAACGTTGATACCAATATACATTAAATTGAAAACCTGTCGCGTCGAAGTTGACTTGATCGCAGCAGCGTAAGAATTTTCAACCGTCGCGCTAATACCATCGCCAAAACCGACAACGAACAGCATGATGGCATAGATTGGCCAGCTATGAAAGAAAATTAAAATGATGATGGCTGCCAAGGACATCCCTGAACCGATCAACCCGGCTAAATAAGGCGACCATCGATCAAACATAATGCCGCCGATATAGTTGCCGACGATCATCAATAACGACATGAACAACAGGACCGTGCCGGAGGTGGTCAATGACTCCCCCAGCGTTTGGTTCATGTAAACAGTCGTTAATGGCCACATAAATGCTGCGCCCGCATTGAGCATTAAATTGGCCGTAAAAAGTGATGGTAACCGGACTTCTTTTCTAGTTTGAATCATTTATGTATCAGGATTCGGCCAGCACGTTCAAATTACCGGTCCAAACGTACTTTCTTAAATACTGTCTGCGTTGAACTAACTTGCGGGCGGGCGCAAAACTAGCAGATCTAGCCTTATTTTTTATCTTGAGTCTATTCACAAAACTATCCTCAGCTTCCTACATAATATGTACTTGGTTTATTTAGTAATTACCATCAATACCAAATAAAGCCAGAAGATTTACTCTGGCTTTGACTTTATGTGAAAATTTACAAATTTTGCTTTGCATTCTCATAATTTTATCATAATATGAATATTTTGTATACCTGCAAAGCGCTTGGCTAAGCTTAAGTAAGATAAGGGCACAACTTGAGTTAAATATTATAAACACCCTTACCATAACCCTAAAAAGAGTTGCATTCGTGTCAGCAAAGTTGCTACATTAATATAGTAGCTAACTAACAATAATCTCTAACGCAAAGGAATGGTGGCAACATGACTCAAATCAAAGGAAATCCAATTTTAGAAAACGAAGCCGAAAAGAACCAGGTAATGAACGCTGAACGTGAAAAAGCCTTAACGCAAGAGCTGGAAAAGGTTCGTTCAGAATTAGCTTATACCAAAGCCGAAGCCTTCAACAGAGATCTGAAAGCCTGCCACGTTGATCTATACGCCCGAACACGTACGGAAGACGGGACAGCTGATCCAAAACTGCAGGCCTACGTTGATCAATTCTTTGGTAAAGTTACTCAGGATTTAGATCACGATGAAATGTTACTACTAAGGGACTGCATCGTCAGTGCTTTTGAAGCTGGCGGTAAAGGCTTGAAGCAGGATTGGACCGAGACTAAGTAATATGCAAATACTAAAAACAGCAACCCTGCTTATCCGAGCAGGGTTGCTGTTTTGGTATTTGATAAATTATTAAATCAAACGCGCTATATTAAACTTTCATCATAATGACTAAAATAGCGACCGTCAGCCAGGCAAAGATAACTCCCGCTCCATGCCAGATGATGATGAACCGTGTCATTCTCTCTGGTAACACAACCATCTTCAGCCGATTATCACTATGCGCCGATAGATAGTTTTTTAAGACTCGGCGCTTGGGATAAATTCGTAAGCCGCTAATCAATACACTAAACCCGACGAGCAGCCAAAACGCAATTCCCAAGTAAAATACAAATCCCATTAATAATAGAAATGCCTGATACTGGGTAACCAAAGACATGCCTAGCCCAGCACTTAAAAACCCACCAGCCGACAATAATGCAAAACCGTTTAATACTAATTTTAAATAATGCCAATAAATTGCTGAAACAGAACTCTCCAACCAATAGTCTTTAATTCGCCAATTACGAATGAGTCGATCCTGCCGTGTCATGTTGGGAAACGTCATCTGGACAATTTTTCGGTATCGCCTTTGAATAACAAAGTAGCCCAGCCCCAATACAATTAATATCACAAACCATATGAGTAATAACCAAACCATGCGGAATGCTCCCTTATTTTGTTTAAAGTGCCTCAGCTCAATTTAGTTAAGTTTAACCGAGATAACCCGTGATTACCATCATATCGTTCTGCAAAAACCCCATACCAAAAAAGGGACATCGGCTGACGTCCCTTTAACTCTATTGATTACTTTTATGAATTAGAAATCAGACGAATTCCAATCAACAATTGGCGTGTAATAAGCAACACCGCCTAGCGAGTAACGGCTAACAAAGGTTGGCACATTGGAATCTTCATTGATTGCCGGTAGCTTTAATGGATCGTGCAAATTCTTTAAGGCTAAGCGATATTCATAAGCACCTTTGTTACCAACACGCGTCGTCTTAATCCCCTTTAATGATGAGCTTAAATAAAGGTATCGAGTAGTACCCTTGGCTGTCGTCTTTTTAATTTTAGCCGCGGTCACTGGCTTGTTAGCGTAGTAGAATTCCCAGTTTTTAGCTGAACCTTTTTGATGAACTTCAACGTAACCATCGGTAGTAATTTGGACTTTCTGATTGGGATAACTGGCTAGAAACTGCTTAGCAGCTGAACTTCCGCCTAAGTATAGGTCACCATAGCTCCAGGTTGGGATATACGCAGGGGTCGAAACGCGCTTAAAGGCACTAGGCGTTGTCGAAGTTCCTAATCCATCAGCTACATAACCCTTTTTAGCCGCTTTATTCACGAGCGTATAATGTAATGGCTCACCACCTACAAGGTCACCCATAAGACTCATGTCAGCATTCATCTTACCAGTCGTGCTACTTTTAGTTAACTTACCGGCAATAATCGTCCCCTTAGGTAAGGTAATTGTTTTGGAATAACTTTTATCCGTAGCGGAATCGATTTTAGCGTATTCTAAACTCATCTTAGTGGCTTTGGTCGTTTGATAGTAAGTACTCGTACGTAAATGCTGTCTGGTGACTGTTGTCCCGTTGATCTGTACTGTTGCTGATGAAGCGCTGGCATTAGTTGCACCAACACTAACGGTAACAAAGGCTGCCAAGCCGATTAACCCAGCAATCATTTTTTTATACATGCAAAAACCTCTTCCCTTAACGTCTATTAACAGAATAGACCTCATCAACCAAAAATTTCATTTAAAAAAATCACTTTAGTAACTTATTTCAACCCCTTATGCTGTCCGCGGTCCGGTCGCTTAATCGCTTCTGAAATCAGTTCATCTTTCTGCCGTAAAGTCCGTGAAAACATTAGACTTGAAACCGCTGAAATGGCCCAAATATACCACGAATAGCTATGGCCAAACTGCATGAAAGAAAACAGTTCTCCACGCACTTCAACCGCTAATTCCTTAATAACCTCACCACTGGAAACCTCACCAACGTGCCAGATCTCCGTTGCAACGCCAAGCACAAAAACGGCCACCCAACCAGCTAGGTAAGGCCAATTCTTCTTGATCAGGATGATTGGCCGGCCATGTCGATCATGTTCACTGGTGTGTTTCACTTCTAGTTGGCTGGCCTGAAACCAGCCAATACCAGCTGACAGCACCACTAGAACAGCCAGTACAATGATCTCCTTACTGGTCCAGCTCATCGTCAGCAAAAACATCACCATGGCATACGCTGGCACCGTACTTTGTTCAAACCGGGTCACCTTTTCAAATCGTAATGCCTTCCCGGCCAAACGATAAATCCCGTAAAATAATATTAAATATAATAGTAGTCCCATCTTACTTCCCCCACATTAGTTATTACTGTCCTTATTAAGACTGATTAAGTTCAGTCTGTCAATCAAAAAAGGCCGTCAGATCACTCTGAACGGTCGCTTTTCGTGACAATGATTATAATGGTTCAATTTCATTTCACTGGTGTGGACTTTTAGTGTAGCCACGGTCACTCTTGGTATAACCAACTTTGGCATAGTAGTTTTCGGCCAATTTTGAAGCAAATAAAACGGTATGGAGCTTTTCACCAAATTGGGCGTCAATCATCTGCAGCAAATGGCGGCCAATCCCTTGGTGCCAGTATACCTGATCAATCCCTAAATCGGCAACGTAGGTCACATCACCGTAATCCGTTAATCCACGGGTATACCCAACGACTTGATCCCCATCCCAAGCGGTGTATAGGAAATCGGCATTATCAATCATCCGCTGTAACTTGTCATCGTCATCTAACTGACGGTTTAACGTCGTCCGCTTAATTAAATCACGGAAAGTTGGTACATCTAATTTAACGTCATTCTTATATTCAATTATCTTAATCTCCACCCATCATCTAGATTACCTTTTAGTTTATGGCTGTTGCCGACAAAAAGCCAGTTGATGTTGTGGTTGCATGGAGATTGTTCATGATTCACCGCATATGATTTAGTCTTTGTTTAATCCTATTGGCTTGATAACCATACATTTCTTTATCGGGGAAAGAATAACGAGACTTCTTATTGCGCATGATGCGTACTGGTCCGAGCCATAGTACCAGCGTTGACAAGAAAGCCCCAACGAAACCAATGACGTAGTCTGTTGGCGTTGCAAGATTATGGCTTGCTACATACCAAATATAATATATACCCAATGGCCAATGAAGAACAATTACAGAAGCTAGGCCTGGATTGTACCAACTTTTGAGCTTGATATTATTATAAAATCCGTGGTTAACGATCTGGACCATGCCTTGACCGATAGTGATTAAACCATACCAAATGACGTTAGGAAATAGGATAGCTAGAATATAAAAGGGATAGGCCATGAAGACGTTATTAATCATGACACCATTGGCATTAAGCGGATAGCGCTCAGGTACTTCGGATTCATTGCAACAGATAATGTTAAAGATACTAGGAAAACCACCTGGCATACCATATTCTTCAAATTGATGAACGAGCATCGCCATGTAGCTGTAAGTTAAAATAAGCTGTAAATGACTAAAACTATCTCGCCAAAAGCCGGCTAAATATGCTAGTGCGACGAAGATAATGCCGCCACAGTAATACCAATTATTACGATAGAATTTCATGCTAATTCCTCCATATGTTGTTTATACTTTTATGGTATTAGCAGTAAAAGTTATCATCAATCAACAATCAGACAGCAAGTGTCAAAAAGAAGATTAGATAGTAAAGGTATTTGTATGATTACTTTGTCATTTTACTTAGGATATTAGGTAAGATTCCTTGAGACGACATTGTTTGCAGAAACGCCGCCAATTCGGTAATTGTCATATCATTCTGATTTCTCAACCAATGACTAACTGTAGCCATTACGGCTGAAAGATAGAAATTAAGTTGATATTGCACCTTAATATCATTTTTTGGTAAATCAAGTTCCTGAATCCAATAATTTGTAAGATAAGTTTTTACCTGAGTCGTGAAATAATCGCTATTTGGATTACGCAAAATGATTTCCAAATATGATTTATATTGAAATGCTATCGAAGTAAAGTTTTCGATATAGTTTTGCTGCGCATCAACGTGCCGGATATTAGCTTCAATTTTGGCTTTGATTTTACGAAAAACGTATAGTTCTACAGATTCATAGAGGTCATAAACATCCGCAAAGTAGTTATAGAATGTCGCCCGATTATAGCCTGCTTTGTCGGAGAGCGACTTAACGGTAATCTTTTCAATCGGTGTATGCCTGTTTAGATCCATAAAGGCTTTCATAAAATTTTGCTTAGTTTGTGCCGTTATTTTTGGTTGTTTGTGCAATACTATTCCCCCTTTAGAAAATAATTAAATATATTTTTTCCACCCCTCATCATTCAATCAAAGCATCAATAGTCGCATTCTGAAATTTACGAATCAGCACATGAATTTTAGATAAAGGTTCCGACTGATCATTTAGCAGCCATTCCCGCCAAATTGCGTAGACACCGGCGCTCATGAAGGCCACCCAGTAATGACGCTCATCTGCTGATAATTGTTTCCAGACCTGGTGCTGATCATAATAGCGCACCATGTTCTCGTTAAATAACCGCCGAATCAAGTACTCGTACCGTCGATCCACCGCCAACTTTAATTCAGTGGACAGGGTTTGAAAAAATTCGGTCATATCACCCAACTTTTGTTTTTCCGGCACCTGTAAAATAACATCGTTGAACAAACTTTGAATTTTCGGTCCAAAATATTGTAGGATCACATCTTCAAGCGTATCAAAATTACGGTAAAATGCCATTCGGCTCACACCGGCCCGTTTAACCAGTGCCGTCACCTTGATATCGTTTAAATCTTTGGTTGCCAGTAACTGAAATAATGCGGTGGTTAGGTACTGTTTTGAATCCTGTTTAATCTGCTGTGCGTGTTGTGTCGCTGACATATCACTATCTCCTATCTGTCACAGATGCCGTCATTTAGCTTGTTTTCACTTTTTTTACAGTGTAGGATACTTCCAGTGAAGTTACAAGTGTAACGTATCTTAAGGAGGAAAAATTATGTCAAACAAAACATTAGTCGTTGTCACCGGTGGCAGTGGCTTTATTGCCAGCCACACGATTTTACAGTTACTGCAACAGGGTTACGCCGTTCGAACAACCGTCCGGAATTTAAGTAAAAATAAGCACATCAAACAAATGCTCAAGAACGGTGACATAACTGATCTTTCAGGTCTTTCATTTATCGAAACTGACTTAACCGACGATGCTCACTGGGACGAAGCTATGACGGGCGCAACCTACGTCATTCACCCCGCCTCACCCACACCAACCTTGAACTTTAAAGATGAGTCCGAAATGATTGATCCAGCAATTGACGGGGTTCTCCGTGTATTGCGTGCTTCTGCGAAAGCTCACGTCAAACGGGTGGTGCTGACTTCTGCTTATGGTGCGATTTTTGCCGGTCACCGTGACCAGACTACGCCATTTACTGAAGAAGATTGGTCTGATCTAACTCAGCCAAACATTCATCCGTACCAAAAATCCAAAACACTGTCAGAACGGGCCGCCTGGGATTTTATCGCCAATGACGATAGTGGCCTCGAACTGGCAACGGTGAACCCAGTCGCCGTCATGGGTCCGGTCTTATCAGCCGACTACTCCCATTCAAACATTCAAATCCAGGAAATGCTGGCAGGCAAGATCAAGGCCGTTCCAGAAGTTGATTCAGGCTACGTTGACGTTCGTGATGTGGCTAGTTTACACATCATAGCCATGACTTCACCAAAAGCAGCTGGTCAGCGGTTCTTAGCAACGACTGGCGAAACCCTTTCGTTCCTAGACGTGGCTAATATCCTACGCGACGCCTTCCCAACATTTGCCAGTAATTTACCAACCAAGGTCATTCCAGCAGCAGTCATCCGCCAGCAAGCCATCAACGACCCCATGCTTAAAATGGTGGCTTCAGTGGCTGGTACCTATGCCGAAACCAGTAACGCCAAAGCAAAGAAGCTACTTCATTGGCAACCCCGTTCAGCCAAGGATGCCATTATTGCAACTGCTCAGTCCATGATCGACTTAGGAATTGTAAAACCAGCTAAATAACTCAAAATAGCTGCTGTTAATCGACAGGTTTTACTTGCCAGTTAACAGCAGCTATTTTTAATTTATTTCACTTCTTAAATCTCAAACGGTTTTACCTTGCGAACGACATCCAAGATAGTCCCATCGCGGGCTTCAAGAATCGCCACGACTTTATCTTCCCACTCCAGCTTATCGGGCTTACCAACTAAACTGTAAGCCTTATCGCGAAGTTCCTCAATCGTCACGTGCTTGATACCAGCTTCGTCCAGACAATCAATCAGGTCTTGCCGCTTTGGGTTAACAGCAATCCCGTAGTCGGTCACCAAGACATCCACACTATCGCCTGGCGTAGTTACGGTCACCACATCATCACAAACTGTTGGCATCCGTCCCCGAGTCAACGGTGTCACAATAATGCAGCACTTACTGCCAGTAGCGGTATCTGGGTGACCACCTGGTGCGCCACGCAAAATACCGTCTGATCCAGTAGTCACGTTAACGTTGAACTTGGTATCGATCTCCAAAGCGGAAAGAATCACGTAGTCCAAGTTATTCACCAGAGCACCCTTGTTGGATGGGTTGGCATACTGATTTAAATCAGTTTCTAGATGATTGGGATTGGAAGTAAAGTGTTCAATCGCACCCTGATCAAAATCCTGGGTATCTAAAATGTATTTCACTAGGCCCTTATCCTGCAGGTCACAGATAGCTTTGCTAGTACCGCCTAAGGCAAAACTCATCTTAATATTTTGCTCACGCATATACTGTTCCAAAAAGCGGTTAACGGCCAATGAAGGCCCGCCGACACCGGTTTGAAATGAAAAACCATCCTTGAAATAGGGTGTTGCTGCAATAATCTTAGCAGCGTTTTCGGCCATCATTAATTCTCGCGGATCCTGGGTCATGCGTGCTTCCTTGGTAGCAATCTTGGAAGCATCACCGACGTTATCAACTAAACAGACGTAGTCCACGTCTGCTGAATCAATTGAAGCCGGTTCGTTTGGAAAATCAACTAGGGTATCCGTAATTACCACGGTGTGATCAGCGTAGTGGGAATCCATGATAGCAAAACCCATTGAGCCACAGTTATTCTTACCATTAATCCCACTGGCATTACCAAATTTATCGGCTGAAGCAGCGGCTAGAAAGGCAATATCGATGTGGACTTCACCGTTTTGAATTGCCCGTGGCCGGCCACCATGACTACGAATGATCGCAGGAGTTTTTAATTCACCAGCGGAAATAGCTTCTCCAATTTCACCACGAACACCGGAAGTTTGAACGCCAATGATCTTGCCTTCCTTGATGTACTTCGCCATGACCTTTTGAGCAGAACCTAATGAGGTGGCAGCAACTGTAATGTCCTTTAAGCCCATGTCTTCAATCAGGACTTTCGCAACCATTGCGGCCACGTAATCACCATTACGATATTCAGTATGGAAGGAAAAGGTCATGCCATCATGAGCGCCACAGCGTTCGCAGGCTTCGCGAATACTTTCCACCAGTTTTGAGTTAACGGGCTTAACCGCCTGCCGAATCATTGGCGCATCTTTCTTAACGTACTTACCATCCAGGTAGTACTCGCCTTGATAACCCTTTTTGTCCGCCGTTAACAGGTCATCCGGAATCTCTCGATTAACTTTGTTGCGCATTGTTGTACCCCTCCCTTTTATAGATCACCGTGATAAACGCCAGTCTTCTTAGCCATGTCGATCGTTCGACGAGCATCTTCGAAGAACGGAATATCGACCATTTTTCCGTCCACGGTGTAAACCCCGACACCTGAGTCAGCCTGTTCGTTAAATGAACGAACCAGTTTCTCAGCGTAGGCAATTTCTTTTTGAGTTGGTGCAAAAGTCTGATGTACAAAGGCAATTTGACGCGGATTAACTAAACTCTTGCCATCAAAACCCAACTTCTTTGCTTGAATCGTTTCCGCTTCAAAACCTGCTTCATCGTCAATGTTCGGCCACATGGTATCGAAGCATTGAACACCAGCTGCCCGGGCTGCCATCACCACTTGACCACGCGCGGTGAACATTTCGATTCCACCCTTTTCAATCTTCACGTGCATACTCTTACGAAAATCACCGGCAGAAATCGCACAGCCAAAGAGTCGGTCAGAAGCCGTACAGATCTGGTAAGCATTCATAATACCTAATGGACTCTCCAACGCTGCCATTAGTAAGGTTCGGCCCTCTTCAACACCAAATTCTTTTTCGGCTGAGTCAACGGCTGCTTCAACTTTTTTGACATCGTCAGCACTTTCACACTTAGCGATTCGGATGCCGTCAACACCCGCGGCCACGCAACAGCGAATATCTTCTTGCCAATGCGGCGTTTCTAAGCCGTTGATGCGGACGATCACTTCGGTATCACCGTAATCAATGCTCTTCATCGCGTTATATAACGAAAAACGGGCCATATCTTTTTGGTTTTCAGCCACCGCATCTTCTAAATCGAGGATGATACTGTCGGTGCCATAGATATAGGCATCTTTGATTAAGCCCGGCTTTTGCGCGTTCATAAACATCATCGAACGACGCAAACGAAATTTTTCTGGTTTTGGACGCGTAATCATTTCAAAGCCCCCCATTTAATGTCTTTTTCGGCGGCATCTGCACTCCGATAAACTGCTCCTTCAACACGAGCCTTGATTGTGCAGTCCAGCGCTCCCTTATCAACAACGTAGAATCGACCACTCTTAACGTCCAAGTTGTCCAAGGTTTCTAAAATAACCTTTTTGATCTGACGACCATACTGATTCAGCACGCTGCTTTGAATATTCAATTCTAATTTACCCTGAGCTGGTTCAACTGTAATTTGAGCATCACTAGACTCCAACGTCCCGGCCACAGCATTTTTCTTGATTTCCATGATTGTTTCACTCCCTTTGAACTGACTACCTTACCCTTCAGTTTTATAGTGATTTAAAAGCAAAGTAAAATAGCAAATATGACTTGCAGGCTATGCCAAATTGGAATTATCAAAAGAACGTTGTTGCCATTACTTTCTAATATGCTTAACTGATTAGTTGCCCTTTTGTTTAAAGACCTAGCAACCCAAAAATCCGTAACAGGTTGAAACCTGCTACGGATTTTAGAGTTCCATCTATTTTATTTTTCAGTAATGGACAACGTTAGTGCTTCGATGAAGTCGCGCAATCACCCGTTGACCTTCCGCTGATTTAAAAAAGTCCAGCGTCGTCTGCGGCACCCACCTCTGAACATCGTCTAGTCGATCTTCCTTTAAAGCTAACCGGATTTGAGAAGCGCTCACCGCTGCGCCATCAACCTTAAGTCGCGGGACCACCATACAAGTCACGCCACGTTCTTGAAGTTCTCGAACCATAATGTCGTTATAAATACTCGTCACCTGACTAAAGGGCTCGCTGCCAACATACCGGTGGGTGATTCCCAAATAGTTAGCAATTTCCACAAAAATATCAATGTCGAGCTGAGCCTGCGTTTTAATCACCGTCTCTGAATCCTTTAAAAAATAACTGGGAAACGTGGCACTGCTGATGATATAGGAACCCGATTCGTGGTAAATAACGTTGTTTAAATGCCGAGTTCCCGCTAAAATCAGCCGTTTTCGATCTTCAAACGGAATCAAACTGCTATCATCACTGACCATAAAGAGGTGGACGATATCGTTTTCGGCAGCAGCCTTTTCAATCAAATACTGGTGCCCTAACGAAAATGGGTTCGCGTTCATGACAACACTTGCCACTTTCTGGCTTTTTTTTAGCTTCAAATGATCATCACTATCAAGCTGGGCCAAATAGTCAGTAAAGCCGCTTGGCCGATTTTCCAAGAATACTAATTGATCTTGCACCCGGGCAATTTCATAAAAGCCTAACGTTTTAAAGAACTTGAAAGCACTGACTTTGGTATAGACAAATAGGTGCCAGTTGTCTCTCTCCTGTTCAATATCAACCAGGTGACTAATCATTAAATTCATCAGCCCTTCCCCTTGATACTCATGATTAACTGCCAGACAGCGCAGTGTATTTTTGAAACAGCTACCGGTTGCCACCAATTCATCACGTGCATTAAAAACGCCACACGTATAATCAAGATTCTTATCCCGTTTAATCCCTTCATTATTCAGGAGTTCGTCAACTAGCTTCATTGTGCGTTTATCACTTGTGTAGATTTTTTCTACAGTGTAGTCAGCCATTCGGGAACCTCCTTATGATTTTCTTGAACAACAAATTGGACAAAGGTCCGAATTTGAGGCAGGGTCACCACCGTTTCTGGAAACATGAGGTACGTTGGTCGTTCAAAGACTTGGCCATTTTTAAATTTCAAGGGTTCCTTGATCCCCTTAAAATCATCCAGGCATATTTCGGGCACCACTGCCCAACCACTGCTGTTTTCAACCATTTTGACACAGGTTGTAATGTTATCGACGTAGGATTCATTATTGGCTTTTTCAACGTGATTTTCGCGCATCCACTTACTAATATCGCGATCAAACGCTAGATCCGTCTTTCGCCCAATATAAGGAATTTCATTGAAAGATTTATTCTTACTCTGCAGCCCCTTGATCGCACAAACAGGCTCGGTTGCTAATAATATTTTGCGACCGTGCCAAGGAAAATCACCCCGAAGAATGCCTAAATCAACATCGCCCTTAACTAGGTCCCGATAAAGGTCGCGGCTATCGCCCGTCACGATGTGCATTTGAACCTGTGAATACTTATCATGATATTTTGATAAGGTATCGGCCAATCTAAAGGTTGCGTAGTTTAACGAAATCCCCGCCTTTAAATGGCCTGTCAGGATGTGCTTTGACAAGGCAATTTTTTCACGCATTCTTTGTAGCTGTTCCGTAACTGTCTCAGCCGTCTTCAGGACTTCTTCACCAGATGGCGTAAATAAAATGCCCGTCCGTGTCCGAACCAGTAATTGGACACCTAATTCTTTTTCAATCGTAGCAATTCGCTTAGATAAGGAAGACTGAGAGATATACAATTTTTCAGCCGCATGAGTAATGTTTTTCGTCTTATCCAGCATAATTAACAGCTCAAAATCTTTTTCTTCCAATAGCGGCGCCTCCCCATTTATTTAAGTCCTTTTTTAACAAGAATAGCATAACTAACTGGCATTGTTTCACAAATTATCCATTCTGTTTATGCATAGCTAAGATTGAAAAATTGGAATTTCATTAACCGTATAAAAATAGTGTGATGATTGCTCATCAACACTAAACAGCAAAAAATAAAAAATTTTAAACCACATTATTTCAGCAGGTAACTTACCAATTTTATGTATAAGCATTGAGCTAACTGTTAAAAGTGAACGCTACTCTCCTTGTTCCATCAATTCTTCAGTCACACTGTAATCTGCCCATTATTCAATGTCTTTAAAACTAACTTCTATTCTCTGACGAATTGACAGATGAAATAATAGAAACGGCTTCACTGCAATATTGCATTGCAACGAAGCCGTTTTTATGTGGTATATACAATCACTTATTTAAAGAACTTAACGCGCCGATAAGAAATCAGCGACTAGTCGTCCCATTTGTTCCGGAGTTTCTTTGACACCCGTTTGCAGCCACTGTTTTGACATATTGACAACTGCTCCAGCAAGAAAATCTACCCAATAACTGCGATTAATACTTGCTCGACCCGCTAATTCGATATACCCATGACTGTATAGATATTCTTGAACGGTCCCAAATGAATTCAACAGCACATCTTGTTTACCGACTTTGAACAATATCAGATTCAACTTACTCTCCCGAATAATCATCTGAAAATACCGCGTCATCATGACGCTTGTTTGACTGGATGAAACCGGTGGTAAAGATCTTAAATAATCAACATTACGCATCAAAATTGCTTGACTAAGAACATCATCAAAGGTCGTGAAATGCTTGTAGTAATAGGCACGTGAGACCCCTGCTTGCTGACAAAGTTCAGTGATTGAAATGGTATCTTCTGGTTTCGTGTTTAATAGGTCTAAAAGCGCTTGGCTGGTTGCTAACAGCGCTTTTCGTTTACGTTCTGCAGGTGACATGGTTGACAATAACCCCCAATTTGTCTACGAAAGATTTAGTCTCATTTTAGTCGATGTTATGCTTCCAAAGCAACCTTTTTTGAAGTACAGGAGGTAATTGATTAATGAAAAAACGTTGGCTAGTCGTCTGGACAATGGCGATTGGCATTTTCTTATGTATGTTAGATACAACTATTATGAATATTGCGTTACCCGCAATTCAATCTGGTCTTCACGTCAGCTTGAATTCATTGACTTGGGCACTGAACATTTACACCATTTTATTTGCAGTTTTGACCATTCCACTAGGTCAAATTGCTGATCAATTTGGTCGTAACCGCGTTTACTTGATTGGTTTAGCCCTCTTCGTGACTGGCTCGATAATTTCAGCAGGTGCACCAGTAGTCTGGGCATTGGTCATTGGTCGAGCCGTTCAATCACTTGGTGCTGCCGTTGTCTTTCCATCTAGTATGACCATTGGATTAGGCGCTACTGAATTAAAAGACCGTTCAGTGACGTTAACCATTCTTGGAATGACACAAGGTCTGGCTGCCACATTAGGCCCCTCAGTTGGTGGTGTTTTAACCACTTTTCTGGGCTGGCGCTGGGTATTTTGGATCAACGTCCCGTTAGGATTAATCGCGGTGGGGCTTTGTATATGGCTACTACCAATGACTGCACCGAAACACGAAACCAAACAAAATGTTGATATGCTAGGTATGTTCATTGCGATGATCATGTTGTTTAGCTTGACGCTTGGGTTGATTTACGGTCGTTCAATTGGCTGGAAAAATCCCAAAATTTGGCTATTATTTGTTGTGTTTGCCATTAGCATGCTGATCTTTGTTTTCGTTGAACGGCGAGCATCCCATCCGATGGTGCCTTTAGAGCTATTTAGCAGTCGTCAGTTTAGTGGCGCAACCTTAGCTTCAATCATTGCTCAAATGCTGATTGTGGGCGTCAGTGTGATTTTACCGACATTCCTGACTAACGTTCAAGACCACACGGAACTAGTAGCAGCGCTTTTAATTACACCAATGTCTGTGATGACCTTCTTAATGGCCCCAATTAGTGGCAGATTACTGGGCCGGCTGGGACCAAGAATGATGGTCTTTACTGGCATGGGGACACTGGCGGCAGGTTATGCGGTATTGTCGGTAATGGATCCTAATCAATACTGGCAGTTAATTATCGGTTGCAGCATTGTGGGTGCTGGATTCGGCATTATTGCTGGTCCCATCATGATTTTGGGTGCATCGAACTTTACTGGCGAAATGCTGACCGCTTCTCAGAGTGTCCTGGGGGTCATTAAGCAGGTTGGTACATTATTGGCCGTGGCCATTTTTGTGTCGGCATTAACAGCCAATATCCAATCCGCCAAAAAACAAGCGGTAAAAGATACCATAAGCTATAGCAAGACCTTGAAACTGCCAACTAGTGTTCGAGCTCATTTCGTTGATCAGGCAACCCAAACGATTCAGGAAGGTGGTGACTCAGGTAAAACTGCCATGGTCAATGGTACGCAAAGCGCTAAACAGATTGATATGATAGTTAAAACTGAATCGACGAAAGCCATTCAAAAAGCTGGTGGGTCACAGTTACCAGCCAGCGCACAAATTAAAATCAGACAAAAAGTTCGTCAACGTGTACTGCAACGAACGCAACAAATTCAGCATACGATGATTATCGCCTCACATCATATCAAAGGACACACTAAGAATCTAATTTCAAAATCATTTTTCCAAGCTTATTTGGCAGCATTGCCGATAGCCATTTTATCAATTAGCATCAGTCTTTGTTTTAAACGCAAACGGCAGATATAACTTCAAAAGTTAATTATCTGCTTGATTATCGATAATGGTATATTGAATATAACGAAGAATAAAAGGAAGTCTTTTTTTGAACTCAAACTTAAAATTTCACCACATTGGCCGCCCCGTACCACTAACACAAATTAAAAATAATCCGGCAACTAAATATAGCCCGCTTTGGGATATGTATTCGCTAGACGAAGCTAATCTCCTCACGATTCCGGTAGAACTGCACGCTTTCGGGCCAAAATGTACTTTGGATTCTCGGATTCAGACTGAACCACACGTGGCCTTCACCACAGATGATATTGAATCCGCATTGAAAAAAGAAACCATCATCATGCCACTTTACCAGCCTTTCGCTGGTTATCAATGTGCCATGATACTAGTCAATGGGCAACCAATCGAATTGATTGAAGCGACCCTCAGTGAATCCGAAATTTGGGGCGATGGTATCTTTAAAGATAGTATTCTCTACCCCGACCACAAGGCTTAAATATCAACAAACCGGGATCAAAAACTCCTAAAACACCAATACTAGGTTCTAAATTAACCGAATTTTTCGGCAATTAATTTTCTTTAATATGAAATTTTTTACGGCGGATTGATCCTTTAACACCGAATATATCAAGCAAAACGCCCTTGTTAGTCTAATGCCATGTTATAATAATCACAAAGTCATCTTATTCAATATAAGAGCTTTGACGTTATAACCTTTGTCAGTCAAATGATCGATTACAAGCTTCACAACAGAACGGAGGGCTATTAAATGTCATATTCATTTTTAAACACGTTCAAGTTTTTCAACAAGGATATTACGTTGAAAAATCGAGTTGTCATTCCCCCTTTAACCGAATGCATGGCGTTTCACGATGGTCATGTTACGACAGATGAGCTGAACTACTACCGCAAACATACTGGCGGTGTTGGCCTTTACATCACTGCCGTTGCCAACGTCAATGACGAAGGTAAAGGCTTTGAAGGTCAGCTGAGCGCTGCTGATGACAAGTTCATTCCAGACCTGCACCAACTGGCTTCAGCCATTCAGCAAAATGGCACTAAAGCCGTGTTACAAATTTTTAGTGCTGGTCGAATGAGCTCAACTGCGATACTAAGGGGCAAGCAACCCGTTAGTGCCAGCCCAATCGTGGCAGCTCGGGCAGGATCAGAACAGCCACGTGCATTATCCTCTGACGAAGTTAAGCAGACCATTGTTGACTTCGGTGAAGCCACTCGGCGGGCTATCCAGGCCGGTTTTGACGGCGTGGAAATTCACGGTGCCAATACCTATTTGATCCAACAGTTCTTCTCCCCTAATTCAAATCAACGCACCGACGAATGGGGCGGCACCTTTGAAAAACGGATGAAATTCCCGCTAGCAGTGATTAAAAAAGTTAATGAAACCGTTGATAAATACGCTGATCGGCCATTTATCGTGGGCTACCGAATTTCACCTGAAGAAATCGAAAAACCAGGGATCACCTTTGATGACACCTTGAAATTTATCGACGTTTTAAAGGATCAGCCTATCGACTACCTGCACGTCTCAATGAGTGACGTTTGGCGGAAGTCGTTAACGGATAAGTCCATCACAACGCCCTTAAACGAAACCATCAAGCAACATCTGCAAGGTAAGGTACCAATGATCGTTGTTGGCGATGTTCAAACCCCTGAAGATGCTGCCAAGGCAACGGACGCTGGTTTTGACCTGGTCGCTCTTGGCCGGGAAAATATTCGCGAACCGCAGTGGATTCAAAAAGTAGAACATCACGATGAAGCTTCAATTCGTTACACGATTTCACTGGATGACCTAGATGAATTAGGTATCAAGCCACCATTCTTTGACATTATCCTGGCGCTGAGCGGTCCAGCTGGAATCCCCATTTCAACCCTTAAACAAACTGACCGCGAATCAGCTAATGAAGCCATTGATCATTTTCTCAGTGGCGGTAAATAGTTCTTCATAAGTCCGAAGCAAAAATCGGCGCGAAATCCAATTGGACTTCGCGCCGATTTTTATGATTCTAAGTAAAACTTTAATTACCAGGCAACTGTGCCGCCTTCTTGCGTAAAGGTCCCATTAGCGTCATTCTTGGGATCACTCGCCATTTCGATTCCACGACGAGCACCATCACTGACTGATTGGGCACCATGTTCTTCAAAGGACTTCTTGTCCACCAAATCAGTTGCAGTCATGCCGGGATCTACCGAGTTCACAGTGATACTGGTTTCTGCAAGTTCTTTGGCAAAGGATACCGTGATCCAGTTAACAGCGCTCTTAGAAGCGGAGTAACCAAATGAATTCAGGTGGTAGAATAATGAATCGGGGTTCATAGCAGCGGTTAATGAGCCCATTTCGCTGGAAACATTCAGGATCTTTCCAAATGGTGCTTTCTTCAATAATGGTAAAGCGGCTTGAATCATTGCGGTTGTCCCGAGAAAATTAGTATCGAAGACTTTTCGCAAAAACGCGAGCGAAGTTTCTGATGGCTTCTTTGGTGCCCCACCAGAAATACCGGCATTGTTAAACAGAATATTCAGGTAACCAAATTTCTTGTCAATCGTTGCCATAGCACTGTCAATCGTGCTTTGGTCCGTAATATCACAGTGAACTAGATCAACGGCGATTCCTTCAGCGCTTAAGGCTTCCTGGGTCTTTTTACCAGTTTCCATATCATAGGCACCGATAATAATGTGCTGACCCTTTTTGCCTAACTGTTCGGCATATTCACGGCCAAGCCCTTTTTCAGCGCCAGTAATTAAAGTAACAATTGTCTCTTTTGACATCGTACATTCCTCCGACTTTTTAGTTTAGCTTCACAAATTGCATTTAGATAGGCTAAATGCTACATTAAACTGTAACTACTAACATTCGAAAGAAGTGTTCCCATGCAAGACTCTATCAATTATCCGGCGACTACCGCCCTTTGGCGAATGATCAGCGGCTACCGGTCATTAGTCACCAAACAGCTGCGTCACGTTGGCATCTATCCCGGCCAAGAAAACATTCTGGTCGAACTGCTGAACTATGGCGAACTTTCACAAAATGACCTTGTCAAACGCATCGTTGTGAATCATTCGACGATTGCTAAATCGGTTTCGCGACTCGTTTCAGCTGGCTTGGCAACAACCACAAAATCAACCGCTGACGGCCGTATCACGTTAGTTTCTTTAACCAGCCATGGTCAGCTAGTGGCCAATCAGGTTAAACAGATCCTTGATCATGCGGAATTGACACTGTTAAAGGGCCTATCCAAAAGCGACCAGCAAACCTTCATTTCATTAGCCAGTCAAATCGGCAGTAATTTAGCAACTGAAACTGATGGTCAATAGATTTAGCAGCATGGCTGCTTAAGCACTATCGCCCACTTGATTCGCATCACGGAGCCAGTATCATGCTCATTCAATAACTTGCTGTGTCAAAAAAAGAGAAGCGCCCTGAAAGTTTTACAATTTTGCAACACTCTTTGTCTGTTGGTACTTACAATGTAGAGCTTATCACGAAAATATGTGGCTGGCAACACTTTTTATGTAGTTGGCAACACTTTTATATAGTCTGATAGAAGAACGCACCGGAACTCCTGAAATTATTACTTATCTGATTCCTGATGATCTTCATACAGGTAACCGGCTGCACGCAAAGTTGCCTGAATTGCAGCCAGTTGCACCGGTGTATCGTAAGCGATCGTATGGGTATGCACACCATCCGTGAGTTCCGATAATAAGTGCGCACTTTGCTGTTTCAGTTTGGCCACAAACAGGTTCACGTCACCAATATCTCTGATCTGTAAAGTTGCTTTGAGCTGGCCGTACAGTGGGTGATCGACCACCACGTCTTCGATCACCCCGCCTGCTTCAACAATTCGTCGCATCTCATCAGCAGTGTCATTGGGAAAATGCCGGCAGACCAGAACCGCTTCATGAGCCGCTTTTTTCTGATATTCATAGCCGCGCAAGGTTGCCACGATTGCTTCTCCCCCTGCCCTTAATAGGGAAACATCACCGACAATCGTTTGCCGGCTCACGTGAAACCTGTGGGCCAATTCACTGGCGCTGATGGGCAACTGACTCGTTGATAAAACTGATTGAATCTGTGACCGTCTTTCCGTACTTGTCAAGACACCATCTTCCTTTACAAAAATTACGATATACGCTTGTCGTTCCTCTATTATTTTACCAAACTAGGCGATTAATGGGAACGTCGATTTAAATTAGATTAAACCTTTTCGCTCAGGTATGCTAAGATATAGGCAATATTTCATGGGGTGTCAAGACACCAATTAAACATGAAAAGAATGGACGATCAGTAATGCTTAACCTTTCTTTATTAACCGATCTTTACGAATTTTCGATGGCCAATGGCTTTCAAAAGGATCTGCCCGATACCCGAGCAACCTTTGATATTTTCTTCCGGAAAGTGCCGGACCAAGGCAGCTTCGTCATCACTGCCGGACTTCAGCAAATTACCGAGGAACTGCCATTTTCATTTACAGCCGATGACATCGCTTATTTCCGCAGTCTTCATCTCTGGGACGAGGAATTTTTAAACTTCTTAGCCACCTTTAAATTCGATTGTCACTTACGAGCAATCCCTGAAGGCACCCCCGTTTTTCCACGGGAATCGTTAATGACTGTGGAAGGGCCAATTGCGCAGGCCCAGCTGTTAGAAACCCTGCTGTTGACCATCCTGAATCACGAGTCACTCATTGCAACCAAGGCTAGACGGATGACCTTCGCCGCTGGTAACCGGCCAATTATGGAATTTGGTGCGCGCCGGGCGCAAGGTCCTCAAAGTGCCATTTATGGCGCCCGGGCCGCAGTTATCGGCGGTGTTGCCAGCACATCCAACGTTTTAGCGGGCAAGTTATTTTCGATTCCAGTTGCCGGCACCATGGCCCACAGTTGGATCGAAGCTTATCCGGATGAACTAACCGCCTTTCGTCAGTGGGCGAAATATTATCCAGACAACAGTGCTCTGCTGGTCGATACCTATGATGTGCTGACCTCTGGTATTCCTAATGCCATTACCGTGTTCAAGGAATTACGCGCCAAGGGACACGAACCCGTGGGCATCCGCATCGATTCCGGTGACATTGCTTCGCTTGCGCGTCAAGCGAGAACCATGTTAGACGCAGCCGGCTTCCCTAAAGCTAAAATTACGATTTCGAACGCCTTAGACGAAAACATTATCGAATCGTTACTGCATCAAGGCGCACCAATCGATAACTTCGGGGTTGGTGAAAAATTAATCACCAGTGCTTCAGCACCCGTATTAAGTGGCGTTTATAAGTTAGCCGCTATCGAGCAAAACGGTCAGTTGATCCCGAAAATTAAAATCAGTGATAGTCGCGAAAAGGTCACCATTCCTGGTCAAAAACAGATTTACCGGCTCTACCATCAAGGTACTCACGACGCCTTTGCTGACCTGATTGCCTTAGCTGACGAAGATGTGGTTGATCAGCACCACCTCGATGCCTTCGATAGTAATCCGCTCAGTGTCAGCAAAGTTCAAAAATTAACCGAATTTGATGCTCAGCCACTGTTAAAGCCAGTTGACTTGAAGCAAACTGCTGTTAGTCCGTTAGAGATTCAAAAATTCAGTAAACAATGCCTAGCTGAATTACCAGATGAAACTAAGCGGTTGACCAATCCGGATACTTACCACGTTTACATGACTACAAAATTAGCCAAAATGCAGGATGAGCTGATTAACGTTAACTAGGATATTTAAAGAAAACCTCAGGAATACTGAAGTGACGAGTACCCCCAAAGTTATTTCTAACTTTAGGGGTACTTTTTTCTGGGTCTACAATTTCTGGTATTGGCGACTCTCTCACGTTGTTTTTAGTTGTCACAATTCGGAGAAATTATAGTTCAACTTCTACCATGCATCAATTAAATGACGATTTTTCTATGTTATTCAGCTTTTCCAACTGCTAAACCGTACCAGGCCATCTTGCCATCTGGCGTTTGGCCACTTAGATTGGGAAGCTTAATGTTGTTGATATTGTAAATTCCCAGCTTGTAGTCAGACATTGAATCTCGCTTGGTCTGAGTGTAACCGGCCTCATCCAGCAACTTCTTGACACCGGCGATTTTGGTATCGTTTGACGCATTACGATTGTCATAGAGATACTCGGATACCTGACTAAAACCAACAATTTGCTTGTAGCCCTGAGTTGAAATTCCTTCACCAAAATCGTCGTCACCATCGACAGGTGTCTTGTCAGCATAGTTGTTAGCCGCAATTTGGGACATACCCAGATCAACTGGTGTGTTTGGGAACAGCGCCATGATTGAACGGGTCAGCTTCTGGTAATTACTGTCTTTGATATATTCTAGGTAATCCGCGGTGGTGGTGAAATCATCCGGGTAGACCATATCCGTGTTAGCGTGGTTGGTGGTCTTACCGGGTACTAATAAGCTAGAAGCAACGTAACCCGACACGACACCCTTCTTAGTTTGAACGTCTACGTATGAATACCAAGTCTGCTTACCGTCATGCTTCATGCGCACTGAGTGGCGCTTCTGAAAAGATTGGTTAGTGTAGTCTTTCAAGTTCAAACGAACCTTTGTATGTGACCAATCCCACAGATAAACGTTTTTGTTAGCATTGGCAACGTGGAAAAATCCGCCAGCATAAGTCGGTTGACCGTATCGCTTGCTAGTGACCTGGTAATGCTTGCTGTTATAGCCCTTAGACAGATAACCAGCCCAGACCCAGCCCCGTTTAGTCATCGGAAAGTTAGAGACCTGAACGTACTTCGATTTGCCCTTGTAACCCGTTGCCAGCTGGTACCACGTGTAGCTAGAATAGTTCTTCAAGTTATACAGTTTCTGAGAGTGCATGTCGTTCCACATGTAAGCCGACTTTTTGGTCGATTTCAAGTGATATGGAGTGACCTTGGTATACTCGTTATTGAAGAAAGTCCCGTCTTCCGTCACGTTCTTAAACGCTGTCTTTTGAGTGGCTGCATCAGCCGTTACTGCCGTTAGACCCAATAAGCCTAACGTAGCTGCGAAACCAGCTAATGCCGTTTTAAATTTCATTTGCAATTTAAGCCCTCCCCTAATTAAAGTCTTGAATAACCGCCATTAAAATTATTACATTAATGACTGAGATTATTGATGACTTGAGTATAGCAGATGTTAATTATCACAGACAATGATAGGTTAAAATTACCGTAACGTATTGGGCTGATAAGTAAGTCAGGTTGTTAAAAACTGGATTCCTGGTGGCCTGCAATACCGTTAATAAATGACTGGCTGCTTTGATGATCCAGGGCCGTTTAGTAACCATCAGCGATACCAGCACGATTCAAGAGCAGCCTGCCCACGGTAAAAATCATGGTATAGCTATGTAAAATGTTCAAAGAACTCAGCAATTTTGATCCATGATTTGCTGTGTATAGATAATTTCGATACATAAAATTGCGTCTGTTTAAGATAACCCTTTTTAATCCGTTATATTGGTATATAGCGTATACTAAAACTAAATTACCTAATTGGGAGGTACGTAACATGGCAAAAAGCCGTAAAATCTTTCATCCAAATAAAAAAGTTGACCGGCTCCTGCGGTCTATCAATAAATTTACCAATTCGATGACCAGTGACAATATCGATGACCCGATTACCCACGAACCCATCTTTGACATCCATTCTTTAGTCAGTGCCCGGCCCATTTTACTCAACGATATTCGCGTCATGGTCTTAAGCCTAATCGTTAAGGGCTACTACATTGGCAGTCTTACTGACGCGGAACCTGGCAATATTAACGTGGTTCAGATTCCCATGAACATTGTCAGTTTACCCCGCCATGCCGATGAAATTGACGATTTACCCGGCTTAAACCGCCAAATTACCAAATTAGACGAAGATTTGAAGACCATCACGTTTCAAGTCACCACCGCCAAAGTAGCCGACAAAACGGATAGTGCCGAATTCGGAAAAATCTGGTCAGCGGAATATCTAAAAATCATGACTAAAACTAATGAACTCTTGCAAGAAAATGTCCCCTTATGTGTTCAACAGGTACGCGAAAATGGCGATCTGACCGCTAATCCGTATCAGGTTTACGATACCAGTCATATCAATATTATTTTAGACCCGGAAAAGTAACCCGAGAAAATGCCTAAACTAACACCGTAGATACGGCTTAGCCAATCGGCGGTACAACAGCTCACTACTAGCATTTTGAAATCAGTTCTTAAATGGATACTCACTGATTATCAACGCGGTAGAAACACCGTTCGTATAAGTAATAGGCAAGGACTATACACCGGTCAGTTTCGCAAATGAAGCTGTGAGCGGTCGCTGGTATAGCAGTTAAACTTGGCAGCTTAAATAAATCTGAATACTGTAGCTCAATACTAAAGGATCAACCTTTCGGGCTGATCCTTTTTTGTGCTGTATTAGCAAAATATCTTCTATCAGCCTGCCAGTGATCTAGCAAGCTGCCGAGCTAACATTCTTGGGCACATCCAGGAATTTTAGTATTAAATTCGCCAAAGCGGACACGGGTATTTTTAATAATATGATATAAAATCACACTCTTCCGTTTTCCGGAAATGAACTGATCATAGCCAGCACCATAAAAAAACATCTTTCTAATCCAACTCAAAAACGGCATCCGCCGTATCCCAATCCTGCACCCAGTCTGAAACACTTTTACTGTCAAGATCACCGTCTACCATCCATTGAATTTCGTATAACTTGTTAGGGTCACCATCCAGCTTATACCCCTTACCATGGACGGTTTTAATCGTTTCACTGACACCCATTACGGTACTTTCAAAGATTTCATCGGTAGCGGGCTGGGTCACCACGTATTTAACACCATCAACGCTAACAATTGATTTTTTCATAATTACACACTCCTTTGATAGTCAATCTGCTTTTAAAACTAATTATACCCATATTCAAATCTGATTTTGAATCATTTTTAAAGCAATCATTACACTTATTTACATGATAAATTATATAATATGAAAGTGGTTCTCAAAATGACTAAATTAACGTGAAACCTAACTTTGTTTATGTTTGAGAATCATTTTAAATTGTAACTGCAACCTATTACGGACAAAGATGATACTTCAGATATTGGTTATAAATCCGTAATGAGCACGTTTGTGGTTTAAGTAAAGAAGGTAAATACATGACCGAACAATTATCATTATTAAACGGCGCATCTGATTCAAGTAATGGCCAATCAGCCAACCGCTCCTTGAAAGACGTTCAGCCATTGGCTTATAGAATGCGCCCACGTAAAATTGAAGAAGTGATCGGTCAAACTGATTTAATCGGTGACGGCAAACCCATTTCAATGATGGTCGCTGCTAACACCCTGAGTTCGATGCTGTTATATGGACCGCCTGGCATTGGTAAAACCTCCATTGCACAGGCGTTAGCTGGCAGTACTAACCGACGATTTATCTACTTTAATGCCGCCAATGGAACCAAAGCTGACTTACAAAATGCGTTAGCCGTTGCCAAGACCGAACCGATCGTCTTATTTGTGGATGAAATTCACCGGTTAGACCATCCTAAAGTTGATCTGCTATTAGCATCCGTAGAAGATGGTTCCGTCACTCTAATTGGTGCGACGACTGAAAATCCGTTCATCAACCTACCGCCAGCTTTACGCAGCCGAATGGTTATTTACGAATTAAAACCATTGAACAAAGATGAAATTTTAGCCGGTTTAAAGCAAGCTTTAAAAGACACTGACCGCGGCTTAGGTAAATATGAAGCTGCTCAAAAGATTGATGAATCCAAATTAATTTATTTAGCTGACCGTACCAATGGCGATCTACGCTTGGCCTTATCCTCTCTGGAAATCTTAGTGAAGTCCGGTGCGCCATTTGATGAACAACACATTGATGCCACATTAGGCGCTGGTGCTTCAAAAATCGATAACGGTGAGGACGGCCATTACGATACAATTGCCTGGTATTGCGAAGCCATTAAAAGTTCTGATGTGAACGCCGCCCTATTAGCATTGGGTGTGCTGCTGAACGGCAACGATATGGAATCCGCTATTCGCCGGATTGAAGTCGGCCTGTTTGAAGACATCGGTGTGGCTAACATTGACCTCTGGACACCCGTCATCGATGCTCTGCAAGTGGCCAGAGATGTAGGCTTGCCGAAAGCCCAATCGGTTTTATCCGCTGTGACCGTGGCAATGTGTCTATCGCCCAAAGCCAACGCTTCGACTAAAGCCATTGAATTTGCCCGCGAAGACGCAGCGAAGGATGACTGGCGACAGCCTGACATGACCCGTGACATGCACTACAAAGGCGCGCTTAGTTTAGGCCATGGTGTGGGTTTTGTCTCAGCCCATCAATTTCCAGAACATTTTTGGGGTAAGGGTTTGATGCCCAAAGGGATGGAAAATAAAACCTACTATCGACCAGATACGAAAGCTGAAGCGAAATATCGTCAGATCAATGATGGTTTACGCGCGAAGATGTATCCGAACGTGCCGAAAACGAAACCTTTGTCGGCGGATGAACGGGGCTGTGAACCGAAGAAGTAATGTAATGATTGTTTATATAATAAGTTGAAACCGAATCGTTTTTGTTTGTCTAGATAGCTGGCTGTCGCTCCAAAGTTGTTTGGTTATGATCTGCTTAATATAACTTGCTTGATAGCAGAATATTTACTGATATACAAATATACATAGGAAGGGGGAGGCCATACAGCCTCCCCCTTCCTATGTATATTTTTTAATGTATCAAAGTAGTCGCAAAATTACCCAATGCAGAATCAATAGCGTATTGGTATCAAATACTTTTGGGCAAACGCCTTAATAACCTCTTCACTGGGGTTATTTTCATCATCGACTTCAGGATGGTACTTGATCAAGCTATCATCAACGTTAAATAGCCGTTGCCGCCCTTTAACCGGGAATGGTTCAATCGCTCGCAGGTGGTCAAGTTGCCATGCATACTGATGATCACCCAACTTTTTTACGTCTTTAAGCCGTACCACTACTAGCGCGTGCCCAGGTATAGTTTTAGGTATTTTATGTGCTGTAGCACAAATCAACAGATCACCACGGTACTTAGTGGGCCAAGATCGATATTCAATGGTTTTATCACCGCTCAAAACATCAAGCGCGTAGTCTGAGCGTAACGACAAAGCTTTCATAACTTCACTTCATTCCATAATAGTATTTACATGGTTAATCTTGCCAGATGTTTGAATGTACATCAACGATTTAGAAGAAAAATATTGTCATACGTTTAAAATTCAATCTAATTTATCCAAATATCACTACATAAAAACTACCGGACGACTGACGTTCAAACCCAAACATTACAGCTAGTCAATCAGAAATTGTGCTATTGGTACTTTTCTAAATTTACTTCATTATAATTAAATATCAAAAAAGCCAACCCTCTCAGGTCAGCTTTGCACCGCATTGTTTTCTTAAGCGGGTAACGGGAATCGGACCCGCGACTCAAGCTTGGGAAGCTTGGATTTTACCACTAAACTATACCCGCACAACACTAACTATATTATCATACTAGGCGCATTTTGTCAGCATCATTTGCATAAAAATGAACTTTTCTGAAATAGCTAGCTGTAATCTGGTTACTCTGCCTTTGCTTTAACTGGTTTGGCGTCCTCTTTACGCACAATTGCGCGGTTGTTGAGTTCACCGACCAGAATACGATCTTCATCGTCAAATGATAAAATATGAATTAAAACCGAGTTTTCATAAACCTTCTCGATTTCACCTTCAAAGTCGTGTACGAAAGAGCCAAATTTAGTGCCCTGTACGTAATCACCGATTTTATGTTCAGCCATGAGTTATTCTCCTCCACTTCGCATGATGAAAAAGATAATAACAAATATCTTTAGGAAATACAAGTCTTAACACCACATTCGTTGAACTTTATAGGGAAATATAACTTTACTTAAAATTTCTAAATGGCAGTACGTTTCACGCTCTCAGCGTGATAGACTTAAGATAACAGTTTAATAACGGCATGAATACTAATATGCACCTAATTTTACGCAAGGACGTGATCACATGTGGCTCAGCATTTACTTTGTCAGTTTGATACTCCTCATTCCCATAACCATCATCGGGCTTAATCGAACATCCGAAAAACGCATCGCCCAGTTCCTCATTTTAGACCGCATCGTCTATCTCATCATGGCAACTGGCATGGTGGTCCTAATGATCCGTACCTTCCACCACGCGCCACTGTTAGTCTCCTTAAAGGGCATACTGGCAGTGTTAGTCATTATCATTATTGAAATAGCATTCGGTCATAAACAAGAACATTCGCTATCCATTGCCTGGAGCGTTGGCATCACCATCTTGGTCCTCATCACGGCTGCAGTTAGCGTTTTGTTGACACTGCATTCGATATAAATCATTGCATACTAAAAGAGTGAATTTCCATAATCGGAAATTCACTCTTTTTTGTCATTGAATCAAGCTAGCTCACACTCACTGTTTTTGCGTCTTCAAAGCCAGTTCCAATGACCGGTCAACCAAAATCGATTGACTATCGATCATCGGCTTATCGGTGACTGGTTCACGGTCCTGCGCCAGTGACAGTTCAGTGCAGCCAAGCACTAAAGCATCACAGCCAGTCTCGTCAAATATCTGCTGAACCAACCCATGATAGAGCTTGCGGTCAACGTGGTTGTTTTCCTTGATGTTATCGTAGATCAGCTGATTCGTCTGGTCTTGTACGGAGCGACTGGGTGCCAAAAATTCATAGCCGGCAGCCTTGATTTCTTGATCGTAAATATGATCAAAAATCGTCCCTTCAGTGGCAATCAGACCAATCTTGTGCGCGTTGGGATACTTAGTCTTGATCTCTTTAACCGCTTCACGTGGCATGTGCAGGATGGGAATATCAGTCACCGCCTGCATTTCATCATAGAAGTAATGTGCCGTGTTACATGGTAACGCAAAGAAATCTGGCCCTAATTTACTCTGATCCTTAATGTCTGCCACTAAGGGTGTCAATGGATTGGGCTGACTGTGATCCTTAATGTAAGCCGTTCGGTCAGGCACCGTTGAGTGGTTGACCAAGATGTAGTTCAAATAATCCTGGTCACGGTTCGCAGGTGTCCGTTCGTTCAGCTGGTGGATATAGGTTTCGGTAGCTTCCGTGCCCATCCCGCCAATAATCGTAAAGAAGTGTTTCATTGTACTCACCCTTTGTTTTCAGCGAAGTACCGGTCGAAGTTCTTCGTGTAGTTATGATTCATCCACTTGATCAACGCCCAGCGCTTCAAGTTCATATCTTCTGAGTAATGATACGTTGTGCCATAACGGCCCGCGCGAATCAGTTCTAGCGCGTGGTCTTTGTCGGCGTTTTCGCGAGCGTACTTTTTGAAGACCTTCACGGGAACTCCTAACCAAAGCGCGTGCTTGGATTCGTCCTTGTTACCGTACACTGTGGGCTGGTCAACTAGATCTTGCTTCACGTAGTCTTTGACGACCCAGTCAGCCAGATTATAGCCATTCAGCGTCACGAAGAAACTGCTGCGGCCCTGGCGCAAGTTAATTTCAAATAATTTGAACGTATCGTCACGACTATCATACTTCATATCAAAGTTAGCGTAGCCGGTGAACTTAATTTTTTCCAAGAAGTCTTGAATCTGCTTGTAGATTTTTTCGTTATACTCCGGCAAAATGGCGACGTAGTTACCAATAGCGGATGGTGCTGGATCTTCCAGTAAGGGATGGCCAAGACACATCATCTTAACGTGATGGTGCTGATCAACGTAGGCGTTTAACACGCGCATGTTGCTGTCATCGCCAGGAATGAAGTCCTGCAAAATAAAGTCGGACTTGTAGCCGTTAGAATAAGCTGCATTCAGCACCTTGTCGAATTCTTCTCGGGATTGGATCCGGAAGGCTTTTTTCCGGCCTTCAAAATGCACGTCGAGCCATTCCACACTGTTAGCTGGCTTCAAGGCAACTGGATAGTCAAACGGCTGCTCAACTTGGTCCTGATTCTCATGATCAGCCTTGGAGATCGTCCGAGTTGCGGGATACGGCAACTTGTACTTGTCACAGACTTCATAGAAGCGTTCCTTGTTGTTCAAGTGCTTCAACATATCGTAGTCGATATATGGGCAAACGAACACATCAGAAAGTTCATCCTTGTGCTTGGCAATCAGTTCAGCATAACCGTCACCACAGCCAATCAAAATGACGGGTTCTTTGTGGTCACGGTACCGTTCCTTGATTTTACGCATGGAATCGATCCAAATTGGATCTTCAGCAAAACCGGGGATCAGTTCCAAATCAACGATTTTCGTGTAGCGTGTTGGTGCCAACTGAATTGAAGCAATCGCCTTAACGGGCTGATGGTAAAGCTTGTAAAATGACCGTGCCATCCCGTAAACGTTAAAGTCGCTCCCCAGTAAAATCGGGGTAAATTTTGGTGTTTCTTGCATTTTCTAAAGTTCCTCCACAACCTGTTTGGCAATCGTCACGTCCGTTGGATAAGGCGTATCGACACCGTTAATTTTCTGGTAGGCGTCTTCGCCCTTCCCAGCTAGCACGACAATGTCGTCTTTAGTACTCATTTCAATCGCGGTTTTAATCGCCGTTGCGCGATCCATCACGAATTTAACCTGCACCCGATCATGATCGATGTGCGCGTCAATTTCTTGAGCAATCTTCTTTGGATCTTCAAACGCGGGATCGTCCGTCGTTAAAATGGCAATATTCGCTTTTTCACTCAGTGCCTTGCCAAATCCTGCGCGACGAGAAACGCCTTTGTTACCAGTACTGCCAACGACCACGATCACGCGGCCGGCATCCGTCTGCGCCTCCAAAAAGGTCAACAGGGCTTTCAAACTAGCGTAATTATGCGCGTAGTCGATGTAAATTGTCCCGTGGTTCTTGCTGGTGACCATTTCCATCCGGCCAGGCACGTGAACGCCAATCAACGCGGTTTTAGCATCCTCGTAGCTGGCACCAGCAATGGCGCTGGCCATGATGGAACTTACCGCGTTAGATTCGTTAAAGTCACCGGCAATGTGCAGTTCATAGCTGCCATCGATTGAAAGTGCCTTCCCCTTGTCAGACTGTGCCGACACTTTAAAATCACTTTGGTGCAAAGTTTCGTTGGTGTTCTTAAAGGTCACGTCCAAGTCCAAAGGCAGCTGAACCTTAGCACCTTCACGCGCGTACAGATAAATATTTTCTGGCTGGGTCGTTGTTTTCGCTGCGTAATAGATATCAGCTAAATGATCCGTTTCGGCGTTAATAATGCATTTGTCAGAGTTGACTAACAACTGCTCTTTACAATGTAAGTAATCCGCAAAGGTTGGGTGTTCATTTTCACCGATATGGTCTGGTGTAATGTTGAGGAAGATCCCCACGTTATACCGCAGACCATAGACCCGGTTTTTCTTGTAAGCCTGTGATGAGACTTCCATTACCAAATGGGTCATCCCGTTATCCACCGCGTGGCGCATGTCATGGAATAGGTCCAGTGATTCAGGCGTCGTTAAATGCGATTTGAAACGGTCTTCCGGTGCGTTACCCACGATACGGTCAATGGTTGAAAATAGTGCTACCCGGTCGTGGGTGTGCTGCCGTTCGATACCGTATGTGAAATAAGAAGACGTGGTTTTCCCCTTGGTTCCGGTAAAAGCAATCACAAACAGGTCATTTTGCGGATAGTCGTAAAAGGCAGCGCCCAGTATCGACATCGCTTTTTGAATATCGCTAACAAGGATGGCGGTCATCCCTTCACCCTCGTTATAGCGCGTTTCAGAGACGTAAGCCGTAGCGCCCGCCCGTTTAGCATCCGCCAAATAAGCGGCTTTAAAATTACCCTTACAAAAAAACAGCGTATCCGGTTGAACCGTTTTTGAATTGTAAGTCACGTGTGAGAACTTTTGATCGTGTTCAGAAGTCGTCACAGCAGTTAATAAATCATGTTCCCGTAATAAAGTCACCACTTGGGTAATATCAAGTGACATGGCTAATTCATCTCCAATAATTGAGTCCTAGACTCTATTGTTTCACAATTTTATTCAAAAAGAAACCGACATTTCAGCCGGTTTCATATTGAAATGTGCAGTTTAGTTAGCGACTGGAATCTTGTCGATATCCGTCCGGTGAACCTTGCTGATCGTATCTGCAGAAGTATCTTCTGGGAAGTAAACTTGATACCAGAGAATAAAGGTGTAGATCGTGAAAATCTTTTGCATCGATGACTTACCGTTGATATGTTCTTGCAAAATATCAAGTAAGGCATCGGTGTTGAAGAACTTCTTAGCAACGTCCGAGGTAAAGGCCTCTTCGATCCGTTTACGGTACTTATCTTCCTTGATCCAGCTAGCAATTGGAGATGGGAAGCCCATCTTTTCCTTCTTCGCAATTCGTTCTGGCAGTTCAGATAAGGCAGCAGTTCGCAGAGAAACCTTGGTTTCAGTACCGCGAATTCTGGTCTTAATTGGCATGGTCGAAGCAAACTTAGCGACTTCTTTATCAACCAACGGTGTCCGAACTTCCAATGAATTACACATGCTCATCCGGTCAGCCTTGTGCAAGATATCATAAGGCAGCCAAGTGTTGATGTCAAAATACTGCATCTGCGTCATTTCATCTTTGCCCTTAACGTCATCGAAGATATGCTTGGTGTATTCACCAGCATCCCGGTTCAGATCAGGGTTCTTCAAGATCTTTTCACGATCGTGGTAATCAAAGACGTAGTTGACCCGATAGTAGCGTTCACTCAACGGTTCAGCACCACGGACTAAGAAACGGCGGCCATGGAATCTTGGTAGGTTAACCACGGCTTTAGCCAATCCCTTACGGACAAACTTTGGCACGTATTTTTGATAGCGTTCGAACGGCTTAGCTTCCAAGTAAGTGTTGTAGCCACCAAAGAATTCATCGGCACCTTCACCTGACAAAGCAACCTTCACGTGTTGACGAGTCCCCTTTGACAGGTAGTACAGCTGCATGGCTGAAGGGTTCGATAATGGTTCATCCATGTAGTACATAATGGTTGGCAAGATGTCGAAATAGTCATCACCAGTCATGGTCAACGGTGTATTTTCCTGCTTGATTTCCTTAGCAAATTCCGTTGACCAGCTCAATTCACTGTACTTTGAGTTATGGAAGCCCAAAGAAAATGACTGGATGGGCTTTAACTTAGCGGCTTCGTTTAAAACGTAGCTGGAGTCGATCCCACTGGATAAGAAGCTGCCGACTTCAACATCGGCGATCATATGCGCATCAACTGATTCGTCAACGAGCTTACGGATTTTCTTCGCGTCGCCTTCGATGGTTTGGTTCTCATCGATATTGTCATAGTTGAACTTGTAGTATTCATGGGTTTCGGTATGGCCGTCAGCCTTATGAATAAAGTAGTGGCCAGGCATCAACTTGAAGACGTTCTTAAACATCGTGTCTTTTGAAGGAATAAATTCAAAGCTCAAATGAATTGCTAACAGGTCTTCGTTGAATTCCTTCTTGAAGTTAGGATGTTCCAAGAACGCTTTGATTTCAGAAGCCCATAGGAACGTCTTGCCGTCATCGTAATAGTAAAGTGGCTTGATACCAAAGTGGTCACGGGCACCAAAAACTTCGCCAGTCTTAGAATCATAAATAGCAAATGCAAACATCCCGCGTAAATGCTGGAGCAATTCTGGGCCCCAAGCATCGTAACCGTGGATCAAAACTTCTGAATCCACGTCGGTACGGAATTCGTAGCCTAAATCTTGCAGTTCTTTGCGAATATCTTGATAGTTATAAATTTCACCATTAAAAGTTAAAACTTTAGTTTGATCCTGGTTATACATGGGTTGCTTACCATGCGCAAGGTCAATAATTGATAGACGACGGAACCCCATTGAGACCTTGTCATCGTTAAAATAAGCTTCATCATCAGGTCCACGGTGACGAATCCGGTTGGCCATCTTCACGATCGTATCGCTAGGCACATCTGTCTGGTTGACGTAACCAACAAATCCACACATGTTGTAATCCCCTTTTTTAGCATTTATTTACCATTTCACGCGACGCATGATACGCGCCGATAGCACGTCTTAATTAATATAATGATATGAAAGACGTGATTTAAAACAAAGTATATTTTATCAAAAAAACCGCTGTAATACTAGGAAACATCGTGGCTTATAACGTTTTCTTTAAACTCCCAGCATGAAAGCGATTACGGGATGCGGTATAATGTAATTGAACCATGAATGGAGTGATTTTAATGGACAATCTTATATTTTTCAACCCTGGCGATTCAATTGCCAATTTTCATGACTATGATGAAGCGGTGAGGAGTGCCCAGATCTATCGCGAGAATCATCTTCAAGACGGCCATATTCTAGTTGTTAAGGGTATGGAAAGCCAAAAACAGTTCGATATTTTCCTGTCAGATAATGAAATTACCCACGACAACGAACTGGGTGAATCAAAACCTTATAAGGTGTCGAAGAAGTTTTAGGCAAGGTGCGTAAGTGAGCGTTTAGAGAGCGAAATGTAAGAGCCGAAGAGTGGAACCCCCGAACTTTGGGGTTTTACTCTTCGGCTTTTACATACAGCTCTCTGCTCACTGTAGCCCGATTAGGCAATGTAAACGAAAGAACGGAAACCGTGAACTTGGGGTTTCTGTTGCTCCTTCCTTGCATACAGCTCTCTGCCTGTTGTAGCCCGATTAGGCAATATAAATTTGACGATCTTAATATAACCCAATTAAATAATCTAAGTCCAGACAGCCTCAAAGCCCGCGCCGGTTTTGCGGCTGTTTTGCATACGGCAGCTGCATATTCTTACCGTTCGCACGGATACTTAAAAAGTGGTCCTGATCATACCGGACAAACGTGACCGGTGGCTGAACACTGAGTTGAGCAAATTCACTGGTCAGTGACAGCAAATCTTCACCACTAGCCGAAAGCTGGTAACCAATACTAGCGAAAAACAACTTAATTTCCGCTTTTCGATCCCGGATGTGTAATTCAGAAACATCACTGATCAGTAACTGCATCTCAGTTTAGACCCCTTTCGCTGGTGAATTGTCTTCAATGTAATCAATTGCCTGCAATAAGTGATCTTTAAACCCGATCAGATCATAATAAGCCATTGATTTCGTTGGGATTGAAACAATTTCACTTGATAAATCTAACAGCACTTGCAAATACCGCCGGTGCAGTCGCTGAGCTGCCAGTGGTTCTCGTCTGGACAATCGCTGATTAGCCTGATAATTATCCCGAATAGCACGCCGCAGCTGCTGACTTTCCAGCGTCACCAGTTCAAAATCACCTTGCTTACGCACCGCCTCTTCGACGTAAGTGATCTGCCAATGCCATTGCTGAAGCTGCATCAAAATCGCTGTTTGAGCACGTTGGTAGTTACTAAAATCAACCTTATTTTGGTCGGTTGGCAAGTGCCTGCCGTCCCTTTTCCGTTAACCCATTAATATAGGGATCAGCATCAATGTAACCCGCATCGATCAATGGTTGCGGATCGCCGCCAATCGCGTTGTCACAATAATCCACAAAGTGCCGTGTACTTGTCCCCGGTTCAACCTTACCCGAAGCAATTGCATCCAAAATATTATAATCCGTTACTGTTAATTCCATCAGAAAGCCTCCCAATTGTATTTAAATTGAGAATAGCTTAGTTTATTCCAATTCGCAAGTAATTAGACGCAAAACGCATGCCACGGTCATTTCACCACGGCATGCGTCTTCGATTACGGCGTTAGATCCACTAACGATTCACCCTTCTCATACCGGGTATTTAAGGCAGCGGCTTTAACCTCGATCACTTGATTTTCATTAATTCGTGCAAAGGCGAAAACTTCATTGATCAAACGTTCAATGACCGCCTTATCCTGTTTTTGTTCAATCGCATTTTTAGCGGCTAAGAACTTCAGTCGTGGCAGAAAATAGGTCACGTGATGCTGCGAGCACATATTAACCCCCTGCGCAACCAGTTTTTCACTGGCCGTCAGCTGGCCCACAGAATTGTAGTAACTCGCCGTAAAGAAGATCATTGTCAGCAGCCGCAAGTAATTATCGCCGACTCGGTTAAAGTAAAGTTTTTCATCCTTTAACACGTTGCGGATAAACGCATGGACTTTCTTAAAGTAGAAATTAGCGCGGTCCGTTTGTTTAAGCCGGTTATACATCACGCCAGAACCAACGTAAACCAGTTGGGTGAAAATGGTTTCGTGGGTCTCATCCAGATCATTTAAAATCTGTGAAAAATCGTACAGTACCTCTTCGGGGGGCTGATTGATCAACGCCCCCATCAAGCCCCGTAAGTAATAGAACTGCATTTTTAATAAAATCGAATCTAACTGCTGTTCATCAATCTTTGAGAGACCCTTTAAGACGCATTGATAATTTTCCATTACAAGATCGCGTTCAAGCGAATCCAAATTGGTCTTGAGCTGGTTAGCACTGATCTTATTCGATTCATTTAAATCATCAATGGAGAGGCCAATCCTAGCACAGAGCTTTGATAAAATTTTCAGCGATGGCACGTGGCCGCCACTTTCAAACTTACTCAGTGTCGACTGGGTACAAATCCCCTCACACATTCTGACCTGCGAAATGTGCAGCGATTTACGTCGCTCAACAAATCTTGCAATATCCATTAAAATCAACCCTATCCTTATCGATTACTCATGAATCCCTAAAGCGACCTTTGCAAACCGGCTCATCCGGTCAATACTCCACGCGGGTTCCCAGACCAAATCAATGTCACAGGTGTTGACGCCTTCTACTGAGGTCACCGCTTCGGAAATCGAGTCGGCGAGCAAATTCCCGATTGGGCAGCCCATGGTGGTCAAAGTCATCGTGATCACGCAGTTCCCTTTGTCATCAACGTTAATCTTGTAGATCAACCCTAAATTGACCATATCGATCCCCAATTCTGGATCGATCACATCTTCTAGTGCAGCGAGAACCTTATTTTCAACGGGTGATAATTTCTTATCCACTTCTTCAGACATATGCGTTGCCTCCTTGTAAGCGTGCCAAACATTACTGATTTTTCGGCACTATCGCTCAATAATTCTTCTGTTATAAATCATACCATAATTACGACTAATAATGAGGCTTCTAGGTTAAAATAGTCACATTTCACGGGCTCTTAACGGGATAATGTCAGCTCGCCACGGACTAATCGGCTCATCACCCTATTCATCTCGTTTCAGCAGCAGCTTCGTCAGCGCCTTTAAATCCGTCTTAACGGGATGCTCCGGTAGCTGATCAATAAGACTTAAAGCCTGCTGTGTCAGCTCACTAGCCCGATTTCGTGCTTGGTTAACGCCCTGATGCTGAACAACTAGCCGCTGGACAGTTTGTACATCAGTGACGGTCATCGCCGTTTTCTTATTGAGGTAGGGTTTAAAAGCGTCCCCGTCATTTTTCATCGCTAAGATCAGCGGTAGCGAATAAACCCCTTCCTTAAGGTCTTCCAAAACCGGTTTTTGCATCTTTTGCGACTGACCATCGTAATCGAGAATGTCGTCTAGGATCTGAAAAGCTTTGCCAATCGTCATGCCAATCTTACCGGCCAGTTCAACCACCCCGGTATCACATTGACTTAACACTGCACCTTGGCGACAGCTTAGCCAAAACAGGGTGGCTGTTTTACCGCTAATTTCACGAAAATAGTCCTCTTCAGACACATTACACTGATAGTTTAACTTCATCTGCTCCAGTTCGCCGATCAAAATAGTGCGCATACTATCGATATTTAACTGCAGTTCTGCCAGATCATGCGTCGTTTTCAAAACTTCATTAAAATAAATCGTGAACAGATAGTCGCCGGCATAAATCGCATTGCGGGAACCATATAGGGTATGGATCGTGGTCACACCACGACGCAGCGGTGAGTGATCAATAACGTCATCATGAATCAAGGTGGCCACGTGCAGCAGCTCCAAGGCAGCCGCACCCGCACGCAAAGTGGTGGCATCGTGCTGGTCGCCAAATTCACTAAACAGGTAAAAGAATCCGGGCCTTAATAATTTGCCGCCAGACTGCAGCAAAGCAACGATCTGTCGCTGAATGGACTGATTCGGTAACTTCACCGCTGCCAGCAAATAGGGCTGTAACTGGTCTAACTGCTGTTCAACTTGTGGAAACTGCTGCCAAATTTTATGAACCATCCGTCGCCACCCCCCAATTTAAACTAGCTGACCATAATTAACCGTTTTCATCATGTTATCACATGACCATCAAATAATAGCCAAAAGAGCTTGTGACTTAAGTTGATATTGGTAAGTATTTCAACTGACTTCTTAACTGAAACTAGCAAAAAAACGTCTATTTATTCAATACTTCAATATAGTCTAATCGCATGCCAAAACTCAGATTCCGGCCATTTAACCCCAAAAATGCTTATCCCGACAAAGTTCGCCGGAATAAGCATTTTTGGGGTTAAATTCTGGAATCTACCGAGTTTCGTCACAGCTTCTTCCGCAAATTCATTTAATCTGAAAGTGCCTTGATCTGATCTAAAACCTGCAGTAACTGTTTTTCAGCCTTTTCATAATCGGCCATCTGATTACCAAACTGCTGGTTGAAGCCTTCAAGTCCACCAGCCACAAAGGCATATTCGTATTGATATACCTGCTGATAAGCCGTGGTTAGCTGCGTCAGTAACTCAGACTGACTGGGCTCTGCTAACTGCAAAGCGAACTGAATCATCCGCAAATCAGTATACCCCAGTTCAAACTGAATTGCCCAAGCACGCATAAAGTCATGCTGCGCTTGAATGTGTAAGAAGTGATGTTCCGTATTCCAAGCTAACCGCGCAATTGAATCGTCAATTTTTAACATTTTCCATACCTCCAAAGTAGGTGACATTAACTTAACGCCTGCCTAAAAAATACGCAGTTTGGCGGTCAGATGCAACTATCTACACTTACTATTTTTCGGGCCCCAGATGACGTAAAGCATGGGCTCGGTCCAATAGCTTGAACACACTGTGAACGACGATCGTCCCAAAGAAGATCACTGAGATCAGCCGCACGGTAAATAACGCCACGATCATGCCAATGGAATAGTGGATGTAGCCGAGTTTGAACAGCTCATAGGTAAACGCCACGATCGTCGTTGTAATCGATGAGGTCAACAAACTAGCCCAGCCCCAGTTTTTGTACCGCCAGATGGCAAATCCCAGTTCACTGCCAATGCCTTGAACGATTCCTGAAAGCAGCGCAGCGATCCCAAAGGTCCCACCAAAGATAACTTCAGCAGCTGCCCCTAGCACTTCACCCACGACTGCCGCACCGGGAATCCGGGTCAAGTAAATGGCTAAGGGACCGGCCATGATCCAGAGGCCAAACAGGATTTCATTAGCGAAGGGCCCCACGGCTACCGATAAAATGTTGTACAAGTAATCGGTTCCCACAAAAATCGCCCCAAAAATCAACGCAATCATCGTAATCAGAATAATATCTTGAAGATGAAATTGTTTTTTCATTGTAACCTTTTCCTTTCGTTACTTAGCCTGTGAGCACCACGTTAATACGAAATCAGCCATGATCTTAGTGTAGTTGATCAACTGCGATAAACGCACCGTTTCGTTATCGCTATGCGCCTGCTGCATTTCACCGGGACCGTAAGTCACCGCTGGAATGTGGTAAAAGTCAAACCAGCCGCCATCTGACACCGAGGTGGACATATTGATCGTCGGCGCTTTGCCGAGCTGCTGTTCATGACTTTGCTTTAACAATTGAACTGCCGGTGATGACTGATCAATTGCCAGCGGTGGAAATATTTCACCCTTATCCACCAGCATGGAATCCCCACCCCAACTAAAAGTGGGTAACGTTTCTTTTAACCAAGGGTCCGCTTTGGCAGCCGCCGTCACCGCGGCTTCAATTTCTTGAGTCACCTGTTGAATAGTTTCGTTAGGGTAAAAATGCACGGTGATCCACAGCCGGCACTCATTAGCCACAAAGGCCGGGTGAATGCCGCCTTCAATGTAGGCCGGATTAATGGTATCCGTTCCCGCAGGAAAACCCGGATACTGTTTTGTCACTGCCCAGTAGTGTTCCAGTTTTTGAAGCGCTTCGATCACCACTGGCATCTTCTCCACCATGCTGGCCGCCTTCAAACCGCCGCCAGCGCGTAACATGTTCACCCGGTTACCATCATGGTAGGTGTGCGGACTTTTCAGCGTGATCCAACCGGTCACAACGCCGCCCTGGCCTTGAAACGCCAGGTCACTGGTGTCACCGACGACTGCGAAATCGGCCGTTTCACCCTGTTTCAGTAAGGTTTTCGTCCCGGCCTCCCCAGCTTCTTCACCCACGACCGACTGGAATAACAAATCACCCGGTAAGTGAATATCTAGCTGTTTCAAGAGCTGAAAGAGGTACAAGAAACAGGCTATCGCTCCCTTCATGTCGCTGACACCACGGCCATACAACTGGTCGCCTTTTTGAACTAACTTAAAGGGGTCAGTCTGCCAGCGATCACGATCCGTTAGCGCTGCCACATCCACGTGACCGTTCAGCAGTAGACTATGATGCTGACTGTCTTCACGCCCCCGTAATTTGCCCGAAACCAGCGCATCCTGATCGTAAAAGGCCTGCTGTTTAACTAAAAAGCCGGCTGCTGTTAACTGTTCCTTCACAAACTCCTGAACGTCCAGCGTATTTCTGGCAGGTGGCGACACCGTTTGAAACGCCACCAGCTGGCGTAAAATCGCCAGCAGTGTGGCTTGTTTCTCATCAATTGCTTGCTGTAACTTGGTTCTTGTACCTAACATTTGCTTCCATCCCTTCATGGTCAACTCAGCCACGAACCTGGATAAACTAAAAAGACCCTCGAAGCTAAACTTCGAGAGTCTTGTTGTGCACACGTTCAATCAGCTTTCCTACGTGAGTCTTAACTCTCAGGTTCAAAGGGTCTGGCAAATTGCCATCTCAGCTCCATCAAGAGCACCCCTAGCTTGTGGTCCTATCATGTCATAGTTAGTTGACGAATGCAAGCATCCACGGCTCTTTTCACAAAGAACCGTGAATGAATTATTCGCCACCCCTAATTTGGGGATAAATTTCAACAAACTCACCAGCGTGCTGACTGCCGTTTTCCAGATAAGGCAAAATCTTAGCCGCCACGTCATCCGGCTGGTGAAAACCTGGATAATCAGCATTGTCATTCAGATCAGTGGTGGTTGGCCCTGGGTGAATGCCAAAGACACTGACTGGCAGCTTTCCCTGTTTCATATCAATGGCTAAGGAGTCCGTGAAAACGTTCAGAGCAGCCTTTGAGGACTTGTACGCTAACGGATTCCAAATTGGATTGGCATCGGTTGGCATGGTGATATTCACGATGGTCCCCTGATTTTCAGTGATGACCGGCAATAATCCCCTAGTTAACTGGTAAACGCCTAAGAAATTAACCTGTAACGTTGCCTGTAAATCAGCAACGGTCAGCTCCCGGTTAGCAACTTCGCGGCCAGAAGTCCCGACATTATTGATCAACAAATCTAAATCACCATATTCAGCACAGATCTGACCAATTGCTGTTTCGATAGCAGTCGGCGCCGCCATATCGATCTGAACGAGATCGACGGCCCTTACACCAGCAGCTTGCAGTGTGGCAACCGCTTGAGAGCCACGGCTAAAATTCCTGACACCTAGTAACACATGTACCCCGTGTTGTCCTAAAATCTTCGCTAAAGCGTAGCCAATCCCTTTATTAGCACCCGTGATAAATGCTGTTTTCATGTTAAACGCTCCTGTCATTAATTCTAATTGACTTGCTGCAACTACTTGCTACTGTCTATTCTAATCCATAGACCATACTCTAGGGTAAGCAAAAATAAAAACCACCTACAAGGGTGGCTTTATTTTGAACCGTTTAAATTTACTTTTCAAGCCAATGGGAAATACTCGGCCAGCTGTTCTTGGTGATGATCATCCGCGGTGCTAGTTGAAGATCATTCTCATCAGTCACGATCCCGTTATTCAAGGTGTAAATCACCTTTAGACCAGGCTGATGCACTAAGAAGTTTTGAACGATCGGCGTCCCACTACCGTATGGATAAGTAAAGATGGCCGATGTATGGCCGGTCTTTTGCTTCATTACTTTTTGACTAGTGGCATAATCACTAGTGAATTTTGAATAGTTTTTCTTTAAGTTAAACGCCGGTGTGCCCTTGATCAGATAATGCATGTTATTAGTATGCACGCCTAACGTCATTTTAGAACCCGCCGACTGACGTAACTTCAAGATCTGCGGCCAAGTCGCCAACTGTTCTCCGCCAATGTAGCTCCCGGTATTGCCGGTAATAATTGAGGCGGTAAATGGATAACCGTAGTGTTTCATCACTGGTGCCGCATTTTCAGTCATCGTGCGATCAATATCATCAAAGGTCAAAACAACGTACTTGCCATGAATCGGCCGATTATTCTTTAACATCTGCGCCATTTGAGCGGTTGAAATCACTTTAATGTGGTGCTGACGTAAAAAGCGCATTTGTTTTTTAAATTCTGAAAGGTTCACGTTATACACGTGCAGTTGATTATTGGGCGTTAAGGCCTCAACGCTTTTAACCATCATATCGTTATTGTTTAGGATCCGGTGGTAGCAAAACACCATGATGCCGTTTTTAACCGTTGCATCACGGCTGGTCAGCGCGTAGTTTTCACGGCTGCCCAATTCAAATTTAGTACTCTTGCGGACGTTAACAGCAATTAAACCGATAAACACAACGATCATAATTCCTAACAACCACTTACGCATTGTCTTTGTCATTTGCTGCCGCCTTTCGCTTGAGATTTCGAATATGAACAACGCTATACAGCGCGACTAAACCGCCAATGATAATGATCAAATAACCTAGCATTTTATAAAGGTGAAACGAGAGGTTAAACAGTGAGTAGTTCACGACCAATGCATCCGAATAGATGCCAAAAATAAAACAGACGTTAATGGCTAACACGTAGATGGCGATGATCCACAATAAAATGAGCAGCAGCATCCGTCGTAACCGTGACCCCAAGGAGGTCTTTTTACGAATGACTAACTTATCTTTATCCATTTTTAGACCCCCCGATCTGGGCTGGCCCAGGTGCCCTTACGTTTGGGATCAAGGAAGAATGACCCCAGTGCCGTAATGCAGCTGACCAGGTTAACCGCCCAATAGAAAATAAAGTACATTGGTAACAGCAACAGATCTTGCCAGTCAATATAGCCTTGGCGCTGAGAACTGGTAAACCCAATGATAAATTGGACGATACTGATCAGGGTCAAAACAAATAGGATCCCGCCGTCTAAAATAAGAGCGTGAGCAAAGATCATGGTCAAGAAATACAGCACGATCATGAAAAAGCAGCTCAATGCCCAGAGGTTACTGACCACCATATCAATCAGCAACCACTGTTCAGCCAGCTTACCGGTAAAGATCAGCTGCCGGTTACGAATCAAAACTTCCAAACCACCACGAGCCCAACGGCGGCGTTGCCGAATCAAGGCTTTTAGATGTTCCGGCACCAAGATCCAGGACACCGCCTGCGGACAATAAGCAACGCGCCACTGGTGTGAATAGAGCTTCCAAGTCATATCAATGTCTTCCGTTAACGCCTCAACCGTCCAGCCCTTAACTTGCTGAATCGCTTGCTTGCGATACACCACGATCACACCAGAAACCGTTGTGATATGGCCCGTAATAAAGGACTGCCCCCGTTTGATAATGTCAATGATCCCGATGTATTCCAACAACTGCAACCGTCCCAGCAACGTTGTTCGGTTACGGACAACGGGCCGACCGGCAACCGCGCCGACTTTGGGATCGTTGTAAAGTGGCAACATCATCTGTTTCAAGGCCTTCTGATCAATGTAAGAATCAGAATCCAGACACAGTAAGTATTCACCAGCTGCACTTTTTAGGCCAACGTTTAGTGCGTTCGCTTTACCGCCGTTTTTGACGATTGGCACCACCTTGACCGGAAATTGAGTTCGGTACTGTTTCTGCAAGTCATACATGACCTTTAGCGTTTGATCAACACTGCCGTCATCAATTAAAATCAATTCAAGATTGTGATACGTCAAGTTGGCTACCGATTCAACCACTTCATGTAAAGTATCTTCCTCATTATGAGCTGGAATCAAAACTGAGACCAGTTGCTCCGGTTCCCCTTTACCGGGTTTTTTTAAAGGAATTTGGCGTTGTTGTACACCAAAAAAGATTGCACCCATGATCCACACAAGTGAGACGATCATTGGGTACAAAACTACAAATCCACTAAGTATATTCATCTAAAAACTCCCTTGGCGATCTTCTCGCCGATATCTAGCAACTTGTTAAATTGCTAATTCAATCTTCAGATATGTGTGCTCACACATCAACTTTCACATTGTACTGGGACAACCCCGGCCCGTCAACACTTGTTCTTTTATCCGTTTTCAACTGACCCGGATAAAGGTTGATTAATACCAGTAATGTAACCGTACCCATGCCCTTAATTTCTAGAAGTTAAGAATTACTTAACTTGACGGTTTACTCATGTACACAATTAATCTGCAAGTCTTATTTGACTCCGAAGAAATAACGGTTAATAATTAATTAATGCTTAAATTAGATATCATATTCTTCGGAGGAATAATGAGTATACAAAAATTTCTGATGGTGATTCTGACGCTATCCGCTGTTCTATCATTAACTGCGTGCGGCAATCGGCCATCTAAATCAGCCAGTTCAACTGTCAATTCATATTCAACATCGCCGGTTCAAACATCCAGCGCCCAGAAAACTACACCCCAGAGATCCAGTCTAACCACGATGGGCAAGTTTGACCACGTTAAGACTGGTCATGAAGGTAGTTCAAGAAACCAAGTCTTCACTATTCTGGGGAAACCCGATAAAACGTCTAAAGCCACGAAAAAGGGTTCCAATAAGGGGTCTACGGTCTACACTTGGAATCAGTCACAGCAAAAAAACATCAGTATTGATATCGTCAAAAACCGAGCTATTTCCAAAAACGTCTTTCAGATCAACTCTTCAGCTAAGATCACCTCTGCGCAATATCACCAAATCAAAAAAACTACTCATCTCTCCGCGGTAAAACAACAACTTGGTCTACCGGCAGAAGAAATGGTAATGGGCAACAAGGGACCTTATAGTTCTCAAACCATCGTTTATCTGGCTAAAAATAAGCAGCAATCGTATACGTTTAACTTTATCAATCAACGATTAGCTGATAAAACGGCTTCTACCTCAAAAGACAAAACCGTCAAATCTCAAAATACTCACCCCATTAAATAACTTAAACTCACCCCATTAAATAACTTAATTTGTAAGAAAATGTAAAAATCCTGTATAAAATTACTTTACAAAACCACTCAAAATAGTGTATGATTATTCCTGTTGTGATGCCCCGGTGGCGGAACTGGCAGACGCGCAGCGTTCAGGTCGCTGTTTGGGCAACCAAGTACAGGTTCGAATCCTGCTCGGGGCATAATAATATAGGACTACCGTTAAATTAACGTTTAGCGATAGTCCTTTTTTGTGCATTAAAAATTAAAGCATTTTCCTTATCTTATATAGAAGATTTGTAACTAGTTTAAAGTGTATGACATGCTATTTGGCAGAAAATGTATCGTCACAAGGAATATTAACTCTGGGGGACCAATTCAAATTGAATTAGCCCCTTTGTATTCTGTATGTAAATTCAATTTTATTCTAATTTAATTTTAATCACAAATATCGTTCAAATTGGTTATTAAAGCCTCAAAAAACATCAGTCTATTGTTTTTCATTATTACTAAATACCATTTAATTTTTCATTTACAGTCTATTCTGGTTAAGATGCTGATTAATAAACGTTTATAGTATTTCGTTCAACCCATAAAATGATAAATTATTTTATTTTTTTCAAACCTAATTTAAATGGCTAAGTAACCCTACTGCAACAAGCAAACGCCTACTAATTATTTATCATTAAAACAAAATTAGAATATTGAATATTTAATCATTAACTTGTAATTAAACACAAGTGGTTTATAATCTAACATTAATAAGTTGAGGGGATGATTGATGATATGTTACAAACACTATTATTTGCTTTATTACCCATTTTGGTCACCATTGCTTTAGGTTACTTTGCAGCTGCCCGCCATTACTTTGACGACAATGACAGTCGCATGCTGGTTCGCTTAGTCATGAATTTTATGCTGCCACTGAGCGTTTTTTCTGGGATTTGGAGCACACCGCGAAAAATCATCATCAAAGATATTCCATTAGCTACCTGGCTATTAGTGAGCATCATTGGCTGCTACCTGATTTTCTTAGTCCTTTACCGGTATCTATTCCATACCAACCTACATATTGCATCACTTCGGGCAATGTCGGTTGCTGACCCGTCCGTTCCGTTTATCGGGTCCGCTATCTTGCCTCTCATTTTTGGTGATTCTTTAAGTGCGATTACCATTGGTGTCTGCACCCTGATCATCAACATCATCATGCTGCCAATGGTTTTCGGTGCACTGAGCCGTGGCCAATCCCTAGGTGCGCGCATTATCAGTACCTTACGCAAACCATTAGTTGCCTCAGCATTACTGGGATTTATTCTCGCCTTACTGGGTTGGCAAATGCCCCCAGAATTAGCCGGTTCGTTTGAACTACTGGGCAAAGGTGCCGGTGGTTTAGCCATCTTTGCAACCGGGATCATTTTATTCACCCGTAAGATTTTGGTTAACCGCGTCATTGTTGCCACCGTCTTTTCCAAGAATATTTTGTTTCCAGTCGTGATCTGGGCCTTGATGCTGTTGATCCATGCCCCTTCTGAATTACAGCGAATCGTCGTTTTAACGCTGGCCATTCCAACGGCCACGATGCCTACTAGTTTGGCGATTCAATTTAAGGTCAACGAATCTGAATTGGCTTCAACGCAATTTTGGAGCACCGTTTGTTCGTTTGTTACCCTAGCAGCGTTCTTAGTCGCACTCGGTTAAAAATTCTCAACAAATAACCAGCCTAGTAACTCATTTCCTATACTCAGGAACCTAGCTACTATGCTGGTTATTTGTTGGCTATTGAATTAAGAAATCGGTTTTATAGTTGGACAACCTCAGTTATGACTCTCATCCGTCGTTGTATCTTTGGCTGCTTTTTTCGGCAATGCGATTACGGTGCCGTAACCGTGGACCACGAGAAACTTTGGTGCAACGTTCATCCGCACGACCTCAGTGTTGAACGAAACGTCCACCACCCCGTCACCATTGCGCTTCTGTGCTTGTTCAAACAGTTTTTGCTTGGCTTGATCAAACAGGTCATCAAACTTTGAAAATTCATCCGGTCTTTCCGAACTCAGCATCGTGGAAACCGTTACAGCAATCACGCCCTTAATAATATGGGCCTGATTAAAACTACCGGTTGACATAAACATTTTACCAACCCCTCTTTCATTAATTATACCGAATTTGATGATTTAGCGCAGGATTTCATAGAAAAAGCTCATCTTAATACTTGACTATTTCCAGTTTATGCTATAATTTTAATATCCCTTATTTGGAGGTTAATCATGAATCCCAATCATTCTTTGCTCAGTTGGATCCTCGCAAGTCAATTTGCGGCTATTCTGGTCGTCTGTTCCAAGCTGACCATTCCGCTGGGACCAATTCCGCTCACTGGTCAGACACTTGCTGTGGGCATAATTGCCTCACTTTTAACCGTCAGAACTGCTCAAAAAGCCATCTTTTTATACTTGCTGCTGGGCTTAATTGGACTGCCAGTATTTGCCGGTAGTGCCACCAGTCTGGCTGCCCTGTTTGGTCCGACGGCTGGGTATCTGTGGGGCTTTTTCCTCTACGTGACACTTACCAGTTGGTGGTTACGGTCGCGTCGTAAAACCACCATTAACCTGCTAGTCGCCAATTTACCTGGCGCCCTTATCCAATTAGTGCTTGGCAGTCTCTGGCTAACCGTTAGCAACCAGTTAAACTTGACCGCTGCTTTGCTAACCGGGCTTTTTCCCTTCCTGATCCCAGCCGTCATTAAAATTATCATGGTGGCCGCCATCGTTCAATTGGTGCAGCAACGGGTATCATTACCGTTGGGACGCGGAACGAATTAATCGCATAAATGTGATACTAATTACGCCAGGTTGATAGACAAATTAGTCGGAACACGATAAAATAATAGCGACAGAGCAATTTAGTTGCACACGATTAATTACCTGCAATACTCGAAAGGAAGGTTTTCACATGCCTAACTCAACGCCACGCCGATTAGACGACCAGCTGTGCTTCGCCTTTTATAGCGTCAGCAAAAAATTTAACCATTTCTATCAGGATGCTTTAAAACCGTTTCATCTGACTTACCCGCAGTACATCACTTTATTAGCCCTTTGGGAGACTTCCCCCATGACCGTTCGCGAACTTGGCAGTCACTTAAACCTTGATAGTGGCACTTTGACCCCGCTGTTAAAACGGTTAGAAAAACAGGGCTGGATCTCACGCAAGCGTAGTGATCAAGATGAACGCCAAGTCAACGTGGCCCTGACTGATTACGCGCTGCAAAAACGCGATGAGGTGTACGCCCGCGTCAATAGTTGTGTCGATCTCATCTCATTTGATAATATGGACTACCAGCAATTTTTAGGCAGTATTCACCACGTTATGGATGAACTGGATACGATCAGTGACAAAAATCTCATTCACGAATCTTAATTAACCTCACATTGAAAAGGGCTTTGACACCGGTGATTATTCGCTGTGTCAAAGCCTTTTTAATGTCGTTAATGAATCATAGCTGCCATTCCAACCATGGCAATTAAATTATTCAACATATGCAGTCCAATCGACGCCGCTAAATTGTTGGTGCGGCGATACGTGTAGGCCAAAAAACAACCTAACGTCATGTAGATCAAATAACTGATGATCGTGGTACTGGCATGGGCTAACGAAAAGAAGATTGCGCTCACCAGGATGGGCAGCCAAAAGCTCTCCGGTTTAAAGAAGGCATTCATGAGGTAGCCCCGAAACAGCAGTTCTTCGGCAATGGGCGACAGAAAAATACCGGAAAACATCAGCAGATAAAAGATCCAGTGGTCACTGGACAGTAAATACTTAATCGCCTCGTTGTTAGCGGTCTGCGTTTGATGAAAGACACTGCGATTAACCCAATTTAAAACCATTTCAAGGGCAATCGCGCAAACAAACGCCGTCACGATCAACTGAATGTCCTTCAGTGTCGGCCAATGCCAGTATGGCTGACTGGTCACCCGTTTCAAACTGGCATTTAAGGCCAAAATAATGACGATAAACCCACCAATATAAAGTACCGCCAGTAAACTGCGCAGCAAAATCTGGTTTTGAGCTGCTTTGCGGACCCATAAAAGCACCACTGGGACTGCCTCAATCGCAACAAAAAACGTTGCAAATAATAGGATTCTCGTGAACATCGACGGTCTTGCCGGATCACTTGGAAGTTTAAACTGTTGCATGTCACTACCCCTGTTCTATGTAAAGTCAGTCAGCAAGATCAATGCTGGCCTTCCTCGTTATTTTTATTTTGTTCAGCTGTTTTGGCAGCTTTATGCCGTAAAGCGTTTGGCCGATAGATCAGTAACAAATACAAAATGGTCACTAAAATCATCGAAACTAACCAAGCAATCAACCAGGTAATGATGGTCCCCACGCTGGTAGGCACCCAATTGCGAGTCAAATACACCGTGCTGCCAATGATCACTACTGGCAGTAAAACCATTAAAAAATAAGCTAAACCCTTCAAGTGAGAACCTCGGTTTCTAAATTAATGAAAATCTTGTGCCATATAACGTTCCAAAATAGCCGTCATCCCGTAAGTCTTAAAGCTGCCGACCTCAACGTAATTCAAATCAGCGTAGGCTAACTTGACCTGCCAACGAGCTTCTAAATCAGTCGGTTCGACTTCATTGAGCTGCAGCTTGTCGTGCTTTAGAGAAGCAATAAACCCAGTGTAAGTCTTCTCGCTGCGACCCGGGTGAACACCGAGACTAACGACCTGGTCAGCTTTAAACGCCCATCTTAACGTGGCTTTCAAAAGCGAATGCTGACTAAAATCAACGTAACTTAATAGTTTTTCAACGTGCCAAACATCATCATAATGCCGTTTGCAGGCCAGTGCAATGATGGCCATTAGTGATTTTAGATAGTCAGATTCCGTTATCAGCTTAGAAATCGTATTCGTCCGAATGACAATGGCGCCATCCGTCGCCCCATTTTGATTCACCCGCTTGAATAACACAAACTTCTTATCCATCGCAATCACGTTACCAGCTAAAAAATGATCCTCATCACCGTACCGAAAGATGGCCACCAAGCGGCCATCTTCCTGGGCAACTGATAATTGTTCTCGAATTGTTTCCATAATGTTTATCCTCCATGTAAAACATCGATCAGGTCCACTATTTGCCACTTTCAACTTGCTCTGTGATTTAAAGGTAGCAAGTTTAAAACAATAGTTCAAGCAAATAGTCGCCAAACTGCATTTTTATTGCGAAACCAGGACTAAATTCGCTATGATTAAGGTATCAAATTAGACTGAGGTGAACCCTATGTTAAAAGAGTTTAAAGCCTTTATTGCCCGCGGTAACGTGGTCGATCTAGCGGTCGGTGTCATTATCGGGGCTGCCTTCACATCAATCGTCACGTCGTTAACGAAAAACCTGATCAATCCGCTAATTGGCCTGTTCATCGGTAAAATGGATCTGTCAGGTTTAGTTTTCACCGTTGGCAGTGCTCATTTCCGCTATGGGTTGTTTATTGATTCAATCATCAACTTTTTGATCATTGCGCTGGTCGTTTTCCTCATGGTGAAGCTCATTAACCGGCTGATGCCTAGTACTGAGAAACAATCACCAGCACCCTCCGCATCCGAAACTTATCTAAAAGAAATTCGCGATTTACTTCAAAATAAATAGTTTTCATTCATAAAGGCAGCCTGAACTGAAGTTCAGGCTGCCTTTATGAATCCAATCAACTCGTGATTCACCCAATTTAAGATTAAGGGTTAACATCGCAAGCCTTTGCCTTATAATGAGCGTAAATTACCAAATTGATTGGAGATCACTAAATGGACGAAAATAATACCTTTCAGATTCACTTGCAAAAACTCGCACACCAGGATGAAAAAACCTTTGAAACGATCTACACCTTGGGTAATGGTCACTTTGGTGTCCGTGCGTCCAACCCGCTGCAGGGCAATAACAGCCATTATCCCGGCCAGCCAGGACTGTTTGTGAATGGTTTTTACGATTTAACCCAGCTGTCCTACGGTGAGAATTACTCCGGTTACGCACAAAATTCTCAGACCATTTGTGAGGTACCGGACCCGCGGTTCATTATCTTTGAGGTCGATGGCGTCCGTTCTGACGAAACCCCGTATAACGTTAGATTAGTCGATAAAAACCTGGATATGCGGACCGGTGTTTTAATGGATATTTTTGACGTTAAGACGCCGACTAACAAGCAGTTCCGTTTAACGCTGCAATCCTTTGCTTCTCACGCCGATAAACACTTATTTGTGATCAGGTACAGTGTCTCAGCGCTGAACTTTACTGGCCCGATCACGATTATTAAGCAACACCCCTACATCAAGCAGCAAATTCAATCAAACACCACCGATATGCGGGCTGCTCAGCGACAAACCGTATTGGACCGAACATTTATTCAAAGTAAATTGCCGATCATGATGATCAGCACCCGTAAAAGTCAGTTAGCGTTAATCGTCGCTCAGCAGGCGTTAAGTGACAACCCGATGCACGTCACCATGCTCGATGACCTGCCAAGCTACAGCAAAACCTTTGATCTCACTCAGGGGATGACTCAGAGCTTTAGCTTTGCGTATGCCATTAGCTACCCCCATCCGCTGTTGAAGGCCACCCTGTCGCAGCCGGCCATTGCGGCTTCGGCCGAAAAACGTCTGGCAAATAAATCCTTTAAACAGCTCTTAGATGATTCGGCAGCCAAAGTGAATCAGTTTTGGAAGAACAGCGATATCGAATTGACCGGTGATGACGCGCTGGCCAAAGGAATTCGGTTCAATCTCTTTCACTTGTATCAAGCAGCTGGCGGTGACGGGATGACCAGTATTCCGGCGAAGGGGCTGACCGGTCCCGGTTACGAAGGTCACTTCTTCTGGGATGCTGAAATGTTCATGCTGCCATTTTTCACCTATACCGAACCTCAAATGGCCCGACAGCTCCTGCTCTACCGTTACCATACTTTGCCGCAAGCACAGCACCGTGCGCGCGAAATGGGTGTCCATAACGGGGTCATGTTCCCCTGGCGGACGATCAACGGCGAAGAATCCAGCAGCTACTATCCGGCCGGTACCGCCCAAGTTCATATCAATGCCGATATTGCCTATGCCATCGACACCTACGTTCGGGTCACGGGTGACACTGATTTTCTGATGGATTACGGCTATGAGATCATCGTCAAAACCGCTCGCTTCTGGCTGGCATACGGTCATTGGGCAACTGACGATGCTCACGCTGGTAAGTTTGTGATCAACGACGTCACTGGTCCCGACGAATACACTGCAATGGTCAGCAATAATTACTTTACGAACCGGATGGCCCAAAATAATCTCAGTATTGCCGTCAAATATTTTAATCAGATCAAGCACAGTCACCCAGAAAAATTAGTGGAATTAAACGTCACTGATGAAGAAATTGCCCAGTTTAATCACGCCGCTGATGAGATGTACCTGCCCTATGACGAAAAGTTAAAAATCAAAAAACAAGACGATCTCTCCACTAGCAAGCCCGTTTGGCCGATTAAGGAAACCCCACGCAACCTGTTTCCGTTACTCCTGCACTTTCACCCCATGACGATCTATCACTATCAAGTCAATAAACAGGCCGATACGGTCATGACCGACTGCCTGTTTCCAAAGGATCAAGACGAAGCTCAGCTTAAGCGCGACTTTGACTATTACGAAGCCATTACCGTTCATGATTCGTCACTTTCCCGGGCTATCTTTGGCATCCTGGCTCACCGCCTGCACCACGCCGATGACGCCTATGACTATTTCATGCAAACGGTCATGATGGATCTCTCTAACTCGCAAGGCAACACCGGTGACGGGATTCACGCCGCCAATATGGGCAGTACTTGGCTCAGTTTAATTTACGGCTTCGCGGGTCTGGGACTAGAAAAAGAAAGTTTCAACCTGTCACCGGAACTGCCAGCAGCTTGGAACAGCCTGCGTTTTCGGTTCTGGTTTCACGGCCGGCAAATTGAGATCACCATTACTCAGCCCGCCGTTTCGATCAAGTTATTATCCGGTCAGCCCCTGCAATTTTACTTTAAACATAAACCCTTTAAGCTGACTAAGGATCATCTTGTGAATCAATATTTAAAATGACTTTAAGCAAGTCATGCGCATCTTTATACCAGTCCACCCCCTTCTTTGTATTAATTGCACCTTGAGTAAGACGCATCAAAATGATAACCAATCCCTTAAGCATAAGGGATTGGTTATTTTTTCGAGACGTGTTGTTTGCGATATTTCTAGCAAAACTTTATCATTAAGTTATGAGGCATTTAGCATTACTCATAGAAAAGAGGACTGATTATGAGAACAATTGCACTACGAGTCAAACAGGATTCCCTGGAACTGCTGTATTCTGAAAAGGACAATCAAGCCCCTTTCAGAAACTTCATTATCACCTATAATCCTGAACAGACAATTGGCGATAATCTGGAGAAGATCAAGGTCGTGCTGGCCGGTTTAAAAATCGATGCCGCCGTCCTTTTGAATTCCCTAGAATACGAATTTTCGGATACGATCATCGGCATTAATCATAATCGCATCGACATTGGGTTAGCATTAACCAACATGTTGAATATTCCCGTCGTTTCACAAGGCGACGTTGAACGCAACGGCCTGCTTAAAGCCGTTAAACACAAGGAACACTACAATGAATGGCACCTAGACTACTTCGGTGAATACGAGAAGAAACGTAATTACGGTCAAGAAGCCATGCTGACCGTTGGTAACGGCTATTTCGGCCTGCGTGGCGCCTACGTGGAATCACACGCAGATGCGGATAATTATCCGGGTACGTACGTTGCTGGCGTCTATAACCAATTGACTACTAAGATCGGTGACCGCGACGTCACTAACGAAGATCTGGTCAACCTGCCTAACGCCCAATTCATGACGTTTGGGGTCGATGATCAGCCGCCCTTTACGATCAATAAAAAAGACATTCAAGATATCTACCGCAGTCTGGACCTGAAACACGGTGTGTTAAGAACAGCGATGCACGTCCAGCTATCAACTGGCCATGATCTGTCCATCGTCACGACCAAAGTGGCCAACATGAAGAACTGGCACAACTATGCGATCCACTACGCGGTGACCCCGTTAAACTTTAGCGGGTCATTACAAATTTATTCCGAAATTGATGGGACCGTAACTAACGGTAACGTTGAACGCTACCAGGATTTCGACCAACATCATTTACAGATCACTGGCATGAGCTCGCGTGAAGACAAGATGTACATGACCGGTGAAACCAAAAACTCCCACATTCAATTTGTTGTTGGGAGTAATTTGCGTGAATTGAATCAAAAAAAGCAGCCCCAAATTAAGGTCAACAATCTGGAAAACCGGCTGCAGCAAGTCCTTTCAACGGATGTCAGCGTCCATCAGACTTACGAGTTTGAAAAAAACGTCACCATCTACACCGACCGGGAAACCCCAGCTGAGTCACTGATCGATAACGTTAATCACGATATTCAAATCAGCTCTTATGAACAGACCGCTAAACAAAGTGAAGACTACTGGAAGAATGCTTGGAACAACTTCGACATTAAGATCGACACGGATATCACCAGTCAAAAACTGACCCGGGTCAACCTATTTCACACCATGGTCTCCGCTGCTGCGGTGGGTTCTGGTAAATTAGACGCTTCCGTGGGTGCCCGTGGTCTTCACGGTGAAGCTTACCGGGGCCACGTATTCTGGGACGAAATGTTCGTCCTGCCATTTTACACGCTGCATTACCCAACGTTAACCAAACAGCTGCTAATGTATCGCTACCGGCGCTTGGATGCTGCTAGGGCTTATGCCAAGCAGGAAAATTACGAGGGTGCCATGTATCCTTGGCAGTCTGGCGAAACTGGTGATGAGCAGTCGCAGTTCCTGCATTTAAACCCAATCACCCACCAGTGGGATCCCGACAACAGCCGCCTGCAGAGACACGTGTCTCTGGCAATTGCTTACAACGTCATCAACTACACGCAAGTTTCCGGCGACCACGAATTTATGGATAAATACGGTCTGGAAATGCTGCTATCGATCGCTAAATTCTGGATCAGCGCGACTACCTATGATCCTAAGGAAAAGCGTTACAGCATTTCACACGTCATGGGCCCTGATGAATTCCACGAAAACTACCCTAACGCTGACGAACCAGGTCTCACAAACAATACTTATACCAATATTATGGTGGCTTGGTTATTCAACTACCTGGTTGAATTACAGCCACAAGTCCCAAAGAACACTTTCAAGAACGTTCAAAAGAAGAGCGAATTTGATGATTCACTCTTCGATAAGATGACGGATATTTCACATAAACTCAAGCTTGATATCAACAAGAACGGTATTATGGCCCAGTTTGAAGGTTACTTCGACTTACCAGCCTTAGACTTCGATGCTTACCGGCGCAAATACGGTGACATCTCTCGGATAGACCGGATCTTAAAGGCCGAAGATAAGACTCCGGATGCCTATCAAGTTGCCAAACAAGCTGATACGCTGATGGCCTACTACGTACTGAACATCAAGGAAGTCGACCAAATTCTGAATCAATTAGGCTATCATATGCCAAAGGAATACCTCACCAAGAATATTCAGTACTACTTGAACCGAACAACTCATGGTTCAACACTTTCACGGATCGTTTATTCCGTACTGACCGAAATGGACGACAACATGGATCAGTCATGGTCACTGTTCAGTCAGGCCCTGTTCTCTGACTACTATGACATTCAAGGCGGCACTACCGCTGAAGGCATTCACCTGGGTGTCATGGGCGCCACCTTAATGATTGAGACGCGTAACTACGGCGGTGTCGATAGTTTGGGTCGGGAGATCAACCTGCACCCTAACCTGCCAGCCAAGTGGACCTCAATTACCTTCAAGCAGTTCATCCGCGGTCACTGGTATAACTTCATGATCACTCAGTCTCAGATTCACGTCACGGCAGACGCAGATTCCACCGTTCAATTCAAGAACAAACCAATTGAATTGAAGGCTAATCAAGAAAAGGTCATTGATTACTAATTAAACTAATGGGAGTGATTCATATGGCAACATTCAAACAGATTAAGGGTTTCGTATTTGATTTAGACGGTGTCATTACCGATACGTCACTGTATCATACTAAGGCATGGCGGCAATTAGCCGAAAAGCTCGGCGTCACCTGGAATAAAGACTTAGAGGAAGGTCTGAAGGGAATTTCCCGGATGGACTCCCTGGAACTGATTTTAAAGACTGGCGGCAAGCAAAACGACTATTCACACGATGAAAAGGTTGCGTTAGCCACCGAAAAGAACACCAACTACGTTCACGAGATCAAACAAATGACCCCAGAAAACATTTTACCTGGAATTAAAGACTTTCTAGACGACCTACGTGACAAGGGCTACTTGATCTCGTTAGCCTCCGCATCTAAGAACGGTCCTACCGTCTTGAAGCAACTGCAGCTTACCGACTACTTCCCTAAGGTCGTGGACCCTGCAAGTCTCTCAAAGGGCAAGCCGGATCCTGAAATCTATACTAAGGGTGCCGAATTACTGGGCTTAGCACCAGAAACCTGCATCGGTGTTGAAGATGCCGCTGCTGGTATTCAGGCCATCAACGCCGCTAACGAAACGTCAGTCGGCATTGGGAGCGCTGATACCCTGTCGGCTGCGGATGTTCGCTTTGATGATACCTCGCAGATGACCTTAGCCAATATCGAAAAAGCAATGGCTTAGTTTTAACAGAATCAAAAAAGGTAACGTTATCCGCTCACTTTGAGCTGGATAACGTTACCTTTTAATTTACCATAAACTAGTTTCTGGGTCTCAAACCATCCATCAAGAATTCACAAACTTCATCCGTGGTTTTATCCACGTCTAGCGGTGTATCACTCATAATGATGTTGGGAATCAAATACCCAACAATCACCCCGCTGACCATCCTGATAATCCGCATGGAATCCCAGTCAACCAGCTGACCCTTTTTCTTATAATCGCGAAACAGGGTGTCAACGCCGCCTTGAAGCAACTTACCCAGCCGCTTGGTCAGACTAGTCATAATCGAGGGGTCCTTAACCATTTGCTGAATGAAGATCTTCATCTCTGGGCGATTATCCATCGCGTAGACCATGCGATCATGCACGGCATACCTTAAGAAGGAGTCAAAATCATCAAACGGACTTTGGTGTAAGGTAATTAGGAATTCGTCAGCCACGCGGGGAAAAATATCGTGAATAAATGGTTTCAAAATGGCTTGGAGTAAACCATCTTTCGTCTTAAAGTGTTTAAAAACCGTGCCTTCTGATACTCCTGCTAAATGAGCAATATCCAGCGTACTGGTATTTTCATAACCCTTCTGGGCAAACAACGTTAAACTTGCTTGTAAAACCTTCCGCTGCTTCGGTGATAAACTTGTTGTTTTAATATTATTCGCAAATAGCGTTTCAACATCAGTATGTTTCATGGCATTGTCTCCAATTTTAATCTGTCATTTTGTTATCTGCCACTGACCGTACTCCCAACTTCAGACGGTCGTGATCGCACAGCGCGACGATTGTCTGCCGCTGGCGTTGTTTCAGTTGCTGCAGCCGTTTCAGCTGCCAGGTTCTTATTGGCTGTTGCCAGCATCAACCGAATCCGGTTCAGCTGGTTGACCACTGAGGTACCGGGATCATAGTCGATCGGGGCAATGTTAGCACCCTTAAACTGACGTCTGATCTCCTTGATCATGCCCTTACCAACAATGTGGTTTGGCAGGCAGCCAAATGGTTGCATACAAATGATGTTTGGCACACCGCTCTTCAATAGCTCGATCATTTCACCGGTCAAGAACCAGCCTTCACCAGTTTGGTTACCCAGCGATAAGATCTTGCTGGCATCATCGGCCACCTTTTTAATGGCTTCGATACCTTCGAAGCGTTTCGAAGCGTTCAAGGCTTTTTGCATCGGCTGCTCACACCATTTAATAACCTGCATGGCAAATTCAGCAAACCACTTAGCCTTAACAGACGCTCCCAGATGCTGATACTTATAAATTTGATTATACAACGAATAGTTCATGAAACCAACAATATCAGGTACAACTGCTTCGGCACCCTCTTTTTCAAGCAGGTGGACAATGTCGTTGTTCGCAATTGGTGAATACTTCACCAGAATTTCACCGACTAAACCGACTTTTGGTTTACGGACTTCATTGAGTTTAACGGTATCAAAATCCTGGACGATTTCGTTAACGTTACGTTTGAATTCCTTAAAGCTGCCCTTTTCAATGGACGGCCGAACCACCTTTAGCCAATCGGCATGCATTTTATCGATCTGGCCTGGCTTGGTTTCGTAAGGTCTTGTCCGATAAACCACTTGTTCAAACAAGTCACCATACAGGAAGGCAATGGCGACCCGTCGCAGCAACGGTATGGTCATCTTAAAGCCAGGGGTTTCTTCCACACCCTGATTGCCTAATGACAAGGAGACCACTGGTACTTGACCAAAGCCGGCATCCTTTAAGGCTTTACGAATCAGTGGAATGTAGTTAGTCGCCCGACAGCCACCACCGGTTTGGGTCATCATAACAGCGGTGTGGTTCACATCGTACTTACCACTTTGGAAGGCCTCAACCATTTGACCAATGGAAATGATGGCAGGGTAGCAGGCATCGTTGTTCACGAAGCGCTGCCCCACATCGACTGATTTCCGGTCCTTCATTGGCAGATTGACCACGTTGTACCCGGAAGCCTGCAATGCCACGTCAACCAGTCCATGCTGGTGAATGGGTGACATCATTGGCAATAGTAAAGTGTAGCCCTTTTTGTGCATTTCTGGGGTAAAATCAACTGGCGTGTCATTTTCATGGAGCTTCATTGGCATGATCTTACGCTTTTGCCGTTCTTTGACGGCGGCCTTTAATGACCGTAACCGAATCCGGATAGCGCCCATATTGGTGCCTTCATCAATTTTCAGCGACGTGTACAGCCGGTTATACTGGTTCATGATCTCTTCAACTTGATCCGTATCAATGGCATCGATCCCGCAGCCAAAGGAGTTGAGCTGAACGAATTCCAATTGGGGAATCTTAGCAGCCACTCTGGCAGCAGCGTACAAGCGTGAGTGATAGACCCACTGGTTGACGACCCGGAGACCCTTCACATCGCCCAAATGAGCAATTGAATCTTCAGTCAGGACGTGAAAGCCTTCCGCCGTCATGATCTGAGAAATCCCGTGGTTGACTTGTGGATCCAAGTGATAAGGCCGACCAGCTAAAACGATCCCATGCTCGCCAGTGGTCATCAGCATCCGTAAGGTATCTTCACCACGGTTACGAATCTTTTGCTTAAAGTCTTCGAGCGTCTTGTAACCGGCTTCCAGCGCCGTTTTGATCTCAGCTTTACTGATGTCAAACTTACGCAAGGCTTCATACAGATTATCGGTAGTTCCCTTTTTATCTGCTAAGTTCAGGTAAGGTGAAATCAAATCAACCTGACCGGAAGTGATCTCATCGACGTTATTGCGAATGACGTTAGGATAAGACTGCACAATTGGGCAGTTGAAATGGTTATCCGCGTCACCGTTTTCAGCAACTTCATAAACCACGGCAGGATAGAAGATCGTCTTGTAGCCGCGGTCGATCAAAGCTTGAATGTGTCCGTGAACTTGTTTAGCGGGATAGCAAACCGTATCGGAAGGAATGGTTTCCATCCCTTTTTCGTACTGTTTCTCATTGCCCTTTGGTGAAAGCTGTGCCCGAATACCTAAATGACGGAAGAACGTCTGCCACAGCGGGTAGTTTTCGTACATATTTAAGACTCGTGGAATCCCGATCGTGCCGCGGTACGCTAATTTCTTGCGCAATGGCCGGTAGCTGAACAATAGTTTGTATTTTTCAGCAACCAAGTTGACCTTGCCGTTATCCTTTGGTATCCGTTGCTTCATCCCACGGGCTTCGCCACGTTCGCAGCGGTTCCCAGTCACAAAGCGACGGCCATCATTAAAGACGGTAATGGTCAGCGCACAGTTGTTTTCACAGATCCCGCAATGCATGTATTCCTTCTTGAAGCTTAAATTATCCATTTGATCAACGGAGAGTAAGGTCGTCTGGTCGCCAGTCTTATATTCGCCCTTCGCAATCAGAGCAGCACCATACGCACCCATTAAACCGGCAATGTTTGGCCGAACAACTTCCACGCCAGCAATCTTTTCAAAGGCTCGTAAAACGGCTTCGTTGTAAAAGGTCCCGCCTTGGCAAACGATATGGTGACCCATATCTTCTACCCGGCGCATCTTGATCACTTTAAACAGCGCGTTTTTAATAATCGACACTGACAGACCGGCCGCAATGTCACCGATCGTCGCCCCTTCTTTTTGAACTTGCTTAACTTTGGAATTCATAAAGACGGTGCAACGTGAACCGAGGTCTGAAGGATGCTTTGCCAGCAAGGCTGCTTGAGCAAAGTCCTGGATCTTGTAATGTAACGAGGTGGCAAAGGTCTCCAAAAATGACCCGCAGCCTGAAGAACAAGCTTCGTTTAACTTAATCGTTGATAACGCGTTATTCTTGATGGTCATGGCTTTCATATCTTGACCACCGATGTCTAAAATAAAGTCAACGTCTGGTTGGAAGTAGTGCGCAGCGCGATAATGCGCCACCGTTTCCACTTCACCAATATCGACCATCAAGGCATTTTTGATCAAATGTTCACCATAACCGGTAACCGCGGTTTTACCAATGGTGACTCCGGCAGGAATCTTACTGTACATATCCCGTAAAATTTCCTTAGTTTTTTCCAGCGGGTCACCGTCATTATTGTCATAGTAGGTATAAAGAATCTTATTATCGTCGCTCATTAAGGCCACTTTAGTGGTTGTAGAACCGGCATCGATTCCCAAAAAGGCGACACCCTGATAACTATCGAGATCACGGGTCTCAACCTTGGCTTTAGCGTGACGCTTACGGAATTCCTGTAATTCATTGTCATCCTTAAATAAGGGTTCCAGTGAAGAACTGGGATGCATGCCAGAATCGTCACCGTTTAACAATTGATCCAAAAGACCGCCTAAAGTGGTTTCTGGCTGGTCAAAGGCATACAGTGCCGCTCCCTTAGCCACGAACAATTGCGGATCTTCTGGGAAGACCACTTCTTCTGGCGTTAATTTTAACGTTTCAATAAACCGGTAACGCAGTTGATCCATAAAGTACAGCGGGCCACCTAAGAAAGCCACGTGGCCGCGAATCTTATGGCCAGCAGCCAATCCGGAAATCGTCTGATTAACCACCGCTTGGAAAATGGAAGCGGCAATATCAGCTTTACGGGCCCCGTCGTTGATCAGTGGCTGGACATCGGTCTTCGCAAAGACCCCGCAACGACTAGCAATTGGATAAATCGTCTGGGCATCTTTAGCCATCACGTTTAACCCGTTGGCATCCGTCTTTAACAGGGTTGCCATTTGGTCAATAAAGGCCCCGGTACCACCAGCACAGCTCCCATTCATCCGCTGTTCCAGTGAGTCGCCAAAGAAGGTGATCTTAGCGTCTTCACCGCCTAGCTCGATGGCCACGTCCGTTTGCGGGATCAAAGTCTCAACGGTTTTGGTGCAGGCAATCACTTCCTGCACGAATTTGAGCTGCAGCAGATTGGCCAAGCCAATGCCGCCTGAACCGGTGATCGTGCAAGCCAATTTGGCATCTTTGCCAAGTTCGCTAATTGCCTCACGCAGAATTTTTTCAGTGGCACCTTTTACATCTGAATAATGACGTTCGTACCGTGCAAAAACAGTTTGGTTAGCTTGATCCATGACCACGAGCTTGACCGTGGTTGAGCCAACATCGATACCGCCAAAATAATTCGTTTTTGTCATTTCACTCACCTCTACTTATCTGATAACGTGTTGCAAAGTAACTTTTCGTTTGATTATCTAACGTTTTTCTTAACTTTACCCAAAAAAGTAAAGTGACTACTCACTTAGAGTAACCCATGGCTGACACTGGTTTCAATAGCATATACAGTTATTAGTTTTCTAAATAACTAGGCTGGAATTTTTTACCAGAATATTACTGGAATATTATTCCTGAACAAAAAAGACTTGAAGATCGCCCCTTTTAGGAACCTTCAAGTCTTGGTTAACCGTTACTTATTTAATGAGATTATAGTGCTTCAACCCATTAACGATCCCATTATTCATATTGGAAGTCGTTACATAAGCAGCCTTTTCCTTAGCTAATTTGTGGCCATTCGCCATGGCAATTGGGGTATCCACCATGTCAAACATCTGCAGATCGTTTAACTGATCACCAAAGGCGTAAGTCGGTACGTTGCCTAAGTGAGCAGCTTCCAGCAAAATTTGAATCCCGGTCCGTTTAGAAACGCCGGCCTTCATTGTGTCCAGCGCCCGTGGGTTGTTCCGAACCAAAGAAAGCACACCCTTGAACCGTTCTTGATACTGTTTTTCCTTATCTTCATTAAAGACGTTCATAAAATTAATCGGTTCATGATGATAGAAATCGGGGTCAACTTGGGCATCCAGGCGCAACAGCTTAAAGTTCGCGGTCGTCGCGTCATTCGCCTTGTTCAACCGGAAACCGCGGTTATTGAAATAGCCGACCGGGTCTCCTTGCTGATTAGCATACTCGGTAAAGTCGTTCAAAACATCCTCATCAATCACTTCTTGGTGAAGTTTCTTACCTTGGTATTGAACGTAACTGCCGTTGGCACTGACGATGGTATCCAGTCCAGTTTCGTCTAACACATACTGCACTTCAAAAACGTTTCGGCCGGTAGAAATGACAGAAAGAATATTATTCTTTGACATTTGCTTGATTGCCTCAATGCTAGCAGGCAGAACATTCTTCTGGTCATCAAATAAAGTACCGTCCAAATCAAAAAATACGATTGCATCATACATTTCTCAGCCACACTCCTTTTCCCTTTACACTAATTATACTACTAGTCGTTTTTTCAACGGTCACTGACGCTTACCAATCCCCTGCTGCCAATAAAATCACGAATTTAACCCCCGTTAAATGCTGTTTTAACGCGCTTTAAGGCATCAAAACTAAAAAAATAAAAAAGAACATATGGTATCTTGGAAAACTATGGTACACTATATGTTGCATATTTTATTAAAAGAGGGGCTATTATGGTGATTATTACAGCCGGAATGATTGGTGTCGGAAAAACAACTTTAACTGGAATGCTTGCGGAACACTTAGGAACCAAGGCATTCTTCGAACCAGTGGGTGAAAACCCAGTACTGCCGTTATACTATTCGAATCCGAAACAATACGGATTTTTGCTACAAATCTATTTCTTAAATAAGCGTTTTTCGATGATCAAGCAGGCCTTGGCTGATGATAATAACATCCTTGACCGTTCGATCTATGAAGATGCCTTGTTTACTAAAGAAAACAACGCTGAAGGCAACATTAGCGATACCGAATTATCCGTTTACCTGAAGTTACTGGATAACATGATGGGTGAATTGGATCGGTTGCCTAAAAAGGCACCGGATCTACTGGTCTATGCCAACAGTGATTTTGATACGATCCTTTATCGCATCAAGAAGCGTGGCCGGGATTACGAACAAATTGCGAGTCATCCTGAACTGGAATCTTACTACTACAAGATGTGGTCAGCTTACCAAAAATGGTTTGATGACTTTGACGTTAGCCCAAAGATCAAAGTTGACCTGCAGCGCTACAACCTTGAAGATCCCAAGAACGTTGATATCGTGTTAGGCCAAGTGGACGATGCGCTTCGTGACATCAGAAGCACTGACTCCGTTCCAAACGCGATGTAATGTAATGAATACTTTAAATTAAAAAAGTCTCGGTGCATAAATCATGCATCGAGACTTTTTAATTTGCGCTAAAAGACCTTAATCTGCTGATTATCTAAATCCGTTCGTACAATTAAAACATCAACGGCAGCGTTGGTCACAACGTAACTGGCATTGGAGCCCATCATCATCCGTTCCACAACGTTAGCACCAGTCGCACCAAGAACGATCAGATCCGCTCCCAGCAATTGGGGTAAATTCTTAGCCAGCTCCAATTTGGAGTTGCCAAAGGTGACGTGGATCTCAACGTGTTTCAGACCAGCTTGAACGGCAGCATCGCGATACTTGGCAGCCACTTGATCCATGTTGTGCTTAAAATCATCCAGCACCTCCGGATCAACCGCACCAAACCCAAACCGGGACTTGCCGAGACTTGTCAGCTCGCTCACATTGAGAACACTCACGATATACAGGGTGGCCTGATTGCGTTTAGCAACCGCGATTGCTTTTTGAACCGCCCGTTTCGCCTGTTTTGAACCGTCTACACCGACCATCACGTTTTGATAATTACTGAGCTGTGCCAATGCCATCACTTCCTAGTCTGCTAATTCGTTTGCGAGTGCTTCAATTGAACGGCCATAGATCGCCATGGCCAGCATCAAATCAGAAATTGGTTGGAACTCATCCACTTGGTGCATGGTATCTGGTGTGTGATCTTGGAAGAGTGCGCCAAAGGCCACGCCCCGCTTCATCAAACGGCCATAGGTACCGCCGCCGACAACTTCGGGTTGCACCGTTTTATTACCCGTCATTTCCTGGTAAGCACCCATTAAAGTCGTCACAATTGGGTCCTTAGGATCAACGTAGTGCGGTGCCATTTCCCGGCCTTTGCTCAGTTCAAAGTGGTTTTGATCGGCAACCTGCGTCAATTTGGTTTGCAGATCGTCGGCAGTCATGCCCTTTGGATAACGGAAGTTCAGGACGATCTTACCTGGCTTGCCGGCATCAAAGACCATGACACCCACGTTCATAGTCAATTCACCCATGATTTTATCGGTGAAGGCCAAGCCCAGCTTGTGAACTCGGGAATCATCATGCAGGTCGCCACCGAGCAGTTCCAAGAAGGCCCGTGCGTCACCGCCAAAGTCCAACGTCTTTAAGAATGATGCCAAATAAGTACCGGCATTGATCCCGTTTTTAGGCTCCATCCCATGAGCAGCTTTGCCGATCAAATGGAAGTGGACGCCATCTTTGTCAATATTAACGTCACCGGTAACTGGGGCTTCATCCAGAAAAGCCGTGAAGTCACTGACCAAGGCTTCGTTATCGTCAGTTTCAACCACCGCGTGCGCATCACGGGGTACCATGTTTTCACGTAATCCCGCGGTAAATGAGTTCAGCTTATACTGACCGCCATTTGACCCCTGCGTCGTTAACGTAAAGGTAGCGTTCCCCTTTTCACCGTTGATCAGTGGAAATTCAGCATCCGGTGAAAAGCCCATAGTGGGTTCCGGCTGCGTCTTGAAGTAGTGCGTCATGCCAGTCCAGTTACTTTCCTCATCAGTTCCGAGAATAAAGCGGACCTTCTTATTTAGTTTAATGCCCTGTTCTTTTAAGATCTTCAGGCCATAATAACAAGCCAGTGCGGGACCCTTGTCGTCAGAAGTACCACGACCATACAGGTTACCGTCTTTTTCAGTCAGCGTAAACGGCTCGGTGGACCAGCCTTCCCCAGCTGGCATCACGTCAACGTGGGCTAAGATGGCAACGGTCTCGTCACCTTCACCGTATTCAACGAAACCGGCTAAATTATCCAGGTTAGTTGTCTTGAAGCCATCGCGTTTAGCCATGTTTAAAAAGGCCTGCAGTGCCTTAGCTGGGCCTGGTCCTAATGGTGCTTCAGCAGTTTTTTTAGCATCGTCACGGACACTTTGAATGGCGACTAGTTTGGTTAAATCGTCGATGTAAGCTGCTTGGTGTTTCTGCGCAGCTGCTTTCCAATCAATTGACATTTAAGTTTCCTCCAATATTGATTTCTCAAGTACCATTCTAGCATACAACGCCCCTCATGGGGAGCAGACCGCCGGGGGTTCAGGCAAAATTTACACCGCTCTAATCATTAAAATTCGTCACAGGTTTAAACCAGCATGCTATACTCGACTTAAGGATCAATAAATAGGAAGGCGATAATTGTGGAAACACTTACAGACAAAATTCTCTCCGAAACGATTCGGGTTCGGCCCAAAGAAAGTCATAAGGGCACTTATGGCCGGGTCTGTTTAGTTGGTGGCAACGACCACTTTGGCGGTGCGATCTTAATGGCTACTGAAGCCAGCGTATACAGCGGTGCCGGCTTGAATACCACGCTGACAGATTCAAGTAACTCTGTGAGCCTGCACGCTAGAATGCCTGAAGCCATGGTCGCAGATTATACGCACCATCAGGAACTCGTCGAACTCGTTGCCGCTGCCAACACCGTGGTCATTGGCCCCGGGCTGGGAACAACCGCGACGAGTATGACTGTGCTGCGGACGGTCTTCGACACTGTTAAACCGGATCAAACCCTGATCATTGACGGTTCAGCAATTACGTTGGTATCCGAACGCCACCTTAGCTTGCCTAAGGCCAACCTCGTCTTTACCCCTCACCAGATGGAGTGGCAGCGTTTATCCGGTATCAAGATTGCCGATCAGACCGATGACGCTAACGAGGCCGTTCGTCAGCAATTGGGGGGTATCGTTGTGCTCAAATCACATCAAACTAAGGTCTACACCCCCACTGGCAGTTTCTTAAACACGGCTGGCACGCCCGCTCAGGCTACCGGTGGCATGGGCGACACTTTGGCGGGAATGATTGGCGGCTTTACAGCGCAATTTGCGGATCAGACCAAGGCAGTTTTAGCTGCCGTTTATGCCCACAGCGCCATTGCGGACGAATTAGCCCAGACCCAGTACGTCGTTTTACCCACTCAGATCATCCATCAATTACCCCGTTTTATGCATGATCATCAGCACTAAATCAATAACGCGATCAACTTTTAGAGCGTAATCAAATAACGACTGATTTCCCAAGTTTAGGAAAATCAGTCGTTATTTGATTATTCGGCCGAGATCTAAATGATATCTCAGTCCCTTATTCATTTCACTTAATGTGCAGCATGGTTCTTAAGCGACTGGTTCGATCACCAAGGACGGTATCGGCCAAGCGAGTGTGCAGCACCAGATAAACGTAAAGGTAGCCAGCAATACTAACTGCGATGAGGACCACTATCAAACTGCCGATTCGGGAGTCAACCACCATAAAGGTGCCCAGAAGACGTGTTGTCAGTTGAACCAGCAAGTTAGCAACCACGCACATCAGCAACGAGAAGGCCAAAATACCATTGGTCTTCTTGGCAATTCCCGCAAAGTCCACGCCAAACGCCTGATTTAACCAGCGCAGGATCAGATAATTAGCGACCAGGAACCCAAACGTAGTCGCAACTAACGGGCCAAAGACACCCATGTAATGGATGCATGGCCACTGCAGCGCTAATTTTACAATTGTCCCTACCGCAAAGTAGCGAACCGCCCGCTTGTTTTGCGAAACCCCCTGCATAATGGCAGACGTTACACTAAACAGACCTAGCATGATTGAAACAAACGATGAGAAAGCCAGTACAGCAGTTGCCAGTTCCTTGTGTGAGGTCCCATAAAAAATAATGTTTAACGGGTGAGCGATTGCTGCCATACCCAAAGCACTGGGCAGCATCACAAACTCAAATAACAGCATCGCGTTGGTGAGCTGATGGCTGATATCCTTACGGTCGTTACGGGTAAAGGCTTCAGACAGTAGCGGTACCACGGTAATTGCCAAAGCGGAAGACAGTGACACGGTAATCATGATCAGCTTATTGGCGTTCACACTGAACATGGCGAATAAGTTATTCAGCATCACCGTTGAGGTCACCCCAGTACCGCGCATAAAGTTGAAGAACGTGTACTGATCGATCAACTGAAAAATGGTGATTCCAGCACCCAAAACAATAAACGGCAAGGCTTGCTGTAAAATTTCTTGGTAAAGCTGTTTAGCCGGCACCACAATTTCATTTTTACTATTGGCCACTAAATAGTTAAAGTTGGACCGATTCTTTAAATAGTACCACCCCAGCGTCAACGTCCCGGCAATGGCCCCAACACAGGCCGCAAAAGTTGACTGGGAAACCGCCGTGATCCAGTTACCATGCAAAACGCGCATAATAACAAAAGCTGATCCCAGCATATAGGCCACTCGCGCAAGCTGCTCCACAAATTGCGAAATCGCGGAAGGCGCCATTTGCTGATACCCTTGGAAAAAGCCCCGCGAAAGGCTCATCACCGGAATGATCAGCACCGCCCACGCCAGTGAATGCAAGACCGGTACCACCCGTGGATCGCCGCCATCAAACAGCGGTGCGCCAAAGTAGAGCAGACTAGCACAAATGAGACCCGTTATGGCTGCTAAAACAAACCCATGCTTGTACAGTCGAAAGCCCACGCCATACTCATTCATGGCATTATAGTGCGCCACCTGTTTGGCAATTGCTGAGGGAATTCCCGCAATCGCTGCAATCAGGAAAAAGCTATAGATGTTATAGCCCTTCCCATACAGCGCGTTTCCTTGGAAGAAGTAACTGCCAAACCAGATCCCCCAAGGAATGATGTAGATTGCGCCAAGTATCCGTGAAAAGATACTGCCGGCAGTCATCCAGGCAGACCCTTTCACCATTTGGTCCTGTGAATTTGGCACTGTATTACCACCGTCATTATGATTTGACATTTCAGTCATTTTTTAAAAACCTGCTTTCATTCGTCCATTTTTGCAAATTACATATTATTTTAATATTTTTTCGACCATTGAGCAACGTTTATATGTATAAGTCGTTCAATTACTTAACCATGAGCCTAAAGCATAACAGTTTTATGACCAGTCATATCAATATTTAAACATATTTAACAAATTATAAAGATTGTCAAAATTTAAAAGCACTATGACTTCCTCAGCAATGCTGCTGATGGGATCATAGTGCTTTTTTGTCTTCTCTATTTAATCAATTCTCTTAACGTTATGCCGTGTTTTCTCATTATTAACCGTATTAATCAGTCAATCGCGTGAAACCCAATGTCATGTCGAAACGTATAAGCCGTTTGATCGACGTTCGCGTCCAGCACGCCATTCACTGCTGTCCGAGCCGCTTTCAAGTCCTTGGCGTGGGCCGTTACCATGAGTACGCGACCGCCATGACTCACGATTTGACTGCCAGCTTGGCTGACACCCGCATAGCTGACCGTCACTTTAGCATCCGTAATGGTGGGCAACTGCCGACCGTTCACCACTGAACGGGGATAGTCACGGGAGGCAACGACCGTTCCAAGATAAAATTCGTCTTGCTGCCACTGAACCTGCGGCCGTTTCCCCTGCTTCAGTTGCAGAATCACGGCCCCTAAATCAGTTTGCAGCTGCGGCAAAACGACTTGGGTCTCCGGATCCCCCATACGGACATTAAATTCAATCACCTTAATCCCAGCTGGCGTTTTGATCAAGCCAGCGTACAAGAACCCGTTAAAGGGCGTCCCAGCATCGGCCATACCAGTCAAAATTGGTTTGATAATTTCATCAACAGCCGCCTGTTTCAACGAATTATTAATATGCGGGACTGGACTATAGGCACCCATACCACCAGTGTTAGGTCCCTGGTCGCCATCGGCTAAGCGCTTATGGTCTTGCGCAATTGGCATGGTGATAAACGTGGTGCCCTGCACCATGGCGAATAAGGAAAATTCCTCACCCTGCAAATAATCTTCAATCAGTAACTTGTCAGAACCAGCCGTCATCAATTTTTGAACGGCCTCAGCGCCTGCTTGAACCGTGTTGGCAATGATGACACCCTTCCCCGCAGCCAGACCATTAGCCTTGATCACGAGGGGGGGCTGCTGTGTTTGAACGTAAGCTAAAGCAGCCGCCTGATCTGTAAACTCACGGTAATTTGCCGTTGGCACGTGGTGTTGCTGCATCATCTGTTTGGCAAAGACTTTGGATGATTCCAACTGTGCTGCCTGCTGATTAGGCCCAAATATTGGCAGGTCCCGTGCTTCAAAATAATCCACAATACCGGCTGATAAGGGCTGCTCCGGTCCAACAACCGTACATTGAACATGGTGGCCACTAGCAAAGTAAGCCAGCTTTGAAAAGGCCATCTCATCGATTGCAACCGTTTTAACTCGCGGTATTTGATTCATCATCACGTTACCAGGTGCGACGTATATCTGCCGGTCGGGTGCTTTGGCTAACGTTTGTGCTAAAGCATATTCGCGGCCGCCACCGCCGATTACTAACCAGTTTTCCATGTTCACATCTCCCAGTCTGAAATCAGTGCTTAAAGTGCCGAACACCAGTGAAGACTAATGCTACGCCATACTCGTCAGCTTTATCGATGGAATCCTGATCCCGAATGCTGCCACCCGGTTCAACGATTGCTTTAATGTTGTGCTTAGCGGCGTATTCAACGCAGTCATCCATTGGGAAGAAGGCGTCAGAAGCAATAATGGCGTTACCATAATTGGCCTTATCTTCAGCCTTGTCGACCGCAATCTTCAGCGAATCAATCCGGTTCATCTGCCCGGCGCCAACACCTAACGTTTGGTTAGCCGTTGTGACTACAATGGCGTTACTCTTCACGTGCTTGACGACCATTTGACCAAACTGAAGTGCTCTTAACTGCGCTTCAGTTGGCTGCGCCTTAGAAACGACTTTGAAGTCACTGATCGTTTCATGGGTGGTATCAGCGTCTTGATACAAGGCGCCACCCAGTACCGTCACGAGGTCTTTATGGTCGGGATTCATTTTACCGAAGTCCAACGTCATGATCCGCAGGTTTTTCTTTTTGGCTAAAATGGCGTATGCATCGTCGTCAAACGCTGGGGCAATGATAATTTCCAGGAATAACGCGTGCATCTTTTTAGCAGTGGCGAGATCCACCTTGCGATTCAAAGCGATGATGCCCCCAAAAATCGAAATTGGGTCAGATTCATAGGCTAAGTTCCAAGCCGTGAGTAACTTGTCGCTCACACCGATGCCACAAGGATTCATGTGCTTCAAAGCAACGACGGCCGGCTTGTCAAAATCAGCAATCATCCGCAAAGCAGCGTCCGCATCCCGTAAATTATTGTAGGATAACGCTTTGCCATGGAGCTGTTTAGCGTGGGCTAAAGAATAATCTTCCGGAATCGGATCCTTATAGTAAGCGGCGGTTTGATGACTGTTTTCCCCGTAGCGCATATCCTCAACTTTTTCGTAGGTCAGGGTCAGTTTTTCAGGGTAAGCTTCCGTTGTCATGTATTTGGCGATCAAGGCATCATAGGCTGCGGTCTGACGAAAGACCTTCGCCGCTAAGTGCCGACGATAAGCACGATCCACCTGATCAGCGTCGTAGCGTTTAAGGAATTCCGCGTAATCAGCCTGTTCACAGATCACGGTCACATCCTGAAAGTTCTTGGCGGCAGCGCGCAGCATTGAAGGTCCGCCAATATCGATCTGCTCAATGGCCTCCGCGTCCGTGACTCCGTCTTTTTGAATCGTAGCTTTAAAGGGGTACAGGTTGACGCAGATCAGGTCAATTGGTCGAATGCCATTTTCCTTTAACTTAGCCATGTGTTCCGGATTATCACGTTTCGCCAAAATACCGGCATGGATCCGGGGATGCAACGTTTTAACGCGGCCATCCAGCATTTCAGGAAAACCCGTCACGTCCTCGACTGAAGTGGCTTTGACGCCACCGTCGACCAACGTTTTTAGGGTGCCACCCGTGGAGATAATGTCATAACCGCGTTTAGTCAGTTCCGACCCGAACGCCACGATACCGGTCTTATCCGACACACTTAATAATGCTAATTTAGCCAAATTAAAGCACTCCTTTTTTAATTAATTGAGAAACTGTTTGGGGATATAACTGATGCTCAACTGCATGAATCTTGGCCTCTAAACTTGCTAAACTATCCTGTTCACTGCGATAAACCGCTGCTTGCGCAATGATCTCACCGGTATCGACCCCGCCATCCACATAGTGAATCGTGACCCCGGTGACTTTAACACCAGCCTGATACGCATCTTCAATACCGTGCCGCCCCGGAAATGACGGCAGCAAAGCTGGATGAATATTAATAATGTGTCGTGGGAAAACTTTGAGCAGCGTTTCCCCAACGATGCGCATGTAGCCGGCTAACACTAAAATAGTCACGTGAAACGGTGCTAGGTCTTGAAGTAACCGCTGCTCGCGCTGTGCTTTACTGACCCCTTTTTTAGCCACTGACAAGATCACGGGAACCTGATGCCGTTTAGCGCGCTGAATCACTGGTGCATCCGCGTGATCACAAACCAAAACGCAGATCGGTGCTGGTAAATCCGCGTTGACTAACGCTTCAAAATTAGTGCCATTACCGGATGCAAAAATCGCAATTCGTGGATCAGGCTTGATACTGGACTGATTGTTCACGTCGCTTCACCACCTTACCAATGATTTGGTATGCCGTATTCTGCTGCTTCAAACCGGTTTTCACCCGATCAAGATGACTTGGTGAGACCACCAGCACCATGCCGATACCCAGGTTAAATACTTGGCGCATTTCGTCAGTTGATACCTGCCCGGCTTCCTGCAACACTTTAAAGATCGCAGGAACTTGCCAGCTGGCCGGATCAATCAATGCCGTTAGCTTCGAGGGAATCATGCGGCTAAGGTTATCAGCCAAACCGCCCCCAGTAATATGCGCAATGGCGTGCAGCTGACCGGCTTTAACCAGCGGATAGACCGCCTGATAGTAAAGTTTGGTTGGCGTCAGCAGTTCATCGATCAGGGGCTGCTGTAACCCGGGATAAACTCGCTGCAGGTCTAGATCAGCATCCTGAATAATTTTGCGGACCAGCGAATAGCCGTTAGAGTGAACTCCACTGGATTCTAGGCCAATCAGCAGGTCGCCTTCAGCAACGTTCATGGCGCCCAATAGATGGGACTTATCGGCTAAACCAACCGCAAAACCACTGAGATCGTAATCCTTTGAACGATAGATACCGGGCATTTCGGCCATCTCGCCGCCAATCAACGATAAACCGGCTTGCTGACACCCGTTGGCAATTCCTTTGACGATCGTCATGACCTTTTGCGGTTCCAATTCACCTAGACCAATATAGTCTAGAAAGAACAGCGGTTTGGCACCCTGAGCGAGGACGTCATTGGCACACATCGCCACTAGATCAATGCCGATCGTCGCATGCTGATTAGCTTCAATTGCCAGTAATAGCTTGGTGCCAACACCGTCCGTGCCAGAAATCAATACCGGCTGACTAACGCCAGCAAGCACCGAAGTCAATTCATATTCGGCACCAAAACCACCTAAACCGCCCAACACGTTGCTATCATGAGTCTGCGCGACAATCTTTTTGATGTCTTGAACTGCTTCTTCACCTGCATGAATGTTTACGCCAGCTTGTTCGTATTGGCTTGTCAACTTAATTCGCTCCTTCATATAAGCCTAAACGGGCAACGTCTGCATCAAAGCCAGCCTGATAATCGTAAAGCGGGGTTGGGTATTGACCGTCAAAATAAGCGGTACATAAACCATGATTAGGCTGATCATTTAACGCGCCAATTGACTCAACTAAACCGTTAACGCTCAGGTAAGCCAATGAATCCGCCCCAATCAGCTGACAAATTTCTGGTACCGAATGGTTGGCACCAATCAATTCCTTAGTCGTTTGGATGTCGATCCCATAATAACAGGGAAACTTAAGGACTGGCGAAGCAATCCTCACGTGAACGGATTTAGCGCCCGCTCGTTTTAAGAGTCTCACGATGTAGCTGCTGGTGGTCCCACGCACGATTGAATCGTCAACCAGCACAATGTCCTTACCTGCAACCACTGATTTAACCACTGACAGCTTCATACTGACACCGCGCACCCGTTTAGCCTGGGTGGGTTCAATAAACGTACGGGCAACGTACTGGTTCTTGATCATCCCCATGTCGTAGTGAATCCCACTGGCTTGCGCGTATCCAATAGCGGCGGATAAGGACGAATTAGGCACCCCGATAACCACGTCGGCTTTCACCGGCGCTTCTTTAGCAATCGCTGCACCCATCCGCTTCCGCGCTTCATGCACGCTGATCCCACGAATAACAGAATCCGGCCGAGCAAAGTAAATATATTCCATTGAACAAATTGATAGGTGCGTATCGGTCGTAAAATGATCGATTTGCATTCCTTTATCGGTCACAATAATAATTTCACCGGGTTCAACGTCGCGGACAAAGGTGGCGCCGACCTGATCCAGCGCACAGGTTTCACTGCAAACGATCATTGCACCATTCGCTAGTTTCCCCACCACTAATGGGCGAAACCCATTTGGATCTAACGCTGCCACCATCATCTGAGGTGTCATCAGTAAGTAAGCAAAACCGCCGCGTAACTGATTTAAGGACGCCTTTAATTGATCAATGAAGTTGGTTTGCGAACTAGTTTGAATCAGTTCACCTAATAATTCACTGTCAGAAGTCGCCTGAAACTGCACGCCCTTCTTCGTCAAGTCACGACGCAACTGAGTGGCATTCGTCAAATTACCGTTATGGGCAAGTGCAAATTGACCTTCACCAGGATGATCAAAAAACATGGGCTGAATGTTTTTAATCCCATGATTTCCCGCGGTCGCGTACCGCACATGCCCAATGGCTGCTGTTCCTGGCAAAGTAGCTATTTTTTGCGGATCAGCAAAGACCTCAGCTAACAACCCTAAGCCCCGTTGCCGGTGAAATTGGCCGTTCTCGTTGCTCACGATACCAGCGCCTTCCTGGCCACGGTGCTGAAGGCTGTGCAAGCCGTCATAGGTTAACTGAGCAGCGTTATCAGCTCCCCAGATACCAAACAGGCCGCACTCCTCATTCAGTCCCTTTATTTCATTAGGCATCCTAGCGCACCTCCGAAAGTGGCTTTAAGTTCTGAACTGCGAGCTGTTAATTGACCATCGGCGGTCACCAGTTGAACGGCATCTTGATCCGTGGTCCGGCCAAGCAATACCGCTTGTTTGCCAGCTAAGGCTTCAAATTCAGTCTGGTCTTTGGGTTGAACACTAACGATGAACCGTGACTGGGTCTCACTGAATAGCTGACTATTGGTGAGTTCCGTTTGTCCCGTAAAGCCCAACTGATACTCAAATAACGCTTCGGCAAGGGCCACGCCTAGGCCACCCTCACTTAAATCGTGAGCACTTTGGAGCAGGTCTTGACGAATCGCCTGCTGAACTAGTCGCTGGTTAGCCGCTTCGGCATCGAGATTAAAGTTCAATTGACCAATTGGTGTCATCTGGCCCCGTAATTTTTGCAATTCTGAACCGGCAAAATCATTACCGGTGTCGCCCACAAGATAAACCGCTTCACCAGCTGTTTTAAAGGATTGCGTTGTAATCTGGGCCACGTCCTCGATCAGACCTACCATCCCGATCATCGGCGTCGGATAAATGGAACGGCCATCCGTTTCGTTGTACATCGAAACGTTCCCGGAAATCACCGGTGTATCGAACCGTTCACACGCCTGAGCGATTCCTTGAACTGATTGATCCAGTTCCCAGTAGCTCTCCGGATCACTGGGGCTGCCAAAGTTGAGACAGTCGGTAATACCAATTGGAATGCCACCACTAGCCACAATGTTGCGGGCCGCTTCACTGACCGCAATTTGACCGCCAACGTATGGATCAAGGTAAATGTAACGGGCATTGCAGTCAGTCGTCATCGCCAACGCTTTCTTGGTGTGGCGAACTCTGACCACCGCAGCGTCACTTCCCGGTGTCACAGCAGTGTTGGCTTGGACCTGAGAATCATACTGCTTGAACACCGCCTGCTTGGAAGCAATCGTCGGCTGAGCCAATAGATTCTTTAACGTTTCTGCGGGCTGTTGGACAACTGGCGTCTGGGCTGGCTGAACATTTTCCAGCCGCGCCGGCTTCTTTTTGGGCTGTTCGCGCTCGACAACATCGTCAACAAGACTCGTGACCGGCACATCCGTGACGAGTTTGCCATGTTGATAGAGTCGATACTGCCGGTCAGCCGTGACGTGGCCAACAACGACGGCATCCAGGTCGTAACGGGCAAAGATGTCTAAAACGGTCTGTTCTTCACCCTTCTTCACACATAACAGCATCCGTTCTTGAGATTCCGAGAGCATGATTTCATACGCACTCATCCCAGGTTCGCGCTGCGGCACTAAGTCCAGGTTCATCGTAACGCCGCTTTTAGCTTTTGAAGCCATTTCGGCTGACGAAGAGACCAGTCCGGCCGCGCCCATGTCTTGAATCCCCATCAAGATTTCAGAGTGATCATGGATAATTTCAAGGCAGGCATCCGTTAACAATTTTTCCATAAACGGATCACCGACTTGAACGGCAGAGCGGTCAGTCGCTTTTTCGTCGCTAAATTCATTGGAAGCAAACGTCGCCCCGTGAATCCCATCACGACCGGTTTTCGCGCCAACATAAATGATGCTGTTACCCGTACCGGTCGCCCGGCCACGCTTTAGATCTGCCTGATCCATCAGTCCGACACACATCACGTTAACTAGTGGATTGCCATCATAAACGGCATCAAAGCCGATTTCACCACCCACCGTGGGAATCCCAATGCAATTACCATAAGCGGCAATGCCGGCGACACATTCGGTCAATAGGTACCGGTTCTTCGGCTTATCCAGTTCCCCAAAACGCAGACTGTCTAACGACGCAATCGGTTTGGCCCCCATTGAAAAGATGTCTCGGATAATCCCGCCGACACCGGTGGCTGCCCCTTCAAACGGTTCCACAAAACTGGGATGATTATGACTCTCCGCTTTAAAGACTACGGCTTGGTCATCACCGATATCAAGCACCCCAGCGCCTTCACCAGGGCCCTGAATCACCCGTGAACCGTCATTCCAAAACTTACGTAAGATCGGTTTCGAATCCTTGTACGAACAATGTTCACTCCACATCACAGCGAACAGACCCGTTTCGGTATAGTTTGGCAAACGGCCGATCAACTTTTGCGAGATATACTCATATTCACGTTGCGATAGGCCCCAAGCTTCATACGGCTTTTGATCACGAATTTCTGCTGGCGTTGGTTCCGTTTTTAGTTCCTGCATTCCGTTTACACCGTCCTTAAGTGAGCTTGTAACAGTGATTTAAATACTAATAACCCGTCCGTGCCACCCTGAATAGCTTCAACCGCCCGTTCTGGGTGAGGCATCATCCCTAAAACGTTGCCGGCTTCATTGGTGATCCCAGCAATGTCTGACACACTGCCATTGGGATTATGCTGATACGTAAACGCAATTTGATGCCGGTCACGCAGTTTAGCTAACGTAGCAGCGTCACAGTAGTAGTTACCTTCGCCATGAGCAATCGGTAAGGTGATCTGTTGCTGATCCTGGAAAGCAGCGGTAAACATTGTTTGGTTATTGGCCACTAATAACGGTTCTGGTTCACAAATAAACTGCATTTGCCGATTATGCTGTAAGGTACCGGGCAAGAGACCAGCTTCGGTCAGAATCTGAAACCCATTGCAGATTCCCAGTACCGGCTTTCCAGCTTGGGCAAAGGCTTTAACTGCACTCATGACTGGCGCAAACTTGGCAATCGCGCCACCCCGTAAATAGTCACCGTAAGAAAAACCGCCTGGAATCAAGATCACGTCAAATTCCGTCAGGTCCGTTGCGGTATGCGGCACAATCGTTGCATCCTCATGCAGATCATCCGTAATGGCATAGTAGAGATCTTCATCACAGTTAGAACCCGGAAAACTGACCACCGCAAATTTCATCATTGGTTAGCCAGCTCCTTTACTTCATAGCGATAAGTCTCCATATTCGGATTAGCTAACAACTGATCACAAATGGCTTCGATCTGTGTTTCAGCTGCGTCTGAAGTGGGTGCATCCACGGTGATTTCAAAATATTTTCCCTGCCGTACCGCCGTTACCTGATCAAAGTCTAACCGGTGCATGGCGTTTTTAATGGCAACTGCTTGCGGATCTAGAATCGAAGGTTTATAGGTCACGTGTACTTGAGCTAGGAACATGTTTGAGGCCTCCTATTTAACTGTTGCTTCCAGCCGTGAAAGAACGGTCCGGTACCCATCCATAACGTTACCAGTATGTTTTCGAAAGACATCTTTATCTAATGATGCGTGCGTCTGGGCATCAACTAACCGGCAAGAGTCTGGTGAGATCTCATCGCCTAAAATCAAGTTGCCATCCGGGTCAAACCCAAATTCAACCTTGAAATCAACGAGGGTGATGCCGGCTTTCGCAAATAATTGACTCAGTAACTGGTTGATCTTAAAGACCTGATCACGCATGGTACTTAACTGTTCCGGTGTGGCGATCTGTAAAGCGTGAATCTGTGAGTCATTGATGAAGGGATCATCTAAGCGGTCACTCTTGTAGTAAAATTCCTGAACCGGTTCATCAAATTTCAGTAAATAGTCCGTATCGAATTTACGTTGAAAACTGCCGGAAGCGTAATTTCTGACAACGACTTCCAGGCGAACCATCTTCATTTTTTTAACGAGCTGATCACTGGGTGACAACTGCTTGATAAAGTGTGTCGCAATCCCCTGCTGATTCAGGTAGTTAAAGATCAAACTGTCAATTTGGTTATTAACGACCCCTTTATCAGCCACGGGTTCTTTTCGTTTACCATTTAAGGCAGTCGCCTGATTCAAATAGTGCACTTGAATGATATTAGGATCATCCGTTGTAAATAACTGCTTTGCTTTACCTTCATTAATCAATGTTGCCAATCTTTTCAGATCCTTTCTGATTATCTAAACTGACTCACAGATGCTAACAATGATTCAATTGACGGGCCGGTCACGGTGATATGACCCATTTTCCGGTGGTCACGAACTTCTGCCTTGCCGTAATCGTGCAGGTGCCATTCGGGATGTTTCGGCCAATCCGCTCGCGCAACCAGCAAATTCTGACCTAACAGATTCACCATAACGGCGGGTTCAAATTGGCGAATCGGCGGAATTGCAAGTCCGCAGATACTTCTAATGTGCGCGTCAAACTGCGAAACGTTGCAGGCTTCAATGGAATAATGACCGGAGTTATGCGGTCGCGGTGCTAATTCGTTGATCATCAATTCCCCGGATGGCAGTTCAAATAATTCAATGCCAAGCACCCCACGCAGATGCAGCGCTTCAGCGGTCTCAACCGCAATTTGCTGGGCCTTTTTTTTAACCTGATCAGTAATTTGCGCTGGAATGATACTGGTGTGTAAGATATGGTGCTGATGGCGATTTTCGCTGACTGGAAAAGTAATGACCTGGTCTTTTCCGTCCCGGGTGACCATCACCGATAATTCACGAACAAAGTTTTGCTTGAGTTCGTAGATCCAGTCAGTCTGACCAATTTCACTTTTAATTTGGTCCCAGTCGGTCTGGTCGTTAATATCAAACTGGCCGTGCCCATCATAGCCACCTTCGACCGTCTTAAGAATCCCCGGCTGACCGATCTTTTGAATCGCCGTCTGCAGATCTCCCATTGACTCCACCGCTGCAAAGGGCGTCACGGGCAGACCGTGCTGCCGGCAAAAGGTCTTTTCTCGTACGCGGTGACTCGTAATGGTTAATAACTCAATTCCTTGAGGTACACGAGTCAGATCTTCAACTTGCTTTAACGCTTTTTGATCAACGTTTTCAAATTCATAGGTTAAGACATCGCTGCGTTTTGCAAGTTGCCGTAAGGCCGTCAGATCATCATACGCAGCCACAATTTGAAAATCGGCAACTTGGCCTGCCGGTGCCTTATCCGTTGGATCCAAGACACCAACTTTATACCCCATGGCTTTGGCGGATAACGCCATCATTTGACCAAGCTGGCCGCCACCGATAATGCCAATCGTTGCTGGCGGTAAAACCGGACTACCGTAACTGTTCATTACTCTCGGTAGCCTCCTTAGTCTGACGGGCGCGAAACGCCTGTAATTGGGCATCAACCTCGGTGTCTTGCAGGGCCAAAATCTCGGCTGCCAATAACGCGGCGTTCTTAGCACCAGCGCTGCCAATGGCAACCGTGGCAACTGGTACCCCGGATGGCATCTGAACGATCGACAGCAGTGAATCCATGCCGTTCAACGCCTTAGATTGAATCGGAACCCCAATCACTGGCAAGGTGGTATTGGCTGCTAACATCCCCGGCAAATGGGCGGCACCACCGGCTGCAGCGATAATCACCTGGTAATGTTCGTCTTTAGCTGTTTGGCCAAAGTGCTGCAGTTCCTGTGGCATACGGTGTGCAGAAATGACGTGACTGTCGTAACTAACGTGTAATTCACTGAGCAGATCGGCCGTATTCTTAACTTGTGGCCAATCGGAAATTGATCCCATTACAAGTGCAACTTGCATCATCAAAATCTCCTTTGCCTTTGATACCCATAGCGTAACAACAGAAAACATGACTGTCAATACAAAAATCGAACTATATGATAACTTGTATAGCTAATGTTCGTGTTTAAATCGTTTAACCCTCTCAATTTAGCCAACTGTTTGGAAAAATTCTAGCCAGACAAAAAGGGACCCTCATGACCAAGCAATAACTTGGCCATGAGGGTCCCTCAATGATTCTAATTAAACTATTTTTAATCCATTATTTAGCAACAACGATGTTCACGATCTTCTTTGGTACCACGATGACTTTCTTAATGTCGTGGCCATCCGTAAATGATTTAACGGAATCGTCTGCTAAAGCAGCCGTCTTAACCGTATCATTGTCTGCATCCGTGGCAACGGTAATGTGCCCCCGAACTTTGCCATTGACCTGAACTGCTAATTCAATTTGGTCAACGATCAGCTTAGATTCGTCATAGGTTGGCCATTGGGCGTAGGCAATCGACTTGTCATGACCCATAATTGACCACAGTTCTTCAGTAATATGCGGCGCAATTGGTGCCAGCATCTTAACTAGCCCTTCCATGTAAACTAATGGCAGACTGTCAGCCTTGAAGGCTTCGTTAACGAAGACCATCATTTGTGAAATGGCCACGTTAAAGCGCAGTTCTTTCATGTCTTCAGACACCGTCTTGACCGTTTGGTTATAGATCAAGTCCAGCGTGCCGTCGTTGATCGTGGTGACGCGGTCGCGCAGATGGTTATTGTCATCAATAATCAACCGCCATACCCGGTCAAGCCAACGATAGGCACCGCCAATCCCTTCAGAACTCCAAGGTTTGGAGCCTTCCAAAGGACCCATGAACATTTCGTAGACCCGCAGCGTATCAGCACCGTACTTCTCCACGATCTTATCAGGGTTAATCACGTTCCCCTTCGACTTAGACATCTTTTCGTGGTTAGTCCCAAGGATCATGCCTTGGTTAACCAACTTCTGGAAGGGTTCCTTGGTTGGCACAACCCCGATATCGTACAGGAACTTGTGCCAGAACCGGGCGTACAGCAAATGCAAAACAGCATGTTCCGCCCCACCGATATACAGGTCAACGGGTAGCCAGTACTTCAATTTTTCAGGATCAGCGATCATCTTGTCATTATGCGGATCGATGTAACGCAGGAAGTACCATGAACTCCCAGCCCATTGCGGCATGGTGTTGGTTTCACGTTTCCCCTTGCGGCCATTCTTATCCACCACGTTGACCCAGTCGTCGACGTTCGCCAGTGGACTTTCACCCGTACCAGAAGGTTCGAGTTGGTGAGTAGCTGGCAGACGCAATGGTAATTCATCTTCGGGAACTAAAGTGGTTTCGCCGTCTTCCCAGTGAATGACGGGAATTGGTTCGCCCCAGTAGCGTTGACGCGAGAAGATCCAGTCACGCAGCCGGTAGTTCACTTTCTTCTTACCAGCTTTGTGTTCTTCCAGCCAGTCAATGGCCGCTTTAATAGCGGTCTTCTTGTCCATGCCATTTAAGAAACCAGAATTGATATGCTGGCCGTCACCGGTATAAGCAGCTTCATCAATGTTGCCACCTTCGATAACTGGCTTGATCGGCAAGTTAAATTTGTGGGCAAACTCGTAGTCCCGGTCATCATGTGCAGGCACGGCCATAATGGCACCAGTCCCGTATGACGCCAAAACGTAGTCACCGATCCAGATCGGCAATTTTTCACCGTTGATCGGGTTGATGCCATAAGCACCGGTGAAGACACCGGTCTTATTCTTGTTTAAGTCAGTCCGTTCCAAATCAGAACGAGATTCGATTTCTTTCTTATAAGCAGCAACTGCTTCGGCTTGTTCTGGCGTCGTAATCTGGTCAACCAGGTTATGCTCTGGTGCTAAGACCATGTATGATGCACCAAATAACGTATCCGGACGCGTGGTGTAAACTTCAACCTGCTTGTCTTCGTCACCAGCAATCTTAAAGAACACGCTGGCACCTTCTGAACGGCCGATCCAGTTACGTTGCTGTTCCTTGATACTTTCAGGCCAATCCAGGTCATCCAGATCCTTCAGCAACCGATCAGCATACTTGGTGATCCGCAAGACCCACTGCGTCATTGGTACCCGGTAAACGGGGTAGCCGCCACGTTCAGTTTTACCGTCAACAACTTCTTCGTTGGCAACCACAGTACCACCCATGAAATCAGGTGCCCAGTTGACTTCGATCTTATCTTCATAAGCGAGGCCCTTTTTGTATAACTGTTCAAAGATCCATTGCGTCCACTTGTAGTAAGCTGGATCAGTGGTATTCACTTCACGGTCCCAGTCATATGAAAAACCTAAAGATTTAATTTGGCGTCTAAAGACTTTAATATTTTGCGCAGTGAAGTCTTTGGGGTTGTGACCGGTCTTCAGCGCATACTGCTCTGCTGGTAGACCAAAGGCATCAAAGCCCATTGGATGCAAAACATTGAAGCCCTGCATCCGCTTCATCCGGGCAATAATATCAGTTGCGGTATAACCTTCTGGGTGCCCTACGTGAAGCCCCTGACCTGATGGATATGGAAACATATCTAGCGCATAGAACTTCGGCTTAGATTCATCATCATAAGTTTTAAAAGTTTTATGTTCTTTCCAATAATGCTGCCATTTTCGTTCAATAATACTGTGATTGTAAGCCAAACAAACACGCTCCCTTTCTCATGTCGGACAAAATGAAAACTAAAAAAAAGCCTACAAGAAACTAACGTTTCTTGTAGGACGGAATTTCCGCGGTACCACCTAACATTCCCGCATACGCGGGCGCTCATTATTTCGTAACGCGAAAATCACGTCTCAACTTACTCTAATTCAGTTGAAAAACTCAGAGACGAGTTCAGTGCACAGCCGACGGATTCACAACCACCATCCGCTTTCTGAACGGCGAAGCACACCTACTAGTCCTCATCAGTCTTTAATTTTTGTTCAGTGGCTTAATGGTACCAAATTTAAGATGGAGACGCAAGGGCATTCGCCAAGAACACTGACTTTATCGCCATTAATCAAAGACCACTTAAATTTAAGGGTATACTATAAGCAACCTGTCTTTGAAAGGATCCTCTAAAATGAACCTTGAACCAGCCGTTAAATACAGCCACACCCTGCTAAGCCCCATTATTGTTCAGGGTGATACCGTAGTGGATGCGACCGTCGGCAACGGCAACGATACCCTTTTTCTAGCCAGCCGTGTCGGTTCGGCCGGCCACGTTCTGGGCTTTGACGTTCAGCAGCCCGCTTTAGATCGAACCGCCACGCAGCTGACCCTAACCGGCATGACCCGGCAAGTACAGTTGATCCACGACGGTCATGAACATCTTGATCAGTATCTAGAACCGCAGCAGCAGATCACGGCCGCCATTTTTAATTTAGGCTACCTGCCTGGCAGTAATAAACGGATTATTACCCATGGTGAAACGACCGTTAGTGCCTTAAGGATATGTCTAACCCACTTGCGCCGCGGTGGCATCATCGCGCTCGTCGTTTACTACGGTCATCCGGGAGGTGAGCAGGAAAAAGAAACCGTCTTACAGGCCGTCAAACAACTTGATCAGCAACAGTATTCGGTTTTGCAGTACGGCTTTATCAACCAGATCCATCAGCCGCCATTTTTGCTGGCCGTTCAAAAACGGTAACTCAAAAGGCGCTTTGATCGAACTTCTCGACTAATCGAGAAGCCAATCAAAGCGCTTTTGATTACATTTCTTCTTTTGGTAACAGCACAATTTGGCTGCTGCCATCATCATAGACCCAGAGTGTTTTAGGAAAGTCTTCAGCATACGGAAACGGTGTGTCAAAGCTTGCCACAACGTGATCCTGCTGCAAAAAATCAAAGGTTAGATGATGATTGTGATTCGTTAGATTAAAACTGATGATTTCATTCAATTGAAACATGCCTTGTAAATTATGATCAATAATATACCAAATTTGATCAATAATTTCGCCAGGTAAGGAATTTACGATTCCGTAACTAGCGTATCTCGGACGATCATTTTCAAACACGTATATCGTCTCACTTTCTGTTATTATCTAACTTTTAGTATACTTCAATTGGCTAAAAATATCAGGTTTCAGGATTTTGATTACGGTCCATCTGGTTGATGAGATAGCTTAAAATAATCAGTCCCAGCGCCACGATAAAGATCCAGTGTAACCCGCCATACAAAATCTGCCGTAACGGTTTCAGTAACGACTTGCCTAAGGACTTAGCCGTCTGCGGATTGATCAGCCGGTTCATCATCGCCAGATCAGTCCCCTTATGACTGGCAACCCCATTGGCCATTTGAACGTTTAAAATAATCCCAAACACTGAGATCATTAATGTTTGGCCCAGTGTCCGCGCTAATGTATTCAGTGATGTTGCCACCCCAACGTCTTCTTTAGGCACCTGGTTTTGCACCGTTACCGTAGTGGTTGTGATGGTGATTCCAAAACCAGTCCCGCAGATGGCTGCAATCACAAAGAAGCACCAAAACGGCGTACTCTGAGGTGCCAGCGCCATGGCGATCCCGCCCACTAAAATAAAGGTCAGGCTGAAATTAATGATCTGCTTTGGAGATCGATTTAATAACAGCTTTCCAGCGATAAAGGAACCCACGATCCACATCAAAGAACTGGGCGTGATGGCAAAACCCGCCAGTGATGCTGGTAGACCCAGCAATCCCTGTGTCCAGGTCGGCAGATAAACTTCGAACCCCATCAGAAATCCACTGATTAAAGCTGCTACTAAATTTTGGGTCACAAACGTTCGAATTTTAAATAACTTTAGTGGAATAATCGGGTTGGCCACCCGGCCTTCTTGACGGATAAATACCCAAAAGCTCAGGCCTGAAATGCCGAGACTAATGATTAAACTCAGCCAATTGATATGGGCGTCACCCAGGACCTGAAAGCCAAACATTAACGCTAACAGGGCCACGGATAACCAGATACTGCCCAAAACATCCAGAGTCTGAGTACTCTTACGCGGCGTTTCCTTTAAAAAGATCCAAATACCAGCCATGGCTAATAAGCCCACCGGAATGTTAATAAAAAAGATCCAGTGCCAAGACATCTGATCGACGATAAAACCACCTAAAAGTGGTGCCACAATCGACGCGATTCCCCAAGCAGAACCGTTGAAGCCCATCACCTTAGCCCGCTTTTCAAACGGATAGATATCGGCAATGATCGTAAACGAAATCGGCATGATCGAACCGGCACCGATTCCCTGAACAGCTCGCCAGATGATCAACTCCGTCATGCTGTTGGACATGCCAGACAAAGTCGAGCCGACAATAAAGGTCCCCAGACCAAACAGAAATAGTCGCTTACGACCAAACATATCTGACAATTTGCCATAAATTGGTGTTGCCATGGCATTAGTCAGTAAGAAGATGGAGAAGACCCAGTTCATCAGCGCGACCCCGCTTAGATCACCAACGATGGTTGGCATGGCGGTGGAGACAATCGTCCCCTCAATCGCACTCATAAACGTTGCAATGAAGATGGCGCCCGTCACTAACGGGACATTGGTTTTTCTTGAACTCATCATTTTTCCTCGCTTCGCGTTGGCCCGCACCCCCAACGCAGTTTGAGAGTCAGCTACTCCCGCCACAAAAATAACGACCAGCCCGAAAGTTAGTCGTTATCCATTAAATTCAACTGAATTTATTTTTCTGCTGATTCAATCTTTTTAAGCACTGTTTTCAGTTCATCGATCTTATCAGTGTGTTCCCAAGGCAAATCAATATCCGTCCGGCCGAAGTGACCATAAGCAGCTGTCTGCTTATAGATAGGCCGCTTCAAATCGAGCATTTTAATGATCCCAGCTGGCCGTAAGTCAAAAATTTGACGAATGGCTTTGGTCAAGTCAATTTCAGAAACCTTACTGCTACCAAAGGTGTTAACGGAAACTGAAACGGGATGAGCCACACCGATTGCGTAGGCTAATTGAACTTCTACTTGGTGAGCTAAGCCGGCTGCCACAATGTTTTTGGCAATGTATCTCGCCGCATAACTCGCAGAACGGTCAACCTTAGTCGCGTCTTTGCCAGAGAAGGCACCGCCACCATGATGGGCATAACCGCCATAAGTATCAACGATCACCTTACGTCCGGTTAACCCAGCGTCCCCTTGAGGACCGCCAATCACGAAACGACCGGTTGGGTTGATCAGATAACGGGTCTTATCATCGAGTAAATCAGCTGGAATAACTGGTTTGATGACTTTTTCGATGACATCATGACGAATCTGATCCAGTGAAGCTGAGGCAGCGTGCTGCGTACTCAAGACAACCGTATCAACCCGGAAAGGCTTACCGTCATCATCATACTCAACGGTTACTTCAGACTTCGCATCTGGGCCCAGATAGTCCAAGATCTTTTCTTTCCGGACTTTAGCGATTCGCTGCATCAAATGATGAGCAAGCGAAATAGCTAAAGGCATCAGTTCAGGCGTTTCATCAATGGCATAGCCAAACATTAACCCCTGATCACCGGCACCGATCTGATCGAGTGGATCAGTTTCACCGTCACGCTTTTCCAGCGCGTCATTTACACCTTGCGCAATATCTGGTGACTGTTCATCAATGGCAACCAGAACCGCACAGTTATCGCCGTCAAAGCCATACTTGCCATCGGTATAACCAATTTCCTTGATGGTTTCACGGACAATGTGCTGGATATCAACGTAAGCGCTGGTTGAAACTTCACCAAATACTAAAACTAATCCAGTTGTGACTGATGTTTCACAGGCCACGTGAGCATCTGGATCTTGTGCCAGCATCGCATCCAAGATAGCATCGCTAATTTGGTCCGCAATCTTGTCTGGATGGCCTTCAGAAACGGATTCTGAAGTAAATAAATGTCTTTCTTGCATTGTAAAAATTCCCCCAATATCTTTTTTCGGTTACAAGGCATCTTCACTAAGTCAAGCTAGTGAATCCTATCGGGAATGAAGACTCATAACTTTACTAGTTTAACACATTTTTTTCAGCTTAGAAAGGGACGCTGTAACCGCTTGAAAACTTTTGAGAGTTGACCCAAGCCTTGAAAATGGTAAGCTATTCTATATCACTTAAAAGGAATTACTGACTATGTTAGAAAATATTGAAGCGTTCATTGTCCATCATCGCCGATTACTTCAAGGCTTATTCTTCGGTGTCGTTGAGATGAGCGGTTTACTGCTTTACGCAAACGCGAATTCATTTGAATCGTATACCAAACCGCAGCAGCTTCCCTTATCACTATTAGCACTGACAACCGTCCTAATTTTCTTGTGCCTGTACGTCATTAGGACCACATCAATGCAGAGCAGAACTGCCCCGATCAGTTTATTGCTGACGATTGCTTTCATGGCCGTGAGTGTTCCTAAGCTGCCCGTCTTAGTTAACGTCATTAATGGGCTATCGATCATCGTTTTACTACTGATCCGTTATTTACCAAAATGGTTTGAAAATGAACTCGGAATGGCGCTATTAGCGCTTATGCTGGCGAGTTTAGCAGCCGGTAATTTTTTATTGACTCATGACTATTTATCAACCAGCTACCTCACAACGATGATCTTACCGTTATTGCTGTTTAACTATTTTTTCCTGCCGCAAAAAAGCTTTGAAATGATCCTACTCCCTATTGGCCTAATCTTTTTAACACTGGTCTGGCTATTCTTCTTACACCAGAGTGTGATCATGATCCTCTTTTCACTTGCCGTGCAGGTCATTTGGTTCTTTATTCAAGCGTCAAGACGGCCATCACCATCACGCGGCTTACTCGTTGCAGCCGTCTTACAAGCACTGATTTTTATCTGTATGCGTTAATTAAAACTTTCTAAAGCTTCCAATTAATCTTTATGCTAATCTGCAATTTGTCATATTATGAATTGTAGTGTAATCATCATTATATTTGGAGGCTTTTGAGTGACTCAAATAAAAATCGTAGGTGATATTTGGACCGGCAAATATCAGCCTGCACTAACGGGTAACCGAATTGTTGATACTGCCCTGCTGACACAATTTTGCATGAAGTTAACTGCCTTTCTTTCACAACAAAATATCAAGCTATCAGTTAAGGTAGAACGTGAATTCTCGTTGTCGAAAATTAAGAATAACGACACGCTGTTCTTAATTGATGCTAATATTGCAGATGCGTTTCCCCAAAATGACTTACAATCGGTGAACTATTTACCGATTAAACATCAGGATCTTTTACACGGCGATCCCAGTAACAGTTTTCCCTCAATTTTGGAGTGGCTGCGGGTGGACTTAAATCTGCAACAATCATAAAAGGTTAGGTCAAAACATATTCTGTTTTGTACCTAACCTTTTTAGTATCTTTTAAACAAATAATCCGGGGAAAATAACCCCGTTAACATAGGGTTTGGCAATCTGTTTCAGTTCCGGCTCAATGTGACTAATAAAATAGTCCTTATCAACTTTCTGATTGCCCATCCAGCCAACAAAGTATTTGGGCTTATAGCGTTGATCTGAAATTACGAAAGCTTGATACGCCTTTAGCTGGGTCCCCCGATATAAAACCTCTATGGCAGCCCTGCCCCTACGTATCCGTAGTTGTTCGGCCTGTTTCAACTGTTCATTGCGAACATTAATTTCCCGATCATGGGCTTCGTCTTTCAAATGCAGGATGATATCAATCTGACAACTTTCCTTTAAAAATTGCCGGCTATTACGCAATAAATTCAGATATGAGCTAATCAGTTCTTTCAGCGTTATTTCACCGAAGAGCATGGTAGTTACCTCCTAATGGTGTCTATCAGATCTAATCCCATCTCCCGTTTTTATCTGGGCCACAATTTGATTGCACGCAGAGTATACCATGATATATTGGTATAGACAACTAAAAAGCACAAAAAAAAGAACCAAGCACTAACTGCTTGGTTCTAAGTGATACCGGAGGTGGGGTTCGAACCCACACGTCCTCAACGGACACTGGATTTTGAGTCCAGCGCGTCTGCCAGTTCCGCCACTCCGGCATATTCATAATGATGTTAAGTTAAGTAGTCAATCCCACTGGACCGGGAAAGGCGGTAATCGGATTCGAACCGACGATAGAGGTTTTGCAGACCTTTGCCTTACCACTTGGCTATACCGCCATAATCATGATCAATGGGCTCCCCAAACTGGGTTAGCTGGATTCGAACCAGCGCATGACGAAGTCAAAGTCCGTTGCCTTACCACTTGGCTATAACCCAATCATCAAGGGCGGTATGTGGGACTCGAACCCACGCATGCCGGAACCACAATCCGGTGTGTTAACCAAACTTCACCAATACCGCCATTATACCAAAACAGGGATAGCAGGAATCGAACCCGCACTAGCGGTTTTGGAGACCGATGTACTACCGTTATACGATATCCCTATGGTGGATGGGAGTGGATTCGAACCACCGAACCCGAAGGAGCGGATTTACAGTCCGCCGCGTTTAGCCAGACTTCGCTACCCATCCATATATGGCGCGGGACGGAATCGAACCGCCGACACACGGAGCTTCAATCCGTTGCTCTACCAACTGAGCTACCGAGCCATGTATACTATCTAAATTTGTTAATCAATATTAACAACGGTTCGTACGAGACTCGAACTCGTGATCTCCTGCGTGACAGGCAGGCGTCCTAACCAGCTAGACCAACGAACCATCTTTTATGGAGGATACAGGGCTCGAACCTGTGACCCTCTGCTTGTAAGGCAGACGCTCTCCCAACTGAGCTAATCCTCCAAAAACGGTATTGCTATTATTCTGATAATCAATGATTTGATTAATGACCCGTACGGGATTCGAACCCATGTTACTGCCGTGAAAGGGCGGTGTCTTAACCACTTGACCAACGGGTCATACAAAAAGTTGTTGACGGAGAGTGAGGGATTCGAACCCTCGAAACAAGCTTTTACTCGTTTACACCATTTCCAGTGGTGCTCCTTCGGCCAACTCGGACAACTCTCCAAATTATTCCCCCGACAAACTTATAATTCAAGAGTTATCCCAACAACAAAGTTTGCCGGATATATCGCGTGGCAACGTCCTACCCTCGCAGGGGGCGATCCCCCAACTACTCTTGGCGTGCTGAAGCTTAACTACTGTGTTCGGCATGGGAACAGGTGTATCCTTCAGGCTATCGCCACCACACTATTGAGAAC
>NZ_BCMG01000007.1 GCF_002217945.1 Secundilactobacillus silagei JCM 19001
GGGAATGCCTCCTGTGATGTTTTCTGTGGTTACTAAATATCATAAGGGAAGGCATTCCCTATTTCTATACAATTCAGAAATCTTTTATGCATTTACACAAGATATTTTACGCTCTCAAATTTTGATTTTGATTGTCAATGACTTCATCAATTAGATCATTTTGTTGCTTAGTCAAAGACTTGATTGGACTATATTTAACCAGTTCTTGAGTTCTTAATTTTTCAATTGTAGGAGTATTGACCCAACCATTAGGGAATAACTCGTTTTCCCAAAAAGGTAATACAACTTCTGTAGAAATCCTCTCTCGGCCGCGATATTCAGTAATACTATTACCATTCGTTAAATTAATAACGTCATCACTATTAAACTGTACTGATTGTTTTTGAGTGCCAGGATTATCAGCCGTAAAGAAAGTAATTAATTGATTTTCTACATCATCCAAGGCCGAACCATTAAAATAAGCCGAAAATAAAACAATGACTTTATTAAAATTTGCCTTATTGAATTTCTTTTCATTACCAGAAAAATGCTCTTTATTGCGAGTCAAAAAGTGTTTAGTTTGACCAATGTAAACTTTTTTTGACTGCACTCCTCTGTATATATAAATGGCTTCATTATTCATTAAAGCATTTTTTAAAGACTCTCTAAGGCTATCCAATCCTTGGATATTACCTTTTCTTATTGATAAAGTTACACAGAAATACTTGGCCATTCTTAATTCTCCATTATCACTAATTAAATTTTTAAAACACTTCGAACATGCTGCTCAGTATCCTTATCCAGAAAATACAAACCCAATCCTTTTGTAGCACGTGTTAGTAAGATTCGATAAATATTTTTCATTATATTTATTGCATCTTCTGATGATATATTAGATAATTCATCCCTTAAAGTCTCATCTTTAAGAAAATTAAGATCAAATTTCCAACGTTTTTCAGCCGAATTCCATTTAAAATCCTTGCCCCAAATAAAACCTACATTATCAAACTCAAGGCCTTGAACCGTATAAATACATCCTACTTTATCTATTTCTCCTGAATCAACACTTTGCTTGCCACTTGATAAATACCATTCAGCCTGATCCCGTCGACTGCCTGGGTTCCAGTCTTTAGTAAAATATTTTTGACCCACTTTAATCGATATTCCTTTCGGTTTCCACTCCCAATCAAAGGGTGCAATCAATTTATTTCGACTGCGTTGATTTTCAAGTGCATCCACTTTCAAAAAATGTTCTAGCTGAATTGGTGTTTCAAACACCTTCAATTTTAGAGGACTCTTCAAGCTTATCTTTTCTTCACTACCATATAGTAATGAGTCTAAACATTTTACAATATTTCCTTGAAGCCCTGATCTTTCTTGAGTAATCAGATTCTGAGGGAAAAACTCAATTTCTTTTCCCCGTGCAAAATCTTTAAATGACGCTACTGTGCCTTTCTCACTTGGCAAAACACGTTGCTTATCATCTTGCAATATAATTACCAAATCAGCTCTATTAAACACAAGGCCAAGTTCTTTATCTATGTTTTGAATTCGGTGAGCCTCGTCAATAATAACAACATCACCGTCTTCCGGTATGTCAGAATCGAAAAGGTAGGGCACCGAAAGCTTAATTTCTTTAGCAATTACAGCGTGTACAGTTTTACTGCGCGGTAAAGCATACGTAGCTTTAACTTGTCTGAAAATCTCCGTTGTTGCTTTTTTTATACCTGAACTTGAATGAGAAATTACCGAATCAACATTTATATCTCGATTAAAGATTTTCACATAAGCATACAACAAATGGAGTCCAACAATAGTTTTACCTGTACCTGGATCTCCTGATATCACAATCATCTGTTTGTGACTCCGTTTATTATGTGTACGCGCATATCTTAACTGGCGCATTTTTTCTTGAACAAATTTGTCTACATTTTTCTGCTCAAATATCATATTTGCATTCCTTTTACCATCTAAAGCATCCTTTAATCCTGATAAGTCAGCTAAAACTAATTTATATTCAGCCTTTACAAAATTAAGTGCAAACTGATGATTCATTTGCGAAGTCAGTAGGCCAGATAACTTTCTTTCAAGTTTCTCAAAATCATCTTCTCCAAATATTAGGTTGCTATCTTTAAACCACGCTTTATATCGATCTGATATTAATTTATCAGTATCGATACAATTATGCATAAACACAACTGCCTGCACATCCGTATTCTTTTTACCTTTAACGACCGAATTATATGCCAATAAACTATCTTTATATTCTTTAACTTGCTCTAACGGATGCCTGCGTACAACATATTTTCCATTACTTATTGGAACCGCAACATCCAATGGTATGTACAATGAGTCTTCTACGTCTACTTCATCCGGTTTACCAATATATGACCATTGCTTTAATTCAAAGATAACAAGTGTATTTTCACCATTTTGATTAGTGCCAATCAAAATTGCATCCATTCTTCCAGCCGTACCAATGGCCGGATATTCAAAAACAATATCTAATTTTCCCAGCCCAGCAGCACTAATTACCTTTAAAAGAACTGGCAGTGAATTTTCCCATGAACGATATTCAGCATCGGAGGTATTAATTGCATCTTCACCATGTTCATATTGCCATAATTCGTTAGGTAACTTCTTAGATTTACATTCCTCAAGAGCATTGTTTACAGTTTTTAATACACCATTCATAACTGAATCATCTCCTTAAAGTATTCTTTATGTGCGTTTCCCCTGTACATACGAAATTATTTTATCTGTACAGTAATCTATCTAAATAAATACTTACAATACCTGAATACTTTACTTTCTTATAAAAATACGGTGGCTATCTTTAGTCACCGCAATTATATACGTATTAATAGTGCCATTACCATGTCAATTCTTTTGATTTTAATTTTACTTCTAAATCATCTCATTTTTTAAAGATACATCCAGAACTGATTTAACCCTCTTTCTAATCTGAAAGTAGGTTTGAACCTGCGGATAAGCAATTTCTATAAGTGAAATATTATGGACCTTACAAAAATTTTTCTTAATTTTATCTCTGTGTTTTAATCCCAAAAAGTTTTGCTCTCCTCCAAAAAATTTAATTGGCTGAAAGTGCTGTATCCCTTGGTATTCAATCAAACATCTTAACGACCCATCATCATTAAACACTGCAAAATCAAACGGTAAATAATCTTTATCCTTACACTCATCAATTTTATACTGCTCTTCATATATATACTTCTCTTTTTTTAAATATGCCTTTATAACTTTTTCTCCTCGAGATCCATAACATGAAGGACATCCATGCCCATCAAAAATATCCGCAGGATTAGCCTCCCATTTTCGATTACAAATCTTACATAAAAATTGAGTGGCTTTGCTTGTCCCCCTAAATTCTCCTACCATCTCTATCTGGCCATTGCTAATCTTTGTCACTCTTTGAATTGCTCTTGCTTTTGTCAATTTAATATGATGCTGACAATTTACTCCGATTCTTAGACGCAAATATGGTGCCAATGTCGTTTCATATTTTAAATTACAATTTCTACACCTTATCCAAACTTTCTTTCTCAGGCCTTCATATTTAGTTAAAATTTCGAATTGCTTTTCCTGTTTGATATCTAAAAGTTGCTGAACTTCCTCCTGAGAATATTTAGCCTTTTTGTGTTTACAATTTTCACCAATCCTATGAGATAAAAATGGACCAGAGATAGTAAAATATTCAAAACCACATTTTCGACATCGAAAAATATGATTAACCATTGAACCTTTATACGGCCCAATAAGTTCATACTGTTTTTCTTGAGTTTTATCAATCCTACTCTGAAGCTCTTGTGTATTATTGTTTCGATTTTTATGCTCACAATTAACACCAACCAACGGCTTCGACAAAAAGGTATCTAGAGGTGAACGATATATAAATCCACAATCTCGACACAATACTTTGTACTTATGTTTTCTACCTGCTTCAGGATCATACTCATCTATCAATTCATATTTACCATCTTGATACGTATCCAAAGCTCGTTGCACTTGTTCTGAATTTACATAAATCAGATTGTACTTATGGTGCTCACAATTTTTACCGATTCTTTTATTAATCATATCAACACAGCGTCTGTAATATTCAAAACCACAGATGCGACATTTAAATTTATTTTTCTTGATCATCCCATTATAGTTATCCAATAATTCGTATTGATTTTCTTGAACTTCATCTATCCTTTTTTGCACTTCCGTAGTGTTTAAATGCTTGTTAAGATGTCTACAATTTTTCCCTACTCTTCCACTGTTAGTAAATTGTCCAAGTTGATCATTATATGAAAAGCCACAAATACGACACGTAAATTTACAATTTTTAGCTGCACCATGGAACCCCGATACTTTATATTGTGAGTTTTGCATCTTATCTACTCGATTTTGTACTTCTTCTATTGTCAGTCGATGGTAATGTTTGCAGTCTTTGCCAATTCGTCTCTTTTGCCAAAATTCATTTGCAAAAGTATTGTATTCAAAGCCACATTTTCGACATCTAATAGTGATTTTTATTTTCGTGCTAGTAAAATGATCAATTACCTCATACTGAACATCTTGTGCATCATCAATTTTACGTTGAACATCTTCAGTAGTGTAAGTGACACGTTTACCACGACCGTGTTTGCAATTGTTACCAATCAATTTACCTTTGAAAAAATCACCTGCAACACGAAAGTATTCATGTCCGCAATCTCGGCAAATAATGGATACTTTCTTATCCCAAGCTTCATAGGTACTCTGTAATTCATATTGACCCTTTTGCATTATATCAAGTTTTTTTTGAATATCTGCATTGGTAAGTTTCTTATTAGCCATGCTCCATCTCCACCTTGTTTTTATGAGAAAATTAGAATTTCTATATTTAAACATAGATTTACTCAAATGTACATAACTAAATTATTATTAAACAGATAGGAAATAATTATATTTTCACTTTCAAATAATTATTGGACAATTTAACCACGAAAATCGAAAAATTATTAAACAGAACACTTAATAATAATAAAAAACACCCCAAAACTTTTGTTTTAGGATGCCATAGTGTTCGTATAATTTATTTATTTTCTATAACATTACTATGAAGGCCTGAATCAAAACGAAACGCTACGCTCGTTTTGATTCAACGTGAAATTATTTGCTTCGCAAAAATTCCACTTAAACGATGTGTTTACAGTTTACACTTATTTTTCACAGTTATTGCTGACTGTCATCAATGATTAAATATAAAAGTTAAAATAGAAAACACTATAAACAGAATCCAATCATCATTAAAAGCTATTATGCCGGTATTCTTGAGTTGACAATTCAGTGTAAACTACTCCATCAAAACCTTTCATACCCTCGTTGAGATGTTCCATTTATCTTTTTATTATTTTGTTTCCAACTTTTTTGATTATCCATAACATATTTAATTTTTTGTGCTAGTTTACGATCATGAACTAAATTTATATTGTCTCCTAACTCATCCGCAATATTTCTGGAAGTTATAAAATCTTCTTTCCAAGTGTCAAGAATCTCTGCAATTCGAGCTTCAATTTCATCTACATACATAAATTGCTCACGATTTTTCTCCAACATTTTTTCTTGTTCCTTGCTCAAGCCAAAATCAAATCCATCCTTATAATAAAATGTAAATTCTCCCCATAGTTGATCAATATAATCTTGTTTTAAATCATAAAACGGATGAAGTTCTTGATTACTCTTATTCGTCCTAATGGGCAAAAAGCGTCGATCACCAGTCCTGTCTTTTAAATATGTTAACTGATTTGTAGTTCTTGCGATGACAAAACCTTTATCATGTTTTTCTATGACTTTCCCGTAAGGCTTTCGATACTCAACTCTTTGTTGAGAAATAAATTTCTTTAACGACGCAAAATCCGTTCTCTGACTGACTGTCATTTCATCGTCATTAACAATCCAAGATCTAACCATCATTGCGAGATCATCCTTATTAGTGAAACTAGTGAACGAGTCGGTATACAGTCCATTCGCCATTTTTTTCAAGAGGGTTGTTTTCCCAATACCTTGTCCTCCTACTAGATCTAAAACTTGATCAAATTGCATGGTAGGATCAAATGCTTTCCCGACACACCCGACAAAAAACTGTTTTGTGATTAGTGTTGTAATATCGTCTTTTTTAGCACCTAAATATTTAGGTAAAAACTCCTGAGCTCTTTCCACATGATCCCAATTACGATCCGCTGCTTCTAAATAATCAACAACTGGATTATAACTATTGTTTCGAGACACATTTGTTACTGCTTTCCAAAAGACATTATCATTAAAAATAAGTCCATATCTTAGCTCGATACTATCCAATATTGCTGGCTCGATTGAATCTGTGAGATCACCTTTTCTTATATGCAGGTCAGGAACGTCACGTGTTACTTCTATTTCATTAGAAAATTCATTAAACGCAAAGAGTTCTTTTAACAATGGATCTTCTTCCAAAATGAGACGAAAATTAAGCGTGCTATTGGTCAATACAAAACCATTATTTCCTTTTCTCAGTTTTAATTTGATTTTTTCTTCCCCTGATAAACCATCTTTCTCTTTTTTGATTAATTCGCTAATAATAAGATCCTCCTAGTAAATTTTTGCTTCCTACTTAATTGCTTTCCATTACAAATCTTCATAGAGCCTAAACATAAGTGTTATTAATTTCTACCACATCATTGCCCTCACTGTGTATCTATTTAATAATCAAATTTTTCGTAGAAATCAATACACTCTTGTTTAGATATTCTTCTTAATGAACCGATTGTTATTACTTTTAATCCTGCTGGAATATACTTTCTCTCTAAAGTTGAGCGAGAGCAATTCAAAAACTCCGCTGCTTGTTTGATAGTCAAATACTCTGGATAACTGTTAACGATATTTAACTCCTTGACAGCCTCTGTAGCTGTGTCTTTAAACTGCTGAAGCAACTGTGATGAAAAATCATCCGTTAGCGAAACCATTACGTCCATTAATTAATCAATCCCCTTTTTCTAAGTTTTTTAGACAGCTTCAACATCATATATCTAAATTTCTTAGATGTCAATATCTAAATTTCTTAGATTTTCAATCCTTTCTGTGTTAAACTTAATCCATAAACTTATTAATAGAGGTGATTTTTTGAATACCCATAATCGAATTAAAGAACTCAGAAAAAAAAATAAGCTAACTTTAGACCAAATGTCTGAATTAGTGGGTATAAAACGTGGGACATTAAATAACTACGAAAACGAGAAAACAGAACCCAAGCTTAAAACGTGGGAAAATCTTGCTACCTTTTTCAAAGTCCCAATCACCTACATTCAGGGGCTATCCAACGATGAAGAAGGTTGGAAAGAATGGGAGAAAAATACTGGTCTAACACAGAAACAGATCAAAAAAGAGATTGAAACACAAAAAAGCACTGGGGAAATAACTTCCTCAATGTCAACTCAGCAACAAATTCAAAGTGCTGTTAATGTTTTGATGGGATCAGGTACAAAAGATCTACGTGTAGTGGAATCAGCTTACGATACTCTGTTTGAACTCGAACAGAGGATAAATACATCTTATTTCGGTTCAAATAAAGTTGATCTTTTAAACTTAAAACAACATTCATCATCGAATAAAGAACCCAATGATGTATATAAAGACCTCATTAATATCATTCAAAGTGCTAAAAATGATATTCAAAATCTAAAGAATCGCTATAACCTATCGTAAAAAATAACTACTTCATCATTGCCCTCACTAACGTAAAGATGGAGGAATTATAATGACAAACGCAATAAAATCATATAGTAAAAAAGGTAAAAAGTATTATAAATTCCAAGCATATTTGGGTACAGACCCAATCACTGGGAAGAGAAAACAAGTATCACGATCTGGCTTTAACTCAGCTAAAGTAGCAAAAACTGAATTAGACAGGCTTCAATACGAAGCTGAACATGCTGATCCATTTCAAGATGATCAAATCACATATGGTGAGGTCTACGATATGTGGTACAAAGCATGGTCAGCAACTGTAGTAGAAAGCACCCAAAATAAGGTTTTAGGAACCTTTAAGTATCATATTTCTCCTGTTTTCAAAGATCTTCCTATTACGAAGATTAATGTACGTTTTTGTCAGCAATTCGTCGATAAAATTTCTGAAAGTACAAAAAGCATGTACAGTCTGAAAAAAATATGTTCCTATACTGGTGCCGTTTTTAGACATGCAATCCGATTAGGTTACATTCAAAACAATCCAATGTCACTAGTCATTCGACCTAAAAAAGAAGTTAAACAGAGTGATAATTACTGGAATAAAGAACAATTGTTGAGATTCCTAAATGTATTAGACACTGACTACTTAGATCAACCAATGATGCGAGCCTTTTTCCATTTATCAGCTAATACTGCTGCTAGAAAAAGTGAATTACTTGCGCTTCAATGGAAAGATATCAACTTTACTGAACACTCTATTTCAATTAATAAAACAATCACTAGAGCTCTTGATAATAAGCAAAAAATAGGCAAACCCAAAACGGCTAATGCTTATCGGACACTTTATATTGATAGCAAGATGGTCGAATTGCTTAAAGATTGGAAGAATCAACAAAAAGAGATTTTGAATCATTCTGAAATAATTAACATTAATCAATTTGTATTTTCGACTTCTAAGGAAAAAATGATATCGGTAATGACACCAAATCACTTTCTGAAGAACATAATTAAGAAATACCACCTTAAATATATTAATGTTCATGGAATTCGCCATACTGTGGCATCATTGCTAAGCCAATCAGGGATTCCCGTTAAACAAGTTCAACTACAATTGGGTGATGCGGATGTTTCTGTTGTGTTAAATACGTATACTCACGTTGATGACGCTTTGAAAAAAGAAACGACTAAAAAGTATAGTCAGTTCTTGTCAGAATAGCTGATTTCTGTAAATTTTCTGTAAGAAAAAAGTGAATCCCTGATGTAACAAGGATTCACTACCTATTATTGCGCCCCCCGAGAGTCGAACTCGGATCATGAGGACCGAAATCTCATGTGCTATCCATTACACTAAGGGCGCCCAACACAACTATGATAGCGGTGTTGACGGGAGATTTCAAGCATTAACGCATGCCTGCAATCTTTGCGGCTGCTTCTTGGAGGTACAAAAATAACGCATCGTTGCTGGCTTTGAAATCACTTACGAAGGAGTCAGTCTGCGGTTTGACCGTTTGGATCGGCTTTTTCATGATATCGGTAACTTCCAGGTTGTCGCCTTGCCACTGGGCTGAATCATAGTGGCCTTCCTCGGCGAACTCGAGATAAGCCTGAAATGAGGCCAGCACTGTTTTTTTGATCACATCAGCTTCGGTAGCTGTTTCACCGTTTGCCTGGCGACGGGCAACTTCTTTTTTAACTTCGTCCATCGTTTCTGGTACGTCAATTTCCATGATTAAGTCCTCTTTTCATTATACTCTCCAAGCTATTTTAGCATGATATTTTACAAAACTCGCGTTAAATTTTCCTGAAGAAGTTCATTGCTTAAAAATATCCCCGTACCGCCTAAAGTCTTGGGTCAAACTTGGCTTATTTTAAGATTCAAAAATGAATAACAAATTAAAATATCCTCTGTATTTTCTCATCAAATCAGGTAAACTAGTGACTAAAGAGACCTGATTCTGTATATCAATAAGGAGGATATTATGACACTCTTATACCGGAGTACCCGTGGCGATGCAGCCGATGCACTGACCGCATCCGCAGCAATTTTACAAGGCTTAAGTCCAGACGGCGGCCTCTATGTGCCGACTGAAACGCCTCAACTCGATTTAGATCTTAAACAGCTCCCCACCATGACTTACCAGACAGTTGCCACAAAGGTCCTCAAAGCCTTTCTGACCGACTTCACCGACGCTGAAATCAGCGCTTGCGTCAAGGCGGCCTACGATGACAAATTCGACGATCCACTGATTGTGCCACTCAGCCACCACGGTGACGACTACTATCTGGAACTGTTTCATGGCGCTACCATTGCCTTTAAAGACCTGGCACTGTCCATTCTGCCGCATCTGATGACTACCGCAGCCAAAAAGAACCATTTTAAAAAGGAAATCGTAATCTTAACGGCCACTTCTGGTGACACTGGTAAGGCCGCTATGGCCGGTTTCGCCGACGTTCCTGGCACAAAGATCATCGTCTTCTATCCCAGCCAAGGGGTCAGCGCGATTCAAAAACAGCAGATGATCACCCAAGTTGGTGAAAATACTTACGTGGTCGCCATTAACGGAAATTTTGACCAAGCTCAGACTAACGTGAAAGAAATTTTCAACGATGCTGATTTCAAAACACAGCTCGCCACCCACGGCTTCCAATTTTCTTCCGCTAACTCGATCAACATTGGCCGGTTAGTGCCGCAAGTAGCCTACTACTTCTACGCCTATGGTCAGCTGGTTAAGCAAGGTGCTGTCAAAAACGGCGACCCGGTTAACTTTAGCGTGCCAACCGGGAACTTCGGCGACATTTTAGCCGGTTACTACGCCAAGCAGTTAGGCTTACCGGTCAACCGGTTGATCTGCGCGTCAAATCAAAATAACGTTTTGACTGATTTCTTCCAGACTGGCTACTATGACCGTATCCGGCCGTTCTTTACTACAACTTCGCCGTCAATGGATATCTTAGTTTCCAGTAATCTGGAACGCCTGATCTTCCTCGCAACTGGCGAAGACGCTGACCAAACCACGGCTTACATGCATGAACTGGAAAAAACGGGCCACTACCAGATTAAGCCAGCCGTGCTGAAAAAATTGCAAATGACCTTTTCAGCAGGCTTCGCTAGTGGTGATGCAGATCGTCAAGCCATTGCGACTGTTTTCAGTAAGTCTGACTTTGCCATTGATCCACATACGGCGGTGGCGAAAGCCGTGGCTGACCAATATCGGCAGGCAACCAACGATGATCATCCCATGGTCATTGTCTCAACGGCCAGTCCGTATAAATTTCCGAATGCCGTTCTCAGCGCCATTGAAGGCCACGCGGTCGAAGTGGACGGCCTAGACGCTGTCAAACAGCTGCAAGACCACATCCAGGTTCCCTTACCAAAAGCGATTAAAACCCTCTTTCAAGCAAAGATTCGCCACAACACCACCGTGCAGCCCGACGAAATGCAGGCTGCAATCACAAAAATTCTGAAAATTGAATAGGTAAAGCTATTCAAATTATATAAATACAGTTATACTTTAATAGTCAAATGTTTAAGTAACCGAGGTGAAAGTTAGTGGCAGAAATCAAGAAGGATTATTTAACCGTCTCAACCTATAACGCCATTCTCCATCGCCAGCTTCAACGTGATATGAACCAACTGCTGATCAAGGATAAATTACCCGTCAATATTACTGAAATGTATCTGATGGTCCTTATCCTCGAAAGTCAACCGATCAGCCAGCGCCGGGCATCCACTACGTTAGCTGTTGATGAAGGTCTGATGACCCGAATGGTTAAACACTTAGCTGCACTAGGCCTCATTCATAAGGAAGCAGCCGCCACAGACAAGCGTGTTAAAGAATTAACGCTGACTGAAGATGGCGAAAAGCTGCTGGATTACGGCCTATCTAAAGTCAACGAGTGGTGGGAATCCATTGAACCGGATTTAAAAGATATCGATATCAATAATCTCGGGCGTGAACTTTTTGATATTTCAAAAGTGGTTCTATCCGATCGACATCAAACAGCGCTGGGAACTGACCGTACCGATTCAGAACTGGAGAAGTAAGCACCCCTCTCCCAACGATTAAAATTTAAAAATCCGCTAACGGCACACACTGCGCGTTAACGGATTTTTTGATATCGTCAGGTACTGACCAATCAGTCCTGACTGGTATTTTCGCCCACAAACGACTACGCTATATTTGAATAAATCTAGTAAGGAGTGATTGATAATATGGCACGAACAGTAAGTATCGCTCAGGCACGTCAGGGCGATTCACACACGATTAAAGAAGTTGGCATTCCTTCATTAGTATTAATGGAACGAGCCGCATTAGGCGCAACTGGCCGGTTATTAAATGGCGATTTTGATCTCACCAACGTTTTAGTCTTCGCCGGTACCGGTAATAACGGCGGTGACGGTCTGGCAATTGCACGGATGCTGTACGTCCGCGGCGTCAAGGTCACCATCATGCTGACTGGGTCAGAAGACCGCACTTCTACTGAAACGGCTCAGCAACTCAAGAGCCTGCATTACTATCAGATCCCGGTGATTCCAGCAAGTACTGACTTAGCCGGCTATACCACGATCGTTGACGCGATCTTCGGTGTCGGTTTGGATCGACCGGTCGGCGGTAAATTTGCCGACTGGGTCAACGCCATCAACGCCTCATCCGCCAAGATCTTCAGTGTGGATGTCCCTTCTGGCTTGAACGCGGATACCGGCGAACCACAGGGTGCCACGGTAAAAGCCACCGCTACCAGTACGTTTGCCTACGCCAAGAACGGCTTTGTGACCGCTCAAGGCAAGCAGTATACTGGTGAGCTATTTGTGGAAGACATTGGTGTCTATCTCGATGATCATTACGAAGGCTAATTGAAATCGCTAAAAGGACTTAGGACTGGTTAATATTCCAGCTCTAAGTCCTTTTCATTTACTCAAAATCGTTACTATTCGCCCGCAATCGCCTTGATGGCCGCCGCGTAAATGTCCATTGCGGTAAACATCTTTTCCAGTTCCCACTGTTCATCTACTTGGTGCATGTAGTCCGCCACTCCCGGCAGCATTGCGCCAAACGCCACGCACTGGTTCATCGTCCGCGCGTAGGTTGCCCCGCCAGAAACTTGCGGTTCGGTGGCATCACCCGTCACTTCCCGATAAACGGTCATCAATTTTTCAACTAATTCGCTGTCCTTTGGTACGTATAGCGGTGCTAAATAGTCGAAATCTTCATAACGATACCCGTATTCAGCAATTTTGTGCGTCATTTTTTCAATCAGGTCATCGTGATCCACGGTGACCGGAATCCGCATGTCGACTTGCATCCGGGTCTCTTCTGGACTAACTTCAATGTTTGAAATGTTGATCGTTAAATGACCAGATGCTTCATCCGCCACGTCACCCATTAGGTTCGCACCGGTAGCATCTTCTTTGAAACAGCGCCCAATCAACCCCAGCGGGCCATCCGGGAAAACTTGGTCTAACGCCATTGCCAGGCGCAACACCGCGTTAGTCCCTTCCGATGCCAGCATGGCATGGACGGCGTTGCCAGTCACGGTGATGCCATTTTTTCCCGTTTCGTAGTCAAAACCGAAACCGTCCAGCGCGGCCTTAACTTCTGCCAGCTTGGGCCCGTTGTACTGGGCCTTAGCCGGCACCGCATTAAAGGCGTTTTGCATTTTCAGACTAAATTCACTACTGCCGGGGCCCACAAAGTAGGACTGTTGCAGGCCCTTTTCTGCGTAGGTCACTGGAAACGCTGAATCCGGTGCGATCCCATGAGTGATGGGTTCTTCTTTTTGCTGATAAACCGCAATCCCGCGCCAGAGGGTCTCTTCATCCGTTCCGAAGATAAATCGGATTCGTTCCTTAAAGGTCACGCCGGCATCCATCAGCGCTTTAACCGCGTACAGTGCTGCCACCGATGGCCCCTTATCATCTTGAACGCCACGCCCATACATCACACCGTTTTCAACGACGGCGCTAAATGGTGCGTGAGACCAGTCAGCCGCGTCACCAGCCGGCACCACGTCCACGTGACCTAAGATACCGAAAATAGTATCGCCTTCACCGACTTCGGCATAACCGTAGTTGCCGTCTGGATCCGTATAAGTTTTAAAACCCAGTTCCGAGCAGATCTGCATCATTTCATCTAGCGCGTCTCTGATCGGTTGACCAAACGGTGCGCCAGGGGCTGGCTCAGTGGTACTAGAAGGGTGCTTTACCAGCCGCTTGATGGCTTCTACGGCGGCTTTTTGGTGGGTTGCTTTGATGTATGGTTGCATGGATATGACCTCCCTTTTGTTTCTCTCTTTTACATATTACATAGTCGAATCGGGTTTCAGTAAGCAGAGACTCAACATTGCCGAATCGGGCTACAACAAGCAGATTCAACATTGCCGAATCAGGCTACAACAAGCAGAGAGCTGCATGTAAGTCAATTCCGGCATAAATCCAAGTTCGGGATTTTTGCCGGAATCGTCTTACACTACGCTCTCTACCCGCTTGTCTCCGCACCTTACAGAATTGCCAGTATTCCCAAGAATACACAAGTCACAATGAACAGATAAATCATCAGTTTTGCGATCCACTTCCACCAAACACTGATGTTAATGTGGGCAATGGCTAAGGCACCCATCACAACGCCTGAAGTTGGGGTAATTAGGTTTACCCAGCCAGACGCTGCTTGGTACGCTGTAATGACTACGCTGCCATCAACGCCAGCGAATTTACCCATCGGTCCAATGATCCCCATGGTTGCCGATGCCAGCCCAGACGTTGACGGAATCAGGAACGACATTGGAATGTAGAAGATATACGTGATGATAATGAAGACACTTTCTGAAAGACCCTTCAGTCCCATTTCACCCCAGTGCAACACTGTATCGGTGATCAGACCGTCGTTCATTACCACTTGAATTCCCCGCGCCACCGCCACGATGATGGCTACGCTCAGGAAGTCTTTCATCCCACCCAGAAACGCGTCGATAAATTCGGCTTCCTTCATCTTATAAACAAACATGATGATCACTGCCATTAATAGAAACAGCATGGTAATTTCTGAGAAGTACCAGTCACCCATCGGCACCATGTCGCTACCTAAAATATTCCCCAGAATTGGAATGCCTGACAGCCACTTAGTCGCCGTTTCGAAGAAAGTCCATTTATCGTTAATCGTGCTCCACGGAATCAGCCCGATGATCATCAGCAGGAATGTGAGTCCGAATAAACTCAGAACCCATTTTTGCCGTCCCGTCATCGTGCCGGCATCATCCGCGTCTTTGACAGAAAAGCGATCCAGATCCTTTTCACGCTGTTCGAACACGGCCGACTTGCTTGGGTCCTTTTCCACCTTGGATGCGTACCGGTAAACGTACCAGATTCCCACAACCAGCGTGATCACCAGCAGCATTAACCGTGGGAAGATTCCTTGCCCCATAGAAAGGTCCAGCGTCTGACTCGCCACCCCGGTCGCAAACGGGTTCACCGTCGATGCCAGTACCCCAATCTGTGAGCCAACCAGAATAATGGCCACCGCCGTTAACGAATCAAACCCCACCCCGATCATGACCGGAATCAGCAGCGGATAAAACGCAATCGTTTCTTCTGCCATCCCGTAAGTGGTCCCGCCTAACGCAAACAGAATCATTAAAATTGGAATCAACCGTTTTTCCTTACCTTTATATCTGCGGACGACAGCACCGATCCCATCATCCAAAGCCTTGGTCTTGTTGACCACCCCAAGAAAACCACCGATAACGAGAATAAATAGTGAGATCGAGATGGCGCCTTCAGTATGATCATTACCGATCATTCCGTAGATTGGCGACATAAAGACATCCCAGATCCCCTGAGGGTTTGCCGTTACGCTCTTATAAGTATGCGCAATGATATTACCTGCTTTATCTGTGTTATAAGCCCCTGCCGGAATAATCCAGGTGAGAATGGCAACTAAAGTAATGATCATAAACAGAATCGTATAGGCTGACGGCATTTTAAACCGTCTCTTCTTTGGTTCTAGTTTAGGTGCTTGCATCGTCCTCATCTCCTTATTGCGTATTCTTTGACACTTTTAGTCTAGCGAAGATAAGTAACCAAATTATGACTATTTCTTGAAAATTTCAAATTTTTTGTTAATCGTGAGCATTAATCTTTACTTATTAGTTTAATTTATGGTGTCTGACATTGCAGTATTGGCTGAAATCATGGCCTCATTTATTACTGGTTGATTTTGCCATCGTTTATTTTTAAATGATTAATAATCACTTATACCCTAGTATTAAGTTCTCTGGTAAATATGCTATAATCCTTTTGAAAGCGTCACCAAAGGAGGAAATGCAATGGTTGAAGATGGTTTCATGAACATCCAAGATGCAGATTCAGACATTATTGTTGATCTGAAATACGCCACTACGGATAATTTTACTGGCCGCAAGATCTATGACTTTACCACGGCAATTGCACGCACGGGAACCGCTAAGAAACTCGGCAACGCTGCTAAGATCTTAAAGCAGCAGGGTTATCGCATCAAAGTCTGGGATTCCTACCGTCCAGTCGGCGCCCAGGAAAAACTGTTCGAAGTAGTCTCCAACCCCACGTGGGTAGCTGAACCTAACCCGAATTACTCCCATCAAAAAGGGGTGACCTTTGATCTGACTTTGACCGATTTAGACAGTAAAGAAGTCGAGATGCAGTCCGGGTTTGATGATTTTACCGGTAAAGCTGTCCGCAGCTACCCGCGAACCGCCGCTCAGGAAGCCAATTACCAGACCCTCCTTTCAGCAATGACTAAGGCGGGCTTTGTTGGCTATGAAAACGAATGGTGGGATTACCGCGACACCGAAATGGATCAGTACGGCCCGTTAGCTGCCGATCCCAACGATTACGCGAAATCGTAAAAACATGAGCGATATATTAAACATTCAGTCCAAAACTGACTATACTATTAAGTGGTGATTACCACCTCCAAACGATCAGCTCAAGTACGTGGCTCCGCCGAAATTGCGACCAGGCTTGGCTCAAGTGATCACCCTACCAATCTGCCATAGGTTGGAATTGAGTTAACTCAAAAAAGACACCGCCCTTTATGTGAAGGACGGTGCTTTTAGTGTCTCCTATTTTACTGTTCTTGATGATCACTGACTTGTTTGACAAAGGAATGGTCGGGTACCCGAATCAGCGTGAAGCGGTTCGCTAACCGGCCGGCGTGAAGACCAACGCCATTTAGAAAGGTCTTCTTATAGGTCGTTTCAACGACCCCAACCCACGCCTTTTGGTGCTGTTTTTCCATTTCGTTGATTTTCGTCTTATTCCACTTATACGAAGAGGCAACTAGGTTGATTGGGTGGTCACCCGCTGAAACGGTGGCACTGTCACCCGGCACCATGTCTTTTTCACCCTGCGTGTAGAATGTGTAATACTGCGCTGGCTTACGGCCATTACCGGTTTTCACGATCACGTAGTCTGATTTACCGATTGCACTGGTGTCTAAGACCAATGGCTTGTATTGGTAAGCCACGGTCACCCGCTTCGGGTTCAGCTGGCTGACATCCTGAAACAGCGTTGTGTACCCCATCCCCCACAGGCACAGGAGGAAAATGACCAGTTCAATGCTTGATTTAATAATATTTTCCCACGACCAAGAGCGTTTCTCCGTCACCAAAAGCTTCAGCCGACGCACGCGCATATCGTGTACCATCCAAATTAAGTAGATCAATAATAGAAGCCAAAGCCCCATACCAACTAAATTCCATGCTGATTTCATGTTGATTCCTCTCATTCTTATCCCTGATTTAACGCTTTGGTTGTAATGTTTCACCCAAAATAGCGTTTAACTTGCTTCTAGATTATCGAAAGTCACGCTCGAAAACAAGTCCCTAGGTAGAAATGTCTCGCTGACCTATAATAGCATTATACAACATTATTAAGGGGGGTTCCGAAATGTGTACTAGTCTCACGTTAACCGCGGCTGATGGCACTCACTTACTGGCAAGAACGATGGATTTTCCAAACGTTGATCCGTGGCAGCCGACTGTTCTTGAAGCCGGCACGAACTGGCGGCCAATTTTAGGAAAACCACAAACTACGCGGTACCGGATCGTTGGCTCTGCCCGTCATTTAAACGGCTATTCGCTATTTGGCGATGGTCTGAACAGTGCTGGTCTGAGCTGTGCCGAGCTGTACTTTCCTAACCGCGTCACCTATTATGACGCCCCACAAGCTGGGATGACCAATCTCACCCCGCAGGACTTCATTCTTTGGGTCTTAGGTCAGCACCGGAGCATTGCTGAAGTAGCGGCCGACCTGCCAACCGTTGCGTTAGTTGGCCGGGTCTGGTACGCAGAAAACAAGGTCTACCCCTTTCATTGGCTGCTAGCAGACGCCACTGGCGCAACTGCCGTTCTAGAACCCACGGCCCACGCGCTAAAATTAATCGCTGATCCGCTAAACGTGCTGACCAACACGCCCGAACTGGCTGACCATCTGGGCCGCGTGAACCGGTTTTTAAATACCGACAGTGCCCATTTACCAACCGCTGCCAGCCAATGGTTAGCTGAAAACAAGCCCCTACCAGAAGGGCCGATTCCTACCGACCGCTTCATTAAAACTGTAATCAATCTTTGGGGGCAGCCCAAACCGGCAACCGCTGAGGCAGCCGTTGCGGAAGCGGAGACCATTCTAACTCAAGTCATTATTCCCAGACAGGCTGGTAAGCATCCTGCTAACCATAACTTTACCCACTATATTAGTATCATCGATACAACGCATCTGCGCTACTTGCAATTACCGACAGATGACACGTCAAAATCAGAAATTAACCTTTAATTTACTGTAAATAGCGCCCCAAAAACTGCGATTTCAACTAAAATCGCAGTTTTTTTGACTCTTTTTTTGAAAATCTGCCCGAATTTTACCGTGTTTGTTACAAACGTGAAATAAAAGGATACAGCTTGTTATAACGGTGTTCATCGAATCAAGAATTAGGCAATATCCCCTAAAAATTACGTTTCCGTCGTTTTCGTTAACCTAATCGATAATTCACTGCAACACGACTGTAACCTGCAATTGATACACTTAGTCTCGTTGAATTGATTAAGACGAATACGAAATTAAAAAAAAACGACTCATTACTCAAAGATAAAGGGGATATTTAAAATTATGAAGAAATGGTTTGTACGAATCGCATTAACAGCAATTGCAATCTTAGGTATTACGATTGCCACTAATATGACTCATAGCACAACGGCACACGCTGACACCACTAAATCTTATTCACAGGTTTACAATGTTGCTAAACAGCAACTGGGCAAGCGTTACAGTTGGGGCTCAACCGGTCCTTCATCATTTGACTGCTCTGGTTTAACTTCTTACGTTTACAAGAAGGGTGTCTCAAAGCAGATTCCCCGTACTGCCCAAGCGCAGTACAACAAGTTCAAGAAAGTTTCATACGCCCATGCTAAAAAGGGTGATCTGGTCTTCTTTGGTGGCAGTCGCCACAGTATCAGCCACGTTGGGATGTACATCGGTAATGGGAAGATGATCGATGCTCAAAACCGCGGCGTGATCGTGGAATCCGTTAAAGCCCCATGGTGGCACCATGTTGGTACTGCTCGGGTAACTGACTTACAGTAAAAGAGTGGGACAATAGGCGTTTTGCCCCAGAATATAAGACGAAAAATAGGCGAACAATCGTTTCTTGACTGTTCGCCTATTTTTTGACTGATATGGCCGGGGCATGCCGCTTTGTGGCACGTTTATGAGCATATAAAATTCAATTTATCATGCTTTTGACTCAAATTTTTATGTTATCCATGATATATTCAGCTTAACGCCCACTTTTAACAACCAGTTTATTTTACAGTTTAAAAGTCACCTAACAGAATGTTGTGTACCGGTTTTGCCTATCTACCATATCTGGTACAGAAATAATAAAGTTACGCCATATCTTGTTGCTTTTTTCAAACAGATGTTCTAGGATTAACATATCGAGAAAAAGGAGACTTAGCCGTGAACAAACAAAAACCGCAACAGTCGCATATTCAGATTACGGTTCGCTTTGTGGAAAAGCAAAATGGGAAAAAAGCGCTCTTTGATGCGCGCAAGATTCTCCGCAGCTTGAACCACTTGACACATGATGACCGCCTCATCCGCCGTATCAACGCGCTAGTGCTTGCTCAAATTGCCGGCTACTCTCAAATTGATACCGCAACGATTCGTCAGTTGATCATTTCAACGCTGAATCTGCTGGATCATCCCGAACTGGCCAAGCGTTATGATGAATACCGCCCGTCCGCTACTAAGCAGGACCAGTTTAAGCAACTATCCTTCTTTAATCTTTAAATCTAACATTTAAATCGACTCAGCCTGATTATCAGAGCATTCATTACTGATAATCAGGCTGATTTTTTCGTCGTTTTATACTGGTAAGGATTTCAACTGACTTCTTAACTGAAGATAACAAGCAAATAAACTATTTGTTCGATACTTCTATATAGTCTAATCGTGTTCCCAAACTCAGATTCCGGCCATTTAACCCCAAACAAGCCTATTTCGACAAAGTTCGCCGAAATAGGCTTGTTTGGGGTTAAATTCTGGAATCTACCGAGTTTGGTCACACACTACAAAAAACAGCATTCCATTTGGAAATGCTGTTACCGGTTTTATATGAAATTATGAACTCAACTGTGATTCTAGATCCCGCAATTCAGCCACACGAACTTCACGTGGTAAGAACCGGCGAATCTCTTCTTCGTTGTAACCAACTTCCAAACGCTTGTCATCAAAGATGATTGGCCGCTTGATCAAGTCAGGATACTTAACAACTAAATCAACTAATTGACTGACTGCTAAGTCATCTAAATTGATGTGCAATTGTTTAAATACGTTGGAACGCGTTGAAATAATGTCCTCACTGCCGTTCTCGGTTAAGCGTAAAATCTGCTTAACTTCATCGGCATTAAGTGGATTAGACTTAATGTTGCGTTCCTTAAACGGAATGTGATGATCTTCTAACCATGCACGAGCCTTACGACTTGATGCGCTGCTCGGTGCAACATATAAATTAATCATATTAAGCACTTCCTTCATTTCGCTTTCTCCTAGCGACTAACAAAAACTAAATCAAAAGCAAAGGTACATCTTAATCCATTCATTACTAAGTCCCCAACACTTCATCATGAACAGTTTTATAATACCATCAATTTTAGCAAAGTTCAAGACAATTTTTATATTTTTTGATTGTGAAAAGATAAATATAGTAATCGCATAATTTTATTGAAAATGTTATAACCACGGGTGTTATAACAATATAGACTTTTTACGGTTTATAAAATAATTTTGTTTAATTGTGAATCCGTTATAACGTCCCTAAACGCTTGATTTACCTAGGTTTACTTACTCTTTGGAAGTTAAATCTCGCATTTATTATTTCTATTTATCACGCGTCAAAATTATTATTAACCCTTAAGTTATGAGATTATAGTAATCAATCAAAACACGCGTTACAATTTAGTCAATAAATAATGGGGAAGTGGGTTCGTTGACATCGTTCTTTACAATTTTACTGTTAGTTGTTGCTGCTATTGCTGCCAACATCATCTTTGCAATCTATCCAAAAATTCCGTTGGCTTTTTACGAAATCATTGCTGGGGTACTGCTGTCGCTGGTGCCGCTCTTCAATGACTTTCACCTGGAGCCAGAGGTTTTTATGCTGGTCATTATTGCACCATTGATGTTCAACGACGGTCAAAATACGGACACCCATGGCTTACGAAAAAACATTAAATCCACGTTATCGCTCGCCATCGTTCTCGCACTCGCCACGATTATTGTCGGCGGTCTATTGACGCACACCTTTTGGCAAGCCCTGCCATTATCGCTGTGCTTTGCATTAGCTGCCATCGTGACGCCAACCGACGCTGTGGCGGTTTCTTCCATTACTTCCGGTATCGAAATGCCTGAAAACGTCATGGGCGCGCTGGAAAATGAATCTCTGTTCAATGATGCATCCGGTATCGTTGCCATGGATCTGGCGCTAACCGCCTTTACTACTGGTGAATTTTCGTTATCTAAAGGGTTTGAACACTTCTGCGTGGTTTTCTTTGGCGGGATAGCAGTTGGCCTCATTTTAGGCTGGCTGATCGTCATGATCCGGGTGCTGTTTCAACGTAAGACACTGGATACGATTGCGGTGATTCTCCCCTTTAGTCTGCTAACGCCCTTTATTGTGTACATGACTGCTGAACACTTTGGCTTTTCAGGGATCTTAGCCGTTGTCGCTGCCGGTATCGTTCACGGGATTCAAGGAAAACAGCTGCGGTTAACTTCTACTCAAACGCAGGTCGTTACCAAAACGACCTGGGAAACGGTCACCAACCTGCTTAACGGCTTCGTTTTCGTATTATTAGGGGCTTCCATTCCAAGCGTCTGGAATGACCTTTCCACTGATGAAGTTCACAATCTGCCAACACTGCTACTAACAGCTTTCGGATTATTCCTATTAATGGCGCTCATGCGTTTTCTCTGGTGCATGTTCAACCTGGTTTCGTTATCATCGCAGGAAACGCGCATTAAAGACAGTGTCATCATGGCACTTAGCGGTGTTCACGGAACCATTACGTTATCAATGGCTTTCTCACTGCCTTTAGTGGTCGCTGGAAAAGCCTTTCCCTTCCGAACCGCGATCATTTTAATTGCCGGGATCATCATCTTGCTCAGCATGATCGTACCCACTTTGGTGCTACCAATTTTACTGCCAAATAAACAAGCGCCCTACTCTGCAGATGAATTCAACGATCAATTAGTTAAAATGGTGAATTACGCTATTGATCAGCTGCGTAATGTGAACGATAAATCCGGCGCCTTGCCTGGTGTTATCGAAGTTCTCAACAGTCAGAAAAATCAATACCGTAAGAATGCTGATTCCAAACTCGTGCATCAACTGCTGGTGCAGACTGAAGATGTGGAACACGCCACCGTTGCAGATATGATCGACAAAGGTGAGGTCAAACCGCAAATTGGCTGGCAGTATAATCGGGCCATCATGTTTCAGTCCCAGTTTGCCTTCCTCAGTCCATTTGGAACCATCAAAATGTGGGTCAAAATGATTGGTTTTCGGCTGTTTCCTAAAGCAGCCCGGAAACACTATCAGAAAACCATGAAGGTATCGCAAGAAACCAAGGCCAAATGGTTAAAGGAACATGGTGAAACTAAGCAATATAACGAGTATCAAAAACGCTTTCTTGACAGGAATGCTGACGATATCACACCAGCAGAGAAACAAAAGCGAAAAGAGCAGCTTGCTCAGCTGAATGACACCGACAATGAAACAACAGCTAAGCCAAAGTTACTCCCTGCTGTGAAACAAAAAAACGACCAGCACCCAGAAATAATAGATAAGTCGTCCTCAAACCAGGTTGCAAAACAGCATCAACATGATGTCGCGCGTCGGTCTCGAGGACACCGTAACGTAAGCAAAAAGGATCAAGCAGCCTTTGGTAACCTTAGTAAAACTGGTTACGACCGGGTTATCGGCTATCTTGATTCAGTTGAAACTGACGATAACCGTCAGGAAGTTGACGTGCTGCGGCATTACTACACTGTCCGCCAGTCTAAAATCAGTCACCGCGATGATGCCGCCAGTGAAGCTGAAAACGAGCTGTTCTTGATGGCTTTTCAATTTGAGTACAGTTACGTCCAAAGTGTCAGCCAGCATGAGAAATTATCAAGTGAACTGGTGGATGAGCTGCACAAAAAAATCTCAATGGATCAAACCGTTTATATGCAAAATGGTAACTAGTAAAATGGGCAACCCAACGGAATACGGTAATAGTAACAGAATTGTTATCCTATCTTCACACTTTCTTCACATTTAAGTTCTATATTACGAATAACCTAATATTTAAAGATATTAAGTAAGCTTTTTCATTTTACTCCTCCAAAGTAAAATACTATTTTCGTGAACCCCATCACGGAAATACCTACTCCTATGTTGAGATCTACCCTCCCCCGGGTGGATCTTTTTTTGTAGGATGTGAAAACAGACGCTTAGAGACTGGAGCCTAGTGGGACTAAGGTAGAAATCCTGGGTTTGGATTTATACCTTAGTCCCACTAGGTGCAAGTCTCTGTCTGTTTGAACTCAACTAGCCACGGCAACCTAACCCAACTCAAAACCAAACATTCACCCTTCCACAGTCCAGTTAACCCACATAAAATCCCCTAACTGTTAGCCACCAGGTTGCTATCCCGTCAGAAAAAAACTATAATTTTCTATAAATATAACCGCATTGGAGGAAACGACATGCTCACACTTACGATTCTTTCAACCAGCGATACGCACGGCTTTATTTTTCCAACCAATTATGTCAAACCCAGAGCGCACATGCCCTTTGGACTCATTCGAGCTGCAACCGTACTGGCGCAGGAACAAAAGTCAGCACCGGGTCCGGTAATCACCATTGATGATGGTGATTTTTTGGCTGGTTCACCACTAGCCTACTATGTCGCTCAGGTACAATCGCATTCAGACCCGCAACCACTGGCCAGAATTTATAATCAAATTCACTATGACGCTGAAATTCTAGGCAACCACGAATTCGACTATGGCACTGACTACTTGGAACGGGCACTGAATGCCAGTGATCGACCGGTTGTGAATGCCAACGTTTTGGATGGCGCTGGCCGGCCGCTATTTGGTCAGCAGTATCGGATCATCGAAAAAGCTGGCGTCAAGATTGCCATTGTTGGGCTCACGACCAGTGCCGTGCTGCAATGGAAAAACCACGATAACGTGAGCGACGAGGTTCATTTTCGCACTGCGGTTTCAATTGCTAAGGAATTAGTCCCTTGGTTAAAGAAGATCGCAGACGTTGTCATCGTTTGTTATCACGGTGGTTTTGAACGCAATTTAAAGACGGGCAAGATCATCGAATCATTGAGCAACGGCGAAAATGAAGCCTATCAATTACTCTCTGAAGTCAAGGGGATCGATGCCCTCATTACTGGCCATCAGCACCGTAAAATCGCCACCACCGTCTTTGACGTCCCGGTGACCATGCCCGGCTATCGTGGTGAAGCGGTTGGTAAAATCGTACTCAACTTAGAGCCCTCAGACGAAGGCGGGTACGTGGTTGCTGATCACTCTGCTCACCTGATTGAAACTAAAAACGCTGAGTTCGATAAAAAGATCGCCATTCATAGTCATCAACTGGATAAAAAGGTGGATCACTGGCTGGCCGAACCCCTGGCCCATATCGATGGTGACCTCACCTTCAAAAGCGCTCAGAAAGCCAGAATGAAAGAAACAACGTATATCGAATTTATTCAACACGTTCAGATGACCACCATGGGCGCCGACATTTCCGCCACTTCACTCTTTAATAATGAGGGTCACGGTTTTGAAAACCCGATCACCATGCGCAACATCATGACTAACTACGTCTATCCGGACGGCCTCGCCCTAGAATTAATCACTGGCGAGGAACTCAAAGCGGCACTGGAAAAAGCCGCAACTTATTTTACACTTAATCTTGACCATCAAATCGTCGTTAATCCGGCCTTCTATTCACCGAAACTTCGCCATTATAATTATGATATGTATGAAGGTATCAATTACCGGATCAACGTCGCTAAACCAGTTGGCCACCGCATTGATAAACTGCTCTATCAGGGACAGCCTGTTACCGATGACCAGACTTTCAAGATTGCATTGAACCGCTACCGCGCGGGTGGTGGCGGCCACTACAACATGTTCCACGCCGATAAAATTATTGCCGAAAATAAAACCCCAATGAGTCAGCTGATCGCGGATTATCTCAGAGCTCATGCCGTTATTAAAGCAACCGTCGATAACAACTTTGAAGTTGTGAATGAACCTGAATAGTCGCTATTTTTAAAATTATCTTTTTTATAAAACCGGTCACAGCATTTGCTGTTGACCGGCTTTTTAGTCTGCTTCAAAGTGCGTCATTTCTTGAAGCTTGACATTAAAACTAAACTAGATTATGTTTCAATTCATTAATATCCCTTATACTATAATTTCTTTAATTTAAAAATGATAATTCCTTTACAAATTCTACTAATTAAAAAGGGAACTGTGCTTTAAGCCTCCGAAAAAGCTGACTGGCAAAATCTTTTGATTTTTTGCCAGTCAGCTGTTTAATATCTCGAATTGTTAAATTAAAAACAAAAGAAGAGTATTGAGCGTACCCAATACTCTAAAAAATTAACAATATCCACACTTAACTCTAAATCAACAACGTTTTCTAAAACCGCTAGTGACTAATTTTTAAACGAACTATATGATACACGTTTAAAATTTTCCTATCAACTTAACGATTTAATTATTTTGCGTCTGTTGTCAATCAAGCATCCCCAATTAATTAGCACCTACATTTAAAATTAAATAACACATGGACAGATTTGCCCATGTGTTATTTACCAACTAAGATTCAGCTAAAAATACTATTGCTCTTCTGCTGCTGCAATTGATTTTGTTGATTTATCAGCAGCCTTTTTATCAGCAGTCTTTGCGGCTTTTCCACGCCAATATGATGACAGGATTGACCCAGAAATATTGTGCCAGATACTAAAAATAGTCGATGGAATAGCGGCTGCCGGAGAAAAGTATTTCATCGCCAACGTTGCGCCTAAACTTGAATCTTGCATTCCTACTTCAAACGTAATTGCTTTTCGTTGTGGATCTTTCAAGCGAATCAATTTAGAAAATAGGAAGCCCAATCCATAGCCAGATAAGTTATGCAACATCACTACAGGAATAACCATAGCAGTTGCAGCCGTAAACAATCCTGCGTGATTGGCTGACACAACTGCACCAATAATCAGTAAGATAGCGGTTTGAGATACCAATGGCAATACTCGCGTAATGACGTCAATTTTTTTACCAAAAATTGAATGAATCACAACTCCTAAAATGATTGGGACTAAAACGATCTGGATAGTACTCAAAAACAGTGATTGAGTCGGAATAGTAACGTACCGTCCCGCATAAAGTAATAATAATCCGGGTAATGCAATGGGAGCTAACAATGTTGATAACGTTTCAATTGAAACATCCAGTGCGACATCTCCACCAGCAAGATAAGCCATCACGCTTGAAGACGTACCACTTGGGCAAGAGCCAACCAGAATAACTCCCGCAGCAGTTGCACCATTCAAATGAAAAATCAAGCACAAAACCCACGCTACTAAAGGCATGATCACGTAATGCGCAACCGTTCCTAAAATCACTGGTATCGGTTTTTTAACAATGTGAGCAAAATCCTCACCTTTTAATGTGAGACCCATTCCAAATAAGATAATTCCTAATAAATATGATGTATTAGGAATCACCCAAGTACTGATTTGCGGTAATAAATAATTCACTACCGCCCAAATAACCACCAACAACGTAAACCAGTGGCCTACCCACTTGCCGAAAGTTTCAATTTTATTCATAAGCAAATTCCTCGCTTTTTATGTATTACGAAGCAGATTTCCCGCTTCGCCTATTAACTAAAACTATAAATAATTATTGATGATAACCTAAAGCAACGCGCGCAAAACGACTCATTCTAGCAGGTGACCAAGCGGGTTCCCATACTAAATCAATGGCAACGTCGTTTACTTCGGGTAAACGTTTAAGTGACGTTTCAATCATCTGCGTTAACACTTGGGTGATTGGACAGCCCATGGTGGTTAAAGTCATCGTGACCGTTGCAACACCATCCGTTAGACTAAGTCCGTATACTAACCCTAGATTGATCAAATCAATTCGCAGTTCTGGATCAATCACTGTTTCCAGTTCTTTAATCATGCGGTCTTGCAGATCGGAAACGGGATCAGTTTTAGCCAGCGTTTTTTCAGTCATGAATAACACCGCCCTTCTATTTTTAATTCTTTGATTTTACTTCATCATCCGTCGATTGAACCGTCTGAGTTGGTGTTTCTTTACCAAATAATTCATCAGCCCCGAGCATAACACCTCCTGTATTAGCAGAGGTCACTAAGGCTTGGTAACGGGCCAAATACCCGAAGCGCACTTTTGGTTTAAATGGTTTCAAAGATTTTCGTCGCTCTGCAAATTCAGCTTGAGAAACAGCTGCATCTAATGTCCGATTTATCAAATCAATGGTAATCTGATCGCCATTTTGAATTAAAGCAATTTCACCACCTGAGGCGGCCTCAGGAGAAATGTGACCAGCACAGATACCGTGTGTTGCACCGGAGAACCGGCCATCTGTAATCAAAGCAACAGTCTTTCCTAATCCACGACCAATAATATCTGAGGTCGGATTCAGCATTTCCGGCATACCTGGCCCGCCTTTAGGTCCTTCATAACGAATCACAACAACATCACCGGCTTTAACCTTCCCGCTATCGATACCTTCGACTGCATCGTCATGAGAATCAAAACAAACCGCTTTACCAACAAATTTATGAATGTCAGGATCAACACCAGCCACCTTAATGACGGCACCATCCTTAGCGATATTACCGTAAAGTACTGATAGACCGCCCTCTTCTGAATAAGGATTATCTAACGGCCGGATGATTTCTGGATTTAGTGTATGGGCTCCCTTAACGTTCTCACGAATCGTTTTACCCGTTACTGTCATCCGATCTGGATGGAAAACACCCTTTTCAATTAATTCGTTCATAATAGCCGGAATACCCCCAGCTGCATGTACATCTTCCATATTCCACGAAGATGATGGCGCAATTTTAGCTAAATGCGGTGTCCGTTTGGCTATAACGTTAATGTCTTTTTCACTATAATCAATGCCAGCCTCATGGGCAATTGCAAGGCCATGCAACACAGTGTTAGTGGAACCTCCCATTGCCATATCAAGGGCAAACGCATCATCCAAAGCATCCTTAGTAATAATATCGCGTGGTCTCAGATTAGCTTTAACATTTGCCATAACTCGACGTGCTGCTTGCCGAACTAAATCTCGACGTTGATCTGAAATAGCTAATGCTGTTCCGTTATATGGTAGAGCAACCCCAAGAGCTTCCATTAGTGAATTCATGGAGTTAGCTGTATACATACCTGCACAAGAACCACACGTTGGACAGGCGTTACGTTCAAGTTCCATAAAGTCTTCTTTGGTCATCTTGCCATCTTTAAACGCCCCAACCGCTTCAAAAACTGAAGACAGATTTGCTGCTTTACCATTTGGATCAACTCCGGCTTTCATTGGACCACCAGAAACAAAGGTGCATGGTACGTTGGTTCGTAGTGATGCCATCAACATCCCTGGTGTAATCTTGTCACAATTAGGCATATAGAGCACACCATCAAACCAATGAGCATTAATGACAGTCTCCGCTGAATCCGCAATAATCTCCCGGCTTGGCAAAGAATATCGCATCCCAATATGACCCATAGCAATACCATCGTCAACGCCAATTGTATTAAATTCAAACGGAATCCCGCCGGCTTTACGAATCTCCTTTTTAGCAATATCTGCTAGTTCTCTTAAGTGCACATGTCCTGGAATAATTTCTATGTATGAATTACAAATTGCAATAAATGGCTTTTTCATATCTTCTGGGTTTTTAACTCTCCCAGTTGCATATAATAAACTGCGACCCGGCGCACGATCAATTCCAACCTTAATTTCATCGCTTCGCTTCTGCATATCATCGCCACTAACGCTAAAATTTAGCGTATCACTCATATATCCTACCTCCGTTAACTGAATTACCCGTTTGCAAATAAAAAGTTGCGAATCAAATTATTAAAATTTTATCATTCTGCATTACTTATTTAAGAGCCTCACCTTCAAAAAAAGTCGTGTCATCTAAAATATCCTTGTTGTTTCAGACTTCTTTGCAGCTAATATCACTTTCTTTCAAACATTCATTTCACGATCACTTAAATTACCAGTTTGTAATGGTTATTACATTAACATACGAATTTTAAAAGTCAATAGATAGCCTCATCAGTTTTTAATAAATAAAATTTTAATAATTAAATTTACTACTTAATAAAAAACGATAATTTCTTTTATAAATGCTGTTAATAAAGCAATAATCTAAAATGAATATTAAATAAAGACACAATTCAACCAGTAAAAATTACACATTTTTTAATTTTTTACTGTATTCTCATTTTATTTTAATATTTCATTCTTAAATATTTCACTTTACTCATTTCATAAGCAATTGATCAAAAACATGCTGGATCGAGCTACTAAACCGTAATCACAGTTTATTTTAAATGGAAATAATATTAGTTTTTTTAGTGTGCTTTAAGTCACGCTATCTGATGAAAAATACTACATAGCATTTAATTTTTTAAAACATATCATTTCATTAAAATTAAATTAAGTTACATTCTACCTGTCCATTATATATTTCTAATTTTTCCAAAAATTAATTTTAAATTAGCTGTTAAAGTGACTATTTATAAAGTTATTTTTAAATAAAAATTAGTTGATATTCTAAAATTAAATACTAAATATTTTTTAAAACGCTAATTTACCAGTGTATTTTCTCGTTAATCGTTGATGTGTAAACAACTAGAGCCATTTTAAAGAATGCGATTATTTTCATAAAATACATATTTATTTAAAAATGAATTGTATTCTATTTTAAATTAGAATACCATGAGATTTAAATCATTAAACTGATTTCACTTTAAACAAAGCAGGTGATGGCATGCTTGATTCCAAGCATAAAAATGGATTAATGTATGACCCTCGATATGAACATGCCGCTTGTGGAATGGGCTTTATCACCCAAGTTGATGGCCGGCCAAGCCACCAATTGGTTGAAAAGGCGCTTACCATGCTGCAGCGGATGAACCATCGTGGCGGAACGGGTGCTGAACCTGATACCGGTGACGGCGCTGGAATTTTAATGGCAATGCCCGACGCTTTTTTCCGTCACCTAATGGCTAAGGTTGACCTGACCTTACCCGCTGCTGGTGACTATGCAGTGGCGCAGCTATTCTTACCGCATGACGAACAAAAACGCGACGCTATGCTAAAAGCCGTAACTGATCAGATCAGCCACGCCGGATTCCCAATTCTGTGGACCCGTTACGTCCCGTTCGTTTATGAAAGCTGCGGTCCTGCTGCCCAAAAATCAATGCCGGGCTTCGCGCAAGTGATCCTCCAGCGACCAGCAGACGTTGCCAGCGGACGTGATTTTGAAGACCATCTGTACGCCCTGCGTCGCCATCTTGAAAAGAATTTTGAACGGCCAGAACTATCGATCTGTTCGCTTTCCAGCCAGACTCTGGTTTATAAAGGTATGTTACATGCCTACCAAGTCGGCTTATTTTATCCTGACCTGCACGCTTCTGATATGGCCAGTGCGATTTGTCTTATCCATTCCCGTTTTTCAACGAATACTTTTCCCAGTTGGGATCGGGCACAGCCCTTCCGCTTTTTGGCCCATAACGGCGAGATCAACACGTTAAAGGGCGCTGAAAACTGGATGACCAGTCACGGCATTGAAATCTACGATGACGATGATTCCGATTCCGCCAAGTTAGAGAACTGTATGGAATACCTGTATCGCCACGGCCGCTCCATTCCCCAGTCGCTGATGATGATGATCCCTGAAGCTTGGGGAGCCGGTACCCAAATGTCACCGGAAGAACGCGCTTTTGATGAATATAACGCGACCTTTATGGCCCCTTGGGACGGACCAGCTGCCCTGTGCTTTACTGATGGCATTCAAGTCGGTGCCTTCCTAGACCGTAACGGCTTACGGCCATCGCGCTACACCCTCACCAAGGACAACGAATTGATCGTAGCTTCCGAATCTGGGGTGGTGGACGTTGCGCCAACTGCCATTAAAGAAAAGGGCATCCTCTCACCAGCAGAAATGTTGGTGGCGGATACCAGCACGGGTAAAATCTATAAATCAGAAACGCTCAAGCATCGCTATGCAACGGCTCATCCGTACGCCCAGTGGCTGGCAGCTAACCGGTTGCCTTTGAAGACTCTTCCAGAGGTTAAGGCCGCACCAACCGCGTTTGATGAAACCTTAAAACAGTTATGGCAACGCAATGGCTACACCCATGAAGTGATTGAAACCGACTTGATCCCCATGGCTAAAAATGGTCATGAGCCAGTCGTTGCCATGGGCTTTGATTCACCGTTAGCCGTTCTTAGCCACCACAGTGAATCGCTGTTTACCTACTTCAAACAGGCCTTTGCGCAGGTCACTAACCCACCGATCGATCCGTTACGCGAAAAAATTGTCATCAGTACCACCCTTTTCTTAGGACGGGACAGTGACGTGACGCAAGACATCGCGGCTAACTGCCAAAAATTACGATTAGACGGTCCTATTTTAACCGATCAAGATTACACCAAAATTATTAATTTAGACCTGCCGACCCTGCAAGTCACAACGCTTCAGCTCGATTACCCGCTCACCAATCATCCTAATCGATTGGCCCATGCGTTGGATAATTTATTCAAGCAAGCTGAAAACGCCATTGATCAGGGCACGACGATCATTATTTTATCCGATGAGCATGCCCGGGAAGGCCGGTTGACCATTCCCGTTTTGTTAGCAGTGGCTGGGTTACACAACTATTTGGTCAGCCAAGGAAAAGATACCGCCGCTTCCATCGTGGTCAACACCGCCGAAGCGTGCGAGATTCATCATTTTGCCTGCCTGCTGGGTTATGGTGCCGCCGCCATTCATCCGTACGGCGCGTTTGCGACCTTACGCCAACGCGGCTTAGCGCAATGTCTGGATAACTACTGTGAAGCCGCCGTCAATGGCATCATCAAAATCATGAGCCGGATGGGGATTTCAACCATTGCCGGCTACCAAGGTGCGCAGTTATTTGAAGCCGTTGGGTTAGCCAATTCCGTTGTGGATCAGTACTTCACGGGAACGCCTTCGCGGATCGGCGGCTTGGATCTAGATCAGATCGAAGCGGAATACTACCGCAACTATCAACTGACTTATAGCCGGCACGCCGTAGATGACCTCCCCTCTGGTGGCAGCTTTCAATTCAAATCAGACGGTGAACATCATCTATACGCGCCCACAACGATCTATCAATTTCAAAAAGCGGTCCGCTCTGGCAACTATCAGCAATATCAGCAATACGCTGCCAAAATGAATCAGGACTCGCTGGAAAATCCGGTGACGCTCCGGTCCATGTGGCAAATTGATACCACTAAGCAGCCTGCCGTTCCCATTAACGAAGTCGAACCGGTCAGCTCAATTGTGAAGCGGTTCAAATCAGGGGCAATGAGCTTTGGTGCCCTTTCACAAGAGGCTCACGAAACCATCGCGATCGCCATGAACAGCATCGGTGCCCGGAGTAACTCCGGTGAAGGCGGCGAGGATCGCCGGCGTTTCAAAGTCGGTAAAGACGGTTTAAACCGCAATAGCCGCATCAAACAGGTTTCTACCGCCCGGTTCGGTGTGAATACGGAATACCTAATGAGTGCCGATGAACTGCAAATTAAAATGGCACAGGGGGCTAAACCCGGTGAAGGCGGTCAACTACCCGCCAGCAAAGCCTATCCCTGGGTCGCTAGTATCCGTGGTTCCATTGCCGGCGTGCAGTTGATCTCACCGCCGCCCCATCACGATATTTATTCCATTGAAGATCTGGCTCAGCTGATCTACGACCTCAAACAGGTCAATCCCTACGCTAAGATCAACGTCAAGCTGGTCTCTTCAACTGGTGTGGGTACGATTGCTGCCGGGGTGGTTAAAGCCGGCGCGAATACCGTTGTGATCTCGGGTTACGACGGCGGTACCGGTGCGGCGCCGAGAAACTCGACTCGTGACTGCGGGTTACCGTGGGAAATGGGTTTGGCGGACGCGCACCAGACACTGGCACTCAATAAACTGCGTCAACGAACGACCCTCGAAGTCGATGGTAAGCTGATGACTGGCAGAGATATCGCTATTGCCATTATGTTAGGTGCCGAAGAATTTAGCTTTGCTACCTTGACCATGGTTTCTATTGGCTGCTTGATGATGCGCAAGTGTAACTTAAACACGTGTCCTGTCGGGATCGCGACCCAAAACCCAGACCTGCGAAAACTCTACGCTGGCAAGCCGGAATACGTCATCAACATGATGCATTTTCTAGCCCAAGACCTGCGTGAGCAAATGGCAACGCTGGGCTATCGAACCGTTGATGAAATGGTCGGCCATGGCGAACACCTGACACCCCGTTACGTGCCATCCGGCAAAGCCAAGACGTTAAATTATGACCGCATCATCAACAAAACTATCCCAATTAAACGAAAGGCAACAGCACCATTTAAATCGAAGTACCAGTGGCCTGATCTGGATCACGTCATGGCTGCCAGTCTGCAGCAGCACCACGACGACACCACCGTTCAGTTACCCATCAACAATACGGATCGTGCGGTTGGCAGTCGTTTAGGCGGCTGGATTGCCACTCACTTTGGCCCCCAGGAATTAAAGCCCGGCAGTATTAAATTCAATTACACGGGTATCGCCGGTCAAAGCTTCGGCGCATTTATCACCCAAGGTCTTGAAATCAAGCTTCAAGGCGAAGCTAACGACTACGTAGGCAAGGGATTATCCGGCGGTCGACTGATCGTTGCTGCGACTAAGGGGGCTGAGGACCTCTACGCTCACGCTCCGATCATCGGTAACGTCGCGTGTTTCGGTGCCACTAGCGGTGAAGCCTTCTTTAACGGCCGGGCCGGTGAACGGTTCTGTGTCCGTAATTCGGGCGCTAACGTGGTCGTTGAAGGTATCGGCAACAATGGCTGTGAGTATATGACCGGTGGCGTGGCCGTGATTCTCGGCCGTACTGGTCGGAACTTTGCGGCCGGTATGTCTGGCGGTATCGCTTACGTCTATGATTGGACGCACCAATTTAAGCAAAACTGCAACACTGATCTCGTTGACCTTTACGCCCTGGATGAGACGGGCGACGACCAGATCTTAAAACAGCTGATCGAAAAACATTATGACTTTACCCATTCCTCACAAGCCAAAAAAATTCTTGATCATTGGCAGCAGGAAAAGCAGACCTTTATTAAAGTTTATCCACGTGATTACCATCGAATGCAGGATCTGATCGCCCACTACACCCAACCGGGCGTCTCAAAGGAACAGGCGGTTCAAAAAGCGTTCGATGTTGCGACTAAGAAGAGTTAGGAGACTTGTCTATGGCTGATCCAAGAGGCTTTTTAACCTACGATCGAAAAAACAATCCAATGCGTCCGGTGATGCAGCGGATCAAAGACTTTAACGTCATGGAACTTGACTTAAATGACGGTGAACGCCGTCAGCAGGCAGCCCGCTGTATGAACTGCGGGATTCCCTTTTGTCATCACGGCATTTTCTACGGCGGTGGCCGCGCAGTCAGTGGCTGCCCCAACGATAACCTGATTCCTGAATGGAACGACTTGATCTATAAGAACCGTGATCAGCAAGCATTTGAACGGTTGACCCGTACTAATTACCTGCCTGATATGACTGGCAGAGTCTGCCCAGCGCCGTGTGAAGTAGCCTGTGTTCAGGCTTTGAACGGTTCTGGCATCACCATCCGAAATAACGAAAAATTCATTATCGAACAGGCCTTTAAAAATGGTTGGGTCGTGGATTCCGGCAAGCCGCTGCACCGAACGGGTAAAAAAATTGCCATCGTCGGCAGTGGTCCCGCTGGCCTGTCAGCTGCCTGGCGCTTGAATCAATTGGGCCATTCCGTGACGATTTATGAGCGTGATGACCGTTTCGGTGGCCTATTGATGTACGGCATTCCCAATATGAAACTGCCGAAATCAATCGTGGCGCGTCGGATTCAAGCTTTAAGAGATGTGGGCATTACCCTAGTTGCCAATACGGAAGTTGGTAAAGATATCGACGTTAACGTTCTGCGTCAAAATTTTGACCGCATCATTTTGTGTACCGGCGCTCGGCAAGCGCGTGATTTAAACGTGCCTGGCCGGCAGCTAAAGGGCATCTATCAGGCGGTGGACTACCTTAAGTCAGCCACTAAGTCCGTCATTAAAAACGGGACGCAGGCCACTCAAGAACTGGCTGGTAAACACGTTCTAGTCCTTGGCGGCGGTGATACGGGTAACGACTGCATCGGTACCGTCATTCGTCAAGGCTGCTCCGCCATCACGCAGCTGGAGATCACACCGGCACTGCCAACGAAACGGCAGCCGGATAACCAGTGGCCTGAATGGCCCATGGTTTTAAAAAACGGCTATGGTCAAAAAGAAGCCCGTGCCCTTTACGGTGACATTACCCAGTACACGGCGACAGCGACTGGCTTTTTCGGTCACGATGACCAGGTTTCAGAAGTTGAAGTCAGCCAGGTTGACCACTTCAAGCCAATCGCCGGCAGCCAAGAACGGGTCAAAGCCGATCTGGTTTTACTGGCAATGGGCTTTACCGGCGCTGAAAAAGGGTTGTTTGACGCCTTTGGTATTACCCAAACGACTGACCAGTATACGACCAATGACAGTCAGGTCTTTGTCGCCGGCGATTGTCGGCGTGGCCCCAGCCTTGTAATTTGGGGGATTCACGAAGGCCGGATGTGTGCTGAAAAAGTCGATGCCTCCTTTGAAGTGCTTTCGGCAAAAGCTTAATTAAGATCGATGATGACACAAAAATAACGTGCTTCTTAGTCAATGACTGAGAAGCACGTTATTTTGATTTCCAGCGCTTAGATTACTCTAAGCACGCTTTTTCTTCTTCTTTTTACCTGGTTTATCACCAACGTACTCAACGGCCCGCAGTTCACGAATCGTTGTTACCTTGATCTTGCCTGGATACGTTAAATCATTTTCAATCTGATCCTTCACGTTTTCAGTTAAATCGGCAGTGGCCTTATCGTCCAGGACCTTTGGCTGAACCACGATGCGAATCTCACGACCAGCTTGAATGGCATAACTTTCCTGCACACCCTTATGATCGTTGGCAATCTTTTCCAGACTGTGCAGCCGGTTGATATACTCTTCAACCGATTCGCTTCGGGCACCAGGACGGGCACCTGACACGGCATCCGCGATGGCAACTAACGATGAAATCGGTGACGTCACTTCAACGTCCCCATGGTGAGAAGCAATCGCATTAATGACGATTGGATCTTCACCAAAGGCCTTCGCCAAAGCCACCCCGATCTCAACATGGGTCCCTTCGATCTCGTGGTCGATGGCCTTACCAATATCATGGAGTAGCCCTGCCCGCTTAGCGATTCGAACATCTTCGCCTAACTCAGCAGCCATAACACCAGTTATCTGAGCCACTTCAATGGAGTGATTCAGCACGTTTTGACCATATGAAGTTCGGAACTTCAAACGGCCAATAATTTTCATCAGGTCAGGGTGCATAAAGCCGATCTTCAACATGCTGACCGTTCGTTCACCAGTCTGGCGAAGGTCTTTCAACACATCATTCTGGGCAGTTTGTACCTGTTTTTCAATTGCAGCGGCCGTAATTTTACGGGAAGCCAACAAGCTCTCAATTGCAATACGCGTCGTCTCACGCCGAATCGGATCATGGGTACTGATCAATAACAGGTTCGGCTGATCAGGGTCAAAGACTAAGTCAGTACCAGTCAGTGATTCGAGTAAGCGAATATGCTGACCATCACGGCCAATCAGCTTACTCTTCGTCTCGTTCGTCGGTACCAGCACAGAATGCTCCGCGTGTTCACGGGGCCAGTCCACTGGTCCGCGCTGAATCGATTCGATAATCAGATTACGGGCATCTTTGTCCGCCGATGCCTCAGCGCTTTCCGTTAACTCACGAACCGTCACGTCTTTTTCCTGCTCTAACTTACGGGCAGTATCAAGCCGAATCTGATCCTTCGCTTCGTTGGTCGTTAACTCAGCACGCTTGGCCACCTCATCTTGACGGTCAATGAACAGCTGATGTCCCTGATTCTTCGTCTCGTTGAGATGATCCTTATCAGCATTCAGTTCTGACTGGGTCTTATCGATGGCATCCTGACGCTGGTCCAACCGTTCGGCCATCTGCTTCAAAGTCACCTGACGCTGTTCCGTCCGTTTTTGACGGTTATCAGTCTCTGTTTGCTGATCTGCCAGTTCGGCCTCAGTTGCCTGCCGATCTTGTTGAACCTTTGCTTTTGCTTCAGTGAGATACTTGGTTGCTTGTTTTTCCGCGTCTTTGCGCGCGGACTCCCGAAGTGCCGCTGCTTGTCGGGTTGCTGCATCAACGTCGCGACGGTGCTTTTGGCGCCGGATTATGTATCCTGCCAATAGCCCGATCACGAGAGTAGCAACCACGATGATCGTATTAATCATGTCGGCACTTCCTCAATTTATAGTTTCGATATACGTTTGTTATTATACGCTATTGTGCGCCATTTCTAAAGCAACTGGCAAGGTAAATCGCCAAGAGACCAGCTGCATTTAACCCCAATACCGCCCACAATACTAAATTGGGACTGAGCTGGACGCACACCACTGCTGATAGACTGGCACTCAGGACAAAGGTCAATAACGTCGCCGCGATCCATAGGCACTTCGAGCGCTCACTGCGATCGTGTTCCACCAGCCAGTGATATAGTGCCACCATGATATTCTTGGTATTTCCCGTCATGATGCCGTTATTGACCGTGGTTTCCTTGACTTCACGAAAGCTGGTCAGTTCATACCCGGACAGCCAGCCTAAAATGAAGATCAAAACCAGCTCACTAAACCAATCTTGGCCTAAAGCCGCTACGAACAGCGTCAGCACCACGATGCCCATTAACCACAGGTAGCGCTGCCGCAGATTCCGTTTATGATTCAACCAGCTTAAAGCCGCTTGGGCCACAAAACACCCTAGCGCAAACCCGATCCAAATTGGCAGACAGACCCATGCCTGACTAAAACCGCCACGAGCAAATTTCACCGCAAAAACAATCAAGTTGCCAGTCTGTGCGCTGGCAAACGTCTCATCATGAGCAATATACGTATACGCGTCGATCGCACCCATCGAAAAAGTGGCTAAAAACGTCAGCCAGCTAAAAGTATAACGGTTTGCAGTCATCATATCAGCCTCCTTAGAAAAGGTCTTCGGCTGAATTATAGCATCCGTTAATTAAAATACCGGTCTAGAAATGCTTTGACAACGCTTCGGTACAGTCCCGGTGCATGACTGTACGACTTGGCGTGCTTGGCACCCTTCACTAACACCAGTCGTTTCGGTCCCTTATCCGCTCGATATAGCGGATAAACCATTTTGGTCGGGACAAACGTATCGCTGGTCCCGTGAATAAACAGCATCGGTTTATGGTTCTTCGCAACCTGCTTTAAGGCACTCGCCTGCTTAAAGGTATAGCCGTTGTTCAGGTAATTGATCCCACTAACTACTGGTACCAGCGGATATTCCGGAATATGATACATCGACATCGCCTGGTATTTAATTTCGTCATAAATACTGGTGTAGCCGCAATCTTCAATGTAGGCTTTAACCTGTTTCGGTGTTTTTTCGCCGCTGACCATCATCGTCGTGGCACCGCCCATACTGGTCCCAAACATCACGATCTGCGACTGCGGCCCGTTGCGATGAATGACCTGTCTGATCCATTTTAAGTAATCCAGCCGATCCGGCCAACCATAGCCGATATAAGTTCCCTGGCTTCTGCCAGCACCCCGATCGTCTGGTAACAGTACGTTGTATCCCAGCTCATGGAATAACCCTGCGTATTCTCCCATTTTGCTGCTGCTACCGCCAAAACCGTGCGCGATGACAATGGTTTTATTCGTTTGCTTGCTGGCTGGTACGTAACTGGCCACTAATTTAAGGTTCTTAGTGGCTGAGGTTTCGCGCCACGTGTACTTTTTGGCCGCTTGGTACCACTTCTTTTGATGGTAAAGCGGGTCGCTCTTTTTGATGACCGTACTGTTATTGATAAATGCTTTTCGGCCACGAGCCACCGCCATATTATAGAAGTAACACCCTGCTGCGCCAATGCCAATACAAATTACTACCACGAAGATTGCTAGACCAATCAACCAGTGTTTTAACCGCTTATTCACTTGTTTACACTCCAATTCTTTTTAAAAGTTTACGCGGTATATCATACCATACCTTCCCTTTAATTCAGCAGGTTGTTAGTCTAAGGGGTCACGCCACTGCGCGGTCGGGAGTCGGTCGAAGTGGCAATTGCTCCGGAGCTAAGTTTGGCCATGCCAAACTGGATCTCCTCCGTCAATTGTATGAGTAGGCTTTCAAAGTACCAAAGCCAACTCATACGGCCACCACGACCAACTCCCGCCCACTCCGTTACGTTGAATTTTGAACACACTATATGTAGTGGAGTGTGAGCCACCCCATCGTAGTGTCGATGTCAGTTGATTACCGTTTTTTGGTAATCTAGTGACATACGAGACGGAGGAGATCCGCTCCAAGCGAAGCGCAGGTGCTAGCTCCGGAGCGAGTTCACTATGATGGGCCGGCTCACACGCAACGAAATATGATTTCAGTCTCCCACAAAACGCTCCGTTAGGTATACAATAGTAGAGAAAGGGTGATGTGCATGTTTTCCGAACGACTCCGGGCATTGCGCCGTGGTCAGGATTTAACGCTGGCCCAGTTGGCAACCGCCTTAAATCAATTATTTAAACCAGATAAAGAACACGAAAATACCGCAGCTCAAATTGGTAATTGGGAGCGTGGCATCCGGGTACCTTCCTACATGGAAGTCCGCAAATTAGCGGAGTTCTTTGATGTCACAATGGACTATCTCGCTGGTAAATCAGAACGTGATGAATACGATTTAGACCGCTTATTTCTGTCCGGCAAGGAATTAACATTTGGACAAAAAACTTTGTCATCCGATGACCGGTACGCCATCTATCAACTCATGAACGGCTACCTTCACGGCCGTTCGCGACGAATAGATACTAACGATGAAGAGGATACGCCCATTACGCATCAAGAATCCCTTGAACTTGGGCTTGATGGTGGTAAACAAAAATAAACCCAACCGCGCCATTCGTATTTATTTGTCGAATGACGCGTTTGTATCTGGAGGTATTCGTCTTGAATCCAAAACAAAAAAAGAAATTACTCAAACGTGCACGGCAACAACATACAGTTAAACCATCCGGCTACATTGCCACCATGGAACGATACAACACACTGTTTGCCGACTTTCCGACCATTAAAATACTGATCAATAATGTCTTGCAAGCTGACCGGTTGCTTAAACAGGGACTTTTACCGCAAACTCTGCCACAGTTACTACTACCTGATAACACGCAGGATGTCATTTTTAAGCAACTCAACGAGACCTTTCCCGCTGGCGATCCAGCAGGTGACAAGCGCTGGAACCAATTATCTGACGCCCTGCCTGACTTAGATAAAAAGCTCCGTAGTTTTCGGGATTATCTCGAGGACACTTATGGCATGTGGGCCTATATCTCAGCACCAGTTGCTAAGGATCTCGCCGATTTCATTAATGGTCGGCCTACCTTGGAAGTTATGGCAGGCAACGGTTACGTCTCTAAAGGCTTACAGGACAATGGTCAAACCGTGATCACCACCGACTCTAAGGATTGGACGAAGGAAAATGAAACGGGCAAACATCCCGTAACCAAGGTGGAACGGCTGACTGCTAGTGAAGCATTCACTAAGTACCATGATCAAGTCGATGTGATCGTTATGGTCTGGTCACCAGATGGCTTAACTATCGACTGGGACCTCCTGCAGCAAATTCGCGCAGCCGATAAGGATTACGATTTTATCGTGATTGGCGAAAAGGATGGCGCCACGGATTCAAAAGTGTTCTGGCAAAACGCTAAACTGTTAGAGACACCGGCAGTCAAAGCGCTGAACAAACACTTTAATCAGTTTGATTTGATTCATGATCATGTTTATTTAGTCAAATAAATCAAAAAAGTTCTGAGGATCCTATTCCTCAGAACTTTTTTTAAACTATTCAAATTTTCACTTCAATGTTCCTAACGTTATAACCACGCCTTCCCAAACATGGCTACCACGTATCAGCGACTAATCAGCCACTGTTAGATGTAAAAATGATGCAATTTCACTGCTTGGAATCGACTTGATCTTGGGTTGTCCGATGGCCGTCAGATAAACTAGATTCAAGTGACCATGACGATTTTTCTTATCGTTTTTAACCTTGTCTAACACTTTGGGTGACGTTAATAAGTCATCCGTCACCGGTAAACCAACAGCCGCAAGACGCTCGCGTAATTTTGCGGTAATGCCCTTCTCCGCCAAACCGGCGTTTTCAAACACCCGCATAATTGCCACGGTCCCGATGCTGACTGCTTCACCATGTCGCAGGCCACCATCAGCCAACGCTTCAACCGCGTGACCGATCGTATGACCAAAGTTCAATAACTGACGCGTGCCGCTTTCGGTTTCGTCAGCTATTACCACGGACGCCTTGTAATGAATCGAACGCGCGCTCAATTCAGGCGAATGGGTAATTAAATCTGCTGGACTGTTGATAGTCTCAATCAGTTGCCAGAATTCACCACCTTCCAATGCGGCGGTCTTCACGATCTCACCGTAGCCCTCAACCAGATCACGCTGTTTCATGGTTGCCAGTGTATCTGGATCAACAATCACTAAATCTGGTTCATAGAAAGCACCAATAATATTTTTAATGTTATCCAGATCAACGGCGGTCTTGCCACCCACCGAACTGTCAACTTGCGCCAATAGTGAGGTTGGAATTTGGATAAACGCTAATCCGCGCATGTACGATGCGGCTAACAAACCGGCTAGATCCCCGGTCACACCGCCACCTAACGCAATCACGCTATCATCGCGGTTGAAGGCATCGACAGCCATTTGTTGGGCTAGGTCCGCCAATGTCGTTAATGACTTTGACGCTTCACCAGCTGGAAAAACGTAGCGGTGCACTTCAAACCCCGCTGATTCCAGCGATGTGCCAACTTGTTCTTGATACAAGGGTGCGACATTACTGTCTGAAACCAGCGCAATTTTTCGCGCTGACCACTGTTTGGCAACTAGTTCGCCAACCGATTTTAACAGGCCGCGCTCAATTAGAACATCGTATTTTGTCTCTGGTAACGTCACAGAAACAGTCGTCATTCTAGCGCCCCGCTTCCGCTTGTTCGACCGGCATGCCAGTCGATAACAATTCACGAATGGCAAATGCTTTGTCGGAGAGCTCTTTGAATTCGTTTGGCTTCAATGCTTGTGGGCCATCTGAGAAAGCGTGTTCTGGGTCATCGTGGATTTCAACAACTAAGCCAGAAGCACCGGCAGCAACACCAGCCAAAGCTAATGGTGTGACGAATTCAGTGTGACCTGAAGCATGGCTAGGATCGATGATCACTGGGTAGTGGGTCAGCTTTTGTAATACTGGCACAACACCAACATCCATGGTATTTCGGGTGTATTTGTTATCGAAGGTCCGAATGCCCCGTTCAACGATCATAATGTTGTGGTTACCACCAGCAGCAATGTATTCTGAAGCGTTCAGCACATCGTCAACGGTGGCTGACATCCCACGCTTCAACATGACGGGAACATTAGTCTTCCCAACAGTTTTCAGCAAGGAGAAGTTTTGCATGTTCCGAGCGCCAATTTGGAAGATGTCAGCGTACTTGGCAACCATCTTCACGTGCTCATCGTCCATGACTTCGGTCAGCATGTCCATGTGGTATTCATCAGCAGCCTTGCGCATGAACTTCAGACCATCTTCACCTAACCCTTGGAATGAGTATGGTGAGGTTCGTGGCTTGAAGGCGCCGCCACGCAGGATCGTTGCACCATTGGCTTTAGCGACTGCCGCCATCTTAGCAATGTGTTCTTCTGATTCAACGGAACATGGACCAGCCATCATGGTGAAGTTGTCGCCGCCAATGACACTGTGCTTAGTCCGGATAACAGTATCTTCTGGGTGGAATTCACGAGAACCTTGAACCGCCTTTGGGACGTTAGTGATGATGTCCGTAGCTGCTGCTCGTTCGCTAGCTGATAAATCAGCCTCTTTGATGCCTTGCACGGCAACGCGGTTATTATGGACGAAGACTTCATGGGTGTTACCGAAGTGTTCCTGAAGTTCTGCAATAGTGTTTTGGTCGTTATTCTTTAATACAATAATCATAAATATCATCCTCACTTTTTGGTGTGTTCTAATTGTTGTTTGATCGTGTCTTTAACTTTGGCGATTGGCATCTGCTGGTTCGTCCAGCGGTAAAATGAACCCGCTGCTTGCTGAACTAACATGCCAAGGCCGTTCATTGTGTGGCAACCCTGCTGTTTTGCTTGGGCTAAAAATGGTGTTTCAAGTGGTGCGTAGATCGCATCCGCAACCAGCTGGCCTGCGTGAAGCCCCTGCATCACCCGTGGTGAAACTGGTGAATGCTTGTCACCCGCCATACCCAGGTTGGTGGTGTTGACGACCACGTCTGCTTGTGTCAGCACCGCAGCCATCTGAGCCTCATCTTCATAGGGCAACACGCGAATCTTATCCGACCAGCTCGTCAGCCGCTTTTGTAACGCATTAAACGTGCTGTTCTGCCGTTTGAATACCGTGACTTCCGCGCCGGCGTTGACCGTTGCTAGAATAATTGCCCGGCCAGCACCGCCAGCGCCTAATACCGCGACTTGCTTGTTCTGGACGGTGACGTGCTCATCTTGCAGCGCATGAAGGAAACCTTCACCATCCGTACTGTCGCCAATCAAATGACCCTCATGGTTGATCACGGTATTGACCGCCCCCAGTTGTTTAGCCACCGGGGTTAGCTCATCAAGATAGGCAATGATCTGTTGCTTATAGGGCATCGAAACGTTAATACCGCAAATCGGCAGCGCTCGCAGTGATTGAACAGCCGTTTTGAACTGTGACTGATCAACGTCAAAGGCGAGGTAAACGCTGTTGATGCCTAATGCCTGAAAACTCGTGTTATGAATCAGCGGTGACAAACTATGCCGCGCTGGTTTGGCAATAAAGCCATATAAACTTGTGTGTGCATCAACCAATTTGTCACCTCCTAAAAATTCTGTTCAAAATAAAAACGTCTCGCGATGCTTTGCTTTCACAAAACACTGCGAGACGTTGAACGTCGATATTATAACAACGGAAGTTTAGTCCGTGTCACACAGTGTTTTGAAAAACTTAACTGTGTGACCGGCAATGATACCTGAAAAACTATTGGCCGCACAGATTGCAGTGATGCGTGCCTGCAACCTGTCCGGTGTAGACACTACATTGACCAATAGTAACTAAATCGATTTAATTGTCGGTTTAATGCTTTCATTTTCAGATTCATAGTTTAAAACTCCTTTGAAGTTGTGTTTGATTTGTTATGAATGACTTTAAACTATTAGAATCAGTCTGTCAAGTACTAATCTGTTTTTAATCTAATTTAACGTTTTAAAAACGTCGCAAACGGGCATCTTATCAGCCTTTCTTACCGAATAATTAATTTTAACTATTTTTGATGTATGGCATTCAGTGGATTAGTTAAGTCAAAAATGCCTTTATTTCGGTCTTTATAGAATAAAGTGCTCAATAGCTTCTAATATAACTACTGGTGAAGCTTGAAAACAATCGTCAACTTTTATTCTTACATTAAAGGACCGCCACCGAATTTTTACCATAAAGTGGGAACTTTTCTAAATGATTATGAGAATTACATTAGCTAAGTTACCTGCTAACTTGACAAAAATTAATTTATTCGGTATTGTAAGTGCCAATTAAACACCGTCCATATAAACCGATGATGTGGAGATCAAGATTACCGTGCACGTCAAGAGAGTCGCCGAAGCTGAGAGTGCGATCGAACGCAGGTAGTTAAATGGACCACAGAGGGTTCTTCTGAAGAGTGTGAAAGCTGGCGGTTAGGGAGCGGAGTGTAAGACGAGTTCGACAAAAATCCCGGTTTTGGATTTATGTCGAAATTGACTTACATGCAGCTCTCTGCCAGCTTGAACACGTTTCGGCTATGTAGCATTACACAGCCGTTCAGTACGAAGAAACGTACAGGCATACGTCAGTTGTCGGAGATGTGAATACGCATCTCGTAAAGGGTGATGTGCGGGAGAAGTCCCGGCATCAAATTAAGGTGGCACCGCGGAATAAAAATTCCGTCCTTAACTTTTAGCGCTATTTTTCAGCGTTAATGTTATGGGCGGAATTTTTCTATTCTAAAGGAGATCTCATTCATGACAAACTTCAATTTATTATCAACACGATGGCAAAACTCGTTAGTCGCAACACCTCAATCAACCGACACTAACGACTAAATTGGAGGAATCAACATGACATTAAATGAACTGCTCACCGCTGCCAAGGGTTATCCGGCAGCCCCCGTCACCTTAGACTTTCAGCTGCCTGACTTTGACGCTGTAACCATCTTCAATGCTTTGAAAGAAGCTAAGGAACCAGGCTTTTTATTAACAGGAAAGCCCAAGAAAACTGAGGATGGCTACACGTTCATTGGTTTAGCACCCAGACAAACATTCACTTACCGTGATAACGTGCTGACGACCACGACTGAAGGTGGCGAAACCACTACTAAAGAAACAGCATTGAAACCCATTTTGGAACAAGTTTTAACCCAGCATCAAACACCTCTCATTCCCGGACTACCACCATTTACCGGTGGCCTGATCGGCTATTTCAGCTATGATTATGCCAAATATGCCACCACGGCACTCAAACAACAAGTTGCCGATCCAATGGGGCTGGATGACGCTGACCTGTTACTGGTTGACCGTGTGATTGCCTATAATCACCGCCAGCAAAAAGTCACCCTCAGCCAAATTATCCCAACTGATGAATTAGCTGCCCGTTACGACACCGTGATTGAAGATTTAAAACACCTTCAAAACCTCATTATCAACGCGCAACCCAAGCCATTACCACGGTTTGCGCTAACACAGCCATTTCATTTTCAGTTCAGCCTCGCTGAGTTTACGAAACACGTCGCAGTGGCACAAAAACACATCGTGGACGGTGATATTTTCCAGCTGATTTTCTCCAATCCGCAACAGGCGGCCATGAGCGGCTCACTGCTGGGCGTGGCGCCGACGTTATTTAAAGATAGTCCTAGTCCCTACCAGTTCTACTTCCATCACCGGGACTTCGAAACGTTAGGGGCTTCACCAGAAACTTTGATCACTAAGCGCGGCAACACCCTCTTCACTTATCCACTGGCTGGCACCCGTCGCCGGGGCGCTACCAAAGAAGAAGACGACAAGTTCGCCCATGAACTCCAAACTTCTGAAAAGGAAAAATCCGAGCACAACATGCTGATCGATCTAGGTCGTAACGATCTGGGTGTTGTCAGTCAATTTGGCTCCGTTAAGGTCACCAAGACGCGTAATTTACTAAAATTTTCAAACGTGATGCATCTGGGTTCAACGGTCGAAAGCACCGCTGATCCAAAGGCTTCCGCTATGGATATCGTCAACGCCGTGCTCCCCGCCGGAACCCTTTCCGGAGCACCCAAGATCTCAGCCATGCAGATCATTTCCAAATTGGAAAACCGCAAACGCGGCGTCTACGGCGGCTGCCTAGGCTACCTCGACTTTAGTGGTGACCTGGACCTATGTATCGGCATCCGTCTCACCTACCGGAAGGGCAACCAAATCGTCGTTCATTCTGGTGCTGGCATCGTCGCTGACAGTATTGCGAAGTACGAATATCAAGAATTTAACAACAAAGCCCGTTCAGTTGTGAACGCGATCAACACGGCAGACCAAGGAGGCGTCGCTCATGCTTTATCTAATTGATAATTACGATAGTTTCACCTATAACCTGTACCAACTCATTGGCACTCTCAGCGAAGAACCCATCACCGTTGTGAAAAACGATGAACTGACAGCTGAAGAACTGCTGGCAAAACACCCGACCGGAATCATTCTCTCACCAGGCCCGGGCCGTCCAGAAAACGCCGGCAATATGATGGAAATCCTCAACGCCTTTATCGGCCGGGTACCGATCCTAGGTGTTTGCCTGGGTCACCAAGCAATTGGTGAAGCCTATGGTGCCAAGGTTATTCACGCCCCTAAACTGATGCACGGCAAGCCTTCACAGATGACGCAGTTGGGACACGCGGCCATGTTTAACGACTGCCCCACCCAGTTTGAAGCAGCCCGATATCATTCACTGGTCATTGATCCAACCACCATGCCCACGAACTTAACTGTGACCGCAACCGCTGATGACGGCACGATTCAGGCCGTTGCCGATGAAGCCAACCAAGTATATGGCGTTCAGTTTCATCCGGAATCCATTATGACTGATGCCAAAGTTGGCGCTCAGATCATAAAAAATTATTTGGCTCAAATCCGCGTTGCAATGGCAATTGATAAGCTTGCATAAAATTAAATTTAGAAAAAAGTGTTGACATTATTTTCATAAAGTTTTAATCTAATGTCAATCAAACAAGTTCGCTCATACAAACCTATGATGTGGAGATCAAGATTATCGTGCACGTAAAGAGAGTCGCCGTAGCTGAGAATGCGACCGAACGCAGGTAGTTAAATGGACCACAGAGGGGCGCCCCGAAAGATTCCAAGTACGGGAGCACGTACAGACATACGTCAGTTGTCGGAGATGTGAATACGCATCTCGCAAAGGGTGATGTGCGAGGCTCTTGGTCTCGGCATCAAATTAAGGTGGCACCGCGGAATTAATATCCGTCCTTAATATAAACGCTAATTCTTTAGCGTCTATGTTATGGGCGGATTTTTTCTATTCCAAAGGAGATCTTAATCATGAAAAACTTCAATCAAACACGATGGCAAAGCCTGTTAGCAGCAACATCTCAATCGACTGACACTAACTAACCTAATTGGAGGAATTACCATGACCCAAATGACTATTGAAAATGCAATTACAAAAGTAGCAAACCGTACCGACTTAACCTTTGACGAAATGAACGACGTGATGAACGAAATCATGGATGGCAAAGCCAACGACATTCAAATTTCAAGTTTACTCACCGCTTTAACAGTTAAGCACGAAACCGTTCAAGAAATTGCCGGTGCTGCTAATTCCATGAGAGATCACGCCTTAACCTTTAAGGCTGGCGAACCGGTGCTTGAAATCGTCGGTACTGGTGGTGACCACGCCAACTCATTCAACATTTCAACCACTTCTTCACTGGTTGCCGCAGCGGCTGGTACCCCAGTTGCTAAGCACGGTAACCGAGCTGCTTCATCAAAGTCCGGTGCCGCTGATGTGCTTGAAGCCTTGGGTGTTAACATCAACGTCACACCAGAAGCCAGTGAAGAGATCTTAAATCAAATTGGCATCTGCTTCTTATTCGCTCAGGAATATCACAAGGCCATGCGCTTCGTGGCACCAGTTCGTAAGACCCTTGGCATTCGGACATTGTTCAACGTCCTTGGACCTCTGGCAAACCCAGCCCATGCTGGCATGCAGCTCTTCGGGGTTTACGATGAAGCCTTACTCGAACCAATGGCACATGTGCTCCACGCACTAGGCGTGAATAACGCATTAGTCATTCACGGTGACGATGGCCTCGATGAAGCTTCAATCTCAGCACCAACCCACGTGGTTGAAGTTCGCGGCGATAACTTCAAGGCTTACACTATCACCCCAGAACAATTTGGTTTAAAGCGGGCTAAGAAGCAGGATATCGTTGGTGGTACACCAGCCGATAATGCTCAGATCACCCGCGACATCTTAGCTGGTAAGAAAGGTCCTAAACGCGACATCGTGCTTCTCAACGCTGGTTTAGCCCTCTACACCGCTCATCCAGAGATGACCATTGAACAAGCCGTTCAAAAGGCTGCTGAAGTCATCGATAACGGTGCAGCCCAAGCTAAGTTGAACGAACTCATCGATTTGACGAAAGGAGCACAAGTAGCATGATCTTAGACGACCTTGTGGCAGCAACTAAGCGCCGCATGAAACGTGAACAAGCAACGATCTCCTTAGCCGAAATGCAAGCGAAAGCGGCCGCAACGCCGACGAAAGATCCGCAACTTGTCTATGACCGTTTCAATGCGCCCGGCATTCATTTGATTGGTGAAGTCAAAAAAGCTTCTCCTTCTAAGGGACTGATTGCCGAAAACTTCCCCTACCTAGAGATTGCCAAGGATTATGATCAGCACGGTGTCAGCGCCATTTCAGTGCTCACCGAACCCGATTATTTCAAGGGTGACATTCATTACCTAAAAGATATCGCAGCAGCTGTGAACGTCCCCGTTTTACGCAAAGACTTCGTGGTTGATCCCTACATGCTGTATCAGGCCAAAGCAGCCGGTGCCAGTATCGTCCTATTAATAGTAGCAATCCTCAGTGATCAGCAGCTGAAAGATTACTTCAAGCTGGCTCACGATCTTGGTTTAGCAGCCTTAGTTGAAGCTCATGATGAACAAGAATTACAACGGGCACTCGCTGTTGGCGCTAAACTAATTGGTGTTAACAACCGCGACCTAAGAACCTTCAATGTTTCGTTGAACAACAGCCTCAAGCTCCGCAAGCTGGTACCTGACAACATTGCCTTTGTCGCCGAATCTGGGATTCATACCAGAGACGACGTTAAGGTTATGGAAGCTAACCACGTGAACGGCATCTTGATCGGTGAAGCCTTGATGACTGCACCGGATAAAGCTAAAAAAATTACGCAATTATTAGGAGTGTGATGACATGACGCAAATCAAAATCTGTGGGTTAATGCGAGAACAAGATACGCAAGCGATTAATGAAGTGCACCCAGATTTCGCTGGTTTTGTGTTTGCGAAAAGCCGTCGTCAGATTTCGCTTGCTACTGCGTTAAAATTTCGTGAACTGATCGATGATGACATTCCAACTGCTGGGGTCTTCGTCAATGAACCACTGCAAAACATGTTAGACATCTACCACAGCGGTGTCATTCAAATCGTTCAGCTTCACGGCAATGAATCCGAAGATACGGTCAAGGCGTTGAAACAGGCGGGCGCAACCGTCTTTCAAGTCTTTAAACCCAATGCCGAAATTACCCCAACTGCAGCTGATTACGTGATGCTGGATAGCGGGAACGGTTCAGGAATCACCCTGGACTGGTCGCGAGTGCCACAAGCCCCGCACCCCTTTATCTTAGCCGGTGGGCTCACCCCCGAAAACGTCACGGCCGCGATTGCCGCTGTTCATCCAGATGTGATCGATGTCTCCAGCGGTGTTGAAACTAACGGTCAAAAAGACGCCGACAAGATTCGCGCAATCGTTGCAACTACACATGCTAACTAACGAAAGGAAATTTATCAATGACAGAACTTAACTTAAACCTTAACAAGAACACTACCGGCCGCTACGGCGACTATGGTGGTCAATATATTCCAGAAACTCTGATGAACGAACTGGATCGCATGACTAAAGCTTACGAGCATTACAAAAACGACCCAGAATTCAAAACTGAACTGCACGATCTGTTAGTGGACTACGCTAACCGGCCTTCATTACTCTACTACGCTGAACGGATGACCAAAGATCTTGGCGGTGCGCAGATTTACTTGAAGCGTGAAGATTTGAACCATACTGGTGCCCACAAGATCAACAACGTCATTGGCCAAGCATTACTGGCTAAGCACATGGGCAAGACCCGTTTGATTGCTGAAACCGGTGCCGGCCAACACGGTGTGGCGACTGCCACGATTGCCGCTTACTTCGGTATGGAATGTGAAGTCTTCATGGGTAAGAAGGATACTGACCGTCAAAAACTGAACGTTTACCGGATGGAATTGTTAGGTGCTAAGGTCCACCCCGTTACCAGTGGTTCAATGGTCTTAAAAGATGCCATCAACGCGGCGCTGCAAGACTGGACTAAACGGATCGACGACACTTACTATTTGATGGGTTCAGCTACTGGTCCTCACCCATACCCATTAATGGTTCGGGATTTCCAAAGTGTCATTAGCCAAGAAGCTAAGACTCAACTCAAAGAGAAGACTGGTAAATTGCCTGACATGGTCGTTGCTTGTGTGGGTGGCGGTTCAAACGCCATTGGTTCCTTCGCCAACTTCATCGATGACCCAAGTGTTCAACTGGTGGGTGCTGAAGCCGCTGGTAAAGGGGTTGAAACCGAACTGACTGCTGCCACTGTTGAACGGGGCTCAAACGGTATTTTTCACGGGATGAAGTCGATGTTCTTACAGAACAAGACCGGTCAAATTAACCCAGTATACTCAATCTCAGCTGGCCTGGATTACCCAGGTGTCGGCCCAGAACATGCTTACTTAGCTAAAACTGGCCGTGCCCAGTACGTTGGGATCACCGATGACGAAGCCGTTGACGCCTTTGAATACATCGCCAAAATGGAAGGCATCGTCGCCGCCATTGAAAGCTGTCACGCGGTGGCTTACGTGCGCAAGATTGCGCCAAAGATGCGCAAGGATCAAATTATTGTCTGCACCCTCTCAGGTCGGGGCGACAAAGATGTTTCGTCGATTGCTAAATACAGAGGAGTGGATATTGATGACTAAACTAACAGACGCTTTTAAAAACAAGAAGGCTTTCATCCCGTTCATTGCAGCTAATGATCCGGACTTTGAAGGCACTGTCAACAACGTGGTCGCACTAGCTAAGGGCGGCGCAGATATTGTCGAAATCGGGATCCCATTTTCAGACCCGATTGCTGATGGCCCAGTCATTCAGGCTGCTGATATCCGTGCCTTAAAGGAAGATCCAGATTTACCGATGGATACCATTTTTGATATGGTGGCTGAAATTCGTAAGCAGACCGATGTGCCGCTAGCGTTCTTAACCTACTTAAACATCGTCTTCCAATACGGCTATGAAGCTTTCACAGCTCGTTGTGAGGAATTAGGAATCTACGGTTTGGTCATTCCTGATATGCCACTAGAAGAACGCGGTGAACTGGAACCAGCCGCTAAGAAACATCACGTTGATTTGATCCCATTAGTCACCCCAGTTTCCGGTGACCGGATCGAAAAAATTGCGAAAGCAGCTACCGGCTTCATCTACGTGGTTTCTTCATTAGGTGTCACTGGTGAACGCAGTGAGTTCGCGAACGACCTTTCAGAACTCGTTACGCGGATCCGTAAAGTGACCGACGTTCCAACTGCCATTGGCTTTGGAATTCATACGCCAGAGCAAGCGACCGAAATGGCCCAAATTGCTGACGGTGCTATCGTGGGTAGTGCCTGCGTCAACATTGTCGCTGAATACGGCAAGCAGGCACCCGCTAAATTATTAGACTACACTAAACAAATGGAAAAAGCGGTCAATGCCCATCCAGTGAGATAGACAGGCTGCTAACAAAAACAGGTAACACTTCTCCCTTTAGTTGGGAAAGTGATACCTGTTTTTGTTTGATAACTCAATCTAATATGCTTGATAAGTAAACAACTTAAGCGAAATGACGCTAATCAAAAGCCCCCCAAGTCAAAAAAACGGGCTTGGGGAGCTTCTGGTGCTTGATGAGTTGCACAACCGTCACAATATCATAAAATTAAACAGAAATAAACTTTTGCTCCATCACTAAAGCAAATAAGCCGTTTTTTAAGTTATGAATAATCGCTTTTTACCCACCATTAGCTCGATTTACAATCTACCAACCATTCACTAAACCTTTAAAGGAAAACCATCATTTCAAAAAAAGTTGTCAAAATCAAGTCTTTTCTGTTGTATTTGCAAGCATATGCTGGTATTCTACAGATAATTTCTATTTGGAGGAGGGGGAAGTTTTGTACACGAAAACAACTTCTAGTTTTATTCATCGCATCGCGAGTTTTGAGACTCAGTATTTGAATCAACAACTACGCACTTTTGGTCTGAATACTGATCAGGCGCGCGCCATTAATTTCATTTCCAGTCACCCCGATAGTATGCAACGCGATATTGCACACTACCTCAATCGCCAAGAAGCCAGCGTCACGAACTTGTTAAAGGGATTAGTTCGTCGTAACTTAGTCATCCGCACGATTCCAGTTGAAAACGAACGGACCAAGTTATTATCCTTAACGCAGGCCGGTAATGACCTAGTTGCTAAGATTCAAGCGACATTTATGCAAATCAATGCTACCTTAGAAGATCCTTTGTCAGACGCTGATGCAACTAAATTAACCGAATTACTCAATACCGTTCAAAAACACCTTGATACGATTCAAAAATAACGGGTGTTAAAATTATTTAAAAATAACAATCCCCCTGATAATCGATTATCAGGGGGATTTATTATATTCTAGTTGATAGATTAACGTGGAATTGCCTTAAATTACAGTGATACCTTGGCACCATTCAACTCAACTTCAATGGGATCACCTGACAGCAACGTTAGTTTAGCACCATCGCCATCCACGTGGACTTGAATTGAACGGCCACGGAACAGTACCCGGAATTGGTAACTCGTCCACTTCTTTGGTAAAAATGGCTTGAAGTGCAGCTGGTCATCGTGAACCCGCATCCCTGCGAACCCTTGCACGATTGCCAACCAGCTACCGGTCATAGAAGTAATGTGCAGCCCATCATCGGTATCGTTGTTGTAGTCGTCTAGGTCTAATCGTGCAGTCCGTTCGTACATCTCAACGGCTTTATCTTCATAATGGAGATCAGCGGCTAAGATCGAATGAATGGCAGCAGACAGACTTGATTCGTGGACCGTTAATGGTTCGTAGAAGTCGAAGTTAGCCTTCTTTTGTGCTGGCGTAAAGTCATCGATAAAGTCCCAGATACCTTGCAGGACATCGCCTTGCTTAATGTAAGGTGACCGCAGAATATGGTCCCATGACCAGTGCTGATTAATTGGTAACTGGTCAGCTGGGATTGATGAAACCGGCTTGATATCCTTGTCTAAGAAACCGTCGTGTTGCACAAAGATGCCTAATTTCTTATCGGCTGGCAGATACATCCGGTCGACGATATCTTGCCACTGCTGCTTTTCAGCATCGGAGACATCGAGCTTTTGAGCAACCTCATTTGAGACTTCGCCCAAAATTTGCAGGGTATAACGCAGTGTCCACTGGGCCAAATAGTTCGTGTACCAGTTGTTATCAACGTTGTTTTCATATTCGTCAGGGCCCGTAACACCGTGAATCATGTACTGCTGTTTACGTTCGCTGAAGTGGACCCGATCAGCCCAGAAGCGAGAAATTTCGGTCAAAACTTTGCTGCCTTCGTTCAGTACGTAACTCTTATCGCCGGTATAGCGCGTGTAGTTAAAGATAGCAAAAGCAATATCACCGTTTCGATGGATCTCTTCAAACGTAATTTCCCATTCGTTATGACATTCGATCCCATCGAAGGTCACCATTGGGAACAAGGCACCTTTGAGTCCTTGTTCGCGAGCGTTATGGTAAGCACCGTCCAATTGCTGGTAACGGTACATCAGTAAGTTACGGGTAACCTTGGGATCAGTGATCCCCAGATAAACGGGAACGGCGAAGGCTTCGGTGTCCCAATAAGTCGCACCACCGTATTTCTCACCAGTAAACCCTTTAGGACCAATGTTTAGACGGCTATCTTCACCATAGTAGGTTGAAAATAGCTGGTAGAGATTGAAACGAATTCCCTGCTGTGCGCCGGTGTCGCCCTCAATTTCAACATCGGATTTTTCCCACCGGTCAGCCCAGATTTTGGTATGTTGAGCTAATAAATCGTCATAAGAAGTTGCTGTCACCCGTTTGCTAAGGGCATTCATGGCACTTTCCAGTTCGCTTTGCGTGTCATAATCCCGGGATGTTAAAACGACCACTCGTTTAACCAACTGAGTACTTGCTTGCGGCGCTAGGTCACCGCTAAATTGATTAACGACCTCTTTATCACTGCCATTTTCGCCATTATCAGCTGAAAAATCGGTAACGTTGGTCATCTTCATACCAACCGTGAACCGCGGCGTGCCAAATGGATTTTCCTTCGTAATGGCCACGATCGACCCAGTATCGGATGTTGCGTCCTTCTTCAGGATATCCCAGAACCGTTCATCGTAGTTGGCGTCTTCATTTTGCACATCTGCATCCAGTGCTGATTTAAACGTCACGTGAGCTGATTGGGTGCTTTGGTTAGTCACAGTCAGTCGAATCACTGATAACTCTTTTTGATCCGCACTGATGAACCGTTCAAACTTAAAACCAATCTGCTGACCGCCCTTGGTAAGGGTAAATGACCGGGTCAAAACCGACTGCTTCATATCAAGGTCCATTTCAAAATCACTGAAAACATCGGTTGCCAGATCAATCGGTTCACCGTTGATCAGCACGTTTAACTTAATGAAATTGATTGCGTTGATCACTTTACCAAAGTATTTAGGATACCCGTTTTTCCACCAGCCGACCCGGGTCTTATCTGGAAACCAGACGCCGCCAAGGTAGATGCCCTTAAGCGTATCACCCGAGTAGTTTTCTTCAAAGAAACCGCGCATCCCCATGTTACCGTTTCCTAGACTGGTCATGGATTCTTGCAGGCGTTTATTCTCCGGCTTTAATTCATGCGTGATAACGTGCCACGGTGTCACTTCAAACGTTCTTTTCATATTGATCATGATTCCTTTCTAGTGTTTGTTCATTACGGTCAAAGTCGTTTAACTAAGCTTTGCGTGCCCAAACTTCTTTTACCACACCAACTGATAATGCACCTAGTGCCAGGAAAATACCTGATAATAAGAGCATGGTTGGCATGTGTGATCCTAACAGTGGGAAGATGGCGAAGCTGGCCAGTGAAGCCACGATTTGCGGTAAGCAAATTGAACTGTTGAATAAGCCCAAGTAAGTTCCCATGTTGGCAGAATCGGTAATCGCATTGGTCAAGAAAGTGAATGGGAAAGCGTTCATTGCAGCCCAAGCGCAACCAATCAAAATAAAGGAAACCAGTAGTGTGTACTTGTCGTGAATGAAGTAGATAGAACCAAAACCAACCGCACCCATGACTAAACTTGCTGAGTAGAAGGCTTTGTGATGGGTGTTACCTACACGTGATAAGACTAAGGCCCAGATGACGGCGGCAATTGACTGTACAGCAGACATCACACCGTACCAGTTACCGGCTGCTTGATAGCCAGCACTCGTTGGGTTAGTGACACCCCAAACGTTAGAAGCGATGGCACCAGTAGAGTAAGTCCAAAGGTACTGGAAGCCCATCCAGCAGAAGAATTGTACAATCGAAACCGTCCAAAAGACTTTAGGTGCCGTCTTCAAGGCTTCAAACATACCCTTCCGTTTTTCATCTTTATCAATTCCATGATACTTGGCGTAAGTCACTGGATCGTATTCTTTAACGCGGAACACGGTGAGTAAGCAGCAAAGTAACAGGATAATGGCACCGGCATAAAATGACCAAACAACGGAATTCGGAACCGTTCCCTTTTTAGCCGTGTTCGCGATCCCCAAAGCAGTTAAAGCAAATGGGAAGATGCTGGCTAATAAAGCACCGGCGTTAGAACTGAAACTTTGAATCGAATAAGCAAACCCCTTTTGTTTCTCGTTGACCATGTCACCAACCATCATCTTGAATGGCTGCATGGCAATGTTAGAGGAAACATCCATGAATAGTAAGGCAATCGCACCGAACCATAACGCGGCCAGTGAACCAAAACCAAAGCCAAAACTGCCGGCATTCGGCAATAGGAACATAACGACCATGGCGATAACGGCCCCAATCAACAGATAAGGGATTCGACGGCCAAGTCTTGGAATCCAAGTCCGGTCTGAGAAGTGACCAACTAACGGTTGAACGATCATCCCAGCTAGTGGTGGCAGGATAAAGAACCAGCCTAAGTTGTTAGGATTGGCCCCAATCGTTTGAAAGATCCGGCCCATATTCGTACTTTGTAATTGAAAGGCCATTTGAACACCTAAGAACCCAAAGTTGATCAGAAAAATAGTTGATGACGGTAACGTAGGCAGCATATCTTTTTTTGGTGTTTCTGCCGTTGGCGTTGAAGCAGTTGTATCTGACATATTTACCCTCCTTACAGGATTAAACGAAAAATAATAATTGCAAACGCTTTCGCACACATATTATGCAACCGTTTGCACAATAATGCAACCGGTTGCATTGATTTTTTTAAAAAGAGGTTAACCATTTCACAAGTCAACCTGATTAAACCGCTATTTATCGTCAACCTTATTTTTCAATCGTAAAGGGAATCAATTCCGATTGTTTATCTTTATCAAATAGTACTCGGACCGCTGCTTGACCCATCCGTTCGGGATAAAGTTCCACAAATCGAACTTGTTCATCCGCTAAGAACCCGACTTGATTGCGGTTAAAACTAATCAATGCCGTCCGGGTATCCTGCAGTTCCCACATCGTTTGCGAAATCATGACGCCTAAAAGGTCATCAGTTGTGACGATACCGTCAATCGTCTCGCGTGTCCGTAAAAATTGCTCGACCGCCTGATCTAAGTGCAATTGACTCAATCTTGGCAGCTGTAACGTTTCCGTTTTCACGTTGGCAGCCTTCATTGCTTTTTGAAACCCCAATCGCCGTTGCTGCTCAAACTTCAGTTCTGGCAGCTGCTCAACAAATAAGGTATGTGTCACTCTAAAAACGTCAATGAGGTATTCACCGACTCTTTGACCTGCCAGCCGATTATCATTGTTGACGTAATTTTCAGAGTCTTCATTAGGATCACCTACTAACACATAAGTCATCCCCTGCTTCTTCAATAGCTCAATCACTGGGTCGTTGCTGACCGAATAGAGTAAAATAAAATTATGGATCAGCCCTTGACTGATCAGTGTCTCAACGTTTTGAACCAGTGCTTGACTACTGTTAGCAATGGCCACCGACAGCATGGCATGACGTGACTGTAATTCTTTGTTGATGCCCATTAAGAGATCAACGAAAAACGGGTTAGCAGACATACTCATTTCACCAGGCGGAAAAATAACGCCAACTGCGTTAGAAACACCAGTGGTTAACGTCTTAGCATTATAGTTAGGTTTATACCCCATTTTTTTAGCTAGTGCTTGAATCTTACTGCGTGTTTTTAAGCTAATACTTGAATGATTGTTAAGTGCTCTTGAAGCCGTTGAAACAGAAACACCAGCACGTTTAGCAATATCTCGAATTGTCACTACCATGGCGGTCTTCCCTCCCGTTAATATTCTGATATTATTGTAAGCCATGATTATTTAAAATGATATATTTCCATCACAATCTTAATTCTGAAAGAAGTCTTGTACCATCACAATCGATATCAACTGGTTATATCACACACTTCTCACCCACATGGGGCCTTCAGGCTGGTGGCCGGCAGACGATAAGCGTGACATCATTGTTGGTGCCATCTTAGTCCAAAATACGGCTTGGCAAAACGCCGATGTGGGCCTGAATAATTTAAAACACCGCACCGGGTTAGACCCCGCTACGGTGTTATCGTTATCACAAACTGAATTAATGGCCTTGATCCGTGCCAGTGGGTTTTATCGCAATAAAGCTAAGGCCATCCATAATGTTTTCCAGTGGTTCAACGACCATCACTGGGACTACGCCGGCGTCGCTTCCAAGACGACCCAATCGGACCTGCGAACACAACTTTTGGCACTGCCGGGTGTGGGCCAGGAAACGGCCGACGTCTACCTCGTCTATATCTTTGATCTACCGGCCTTCATTGCTGATTCTTATACGAGACGCTTATTCAAACACCTGGGTTATCTGCAAACGGATACTTATCAGCACCTCAAGCGACAGATCACGTTACCTGACAGCTTCACCTTTGAAATGGCACAGGATTTTCACGGTCAGTTAGATGAATTTGGCAAACAGTATCTTCAACGTGAAGATACCTTTACTAGCAGTTTTTTAGCCCATGATTTACTTAAATATCAGCAGGCTCAAAAACGCCAGTAACCCCGGAAGCCCTTGCGTTAACGCAATTTGCCGGTTAACGGTCAAACCGCCATAGATGCCGGCAACCACCACAAACCCGGTAAATAACAGACTGCCCGAAATCACCGCGCTGGCAGGTAACGCGAAGCGCATGAACAGCAGACCGACCCCCACAAAACCGTTATACAGACCAATGTTAGCCATTGTAGTCTTGGTTTCTGGCTGATGCTGATATTCCGCTGAAAAACCAAACGCGTTGCGAGCAGCAGCCGTCTGAGAACCAAACATTTCCAAACACAAGATCAGCAGTGCTTCCACTGCTACGATCACAATCAAAACCGTACTGATTAGTGACATCCTAATTCCCCCTTAAAATAACTTTGAATCACCAGTTGGGACTAAGTAGATACCAAATGACCCATACCCGCTTGGCCAAGTATGGTAGGCTGACGTATACCCGTGCGGCGTGGCGTAGATGCCGATCTGGTAGCCCTTATACTTCGCCCGTTTGGAGGCCGTATACCCCTGGGCGCTCAACGCAGCCGCTGCTAGTTTGGTATAGCTGGTCTTGCTGGAAGTACTCGTCCAGTTATACGGGGTAAAGATCCCGATAGCAAGCGCATTCTTATTGAGTTTTGAATAGGTAGCCGTCTTACTGACACCGGCATTCAGATCATTTTGCGCAGCCTTTGAATAACTTGAGTCTAAAATCGTTCCCGGAAAGAGGGCTAAAATATCCGCCTGTAGTTTCGCTGACTCACGGACTGATTTAATTCCCGCTAACCCGCTGCCGTAAGATTTCACAACAGCACTGTGCGCGAAGGCATCTTTGGGATTATCCCCCTTAGTGAGATACGATTGGTAGACCAGCCCCTTAATTTTGCCGGTATTATTGATCACTTGATAGTAATAACCCGACTTTTTTCCAAGCTGAAGTTTAACCCGTTTATAGATGTACCACGTGGTTCGTGGGTAGTTCTTCAGGTTGTGAATTTTTTTGGTGTGAGTCAAATTCCACATATAGGCGTTGCCGCTCTTCTTTGGATAACAGGCCACATCACTGTATTTTTTAGTCTTCACGACCTTCCAGGACGTGGTCGTCTTCCCCGCTGCCGGCAAAGCTGGTGTTACCCCTAAACCGCCAAGCACTAGTCCCGCTGTTAATGCCATCACCATTTTCCTCATTTGACATTTCCCCCATTCGGATACTGGATACATTTGTCTCAAATGTAGCAGAGGTAAACGTTGGTCGCAAGGGGTACGGCTCATTTTATTTCACGGTAAAACTTTCAAGTCATCTGAGTTGCTCCACCCCTGCAATCTGATTAAACTGTCAGTATGTGTCAGATAAAGGAGGGGTACCATGTTAAACTATACGGCTCAACCGACCCATGACCGGCTACCAGTCGGGGCTTTGCTGGCAGCGGCTGCTGGTGGGTTAGATGCTTATACCTACCTACAACACGGGGAAGTTTTCGCTGGCTTACAGACCGGTAACTTAATTCTGTTAGGCGCATCAATCGGTCAAAGTCAGTTTGCTAGAATGGCGCAATACGCCACGTCAATTATGATGTTCATGGTTGGGACGATCATTGCCAGAATAATTCAAAAACATTGGCCCTTACGGCTCTTGCCAACCGTCAGCCGCTCCGGATTCATTATTACGTACGAAATTATTCTATTGCTGATTGCCGGCACTTTTTCCAGTTCTTGGCCCAACATGCTGATTACTGGCCTATTATCAATGGTCGCTGCCGCCCAATTACAGGAGTTTCGTCAACTCAACGGCGGGCCCTTCACGTCACTCATGATGACGGGTAACCTGCGCACTTTAGCGGAATCAATCTATGACGGTGTGGCGGGACATGACAAACAGGCAGTCACCAAGGGGCTAACGATTGGTACTATTATTTTGAGTTTTGTCGCCGGTGCTGGCGTGACCGCCCTATTGACCTTAACTTGGCACGGCCACACGATTTGGCTGTCAGCAGTGATTCTAGTCATCACTTTGATCGTCAGCCATTTAGAAAGAAGAACTAAAAAAGCGGTTGGCTAAGTGCCCACCGCTTTTTTAATGGATTAATGCTGTAACTGTGATGCCTCAATTTTTTCAAACGCTTGTTTAAAGTCGGCCTTCAGATCATCTACGTCTTCAACACCAACTGATAACCGCAGCAAGCCATCCGTGATCCCGCAAGCATGCCGTTCTTCGGCTGACATCTCAGCGTGTGACATCTTCGGCGGATAAGAAAGAATCGTTTCCACTGCACCTAGTGATACTGAAAACACTGGAATCTTCAGCTTCTGTACTAATTGGCGCACGTTGTCTTCTGAACCAATGTCAAAGGAAAGCACCGCACCCCCAGAAGTTGCTTGACTGAATTGCAGGTCATGACCGTCAAAATCTTCGAGGCCTGGATAGTTCACTTTTTCAACGATCGGCTGTTCTGCTAACCACTTAGCAAGTGATAGGGCGTTGGCGGCTTCCGCTTTGACCCGGATGCTTAACGTCTTGATTCCCCGTAGTAAGAGCCAGCAGTCACTGATACCAAGGGTTGCCCCCATCGCATTCTGAATGAAATAGACCGCGTCGCCCAGCTCTTTAGACTTGGTCACAATGAGGCCGGCTAGAATGTCTGAGTGCCCCGCTAGAAATTTCGTCCCTGAATGGAGTACCAGGTCGACACCCAGATCCAAAGGTTTCTGGAAAATTGGCGTCATAAACGTGTTATCCGCAAAGACTAACGCGTCATGGGCATGGGCAATTTGAACCACCCGTTTGATATCCGTAACTTTTAGGGTTGGGTTCGATGGGGTTTCAATGTAAACGACTTTCGTATTGGGTTTAAACGCCGCTTTTAAAGCTGCCTCGTCATTACAGTCCACAAACGTATAATCAATGCCGTAGTTGGGCAACAGCTGAGATACTAACCGGAAAGTCCCGCCGTAGACGTCTTTGGTCACGATCACGTGATCGCCTTGATGCAGAGTGAGAAACGCGGTTGAAATAGCTGCCATCCCAGTGGCAAAGGCAAAGCCACGATTACCGTGCTCTAAGGCGGCAATGCTTTCTTCCAGTACGTCTCGAGTCGGGTTTCCGCTACGGGTGTAATCGTACTTGCCGAAATGGTCTAAACTCGGCTGAACAAAGGTTGATGATAATTGAATTGGTGGGTTAATCGCCCCGGTCTCTGGATCCGGACGGGTAGTCGTTTTAATAACTTTAGTGTCATCTGAAAAATCTTTAATACTCATTGAAATTCCTCCCTACTTATTTGCCACAGTGGTTGCGTGGCTTGTCACCGTGGTTGCGGCAGCGTTAATAGCTTGTGTCAGGTCTTGGATCAGATCATCGCTGTTCTCGATCCCCACTGACAGCCGTAACAAATTGCGGGTAATGTGTTTTTCCTGACGCTGTTTTTCGGTCAGGTCTTTGTGAGTCTGAATCGCAGGAACGGTCATCAAACTTTCCACGCCGCCAAGACTTTCCGCAAATGAAATGATCTTTAAATGCTGCAGGATCGTATTGACCCAGCTTTCATCGTGAACATAAAAGCTGATCATGCCACCGTGACCGGGATAAAGGATCTTATCAACGGCTTTGTTTTGCTTCAAGGAAGCCACGATTGCTTTGGCGTTGCGTTCATGTTGCGCCAGTCTTAGCGGTAGCGTTTTAAGACTCCGAAGTAACAGCCAACAATCAAATGGATCAAGTGTCGCCCCAGTGGTAGTCAGATTATACTGAAGCCAATCCGCATCCGCTTCATGCTTACAGATCACTGCCCCGGCTAAAATATCGTTGTGACCGCTCAAGTACTTCGTCGCGCTGTGAACAACCAGGTCGGCACCTTCCTTAAGCGGTTGCTGTAATAGCGGGGTATAGAACGTGTTGTCAGCAATGACTTGTACGTCATGTTGGTGAGCCACCTCAGCTGTGTGGTGAATATCGATGATTTTCATCGTTGGGTTGGAGGGTGTTTCCAACCAAATTGCCTTAACCGCATCACGCGTGGTTAACTTGGTCAGACGATCATAGTCTTGACCATCCCACAGATGAAACTTCAAGCCATAATGGTCGGTCAGTAAATCAAAGAATCGGAAAGACCCACCATACAGATCATCGGATACGACGATTTCGTCACCGGTCTTAAACTGTGAGAAAACCAGTTGAATCGCGGCCATCCCGGAACTAAGGGCAAAGGCAGCCACCCCATTTTCCAGTTTGGCGAGGGTTTGCTGGAGCACGTCACGCGTCGGGTTGGTTTCCCGTGAATAATCGTAGCCGGTCGACTGGCCTAAGCCAGCATGACGGTATGCCGTTGAAAAGTACAGCGGTGTCGATACGGCACCCGTTTTAACATCATCTGTCCGGTTACCTGCCTGTGCTAAAATCGTTTCAATATGTTCTGTTTTTTCTGACATTAGAATTACCTCCGAAAGTCTGGCTATTTTAACTTAATTAAGCAACAAAAAAAGCCTCCGCCCCATGTTACTCGGGACGAAGGATTCGCGTTACCACCTGAAATTTACCTGAACCTCACAATTCAAGCCTTGATAAGTACAATAATGACACTATTATACTCCGCAAGATATCGATTGCTAACGGACTGGGTAGCACGGGTCGTGGTTGACCTACCCCCAATCAGGCTCAGAGATCATCTTCAGTTAACTCGTTTTGACTGCTTTTCATCAACTGCAGCTCGCTTAACAAAACGTGGTCACTTACTCTTCTCGTCGTTGCTTAATTATTAGATTAGTTCTCATTGTACTCTAATGTTAATGAGTGTCAAGTTGAATCAACAATTGTCATATGCGTCCCAAGTACCTTCCGGATACACTGACATTCATAAACATAGCACTGAACATTGCTAAAGATAATCTAATAACGGCTAGTTCCTCGACCAATTTGTTCATGGACTTATCAATCTCATACAAAGATAAAATTATGTAGTATAAATGAGTTTGATTCTAGATTTTCAATAAAATTAATATAATTGCTTTACCATACTTAGAGATGTACTTTCGTCTATGATAAAATAACAGAGTTGCCTACCCATACTGCGTAACAGTTGGGAGGTGTCTATAAATGTTTTCCTCTTTAATTGCCCCACTTGTGGTTGCGCTTATTAGTGCTTGGTTTGCTGACTGGTTAGACCACAAACACCGCAAGTAAAACTGATTAGGCAACATCTAACCCACCCGCTATTTTAGTGATAAAAAAGGCCCTCAGCAGTTTACGCCTGCTGGGGGTCTTGGTGTCTTAAATGTTCCTCTTTAATTGCATTTATAGAATAGCACAGGTTAATTAATTTCGCCAGTAATCTCCCTGTTTACCATATAATCGAACGACATACATACCTATCATTTATTTTGCACAAAAAAAGACGCTCCATCACTGGAGCGTCCATACAGCCACTTAGCCGAAACTAAATGGGTTCTCAAAAATCCACATTTCCTTTGAACCAAGGCAGCCGCAAATCCGGCGGTGTTACATTGCCTGCTGTGCAAAAAATCACCTAGTTGCTTGCGCAAACTACTATTGCTAGTAGCGTGATATTCTCGACTCATCGCATGTAAAACACTATAGCACGGATTCCGGGCAGAAGCAAATCAACACGGGCTTTAATCCTTAGTTTCCGCGTCATCAGCCTCTGGTTCTTCAGCTTTCTTTGCCTGATTTTCTTTGATTTGATCTAATTGCTTATCTAACCAAGCCGCAACGGATTTGGCCATATCGCCTTGATGACTGACAAAATCATCCGCTGATGCGACCTTATCGATTCGTAAAGAAGAAACGTTAACATCGGGCGATTCAATGATGCTGTAAATGCTGACTGGCAGGGTATCATCATCTGCCAGCATCTTCTTCATGGCGTTCACGTAACGCAGTGGCAGGTTCACAACGCTGGTTTCCAAATGAACCTGAATATCAGCATCGGTCAAAGTTAGCGTAGCCTGGGCTAGCTTATTTTCCCCAACCGCCTTAACGATCATTTCAACCATCGGCTCAAGGGCCTTGACCGCACCCGTTTTTTTAATTTCAGCTAAACTGCTGCCGAAATTTTGTACATCATAGTTTTCAGCTTCAACTTCTTCAATGAAGTCCTTTACTAAACTTTCCATAGTTACCTCGATTACTTGTTTTGTTTGACCTTTTTCTGCATCTGTTTAATTTCTTCCAGCTTATCCTTATCACGCTTATCATCAAGCAAGTGCCGATACCGTAATGCTAACACCATCCAATAACCGTTAAAGACAATAACTAAGAGATTTGCAATTGAGACTCCCAGTTTAATACCAAGTACAGCATGACTGGTAGACATCACCGTTACAATACCATTAAACAAGCCAAATGAATAGATGACGATCACCATTGCCAACAGGTAATAACCGGAATTATGACCCAGTGCACCCCAGATCATCGGCAAAGCGTACAGCACTAAGGAAATAATAATTGAGCGGATAATTGCACTCATCTGAAGCGGATGCCCCAACGCGACCAACTTTGATGACATCAATAGATTCATCGCGGAGAAGAGCACCCACGAAACGATGCTCAGGGTCATTAATCTTTGCTTTAACATAAAATTCTCCTTAATTGTTGTTAATAATTCAAATTGTAGCATAGTTTTAGGCAAAAAATATAGGTTTACGACCAGTATGTTGCTGTGGGCGCAAACCTGTATTTTTTGATGTTATATTGCCGAATCGGGCTGCACTAGGCAGAGACTTGCACCTAAGTCAATTCTGGTATAAATCCAAAAATCGGGATTTTTACCAGAATCGTCTTAGGCTCCAGTCTCTAACCACCTAGTTCCGCACCTTGGTCGAATCGGGCTACTCCAGGCAGAAAGCTGCATGTAAGTCACTTTCGGTATAAATCCAAAACCGGGATTTTTACCAAAAGTGACTTACACTACGCTTCCTAACCGCCTGGCTTCGCACCTTATGCCAGCAATTCCACCAACTCATCCTTCTTAATCCCCATGAAGTACTGACTAATATCCACATCAGCCAGCGCCTTTTCCAGGTTTTCACGGTCATAGCGGATACCCTTTAATTGATCAGCTAATTCACTGACATCCTTTGGACCGAAGAAGTCGCCGAAGAATTTGATATCTGAGATCTTACCCTGTTCAACTAAGATCCGGGCATCAATAGTACCGGAATCAAAGTGCTGACGCTTCTTGACCGTGAATTCTGGTGACGTGCCGTAGACCCAGTCCCAGTTGTTATAGTACTGTTCGTAGATCTTGTCGATTTCCTTTTGTTCGTCAGGGGTAACCACATATTCCTTATCCTTGATTTTATCCAAACTATCCACGTGGAACAGTTCCTTTAATAACTTGTCCCGGAATTCTGGTACCGTAATGTTTTGGTATTCAGGTGCCAAGTAGGGCTTCAAATTAGTTACCCGTGAACGCACTGACTTAATGCCCTTGGAAGCAATCTTATCTTCTGGCACGCTCAGCGCATCCGCAATCACGTTTTGATCTACGTCCAGCATCAACGTCCCATGTGAGAACGTCTTACCATTCTTGGTATACATGGCGTTACCAGAGAACTTCTTACCGTCAACTAAGATGTCATTACGACCAGAAACTTCTACTGAAGAAGCCCCCATGTCGTGTAACGCATCAACGATTGGTTGAACGAAGGACTTGAAGTCCCCGAACTGTTCCGAGTTGCTGTCTAACACGAAGCTGAAGCACAGGTTACCAAGGTCTTGGTAAACCGCACCGCCACCAGATAACCGCCGCGTAACGGTGATATTGTGTTCTTCAACGTATTTTTGATTGATTTCTTCTAGTGTATTTTGGTTGCGTCCAACAATGATACATGGTTTTTCATAGTAGAACAGTACCAGTGGTTCACCAAAATCTTTATTGTTCATTAAATATTGTTCAGTAGCCAAGTTACGACCGATATCGTGGGCCGTCATAGAAACATACCGCATGTCCAAACTTCCCTTCAGAATATGAAATAACAATCTTGTAACTGCTTTCATTTTACCATAACCATGAAAGGGGTTACAGCTTGTGCACTTGGAGAGCCCTCATTTCACCGTTAACCTAAAAATTGCACAAACTCATCTAGAGTGATTCCGGCAAAATAATCACCCACGTTGATCTTAGACAGTGCTTTCCGCAGCGATGGCTGATCATAACGAACGCCCTGCAGCATCTTCGCCAAATCAACGGCATACTTTTCACCAAAGAAATCACCGAAGAAGGTCACTTGCTGGATTCGGCCCTTGTCCACTAAAACGCGCGCATCGATCGTGCCCGAATCAAAGTGCTGCCGCTTCTTCACCGTAAATTCCGGTGAAGTCCCGTAGACCCAGTCCCAGTTATTATAGTAATCATCGTAGAGTTTTTTGATCTGAACTTTATCCTCATCAGTGAGGTGATAGGCTTTGTCAGCAACTCGTGCGAGGTCCGTGACGTTATAGACCTTCCGTAAGATTGTGTCCCGAAATTCCGCAATGGTCAGGTCTTGGTATTCTGGTTTCAGATACGGTCGCAGATTAGTCACCCGTGAACGCACCGATTTGATCCCCTTGGAAGCTATCTTGTCCTTTGGCACGTTTAAGGCGTGCGAAATCACACTTTGATCGACGTTATACATCAACGTCCCGTGGGAAAACATTTTATTATTTTTCACGTACATCGCGTTCCCGGAAAATTTCTTGCCGTTAACTAAAATATCATTGCGGCCAGAAACTTTGATGGCCGTCGCCCCCATTTCTTTTAGGGCTTCCACAATCGGTTTAGTGAAGGATTTAAAATCCCCAAACCGTTCATCGTCACGATCAACCACGAAACTAAATGAAACGTTGCCCAGATCGTCATAAACCGCACCGCCACCGGAAAGTCGCCGGGTGACCTGAATGTTATGCTTGGCCACGTAATCCTGATTGATTTCTTCTAGGGTATTTTGATTGCGCCCCACAATAATGCAGGGTTTTTGATAGTAAAATAGTAAAATCGGTTCATCAAAATCTTTATTATTCATTAAGTACTGTTCGGTTGCTAGATTATAGCCAATGTCTTCCGTTTCCATATTGTAATAGTACATAGGCCGGATGCTCCTTCAAGTGTAGTTACTCTAAGTCTACCGCATTATAGGTAAAATGAAACCGCTGCAATCAGCTTAAAGCCAATCACAGCGGTCTCTTAATGACGGCCTTGGTCGCCAATCATTGCTATGGTTACATTATCCTGCGATCAAGCTGAATTCGCAAGGATGTTGCTTGACAAAATTCACTTGTGATATTTAGCACAATAAGTTGATGTTTTTCTTAATACTAATTGCTAAATTATGGTAAAATGAATGTTGAAGTACAAGTGGTTCGTTTTGTTGGGCAAAACCATGGCGTGCTTACGAAAAGTTTCAACATGTACTGATTATTTTGTAAGGGAGTGGCGTATATGGACCAGCAATACAAAAACATTCTCGCACCGGTTGATGGATCAAAAGCTACCGACCCAGTGCTGGATAAAGCAATTGAAGTCGCAAAGTTAAACGATACCCATCTGGATATCCTAAACGTTTTGGAAGTCAATCAATTCAGTGATACTTACGGTGGTGCCGTCAGTGGTGATGTCATCTACAAGCTTTCAGAAGACGTCCAGGCACGCTTAGCTGAATTAAAGAAAAAGGCCCTTGACGCTGGCGTTAAGTCAGTTGATATTCACGTTCGGTTTGGTAATCCTAAACCCGTTATCGCTCGTGAATTTCCAGCTGACCATGATACGCAGCTTATCATCATTGGCTCAACCGGCTTAACCGCTGTTGAACGTTTGATGATCGGTTCCGTTACCAACTACGTCAGCCGTTCAGCGGTCTGCGATGTCTTAATCGTTAAGCCTGCTGAATTAGCAAAGTTAAATAAGAAGTAGTTCTTAAACGTCAAGCACCCTTGCCCATTACTGGGTAAGGGTGCTTTTTTTGGAGGTTGATCATGACACAATCCACACAGTGGCAGTTCACAACCGTTCTGCCAAGTGACTTTCAAACCAAATCGCTGCGACAACTGCTCATGGCGGACTGGTACCTGCCCAAACACCTCGTCTTTAGTTTAAAAAAGGGCCAGCGCGTGCTGGTCAATGAGCTGTATCTCCCCGTTAACTTTAACGTGCATCCAGGAGACCGAATTAACTTAACGTTTCTGCCGGCGGACTTTGATCATCCGTACTCTAACGTCACGCCAGACAGCGCTGCTACCGTCAATATTCTTTACGAGGATCACAATTTAATGGTCGTGAATAAAACTCAAGGCAGCAAAACCCACCCTAATCAACCTGGTGAAGTTGGAACCACGTTAAACCACGTGGCAGCTTATCTAGCACCTAAAAACCAGCAGCCCTACGTCATCAATCGTCTGGATCAAGAAACCAGCGGCGCACTGCTGATTGCTAAGAATCCCGCTGTGGTACCAATTCTGGTGCGATTGGTAAAGGAAAAATTGATTCACCGCACCTATCTCACCTGGGTGCACGGCCGTCTGAACAGTTCACAAGGACTGATTGCGATGCCGATCGGCCGTAACTTGGCTGACAAACGCAAACGTCAGTTAAACGGGGCGCATCCGCAAATGGCGATGACGCACTACAAGGTCATGAAGCACCGACTCAACGCCACTCTAGTCGCCGTCCAGCTGCGAACCGGTCGTACACACCAAATTCGCGTCCATTTTGCAGGATTGGGTCATCCAATCGTCGGCGATCCGCTGTACGCCAATGATTCGCGACAGCAACGACTGCTGTTGCACAGCTGGCAATTACGGTTACCCCTACCGTTTTCATTTAACCAAGTCACGCTGACGGCTAGCGTACCAGATACCTTTCAGCGCTTTGAAGGTCAATTATGAATTTAGCAAAAAAGGCTTCAGCAATCACTATGCTGAAGCCTTTTTTAGTTTAATGCCCAGTCAGTATCGCTAAACCAACTATCACAACTAACATGATCAGGCCAGTCACAATAGCTGACAGGAGCAGACTAATGACCCAGTAAATGTTTTTTTTACAGAACTTCACGTTAAAGTAATCCCAAAAAGCAAAACCCGCAAGATCCAAAATCCAGGTTGAAAAACCTGCAGTTGTCCGAAATAATTCTAAAATGACCGAAACCGCCAAAACACCAATTGCGACAACTAACAGGTAACGCAATCCCTTATCTGTAAACGACGCAGCCTCTCGTTGCGTCAGCGTCTCTTTTTTAATAAACTAACACTCCTCATTTAATGCTACTAATATGATAGCTTACATCACAGTTGATGACAAAAATCGCCGGCTTTAAAAATGTTTACAAATCGGTTTAGTTTGCCGTTAAATAGCGTTTCTAAGCACATATAGTGCTATAGTATGAAAGATATATGACTTAATAAATTCCATTATTTAAACGTCATTTAGCACCATGCAAACTAATAAAGCCTTTTAACGATATCCATGGAGGTATTACCTTGAAAACTGAAATTTTACTAGTAGAAGACGAAGCGGCCCTAGCCGACTCTTTGAAAACGGAGTTCGAACTGGAGCTTGAAGACGTTAAAGTGCTCTGGGCTAAAGATGGGCTGGAAGCACTTGATAAGTTTCATGACAACGAAGCCCAAATTCACCTGATTGTTTTAGATTGGATGCTACCAAAACTCGATGGTTTCAGCGTGCTGCGGCGAATCAGGAAAACTAGCCAAGTCCCCATCATCATGCTGACCGCCCGTGATTACATTGGCGATAAAGTCGCCGGCTTAACTGGCGGCGCTGATGACTATGTCACGAAACCGTTTGAGATGGAAGAACTCATTGCCCGGGTTGAAGTCGCGTTACGACGCAGTGTTCCCGCACCAAAGACTGCCAAAGTTTACACCGTATCCAATTTAACCGTGGATACTGAAAGCAAGCGGGTATCACATAACGGCCAGATCATTCCACTGACGCAACGCGAATACGAACTGTTAGTGGTCTTAATTTCTCACGAAAACGAACCCTGTTCACGTGAATCACTATTGGACAATGTCTGGGGCGTCGACTTTGACGGTCAGCCAAATATCTTAGACGTCTACATTAAAAATTTACGGTCTAAAATTGACACTGATGATCATCACCAGAAGCTGATTCATACCGTTCGTGGCATTGGCTATATGCTTTCGGAAAACGTTCAGGAAAGGTGATCTAGATGAAGAAATGGCGGCAGCAAAGTCAGTCCAGCGCAGCGATCATGCTCCGCAACTTAATGACGATGGTGATTGGCCTTACCCTGTTTTTAGGGCTATTCATCATTTTGGCGGTGGGTCAGCAGTTACTGCGAGAAGTCGCTGCAACAACGATCAACATCACCAATAGCCTCATTAAGGTTAATATTGACGGCGATGATGACTGGAAAAGCTGGCGACGTAACAGTCCACTCGATACCAGCGCCAGCTACGTCTACGTTCATAATCTGCGTAAGGACGCTAAGGACAAGTACTATTTTTCGCCCAACGCCAATAAGATCTTAAAAATTAAGCCGGTAAAGGTGCCGCTCGTTTCTAACCTCTATTACCGCCCCAAATTTGGTTTTCTGTACCGCCGGATGGTTCACGCTCGCGGTATCCACTACACGCTTTGGCAAAGTATGCACGCCCAACTGGCGGTACTTTGGCGGGTCATTCAAGTCACCGTCATTCTATTATTATTAACCTTACTGATAGCGCCATTCTATATTCGCCGGCTCACTAAACGGCTGACCGGGCCAATCGCCAACTTGTCGCATACGACTAAGATCATCACCGCCTCTAAGGAACCTGGCTCAATGAAGCTGCCAGTTCCTGATCACCCAGCTGAGGTGACTGAATTAGCAGCTAACTTCAACGAACTATTAGCCATGTTAGATAAACGTCAGGAACAACAAAAACTCTTTGTGATGAACGCCGCCCATGAATTACGGACGCCCATTGCGACGATTCGCAGTCACGCGCAGCTCATTGAACGCCATGGTGAAGCCCATCCAGAGATCATTGCGAAGTCGGTCGGCTACATTACCGAAGAATCGCGTCAAATGCAGCAACTTATTGAAGAACTGTTAGCCTTGTCGCGTGCCGATCAACTGGTCTTGGAAGTTCACGATTTTGACTTAAGCGCCATTATCGCAAATACCGTGCAAAAAATGACGGGGACCTTTCCACAAACCTTTACAACGAAAATTACCCCCAATATTCACTACGTTGGCAACGAAAATGCCATTGAACAGATTCTCAATAGTATTTTGACTAACGCTTCCAAGTATTCGCCCAATGACAGTAGTGTTGCGGTTCAACTTGAGCAGACTAAGACTGGTACCATTTTCATTACCGTAGCCGATCAAGGACGGGGGATTAGCGAGGCTGATAAAGCCCATATTTTTGAACGCTTCTATCGCAGTGCGGATATTCGCGGTTCGGTTGCAGGAACTGGTCTGGGTCTCGCAATCGCAGCCCAGCTCACCAAGCTGATTGGCGGCGAGATCAGCGTTAAAGATAACGACCCCACTGGTACCATTTTCACGTTAAAAATAACGCCGCATTCAAATAATTAAATTCCTCGTATAGCACACAAAAAGCGTCTCAAAAAAATTTGAGGCGTTTTTTTGTGTGCCATTTTTTAGCATTCTGAATTTTCTTCAGATAAGAATCCCGATGTACCGGTATTTTTAACGACTAAGCTGAAAAAAATTCAGTTTTAATTCAGTTTTTATAGGTGGGTAGCTTCTCAAATTACGGCTATTCTTGACCCATCATCAACCGGAAACAGTCCGGCTCTAAAAGGGGGCTCATTTATGTCTACAGTATTACTGGCAAGCTTCGTACCGCATCTCAGTCAACTCTTGCCGCACTTAATTGGTCAATTTGGCGGCCTCATCTACCTTGGTTTATTTGCCCTGATCTTCATCGAGACTGGCGTCGTCATTTTACCCTTTCTTCCCGGAGATTCAGTGCTATTTCTATGCGGGTCGCTGGCAGCAATGAGCGCTCACTCGCTCAATATCTGGGTACTCATCGCGTTACTAGGCGCCGCGGCAATCCTAGGCGATTCAGTCAACTTCGAAATTGGTAAACATTTCGGCAGCAGCCTTTTTCGCATTAAACAGCTTAATCATTTCATAAAACCAGCCTATTTAAAACGTTCAGAAAATTTCTTTAAAAAATATGGTAAACCAGCCATTTTCCTAGGCAGATTCGTTCCCATTATCCGCACCTTCATTCCATTCACTGCGGGGATGGGTAAAATGCGTCATCGTGATTTCATCATCTATAACGTTCTGGGCGCCACGTCATGGGTCTTTATCGTCCTTGGCGCCGGTTACTTCTTTGGCAACAACGTCATCGTCAAAGCCCACTTTGAATTGATCATGCTCGCCATCGTCGTGATTTCACTGCTACCTGCTGCCATCGTGACGTTACACCATCATGGAGGTGCGGCAAATGTCGGATAGTCATCAAAGACGCTTGGGTGCTGGCCTGCTAGCAGGTTTTCTTTACCTCGCCTATTGCGTGATGCGCCAAGCGGTTTGGTTGCAGCAACTCGATACCAACGTTAGTCACCTCATGTCCCGTGCTGTCACACCGTCAAACACAATCGTATTAAACGCCATTGCCTTTCTTGGCAGCCCAGTCGTTGTCATCGCACTGACCTGCATCTTGTGCGTCTGGCTTTGGGTCAGAAACAGCGCTATCACTAGTCTCTGGATTGGTGGCCTGCAGTTTTTAGGTTCGGTCATTACCGAACTTGCCAAACAAATTGTTGCCCGGCCGCGGCCACTGCACCAGTTAATCCCCGATTCCGGTTTTAGCTTTCCCAGCGGTCACACCTTTTGTACAGCGCTCTTTGTGTTTTCAATTTTGGCTTTAGTCCTACCAACCATCAAGAAACGCCACTGTCGGGTTGCCGCGATACTTGCCGGCGCAATTTGGATCGGTTTTGTCGCGTTTTCGCGCTTTTATTTCCGCGACCATTTTGCCTCGGACGTTCTCGCTAGTATCCTCCTAGCATCAGGCTACTGGCTCGTGATCACGCCTTATGAAGGGGCAATTAAAAAACTATTACGTCACATATTACCAGAAAGGATTCAGTAACTATGAAGACTCAAAAATTAACCATTGTGATTCCAGCCTATAACGAAGAAGAAATTCTTGTCAGCTCCGTTCACCGCCTGATCGATATTGAAGACCAGATTGCAACCCGCTCCAATCAGGGACTCCAAGAGATCCGAGCCGACATTTTAATCGTGGACGACGGTTCTAAAGATCGTACCTGGGAGTTAATTGAACAGTTACATCAGGAAAATTCACGAGTATGCGGCTTACGCTTCTCACGCAACTTTGGTCACCAGTCAGCGCTGATTGCTGGACTAACTGAAGCGGTTAAAACCGCTGATATGCTGGTGACCATTGATGCTGATCTGCAAGACGACCCCGATAAGATTCCCGACATGGTGAACCTGTACGCTGCCGGCGATGACCTCGTCTACGGTGTCCGCAATAACCGTGATTCAGATTCTTGGTTCAAGCGGACTACCGCTCAGGGCTATTACCGGACTTTACGACTGTTAGGTGTTGAACTGGTCCCTAACCACGCTGACTTCCGGCTGATGTCTAAGCGGGCCACGGAAACCCTCTTAAATTACCACGAACGTAATTTATTTATTCGGGGCATCATCCCAAAGCTGGGCTTTAAGACTGGTCAAGTCGAATACAAGCGGACACCACGACTAGCTGGTGAATCTAAATACCCGTTTAAAAAAATGGTGGCCTTTGCTTGGGATGGCATTACCAGCTTAACGATTGCGCCAATTCGACTGATTTTGATTCTAGGAATGGTGGCCTGCCTGCTTGCGATTGGAATGGTAGTTTACGCGGTTATTTTAAAGATTCTTGGGCTGACCGTTCACGGCTGGTCTTCACTAATGGTTTCCATGTGGTTCTTAGGTGGCGTTCAGCTGATCAGCCTCGGTGTCATTGGCGAATACATCGGCAAACTCATGACGGAGATCAAGGGCCGACCCCGTTATACGATTCAAACCAAATTAGAGTAGGTGAAAAAAGATGGCTCGTAAAGGATATCCACTATTTTTCTCAATCGTGTTAGTCGGCTGCCTAGCAATCGGCGCACTCGGTAACTTAACTGGCTATTCAGGCGCCGCGATGTTGATCGTGACAATTCTAGGTCTAACTGGCATTCGGCTGTTTACTGCCGACATCAACAAAATTAAACCCATCTATGTTCGTTTAGGAATCGGTGTCGGCTTACTTGTGATGTTAGTCGTTCAGATTTTCATCCTCAAAGTCATGCCTGATACGGTCTACCACGATCCGTACCGGGTACTTTCCCAAGCTGATCAAATGGCCGCGGGTCACATAAGCTGGGACATTACCTATTTTTGGCGTTATTCAAATAACGTTCCCATCGCTTATCTGATGTCGCTTTGGCTCAGATTCACGCAATTGTTCAGTCTATCGACTAACGCGTCCATTCATATTTTAAGTATTATCGTTCTTGACAGCTTTATTACGCTAGTCCTAACCACTACCTGGAAATTAAGTCACCGCAACAGTACAACAATTGGTGCCTTTATCTTTTTAGTCTTAACACCCTTTGCTTATACCTACTATCTACAGGTGTTCTACACTGATCTACCAACCATGCTCGTCCTTTTGATCATCATGAGAACTGTTATGGGCTGGTCGCATAGTTCACGTACCCGCAAGCTCTTAGTTGGCAGCGGTCTGGTTTTCACCGTTTTAATTGGTGCATTGCTTAAGCCCAACATCGTTGTTTTATTGCCGGCTTTAGCAATCGTAGCGCTCATCTTGGCTCGAAAGAAGTTGTTTAAAAAGAGCCAGCTCCTCCTGCCCATGGTCTTGATTACGTTAGGCTTTGGCTTAAGCGTCCCCACCACCCAAGCAATTTACCGTGCCAGCAATTACACCCCCGAAACGACCTTCGCGTTTCCAGTGACTCACTGGATGCTGATGGGAGTTAATTATTCCCACCATGGGATGTTTGCAGGTCACGATGTCGCTCGAGATATCGCGTTACCTAATAAAACCGCCCGCAGAAATTATGACCTGAAACACATTTCTAAACGGGTCAAAAACTTAGGTGCCCTTGGTTTAATGAAACTGTGGGTTGCTAAAATTGCTGTGTTACTGAATGTTCAAGGCATTCAAAATTGGTACAACGGCGGTTTTCAATCAGCTCCATCTTGGTACCAGCAGCATGCTCAATCGATTCAGAAACTGATTATGATCAGTTACACAGCGGCAACGTTAGTGCTCTGGGCCACCTTAGCGCTCCGGTTATTCACCTGGCAGCCTGATCTAAGTGATGGCAAACAAGTGGCTGCTTTACTGGCCATCATCACCGCACTGGGTTACCTAGCGTTTCACACACTGCTTTGGGAAGCTGAGCCACGGTACGGGCAGGCTGCTTTACCACTATTTTGGTTCGCACTGGCAGCTGTTCCGACTCCCGTTGGTGAACCAAAACGAGCGGTTAACTTTTCACGGCTAGTTGCCCCGCTCGGTATTGGTGCAACGTTGCTAACGACCTTTAGCTTAGCGACGATCCTCGGTCATTCATACCCCACCAGTACCGTAGTGGCAGCCCAACGTAGTCAATTATCGACCCAATACCATGCCAAACCAACTGACCTGGCGTCCGGACACGTAATGACTGAAGAAGTCGCTTTGCATAGTACCGCCAACTACTTCTCCGTTCAGATTCATAAGCATTCACACGTCCAAGTCAGCTTAGAAAATTTAACAACACATCACCGTTATCAATTAAGTAAAGTCGGCTATGTCTATCGCCTGCATCACCGGCTCAAATCCGGGTGGTATCAAATCATCGCTCGTAACGCGACGCCAAAAAGTCAGCCCGTGGACGTGGTTCAGACCTACCATTACCGGCTCAACGCAAAACCGCTGATCATCAATAACCGCCCTGATCTAACTGGTTCCTTTGTGTTTACTTCCGTGCTGCACCACCATCTAAAAGGGGGCTCTACAATTGGATAAACCGATCAAAACGTTCTACGCGAAGTACGGTGAAGCCCTACGTTACTTGATTGTCGGTGGCTTAACGACCTTGATCAACCTCGTGATCTTCTTTTGTTTAACCCACCTGTCAATTCCGTGGTTCTGGGCCAACATCGCGGCGTGGTTCTTGAGTGTGCTATTTGCGTTTATCGCGAATAAGAAACTGGTTTTTAGTTCATCTAATACGTCAGCCAGTGTCGTTTTAAAACAGAGTGTGAGCTTTTTCGCGCTCCGAGGCGCTTCATTACTGGTCGATACAGCGATTTTATTTGTGGGACTCAACCTGCTGCACGGCTCGCCCCTGATCGTTAAAATCATTGATCAAGTTGTCGTGATCGCCTTAAACTATGTTTTCAGTAAGCATATTTTCGCTTGATGATCTAATCATTGTGAACTATCAAATGATTAATGACTAGCTTTTCTAACATAAAAGCCGGTTAAATCGATAATAAAATGAGTTATTCTGTCAATTTAGTTGCCAGAATAACTCATTTTTTGATAACCATTCATTTAAGGTCGATTTAATTTCGATTACGTTCCGAAACGCTATTTTTCAATCGTGTAGCTTCCACTGTCGGCCGTTTAGTAACGTTGTGTGTCAGCCGACTGCTCAGTTTCTCGTAAGAACCTAACTTAGGACCCATAAAATGGTGACGTGCTGATAAGCCATAATCAATCATCAGCACCACAATGACCACGAACATAATTTTTCCGGTAGCATCGTGCAGCATGACGTGCGCCGTTAACTGAACGTCCGTTGGTGATAAGATCATTAACCCGATCAAGAAAATCACCCATAAACACGCAACAACACCAACGGGAATGCTCCACTTGCCCAGGTGCCACGGCCCGTTATCATCAGCCGTCCAAACGCCTTGAAGCTGAGCCCGTAACTTAAGTGCAATGGGGATGAAGTAGGAACTGTATAACCCGATAATGCTCATGGTACCGATCACCGCGTAAATGCCATCTGAGATTCCGGCTAAGAACGCGATAATCGCAATCATCCAAATGGCAACTGCCGGTGTGTGGAATTTAGTTGAAATTCGCTTGAGGTAAGCTGAAAACGGCAACCCGTTATCACGGCTAAACGCATAAACCATCCGTGATGACGACGTAATGGCCGAACAGCCGCAAAACCACATCGCAATCGTGACTAACCACAGCAGCATGCCGCTAAAACGACTGCCGACCGCCTGCTGAATGGCAACGATAAAGGCATTATTACCTGCCGCGGCAACCGCTGCGGGATTTTTAATTGATAAGGTGACGAGTGCTAACAAAATGAAACCGAAGATGCCTGAAATGGCAACGGATAAGAAGACACCCCATGGTGCTTGAACCCGTGGATTCAGGGTTTCTTCGCTGGTATGCGCTGATGCATCGTAGCCGGTCAATGTCCACTGGGCCTGTAGCAAACCAATTAAAAACGCACCCCAGTAAGGCATGGTCGATGACGTTTGCGTTGAAAACGTGCTGAATAGATAACTAATATGGTGTTCAGGACCGGCAATCATCAAAACACCGATGATCAGCAGAACACCAATGACGTGGTAGATAGCAGAAAGTGAGTTTAACTTTGAGACTAGATCGATACCGAAATGGTTCAGTAAGGCATGACTCGTTAAAATCACTCCGTAAGTGATCAGAAACTGCAATTTACTAGGATGAGCGATCAGCAGGTTAGATGCAAACGTCGCACAGCCGTAATCAATGCCGGCAACGATCGTGACTTGGCCAATGATATTGAGCCAACCCGTAAACCAGCCCCACGTTGGGCCGCCTAAAATGGCTGCCCAGTGATAAATCGCACCAGACGTTGGGATTGCTGACGTTAATTCCGCCATTGCCGCAGCAACGAACAACACGAAAAACGTCACTAGCGGCCAGCCGATTCCCATGATTGCGGGACCGCCTTGACTAAACCCATAGCCGTAGTAAGAAACGGCACCGGTTAAAATCGAAATAATTGAAAACGAAACCGCAAAATTAGAAAAGCCGCCCATATCTCGAATCAATTCTTGCTGATAACCAAATGATTTCGCTGATGAGTTAGTTTGCTTATGATTCAGTTGCCATTGACGAACCGAACGCGCTGCATTGATACCAATGAAACCCATCATCACTAACGTTAATCCCAGTATTGCGATGCCTAAAAAACTCATCTAACCACGTTCCTCTCTAACTGCCATGGGAAATTTCAAATCTATATGTTAGATTATATAACATTTATGGTTATTTTCAATACGTTTTCATAAAATTTTCTAATTTATTTTTCATTTCATCGTTTTGACCATTATTCCAGGTAACATAGGCATGTAAGCGAACGTTTTAGCATCTAATTCAATAGTAAGATTAAAATATGATTGCATTTAAAAATATTAATGTTATGATTTATAACATGAAATCAAGAAACCAGGTGACATGATGACTGAAACACTTCAAACTGTTGGTATCGATATCGGAACGTCAACGACTTCTTTGATCATCGCACAATTGACGATCATTAATACCGCGGCCGGGTTTTCACTCCCGCAGCTAGCAATTAGTCATAAACACATCCTATATAGAAGCCCAGTCATTTTCACACCGTTACTGAGTGAAACGCGCATCGATGCCGCCAAGCTCAAACAGTTCGTGGCTGCTCAATATCACAAAGCTCACGTGAACAAAAGCAGTTTTAAAATGGGGGCCATTATCATGACGGGCGAAACCGCTCGGAAGGCCAACGCTGATCGTGTGATCCAAGCCCTCAGTAAATACGCGGGCGACTTTGTTTGCGCAACGGCCGGTCCCGGATTAGAAAGTGTGATTGCCGGCAAAAGTGCTGCTCATTCATTACTGACACAGCCGGATCCACAGCCAGTCATCAATTTAGACATCGGTGGCGGTACCACCAACCTGGCCTACTTCGTTAATGGTGATTGTCAGGACACCGCCTGCTTTGACATTGGCGGCCGGCTGATTCGGGTCACTCATGGTAGCAACATCATTACTTACATTGCGCCTAAACTACAGCAACTCATTACCCGATTAGCACTGCCCATCCATTTAGGGACCGTTACCAGCGTGAAGCAGCTGCAACCGCTAATCGACGCGATGGTTGCCCTGTTAGAAAATACCGTTGGGCTGGGCAAACCCGTTGCCTATTTCAACCAATTCATAACGGACAAACCGCTTCAGCCAGTGCCAGCAAACGTTCACCTGACTTTTTCGGGCGGCGTTGCGGATTGCCTGGTCGATCAATTGCCAGCTGACCCCTTTCGATATGGTGACATTGGTCTGCTGCTGGGACACACCTTAAAACATTCTCTGCTCTTTAAGGAACGCACCGTTCGCCCTGCAGATGAAACCATTCAAGCAACGGTCGTGGGCGCCGGTTCACAATCCATGATGCTCAGTGGCAGTACGATCAACTATGATCTAACGGCGTTGCCGCTGCGCAACTTGCCGGTGGTTAAGGTTCAACAATCGCTGAAAGATCACTCGCAAGCAGCGGTGATCACAGCGATTCAGCAGCAGTTAGCACTGTTCGATCATTCGGTCGTTGCCTTAGCTTTGGGTCCAGTCACCGCAACTTTTGCAGGCATCCAGCAATGGCTTGCCATCATTCTTAAAAGCATGACCGTTGTAATTCAAAACTGGCAACCGCTCATCATCGTGACTCAGGAAAATGTCGCTCAAGCGTTGGGCAATAGTCTTAGAAGTCAGCTCCCCAAAAATTACCCGGTGGTCTGTCTGGACCAAATTACCGCATCAGCCGGTGATTATTTGGATATCGGCCTGCCGGTTGCTAGTGGTCAGGCCGTTCCGGTCATCGTTAAAACACTGATCTTCAGTTGAAAGGAGTTTTTTTATGCATTTAAAAGTCACGTTATCCGGTATCCATTACCAGTTTCAATCCGTCAAAGACGTCATGGCCAAGGCTAACGAAGTTAAATCTGGTGATGCTTTAGCCGGTGTTGCCGCTGAAAGTACCGCCGAGCGAATTGCCGCAAAGGTTGTTCTATCTCAGCTCACGTTAAATGATCTCTACGAACATCCCGCTGTCGATTACGATCACGACGAAGTCACTCGAATCATCATTGACGACCTTGACGATGACGCCTTTAACCAAATCAAAAATTGGACCTTAGAACAACTACGGGAATGGTTGTTAGATCCCCAGACGACCAATCAGATGATCCACTACATCTCAAAGGGATTAACCTCTGAAATGATTGCGGGTGTCTGCAAGTTAATGACCAACATGGACCTCATTACTACCGCTAAAAAAATCACAAACGAAAAAACGGCCAACACTACGATTGGCCGGCCCGGAACCTTTTCTTCTCGACTACAGCCCAACCACCCTGCCGACGATATTAACGGCATCATGGCGTCCCTTATGGAAGGTCTGAGCATGGGAATCGGTGATGCGGTCATTGGTTTAAACCCAGTGAGTGATACCGTTGATAATGTCACGCAGATTTTGAAAGCCTTTGATCAGTTCTGCAATACTTGGCAGGTGCCTACCCAGACTTGTGTGCTCGCCCATGTCACCACCCAGATGAAGGCCATCGAACAGGGTGCTCCGGCTGGACTGATTTTTCAGTCAATTGCCGGTTCCCAAAAAGCCAACACCGCGTTTGGTATCAACGGCCACCTCATTAAAGAAGCCAATCAACTTGGTCACGATCGATTACATAATAGCGGTCCTAACGTCATGTACTTTGAAACGGGACAGGGATCGGAGCTTTCTTCAGACGCTAACTTTGGTGCCGATCAATTAACGATGGAGGCACGCTGTTACGGTTTCGCTCGCCACTACGACCCCTTCATTGTTAATACCGTCGTTGGGTTTATCGGCCCAGAATATTTATACGATGCTAAGCAAGTCACTCGTGCCGGTTTGGAAGACCACTTTATGGGTAAACTCAGCGGACTGGCAATGGGCTGTGATGTTTGCTATACCAACCATATGCAGGCGGATCAAAACGACATCGAAAACTTAGCGGTTTTGCTGGCAACTGCCGGCTGTACCTATATCATGGGCGTTCCTCAAGCTGACGATATCATGCTGAACTACCAGTCTACGGGCTATCAGGAAACCGCCACGATTCGGCAGTTACTTAACTTACGACCAACACCGGAATTTGATCAATGGCTGGAAAAAATGGGCATTAGCAAGAATGGCCAGTTAACGCGTAAAGCCGGCGATGCTTCATTATTTTTAGCCAAGGAGGGGTTTTAGATGAAATTAATTGCACCGCGCGTAAAACCTATGCCGATTGATGCAACTGGCAGTATCGTTGATCTGCGGGCCGTTAATCAGCAAAAAGTCCTGACGGTGACGAATCCGGTTAACGCTGCCGGTTATTTAGCGATGAAGCAAAAAACAACCGCCCGCTTGGGACTCGGACGCATCGGTACGCGTTATACAACCCGCTCCGTCCTGCGACTGCGCGCCGACCATGCGGCTGCAAAAGATGCCGTCTGGACCGATGTCAGTGCCGACTTTATTCACAAAATGGGTTGGTTAGCACTCCAGTCAACTTGCAAAACCGAAACGGAATATTTGACCCGCCCCGACCACGGCAGAATAGTTGCACCGACTGAGCTTGATCAACTCAAACCAGCCTTTCCCACCCCACCCCGGGTTTTATTAGCCGTGGGTGACGGCCTCAGTTCTTCAGCCATCGAAGCAAACGCGGCCGAGGTGATTCCAGCTATCAAACAGGGACTTGCCCTATCACAAATTCAAATTGGCACGATTCCCTTTATTCGGTTTGCCCGTGTCGCGGTTGAAGATTACTTAGGTGAAGCCACTCAAGCCGACGTTGTGTGTTTATTGATCGGTGAACGCCCGGGATTGGCAACTGCCAAATCAATGAGTGCTTACATTGTTTACCGGCCCATTATCGGCATGCCTGAAGCGCGCCGAACCGTTGTTTCCAACATTCACCCCAACGGCGTTCCTGCCGTAGAAGCCGGTGCTTATATCGCTGGTGTGATTAAAGAAATGCTGGCTAAACAAGTCTCTGGCATTGCGTTGAAGGCTGTCGAATAATTGAATGAGATACAAAAAAGGCTTCATTTCAGGTCAATGCCGAAATGAAGCCTTTTGATTTTATCTAGCCGAAACGTGTTCAACAAAGCAGAGACCTACATGTAAGGCCCCAGAGGTAAAAATTCAAGTTCGGGATTTCTACCTGCTGTTTACTCTTTGCTTTTACCTAGCGGAAACGTGCTCAACAAAGCAGAGACCTGCATGTAAGGCCCGATTAGCAAAAATCCAAGTTCGGGATTTTCGCCAATCGGGCCTTACACACCGGTCTCTAACCGCTTTGTTTCACACTCTAATTTGCAAACTGATTCTCCACATATTCACGATAAAGCGCGTGATTCTTGACCAGTTCTTTATGCGTCCCATGACCACTTACCTTGCCATGTTCAATAAAGTAGATCTGCGTTGCATCAACAATCGTGCTTAACCGGTGTGCAATTACCAATGTGGTTCGGTTATGCATTAATTTATCGAGGGCTTTTTGAACCATCATTTCAGATTCTGAGTCCAGACTTGCCGTTGCTTCGTCTAACATCAAGATTTTTGGATCCCGCAGGAACGCGCGGGCAATCGCCAGCCGTTGACGTTGACCACCAGAAACTTTGACACCCCGTTCGCCAACTTGAGTATCCAAGCCATCTGGCATTTCTTTAACAAAGTCCTTAGCATAAGCCATTTCGAGAACATTCCAGAGCTGATCATCCGTGTAGTCACCTTCCAACCCATAAGTCAGGTTGTAGCGGATCGTCCCCGCCATAATCGCAGCATCTTGGCTAACAAGTCCAATCTGACTGCGCCAGTTGGTCATGTTAATGTCTTGAACCTTGGTATTGCCAATCTTGATCTCACCCTTATCTGGATCATAGAACCGTTCCAGTAAGCCGAAGATCGTTGATTTACCACCACCGGAAGGTCCCGCAAAGGCAACCACGGTGTTCGGCTTTGCCGTAAAGGAAACGTCCTGCAAAATCGGTTGATCCTTCTCGTATTCAAAGTCCACGTGTTCAACAGTCAAAGTTTGACCATCCATGTCCTCGTCCTTGCCAGAAATCTGATCTTCTTCACCAGCTTGCAGCAATTCTTGAATCCGGGCAGTTGAACCACTAGTCTTCGCCATATCATTGAAGAACTGGCTTAATTGCGTAAACGGTCCGATCATTTGAGTCAGATACATCAGAAATGAAATCAGGGTCCCGAAAGTCATGGTCCCTTGAGAAACTCGGCTAGCACCGTAGATCAACATTCCGATCATCATGCCCATCATCATCATTTGCATTAATGGACTTGCGATAGAATCGTAAATCGCTTCTTTTAAACCGATGCGGTAGAGTTTGTCGATCTTTTCATGGCCGTCTTCGCGTTCAACATCTTCAGCAGTTGATGATTTGACCAACCGAATATCGCTGAGGATTTCACTTGATTGACCGTTGAAATCAGCTAAGGCATCCTGTCTTGCAATCGCAATTTTGTGTGATTGCTTGATCACTGGCATCATAACCACGAGTACCAACGGCACCACGATGAACATGATCACCGTCATCTTCCAGTCCATCACGAGCATCAGTACCAAGGCACCGACTAGCTGCAGGATGGAAGTTACCATATTAGGGACGGAGTTAGCCAATAAGTCTTTCACCTGTGACGTATCGTTGATCAGCCGTGATGAAATCTCACCTGACCGCGTCTCGTCAAAGTAACCAACTGGTAACCGCAAGATCTTGTTCCAGAGGAATTGACGCAGTTTGCTGACAACGTCTTCACCAAAGAACCCAAGAATACTACCAGAGAACGCACTGATCAAGGCACTGCCAATAAAGGCAGCCACGACCCAAAACATGAGTTGGGTATTCATGGCATGACCCAGTCCATTGATCAGCGTTTTAGCTAATTGCGGTACCATTAATTGAATGCCAGTCGCAATCAGTCCAAACAGGAGACCCACTCCTAATTGCCAGAAATGCGGCTTAATCTTGATGGTTAACTTAGCAAAATCTTTGAAATTAAATTTTTGGCGTTTGAATGGAACACCGCCTGCTTGTGGACCCCCAGCACGTGGGTCGCCTTGTGGAGCTTGCCGTTGCATAATTGCGTTTACCTCGATCTATTAGTTTTTGAATGCTTAGTTGTTACGTTCTGGGTTAAAACCGTCATGTTCTGGATCAAAGCCATTGGGACGTGAACCGAACTGACCGTTTTGTGGGCCTTGGTTGTCGAAACCGTTTGAATGAGGATCAAAACCATTTTGTGGACCTTGGTTGCCAAATTCCTTTTGTGGTCCCTGGTTACCAAAACCATTCTGGTGTGAACCAAAACCGTTCTGAGGATTCTGGTTACCAAAGCCATGATTGTTAAAGCCGTTCCAGCCATGTCCGTGACCGCCACCACGGCCGTTGCCCTTAAAGAAGCCGTCTGGGATGTTATTTAAGAAATCTGGTCGTTCTTCACCATCATCCCACTTAGTGAACTTTTCATCCAAGCCACTCGTCAATTTTTCAAGTAATTGACCTAGGGTTTCCTTTTCGTCATCGCTCAAAGAATCGAAGAGTTCATCAGAAAACTCCGTCTTGAAGTTATGAGAAGACGTAATCGTTTCACGGCCCTTGTCAGTCAGTGAAATCAAGCTGACCCGCTTGTCTTCATCAGAATCATGCCGTTCTACTAATCCTTCTGCTTCCATCTTTTTAACCATCACGCTAACTGAACTTGGTCGAATATCTAATTCATCAACGATCTGAGAATTAGTTAATTGATCCTTCTTGTTCAGTAATAGCAGCAGACGCATCTGGCCACGTTGCGGTTGTTTTGCCCAGAACTGTTGACCCCGCTTTGAAAAAGCTGAGAAGCCTCGTTGCTGAAATGTTTGCATCAGTTTGCTGAATTCTTTTAATAAATCTTGTGAGTTGTATGTCATTTTTATTATCTCCTTTAATTTTAAATCCTTAGTTAGCTTTTGGTTCAACTAACGAACGAGATACACTATAAATCATTAGTTAGCTATCGTCAACATAAACTAACTATTTATTTCAAAAAACTTTTACGCGATTGCAAAACCCGATAAGACGACCTGAATATTGATTCTAACGGGCGGCTTAGCCAAGACATCAAATAACTGACGGCTAAGATGCTCAGTTAAATACTGTTGCCTAACCTTCTTATTCTGAAAAAATTCCAGTAACCAGACGATTTCTGGATCAGCTACCGAACGACATATCAGCCACTGACAAGGGTTAATGGGATCATTGGCAGCAAACCGGTTCAGTAAGACATTCACTAAATCGCCACCATGTTCATACTCCGCTTGCAGTCGGGAAACGGTCCCCGGTTGATCCAGATCCAAATTCCAGATAGTTTCTCGCCCAGAACGAAAACTGGCTTCAATTGGTGAGATTCCGGTATGCAGTGGAATCTCGATCACTTGTCCATCGGCTTCGCTTTCCACTAACACCCAGTCAGTTAATCCCTGTTGTGGGGTCAACCGTTGCAACTGGTCAGCCACAGCTGGTAAGATCGTTTGCGCATTATCGTAGTGATCCACAAAACTATCGGGTTGCTGTGCAGGCATAACCTTGCTTTGTTCCTTGGTTAATTTCATTTTCATCATCCTTTTAATTAGTTAGCCTATATATAAATTAACTAACAATAAAGAGTATAATCATTTAGTTAGCTTATGTCAATAGTGACTAACTATTTTTAATGGTGGGCCAGCCATGTTAAGTATAATTCCGTGGGGCTTCCCATATTTTGCAGTACAATGCGCCTAAGGAAGTGATTCGGATGAAAAAATCAATGATTAGCCTCATCACAGTCGCTGTATTAGCAGCCGTGGGGCTTAGTTTCTCAACTCACGTCAGTGCTGCCACTAAAAAAGATGACAACTATGCTATTACTACACGCCAAGTTAAAGCCGGTAAAGTCACTTTACCAGCAAATACACGCGTTTTTGTTTGGTACAAATCAACAAGGAATCATCAAACCTACGCCTCTATTGATCTGCTTTCAATGAGTTATCGCATCCGGCACACAACGAAGGCCACTTCCATCACGATTCCGTACAGCCATAATTTAAAAACAGTAAAGGGTCGCTATCCAAACCCTATCTGTATAGGAAAGGGCCATCAGCTCACCACTCAAAGTGCTTGGACCAAAACGCCCAAGTTAACGTTCACCGCTGATAATAGGGTTGAATATTTTGCCAACGGCAATTTCGATCAGAAGCCAATCTCTTCGACCATGATCACCAAAACCAAACAAAAGGGTCATATTACTTACTACTACGCCAAAAAGAACATGCTGAAGCTACCAGATAAACGAATCAGCAAAACGGGCAACTACCAGTATCGTCTAACCGTTCAAAGAAATAAGGTTGTCTTAGGTGCTTTATCGATCAGTTACTCCGTTGGCAGCAGCACAAATTATTTTTATGCACCAACTTTAAACGCGTAAAATACAAAAACAGTTTGATCCACATCCATAATAGATGTGAATCAAACTACTTTTTCCGCTATGAATAGATGACCATTTGCGACAGCAATCAACCTGTTTAGCTGACTGAGTAACACTGAATAAATGTAGTGGAGTAAAAACTGGCAGCTCGTGGTAAAAAAAGCAGTTAGCTTCCGTCTTTTGGAAGCTAACTGCTTTGCGCAGACGGAGGAGATCCGCCCTGAACGAAGTGAGGTGCTAGCTCCGGAGCAAGCCACGACGAACTGCTGGTTTTTGCGCAACGAAATGAACCCTTAGCAAATCCCCTACCCCAAATTAGAAAGACAAAAAGCACCTCGAGAAAAATCCCGAGATGCTTTTCAGTGTCATTTAAACAGTTAAATTACTGATTTAAACTACTTGAGTGGAGTCCACTTCCAGTTAGTTACTTCTGGCATATCAGTACCGTTTTCACGGATGTAAGCAGTATGCTTAGCAACCATGTCATCCATACGTTGTTCGAAGTATGCACCCTTTACAGCGTATTCAGGCATGCTGAGTAAGGCATCCTTAGCCAAGTGGTAACGGTCGAGTTCGTTCAAGACACGCATGTCAAATGGTGTGGTGATATCACCGTTTTCACGGTAACCATGAACACGAAGGTTATGGTTGTGACGATCGAAGAACATATCACGAACTAAGTCTTCATAACCATGGAAGGCGAAGATAACTGGCTTGTCAGTGGTGAAGTAACGGTCGAATTCTTCGTCACTCAGGCCACGAGGGTCTTTCTTAGGTGAACGAAGTCTCAACAGGTCAACCACGTTGATGACACGCATCTTCAATTCAGGGAATTCGTCATGCAGCAATGAAACTGCGGCGAAGACTTCCCAAGTTGGTTCACTACCAGCGGCAGCGAAGACAACGTCAGGTTCTTGACCCTGATCAGTTGAAGCCCAGTCGATGTAACCTAAACCATTGTGAACCAAGTTAGTAGCTTCATCGATTGAGAACCATTGTGGGCGTGGGTGCTTTGAAGTAACTAACAAGTTGATTGTTTGATAGCTACGGAAAGCAACGTCGGCAACGGCAAGCAATGTGTTAGCATCACCTGGCAGGTATTCACGGATGAGTTCTGGTTTCTTCTCATACAAGTGAGTTAACATACCTGGGTCTTGGTGAGTGTAACCATTGTGGTCTTGCTGGAAGACAGTTGAAGTATCCACGAAGTTCAATGAAGGATACTGCTTACGCCATGTTTGTTCTGAAGCTTTACGTAACCACTTCATGTGTTGAGTCAACATTGAGTCAACGACACGACCAAATGATTCGTAAGTTGCGAAGAAACCATGACGACCAGTTAAGACGTAACCTTCCAACCAGCCTTCAGCTTGGTGTTCTGAAAGTTGTGAGTCAATTACACGGCCTTGAGGTGCCATGTTTTCGTCATTAGGTTCCTTGATAGGTTCTTCCCATTGACGCTTACCAGTATCAAGCATTGAGTACAGACGGTTTGACTTAGTTTCATCAGGACCGAATGCACGGAAGTTGGTAGGGTTCAACTTCATGGTGTCAGCAACCCAGTCAGACCAAACGATCATGTCTTGAGCAGTGATAGCACCTGGAGTCTTAACTTTAATCGCGTATTTCTTGTAGTCAGGTAACTTCAATGGTTCTGGCTTGATCCCACCATTAGTGATAGGGTTCATGGCCATCCGTTGTTCGCCCTTAGGTGCCATGTCGCGAACTTCTTGCTTGATGGTACCATCGGCATTGAAGAAGTCTTCTGGCTTGTATGACTTCAGCCAGCTAACTAATTGATCAGCATGTTCCATTGCGCCTGAGGCAATTGGTAGCGGAACTTGGTGAGCACGGAATGAACCTTCAACAGGGTTACCATCGAAGTCTTCCTTAGGACCAGTCCAGCCTTTAGGTGAACGGAAGATGATCATTGGCCAGTTAGGTAATGAATTGTCATTGTTTTCGCGGGCATTCTTTTGAATGGCCTTGATCTTCTTAATGGCTTCATCCATAGCCTTAGCCATGTCTTCATGAACCGGTTCGTGATCGTCAGGGTTCTTAACTTCAACGAACTCTGGATCCCAGCCCATACCTTTGAAGTAGCTAGTCAAGTCTTCATCACTCATCCGTGAAAGGATGGTTGGGTTAGAAATCTTGAAGCCGTTCATGTTAATAATTGGTAAAACAGCACCATCTTTGATTGGGTTGATGAACTTGTCTGAGAACCATGATGTTGCTAATGGACCAGTTTCAGATTCACCATCACCAATTTCAACAGCGGCAATTACGTCTGGGTTATCTAAGATTGCACCAGTACCGTGTGAAAGTGAGTAACCAAGTTCGCCACCTTCGTGGATTGAACCTGGTGTTTCAGGAGCAGCATGTGAAGCAACGCCACCTGGGAATGAGAATTGCTTGAATAACTTCTGAAGACCTTTTTCGTCTTGAGAAATGTTTGGGTAGATTTCTGAGTAGCTGCCGTCAAGATATGAGTTAGAAACCATAACTTGACCACCATGACCTGAACCTTCGATGTAAAACATGTTCAAATCATACTTCTTAATAACCCGGTTTAAGTGGGCATAAATGAAGTTTTGAGAAACAATAGTTCCCCAGTGACCAATAGGCTTAATCTTAACATCATCTGAGGTTAAGTCGCGGTTCAATAATGGGTTGTCCCGTAAGTAAAGTTGGCCAACAGACAAATAGTTGGCTGCACGCCAATACGTGTCAACGCCTTCCAAATACTGTTTGGAATCGTAATCTTCTGCCATTAGAGTAACACTCCTTTTGATTGATTAAAGATAACTGCACGACGTAATCATTGCAGTTGAAAAATGGTGTGTTAATTACCAGATACAAATTGACCCGATAATTTACACACCTTATGATAGTCCCATTTACATAAAAGTCAACCGCTCTGAAAATTGATACGGTCCAATTCTTAGACATAATCAAGTTACTGCAGTTCAACCGCTTATAAGACTGATGACAGCAAGCTTTTTACACCCTGAATGCCACGCTTTCACCAGCACTGATAGCATGAAAAAAAACCAGCCTGCGATAATCGCCAGCTGGTCTCTTCAATCAATATTCTATTCTTCATCCAAAGTAACAAACGTATTGTAATTAAAGTAATCATACCGCAACCGCATATTAGAAACTTCAAACGGTGTACCATCATCCAAGAAGAAGATGCCTTCCATAATAGCCACTGGTTCATTGGGCTTCAATGTCAGCAGCTCTTGATCTTCTTCATTTGACGGGGCCACTTTAACCGTCATAAACGACTTGGTCACTACCTTGTTTTGAACGTCTTCCAAATAGTTAAAAATCGAACCTGACACGACCTTTTGGGATAGCTCCGGTGCAATTTTTATCGGGATAAACCCCCGTTCAACCATAAAGGGATGTTCATCAAATAACCGCAGGCGCTTAATTTCATACACAAAATCGCCCTTTTCTAAGAACAGATCTTGCTGCATTTCTTCATTAGCAGGAACTACTTTGAAGGATAGCAACTTAATGCCCTGTGTTTGGCCGTCATTCTTAAAACTGTCAGTGATTCCCAAATTTGAACCTTCATAATGAAAAATCGTTTGATTCTTCATGTATAATGGGTTAATAAACGTCCCAGAACCACGTTTCTTAAAAATAATCCCTTGATTTGCTAAAACACTAAGTGCTCGCTTGATTGAACTGCGACTGACGTTGTATGCTTCACTTAGGCTTCGTTCATCCGGTAGTCGTTTGTTTGGAAACTGATTATCGTGAATTCGTGACTTTAAGTCATGCAATACTCTTCTGTAAACTAAATCTGCCATTCCAATCTCCCTCGCAACCAGCTTTACTGATTTTATAATTGAATCGAGTATAACAGATTTTACAACTTTCGGATAGATTGAAACGAACTATTAAGCAAATTGGTCCTTATTAATTATTCATCTGGGCTGTACCAAATTATTTAAGTAAGGAATGATTCTCATGTCAAAAAAGAAAAAAGCCAGCAAATTACATAAAACCCTAGTCGAACAGATCCTCGATAAGGCTAAGATCAGCTATACGCAAATGTCCTTTGCCACCCACGAGGCCGGTGACGTTCAGCAAATGGATATTGATGAAAGTACTATCGATCAGCACATCATCTACAAAACACTGGTGGCTTCAGGTAAAACGACCGGTCCCGTAGTGGGTGTTCTTCCTATAGATACACACCTGGACCTCAAAAAATTGGCCAAGGCTTCCGGCAACAAAAAGGTCAACATGGTGCCATTAAAGGAACTCGTTAAAACGACGGGTTACGAACACGGTGCCAACACACCAATTGGTATCTGGGAAAAGTTAAAGTACCCGGTTTACTTCGATAACACCGCTCAAGAACAAGGCGAAATCATTGTCTCTTCCGGACAAATCGGCCGGTCAGTGAAGGTCAACGCCGAAGCGGTCTGCAAATTGGTACACGGTGAATTTACGGATTTACTGGAGAAAGAAGAATAGTTCTTTTAGGCTGCCTAATCGGGCTCAAACGAGCAAAGAGTTGCATATAAGCAAAGGCACCACAAATCCAAGTTCGGGATTTATGGTGCCTTTACTTATACTCCACTCTCTAAACGCTCGTTTTCGCACCTTGTTACTTTAATCCATTCCACTCCGCTTTAAAATCTTCCAAGAATCTCGTCATCGTCTTCTGACGTTCCTTGGCGATCCTTTTGGCTACCGGAGTGTTCATACTATCTGATAGTTTCAGCAATTTTTCGTAGAAATGATTAATGATGGTTTCATTATCCAAATTACGGTATTCCGCCTTAGTCATACTGGTTCGAGGCTTAATTTGGGGATCATAGATTTTTTCGCTATGATGGCCACCGTAGTAAATCGCCCTGGTAATCCCAATGGCGCCAATCGCGTCCAGCCGATCCGCATCCTGCACGATTTGACCCTCTAACGGTAACGGGTGCTGATCATCCGTCAGCGATTTACTAAATGACATATTGTTAATAATAAACATGATCGTCTGCACTTGATCCGGGCCGAACTCAATCGAACTCAAAAACTTCTCAACGCCACGTTGCGCCGTTAAGACATCCGAAACCAGCTTATCATCGATCACATCATGTAAATAGGCTGAACCGAGTGTGATCAAATAGTCCGCTGACGGTTCTTCTGCCATCAGCATTTTCGCATTGGTCACTACCCGGTTAATGTGGTCGATTCCATGCCCAGTTGCATCACCCGCTAATTTTTGCGAGGTATATTTTTTTATTGCAGCTAATTGCTCAGTTGCTTCCAAGTCGCTCACCTAAACTTTCTCAATAATAAAAAATATCATACTTTATTTTTATTAAAATCAAATTAGAAAGCATTCCACTTAAAAAGTTTACAGAACAACTTTTTTGTATTTTATGATAGTCATTATGCTATCAAATCATCTGTCAATGGCTGACGGCTGGTTTGATATAATCACTTGCGTCACCCGCGTAAACATGCTAAATTCAGATGAGAAATAGATTAATCAAAGGAGGTCCATTGTTTCTATGACACCAGTATCCTTTAAAGGACTTTCGCTTGGTAGCGGAATCCCTAAAATTTGCGTTCCTATTACGGGCGCTGATTCAAATACTGTCATTGGTCAAGCCGGTGAAGCTGTTTCATCAGCCGCTGACATTGCTGAATGGCGACTCGATTACTTTAACGATTTAGAAGATACCGCAAGCATTATTTCAACCGCTAACCGTTTGATTGAGATCCTTGGTGATCTCCCACTGATCATCACTCTGCGCGACCGTGCTGAAGGCGGTAAACGCCAAATTGCTGACGCGGACTATCTCAATCTCTACACGCAGCTCGTGGCTCGTACTGAAGTCACCGCCATCGACGTCGAATGGCAACGTGACCCCACCATTACGGCACAGCTGATCACCCTTGCCCATGCGCACCAGGTACGCACAATCATCAGCCATCATGAATTTGAGCACACCCCAACTAAAACTGTGATGGTCGACCAGCTCACCAAAATGGCTCAATTAAACGGTGACGTGGTCAAACTCGCCGTCATGCCCGCCAGTAACGATGACGTCTTAAACCTGATGGTGGCCACCCACGAAGCCAGCCAGCAGTTATCACAGCCCATCATTACCATGGCAATGGGCTCACTGGGTGCGGTTACCCGGGTCGCGGGCCAGACCTTTAACAGCGTCTTAACCTTTGCGACCACTTCGAACCTGTCAGCTCCGGGTCAGTTAACCGTGGATCAAACCCGCCGGATCTTGAAAATTATTGCACAATGAAGTTTGATTTAGCAGTAGTTGCGCTACAATTAATGGTGAATCAGTCAAAAATGAGGGTTTAACGGTGTAAGACTTGGTAAATAAGAATTTTATCAAAATTATTGAAACAGCTTACACTATCTGCTATATTATTAAGTGAAAGATACGTAAAACGTTTTACTTAACTTTAATCGTAGAAAAATTCACAATTTGAAATGAGGTTTATTAAAATGACTAATCGCGTAACCGTAATTGGTAGTTTAAATGTTGATACGATCCTGGAAATCCCCCGTTTACCTAAGCCTGGCGAAACCCTTGCCATGGGTGATCAATCCTTTGCCGGTGGCGGTAAGGGTTCCAACCAAGGAATTGCTGCAGGACGTGCCGGTGCTGACACCCACTTCATTGGTAAGATCGGTGATGACGCCAACGGTAAGTTTATGGTCAAATCCATGACTGACTCTGGCATTAACGTTGATCAAGTGACCGTCACTAAAGAAGCTAAAACTGGTCAGGCCTTCATCTTACTAGACAAGAACGGTCAAAATTCAATCTTAGTTTACGGCGGTGCTAACCAAGTTCTTTCCACCAAAGACGTTGATAACGCTAAGGATATTATCGCTAATAGCGACTTTATCATTACCCAGTTTGAAACCCCTCTGGCAGTTGCTGAAGCAGCCTTCAAGGTTGCCAAGGACAATAACGTGGTCACCATTTTGAACCCGGCACCCGCCCAGGAAGCAATTCCAGCCAGCCTGCTCGCGGTTAGTGACCTCGTTGTGCCAAACGAAACTGAATGCCAGACGTTAACTGGTGTTGAGATCACCGATGAAGCTTCCATGATCAAAGGGGCTGAAAAGCTCCACGCCATGGGTGCTAAGGGTGTCATCATCACCGTTGGTAGTAAGGGGGCCTTCTACCACACAGCCGATGGCAACTACGGTTTCGTCGATGCTTTCAAAGTTAACGCTGTTGATACCACCGCTGCCGGTGATACCTTTATCGGTGCTTTGAGTTCTCAACTAAAACCTGACCTTAGCAACTTAGCCGAAGCTATCCGCTTCGCTAACCGGGCCTCATCCATTACCGTACAACGAATGGGTGCTCACCCTTCAATTCCAACTTTAGCTGAAATTGACGCCGCTGAAAAAGCTGCTAAATAATTTAAATTCGAATCTAAAAAAATCACCTAACATTTTGCTAGGTGATTTTTTGTCGTTCTACTAATCATTGGTCACGATCACTTCTCCAGCCGTTGGATTGGCCATCACAAAATCATGAGCGGCGACAATTTCAGTCAACGGAAAGACTTTAGAAATCGGAATAGTAATGTCGTGCGCGTTAATCACCTGAAATAGCTCATCGATCATCGCCTGATCCACAAAACCAGAATCATAATCTGTGAGATAGCGATTTTGTAAATCAAATGGTGAGAAATCCTTCATCATCCACTCACCGGCTAACAAACCGACTACACAGCAAGTTCCACCAACAACCACGTGACTAAGTGAATCATTAGCGGTTGCCGTACCCACCAGATCCACGATACCATCAAACATTTGCGTAGTATCCAATTGACCGGCTTTGTCTAAAATGACATCAGCCGCACCAGCAGCCGTTAATAGCGAAAAGCGTTCAGGTTTCCGGGTTGTCGCGGTAACTTTGAGTCCAATTGCCTTTGCCAGCTTGATCATTGCTAACCCCACTGCACTAGTTCCACCACGAACCAGCATGGATTGACCAGCCGACAACCGCAAACTCTTAATTGAACCCCAAGCGGTCACAAACGTTTCGGGATACTGTGCCAGCGATACCCAGTCACCATCGTAATCAACGGTAAAAAGTTGGTTATTGGGGACCAATGCGTATTCTTCATAACTGCCATCAAAATCTCGACCGAAACCACCGTTCAATGTAATTACCCGCTGGCCTAATTTCAGGCCAGAATCAGGCGCGGTTTGATAAATCTCACCTACTGCTTCAACACCAATAACCCGTGGAAATTTCACGTCGGGTGAACCGCCTTCTCGCGTCAGCACCTCGTATCGGTGAACACCAAACGCGTGAATTTTTAGCACTGAATGTGTTGCATCAGCGCTTGGTATTGGTCGATCGACAATGTCTAAAACGTCTGAGTTACCGGGTTGGTTAATCACAACTGCTTTCATAAAATAAAACCTCCAAATATCGTTAAGTGACTTATCAATGACTCTAGGTTAAACTGTAACGTAACGTACAGGTCAAGGAGGGATTTAAAAAAATGTTATCCATTAACCAATTCGCTAGATTAGCAGGGACTACTCGCCGGACACTGCTGTTTTATGATGAACAAGATTTATTCAAGCCGGCAACCGTTGGGGACAATCATTATCGCTATTACGACTATGATCAGCTGTATCAGATGAATTTCATCTTGCAGCTACGCCGGTTAGGCCTTTCGATTGCAGATATTAAGGCACTGATTGCTAAGCAAACTGATGCCGCCCTGGATTCTCGTTTAGACCAGGTGCTAGCCGATATCCAAACTAAGATTCAGGAAATGACCTCTTTAAAAAGCACCCTTTTAGAACGTTATCGCAACACCGCATCTGCTGATACCGAACAACTGTATGCGCCATGTATCCTTGACCGACCAGCCCGCAAGTTTTGGACTTCTTTAGAATCGGTCGGCTGTACGGACGAAGCAATCAGTGCGCTTTATAAGCAATTTTATGCGCTGATCGACCCGTTGAAGTTAGTGAACAAAAAAGAATCTGGTTTTCTGACTGATCTCAGCGGCAGTGAAGCGCGGGAATATCCCAACGCCAATTTTCGGATCATTAAGGAAGTCAGCCAGCAAGACATTACGACCGTTCCTGTCATTACTCGGCCTCAAGGTAAATACATTGTCGCCAGCGCAACCAACAGCCAAGCCAGTATCGAAAAGGCGTTGGCTGCCATTAAAGCGTTTATCAATCGCAACCACCTGGAAATTGCCAACAATTATTGGCAGTTGAATGAGTCGGAACAGCTCACTAGCAAGGCCGGTTCAAAAAAAATTTCGATTGAATATCAGCTGCTTTAAACCAGTCAGTTTTAATTTTTCACTTGAAAATACGGACAAAAAAGCTCACCTAGAAAAATCTAGGTGAGCTTTTAGTATCAATCTGAATTAAGCTACTGGTTCAACTGGCAGGCTCATGCCCTTCCAGCCTTCTAAGGCACATGATAATTCGTATGCTTTGAAGCCGTTTGAAAGCAGAGTCAATAGAGCGACTTTGCCTAAAGTAGTACCGGCAGTCCAGTCGTAAACGACGTAGGTCTTTGACTTGTCCAATTCGTTCAGATGGTCAGGAAGATCCTTAGCAGCTAATGCAACAGCGCCCTTGATCTGATCCTTTTTGATTTGTGCTGGGGCGTTACGAACATCCAGAACAACGTATTGTGAATCAGGCTTTTGCTTGTCGGCCATAACTTGTTGATGGCTGATGTAAAGGCTCAAGTAAGTTTTTAAAAAGTTGATTTTTTCTGTATCCATGTTTAGTTCTCCATTTCGTTTTTAAGTGTCTGTGTACCCTGGTTGATCTTTGCCAATAAATGAGAAAATGTTGTTAATTCGGCTGACGTTAAATTACCAAATAGGGTTTGAACCGCATCAAAATTATGCGGCAGAAACGATAATAACACCCGTTCACCTTCAGCGGTCAAGCTGATTAGCGCCGCTCGTTTATCAGTTGGTGAAGCCTGTTTTGTGACCCGTCCCTGGGTGACTAGCCCCCGTAATAACTTACTGACGGTAGCACGGGTCGTCCCTAATTTATCAGCCAACTGTAATGGTAACAGCTGTTGCTTAGGGGCCTCATAGAGAAACATCAAAATAACGAATCGCGATTCCGTTAATTGATATTTCGTCAATACAGCATCATACTGCCGCTGCATTTCTCGATAAGACCACTGAAAATTCAAGAATTGTAAAACAGTATCGGCGTCAATATCCGAGTGAACCTCACCGATGCTTAACGCTAAACGAGCCGCATCAGGTCGATCGTTGAAATTACCTTTTTCCATTTAGTTCAGACCTTTATAATTTGATTAGCCGGCTAACTATATTGAATAGTATACTGACTTTTTAGCAGATGTCAAATAATAATTACCACATGATATCAAAAAACGTGAACCGCTTTTGAACTGCCGGCCCACGTTTTTAATATTCTAGAAACTCGTTACCATTTTATTTTTGCGTCTTGATCGACTGATTCTTATAAGTCTCCAGCCCAACGTTTGCCGTTGCTAACTGGTTCTTATCGGTTGCAGTCGCCTTAAAGCTGACCTTGTCGCCAGATTGAATAAACTGGAAGATCGGTTCAAACGACTTAGCCGATGTATCCATCCGGTAAACGTGGCTATCACCCTTCAAGATAAACAAGATCTGCTTATCGTCCGGTTTAACCACCCGCTCAACGGTCCCAGAAATCGTCTTGCCAGTCACTTTCGGCTCAACGGTCGTTCCTGTCTTAGCACCGACCCGTTGCTGGAACATTTCCAAGGTACTTTGCGCATCGTCACCGATTGCGTACGTCCCGCTTTGGTTATTGCCATCCGCCAGCAAGTACACAAACTTCATAAAGGAATTATTATCCCGGTCAAGCATGGAAACGACCCAGGTTGGATTGCCGTTTATTCTGTAGAGTAACGGTAACGTCCCTTTATAATTTTGCGGATTAATATCCTGTTGCGCGTATGAGATCGCCCGTTCCGGTGTCATGACATTCCCGTGTTCACGGTAGTAGTGCAGCGTGTTGGTTCGTGCATCCACGAAGGCGTAACCCAGAATTGAACTTTGGTGACTATTGACACTGGTCATCCCAGTGAAGTAGTAGATCCGGCCCTTATAGGCGTATGGCGTTAAGGTGTCGCCACCTTCAGTCCCAGCTTGAGTTGGCTTCATCACATCGTTGTGACCACCAAAGCTAGTGGCATTCCAGAAACCATGACGGTAACGGCCGAACATGGAAACTTCTTTTTGAACCAATTCTGGCGTCGCTGCTACATCCACGAACTTCGGTACCTTATTAGGCGAGTAAACGTGAACCTTGCCACTGATCGTGTTTAAAACGGCCACTTTGTAGTGCTTAAAATCATAGTTACGGTTAAAGTACGAAATTGGTTTAGCTAGTGTGCGGACGTAATACGGTGTCCCGTTATTATCCACTTCCAGCTGCGAAGTATCGCCAACCATGGTGTACCCCATACTATAAGCGTTGATTCGCCGGTCAGCATCGCGGTTAAAGTAGGCACTTGGCGTGTAGCGCATTGGCTTGGCCACAAACTTCGGATCAGCATTCTTATCCGTTGCGTTCGTCATGAAATAACCGGGTACTTTTTGGTAGTGAATATACCGCCAAAAACCGCCAGAGAATTCAACGGGCGCCACGTAAACCATTTTGCCGTTGTACATCTGAACCCGCATATGATTCAAATCATAAACGTTAGAATTTTTAAAACTGTTCAGCGAGTTGTTCATGTCAGTAGAAACGGTCTGCGGTGCGTTGACCACCGGTGTCTCGGCACTGTTCTTAATCACCGGCATCGGCGCGCCATCCGTTGAATTATTGATATCCGTCTTAATGGAATTGACTGCCGGTTTGGGATTCATCGAGGTAATCACCGAGGCAGTCCCGCTGAGCACCATCAAGATCACAATGGCCAGCACAGCGGCCCCAACTAAGCGACCCAGCCAGCCAATGGTGATGCCGAAATTACGCAGCAGCCGACTAAAGAAGTTGTCCTCATTGACCGCCCGTTCTTTTACGGCATTGGGATTGAACACGAAGCGCCGCAGTACCAGTACCACGACAAACCCGCCAATCAGCCACATCAGCCAGCCGTCGATCAGCGATGGGTACGCTAGATCCGGCAGGTTAAAGTAGGTGTTAATGTAGCTAACGATAAATAACGCGACGATGGCGATAATTCCCCAAGACCGCCAGCGCCGGTTACTGATCCACAAGAACCAAATAAACGGGATCAATAACCCTGATAACTTAACAAGTGTAATCAAGGCAAAATAACTGAGCATGTCTAATCCTCTTTCCTGTTTTTTACAGAATTTGTTATCTGTAGTATACCAAATTGTAGCGCTTACCGTATGAGAGTTCGCTTTTAGAACCCAAAAAAGCAGCCAGTTTTCGTTTGATCAGAAAACTCGCTGCTACTTCACTCATAGTCCATTTATTAAGAAACGCTTGCTGCAAACGTGTCGATCAGCCGAGCAGTCTCTTGCACCACTGCGACAACGTTAATGTCATCCACTGCTAAACTGCCATTTGCCAGCAGTTTTTCAGCTTTAGCCTTATCAGTTAATTCGATATGATATTTTTTTAACAGCGTCGTTAATATATAGTCGGCACTGCTTTCACGTGCTTCTTGCACTTTAAAGTCTTCAGCATGCCCCGATTCATTTACCCAGAGCATAAATGTCTGTAAGTTGCGACAAACATGAGAAATGAAATTCTTATCTTCAGGCGTTAGCAAGTAGATACTGTCGTTCACTTTGTACCACCACTCTCAATTTAAATTCATGATTCTCTCATTTTTCCTTAAGTTTAACACAAGTATATAGCGATGAAAAGGAAAGGAGTGAAATCGCTTACTTTGTTGATGTATCATGCTATTATTGAATTAATCATTAGACATTATTAACACTAGACTTGATTGTTAATAAAAACTAAAGAAAAGGAGGGCTTGCTCATGTACCACGTGCTCGTTGCTGACAACCAGCCAATCTATCGTACCGGCTTAAAAGCTATTATTAATGCTCAGCCGCACTTTAAAGTGATCGCGGAAACCAGTAATGCAACGGACGCTTACGTGAAAATCACTGAAGGCGACATCGACGTCGTTGTCATGGCCATCTCCATGCCACCTGGTGAATGCGGCGTCACCGTGACCCACCGGATTCACGATAACTATCCTAACACCAAAGTCCTCATTAATACCAGTCACGAAGAACACCACTACATCGATGACAGCCTGCACTATGGCGCAGCCGGCTACGTTTTAAAAACTTCACCCGCATCAGAATTTAGCGCTGCTTTAACAACGGTGGTTCAAAACCGTATTTTTGTCGATCAAAATATTGTTTTGACCCCGGCGGACTTCAAACAAATCAATTCGACTCAAGCTGACGAGCAGCTTTACTACTATAAAGCGCTATCCAGCCGTGAACAAGAAGTGCTGCCGCTAATGGTCTTAAGCTGTTCCAATAAGGAGATTGCCAGCCGGCTCTTCATTACGACCAAAACGGTGGAGGCTCATAAATCTAGTATCATGCGCAAGCTGGACTACCCGTCTCACGCCAAGCTAGTTAAATACGCCGTGAAAAATGGCTTAGTTGACTTTTAAAACATCACAAGAGCTATCACTCATTTACACCCCTTGTCAGGAAACTGTAAATGAATGGTAGCTCTTTTTAATTATGCCTCGCGTAGCTGACCCTTTTCTAGTTGTCGTTTCAACGCGGCTAATTTAACTTCCACCACTTCATTTTGATTGATCTTAGCAAAGGCCAGCGTTTCACTCATCAGCCCCTGCACCTTTTGGGTTGGCTGATGTAGTGCAATCGCACATCGTGTCGCTAAAAATTTTAAGTTAGGTAAATAAAAGGTGACGTGCTGGCTGGAACACAAGCCCACGCCGGCTTTGATCAGCCGTTGACTATCAGCGTAATGATTGCGGGTCATCTCAAACTCGGCGGTGTAATACACCATCATGAGTACCCGTAAGTAATACTGCTCACTTTGTTGCTCTGCTGGTAATTGACTCAGGTAGTCATTCACTTTGTCAAAGTAAAATTGCGCACGCTGCAGTTGATGGTTACGGGCGTACATCTCACCCATCCCGAGAAAACCCAGGGTGGTGAAGATGGTTTTTTGATTGACATCTAAGACGTTAAAAATCAGCGATAGATCGTAACTGATATCAAGCACATTGCCATTAGTGAGTGCGGTCATCAAGCCCCTTAAATAATAAAATCGCATTTTGGCTATCACTGACTCGATCTGATCTGAATCGATTGCGCTCAATTTTTGAAACGCCTGACAGTAATCCTCCATCATTAAACTTTTTTCGATCTCATCAAGCTGGATATTAACCTGACTGACCGTGTCGGCCTCTGATTGATATAACGTCTCGACCGTCATGCCAAGACGGGCACAAAGCTGCGTTAGGATCGTGAGTGATGGCACGTGACTGTTATTCTCAAATCTACTGAGTGTCGCTTGGGTACAGATCCCCTGACACAGCTTGCGTTGAGACAGTTTTAAGGCTTTACGCCGCTGAATAAAATCGGTCACATTCATCTATCTTCATCTCCGTTCGCTACTCTTAGTTACCACTATTATACCTGCACCCAGTAGTTGCCACTATTAGGCATCACCCTAGTTCGTTCATATTTTTAATCAAAATATCCTATTCAAAAATGATATAACTTTTTTTCATCGCACGGTTTTTCGAAACATTAAAATTGATCAAAACCTGCTACTTCAGCATTTATGCTTAAATATCTGACAATTTATATACTTTTGTATATTAAAATCTGATACAAAATATTCCTCAACTAGCGTCGTTTGTCCTGTTTCCCAGCTTATTTTGAAAGCGCTTTTGCTATTTTATGACACCCCATGCTATCCTACAATCATCAGATATGTGAAATAAAGTACAATCACTTCACTATTAACTCTCAATGAAACGAGGCCAATTACCATGACTAAAAAATACGAAACAGAAACGCCAGGTTATACGATGACTACGGTAATGGAAGAAGCAGCGCGCTGCTTGCTCTGCCACGATGCACCGTGTTCGGCTGCCTGCCCAGCCCATACCGACCCAGCCAAATTTATTCGCAGTGTCCGTTTCCGTAACGTCAAAGGCGCTGCCGAAACGATCCGCGAAAATAACGCGTTAGGCGCCATTTGTGCTCGAGTTTGCCCAACTGAAAAGTACTGTGAACTGGCTTGCTCACGCAGCGGTATTGACGTTCCAATCGACATTGGCGGTATTCAGCGTTACGTCACTGATTTCGAACAGGCTGATGATATGCACATCCTGCATGCGGGTGACAGTAACGGGATGCACATTGCCATTATTGGCAGCGGCCCCGCTGGCTTACAAGCCGCAACCACCCTGCTTGAAAAGGGCTATAGTGTTGATATTTACGAAAAGAACGCCAAAGCTGGCGGCTATTTGACCTATGGCATTCCTGAATACCGTTTACCAAGTAACATCGTCGATTACGAAATCAAACGGATCACCGACATGGGCGCCAACATTCATTTCAACACGATTATCGGTAAAGACATGACCATGGATCAGCTCAAAGCCGAAAATGACGCCGTAATCGTTGCCATCGGTGCCAGTGAAGCCAAAATGCTACCCATGTTTGAAAATAACGATGCAGTTGAAACTGCCGTCTCCTTCTTAGCGCGAACTAAACAAGCTAAAGGTAATATCGACTTACCTGACAACGCATTAGTGATCGGTGGTGGTGACGTTGCAATGGACGTGGTCACGACCTTGAAAAAATTAGGTGTTGAACACGTTACTGACGCCGTTTATGAACAGTTCGACGAATTTCGGGCTTCTAAAAAGGAACTGGCCGGTGCTGAACGTGAAGGGGTCACCATTATTGATGGCTACGTTCCCGACAGCGTCAACGGTCACACTGTCACCCTCAAGCACCGCCACATCAACAGTGAAATGACCATTGAAGCTGACACAATTATTTTAGCCATTGGCCAGGAAACCAACGCTAAGAATCTGGGCATCAAGCTAGAACACGGTGAAGCCCCCTCAGCAGGTTATAAGACCCATGATCCCAAAGTCTTCATTACGGGTGACATTGCCCAAGGCGATAAAACCGTTGTTTACGCCGTTCAAAAAGGGAAAGAAGTCGCTGGTGAGATCGATAGTATTTTAGGAGGTAATCGCGATGATCAATAAAGATATATCAATCGATTTTTTGGGTGTTCATTTTGAAAACCCCTTCTGTCTATCCTCTTCGCCGGTAGACAACTGTTACGAAATGTGTGCTAAAGCTTTTGATGAGGGATGGGGCGGCATTGTTTTCAAGACAATTGGACCCGAAGATTTCGAAGTCGATGAGGTTTCACCACGTTTCGATGAACTCACTAAGGAAGCCACTCCCTTCGTTGCCTTTAAAAATATGGAACAAATTGCCGAACATCCCTTAAAACAAAATTTGGCTGACTTAAAGAAACTAAAGGAAAACTATCCTGACAAAGTGGTTATTGCTTCCATCATGGGTCCCACTGAAAAGGACTGGGAGGAACTCGCCCGACTGGTAACTGAAGCCGGTGCCGACATGATTGAAATGAACCTGTCATGTCCGCAAATGACGTCTCACGCCATGGGCTCTGACGTTGGGTCAAACCCGCCATTGGTCAAGAAATATTGTGAAGCCGTTAAACGCGGATCAGACTTACCAATGATGGCCAAGATGACGCCTAACATTACCGATATGGTACCAGCAGCTAAAGCCGCTTTAGCCGGCGGTGCCGATGGAATTGCGACGATCAACACCGTGAAATCAATTGCCAACGTGGATTTAGAAAAGAAAACTGCCTTACCGATCGTTAACGGCAAATCATCCGTCTCCGGCCTTTCAGGCAAAGCCGTTAAACCCATTGCCCTACGGTTCATTCAACAGTTGCGGGTAGCTTCTGGCTTGGAGCAATTACCTATTTCTGGTATTGGTGGTATCGAAACTTGGGAAGATGCCGTTGAATTTATCTTAATGGGCTCAACTACCCTGCAAGTAACCACCGCAGTGATGCAATATGGTTACCGAATCGTGGAAGATATGAAGAACGGTCTGATGCACTACATGGAAGAACAAGGTGTTGAACACCTGTCAGAACTCGTTGGTTTGGCCAATAAAAACATCGTTCCAGCTGAAGATCTGGATCGGGATTACAAGATGTACCCCGAAATCGACTGGGATAAGTGTATCGGCTGCGGCCGTTGCTTCATCAGCTGTTACGACGGTGCACACCAAGCCATTTCTTGGGATGAAAAAACGCGGCGTCCCTCGATCGACACAAGTAAATGCGTTGGCTGTCATCTTTGTGCCTTAGTTTGTCCAGTGCATGCCATTCATCCTGGTAAAATCGTGATGAAAGAAGGCCGTAAAGGCGATCCATCAAAAATTGATGTCGTTTCACAACGTCTTTACTAGAATCAGTCCTTAGAAACCTGTATAATCAAAAGCTCAGTCACTGAAACGATATTATGTTCCAGTGGCTGACTTTTGTTAAAGGAGTGAAAATCATGAAGATTAGTAAAGACGTCTGGATCTCATCCATTGGCGTTGGCCTCACTACCCTCATTTTTTGCCTGATTGCTGGTGTATTTAACCTTTGGATGAGCGGTGCCGCCTTCATTGCCGCCTCCTACTTCTTCGGTGCTGGTGCACCAATGGATAAGGTTTTAAATATCTCAGTTAGTTTTCTGTTGGGAATTGCCTTAGGCTGTTTTTGCCTCTGGCTATTAGCCCTGCCACATTTAGGCGGCTTAATAACGAGTTCTGTTATTTTAGGCTTTTTAACCTTCCTCGTGTTATTTTTGCAAGGAACCATCATGAAGTTTGCGGAAGTCCCGGCCTGGCTACTGGCTTGGGGGACAACGATGCTGATCATCACCAACATCACGATCAAGAGCTGGCCAGTGTTTCTGATTCAATTAATTGCTGCGATGTACCTTGGCGTTTACTTAATCATTATTGGGTCAAACTACTTTTCAAAATGGATGTACCGGCTGTTTCCGGACAAAGAACCAAAGAAAACGAAAGAATCCGAAAAAAACTAACTTTCAGAGAATCAGTCAGATAGCGCCACGGTTTCTAAACTTGGAACCCGTGGCGCTATCTTGATTATTCGGTTAAATATCAATTTTTTACAGTGACCCAACGAGCATCTGTTCGCGCGTCGCCATGGCTTTCTCAAAATCATCCGTAAAGATACCGTCGACATCTTGTGAGAAAAGCTTGAGCATCCGTTTTTCATTATTGACCGTCCAAATACGCTCAATCAATCCTTCATTATCCTGAGCTCGCCGTAAATGCAGCCCATTTAAATGTTCTTTTCTTAAAAATTGAAGCGGTTCGCGAATCGCGTGTCCCGCTAAGTAACAATAGTTTTGACTGTCATCTAATTGCTGACAAATTTTTAAACTAGCTAAGTTAAAGGACGAGTAAATGACGGGGTGTCTCAAATAGGCTTGACTCACTTGCTTTAAAACGATTTCTTCGATCCCTTTATAGTGAATTTGATCAGTTTTAAATTCGAGGTTTAAGATCACGTCAGCGTTTCTCACCAATTCTAGTAAATCATATAACGTCGGAATTGATTCGCCGTTACTTAGTTTAAATAGCGCTAACTGTTCGTAATCATAGTCACAGATTCTGCCCTTGCCATTCGTGGTTCGATTGATTTTTTCATCATGCATAATAACGGGTAAGCGATCACGGGTTAAGTGCACATCAAACTCCAATCCTTCAACATTGTGCTCAACAGCATACCGAAACCCCTGCATTGAATTTTCCGGAAATTTTGCTGGAATACCACGGTGACCAAATATCAAAGTTGACATTTTTCGCCCTCCTATTTGTAGTGGTTCACTCGACTACAAGCTAAGTGTACAGAACGTTTCTAGCGTTTCTGCATGGTTTGCGTATTGAATGTGTAAAGGTTTAGGAGAAATCAGTTTATCTTGCCGAAACGCGCAAAAAAAGACAGCTCCCGGCCATATAAGAAGAATCCCCCACACAGTCAAAACCGGACTCTCCAATGTTACCGTGTCGAAACGCGCAAAAAAAAGACGCTTAGCTCCCGGCCATATAAGAGAAATAGCCCCACACAGTCAAAACCGGACTGTATGGGGCTATTTCTCTTATATTCTGGGAGCTAAGCGTCTTTTTTTACGCTCTATTTCTCCACACCCTTACCATCATATTCATCGATCATAATCTGACGCAATTCGCCGATGAGTGGTTCCTTAGGGTTAGCAGTCGTGCATTGGTCTTCATAAGCTAATTCGGCCAAGTCATCAACCTTTTCATCGAAGTGTTTCTTGTCAACGCCGTTCGCCTTCAAACTCAAGGTAACGTCAACTGAGTGAGCCAAATCGATAATCTTGTGTACCAAAGCTTCTTTAAGTTCTTCGTTGTTCTTACCAGTTAAACCAACGTAACGGGCAATTTCAGCGTAGTCTTCATCCGCACGGAAGTATTCGTATTTAGGCCAAGTAGTCAGCTTACGAGGTTCCTTGAAATTGTATCTGATAACGTGTGGCAAGGTAATCGCAATTGCCAAACCATGAGGCAGACCGAACTCACCACCAAGTTTGTGGGCGATTGAGTGGTTAACACCTAAGAAGGCGTTAGCGAAGGCCATCCCGGCAATGGTAGCCGCGTTATGCATTTCTTCACGGGCATGTTGATCACCATTGTATGAAGCCGTTAAGTTATCAAAGACTAACTTGATAGCTTGCAGTGACCATGGACGAGTGTAATCTGAAGCCATGTTTGAAACAAAGGATTCGATACCGTGGGTCAAGACATCCAAACCAGCCCATGAAATGGTCTTCTTTGGCAGACTTTCGATAAATTGTGAATCCACAATGGCAACGTCTGGAGTCAATGCGTAGTCAGCTAATGGGTACTTAACGTGGGTCTTAGAGTCAGTAATAACAGCGAATGGTGTTACTTCTGAACCAGTACCTGAAGTGGTTGGAATAGCAACGAATTGTGCCTTCTTAGCCTTTTCAAACTGGTAAGTCCGCTTCCGGATATCCAAGAACTTCTGCTTTGCACCGAAGAAGCTTGCATCTGGATGCTCGTAGAATAACCACATGCATTTGGCAGCATCCATTGGTGAACCGCCACCTAAAGCAATGATCGTATCTGGCTTAAAGGCCTTCATTTGAGCATAGCCTTTTTCAACCGTATCAGTAGTTGGATCTGATTCCATTACTGAGAAGAGTTGATATTCGATGCCATCTGGACGGCGCTTTAATTCACCTAAAACCTTGTCGACATAGCCAAGTGAGATCATAGCTGGATCAGCAACGATGAAGGCTTTCTTAACACCAGGCATTGAGCCGAGGTAACGAACTGACGTCTTTTCAAAGTAAACTCGAGGTAATTTAATCCACTGCATATTATTCCGCCGCTTTGCGATTGTTTTAATGTTTAATAGGTCAAATGATGACACGTTATGTGAAACAGAGTTCTTGCCCCATGAACCAGTACCAAGGGTTAATGAAGGAATCATTTCGTTGTAAAGGTTACCGATACCACCTAAAGCAGATGGTGTGTTAACCAATACCCGGCTAGCCTTCATCTTGATCCCGTATTCAGTAGCCAGATCTTCATCTTCAGTGTGAATGGCTGCAGTATGGCCAAGACCGCCAAAGTGCAACAGATCGTTCGCAATCTTGAAGCCTTCCTTATGGTCAGCTGACTTGTAAACAGAGATTACTGGGCAAAGCTTTTCAGCTGAGAGCATGTTGTCTGGACCAACTGTTGTTAATTCAGCAGCTAAAACCTTAGTATCTTCTGGTACGTCAATACCAGCTAATTTAGCGATCTTAACAGCAGCCATCCCAGCGATAGGGCCCTTAACACTGCCACGTTTTGGATCGTACATTGCATCAGCTAAAGCTTTTTGGTCAGCCTTCTTAATGAAGAAGACCTTACGAGCTTTCATTTCTTGCTTAACATCGTTATAAATATCAGCATCGATGATGACACTGTTTTCAGTGGCACAGATCATCCCATTATCAAAGGTCTTTGAAAGCACGATGTCGTTAACCGCACGCTTGATGTTAGCCGTCTTTTCAATGTAAGCAGGACCGTTACCAGGACCAACACCTAAGGCTGGCTTACCAGTTGAATAAGCGGCCTTAACCATACCAGGACCACCAGTAGCAAGTACTGAGGCAACCTTTGGATGGTTCATCAAAGCAGTGGTTGCTTCAAGGCTTGGTTCTTCAATCCATTGAATAACGCCTTCTGGAGCACCGGCTGCAATCGCTGCATCGCGCATGACCTTAGCAGCAGCAACAGAAGATTTTTGAGCTTGTGGATGAAAACCGAAGATAATTGGGTTCCGCGTCTTAACCGCAATTAATGATTTGAACATAGTAGTAGAAGTTGGGTTGGTAACTGGTGTAACCCCAGCTAGGATTCCTAGTGGTTCAGCAACTTTGATTAATTGACGTTCTTTATCGTCTTCAATGATACCAACGGTTTTATCGTTTTTAATACTGTGCCAAATTTCTTCAGTAGCAAACATGTTTTTGATGGCTTTATCTTCCCAAACACCACGACCAGTTTCATCAACAGCTAACTTAGCTAAGCGCATATGTTGATCTAAACCGGCGATTGCCATTTGGTGCACAATATGATCAACCTTTTCTTGAGTAAAGTCATCCATGCCACAAAGTGCATCGTGAGCTTTATTAACTAAGGCATCGATGTGTTCATTGACGCTGACGGGCTTCTTGGCCTGTTTATTATTTTCTTTTGAATTCATTTCTTTTAACATTGCTAACCCTCCATCATGGAAATATTGGTTAATTTCTTTGTTATCTCTTTCACAAAAACTATATTATCACACTTTTTTTAAATGTAAATAGGCAAATTTAAATTGATTTTGCTCATTTTTTGATTGATTTAGTTCCTTTATCGGCGGTGTATACAAGTGCTTTCATGATTAAATCAGCAATGAAAGCGCTTAAATAACTAGTTTGTGAAATCACTTACTATAGCATTCACAAGTGAAACTTTTTCTGAAAATAATTTTCATAGTGCTTATAATTCCCATAACATAGGCGTTTTGAAGCAAAATAAAAAAGTTTCGAAATAATTCGAAACTTTTTTGAAATATTACTTAACTTGTTTAATTGGCTTAATTGGTTTCTCAATCATCCGCAATAACTGCTCCGATTGAATCCGGTTAACGATCGTATCCGCAGCCACCTGCATAAGCTTGTCGTTTAACGTTTTAGCGGGTGTTTCCGGCTGTCCTTGGCCTAAATTCTTCAGTGCTTCATTCAACACATCGATAAAATTATCGTAAGCCTGTTTGGGGAAGTCACCAGCAGTCACTTGGTCAATACCGTGCCGGATCGTTTCCGTTGAAAAGAGTGGCTTCAGCAGCCCAATCAAGAGTAGATCGGCTAGCTGCATGGTCTGATACTTTTTTTTGACTGGCGCGATGATCACCTGGTGCTTCACGTAATTATTGATCATGGCGGGCGTGATCAGTTCCACACCTAGCTGCCCGATTGCATCGTTAACAAACGCCACGACTTGGTCCATATACAAATCAAACTTGGGCAGTTCACTCCAGTGCGGTAACTGAATTTGCCGAATCTGAGCTTCCCAGCGGTGATACTGATCGAATTCTGCCATATTGCCACTCCTTTTTATATCGTATGATTAATTACATCATAGTTATTGTAACACGTTTATCTGGTTTTAGTAACTAGATAATCCGATATATTAAACCCCTATCACTGCCAGTTAATCCGAGCTAGAATCCGCTTGCCAACGATCTCTTGAACGAGATAGAAGAAGGGATACACGCTTGCTAACAGCGGCAAGTAAAAGAGTGCCATTGCCCAGTTAAAGATGCCTTCTAACGAGAACAGTTTCCCAAAGAACACAAAGATCAGGGCAAAACAACCGCCCATTAACACGACTAACCCCAATTTCAACCGGTTAAGCGGTCTGGCAACCATCAGTAACGCCACCAAACAAACTGCCCCCGTTAATAACACTGACAGAGTCGACGTTTCCGCGTAGTTTAAATTAAATTGCACACCGCCAAACAGGTCAATGATGAGAATATACGTCACCACGCAAATGGCCGCTGGTGCCGCGATCACCATGACCTGCTTCATGAACTGACCGGAGATGCGCTGGTAGTTCGGCTCCAGTGCCAGGAAGAACGTCGGAATCCCAACGGTCAGGACTGAAATCGGGGTTAACTGGATCGGCTGAAACGGATACCCGTTGCTCATAAAAATGAAAATTAGGCTCAGGGCGACCGAATACATCGTTTTAATCAAGTATAGAGCTGCCACCCGTTCAATGTTATTGATCACTCGCCGACCTTCATTTAGAACGTTGAGCATGGCATCAAAGTTGGAGTCAACCAGCACGAAGTCAGCAATACTCTTAGCCGCCTCACTGCCACTGGCCATGGCGATTCCGCAGTCCGCCTGCCGCAACGCTAAAATATCGTTCACGCCATCGCCGGTCATGGCAACCGTATGGTCAGCACGTTGCCAAGCCATCACTAACTGCTTTTTCTGGGTCGGTGTCACCCGGCCAAAGACGGTGTATTTAGCCACTAGCTGATCATAATCGATATCGTCGCCTAAAGTGCTCATATCAATTAATTTATCCCAATGCTTAATGCCCGCTCGAGAAGCAATATTAGCCACCGTCGTGGGATTATCACCCGAAATAACCTTTAACGCCACATCCTGGTTTTGAAAATAACGAAACGTATCAACGGCGTTTTCGCGAATTTCATCTTCGATCAAGATCAAGCCCAGTAAAGTCACTTCACCTAAATTATCGGGCTGCAATTCAGTAGTTTGGGCAATACACAAGACTCGTAACCCATCCGCAGCATACCCTTCAATTTGCTTGGTCAGGTCAGCCGGAACCTGTTTGAGCATAAATTCCGGTGCGCCAATGACGTAGTTTTGCTGATCAACCTGGACACCGCTCCACTTTCTGGCTGAAGAAAATGGCACGACCTGAGTGGCCTGCCAGCCCGGATCAGCTAACACACTATTCAGAGCGCGGGCAGTTTCGTTATCATCGCCGATCGCGTTGATTGTTCCGCCCACGATCAGTTTTACTTGGTCGAGTGTTTGATGGTTCAACGGGACAATTTTGCTCAGCTGCAATTTACCACTAGTAATGGTCCCCGTTTTATCCAATCCCAAAACATCAACGCGAGCCAGCCCTTCAATGGCGGGAAGCTCCCGAACAAGAACCCGATGATGGGCAAGGTTCATGGCAGAAACCGCTAAAGAAACCGAGGTCAGCAAAACTAGTCCTTCAGGGATCATCCCGATCATGGCCGCGGTAGTGCCTAAGATGGCTTGGTTGATGCTGCTGTGATTTAACAGTCTTGAAATAAAAAGAACGGCACCAAGGGGCACAATCACGATGGTTAAGATCTTAATGATACGGTTAATGGTATTGAGCAGCTGGCTATTCGTACTCTCACCCGACTGAACTTCGCCGGATAACGTATTAATGAAACTCTTCGCCCCAACGTGAGTCGCTTGGACGACTGCTTGACCGCTCACCAAGAAGCTGCCGGAGACGACTGTGTCTCCCGTTTGCTTAGTAATTGGCGTGGCTTCACCAGTAATCTGGGATTCGTCAACTTCAATCCCCTTAGTAGCCTTAACAATGCCGTCAACTGGTAACTGATCGCCCCGCTGCATCACTAACAGGTCATCTTGGACGATTGCGTCTTGGTGAAGCTGGACGGTCCCCGCCGCTCGCTGAACCCGATAAGTTGCTTCAGACAGGAGGCTCATTTTATCGATCTGGTGTTTGGAGCGAATTTCTTGAATAATACCGATAGCCGTATTCACGATGGCGACGCCCAAAAACAATTCGTTTTTATAGCTCCCTGTGATCAGCACCAACGCGCCTAAAACTAAGTTGATCAGGTTAAACCAGGTCAGTAAATTATCCCGGAAAATCTCCTTGATCGACCGTGTTAAAGACGGTGCCGGCTCGTTTTGCTGTCCAGCATCGATTCGTTGCTGCACTTGTTTTGCTGTTAGACCCTGTGAAATCGGCATGCACCAAACCACCCTTCGTATCTATTAACAGTATTGTACAAAACTTCCAACCAACTTGGGGCAATTTGCTGATTTCTTTAAAGAAATACCAATAATTGTAAGCGCTTTTGCTATAATGGATTGGAAGACTATCAGAGAAGGAGTAACGTAGAATGGTTGAAAAAACAGTTAAACTGGCGGACGGTAATGAACTGCCGCTGGTCGGGTTTGGAACTTACTTGATCAATACGCAAGAAATGATGGATACGACGATTAAAACGGCGTTCGATGCTGGTTACCGGTTATTTGATACCGCCCAGATCTACCGCAACGAAGATTTTCTGGGTCAAACGTTAGTCAACCTGCAAATTCCGCGCGATCAGGTCTTTATCACGACCAAGGTGGCGGAAATCAGCCAGGGCTATGATCATACGATTCAAACGGTTGATGATTCACTCAAGCGGCTCAAAATGAACTATCTTGATCTGTTACTGGTTCATTGGCCGGTTCAGAAGTACTTCTTTGATACGTGGCGCGCACTGGAAAAGCTCAAGGCAGACGGTAAGGTGAAGTCAATTGGGGTTTCTAACTTCAGCATGGCCCACCTGGAACTCTTAAAGACCAAGGCCAAGAAAATGCCCGTTGTTAATCAAGTTGAATTACATCCGTATCTCAACCAGCGCGCGCTAGTCCAATTTGATAAAGCCCACGACATTGTGACGCAAGCTTGGAGCCCACTGGGACGCGGGGTCACCCTGGATGATGAAATGCTGAAGAAAATGGCTGATCACCATCACGTTTCGGTTGCTCAGCTGATTTTAAAGTGGCACCTGCAAAACGGCGTTGCCATTATTCCTAAATCCAAGACCCCTAGCCGAATCAAAGAAAACTACCAATTAGATTTTGACCTCTCCGAAGACGAATGCGGCATGGTCGATTTATTAAACCGCAATCAACGTACCGGGGACGATCCCGAACTGGTTTACGAAAACGGCAAACAATATAAGGTCCATCACGATTAGACAAAAAGAGGCGCACCGAAACTTAATTCGGTGCGCCTCTTTGGTAATTGCAATCAAATTCTCAACAACGATTAGTCAATGCTGATGTGGTGGCTGTCTTGCTGATCTTCAGTCATCTTTGGCAATGTTAATTTCAAAATACCGCCATCGTAGGTTGCCTTGACATTATCTTGATCAACGCCTGGCAGATAGAAGCTGCGGGTGACGTTGCTTGAGCTGCGTTCTTGACGAAGGACGCGGCCTTTTTCATCCTTATCTTCCTTGTCCAAATTGTGAACGGCGTTGATCCGTAACGTATTGTCACGATAGTCAATATGAATGCCATCCTTCTTAAAACCAGGCAGTTCAGCGGAAACTTCGTAATCTTTGTCGTTTTCTTTAATATCAGTCTTCATTTCGTCATCGTTAAAGAACTTCTGACCAAAGTTACCGAAGTCGTTGAAGAAGTTCATTGGATCCATATCATTAATGTTTCTGTTTGCTAATAAGTTAGTCATAGAGAAAAACCCCTTTCAGAATTTTTAGCTAAGGCCGATAACTCGGTGCTTGTTACCTCCTTACCAACCTTACAGTGTATATATTAGTCAGTATTGGTCAGGAATGCAAGGAATTAGCACTCGAATATCTAGAGTGCTAATTCCTTTAGAATTTAGGCTTACAAATACTGTTATATCAGCGTTTTAAAAATCACTTTAATCTACATAAAAATGACACCTACAACTTTTTTAATTTATTATCAGTAAAGGTCAAACTTTTTATGCACTTTATTGGCTGGCTATTTTTAGCCAGTTGGTGCTTCAATAAAACCCCACCTTTTTCTAGGCTATATTGCCGAAACGCGCAATAAAATGCAGCTCCCGGCCACATAAACAAATAAGAACTTGAACCCCAAGTTCAGGGATTGGTTCTTCTATGTTCTCTTGCCGAAACGCGCACTTAAAAGCAGCTCCCGGCCACATAAACAAATAAGAACCAGAACCCCAAGTTCAGGGTTCTGGTTCTTATTTGTTTATGTGGCCGGGAGCTAAACGCTTTTAATTGCGCTCTCTACTTTTGGTCATACGCTTCCTGGAACAATTTAACGATGTCTTCTTTAGTACCCTTACGTGGGTTCGAAGGTGCATTACCATCTTTCAACGCATTTTCAGCCATCAATTCGAAGTCTTCTGGCTTTGCACCAATTGACTTGATTGAGCGTGGAATGCCACAGTCGTCACACATCTGACGCATTGCCTTGATCGACAATTCAGCAGCGTCACGCGTTGACAGACCATCAGTATTTTCACCCATGATCTTAGCTAATTCAGCAAAGCGTTCTGGACATGCTGGAATGTTGTATTCTTCAACGATTGGTAACAGCATTGCACAGCAAACACCATGAGGGGCGTCATATTGGCCACCCAATTGGTGAGCCATGGCATGAACGTAACCGAGGTCAGCGTTGTTGAAGGCCATCCCACCTAACATTTCAGCTTCGACCATCTTAGTACGAGCTTCAAGGTTGTGACCGTTAGCAACGGCTTCACGAAGGCTCTCTTCAACTAACTTGATTGCTTCAACACATTGGCCGTCAGTGATTTCGTTACGGTTGGTTGAAACGTATGGTTCGATTGATTGAACAAAGGTATCCATACCAGTTGCGGCAGTTAAGCCCTTAGGAATATCCAATTCAAGCATTGGATCATTGAAGGAAACCAGTGGAATGTTACGCCATGAAACAACAACGAACTTCAGCTTAGTTTCTTCGTTAGTGATCACACAGTGACGGGTCAATTCTGAAGCAGTCCCGGCAGTGGTGTTAACGGCCATCAATGGTGGCAATGGGTTTTCAAGTGTTTCGATACCGGCTAACTTGGTGATGTCGTCACCGTTCGTTAAAATGATACCAGTCCCTTTACCACAATCATGAGAAGAACCACCACCAACAGTGATGATACTGTCACACTTGTTATCCAAGTACATCTTCTTGGCAGCTTGGATGTTACGGATCTTAGGGTTTGGTTCAACGCCGTCAAAGATAACGTAATCCACACCAGCAGCTTTCAATGAATCTAAAGTTTGAGTAACTGGACCATTTTCCATACCTTCTAAGACTTTACCAGTAACGATTAATGGTTTTTTCATGTTTAGCATCTTGGCACGGTCACCAATTTTCTTGATGACACCTTTACCGAAGAAGTTGACACTAGGCATTAAGAAATCAAAATTTTCCTTCATGATCTACGCTCCTAATTTAAAATTGTACGTGACTTTACTTTGTTAACTTTTTAATATTAACACTGATACAAAATAGTGTAAACGTTTGACCTGACGTTTTTCTCAATCTTAACAACTACTAGTATGATTGCTATATCAATGTTTTAAGGCTTTAATAAACAAGCTTCGTTACTTTCAGCAATTTTCAAACTGCCTGTTCACCATAAATAACTAAACAAATTACTTCACAAATAAAGGAGTTAAGCCAATTAATTATGGTCGCCATTACGCTTATCAGCCAATATTAAAAGCCTTACCATTCGGCAAGGCTTCAGAGATTAATTTGTAATGTCGTGTTCGATTTCGTCCAGATGACCATCGATAATCTTTTCACCCAATACTTCACCCAACTTCTTAAGCGCATCAGTACGGGTCTTGACCTGATCCATGTCGAAAATAATGGCAGCGATATCCCCGCCAGCATAGTCAAAGTCTTCATGGTAGATAAAGCGACCAGCATTTTTATCATTAAAATACTTGTCGACTTTTTCACCCAATCCGTAAGCCCAGTCCAAATCTTTCATTTCTGGAATGTCCTTGCGAGTAGCATAACCTTGCTTAACAATCAGGTCGGCAGCCTTTTGAATCATTTCATCAGTATATTCAAAAGCTGGCTTGGTTGCTTCTTTATCCTTATCCTTGTCTGCACTTTTTGTTGCCATAACTAAGATCTCCTTTGATTTGTGTTGCAATTTTATTTTAGCACTATTTTCCAAAAGGTGTGCGATTATGCTGTTTAGAAGCCGAGCTGACGGGACCTATTGGGCTAAAATAAACGTTTAAAAAGTGCTTTTCAGCTTTTTGACAGTGCGTGTGGGCAACGCGTAAACCGCCTCTCACCCAGCATCGCTAATTCATGGTAGAATTAGTAATGTATCCGCTATCATTTAATTGAAAAAACTAAAAAGAATTTTTAAAAAGGAAGTTATCACATGGCAAACGATAAGCAAACATTTAAACCAGGTAAGTATACCGTTTCGGCTCAAGGTCATAACGGGACGTTCTCCATGGACGTTACTTTTTCAGCCGATCGCATTGAAGCCATTAATGTCGACCAAAAATCGGAAACCGCTGGCATCAGTGACGTCGTTTATGACCGGATTCCTGACGCAATCGTCGATGGTCAAACCCTCAACGTGGATGCCGTCACCGGCGCTTCCGAGACTAGCCGGGGAATTATGGCCGGCGTGGCTGAAGCAATCAAGCAGGCCGGCGGAAACGCCCAAGAGTGGCAAAACCGGGATAAGTACGTGCCGAAAGTTGCCGAAAATACTGACCTGCAAACCGACGTTGTCATCATCGGTGGCGGCGGTGCTGGATTAGCAGCTGCCGCAACGGTACTGGATCAAGGCTGCAAAGTCGTACTATTGGAAAAGGCACCGGCTTTAGGTGGGAATACCATCCGAACCGGCGGACCAATGAACGCAGCTGATCCCGATTGGCAAAACCAGTTTGACGCGTTACCGGGTGAACACCAAACCCTGCAAAACCTACTTGATATGAAGGTCGACGATATTGATTCGGAATATCAGGCTGATTTCAAAACCTTACAGTCACAGATCAAGGCTTACTTTGCTGATACGAAGGACAACAAGTCCTACCTCTTCGATTCCGTCGAACTTCACCGCATTCAAACTTATTTGGGCGGTGTCCGGACTGATTTGAAGGGTCACCGGATCTATGGTAACTACGATCTGGTCAAGACGTTAACCGATAATGATCTGGCAGCCCAGAAATGGCTCGCCAAGATTGGCGTTAAGTTCGATACCTCAGACGTGGCCATGCCAGTCGGTGCTCTGTGGCGCCGGGGGCATAAGCCCGTGGAAAACGCTGGCTACGCTTATATTTCAGCACTCAGCGCCTACGTGAAACACAATGGCGGTGTTATCTTAACCGACAGCCCGGTTACCCGACTGCTCTACGCTAAGGGGCACTTAAGTGGTGTCCTGGTTGAGAAACCCGGCGACCATACCTTTACGGTTCAATCAAAAGCAGTGATCTTAACTTCTGGCGGCTTTGGTGCCAACACGGCGTTAGTTCAAAAGTACAATACTGCTTGGCAAACCATCGATGACAATATCGCGACCACCAACGCCCCGACCATCACTGGTGATGGGATCAAATTGGGTCAGCAGGCCCACGCTGCTTTAACGGGAATGGGCTTCATTCAAATGATGCCCGTTTCCGATCCCAAGACCGGTGAGCTTTTCTCCGGTATCCAGTGTCCACCCGCCAACTTCTTAATGGTCAACCAGCAGGGTAAGCGATTCGTCAACGAGTATGCCGAACGTGACGTTTTGGCAAAAGCAGCCTTCGATAACGGCGGCCTGTTCTATCTAATCGCCGATAATGAGATCAAGAAAACCGCTTATAATACCAGCGAAGAACAGTTGGAACAGCAGATTAAAGACGGCCGGTTATTTAAGGCTGACACATTGGCTGATCTGGCTACCCAAATTGGCATGGATCCAAAGACGCTTGAAAAAACGGTTGCCACTTACAATTCCTACGTGGATCAAGGCAGCGACCCCGACTTCGGTAAGAGCGTCTTTGATTTGAAGGTTGAAAAGGCGCCCTTCTACGCGACACCAAGGAAACCCGCCATTCACCACACTATGGGCGGCTTGACGATCGACGCTGGTGCCCACGTGCTGGATACCGATGGCAACCGGATAAATGGCCTGTACGCAGCTGGTGAAGTGGCTGGCGGACTTCACGCCGGTAACCGTCTCGGTGGTAATTCACTGGCGGATATCTTTACGTTTGGCCCAATCGCCGCTAAGTCGGCAACCAACGAAATCGTGGATACGGTCACCTCCGCATCCATGCATTAAAACTATTTCAGAATTTCTTGTAAATCGCTGTAAATACTGCTATGTTTGACTTCTCTACTAATCGATAGCCAATAAACTGCCTAGTAACAGTTAAAAAAGGAACCGACTAGCGTTATAATGGAGAATAAACGTTAAATGTTGATTTTATTAAGAAATGAGGAATGAATTCTTGGATAGTGGTCAGATAATTATCAATTTGATTGTCATATTAATCACTTTCTTCGTCGCAGCTTTCTTTGTGGCTTGCGAATTTGCTTTAGTTCAATCTCGTCCGAGTGCCCTTGAAGAGGCCTTGGACAGCGGAGAAGGATCCAAAAAAAGGTTAAAACGTTCGTTGAACATGGTGACGAACTTAAACGAGTACCTTTCAACCACCCAAGTGGGGGTTTCAGTCGCAGGAATTATTTTAGGCTGGTTAGGTGAGTCGACGATTTCGTCCATCTTGCTTGACCTACTCAACATTACCCACACTAATCCGGGTGGTGCGACGGCTCACGCGATCGGTGCTGTGTTCGGTGTTCTCTTATTGACTTACTTAGAAGTGGTCTTTACTGAAATTGTCCCTAAAAACATTTCTATCGATATGCCATTAAAGGTCCTCCGGCTCGTGACGACCCCGTTGCATTACTGTCACATCATCTTCTACCCCTTTGTCTGGTTGCTCAATACTTCCGCTAGTGGGGTAGTGAAGCTGCTGGGACTTCCAGTCGCTAATGAGAGTGATGAAGTCTTTTCACAGGCTGAAATTTTAAGCCTGTCCCGTAACGCCGTCGCTGGTGGCGAATTGGAGAAAAACGATTACGTCTACATGCAGCGGGCCTTTGAACTAAACGATAAAGTGGCTAAGGATATTATGATCGACCGAACCGCTTTGATCGTGATCGATATCACTGCCAACGTTAAAGAAGCCATTAACATGTATCTGCAAAAGAAGTTCTCGCGCTTACCCGTTGTGGCTCACGGTGATAAAGATAAGATCTTAGGCTATATTTATAACTATGACCTGATTCGTCAGCAGCAAGTCGATTCAACGATTCACATTGATCGCTTGTTGCGGCATATTTCTACCACGCCTGAATCAACACCGATCACTGAAGTGCTCCAACAGATGATTCGCAAACAAACACCAATCGTGGTTGTGGTCGATGAATATGGCGGTACCTCAGGGATCATTACTGATAAGGATATTTACGAAGAACTCTTTGGCACCGTCCGCGATGAAATCGATGATTCTTCTAATGAAGATATCTTTAAGCAGCCCAATGGCACTTACCAAGTCAGTGGTAAAATGACAACTTATGATTTCGAACGTTACTTTGATGTCGATATTAAGGAATTTGAAACAAACGACGTGGTCACGCTGGCTGGTTCCATTCTGGATAATCATCCCGACGTCAAGCAAGGCACCGTCCTCCACATTGATAACTTTGATTTCAAAGTGGTGGATTACGAAAACTCGTTCATTAACTGGTTTGAAGTTACCGTGAACGAACCCGCGCCTGCTGACGACGATGATGATAAAGATAAAGATGATGAGTAACTGAATAGTTAAAAATGGTTTGTTTATCAGCGTAAAACTGATAAGCAAACCATTTTTTTGTGACTTTATAAATAAACGCTTGGTTGGTCATTAATCTTTAATTTGGCTGGGCCATGCCAGCTGATTTTCAGTTAAACTAGGTTTATTCTGCTGAAAGTTGGTCCGAAATGAGCTTGGCCACCACTTTAATGCCACGCTCAAACACGGTTTCATCCGCAAAAGCGTAAGATAGGCGCACATTTTGTTGCGCCCCCTTGCCATATACCGAACCGGGGTTTAACAGCACCCCCGCTTGAGCAGCCACGTTAAACAACCGCTGAACGTTGATCTTCGACGCTAACGTTAGCCAAATATAGAACCCACCAGCTGGGATTTGCCAAGTTGCGACACTACTGAGTTCCCTTTTCAAAACGGTTACGGCGTGGTCGCGCCGCCGTTTAAGCTGCTGACGCAACCGGTTTAAATACTGATCATAATCCGCATCATTTAACACTTCAGTCAACACCATCTGAGACAGCGAACTAGCGCCATAATCGGTCTGCATTTTAACGTCCGCCAGTCGCTTGATGATCGACTGCGGCCCCACGATCCAGCCAATTCGCATACCAGGTGCCAGTGATTTGGAGATCGACCCTAAGTACAACACGTTGCCGGCCGTATCAAGGGCTTTTAGCGGTTGCGGCGGTCGCGTGTCTAACCACAGATCCTGATAGGCGCTGTCTTCGATAATAGGTAGCTGGCGTTCTTGGGCGTACTGAATCAAGTCTTCACGGCGCTGCCGGGACATGACCTCACCATCTGGATTATCAAAGGTGGGGATCACGTACAGCAACCGCTGGCGGTCTTCAGCCGCGATGTGCCAGTACTGCAGTCCCTCACCATCCGTTGGCAGCGACTTAAAGTGCGCGTGGACTGACTGCAGCACCCGTAGTGATTTCAGGTAACTCGCCGGTGTGGTGTAGACCGTCGCCCCCTGTGCCAGCAGTGACACAGCAATCAATTGCAGGGACTGCAATGAGCCGGAAGTGATCAGCACATTTTCAGCCGTTGTTTCGATCCCCCAGTTCGCTAGCCGGGAGACGATCGCCTCGCGCAACGCCTGAGAGCCCATGGGCGGTAAATAATTCAGATTCGTTAATTTAGCTGCCGCTTGTTTCATGGCTTTTTGAACCAAGTCAACCGGGAATAGCTCCGGACCAATTTCTCCGGTACTTAACCGAATTTTGGTCTGCGTCTCGACTTCATTGATCCGCTGAATCGTTTCTTGATTCGCTTCAAATTCACCCGAATCAATGTAATGCTGCCAGTCCACCGGCTGCTGGATCATGGTTGACCAGCTGTTGCTGGCGATCCGGGTACCGCCACCAAATGCCGTGGTTAAAACCCCATCGGACAATAATGTCGTCATGGCTTTACTAATGGTACTGCGGTTGACGTGAAACTGTTCAGCGAGTTGTCGCTGCGAGGGTAATTGACCGCCGATCGGCCAGTCACCAGTTTGAATATGCTGGATAAAGGTATTAATGATCTGCTGATAGACGGGAATTGCACTATCGGTATCAGGTCGCCAGTCTAGTTGAATCATTGCGATCCTTCTTTCACTAATATGTCGCTTTAAAGGAGTTTTTCAGATGTTTAATTTACTTAAAGGCCTGTTATTTGGCCTCGCTTACGTTGCCCCGATCGGCATGCAAAACCTGTACGTCATCAATACTGCTCTGGATCAGCCCAGACATCGAGCTTATTTGATTGCTGGTATCGTCATCTTCTTTGATATTTCGTTATCGCTGGCCTGCTTTTTTGGCGTGGGTCAGCTGTTAACGGCCGTCCCCCTATTAAAATTACTGCTGTGGGCGGGTGGCGGCTCCTTTATCACCGTGCTGGGCATCCAGCTGATTCGGTCTACAACCACACCTTTAGACGTGGGCAGTCCGCAAAAGGCCTTCCACTATCGCGCTGCCATTCTAGCCGCCTTTTCAATTGCTTGGCTAAACCCGCAGGCCATCTTGGACGGTACTATGCTGCTCGGTGCCTTCCGGGCTTCACTGCCGGGCATTAAGGGCGATTTGTTTGTCAGTGGCGTCGCGATTTCTTCTTTCCTGTGGTTCACTGGTCTGACAACCATTGTCAGCCTGCTAAAATCACAGTTGAATGCCAAGATCCTCACCTGGATCAACCGGGTCTGCGGCGTCGTCATGTTAGGCTACGCTGTTAAACTCTTAAGCCAGTTTGTCGGCGCGTTGCTGTAGGCTGGTCTTAGAGTCCCTCAGTCGGATTCAGCACGAATTCCTGCAAGCGGTCGCCAAACTGAATGACGGAATCGTTTTTACCGTGCCGCAATTGCCACAGTAAAAACAGCATCACGTTACTGGCATAAAGATCGCTGAGATAGTCTAGCGGCAGCTGAAATTCGTCAGGTAATTCTACCCGTTGAAAATAATCGTAAGCCGTTGACCGTAAAATCTGTTTAAAATTCCGTTCGAGGTCCGCAGTTTCCGTGTGGATCTCAAACAACTGCAGTAAGATCTCGCGGTATTGGGTAAGTGCAATAATGAGTACTTTAACGGTATTGGAGCCAATCTCTGGTGTATGTATTCTAAAACGCTGATCCACGATCTTGCGAAAAACTTCCGTATATTCCGCAACCAGTTTTTCTAAAAGATCGTATTTATCATAGTAATGACTGTAAAAAGTTGACCGGCCAATTCGTGCGCGTTTACTGATATCCTGCACCGTCATGGTCTTAAAGCCCTTTTCTTTAAGTAGACCAAAGAAGGCTTTCGTAATTTGTTCGTTCGTCCGCCGAACCCTTAAATCCTGTTTCTCCGTCATTTTCTCACCCCTGTAGTCTTTGATCATCCCGATTTTAGTCGCTTAAAATGGTAGCGCTGTTTCTTGCTTTCAAACTAATAGATAGCTTACAATTAAATAGTAACACTATCCGTATGTATCACGCCTACCACCAACACAATATCTACCATTATAGCGATAATTGGAGGAGAAAACTATGGAACCAATCCGAATTTTATTTATTTCAATTGAAGGTAATACGCGAAACTTCGTTGAACATTTGACCCACTACGCAATGGCACAGCATATCAAAAATAAGGGCTTACCAGAAATTGAAGCGACCGAAATTTCCGAACAGACTGACTTTGCGGATGAAACTAAACCCTTCTTCTGCTTCGTACCAACTTACTTGGACGGTGGTAACGGTATCGACAATGGTGTCAAGGAACTGATGACTAATGTGATGGGCGAATATATCGACTACCACGATAACGCTAAACAGCTGATTGGCGTCGTGGGCAGCGGCAATAAAAACTTTAACGAGCAGTATTGCCTCACCGCCCGGCGTTACTGCCAAAAATTTGACGCCCCCTTTATCGCTGACTACGAATTACGGGGCGTACCGGCCGATGAAACGCGGGTTTACAAAAAACTCGTTGAACGGCTGCAACTATTGGATCTCTAAGGAAGTGAGTTCATGTCTAACGATATCTTAACGCTGTTAATGCAGCACCGTAGCATCCGTCACTATACAAACCAGCCGCTAACTCAAACCGAGGTCACGACCTTAGTCACGGCTGCCCAGCACGCCGCTACCAGTACGTTTGCACAGCAATATAGCATCATTAGCATTACCGATTCCGCTATCAAACAAGAGTTAGGCACCATTACGGGCCACCACTGGCTCGAGAAAAGTGGCCATTATTTCATGTTAGTTGCCGATCAGCACCGCAACCTAAAGATCGCGGAAAAGGCCAATGCGGATACGACGATCCTGCGTTCCTTTGATAAGTTTCTGGCCAGCACCTTTGACGTTGCCATTGCCGCTGAAGCCATTGTAACTGCTGGTGAAAGCATGGGGCTAGGCAGTACGATCATGGGCAGTATTTTAAACCATACCCAGCGGATCATCGACCTGCTCAATTTACCGGAACTCACCTTCCCGCTACTGGGAATCGCCATTGGGCATCCGGCAGAACAGCCCGATTTAAAACCGCGCTTACCCCAACAGCTGATGCACTTTAGTAACCAATATGCGTTGCCGGCTGATTTTAACACCCAGTTAGCTGCCTACGATGCTACAACGGCAGCCTATTATGCTAACCGCAACAGTCATTTAAAGCAAACAACTTTCAGTCAGCACATTGTCCAAGAACTTAAGCGTGATCCTCAACTGCGTGCTGAACTGATTTCAGTGATTAAAAAACAGGGATTTAACGTTAAATAACGAAAAAAAATAGCCAATTTCTCTTAAATTAGAGAAATTGGCTATTTTTTTATTCCGATAACCGACGATTGCTCAATAAAACAATCCCCAGCGTGACGATCATGGCTGCACCGACACAGAGGAACAGCGACTGATAACTGAAGAAGTCGATCATGAGGCCACCAAACAGCGGCCCCACGGCTCTCCCAAGGGAAATGGCTACGTTATACATGCCCTGATACTTCCCCTTACGGCCATTTTCCGCTAGACTGTCGATCCATGCCGGCAGTCCTGGAAAACCAATCATTTCACCAATCGTCAGCACGATCATAATGATCACAAAGGCGGAATAGCGACTGGCAAAGATTAAGCCGAAAAAGGACAGGGCGAAGATCGACACACCCAGACTAACTTGGGTCACCAACTTATGGTTGGTAAACAGCCGGTTCATTAACGGTTGTCCAAAAACGATCAAAAAACCGTTCATGGTCCATAACAGGCTGTAGTCTTTGAACGCAATATTCAGGTTAGTCATGTGAACTGAAATCACACTTTCCCAAAGTGAATAGCTGGTGTAGATGGCAAACACCATCAAACAAATACTCCAGATGACCCTTAAATTCAGTTTGGGCACCCTGCCACCAGTTTGGTGGTCACTCTGCGAACTCGTCACATCGATCTTAAATTCAGTCACCATTAAAACAAATAACAGGATATAGCACAGCGTGGTCACTGAAAAAACGAGGGTGATCCCGTAATCTAGCAAATACCCCACTAATAACGTCCCGATAACCACACCGACATTTAACGCAATGTACATGAGATTGAAGACTTTGCGAATGGGCGTTTGCGTGATCATGGCGGCAAAGGAATTGCCTACAGTGAGGCTGATCCCGTCACCAAAACCCACGATCACCAGCAAAACCGCAAAGATCGGCCAGCCGTGAAAAAAGATCAGTAAGATCATGGCAATCAGCGATAAACCAGCACCTAAAACGCCGGTTAAATAGGGCGACCAGCGATCAAATAAAACCCCGCCCACATAGTTGCCGACCATCATCATCAAAGACATCAGCAGCATCACGGCACCGGCCATGGTCAGCGATTTACCGAGGGTTTTATTCATGTAGATCGTCGTTAACGGCCACATAAAGGCCGCCCCGGCATTGAGCATCAAGGTTGCAATAAACAGCGCGGGTAAGCGAACCTCTTTTTTAGTTGCAATCATTTATGAACGCTCCGACTTTCTGGCGGCACGTTAAAGCCACCCGTTAATACCAGCTTGCCGTGCATTTTGCCTTGGCTAACTAGCGCTTGCGCCTGCGTCAAACTGGCAGCATTGATCCCATCCGTCACGGTTTGCGTCAACGTCGACGTCAACACACCCTGGTCTAAGAGCCGGGCAATCAATTGTAAGGTCTTCCCTTGACTGTTCACGTCGTAATCGGCAGCACTCTTCGCAAACATCGACTCCCAGTCAAAACTGGCAGCTTTATTCTTAATTTTATATAGTGGCAGATCAACAGGACTGCCGACAATTGAGCCAATATGGCCAAACGGTGCAACTAATTCAGCTGCTAGATCAAAGTAAGCCGCCGGATTATACAAGATAGCAATGCCGTCAATTGAATCGTAGCCTAAGGCGTGGATGGCCTGTAATAAATCACCATGGTAGTCCAGGGGATGATCAACGTGGTTTTGTGTCAGCCAGTCAAAATTTTTCGGACTGCTGGTTGCCAGTACAGTTAGGCCGGCCCAGTGCGCCAATTGAGCCATAATCGATCCTACCCCACCGGCACCGTTGATGATCAGCAAGGTTCGTCTTTGGTTTTGATTAGCTTTCGCGACAAACTGCATTTTTTCGAATAATAGCTCATAAGCAGTCAATGATGTTAACGGCATGGCTGCAATCTCAGCCGCAGTCAACGAGCGTGGTGCCAGACTGGCCAGTCGCTCATCTACTAGCTGAAATTCAGCGTTAGTCCCGGCCATTTGGGTACTGCCGGCATAAAAGATCCGGTCACCTGCCTGAAACTTGGTGACTTCTTTGCCAGTTTCAACCACTTCACCAACCGCATCATAGCCCAATATTTTAGGCGCCGTCGTTTCAGTGACCTTATTTTTAATTTTAATATCCACTGGATTAACCGAAACTGCCTCAATCTTAACTAGTACTTGATTAGAGCTGGCACTAGGTTTCGGCAGCGTCAAATCAACTAACTGATGCGCTGCGGTTGCGCCAATTACTTTCATTTTTTTCATAACCTGCCCTCCGTTTCCTGATAACCTGCATTAATTGTACCAGACAGGCATTCGTAAGCAAACGATTAAGGGGAGGCTAAATTATTCTTTGCGGGCATTAATCTTCATCAGCATCATACTTTTGAATCAGCTCCTGACAAGCGGCAATGATCACATCACTGCTAGGCATCGGCAGGTGAAAAACTAAATCATAATCAGCCGGCTTTTCCCGTATTTGATTCACACCGGTCACCAGCGAGTTAGCGGGCACATCCTTGGTCACGATTGCCCCAGCACCGATCACCGAATCATCACCAATAATGATCGGTCCTAATACCTTAGCACCATCCGCAATGATCACATTTTGACCGATCACCGGACTGCCAACGTGTTCCCATGCCTGCGTTTTCAGGTTAAACTTCTGGTTTGAACCCACCGTGACGTTTTGAAAGATCACCACGCCAGCACTCAGTTTGGCCGCCGCAATCGTGCAGCCGCGTCCATGGTGTGCGAATTGAACGCTGGAATCCATCTGGACCGCATTCACCTCACAGTTAAATTGGGATTCGAGTTCTTTAGCAGCGACTTTTCGCGCTTCTTGATCAGGGTCAAAACAGTTTTGCTGCAGTATTTCTTTAAAAGTTTTCATGATTAGAAAATCCTTTCGTAGCTATCTTTGTTTTGTTGCATTGGAAACATAATACCATATTTTGTTTCTTTGTCAACAAAATTAAAAATAAAAAAGGATTTCCGACCCCATTTGGTTAGAAATCCCGTTATTTTTAAATGATCACGCTTTAATCGCCCTGTTTAGTCCGCTGAAGTTCATGATCCAAATGGTCATTATAGGCTTGCAGGAACTGCAACGTCCCCGCAATCTGTTTTGGATCCGCTGAATCAAAGACCACTTGATCGCGTTTGTCATGTTGCCGATCCATTGCCTCATGCTGTTCGTAAACTTTTTGACCAGCTGCCGTCAGCCGAAAATAGACCTCTTTTTTATTTTCTGCTGACTGGTACTTTTCAATCAGTTCCCGGCGGATCAAACGCTTGGTCATCTTACTGACAGCACCGCGGGTGACGTACATCCCAGCCGCAATCGCAGTAACGTTGGCGCCAATATGCTGCCCAATATATTGAATCGTATGCACTTCAGCCGGTTTAAAATCTGCCAGCTTAGTCTGCATTTCCGCCTGGTCCAGTAACTGCATCTTATCCAGCAACGTTTTCAGACTTTTATAAAATTGCTGCTGCGTTGTCATATGACTACCTCTTTCTTGTTACTTTAGTCGAGTATATCAAAAAATTGTTTCCAATTCACGCATTAATTAACGCATACAAAAAGCGGGTTCCCCAATTAGGAAACCCACTTTTTAGCGTTGCAAATCGAACTGTACATCGGTTTGATCGATTTATTGTAAGTTAAACGTATAGTTGCCAGCTGGGGCTTTACCAACTGAAGTCTTAACAGCTTGGTTCTTGCTGTTAACTAACACGAACTGCTTAGTGCCCTTAAAGCGCATGTAGAAAGTCGTCTTAGCACCGCCCTTAGCAGTAACGTTGATCTTCCAGAAGTTAACTGATTGTGGATCAACACTGTAAGTTGCGTTCTTTAATACATGAGTCGTTTTCTTACCTTGAGTCACGTATTGGTTCAAGCCGGTTTTTTGGCTAAAAGTAAACTTCATTGAAGCGCCCTTGTAACTCGTTGACTGCCACGTACCAGTTGGTGTCTGTAATTTAGGCGTCTTAGTTGCGGTCTTTTTTGAAGTGGTCTTCTTGGAAACAGTCTTCTTTGAAGTCGTCTTCTTTGCGGGTGCTTTTTTAGTGGTTACCTTTTTGGTCGCTGTCTTAGCTGAACCAGCAGCCTGCACCGTCATGATGCGGTAAAGGTAGTGACGGTTAGTGGTGTACTTAGCGTAAACGTAAAGTTTAGTGGCGGCTTTTTGCTTAGCTGGTAACTTAACGGTATACTTACCGGTCTTCTTAGATGCCATTGAGCTAGCAATTTGTTTTTGCTTGCTGTTTTCAACGGTGATCTTGGTGCCCTTACTTGCGGTACCAGTTACTGAAGTTGAGTTTGAGTAAATTTTGTTGATTGATAAACTTGGGCTACCTGCGACAATCGTTGTCTTAGTTGTTTTGGCAGGCTTAGCAGTCTTAGCAGATGCCTGTGTTGTAGTTGCTGCGCCGAAACCAAGTAAACCAAAGGCAGCAATCAAGCTGCTTGATAAAATGACCAATTTTTTCATGTGTGTCTCTCCTTGTGTATGTTCGCTTAAAACGAGCGAATTATAATAGCATTGATGAGTATAACCTGTTATTTGACGGGTTGCTAGTAGTTAGCTAAAGGTTTTAGGACTTTTTAATCTCTTTTAGAAAATGACGCACAAAAAAACGGTGATCTAGCACAAAAATCAGCCGTCTAAGTTCATTTAACCAGCGTTAACCGGTACTGCCTGCCATTAGCCTCAAAGGGTTCGGAAATCAGTTGGTCAGGTTTAAAATACACTTCAATTTTTTGATACACTTTCCCGTCACCATCGACTAATTCCAAATGAACCCCATACTGGTTTTGCCGGAAGGGACTTTTATTGATCAGATAATTAATACTCGTACCATCACCGTACCGTTGGTGAATCATGTGATTCAGTTTGCGCAGTGAGAGATTAATTAAATCCATGTTGCAACCACCTATATCGCACCCTGACTGCCGCTCTTAAAACGTACGTGGGCCAAAATGGCATCCACCACTTCGGCTGGTGTCAGATCATCAGTGTCAATTTCAATATCACTGACTTCATGGTACTTCGCATCCCGTTGCACTTTCAAACCCAGTAACCCGTCAGCCCCCAGTTTTTTAACGAGCGGTCGCTGGCCATCATCCGCTAACCGGGCCAGCACCGTTGCCGGTTTCACGTTGAGTAAGATCACCGGCACGTCACTTTTGCGCAGCAGGTCATAGTTCGCCGTTTGAATGGGGGTGCCGCCTCCCGTTGAAAGGATTCCTTCGCCGTGCATTAATGTATCTGCTAAAACGGCGTGTTCCAGCTGACGAAAGGCAGTTTCGCCCTCATCGTCAAAAATTTGCTGAATCGTTTTGCCGGCGCGTTCAACGATCACGTCATCTAAATCCCGGTGCGTGAGGTGCAGCCGGTCAGCCAATAGCTCACCGACCGTGGTTTTACCGCTACCCATGAATCCCACTAAAATTGCTCTCATTGTGTCTCCCCTTCTTGGTCTAAACGTTCCCGAACCGTCTTGGCGTGTTCAAAAAATTGGTAGATCTTATCCGCATCATGTGCTTCGATTGCACTTTGAATTTCTTTTAACTGTGCCATATAAGTCGTTAGCTGGTCACTAATTGCTTCAGAGTTGCTCAGCATGATCGCCGTCCACATCGTCGGATCAGCACCGGCAATCCGGGTGGCGCTCTTGAACCCGCCGGCAGCAGCGCTCAACCCCACTGCATCGTGTTTTAATTGGTGATCCGCGGTATTGACAAGGTTAGCGGCTAACACGTGCGGGACGTGGCTAATTTCGCTGACGAGGCCATCGTGGGCTTCAGCCGACACGTTGACCCACCTTAATTGGGCAGGCTTTAGACAGGCTTTAAACTGGGCAGTTTGCGCTGGCGTTTGCGACCCATCCACGATGAAGTAAGTCGCGTGATCAAACAGGTCTTCTCTCCCGGCCCGACCGCCCGTCTTGTGTGAGCCGGCCATGGGGTGACCGCCCATAAACGCAATCTGGCGTTTTTGCAGACGTTTGGCGGTAGCCATCACCTGCATTTTAGTACTGCCCACATCCGTTACTAGCACGTTTTGCTTCAACTCAACCGTAGTTAATTGAGCCAACTGCTTAATAATCACTGAAACCGGGCCAGCGAGAACGATGATATCAGCGCGTGAGGCTGCCTTTAACAGCGTCACCCGTTCATCAATGATCCCCTGACCCAGCAGAAACTGGCCCGTATCGTCATTGGGGTCATCCCCCAAAATTGTCGGCTGAACGTCGCTTTTTTTCATAATCCGCGCAATTGAGCTGCCAATCAGGCCTAACCCACTTATCAATACCGTTGTCATACCGATCACCCCATTACAATAATTGGTCTAAATCATCGAAAAATTCAGGATAGGAAATTCGGACGCTGTCAGCACCCTTCAACTGTAAAGGCGTCTCGACCAGCAAGGCCGCAATCCCTAAAACCATCCCAATTCGGTGATCATCATGGGCATCTAACACGGGATCGACCACGTGCCAGGGCTGACGGCCATCAATCACAAACCCGTCTGGCAGCTCTTCGATCGCAATCCCCAATTTTTTAAATTCCGTCACGATGGCGCTGATCCGGTCCGTTTCCTTGACCCTTAACTCTTCAGCACCAGTGATCCGGCTAATCCCGTTCGCTTTGGCTGCCAGTAAGGCAACTAGCGGCAGTTCATCAATTACCGCGGGGATCTGGTCTTTGCCAATGTTAATTGGTTTTAAATCAGCTGACTGGATCGTTAAATCACCAAGGGGTTCTCCCGTGGTGGGTTCCGATTTAATTGAAACGTTGCCGCCCATGGTCTTTAAAATCTCTAATAACCCGGTCCGCGTCTTGTTCAAGCCGACATCTTTCAACGTAATTTTAGACCCTGGCACCAGACTGGCTGCTGTCATGAAAAACGCCGCTGAAGACATGTCACCAGGAACCGTCATCGACTGGCCGGTTAAGTGCGGCTGCGGTGCAACGGTAATCGTCACGCCATCCGCCGCCGTTTGAATGTCCCCGCCAAAGGCCGTTAACATCCGCTCCGTATGGTCTCTGGTGGGTAATTTTTCGATTAACGTCGTGGGGTCATCAGCTTGCAGGGCTGCTAGAATCAGCGCACTTTTGACTTGCGCGCTGGCAACCTTGAGCTGGTAATGAACGGCGTGTAATTTTTGCCCCGTCACCGTCACTGGCAAATGACCATCAGTGGTCGTCATCTTAGCGCCCATGGTCGCCAGCGGTTCGCTGACCCGACGCATCGGCCGCGTTGAGAGCGAGTCATCGCCAACTAGGGTCGTTTTAAATGACTGACCCGCTAATAAACCCATGATCAACCGGGTAGTGGTGCCAGAGTTCCCCATATCAAGCGGTTCTGAACTGGGCTTTAAACCGTGAAGCCCAACGCCGTGAACGGTAACGGTCGTGCCGTCACGTTCGATCGGCACCCCCAGTTGCTGAAAGGCCGCCAAAGTCGACAGACAGTCCGCTGAAGTCAGGAAATGCGTCAGTGTGGTTGTCCCTTCACTGATAGCGCCTAGCATAATGCCCCGGTGGGAAATGCTCTTATCGCCAGGCACGGTGAGTTCACCATGTAACCCCTGGGCTGGTTTAGTTTTAAGTGTTCTCATGTGCAACCTCCCTTAGTAATTTTTGAGTTCTTCGCGGTAAGCCTTTAGCTGGGCCTTCAACCGGTCCATGTTGCTGCCGTCGAAGGTGTCGGTGATCGCCTTAGCCAGCTCAATAGCAACCACGCTTTCGATCACGATAGAAGCCGGCACGATGGCTGTCGTGTCAGAGCGTTCCACGCTGGCCTTTTTAACTTCCTTCGTTTCAACGTCAACGCTTTGCAGTGGTTTGTATAACGTTGGAATCGGCTTCATCGCCGCCTTAACAATGATTGGCATCCCGTTAGTCATGCCACCTTCAAAACCGCCTAAATGATCCGACTCACGGGTGAAGCCTTCACCTTCATGCCAGTCGATCTCATCCATTACTTGGCTGCCAAAACTAGTAGCTGCCTTGAAGCCATCACCGATTTCAACACCCTTCATGGCATTGACACCCATCACGGCTGCGGCAATCTTACCATCTAACTTCGTATCCCAGCTGATGTAACTGCCTAAACCAGCAGGTACGTTGGTGGCGACTACCCGGACAATGCCGCCCAACGTATCGCCATCCTTCTTTGTTTGATCGATCAGATCGTGAATGGCTTCAACTTTATCGCCTTGAACCACCCGCAGATCATTTTGGCTGATCAGGTGATTGATCTCACTCACATCTAACGGTGCTTGATCATCCGCTGCTACTGAACCGATTTGCTGCACGTAACCCACGATATCGATGCCTAACTGCTGCAGCAACTGTTTTGAAATGGCACCAATGGCTACCCGCATGGCAGTTTCCCGGGCGCTTGAGCGTTCCAAGACGTTTCGCAGGTCGCGGTGATTGTATTTCATCCCGCCAACCAGATCAGCATGACCTGGCCGTGGCCGTTCAACTTTTCGCAGGGAGTTCTCCGCGGTCTCGTCGGCGACTGGGTCCATGATCTTCCCCCAGTGGGCGTGGTCGCGGTTATTGACGACTAAGGCAATTGGGGACCCCAGCGTTTTTTTATGACGCACACCACCAACAATGGTGACTTCATCATGTTCGATTTTTTGCCGGCTGCCCCGGCCGTAGCCGCCTTGCCGGGCTGCTAATTGCGCGTTAATGGCATCAATGTCCAATAGTAACCCAGCTGGTAAACCTTCGATGATCCCGGTGAGTTGCGGTCCGTGTGATTCGCCTGCAGTTAAGTAATTCATAGTTTTTAATCCCCTTTTTAGTGATTCCGATTGATTTTCGTTAAGTAATCTTGGTAGTCTCTGGAGTTCTTCATGATGGTTGCAAAAATATGGCGCATATAGGCTCTGGTTTCCGGATTCGGATCGTTTCCCGTTACGCGGTCAAGTACCTGATCTTCCCGACCGTGATCCATAATTGGCAAGTTGGCTGTCTTCTTCGCTTCATTCACCTTCGTCACCGCTTCAAACCGTTGGGCTAAAAGCCTGACGAGCTGATCATCGATATCATTGATTTGCTGCCGGGCAGCCGTTAATTCGTTGGGTTGCCACGCGCCTGTTGCATTGTCCTTTGTTTCCATCATTTTGGTCACTCCTTATTTGTGGTACGAAAAAAGCCAGCTAGACGATCTAGCTGGCTTTCATTATTCCCTTTACGGAATCAACGTAGTCCAGCTAGAAACTTCACGTCTAGCTGGCACGACAAATTGACGGCTTGCTTTAGACGCGAACGCGATTTTGGCGTCCGCATTTAAAGTTGCGGACGCTAACTAAAGTAATAACCGTACCAATACGCATTAACTTGAGCTAACTGTGTCTTCATTGTCATTGATCCCTTCTCATTTAGATTGTTTTCATTAAAACATATTGAGAAATTTTAGTCAACATTTATTCTTTTCTCACTTTAAAATAACCACTGCTACGCGTCTTCTTTAGACTAACCAGTAACCCTGATTAATGCGGTCTAACAGCGTTACCATTTGCCGGGTCTCTTTAACATCGTGCACCCGAATAATTTTACCGCCCTTTTGCATCATGGCCACTTCACTGACCAACGTCATTGGCAGCCGGTCATCCTTCTTGAGCCCCAGCAGGTTATGCAGGTAGCCCTTCCGTGAAACGGCCACCATCATTGGCCGGTTAAGATCGTTGAACTGGTTCGTATTGTTCATGATGGCGTAATCCTGATCATCATGCTGCACCTTGGCATTGGCGTAGCCTAACCCCTGATCAATGGCGATACGGTCACGATCAATACCAGCTGCGGTCAGGGCATTTAAATTGTCCTCGAAGAACTGGTGGGCCTCATCCGTCATCACCTGAAAATCAAAATCACGCCCGTTTAGCATGGTCAGCAGGCCCACGTCAGATTGCGCCATCAACTTTACCTTGGCCGAATCATCCGTGAAACTGTTGATATCGTTAATAATAGCCACGCCAGCGTCAATCGCCGCCGACATCACCGGTACTTTATAGGTATCGATGGCTAGTACGGCCTCTGGGAAACGGCTCTTAATGGCCTTGATATAAGGAACCGTCCGTTCTAGTTCAACTTTGGGTGTCACTTCAGTATAGCCCGGCCGAGTAGTTTGACCGTTAACTTCGATCACGTCAGCCCCGGCTTCTAGCATCTGTGATACATGCGCTAAAACGGTGTCCATAGTCGTATACCGGCCGCCATCATAAAATGAATCCGGGGTGATGTTCATAATACCGTAAATCATTGAGGTATCACGGAGTTTAAACCGTTTGCCAGTTACTTGCCAGTCTAAGGCATGAGCCACCAAAACTGATTTTAATGACTGTTCAACTGCAGCTTCAGCTGAAAACCAGGCTGACCAGTGCTGAACTAAGAGTCGCAGGGCTGGCAGCGTCAGTAGTCCCCAAACCGTGTCACCATCAACGCTGACAACGGCATCCAATTGACGGAGCCGTTTTTGCAGTTGGGACGTTTCCGAAGTGGCGACTGCCGTGAATTGCAGGGCAACCAATCGCTGCTGTTGCGCTAGCTGATATAACGCCTGACTTTGAAAATCAGTGGCGTGTTGAAACTGGTTGGTCATCTCTTGAACTTGCATCTTTAAACCCCTCTCAATTCTGCTGCTAACTGCTTAGCCGCCAGCCCCCGATGGGTCAGTGGCAGCCGTTGTGCGTCAGATAATTGCGCTAATGTTTGTTGTTGGTGAGGCAGGATAAACAGTTTATCAAATCCCGTGGAATAAGTCCCCTGAGTCTGTTTCGCTAAGGTACCGCTCACGCGACCGCTGACCGTCACCGGCGACTGGCCTGGTGCAATGGCCACCAGCGTACTAATCATGGTTGCCCGGCGATCTAAGCGACCCTGCATGGCGTTTAAAATAGTTTGGTTATCGCTGTGGGCAACGTCTTGGTGCAGTTCACGTTTGGTCGTTACACCAAGGTGTTTGCCAAGTACGGGAATTTCAATCCCGCTATCGTCAGCAATTACACCCTTAGTCGTTAGACCCGCTACGAATTGGGCTTTCCGTAATGCATTAGCGGCGTAGCTGACCGTTTGTTCCGTTGGAAACGTGACTTTGGGCAATTCAACCGTATAGGAAACCGCCTGAATGCCGTAGAAGGCCAAACATTTGATCAAATCTTGCGTTTTATACTGATTATTTGATGCAATTAACCATTTTGTCATATTCCACCACCCATCGCTGCCAGTTCGCGGGCCACGTAAAATGACCCGCCGACCACGATCATGCCGTTTTCAGGCAATGTCTGGCGCGCCATCTGCATGGCTTGCGACATATTCGCCATGGGCTGGACGTTAGTCGTTGGTGAAAGTGCCTGGATCTGACTGGCTAACTGCGTCGCAGATAATGCCCGTTGTGGATTATCCGGGGTCACTGTCAGCACGCGTTCAGCCAATGGTAATAATAATTGCAGCATTGGCGTTACTGCTTTATCAGCCAAAAAGCCAACGATCCACGTCACTGAAGACTGTTTAATCAATGGCTTCAAACTGTTCGTCAACGCTGTCATCCCATCCGGATTATGCGCAACGTCCACCACGATCAGCGGGTGCTGCGAGAGCACGGTCAGCCGTCCTGGCAGCTGAATCCGCTGCAGACCAGTTTTAACGGCTTGATCAGCTAATGTCACCAGTTGTTTTCTTAACATGGCCACCGCCGTTAAAACTAACGTGACGTTTTCGCTTTGAAAATCTCCCGCGACGTTTAGGGTCAGTGCTGGCCAGTCAAACAGCTCACTGTGAAGCTGAACCGTCATGCCAGTGAAACTGCGCTTTAAGATCGTCACTTTCGTTTTTGGTGCCACTAAAGTAACGTCCTGTTTTTGGGCCTCTTTTTGCAGCACGTTCAAAGCTTCAGGCGCTTGATCAGCCAGCGTCACCACCGTCGTTCCCGGCTTAATAATTTTCGATTTTTGCGTCGCAATTTTAGTTAGCGTATCGCCTAAAATCTGCATATGATCCATCGCAATACGCGTAAAGACGGTCAACTGCGGCGCGCTAATGGCGTTAGTTGCATCCGTTAGACCGCCCAACCCGGCTTCTAAGATCACGTAGTCCGCCCGTTGATTGCGATACCAGATCAGACTGATCAAAAACTGCCACTCAAAAATTGACACGTCAGTCGTTTTCAGTCCCAAACGCTTAATCACCGGTTTGATTTCGTTATAGCTATCAATAAAGGCCGCTTCCGTGATCCACTGATGATTAAACTGAATCTGCTCACGGTCATTTAAAATGGCGGGGCTGTTAAACCGGCCAACCTGGTAGCCCTGAGCCTCTAAAATCGCACTTAACATGGCGCCAGTTGAGCCCTTGCCGTTGGTGCCGGCGATGTGGATCACGTGATAATGCTGATCCGGATGGTCCAGTGCTGCCACAATTTTGCGCAGTAAGGGGACCCGGTTGTTATCGCCCACTAACCGCGCTTGATTAAACTGGGCAACCAGTCGTTGATACATTTCGTGTACAGTTTGTTGATTCATCATGATCACCCGTTAATTCGCTGTAAAAATTCCTGTTTGAGGTCGTGATCAGACTTAAACACCCCAGTGTAATAACTGGTTTCAGTCTGACTGCCCGTTTTTTCAACCCCGCGCATTTCCATGCACATATGACGGGCTGAAACGGAAACTGCGATGCCCTTTGGATCTAAAATACGGGTCAGTTCCTTAGCAATATTTACGGTCATCCGTTCCTGAACGTTAGGCCGTTTAGCGCAGTAGTTGATCAGCCGGGGAATCTTACTGAGCCCCATGACCCGCTGATGGTTGGGAATGTAAGCCACATCCACCGTCCCGAAAAACGGCAGTAAGTGGTGTTCGCACATGGAGTAAAACGAAATATCCTTGATCAGCACCATTTCAGTGGTCTCGTCCACCGGAAAGAGTTTGTAATTATCAAACGCTGGGGCGTTCACTGAAGAAAATACTTCGTTATACATCCGGGCGACTCGTGCCGGGGTTTCAACTAAACCTTCACGATTAGGATCTTCACCAACCGCCTCTAAAATCATTTTAACTGCCTGTTCAATTTTTTTCTGATTTGCGTCATCTATCATACTATAGTGACTCCTTCTACTTTTTTGATCCAACTTGTATCTGCCTTTTCTGCCAAGGCAGCGTCTACTTGTGGTTTAACCTGCGGATCGTCACCGGCAATTTCCTGCACGGGTAACAATACAAAATTCCGCTCGTGGGCGTGTGGGTGCGGCACGGTCAGCGTTGCCGTGTTGATCTGCCGATTTCCCCAATACACGATATCTAAATCAATGGTCCGCGGCCCCCAATGCTGCAACCGCCGTCTGTGGCCGGCCTGTTCAATATCGTGGAGCACGTCTAATAAACGCTGTGGTGTTAGTGTGGTCGTGATCGAAACGGCAATGTTATAGAAATTAGCCTGGTCTAAATTGCCCCACGGCTGCGTTTCGTACACCGAAGAAACGGCTTGGATTTTAACGCTGGTATTTTCCTGAAGCAGCTTAACTGCCTGCGTCAGGTTAACGATCCGGTCACCAATATTAGACCCGATACTTAAATAAACTTGTTCACTCATGGTTCTCACCCGAAACTTCAATTTCCACGTTATCAAAGATTCCCGGCATTGGTACACTATACTTACGGATTTTTAGCGTGATTTTGGTAGCCATGGGAAACGTTTTTAAGAGTTTTTTTAGCACTTCATTTGCCAGTGATTCAATTAATTTATAGGAATGGGTATGCACGAACTGATCGATAGTTGCGTTCACATCCGCATAACTGATGGTTTCGTCCAAATCATCGTGTTGCACCCGTTCTTCAATTGGATAGTGCAGTGCAACATCAATGGCCAATTGCTGACCATTTTTACGTTCTTCAGGAAAAACACCATTAAAGGTATGAAACTTGAGATTATTAATACGAATAACGCCCATGGTAGCTTTCCTCCTCTAAGATGGAAATAAATTGTTTCTATTTTACCATCATCTCTAGGTTTAGACATCTATAATCCGGGATTTTTGTTACACTAGAACTAACGTCTGTTTGAAAGGATGATGAAGTTGAACAACCGAAACTTTAAGTATCCAGATACGGCCGCTTACGACTGTATTATGGCCTATTTCAAAACCAAAGATATTAAGATTGATGATATTGCCTCCATTACCTACAAAATGCAGCTGCAGTTCATTCCTGAACTCACGGAAGAAGAAGCCACGTCAGCGGTGATTGACGTGCTGCATAAGCGCGAAGTCATGAATAACGCGATGGTGGGCATTGCGCTGGATCAGGCAGCTAGTAAGAAGGCCCTGCCCGAACCGCTGCAAAGTATTGTCGAAAACGACGCTGGTGTTTTTGGCGTTGATGAATTATTAGCTGAAGGGGGCATCTCCGGGATCTACGGTAAGATCGCCACCACTAATTTTGGCTATTTAGATCGTGTCAAACACGGCATTTTAAAACGGTTAGACACAGTCCAAGGCGAAGGCGTCAACACCTTTTTAGATGATATTATCGCAGCCATTGCAGCAGCTGCTGGTGCTAAACTAGCCCATAAGTACGCTTGATTCTGAATAAAATTAACAGTGCTAACCAAAACCAGGCAGCTAACTATCACTTTATAATGATAGTTGGCTGCCTAGTTTTGTAACTTAATCTTTATTCCGTAACCTTACGCTGTTCACGCACCAGAATATCGTCAATGAGTTCTTGCAGACTCACCTTTTGCATGGCAACTTCCGTCTCGCTTTGAATCCCCTCATACACTTTATCCAAAGTTTCCTGAATGTTGCCACCCACAATACATTTGGGGTTTGTCTTTTCATCAACGTGCAACAGCTGCTGATTATCTTCAACCGCATGATAAATATCCAGTAAACTGATTTCGGCTGCAGGTCGAGCCAACGCCGGCGCAATGGTCCCGGGTTGACTGTTTAATAAGCCGGCTTTAACCAGTTTCGACATTAACCGGCGAATCAGGCTCGGATTCGATTCGATACTGTCAGCGATGGCCTGGCTAGATAAATCACCATCATGGTAAATGTTGACATAAGCCAAAATGTGTACGCCATCGCTCAATTTGTGTGAAAACTTCATATAAATCCCTCAACTTTCAGTTCACTTATCATACGCTAGTTGAGGTGATATCCCAAATTTAGGCCTCAATTACCTTTTTAATTGCTTCACCAAGCGGTGTCAGCTCACGGCCAAGTACCTCTGGCAAATCAGTTGTCTTTTCGGCCAACTGATTGTCACGAATCAAGGTCTGGAACATGGTGACCAAATCAGCCGTAGCGTCATCCAGACCGGCGTCCTTTAGTCCCTTAGTATAGGCATCATCATCAATTGAAACTACTTTAAACTTACCGGGTGTGGCAGCTGCAAGGTCTGAATAAGTCCGGGGTTGACCAGCAAATTCATAGACGGGTTTAGTTTCCTTAGCAGCCAAAATATCAGCAGCTGCTTCAGCATATTCGCTTTCAAGCGCCCAGCCAGCTTTACCGCCAGCAGCAGAGTAAACGAATGGCTTACCTTCAGCAGCACCCTTCAACGTTGCACCTTCGTTTTCAAGGTACCAGTTGTTGCGTAAGAAGGAATAGTTGATACCAGTTGCTTTGATAAAGTCTTCGGTGGCCTGGTGATCAGCAGCTAATGGGGTCGTTGCTTGATCAGCATGTGGAAAACTCGTGTAGGCAATGTAGTCAACACCGGCAGCTTTAGCAGCGTCCACCACGTTTTTATGTTGTTGCAAGCGAGTGATCGCGCCACCTGGTTGTGAGGAGATCAGCAGTAACCGATCAACACCGGCTAATGATTGCTTGAGTTGGTCTGTATCGCCGTAATCACCGGGACGGACTTGAACCCCTTCAGGCACAATGGCCTTAGCCTTTTCTGTGTTACGTGCTAACGCCACGATTTGGTTGGCAGGGACTAATTGAGCTAAAACCTTAATTGCGATTTGACCAAAATGGCCAGTGGCACCAGTTAATGCGTAGGTTGTCATATTTTATAGATCTCCTTTTTATTTGCGTAGTTGTTATTTTATTAGTAACTTGTGTGTTTAATAATAACATGTTATTCCATTTCGTCAAGAACTATTTTGATTTAATTTTCGCGGGTCATTTCAACCAATCAAAAAACGCTGACCAAATTCCGTTCATGGAATTCGTGTCAGCGTTCTTCTATTAATATCATATTTTCATGCAATTTATAGTGCCGCCTTTGATTCGCATAGCGGCAGCAATGTTTTGAGGTCCTCTACCGATGAGCCGTTCTCAACAAAACAGTTCACCATGTCTAACCAGTAGAGATCCTTGTCTGAATAAGCGCCAGTCTCATCCTTACAGGGTAGCAGCCCAGCCTGGGTGAACGCGGTAATTTGTTCAGGTCCGACGCCCGACTGCGCTGCAATTTCGCTCAAAGTCATCAGCTTTACCTATCCTTTCAATGGTTATCAAGGGTATTTTACACTGTCTATCCGTAAATGCAATAGCCCTATTATCGGTACGCCATTACCTGCCATATACTGACTAGTTTGAAAAAAGCTTGAAGCAGTCAATAAATACCGGTATCCTAATAGGGAACTTTAAACCGATCATTATAAATTGGCTAGTTAGGCTCTTTTCGTCTGAAAAATTAAAATTTAACCATCTTTTTTAATTTTCCAAAGTTTTCTTTCAAAACCGTCATTTTACATGAAAGCAGTTTTCATAAAGGTTTATAGCTACTCACTAAATAAATTTACAATCTTATTGAAAAAAGTTTTCTTAATCCCCTTTATTTACTGGGAATTTGTTATATAATAATTCCGACACGAGTGGTCTAGACGATATTGGTTTGTCTAAGATGCACTCGCCGTTGACTACTTTACCTCACAAAATTTAAGGAGTGACTGTATTGGCTGCAGAAAGAACCTCACTATTTATCTTCTTTGGCGGGACTGGTGACCTAGCTTACCGGAAACTTTATCCTTCCATGTTTAACTTATATAAAAAAGGTACTTTAAGAGAACACTTTGGTGTTATCGGTACTTCTCGTGAAAAATTAACTGATGAACAATTTCAACAAAACGTTCTAAAATCTCTTGGTACTGCCAAGACTGATAAAGAAGCTGTCAAATTCGTTTCCCACTTTGGTTACGAAGCCCATGACGTTACTGACAAGGCACATTACCAAGTCATGAAGAAACGGGCCGATGAAATGGACAAGAAGTTTAAGTTGAATGGTAACCGAATCTTCTACCTATCACTTGCCCCATCATTCTTCGGTACTGTTGCTGGTTACTTGAAGTCAGAAGGCTTAACTGACACCGATGGTTTCGACCGGGTCGTTATCGAAAAGCCATTTGGCCGTGACTTTGATTCCGCTCAACAATTAAACGAAGCCTTAAGCAAGTCATTCGATGAAAAACAGATCTTCCGAATCGACCATTACTTAGGTAAGGAAATGATTCAAAACATCGAAGCTGTTCGTTTCGGTAACACACTGGTTGAATCCCTTTGGAACAACCGTTACATCGATAACATCCAAGTTACTTTATCCGAAAAACTGGGTGTTGAAGAACGGGCTTCATACTATGACAATTCTGGTGCCTTACGTGACATGGTTCAAAACCATATTATGCAAATCGTCAGTCTACTTGCCATGGAACAACCTGTTTCATTCACCGACGTTGATATCCGAGCTGAAAAAGTGAAGGCTTTACGTTCATTACGTGTTTACAACGTAGCCGAAGCTTCAACTAACTTCGTCCGTGGTCAATATGGTCCTGGCGATAACCAACGTGCTTACCGTGATGAGGATAATGTCCCTCACGATTCAAACAATGATACCTTCGTTGCTGGTAAGTTATTATTTGATAACTACCGTTGGTCAGGTACCCCATTCTACATCCGAACTGGTAAGATGTTAGCCGACAAGTTCACCCGCGTGGACGTTGTCTTCAAGAAGCCGTTGATCGACATCTTCTCCTTCCCACAAAACCACAACGCACCATTGGAAGCTAACGTTTTGACCATGTACATCGAACCACACGCTGGTTTCTCACTGCGTCTGAACGCTAAGACTAATGGCCAAGGTTTCCAAACTAAACCAATTAATTTGGACTACTTCGTGGACGCTAAGGATTCCAAGGCTACGCCAGAACCATACGAACGTTTGATCCACGACGTTATGAAGGGTGACGGAACCAACTTCTCAAGTTGGCAAGAAGTTTCCTACGCATGGCGCTTCGTTGACCAGATCCGTAAGGTTTGGGATTTGCAAAAACCTGAGTTCCCTAACTACACACCAGGTTCAATGGGTCCTGCAGCCGCTGACGAACTGATCACTCGTGATCACCGTCAATGGGTATACCGTTTAAACAAGTAATTCATTACCTTTAAAATTAAAACGACCCGCATTTCCGTTATTCGGAATACGGGTCGTTTTTTATTTACTATTTTGACAAAATAGTCTGCGCATATGGATTCGGTAGCTGGTTGACTAACTTTTCCTGTTGCACAAATTGCTGTTCCTTAGTCACCGTTGCAACCGCATCCGGCGATTGATAAACGTTTAGCTTGTAGTCGATCTCTTGCAGGTTCTCAGCAATCTTGCGCTGCTCTGCTTCCACCGTTTTCCGATGTGCTAACAACATGGTTTCGCGCTGCTTGATCGTAGCCGGTCCCTGCATCACGTAATCAATGTATTGGCGGATAGCCTTAATCTTCATTCCGGTATTTTTTAAACAATTAATTGTGTGGATTAGACTTAAATCGCCGTCCGTAAATGCCCGGTACCCAGATGAATTCCTGGCTACAAAAGGTAACAGCCCCTGTTTATCATAGAAGCGCAGAGTATAGATGGATAAGCCAGTTTTTTCTGAAACTTCTTTAATCGAATAAGTCATTATCAAAAACTCCTTTTTGCGCTTGCCCTAGAGTGCTGTCTAGGGTTTAGTATAGCTATATTAACTTAACGCACTCGAAAACACAAGCAAAGGATGATCATTAATGAAAAATAACAACTTAGTATTAGTCACTGGCGGTAACGGCTTTTTGGCCATGCACATTATTAAACAACTCCTCACTGCCGGCTACCCCGTTCGCGCAACACTGCGTAGCCTGAATCGGCAGAATCAGGTCAAGACTACGTTAGCTAACACCGACACCCCTAATTTAGACCAATTGAGCTTTGTCCAAGCTGATTTAACCCAGGATGCCGATTGGCCAGCTGCAATGGCTGACGTGACCTATGTCATGAGTGTGGCAGCACCAGTTTTTGTTAACGGTAATCAAGGTTCTGAAGCCATGGCTCAAGTCGCTACTGAAGGCACTTTACGCATTATCAAAGCTGCTGAAAAAGCTGGCGTTAAACGGGTCGTGATGACCGCTAACTTTGGCGCTGTCGGCTTCAGTAATCACGATTCAACCCGGGTGACCACCGAAGCTGATTGGACTGATCCTGACGAACCAGGCCTATCATTATATGAACGCTCCAAACTGGTTGCGGAAAAAGCTGCTTGGGATTTCTTAAAACACTCAAACAGTCCCCTAGAATTTACGACCGTTAATGCTGGCGCCATGCTCGGTCCTTCCTTGGATAACCACGTTTCCGGCAGCTTTGGCATCGTCAAAAACCTTTTGGATGGCTCGCTTAAAATGATACCAAACATTCACGTCAACGTGGTCGATGTCCGCGATGTAGCCGACATCCACGTCCGTGCAATGACTGCTCCCAAGGCTAGTAGCCAACGTTTCTTAGCTATCGAAGACGGTGATGCACTGTCAATGATGGACATGGTGACTATCATCCGTAAAAGTCGCCCAGAATTGGCAGCTAAATTACCAACAAGGTCGTTACCGGATTGGGTCCTCAAACTTGGTGCCCTGTTCAACAATAGCGCTAAGGAGGGCCGGTTAATGCTGTCACTCAGTCCCCGCGTCAGTAATCAAAAAGCCAAACAAGTCCTTGGCTGGAAGCCCATCAGTTCAAGCGAAACGGCAATTTTAAAAGCAGTCGATTCCTTGATCGCAGCGGGCGAAATTAAAGCCTAACTCACCTCGATCATAAAATACATTAAGCTGAACATAGCAACGCAGTCACGAACAAAGTGGCGGCGTTTTTTTATTTCAGCCAAATACTGCTAATCAACTTGTTTAGTTTAAATTAATGGCGCTATAATTAGAACGTTAAAGGGAGGCCATTAAATATGAAACTGTGGAAAAAATGTCTGATTGGTGTCGCTATCGCGGTTGGTCTAGTAGTTGGTATCGGCCAATCAACAACTGTTAGTGCGTCATCGTGGCATCATGGAACACCGAAAGCTTTGAGAGGTAAGTATCAAGGGAAGTTGCCTAAACACAGCGCCCTTGGTTTTGGCCCAATCAGCATCATTAGTGCCAACCACACCGTTGACCAGTCTTCGGGCATGCCGCAGGTTTACGTCAAAAACGTTAAGTATAAAAAGTACGGTCATTACTACCGTATTATTGGTCATGGGGTAAAGAGCGGTATGTATCGCGGCGGCCAGGAAGATACCATGTATTACAAAAAGGGGCATGCCTTAAAAGAACAGCCGACATCCCAATACAAGCAACATCATCACAGCTTTAAGTGGATCACTAAAAGCCAAACGCTCTATAAGAAATAATTTTTAGATTAATTGTGAACGGACCACGTTTAATAATCACAGTAAAATGGCGCAAATTTAACCTAAATATTGCAACTATCTATTTGATCAAACACTCTTGTTTCACAAGTAAAGTGCTTGTGAAGTTTTCTATGCTTTCAAAACCAGTCATTTATTTGAAAGCACTTCATTTCAATCAGGCATTAACTTTCTAACTTATTATTTATTCTTTAAATTGGCACTATTTCTTCACATTTTCATTGTGAAATGTTAAACTATTATTGTGCTTCAACTAATATTTTATTAAAGGAAGGTTTGTAATGGCAGATAAATTAGCAAACATTGGTGTTGTCGGAATGGCTGTTATGGGCAAGAACTTAGCCCTTAACATCGAAAGCCGCGGCTTCACTGTTGGTATCTATAACCGTACAGCTTCAAAGACTGATAAAGTGATGGCAGATCACAGCGATAAGAAACTGGTCCCAAGTCACACAATCGAAGACTTTGTTGACTCTCTAGAAAAACCTCGTCGGATTCTATTAATGGTTAAAGCTGGTAAACCAACTGATGCTGTCATTGACGAATTAATTCCATTGCTCGATAAGGGTGATGTTTTAATTGATGGTGGTAACACTAACTTCCATGATACGATGGCACGTAATGCTAAACTCGATAAATCAGGAATTAACTTTATTGGTATGGGTGTTTCTGGTGGTGAACTTGGTGCCCTCCAAGGTCCTTCATTAATGCCTGGTGGTCAAAAAGAAGCTTATGATTTGGTTGCCCCAATTCTTGAAAAGATCTCAGCTAAAGCTGACCAAGATGGCAAGCCATGTGTTGCTTATATTGGACCTAATGGTGCCGGTCACTACGTTAAGATGGTGCACAACGGTATCGAATATGGTGATGAAGAGCTGATCGATGAAAGCTACAACATCATGCGGAATGTCTTAGGCATTTCCGTTGATGATATGGCTGACATCTTCAAAGACTGGAACAAAGGCGAACTGAACAGTTACTTAGTTGAAATTACTGCTAACATTTTGTCACGTAAGGATGATCTTGGCGATGACAAGACTAAGCCAATCGTCGACATGATCTTAGACCGTGGTAACAACAAGGGTACTGGTAAGTGGAGTTCAGAAGACGCATTGAACGTCGAAGTACCACAATCAGTTATTACTGAAGCCGTTTATGCCCGTTACATCTCAATGATGAAGGACGAACGTGTTACTGCTTCTAAGACCTTAGCTGCACCAAAGGCTAATGAAGAAATTGGTGACAAGAAAGAAATGGTTGAAAAGATTCGCCAAGCCCTCTACTTCAGTAAGATCATGAGTTACGCTCAAGGTTTCGAACAACTTCGGTTTGCTTCAGAAAACTACAAGTGGGACTTGAAGTTTGGTCAATTAGCTCAGATCTGGCGTGCCGGCTGCATTATCCGTGCACAATTCTTACAAAACATCACTGATGCTTACGATAAGAAGCCTGATTTAACTAACTTACTGTTGGATGACTACTTCAAGGACATTGCTGCGAAGTATCAAGAATCAACTCGTGAAGTTGTTGCTTTAGCTGTTAAGATGGGTGTTCCAGTACCATCATTCAGTGCCGCAATTACTTACTACGATTCATATCGTTCAGAAGTATTGCCTGCAAACTTGTTACAAGCACAACGGGATTACTTCGGTGCCCACACTTACGAACGTACTGATCGTAAGGGTCTGTACCATTACACTTGGTACAAAGAACAATAAAAAAATTGGCAGTTATTTAGCCAATGAAAAAAGCGACTGGTCGAAATTGACCAGTCGCTTTTTTAGATTTTACGCTTATGATAACCGCCTCAACGAAAAATAGCTGACGATTCGTTTCAACGGAGAATGTTGTAAAAATAAGATAACTACACACCCAATAATGACCCCACCAGCGTTAGTGATCACGTCATTGATATCAACCCAACGTGACAGCTGCAAAAAACTATCCAGTAGAAATTGAGTGCTTTCGATACCGATCCCAATTAAAAATCCTAAGCCAACAATTTGGCGAAAATTAGCTTTACTCAGTAATTTAAGGTAGACTCCCATGGGCACCATCATCAAAATATTAAGGTAAAAGTCCATCTCAATTCCCCGAAAAGGAATCGGGTTAGTCGGTGCATTACCGACCCAGAATGGTTTCATGGTGGGTACACTGCCAAAGGCATACGAGGTCGGCGTTAACGTCAAATAACCCACAACGGCAAGGTAAAAGCCAAAGGTCACTATGGTCATCATTTGCCCTAAGGTTCTCTTTCGATCAACTAAGACCCCGATCCCAATCATGACCATAAAAACGTAGGCCAAATAGGGCAGCCATTGCACATCATTTGTCATCCAAACGCTCCTCTTTCATCAATATTAACGACTATAGTCATCACTATAGTCGTTAATATTGATGAAAGATAGAGCTATTGGCGGTGCTTAAATATTTTTTAATGCTTCTGAAATCAAAGTGTCACCCGTCAGAATTGGGATCGTCTTGTTGATGGTTTTGGGTTGCTTTAACGCAGCTACTACTGTGCTGGCCACGTCCTCACGTGCAACAGAGCCACCAGTGACCCCATTGGTGCTGATTTTGCCGGTCCCCTTATCAAAGGTCAACGTACCGGGTTCAACAATGGTGTAATTTAAATTGGTGCGGTAACGCAGCCATTCATCCGCATAAAATTTAGCGGCGTAGTATGGCCGAATGGCTGCATGCCAGCGGTTGCGATCTTCAGCCCATAGCGCACTTACCATAACGTAACGCTTAACACCCGCGATCTGAGCGGCCTGCATACTCTTAACGGCCCCGTCTAGATCGACCATCAGCGTCATATCATCACCCGTTTTACTGCCAGAACCCGCCGTAAAGATGACGGCGTCAAACCCGTCTAACGTCACGCCTAATGCTTCTGGTTTGCCCAGTAAGTTAACGTGCGCGGTTTTAATCTGGTGATCCTCAAAAAAAGCGGCTTGCTCCGGTTTACGAATTCCTGCAACAACCTCGTCCCCATTTTCACTCAGCTGCTGGCTGATCAGTCGACCAATATTGCCATTGGCTCCAATAACAAATACTTTCATGTAGCTACCTCCAGTTAAACGTACTCAGTTTATAATGCTTAATTATACTCATCATGCTGACTCAGCGCTATTATCATGTCATAAAAAAAACGCTGACCCTGTCTTCACAGAGGTCAGCGGTTGATTCACGTCAAAAGTTCTGATTAAAGGCCCTTAGCGATTTCATCATATTTTTTTTGATACCATTCATCATATGATTGGTCAGCCATCACACCATTCTCCATGAATGACTGGTCCAGTGACGAAATAATCCGTTCAAAGAATTCACCATCATTTTGATACAAGTAATCACGGAGCTGATCCGGATGGAAATTTGAATTTTGCTGAATATCATGATTAATCTGTTCCATTTCATACTGAATCGGATAATCAGTCAAAATTTCAAGACTTTTAGTCGAATTTTTTCTGAGGTAGAAATCAATAAAGTCATGAACTGCACGTGACTTAGCTTCATCACTTAATTGATCGAATAACACGACGCCTGGTTGTAACACAAAGATCACTCCTTATTTAATAAAAGCTCCTACGTTTTAGTCCGCACTTCCAGTATAGTTCTTTTGCCGCTTTTTTGTAAGGGAGATGCCTACTTGAAGCCTCACATTGCCCCTTTTAAACGTTTATTTCTAATCAACAATCGGCTCAAAAAGCGTAAAATAAAACTAGCATCAATTACACAGTTGAAAAGAGGAAAACCATGTTACCTTTTGCAAATGATTATTCACGCGGCGCCCACCCTAAAGTGCTGCAAGCTTTAGTTGATACCAATCTAGAAGCCCAACCAGGATACGGCCAAGACGCCTACACCAAGCGGGCGGCTCAAAAAATTCAAACCGCCTGTCAGTTGCCAGACGCTTCCGTCTTTTTCATTTCCGGCGGGACACAGACCAACCAAGTGGTCATTTCAAACTTATTGGATGACGATGAAGGCGTGGTCGCCGCTGATTCCGGTCACATTAACTTTCACGAAGCGGGATCAATCGAGTATACCGGCCATAAAGTCCTCACCTTACCTGGCGTTAACGGGAAGGTGACAGCAAAGAACCTCCAAGCTTATTTAACCGACTGGCAAGCAGATGAAAATCACGGCCAAATGGTGGCACCAGGTGTGGTCTACATCTCGTTTGCTACTGAAGTTGGAACGCTGTATAGCAAGCAAGAATTAGCAGATCTCGCTCAAGTCTGCCATCAGCATCACCTGCCATTATTTATGGACGGGGCGCGCTTAGGATACGGCTTGATGAGTCCAGCCAATGATTTGACCTTAGCTGACATTGCTAAATATTGCGATGTGTTTTACATTGGCGGAACTAAGGTCGGTGCCCTCGCCGGTGAAGCAGTGGTCTTCACCAAACACAATGTTCCCAAGCGCTTTACAACTAAGATCAAGCGACAAGGGGCGATGCTGGCTAAGGGCCGGCTGCTTGGCGTTCAATTTGACGCGTTATTTACGGATAGACTGTACTTTAAGATCAGTCAGCATGCCATCGATCTAGCGTTAAAACTTAAACGGTCACTCAAGGATAAGGGCTATCACTTATTAGTTGATTCACCAACCAACCAGCAGTTTATTGTGGTGAACAACACCCAGTTGGCAGCGTTAAAACAACACGTCGATTTTTCGTTTTGGGAAAATGTTGATGCCACCCATACTGCGATTCGCTTAGTCACCAGCTGGTCTACCACGGAAGCGGAAGTGGATGCGTTAATTGCGCTGTTATAATGTTTGCGTGAATAATTGAGTCAGCAAGCAGATAAGTTGTCATTTCCTGCAAAACCGGGTATACTTAAATATGGAAAAAGAATAAGCCGTTAGGTGAGGCTCCTATACGGAAAACGCTACTGCTCAGAAACGTCGAAAAACGCCAATGAGTCAGCTGTCCGAGTTAAAAAAAGGCTCGGTCTAATGTGGCTGTTATCCATTAACTACGCCGTATAGTGCTAAAGCTCAACGATTGGCGAAACAACCTTTATAGGTTATTTAAGTGTGCAAATCAGTGCGCTCAGTCAATTGTTGACTGAGCGTTTTTTTACACCTAACGCATGGCAACCAACATTGGAGGTGAGTCTTATGCCAACTGAACCATATGATCCTGGATCGCAGTCTTATCACGCGCGCCAGGGAAAGCGAGCTGTCATAGCTCATCTACACAGAGGAATGCAAATTTAAATTTTGCTTCTTGGTCTGTGACACTTACTTTCCCGGCCCTATATTTGGCGGTTTTTAAAATGATCGATAACTTAATGACGTCCTGTATTACTCTTCGTAACCAGCGTTGTGGCTGGTTATCAGCGAAGATCCTGAACGAACTCGTTAGTACGGTTAAGTTATCATTCGATTGAATTGGGAAAGCAAGGGTTAGCAGTCTGAGTCTCGGTGCCCGGGTTGGCCAATTGACAGTGACATGTCGGTCAGCTAAAATGTGCTTCACCACGTGGGGAACTATGTGGGGAGATTTAAGTGCGGTTAACTTCCGCTGCAAAGCGTTAGAATTTCATTTTAGAACGTCAACCATCATCATAAAACTTACTATAACGCTGTTGATATTGTTAACGAAAATGATTTGTATAGCTTGATGGGAATCAATCTTACTTGTCATATCCAGCCAATTGAGACAGCACCGAAAAAGCGCTCTGGTTTTTTAACCAGAGCGCTTTTTAACTGTTGATTTTAAATTTGATTAATTAATCAGTAGTAGAATCTTTTGGTTTATTGAAGGTTCCCGCAAATTCCGTGGCCTTCTTTTCATCAAATTCTTTTTCTGACTTAGCAATGACTACTGAAGCTAGTGAATTACCAACCACGTTGACGGACGTTCGACCCATATCAACTAAACGGTCAATCCCGGCAATGAAGGTTAGGCCCTGCATTGGAACCCCAATCGTTGACATAGTGGCTAACAGAACAACGAAGGAAGCCCCTGGCACCCCTGCCATGCCCTTTGAAGTAATCATTAAGACAACTAGTAGGGTAATCTGCTGGCCAATGCTGAGATGAATATGATAAGCCTGAGCAAGGAACAGTGCAGCTAACGATTGATAAATCGCTGAACCATCCAAGTTGAAGGTATAGCCGGTTGGAACAACGAATGAAACGATCCCCTGACTGACACCAAACTTTTGCATTTTATCAATGATCCGTGGTAACACAGCCTCTGAACTAGCAGTTGAAAAGGCCAAAATGAACTCATCGCGGATAACCTTAAGCAAGGTGAACAGGTTTAACCCAAATATCCGGGCAACGCCACCCATGATAAGGAGAATAAAAACAATCATCGTCGCGTACGCTAGGAAAACAAAGTAGCCTAGCGGTGCCAACGCTGATAGCCCCATCTGAGCGACGGTGACACCAATCAGCGCACAGACCCCAATTGGTGCAGTGTGCATGACCCAATTAGTGACCTTGAACATAACCTCGGAAACAGCTTGAAGAAAATCAATAATAATTTGGCCCTGCTTACCAATCGCTGCAGTCCCAAGACCGAAGAAAACGCTAAAGAAGATCACTGGCATCATATCGCCAGTACTAAGTGCATTAAAGAAGTTAGTCGGAATGATCCCCACTAATGTAGCCCAGATACCGCTGTGAGCTTTAGCCGTTCTAGCAGTGGCGACATACTGACCGATACTTTGCGAATGTAACTGATGAATATTGATAAAATCACCAGGATGAAAGACGTTGCCGACGATTAAACCAAGAATAATAGCAATGGTCGTCATCAATTCAAAATAAATAATGGTTTTGCCACCAATTCGACCAAACTTCTTGATGTCGCCCATGTTAGCAATCCCAACAGTTAAGCAAGAAACAACAATTGGTAAAACAATCATTTGAATCATATTAATAAACATATTCCCAATGTTTTGCATTGCCATAATTGCTGTCTTATTCTGATAAAAAATTACCCCAAGAATAATGCCAAGTACCAGACCAATCATGATCTGCCAACCTAAGCTTAAGCGATAACGTCGATAACGTTTCATTTTAGAGCCCCTCAATCTAAATAATTATTACACTTCCTTATTATTTTATCATATTCTCATTAAACCCGAGTGCCTTATTTTTAAATTCACAAGTTAAAACGCTATGAACGCTGGTTTATCAATGTTTACGAGTAAACTTTTATTTTTTTAATTTGTATTTCTATTCATTTTTGATGCTTTGTTTTATGAGATCAAAAAAGCAGCCATCGATTACTCGATGACTGCTTCGTTTGCGTGGCAACGTCCTACCCTCGCAGGGGGCGATCCCCCAACTACTCTTGGCGTGCTGAAGCTTAACTACTGTGTTCGGCATGGGAACAGGTGTATCCTTCAGGCTATCGCCACC
>NZ_BCMG01000008.1 GCF_002217945.1 Secundilactobacillus silagei JCM 19001
GGGAATGCCTCCTGTGATGTTTTCTGTGGTTACTAAATATCATAAGGGAAGGCATTCCCTATTTCTATACAATTCAGAAATCTTTTATGCATTTACACAAGATATTTTACGCTCTCAAACATTTACGAAGGATTTATGTTGTATTTACAATCACCCGTTACTATTAACCCTATCAAACTAGATAGGGGTTATTCACATGAATATTTTAAAATCAAGCTTATTTACCGCGGGAATCATCGGCCTTTCACTTGCAGCTGCAGGTTGCAGTTCTTCGAATACATCGGGCGGTCATCAAAAAACCAAAGATCTCACAGTCGTTTTCCTACCTGGTGACTCAGCTAAGGAAGCCGGTCCCGCCAGAACAGCACTCGCAAACGAAATTCACAAAGCAACTGGTAAAAAAGTATCCGTTAAGACCACTACCGACTACAACGTGGCCATTCAAGCAATTTCATCTGGGAAGGCCCAGATCGCGCTGATGGGGCCGGATAGTTATATTCAGGCACATAAGCAAAACGCTTCAGTTGAACCGATTTTAACCTACTCTGGTAAGTCCGGAACACTAAAAGACGCGCAGTATCACAGCTACATTATGGTGCCAAAGGACAAGGTCAACCAGTACAAGGTGAATGGTAAATTCAGCCTGGAAAAGATTAAGGGTCAGAAGATGTCGTTCGTTTCAAACACCTCAACGTCTGGCTTTGCCATTCCAGCGGGTGCCATCCAAACCAGCTTTAAGCTCAAAAATAAGGATGATCTCCAACAAAGTAACAAGTTCTTCTCTAAGGTTTTGTTTGGTGGCTCGCACCAAGGTTCAGCCGTCAACTTACTCAAGGGAGACGCTGATGTAGCGGCTTTCGATGATATGGATCTGGTATCATATGGTAAGTTTACCAACGATTCAACCAAAGCGGGTGCTGATTTTAAGATCAATGCCAATGCGCCAGCACCGTTTAATCACGTTCGCGGTAAAGAAAGCATCGCTTTAGCAGCCTATCCAGTCCAAAATGAACCGATTGCGGTGAACGCAAAGACAGTTAACAAATCAGATACCAAGAAGATCATCAAAGCGCTGACCTCATCACGAATCACTAAGGATAAAAAATTCTTCGCGCCAGCTAACGCCAAAGTTCACAGTCTGTTACCTAAAGATGGTGATACTCAGTTCATTGCCATTTCCGACAAATGGTACGCCCCTACGCATAAAGTACTTGGTGAATAACTACTGACAAAGGAGGGACCCATATGCTAACCGTGAATCACCTAGCTAAAAGCTACGATGGCGAAAAAAAGTCGCTGACGGATGTTTCTTTTAGCGTCCGATCTGGTGAAGTAACCGTTATTATCGGGCCTTCTGGTGCCGGTAAAACAACCATTCTACGCAGTATCAACCAACTCATTCGTGACGATGAAGGCGAAATCTTATTTGATCAGATCGATATGCGCCAGTTAAATCGGGTGCAATTACGTCGTGCCCGCAGTCATATCGGGATGATTTTTCAAAGTTATAACTTGATTGAACCGCTGACGGCCATTGAAAACGTTCTGCACGGGTGTTTAGGCACTAAGTCAAATTTTGCTGGTATTTTCTCGATTTACAATAATCGCGAAAAAGAAGAGGCTTTAAAACTGCTTCAAAAAGTCGGCCTCGAAGAATTTGCCTATCAGCAATGCCGAAACCTCAGTGGCGGTCAAAAACAACGGGTGGGTATCGCTCGAGCATTGATGCAGCATCCTAAAATTATTTTGTGTGATGAACCGATTGCTTCACTAGATCCTAAATCGACCATTACTGTTATGGACATTCTGAGAGGCCTTGCCGTTAATGACGGTATCTCGGTTTTGATCAATCTCCACCAAGTCGATATTGCACGTGAATATGCCGACCACGTAATTGGTATTAACAACGGTCAAGTCGTTTTCGATGATCGTACGCAAGCCCTTTCCGATGCCGCAATTACCGGAATATACCGAAAGAATGCCAATTTGGAAGGGAGTTTAGTCCATGAATCCTAATCTTCAGCAAGTCAACCATTTTTTCAATAAAAAACGTTTCCGACTGTCGCTTATATTAGTCATTCTCGGACTAGCTTACGCCGGTGCATCACTTGGATTGGGATTTCAGACCCATTCGTTATTGAATATTCAGGATGGTATCGCTTGGTTGATTCAAAATTTCATCCCTAATGAAGCTTCAAAAGGTTATTGGCATGAGATTAGCCAGCAGCTCTTCCGAACCTTTTTAGTAGCCGTAGCAGCGACTACTTGCGCCGCTGTTGGTGCCTTATTTCTAGCGATTATCGGTGCCAAAACGCTGACCGCAGCCATTACTGTCAGCTGGGTCATCCGTGGATTTTCATCCCTGCTTCGAAACATTCCAATTGTTGCATGGGCGATGATCCTACTCTTCTCGTTCAAACAAAACGACCTAACTGGGTTCCTCGCACTCTTTTTCATGACCCTAGGTTTTCTGACACGGGCCTTTATGGAAACCATTGAGGATTTTGGCACCGAAAAAATTCAAGCACTACAGGCTACCGGCGCCACCTACCTCCAGGTTATCTTTCAAGGGTTATTACCGGAAATCGCCGTGGCGCTCATGTCCTGGATCCTTTATATGATTGAAAATAACGTTCGTGATGCAACTTTAGTGGGTTTACTGACAGGAACTGGCATTGGCTTTATTTTTAACCTCTACTTTAAAAGTCTCAGATATGGGGCTGCCGGTCTAGTCGTTCTGTCAGTCATCCTCTTAGTCGTCACGGTTGAATTAATTTCCAATCTGATTGGGAGGTTATTATCATGATCAAACCTGAGAATCAAATTTCATTACCTACTCAAGTACCAACAGGTCCGAGACTGACGATTCCCCTCCGTTTTCGGGACCGGCGTCGAATAACCATCATGCTGACCCTGCTTGTATTGGCCTATATCACACTCATCACGTTACCAACGATGATTCCAAGCCACTTTAAATTAGGCGCAGCTCTCATGAGTTTTACCGAAAACATTAAAATTATGTTTCTGCAGCCACACCTCACTAATACCACCTTTCTCACCCTTTTAGGTGCGCTAGGTCAAAGTATTTTATTAGCTTTTTTAACCACGCTGCTTGGCTCAGTATTGGCTTTTTTCTTCGCTTTAGCCAGTACTAGACGATTGGCACCCACACCCTTAGTACTGGGTATTCAAAGCCTAATGGCCGTCATCCGTGCGATTCCCACCGTGCTTTGGGTACTGATCTACAGTGTGGTCTTCGGATTAGGCGCTGACGCTGCAGTGGTTGGTATTACCTTTCACAGCGTTGCCTACCTCACTAAAGTCTATGCCGATAGCATGGATGAACTTTCACCAGATAGCATTGAAACCATGCAGGCTATGGGACTTAAAAAGGGCACGATTATTCGTCAAGCAGTCATCCCCTACCTCGTCTCTAGTTATTTCAGTTGGACTTTCATCCGCTTTGAAATTAACTTTGCAGACGCTATTGCTGTGGGCGCGGCTGCCGGTGCTGGCGGCATCGGCTATCAGCTTTTCATGTCCAGTAGTTTTTATTTCAATTTTCACGAAGTTGGCGTCATGGTCTACATGATCTTAGCCTTTGCGCTAGTGCTGGAAATTATTTCCTATCGTCTGCGCTCTGTCACTAATCAGTAGTCAAACCATTCTGTCCAACTCACCACTAGGAGGAATCTTATGATTGAAGCCATTGTATTAGATTGGGCTGGTACCACCGTTGACTACGGCAGTCGCGCGCCCATCATTGCCTTTAAAAACGCCTTTGCTCACTTCAGCATTGATTTGAGTGAAGCCACTATCCGTCAAGATATTGGCTTAGATAAAATGACCCACGTGCGTAAACTACTTCAAGAGCCCGAAATCTCAGGTTCTTGGGAAGCAAATCATCCTACCATTCCACTAACTCATGCCGCTGAAAAAATTTATGCCCAATTTCAACTTGAGATTAACAAAGTACTGGTAGCAACCGCTGATTTAAAGCCCGGTGTGACTGATTTAGTTAGGTTCGCCAACTCGCATCATATTCAATTGGCAACCACGACAGGATATACACAAGCAATGCTTGATCAAATACTGCCTTTAGCGGCTGAGCAAGGTTACAATCCTGCCTATAACATTACTTCAGAACAGACCAATCACGTTGGCCGTCCCAAATCAGACATGGTCGATCTCGCTATGAAGAAGATGGAAATTTCTGATCCAACCCACGTGATCAAAGTCGGTGATACCGTTAACGACGTCCTAGAAGGCAAAAATGCCGGCGTAATTTCAATCGGTGTGGCCGAGGGCGGTAATTTAATCGGACTGTCCCAGCAAGCATTCGATCAACTGACCGTTGAAGAACGTGCTCGGTACCGAATCAAAGCAGCTGCCATCCTCAAAGAAGCCGGGGCTGATGAAATTATTAATAACCTCACCGATTTAATTCCATTAATTGAATCGCTTGATGATCAGCAACACAAGGTGCCACTGTTACTCACACCTGGACCATTAACAACTAGCCAAACGGTTAAAGAAACCATGCTAGTTGATCATGGTACTTGGGATGATGATTATAAGGCGCTAACACAGTGGGTACGACACGAATTAGTGGCAATTGGTAACGCCTCAGAAGAAGATTACACCGCTGTTTTAATGCAAGGTAGCGGTAGCTTTGGCGTAGAAGCCGCTATTGGTACAGCTGTTCCGAAAAAGGATGCAACATTATTGATCGCCGCAAATGGTGCTTATGGTGACCGTATGATTGAAATTGCGGAATATTTAGCAATTCCCCACGTTGTGCTGCAAGTTCCAGAAGATCAAGTTATCACGTTAGCAGCAGTGGAAGAAGTCCTAGCCGCACATCCAGAAATTACCCATTTCGCTGTCGTCCATTGTGAAACCACAACGGGAATTTTAAACCCCATTGAGACTATTATCCCGGCTTTAGCAACCAAGGGGATTATCACGTTAGTTGATGCCATGTCTAGTTTTGGTGGTATTCCAATCGATTTAGAGCAACTTCACGTTGACTATCTCATTACCAGTTCAAATAAATGTATGCAAGGTGTACCCGGTTTTAGTATCGTGTTAGCCAAGAAACATACCCTACTAAAAACTAAGGAAAACGCGCGCTCATTGGCACTTGATTTATATGCCCAATATCAAACTTTTGAAAAAAGTGAAGGCAAATGGCGATTTACATCACCGACCCACGTTGTTTACGCTTTTGCTGAGGCCCTACGAGAACTTGATCAGGAGGGTGGTGTAAGTGTTCGCACGCATCGTTATCAGACTAACGAAACGCTTTTACGTGAAGGCATGCAAGATCTCGGCTATAAATTGGTCATTGATGAGTCCGTCCAGTCACCAATTATTACCTCTTTCAAGTTTCCAACGACTGACTTTGATTTCCGAGCATTTTACGACTACCTTAAAGACCGTCGCTTTATCATTTATCCTGGGAAAGTATCAAAATGCGATAGTTTTAGGATCGGCAATATTGGCGAAGTTTCTGCCGAAGATATCCATCACCTACTGGATTTGATCAAAACCTATACCAAAGAAACCTTACAATTACCGGTTGGCAATTAACAGCATCTGTTTTAATCACCGTTAAAAATTCCCCCGAGAAAATAAACGATTTTCAGCAAATATTTCAGAAAGCATTCCACAAATAACGCGTACTAGTCACCTTCCCCGTTTGGAAAGTTGCCAGTACGCGTTATTTTTAATGGTAAAAGCATTATCAAAGCATCATTTTGTTTCACATGAAACAAAATGACACTTAATTTACTAGCTATTTTTGATCAACAATAAAAAAATAAAAAAGTTTTCTTGGGGTATACCAATTGCTGAAAATATTTACTTATCGTATTTATATTCAAATACTTAAAAGTTGACTTGTGAACGTAGGTAAGCTGATGGTGCCTTATGTGACTAAATTAACATGAATTTACAACCTTTTATCGTGAAAAAAGTCACTATCCTATCCAAATTTGAAATCGCTTTAAATTTGAATCTATAGGCAATGTAAACGTTTGTGTTTTTTTAAGAAAGGAATACAATTGAGTTTGTTAAAAACTTATAGCAATTATACGTTAGGAGAGATTATTGTGCGTGTTCGTCATTTGAGTACTTGGTTTATTTTCACTTTCGGCGCACTGGGTGGCCTTTTATTTGGATTTGATACTGGTATTATTTCAGGTGCATCTCCTCTGATTGAATCTAGCTTCCATTTAAATATTGAACAGACTGGTTTTATTACCTCATCCGTTTTGATTGGTTCCTCAGTCGGTGCTTTATCAATTGGTTCTCTGTCAGATAAGTTTGGGCGGAAACGCTTATTATTAGTTGCTTCCATTCTCTTCTTACTGGGTTCCGGGTTATCAATGACTGCTTCAGGTTTCGTTTCAATGGTTGTTGCCCGAATTATCTTAGGCTTCGCCGTGGGGTCAGCTTCAGCATTAACACCAGCTTACTTAGCTGAACTTGCCGATGCTCCTCACCGTGGTTCACTTGGGACGATGTTTCAGTTAATGGTTACTTTAGGTATTCTGTTAGCTTATGTCTCTAACTTAGGTTTCTTAGGACATAACTTATTAGGCCTTCAAGACTGGCGGTGGATGTTAGGATCAGCTTTAATCCCTGCTGCTGCACTGTTCTTCGGTTCATTGGTCTTACCTGAATCACCACGATACTTGGTTGAAATGGGTAAGATTGACGAAGCCAAAGAAGTCTTACATGACTTACGTGCTAAAACTAATGAGGATCCCGATAAGGAATTAGCTGACATTCAATCAGTTGCTAATCAGCCTAAGGGTGGGTTGCATGAATTATTCACTTTCGCTCGTCCAGCCGTTTTAGTTGCCATTGGCCTAATGCTGCTGCAACAATTAGTTGGGATCAACTCAGTAATCTACTTCTTGCCACAAGTCTTCATTAAAGGATTTGGCTTTGCTGAAGGCGATGCCATCTGGATCTCAGTTGGTATTGGTATCGTTAACTTCTTGTGCACGGTTTTGGCATACAACATTATGGATAAATTCAACCGTCGTACGATCTTACTCTTTGGTTCAATCGTCATGGCCGTTGCCATTATCATCCTTTCAATTTTGAACTTTACGTTAAGTGTCAAAGCTGCCGCTGTACCTACTATGATCCTGATTGCCATTTATATCTTTGGTTTCGCCGTTTCATGGGGCCCAATTTGCTGGTTAATGATCGGTGAAATCTTCCCATTGAATGTTCGTGGGATTGGTAACTCAATTGGTTCAGCTGCTAACTGGATTGGTAACTTTATCGTTTCTCAATTCTTCTTGGTATTGCTAAATGCCTTCCATAACAATGTTGGTGGACCATTCGCCGTCTTTGGTTTCTTCGCTATCGTTTCGATCTTCTTCGTCATCTACGCTGTTCCTGAAACTCGTGGTAAGACTTTGGAAGAAATTGAAATGGAAATGCGTCATAAAGAAGCTAACAAAGAAGCTGCTAAAAAAACCGCAAATTAATCTTCTCTTCACTTAAATATCCAAAAGCACCTCTGAATTAAAAATTCGGAGGTGCTTTTTTACCCGATAAATACATTTCTCACGTCTCTTGGATGGAAACTGGCGGATAAATCTGATACTATGTAGGGACGGATTCACGTTTCTTGATTTCGACAACCAAAAAGTGAGGTACTAACTTTGTTAACTGTAACCAATGTGTCCATGAGTTTTTCGGACCGTAAACTGTATGATGACGTTAATTTGAAATTTACTCCCGGCAACTGTTATGGCATTATTGGTGCTAACGGAGCCGGCAAATCGACTTTTCTTAGAATACTTGAAGGCCAATTGACCCCTACTACTGGGAACGTATCAATGGGCGCAAACGAACGCATGAGTAGCTTAAAGCAAGATCATTTTGCTTTCGATGAACAAACGGTCTTGAACACGGTTCTGCAAGGCTATGAACATCTCTATCAGGTCATGACCGAAAAAGACGCACTCTATGCCAAAGCCGACTTTTCCGATGAAGACGGGATCAAAGCCGCTGAGCTTGAAGGTGAATTTGCTGAAATGGACGGCTGGAACGCTGAAAGTGATGCCAACCAACTGCTTCAATCCATGGGCATTGCTGAAGACCAGCAGCAAACACTGATGAAAGACCTCCCAGAAAGTGAAAAGATCAAGGTTTTACTAGCCCAAGCGTTATTTGGCAAACCTGACGTGTTACTTCTGGACGAACCGACAAACGGTTTGGACCCCATGACGATCAGCTGGTTGGAAAACTTCCTAGCTGGTTACGACAACACCGTTTTAGTTGTCAGCCATGACCGTCACTTCTTAAACGCCGTCTGTACCCACATGTGTGACGTGGATTTTGGTAAAATTCAACTCTTTGTCGGTAACTACGACTTCTGGCTGCAAAGTTCAGAACTCGCCTTAAAACTGCGTAATCAGGCTAACTCCAAAAAAGAAGAACAGATCAAACAGCTGCAAGATTTCATCGCGCGGTTCTCAGCGAACGCTTCCAAATCTAAGCAAGCAACTTCTCGGAAAAAGCAACTCGATAAGATTACTTTAGACGACATTAAACCCAGTTCCCGTAAATACCCATTTATCAAATTCACGCCTGAGCGCGAATTAGGTAATGATTTACTGCGGGTTGAAAATGTCAGCAAAACGATCGATGGCCACCAAGTACTCGATAACGTTAACTTCATTCTCCGTCCTGGCGATAAAGCGGCGTTAATTTCACGTTCTGACGTGACCACCAGTATCTTGATGCAACTCTTAGCCGGAACTATGGAACCCGATACCGGCTCAATCACTTGGGGTGTTACAACTAATCGTGCTTACATGCCTAAGGATTTAAATCCCGAATTTAGTAACGAAAACTTGAACATTCTCGAATGGCTCCGTCAATATGCCAGCAAAGAAGAAAGCGACAACACCTTCCTGCGTGGTTTCCTCGGTCAGATGCTGTTCAAGGGTGATGAAGTGCTCAAAGAAGTGCCCGTCCTTTCTGGGGGCGAAAAAGTCCGCAGCTACCTTTCAAAACTCATGTTGAGCAAGGCCAACGTCCTCTTGCTGGATGATCCAACTAACCATCTGGATCTGGAAAGTATCACCAGCTTAAACGATGCTTTGGTTGATTTCAGTGGTTCAATGGTCTTTACCAGCCATGATCATGAATTCATTCAAACGATTGCTAATCATATCGTTGAAGTTGGTCCTAAGGGCGTTGTTGACCGCGCCGATACCACCTATGATGAATTTATGGCACACGAAGCCGCTCAAGCACAAGTCGCTAAAATTTATTAACAGTAACCAAAAACGTCATCTCAAAATTTGAGATGACGTTTTTTTAGTGCTCTTTTTTAATTTTAAAATAACTTCCGCGAATGGTCCCCGCTAACTTAGATCTTTGCCGAGCAAATTTAAATTTATCGGCTAATTCAGCTGGCACTGCCATCCCATCTGAAAGTTTGAAGCCAACCGCCCGTTTACCTTCAGGGTCTAGCGCATACATGACGTTGATGGCCAAGCCATCTTCATAGAAAACGTATGTCCATCTAGTCCCTTCAACTTCGAACTGTGAGACCTCTAGTGGCTTTGCCGGAATTTTGAGGTCACGTTCTGATAAAACGTCATTCACGTAATCCAGTACTTCTGGATGCTCACTAGCCGGTTCCGTCACGTATTCGTGCTTATATTTATTCCAGAAATAACGTGCTTCGTTGGCGCGTAATCCTGCTAGTGCTAGTGCGACTGGTGACGACTCTAAACCAACCTGAGAAACGTTTTTAAAATCAACTTGATAGCTCATTAGCCCACCTCATTTTTTGATATTATCCGCTAGTGACCTTTTAAATACAATTGTTTCTATTTTACCACCCGGAACATCAGTAACACGGTTCGTATCGGTTTTATAAAACCCCATGTGAGTATAAAATTTTTGCGCACTAAGATTAGTCGTTAAAACCTCAAGGTAGATCTGCTGATACTTAGCAGTTAGTGCCTTCAATGCCGGTACAATCAACCGTTGACCAAGTCCTTGATGCTGATATTCTGGCAAAATATAGATGGAATAGAGCTCACCATATTCTGACCAGTCAGCCCATCTAGCTGGCCCGTAGCTGCACACGCCAACAACCTGATTCGTCTCCGTTAGCGCCAACTGCATATTTTGCCAACGCTTTTCAGGGTGCCAGATTGCTGGGATTAATTCTTTTAAAATGGTACTTGGTAACTGATTTTGATAAGTTGCCAGCCAGGTTTGATAATAAACCTGACGAATAGCATCAAAATCTGAATTTTCATTAGCTGGTTGAACGGTAACTGCTGTCATACTCAAAACTCCCTAAAATCATAAGTTAACCTGCCTGGACAACCGTTAAACGATGTTGCGCCAATTTAATGATTAACTGTTCAGGTAACGGTTCATCATACGCAACGTGCCAGCTGCCTTTGGTAGTTTGATAGTCAGCCAATTCGGCCGACAAAAACGCGATGCCTTCACTCGTTGGATAGATGCCAATATGTTGCTGGTTGGCACCAAAATAAAGCACCGCTTTGGGTTGGAAAAAGACCGGCATCCCATAGGAGAGCCGTTCTTCTGCATTGGGCAGAACCGTCTTCAGTAATCGGTACAATTTTGTCAGTTGCTGCTGATATTCTTGGGGTTGTTTAGCAATATACCTGGTAATCACACTCATTAGCTAACCCCTATTCTATGACTTGAAGCTCGAAATCAATGTGAGGAATTCCATCTTCTAAATACACATCCGAAACTGGTTTAAACCCAAACGATTCGTAAAATTTTTGCAAATAGGATTGGCCGGAAATCTTAATATTATTTCCCGGGAAATCCTGCTTAATTTCTTCAATCGTTGCACTGACGATTTCCCGGCCTAGATGCTGTTCCCGAAATTCTTTGACCACTAAAACTCTGCCAAAGCTCATATAGCCTGGCTTAGAGTCCTTGATAATTCGGGTATAGGCAGCTAAGCGCCCATCGACACGAAGAATCATATGAAGGGCATTATCATCTTGATCATCAATCTCTTGATAGGGACACTCCTGTTCGACCACGAAAACCTTAACCCGGGCTTTCATGATCTCTAGTAATTCAGGTACAGATAATTCTGACGTCTTCTTCACGCTTAATCTCATAATGATCCCTCCATTCATTTTTACGGTTGGTTAACCGTTGAAATTTAAATTAATGGCATTATAGCACAGTCACTACTTTAAGCTTATCACTTACTTGCCGAGATTGTCGTTACTCTACACGGCAAAAAAGGACGATTTCGTTTAAAAATCGTCCTTTTGCTGCATCTATTTTGTTGTCTAAAACTTACTTAATTTCCCGCTTCAGATACTCTTCAAAAGTGGTTGGTTCGCGTCCAAGCAACGTCTTAAGCACAAATGGATTACCATCCAAGCCCCACTTAGAATAAGTGTCAGACAAGTGCTTGAATGCTTGACGCATATACAGATCCGTAAAGTTATTTTCATCCAAGAACTTTTCGAGATCAATGTGCGTTGCAACAGCGTGTTCGCCAGTCAGCTTGTTATAAGTATCAACTAAATCTTGAGGGGTATATGTCTTCTTAGTGCCGACTAATTCGAAAGTTGCCTTGTTGTAGGTATCTGGGTCCTTAGCAACCTTAGCGGCAACTTCACCAACGTCCAAAGGATCAACGTAGCATAATTTGCCATCAGAAGCATAGAAGTTTTCGTACTTACCAGTATCGTGCACCCGTTTAGGATCAAAGTTATGCATATAGTGCATTGGCTGCAAGATAGTGTATGGCAATTGCGTTGCCATACCAGCATAGATCAAGTGCTCTTCAGTATCACGCTTTTCAACGTGTTGTAAGAGTGTAGTTAAGATTGGGTGGGTCACAGAAATGAAGATGAATTGTGAAACCCCGTTCTTAATGCTTAAATCGATCATTGTCTTACCAATCAAGCCCTCTTCTGCTGAAAACAGCGGTGGGATGTAGGCAATTTTGTCGCTGGCTTTAGTAATTTCATCAATCACCGTAATATCGGTTAAATCACCGACGAAAGCCTGCTTGATACCTGGTAGATCTTTGACTGCTGGGTTAATGTCGGCTGCACCGACTTCGAAACCGGCATCCACTAAGGCTTTAACAACGTGGCTACCAGCATGTCCAGCAGCTGAAGTAACTGTAATCATAAACTATTTTGCTCCTTTCGAATCATCTAATCACTTAGATTAAATCGTTAAACTACCACGGTACGATGCCGGCATCTTCTGTGAAGGTCCCGTTAGCATCGTTCTTAGGGTCTAAGGCAAGTACAATGGCACGGTGAGCACCACTTTCAACTGGCTTAGCACCATTCTTTTCAAATAATTCCTTGTCGACCAAATCAGTAGCGGTCATACCAGGGTTAACCGAGTTAGCCGTAACATTAAGCTTAGCATCTCTGAATTCCTTGCTAAAGGCAACGGTCATAGCGTTCAAAGCTGTCTTAGAAGCTTGGTATGGGAAGGAAATAATGTGTGAGAACATGGACTTTGGATCTGTAGCCAAGCCCAATGAACCCATATCACTAGTAATGGTGATGATCTTACCATATGAAGCCTTCTTCAATAGCGGAACAGCAGCTCTCGTCATTGCATAAGTCCCAAAGAAGTTAGTGTCAAAGGTCTTACGCAGTTCTTCGACAGTTGATTTCGTTGGTAAAGCATCTTGAGGGCCTGGGATACCAGCATTATTAATTAAAATATTGAGGTAGCCGAATTTATCATTAACGGTTTTAATCGCATCGTCAATGTTTTGTTGATCAGTAATGTCACAGTGTAATAAAGCAACGTCTAAACCTTGATCTTGTAATTCTTTAACGGCTTTTTGACCAAGTTCCATATCGTAAGCACCGATAAAGACGAATTGACCATGTTGTGCTAATGTCTTAGCTTCAACAAACCCCATACCTCTTTCGGCGCCAGTGATCAACGTCACAATTTTTTTACTGTCAGCCATTATAAAACACTCCTTTTCTTATAAGCATTTAATAACTATTTCACATGAAACATTAAAGCCATTCTGAACTATCTGCTGATTTTTCAGTTTCGGCTACTGTACAAGTAGGCTTGATGCCGTTAGCAACTAATTGACGGGCACACCAGTTAGCAACGCTGCGAGGTTTGTGATCCAGTAATTCGATCAATTGCTTGTTGTTACCAGCCCAGCCCCACTTGTTATAAGTTTTACGCAAGGCGTAGAAGGTTTCGGTTGCGAAACTGTCGCTACCTGCAAAGTAATCTGGCCAGTATTCAACCAACTTATCTTCAGGTACGGAAATTGGTGTAATTTCTTTACCGGAAACTTTACTCATGACAGTGGCAACGTCGCGTGGTGTCATGGATTCGTTACTTGCAGTGTAGATCGCGTACTTGTAGCCGTCTTCAGTCAACAGCTTGATGGCACAGTCGGCAACGTCCAATGGGTCGACCCATGAGACCAGCTTATCGATGTCACACATACTTGGATATTCACCCATATCGTAGAACATCTTCATGAAGATGTTTTGATGATACGTTGAAGGCCGAATAACACTCCAGTCTAAGCCGCTTTCAAAACCGCGATAAAGTAAGTATTGTTCATCTTTGGCTTTCATCCGGTGTTGTAGCAGTGTGCTCATGTTCGGGTACATGCAAGATAGGTAAACATACTTGCTGACCTTAGCATCAATGGCTGCATCGATTGCCATACGGCCCATCTTAGCTTCTTGATAAGTGAACTGCGGTGGAATGTAAAGCACCCGATCGACGCCCTTCATTGCTTCAGCGAGGAATTTTGGATCACGGCTATCACCAACAAGGGTTTCTTTAACCCCTTGCTGTTCAAATTTCTTAATGTCTGGGTTCATATCAATGGCACGAATATCAAACCCCTTTTTGGCAAGGTAAGGGACGATCTGACGACCAACTTTACCATATGCGCAGGTAACTAGTAACATATTTCACAACCTCCTTTAATGACCATAGTGTATCCCCTTTCAACAAACTCGTCAAGTATTACTTTATGAGTTTTCTTTAATTTATTTTCGTGTATAATGGTTTTGAACAGAGGGGGAAGATTATTATGACGGGGAAACAATCACAACGGCAGGATCAATATAATCGCGGTAAACAGCTATTTATCGATACTGCCAAACACCTTTTTAAAACGCAGGGGTACGATAAAACCAAAGTTAGCGATATCGTAAATGCCAGTGGCCGAAACGTGAGCACGCTCTATCACTATTTCCCAGCAGGTAAGAAAGATATCGTCAAAATACTTTTAATTACCGATATCAAAGAAGAATTTGATAAATTAGCTGCCTTAATGGCGCAGGAAAGTGACCGCTCGCTCATTGATGCACTACATTTGTTCTATCACCAGTTTGTGGCTATTTTTTACCATAACTGGTACTTAATGTCGATTATGCTTTACTACAAAGACGATTTTGAGGCTGAAGTGACCCCCATCACACGTGAAGGGACCGACCATATGCGCAAACTGCTGGCAGCCTTCTTAAAAAAGCGGGTTGACAACAGAGAATTGTATATCACTGATTGTAACGTGGCTGCTAAATTATTCTTTGCACCTGGGATGGAAGCCATCATTGTTAATTTTTCTGAACCCGAAAAAGACGTCTTTGATACCACTGAAATCGACCAGCTGATTGCGATCTGGCAACGAGAAACGATTTTTTTCGATCAATCTAAATAAGATTGAAAGCAACAAAAATAACCTGAAACTACCATTTCATCGTAGTTTCAGGCTATTTTTGTGAACTCATTTTTTAAGCATCAACGACACTAAACCGTTGTCTAATGCGCTTAGGGTCAGTCATTTCCTGCACAATTGCTGCAGCAAAGTTGCCGATAGTGGTTGTTTCCTTACCGTCTTTATTTACCATTGGGTGGTCGCCACCAATTTTAAAGTTGGTTTGGGGCCCTTCAATTAACTCATTTTGAGGGGTAGCAGCGATCCAATCGACGTTATCGATCCACTTTAAGTATTCAAATTCATGGCTTTGCTGAACGGGTGCGTCGATCCAAGGTTGACCCGCGTACTTTTTCAGAACCGTATCAATCATTGGTTGGCCATCGTCATCTAATAAGGTGCTAGCACCGATGATAAAGACTAATTTCGTAGCCGTATTTTCACGGAACATGGTGATTAGGTTAGTCGCCACATCGATATGCTGATAAGCCTTTGGTGACGCAAAAGCATCCACGACATAGTCAAATCCCTTTAAATCTGAGTAGGTCAATGCTAAGGCATCTTTTTCAAGAACTTTGGCATCCGCACCAAATACCTTTTGTCCTTTTTTAGCATCGCGGACGATTGCCGTCACCTCATTGTTCTTCGCAACTGCTTCTTTGTAAATCGCTTGACCAACGTGCCCTGTTGCCCCAATAATACCGATTTTCATGATAAATTCCTCCCATAATAAAGTTTAAATTTAGTTTAATTAATCCCATTTAAGTTGCCGACCACCGATATAATATAACCAATTTTAAACCACCTGTCAACCATTAATCATTTAACGCTTAATAAGACTAACGTTTCGTGATGAGTACCAACGAAAACAGATGGGTTCAAAAAGCTTCATCCCAACTACCAGCAAATTCCGCAAATAATGCATTGATCGTCTCGCCATTAAAAGATCTGCCACGACTGCCAGTCTCTTCTATGCGTTCTGGACCACGACCAGCCAAAACAACCGGTAATTGATGCTGTTTGGCCTTAATAAAGGACTTCATCGTTACCATTTTTTCCAGCTCAATCTGATGAGTCCAGCTCGCACCAAAGTCATAGATGTAGGTTACGTCGCCCTTTTCTAAATCCGGGTAAACGAAAAATTCAGTTTCGTTGCGCATCCCTTCACCCATATCAAGATCTGGCATAACAATACCATATTCAGTAGTAGGATCCTTAGCCGGTGAAAAACTATGCAGATGGCTATTCGTCCAACCAAACAACACTTGAATAATGGCATGCAGCTGATCATAGCGAATACTTGTCGGGACCAAGACCCGTCGCCAAGTCCCTGGTTTGACATCACTTAACGTTACTCTTAGTTGCATAATACTACTTTCTATCATAAGGCACCCCCAACTAAACGATGCTATAAATACTCACCCAGCCGATAAATTTGATCAAACACCTGATTTTCAACTCTGCGCTCCGCTAAACTTCTTGAATGGATCGTACTGCCAGGCCGGTTGACCTTGGTATACCTAACGGCCGGGTCGTAGCGATAAATACCGGGATTGTTGGCAACAAAGGTCGCTGTAAAAAGATAGTCTTCAGCAATCGTCAATGATTCGTCAAAGAGTAGCTGCTGTTGCCGCAGTGCCGGTAATGAGTAGGCTTTGTTCCAAATATAACCGCCAACTTCCGAACCGTGCCGGCTGGCTTGCTGAAACATAGCTCGTTGGGAGATTTGTTCATAATGATCCCGTTGATCAAGTGGTTGGCTCCACCAACGATACCCCACCGCAACTGCCGGTGTATCGGCTTGAAAGCCCTGCGCCAACGTCTTAACGTAATCCGGATGTAATCGGTCATCACCGTCAACAAAGGCAACTGCATCGCCCGAAGCATGGGTGATGCCAAAATTTCGGGCAGCAGAGACTCCTTGATGCGCGGTAAATTGTTCCACATGAAACATTGGGATGCCATTGGCAAATTGAACTGCCTTTTCTGCCGTGCCATCCGTCGAATGATCATCTATCAGCCAAAGTTCAAACGCTTCTGTTTGAGCGGCAATCGTCGCCAGCGTATCATCAAAATAATGACTTAAATTATAGGTTGGTACCACTAATGTCAGCTTGGTCATATTAATCACCTCTAACACTTATATTTGGTTGTTATTATGTCAGAAATCACATCATAGTCAACGAATTTAACTTGAAATTGGTAATGGCTCGTAGGATAAAAAAGATTCATAATCACTTCTACAATGTGGTTTGATAAAAAGCATGTTAGCTCACTTCAGTATTAATGCAATATAAAAACAGACTACCTCGATTAGATAGTCCGTTGGGTTAATTTGATTCCCTTTACTTGGTTGTTGGTTTATTCAGTGACCGCCATGAACTGGCTTTAAAATAGTAAATATTTTTTGGTGTTCCGTCATGTTTACCATAAAGATGTGAATATGAACTTTCAACTGCTGGAAAACGGTGCTTTTTACCGTTATTGTCACGTAAATAAGCATGGGTAAGGCGCATATCAGGGTCTTGATCCAAAAAGCCAGGGGCAAACATATACCATGCTGATTTTTTTAAGTGGTGAGCCCATAAAGGCCCAACGTAGCCTTTACGACCTTCATGGCCTGAAGAAGATGAGGACATTTTGGTAGTCCCTTCAACTTTATATAAGGCTTTATGGTTAGTAACCATGTTGTGGTCCCCCCAAGATAAAAACGTATACTTGGTAAATTTAATTTCGTTAATTTTAGAAAGATTAGATTTGCAATACCATGTACCTCTGAATGATTTAGGTATAGTTTTTAGATATGCATCATGAGTTTTATGCGCACTCGCAGTTGTAGCAGAAACGTTAAATGTAGCTAAAGCCAGCCCAGTTATAGCCAATCCCTTGATCAGTTTATACATGAAAATTCTCCTTTTAGTATGTAGTAATTAACGCTTTAAATCTTTATGATGGGTCCAATAAGTCATTTTGTATTGAAGGGGATAATAATCTATCAGGGTGCGCTCTTTAAGTGCAGTATATTTAGTGCCTTTAATTTTTATAGTAACCTTTCTAAATTGAGCAGCCGCATCAGTCCCATTACGGCTAAACCAATAATAGCTATGTGGAGATTTATTTTTACCAATATATAATTCTGGTCCGTTAATCCCTTTAAAAAATTTTTTCCCACTTAATTTCCAAGTCCCATTTTGAATGGTGTATTTCGTTATGTTTAACGTTTCGTGGGCCTTATTCAAACTATACCAACGCCCTCTTAAAGTCGTTGGTGTGGTTACATAGTGATGCTTAGCACTGGCATGTGTTGTAGTAGTACTAAATGCGGTAAGGGCTACTCCAATTACAGCTAAGCTCTTAATTAGTTTATTCATGAAATCTTCTCTCCTATACAAAAATAATATTATGTAACATTAATAAGAATAAAACTAATCATTGTATAATGATAGGCTTGGCTTACACAACTAATAGCGGTGCATAGCTATGGCCGAAAATCACGTCAAGTAGCTGTTAAATACTTAGTGCCACTAAACTAAAGAATTCTGTAAATATGTGCCCCGCATTTATCCCACTAAAAAAGACCCGCCATCATTTGACGAGCCTTGATTCTGATTTAATTTAAAATATTTCGCCATCCGCAATCTTAATCAGCACTGTCCGCGATGGAATAAAGAATAACTCCCCGGTTTCTGGTGTTGAGAAGTCCAGCAAGCGGTCGGATTTAGTAAACATTCCTTCTAGCATCCGCTTAGTGACTTCCCAGTGACGAGAATACCCAATGAAGTAGGTCCCGTTAACGCCTTCAGTTGGATTAGAAAACGGGACGTTCATCCGCACGATCTTATGCTCAACACCGCCCTCGTTGTCCTGAGCAACGATGTTATGGGCATTGGGGGCTTTTTGATCGTCTTCCAGCTCCACATCGTTAAACTTTTTACGCCCAATTGCTTGTTCCTGCTGTTCAGTTTTTAACTTGTTCCAGGCTGTCATATCATGAATATACTTTTGGGCAAAGGCATATGACCCGTTGATGAAAGCTGGGTCTTCGTCACCAATCACCGCATAATCCGGGGTATCTAAAGCACTGGGATTCTCCGTACCATCCACGAAACCAATAATGGCACGACCCTCAAAATATCGGAAGCCATGGGTTTCATCAAGAACGGTAACGTCGTCTTGAATCCGGTCCATCACCATCGTCATTAATTCAAAGGGTACCGCTGAATCCTTGGCCCGAACGTGAAAGAACAAATCAGCAGGCGTGGCTGGTGCCGTGTACTTGGGACCTACCACTGGTTCAAACTCTTCCAATTCTTTAGGCCGCTTAGCATCCGGAAAGAGGTAATCCCAAGCTTTGCGCGAAAAGCCAAACGCTACGGCTAGTCCAGCATCTGGATAACGAATATTCAACGAATTTTCAAACGCCGGCAAGTGCTCTGCTAGATCTCGAATCATATCTAAGTCAGCATCATGATCTTGCCGCTTTAAATTCATCGTTGAAAAGATAATGTTGCTGCCCGCGTCCTTATAAACTGACTGAACGTCTTTTAAATCAATTGCCATCTCAAGTTCCTCCTTATATACATTGTAAATGCATATACAATGCTTAAAGAGTGTTCTATTTTAGAACTATTCTTAATTGGCTTAATTTTAACACTTTTAAATACCGATTAAATCGCTTTCTAAAATTTTGATGGTCTTATCCCAAAGACTATCAAAATAATTACCATCAAGCTATTTTATTCGAAAGTACATAATTGATTGATTCACCAAACTTATCCCGATTTGGTGAGCAAAAATCAATACCTAACAAATTTAAATTCTACAAAAACACACCAAAAAGAACGTGATACTCAGTCATCTTTTAACCGATCATCACGCTCTTTTCAATATTCGTTCACTCTCTAACTTTTCGCATAAGGATAATGCGCCATTACTGGTAACTGATCCCACTTCACTGGGTAGCCAGCACCATGCGCACAAAAAACAGAGTCCGGCGTATTTTCTAGATCTGCCACCGGATTGTAGTCTTTATCTGTTATCACCTCATCAGCATTATGGCACGGCCGATAACCGTCAACCACGCATTCCAGCTCACCTTGACCATGAGTATAGGCATTCACTGTCTGAGCATAACCCTGCATCTCGGCCACCGGCGCGCTACCAGTCAGCGTAACCACTGTACCGCCAGTATTATCGGGCGTTTCAAATTCACCGGACATCCGCTGAATATCGTTCATTGCCCGGCCAACTTGGTCTTGAGTGACCATCAGCCGAAATTGGTACCAGGGTTCCAACAACTGTGCCGAACCTTGCTGTTTAGTCATCATCAATCCCTGTCTGACCGCTCGCCAGGTGGCTTCTCTAAAGTCGCCACCAACCGTATGCACAATACTGCCACGACCACCGATCAACGTGATCCGCATATCGATGATTGGCGCCCCAGTTAAAACACCTAGATGTTGCTTAGCCGCTAAATTAGTCATGATCAGATGCTGCCAATTTTTGCTTAATACTTCAAGGGAACAATTGGCTGCAAAACTCACACCGCTGCCACGTTCCGTTGGTTCCATAAGTAAATGCACCTCAGCGTAGTGTCGTAAGGGTTCAAAGTGGCCAACACCCTCTATTGGTGCAGTAATCGTTTCCTTATATAAGATACTGCCTTCATCAAAGGCCACATTAAGCTGAAACTGCTGCTGCAATAACTGCTGAATCACTTCTAACTGCATGGTTCCCATCAGCTGCACCCGAATCTCCTGCAGCTGATTCGACCAAGTAACGTGCAACTGCGGATCCTCATCTTCTAGTTGCTGCAGCGCCGTTAAACAGGCGTGCAAATCGTTCCCATTCGGATCAACTTTATAGGTCAGCACTGGCTGCAATAACGGTGTCTGGCTGTCAGCTAAGCCGCCTAATCCCTGACCTGGACGAGTACCGGTCAGCCCAGTAATCGCGCAGACCTCACCGACTGTAATCGACTGACTCACCGTATATTTAACACCATTATATTGCCGTAGCTGATTGATCTTTTGGTCGGGTAAAATTTCATCACGGGGGTGCAGCTCACCGCCAGTAACGCGAACCCAAGTGAGCCGCTCACCCTTTTCGTCGTGAGAAACCTTAAAAATCCGGGCACCGAACTCTCTTTTAGGCGTCGGTTCAATGGTCCACCGTTCCAAACCAGCCATCAGCGCTTCCACACCCGTCAACTTAAGAGCTGCCCCAAAGTACGTTGGAAAGACCTTTCGTTGACTAATTAGCCGACGAATCACGTCATCGCTAAGGGTCTCTGAAGCCATATAACTATCCAATGCAACATCATCCTGCAGAGCAATATCTTCATAACTATCAGCAATCTGTTCGCCGTCAAATGCTAAACAACCCGGCGCTAATTCTGCCTGCAACTGGGTCAGCATCTCATCACGATCAACGCCTGGCGCATCCATTTTATTCACAAAGATGAAGGTTGGAATCTGATATTGGGCTAGTAAGCGCCACAGCGTTCGCGTATAGCCTTGAACGCCATCGGTGGCAGAAACGACTAAAATCGCGTAGTCTAAAACACTCAACACTTGTTCTGTCTGGGCACCAAAGTCCGCATGACCTGGCGTATCCAGCAACGTTAAGTTGAGTTTTTGATACTGCAAACTGGCTTCGTGAGAAAAAATCGTGATGCCGCGTTTCTTCTCTAGATCATCCGGATCAAGAAACGCATCACCATTATCAACTCGGCCGAGCTGTGAGAGAGTTCCTGCCCGATACAGCAGCGCCTCGGATAACGTTGTTTTGCCCGCATCCACGTGAGCAATGATTCCCGTTACGATGTGTTTCATATGGCCATTCCTCCTGTAATTATTCAACACTATCCATTATTCCATTTTATTTTAATTTAGCAATTGAACTGACAGCTCAATTTAATGATGTCGTTTAATTAAAACCTAACTACCAGCAATTTTATACCTCTACACAACTCAGATACAAACGAAACTAGGCAATCAATTACCGCTCGAATTCGAGCAACAATTAGCTGCCTAGAAGAACCAAACTATTCAGTTTTAACCTTTTGAATACATATACCTATTTTTAAACGGCTGCTATCACCTTTGCTAAAAAGGCTGCACTATCCTTTTTAGCATGATGAACGGTTCCGTAGTGATACCAACTAACTGAATCCACGGCGATTCCGATATCAGGTAAGATATGATTAATGAACGTATGATTAATGCTTAAACTATCTGTTAATTCAAAGTATTTCATTTCTTGACCACCAGTAGTAATCAACGTTGTTTTACGGATATTTGTTAAGAGTCCGGTCAGCATACCATCCGCATTCTCAGCGTATGCTGTATACAACGTCATGACTTTATCAATAAATCCCTTTAACATTGCCGGCAAATCGTACCACCAGATTGGGAAGACAAAAATCAGCTCATCGGTCTGTTTCAGCATTTCTTGATACTTCAGCACCAATTGATCATCAGTTTGACCCGCACTATATAATCGTAACTGTTCGGTTGTCATAACAGGATCAAAGTGATCGGCGTACAAATCAATCACTTGGTATTGATCACCATTTGCTTTAAACTTATTGATAAGCCCCTCAAATATCGCATGATTCAAGCTACCGGTATACGGATGGGAATAGATAATTGTTTTCATAATGGCCTCCAATTAATTAAGTATTCCAAGTATATGGCGGCAATAAAAGACTCACAAGAACGCAAAACTTAGACAGTAACATCCCTAAAGGAGAGTAAAATAGTCATGACGGCATTCGCGAAGGAAGAAATTATTCAACCAGATTTAAGCAAAACTGGTTTTGGCTACACGCTGCAAAAAATTGGCGGTAAATATAAAATTAGTATCCTCTATTTACTCGCCTTAACCAAAACTCCATTACGTTATAATCAAATTCGACGAGAGTTAAACAACGTCACTTACAAATCACTCACTAATGCGCTTCAAGATATGACTAGTGATGGGTTAATCACCCGTAAACAATTCCCCGAAATTCCACCAAGAGTTGAGTATCAGTTAACCGATTTAGGTCGTTCTCTTGTCCCAGTTTTGGATGCAATGTGCCTCTGGGGTGAACAGCAGCTTGATAACGGTTCGAAAAAATGTGAATCGTTAAATATCCATGAACAGCATGTCTGAAAATCATATTTAATCTACTAAACACCAAAAGCGGCCTCTATCAAAGGATAGAGACCGCTTTCAATTAAACCATATTTAGTGAATCATCAATTCAAATTTTATGAACGATCTGGAACGGCGTTTGTATCAGTATTTACTTCTGTACTCGCTTCAGAGTCACCGTTAGCATCCAATTTAGTTTCAAGTTGTTGAACGATCTTAGCATGCTTTTCTTCAGATAACTTAACTTTACTAAAGAAGAGAATGGCTGAAATAACCAACAAGACCATTGGAATGTAGAACATGAACGTGTTGAAATGCATCACACCAGAAGCAGAAATGTCACTTGGCTTTGCGTTACCAGTCATCCCTGCAGCAACGGCAACAATACCAACAACACCGTTTGAAATGGCACCTGACAATTTATCAATCAAAGGCCGAATGGATAGCGTAACGGATTCGTTCCGGTGACCACTCTTTAATTGACCATATTCAACACTGTCAGTAATTGCCATTAATGTGGCCAAGAAGATCAATGGGTAAGGGAAGAATAACAGCCCGATGGCAACCAGCGCCATTGGTAAGTTTGTTCCGGCAAACAGGAAGAGAATGTAACCAAGCAGCATGACACCAATACCACCACAGAAGATTGCCTTACGGTGAATGAGTGCTTCAAGCTTTGGAAATGAAGCAACTGAAATAACACCGAGGATACAAGTGATCACACCAACCCAGGTATAAGCGCCCGCATTACCCAAACGGTAACGGAAGTAATACATCAACAGTGAGTTGTTAACAACGTAGCTAAAGGCAAATAGGAAGTAAGCTAATGCGATCCATAACAACTGGTCATTACGAGCAATGACTTTGAAGACTTCAATCACACCAGTATGTTTCGTGTTATTCCGAATCTTGTTTTGCTGTTCATGGGTGTTCATACAAGTGATTGCTGCACCACCGACACATAAAACAGCAACAACAATGGCGTAGCCTAACCAACCAGCTTGGGTCTGTTGGCCATTCTTGGCACCAAATAATTTAGAGAATAACAGAATGGCTGGCGTAATGATGATAATAACACCTTGCGCACCAAGTGTTGAACCAAAACGTGCAAAGGTACCGAATTTAGTCCGTTCGTCCTCTTTCATACTCAGGGCTGGTAACATTGACCAAAATGAAATATCGGCAAATGAGTAACTACCATCCAAAACTAAGAACGTAATCCCGAAAAGAACCAAATATAACATTGGGTTACTCGTTGTCAAACCGAAGTAATCGGAGAAAATTAACATTAACCCGATACCGGCCAAACATGAACCGCCGATCAACCAAGGCTTGAACTTGCCCCAGCGGGTGTTGGTGTTATCAACAACCCCACCGATAATTGGATCAAAGGCAATTTCACCAACCCGAATCACAACGATCAAAGTTGTTACGAATCCAACCATTTTGGCATCGCCAGCATTGGTGAACAGTTGACTAGTAACAAACATCATGAAATATATACTTAGTGTATTGTAAAACGCATCATGGCCAAAAGCACCAAGGGCGTAGGAAATATACTTTTTCAATGTGAACCCTCCTAAGTGTACTGATAATAGCAAATTAAATGTCGCAACCTATTAAACAAGTCATTTTGTAAAACTAGATTACTTATTGCTTTACATTATAGTTGTAACCGGTTTCAAATCGCAAGTTAAATTTATTTTTCACTTAGTCAAATGCTTTTATTTTTAGTCATGAAAACGCTTTATACCGGGGCCTATACCGATAATAATTTTTTTACTAAATTTTTAAAATTACGTCTTATTGTGATTGTTTGAGCTTTTGATTTCATTAAAAAAAGCGCAACTTCTCTCATTAGAAGCTACACCTAATGTACCTAGATATTATCTAAAACGCCTTTAATAATTGGTAAAGTAGCGCCAAATGAAACCGCCCGTGATTGAACCGTTCCCCGTTCAACATAGGGCTGATCTTCTGGAAAGGCGGTGATCTCCTTAATGCGGTCATTGATAAATTCAATGGCACTATCATCGAGATACCTGACTAATTCACCAGCAATGACCAGCCGATTATCAACGAACATGTGCAGGTTATTGATGACTTCCGCCAAGTTGGTGAGGTAATTACGCCAACGCTGAACCGTTTCTTTATCATCTTTGGCCAGTCGGTCCATGAAACTTTGAATGGTTTCGTTTGCCTTCAATAAAGCACTCAGAGAACTGTAGGTTTCCAAGCAGCCACGTCTGCCGCAATAGCACTTATGGCCATTTTGCGTATTGAGCGTAATATGCTCCATCGTCCCGCTGCGGCCCTTTTCACCCGTATAGATCCGATCATTGATCACGATTGCGGTGCCTAAATGCTCACCAATCGATAAGTAAGTGGCGTCCTCATGGTTGTGCGATAAGGTCTGTTCTGCCAGTGCAACACAGTCTGCATCATGGAATAGTCTAACGGGTAAGCCAAACGCCCGTTCAAATTGGCCATTGGTTAAGCCCGTACAGTTCAAAATCTTACCATAGAGCACCGTCTTCCCGTCAGACGAAATCAACCCCTGGATGCCAATGCCGACACCCTGGATTTTTTCTAGCGGAATTTCTTGCGCCTGAATAAAATCTCGAATCCAATCACCCAACTGCTGAAAATAACCCAGTTCAATTGTGAATGGCAAGTTAATAGTAGCTGATGCGAGATCTTCATACATCACATTAACGAGTGTCGCTGTCACATGATTCGCAAATAGTTCCAGGCCAATTGCGTAAGCCCTTTCATTATTTGGCGAATAAACTACGGCACGTCGACCAACAGTTGAAGAAAACTTGCCGTCAGTCACGATCTGTTCATCTTGCATCAACTGATGTAGCGTTTGCGTCACCGTTGGTAAACTTAGATCCATCTGTTTAGCAATTTCTTGTTTAGAAATTTTTCCAGACTCATAAATGAGTTTATACATTGCCCGATAATGTCCGGACGGTCTGGTATTATCACGTTTCATTCGTTCATCCCCCCGTTATGTCATAGTTAAAACCTACCATTACAATGACTAAAATGCAATTCTAGAAAACGTTTTCAAAAAAAGTATTGACTTTTATTTTGATAGGGGTTACATTTACTTATGAATTAAATAAAGCGCTTTTACAAAATGAATTTATTTAATAGATTTCGTTTTTAAATCCGCGAAATTTTAATCAAACTATATATTCCTGAGGAGGAACAGATATGGGTATTTTAGATCGTATGGCCCTTACCGGTAAGAAAGCTTACGTTACCGGTGGTGCACAAGGATTAGGAAAAGCAATGGCAACTGCCTTAGCTGAAGCCGGTGCCGATGTCGCAATCGTTGATATCAACGAAGACGAAGCCAAAGCAACTGCTGCAGAAATCGCTAAGAACACTGGTCGTAAGGCTATCGCCGTTAAGACTGATGTTACTGACCCTGACCAAGTTAAAAAGATGGTTGAAACAGTTGTTTCTGAATTAGGTGGCCTTGATGCTGCATTTAACAACGCCGGTATGTGCTTAAACATTCCAGCCGAAGAAATGTCATATGAAGACTGGTTGAAGGTTGTTAACTTGAACTTGAACTCAGTATTCTTATGCTCACAAGCTGCTGGCCGTTACATGATCAAGCAAGGCAAGGGTTCAATCGTGAACACCGCTTCAATGTCTGCTCACATCGTTAACCGTCCACAACCACAATGTTCATACAACGCTACTAAGAACGGTGTTATTCAATTATCGAAGTCACTCGCTATTGAATGGGCTAAAAAAGGCGTTCGTGTTAACACCATCAGCCCAGGTTACATGGGCACTGACTTGACTTTGAGCTCAGAATCATTGAAGCCATTGATCAAGACTTGGAACGACTGGGCACCACTTGGCCGCTTAGGTCGTCCTGATGAATTACAAGGTATGGCTGTTTACTTAGCCGGTGATACCAGCAGCTTCTCAACTGGTGACGATTACCTGGTTGACGGTGCCTTCACAGCTTGGTAATAAGAACAATGTATTTAACAAGGCGCTTACGGACCAAATTATAAGGTGCTCGCGTCGGCAGCATCCCAGCGATGGGGTGTTTCTGCCGGAAGTACCTTATATGCGAGCCTTAGCCTTGCGGAACATGGGCTGATAAATGACGGTGAGAGTGATAACTCAGCGGTGCCCCTCACCTATAACGCATTTGAGCCAGCATGTTCCCTACTCTATCAAAATATGATCGATCGAAAGGAAGAATTTCCGATGAAATACTTAATTGGTACAGATATTGGGACCTCAGGAACTAAGAGTATCTTAATGGATACTAATGGTAAGCTAATTGCCCAAGATCTTGAAGAATATGATGTTTTAACTCCAAAGCCTCTCTGGGCTGAACAATGGCCAGACGTTTGGGTAAAGGGTGTTAAGGATTCAATCCGCGCCGTCGTTAAAAAGTCTGGCGTTGCCCCAGAAGACATTAAGGGCATGGGTATTAGTGGCCTTTACGGTGGCTCAGGTGTTCCAGTCGACAAAGACATGAAGCCTGTACGTCCAGACTTGATCTGGATGGACCGTCGTGCACAAGAAGAAACTGAATGGGTCAAAGCCAACATCTCTACTGAAAAGTTGACCGAGATCACTGGTGACGACGTGGTTGACCCATACTACGGCTACACTAAGATCTTATGGATCAAGAACCACGAACCAGAAAACTGGCGTAAGATCCACATGTTCTTGCCACCGAGCAACTACGCTATCTACCAATTAACTGGTGCCGTTTGCATCGATCATACTGCTGCTGGTAACTTGGGTGGTTTATATGACATCAACACGCATACTTGGTCAAAGGAATTGCTGAACGCAATGGATATTCCTGAGAGCATGATGCCAGAACCAATCGTTGACTCAACGACTATCGTTGGTCATATTACTGACGAAGCTGCTGCAGACTTAGGCGTTAAGGCCGGTACTCCAGTCGTTTCTGGTGGTGTTGATGTTGGTGCTGCTAACGTTGGGATGGGTGTCTTTGAACCAGGCCGTTACGTTGCTGCCATTGGTTCATCAATGAACGCTGCGCTTGTAAGCAAGACCCCTATTAAGGGTAAAGGTTTGATCGTATGGCCATATCCTTACAAGTCTAAAGACTTAGTTTACAACTTCTCTGGTTCAGCTACTGCTGGTGCCATTACGAAGTGGTTCCGCGATACGATGGGTGAAAAAGAAGTTGCTGCCCAAAAAGCTGGCGGCGATAACGCTTATGTCGCATTAGGCAAAGAAGCACATGATATCCCTGTTGGTAGTGAAGGCTTAGTTGTCTTACCATACTTCATGGGTGAACGGGCACCAGTTTGGAACTCAGATGCTAAAGGGACTATCTTCGGTCTGTCATTAGTACACACCAAGGGTCACTTGTTCCACGCCTTCCAAGAAGCTGTCTGCTACGCTCTGCGTCACAGTATGGAAGCTACTGGCCGCGACCTTGGCGACTATGTTGTCATTGCCGGTGGTGTTACTAACTCACCTGACTGGGTACAAATGTTTGCCGATGTTACCGGCTACGCTGTTCGGACACCAATCGACAACGCTGAAGCTAACTTAGGTGACGTTATGCTGGCAGGTCTTGGCACTGGTATCTTGAACGTTGAAGATGTTCAAAAGTGGCAAGTTCTTGGCGACAAGATCGAACCAGATCCAAAGAAACACGAAGCTTACAACAAGTTCTACAAGCTTTACCGTCAACTCTACGGCGATCTTGAAGGTGACATGCACACACTCACCCAGATCACTAAAGAATCAGAAAAGCTACTTGCTAAAGACACACAAAACGTTTAATCGAATTTCATAACCATAACTAACTTAACTATCAAAAAGGGGTCGGAAAACTGCGAGTTTCCGGCCCCTTTTTGTGTTCCTTTCTTATAGGTAAGGTTTAACAGTTGTCATACAATAGTCCCATAATCGCTGTTCATTAGCTCGTGAGCAGTACCGTGTATCCGGCTTTAGCGCCTTGGAGTTCCCCCAGTATTGGCCAGTAATTCCCCTTACTGCTGAACTAACTGCTAAGTAAACGTTGGTCGAGGCCCCTTTCTCTGGTGAAGCCATCAGCTTAAATGGTTCAAATTTAGACAGCTGAATAGCAATCTTATAGATTAAATTAACCAACAGGCCCTTATCGCTATCCTGGCCAAAATTAGTCGCTACAGCCCCCGGATGAGAAGCGTTTACCGTCACGTTCTTAATCCCTTTTTGCTGCAATTCAGCTGCTTGATGCTGCGTATTCCAGATCACAAATAGCTTGGCTAACGAGTAGCGGCGTTGTGCTGAATAAGTCTTCTTTAAGTTTAAATCAGTCATATCTGGTCGGCCGCTTGCTCGGTGAGATGCAGAAGACGTATTAATGATCCGACCATCAGAGCTCTTCGTTAAACTTGATAGCAGTAATTGATTAAGTAAAAAGGGCGCTATGACATTCAACGCCATAGTCTTCTCTATCCCATCCGCAGATTCCGCACGCTCATTGTTAAAGACGGCACCGGCGTTATTGATCAATACATCTAAGTGCGCATACCGTTGATTAAATTCATTGACCATTCGCTTGATTGCAGCCATGGAAAATAAATCCGCAATCAAGTAATCAACTTGGGTATTATTCGTTTTAGTGACGATCTCTTGTACGATCCGTTTAGCCTTTTCTTCATTGCGACCATGGATGATCACATGATGTCCTGCTTGAGCTAATGCCATCGCTGTTGCCTTACCAATACCATCAGTAGCACCGGTAATTAAAATTATTTTGGACATTTTAAGTTCTCCTTTTAAGAGACTAACTAGTTAGTTTTGATGATAAAAAATTAAAAGAACCTACGCATGTATAGCCCTAATAATAACTTCAATGAGTGTCTCGATCTCTTTATCCTGTACTTCTGGCTTCCGTAATAATAATTGGGTTGGCGTGGCCAATAAAAGCTCAAACGCACTCTCCGATAAGGCAGCATAGTTCGCAGAATTCAGGATTGTTTGAAATAACTGTCCCAAAACGGTGTCCAATTCCGTCCCATATTCTCGTGCATGGTCATCTAGTAATTCCGGATTATTCCAGAGCGTCTGAACGAACCGAGCTTCTCGCGGATACTTACGGTACTGCTGGACTGAGAATTTGATCACGGCACGAATCTGTTGGTCGAGGTCATCAATCACCATTTCCAGCGCCGATACTAATCCATCATGCAGCTCATCCTTTACAATCTCATAGATTCGGCTCAACATATCCGTTTTATCCTGATAGTAGATGTACAGCGTTGCCGGACTAACACCTGCTACGCGAGCCACCTTAGCAGTAGTTAAGTTAGTTAGACCGTCTTGCTCGACCAAATCAATGACAGCTTGCGTAATATTTAGTTTTTTTTGCTCATCAATTTTTCTCATGAATTAATAATAACTGATTAGTCACTTATGGTCAAGAATTGAATCGATTCTACTCATTCCTGTTTGAATCTTCACCCGGATCTGGTACCGCTTGAGTAACCACATCAACAATCTGAAACTGCTTCTCTAAGCGCTTTTCTATCCGTTCAGTCAGCTCATATAAGCGCATCACATCCATATCAGGATCAACCATGATCAGCATTTCAACTACTAATACATCACCAATGTAGCGACTACGAAACTCCCTCACTTGGTGGACTTCACTGAAATTCAAGACTGCTTTTTTAATGCGATTCTCCAGATCAGGATCAACATAGTCAGCTAAGTTTAGCGTACTTTCTTGAAAAATCACTAGACCTGACCAGAGGACGAACAGGCCAATAATAATACTAACCGTACTATCTAACCAGGGAATATCAAACAGGAAAGCGGCCAACACGGTCACCAAAGTGCCAAAACTAGTGGCCACATCCCCCATGCTGTCTTTGGAAGCGGCCATTAAAACGGAACTCTTCAAGCGTTTACCGTTGTGCCAGTTCCACCACCAAACAACCGCCATCAGTACAGTTGCAGTACCCGCACCATAGGCCGAATAAATATTGGGATGGTGACTGATCCCCGCGGTGAGCAAGGCATGTAAGCTTTGATAAATGATTTGACCAGAGATAAAAATAATAATGAAACTCGTAATCAACGTAAAAATGGTTTCCATTCGAAACCGGGAGAGCTGCATTCGCTCATCGTTACGCCCGTTCAGCAACGGAATCCGTTTACCCACCAAAAAGTGATCATCGGAATCGGTAGCGGTGTGCAGGCCAACGATGAGGAAAAATGTTGACATGACTCCAGACAGGTTATTCATGGCATCGGCTCGCAAAGCTTGAGAATGGCCAATCGATGCCAGCCAATATTCAATAGCTGTGATTGCCAGGTAGATACCAATATTGACCCAAAGTGATTTTAAAGCGCGCTGCAATCTCTTGATCTCGGCTGCTTCGATTTCTGACAAATGGGTATGTTCACGTTTCAAATACTGCGCTAAATTATTCACATCATTCACCTCCCCTGACGATTCACTCAGATTATAGCCCCAAATGGGAATATTACTTCGGCTAAATACTTAGTGAATTGGCTGGAATAAGCACCGTCGCTGTTTCACATGAAACATCTGAACCGTTGAAACAACAATTAACGCATGAAAAATTCCAGTGATTAAATACATTTAAGTATTCAATCACTGGAATTTTGATGACAACATTATGGTAATATCCTGTCAAAACACGTTGTGACCTAGTGCGTCACCGGTTTATTGGTTGCCCAAATAATAATGACCAGCTCTGCAAGAGATAAAATAACGAAGAGAATTAGGACATGGAAAGAACCAGTAGCGGTACCCACAGATAAACTGGCAGTTTCAGCTTGGCCGGCCGCAATAATGGCGGCTGCGAGGCTAGTCCCCACCGCACCACAAAATTGCTGAACGGTACTGAAAAGCGCGTTACCGTCAGTTTGATCCGTTCGGTTTAACTGCTGCAAGCCATTGGTCATCAGATTACCAAAACTCGAACCAATACCCACCATAAAGATGATATAAAGGAAGATGATCAACATATCATTAAGGTGATGACTCATTAGCATGAACGCCGCGATGCCCAGTAGTGCAATTAGCCCGCCGGAACGTAATGGTAAGCGTCCTCCAACATAATCATACAAGCGACCGCTAAGTGGGGCCGCAATGGCACCAAGCGCAGCGCCAGGCAAGACGATCAGCCCAGCTTGTAACGCAGAAGAACGGTTGACGATTTGAATGTAGTTCGGCAATAAGAAGGAGACCCCGAGGGCAATGATTTCCAGCAAGGCAAAGGCAATCAAGTGACCAGAAAAGAACTGATTGCCAAGCAACGATAAGTTAATGATTGGGTGGGCAATTCGCGTAGACCGAAAAATAAATAGCCCTAACGCAATCACACCCAATAGCAGTGCCCCAGCGACAGATACACTAACCAAGCGGGTACTACCAATATTACTAATGCCGAAAATCAACCCACAAAACGTCAGAACAATCAGAATAACACTGATTGTATCGATGTTTGCATGGACGATTGGCGATTTCTGCTCAATACAGAATAACCCTAGGATCAGAGCAAAAATGAGTAACGGCAGCAGCAAAATAAAGATGTATCGCCAGTTCAGCATCGCAATCAAGGTACCACCAAAGGTCGGCCCGATTGCTGGCGCAACTCCGGTAATGAGTGTCCCCACCCCCATCATCGCCCCAATTTTAGGCTGAGGAACTTGCTCAAGAATGATATTAAACATCAGTGGCAAAGAAATACCAGTACCCAGTCCTTGAATCCCTCGACCGAGCAATAGAATTGTAAAGTTTGGCGCAATTGCATCGAGCACGACCCCAATGATGAATAAAGTAATTGCAGAAAGAAATAACTGCTTTGTTTTGAAACGGTGCTTTAGTGTCGCCGATAAGGGCACCATTGATGCAACAACCAGCATATATAACGTGGTCATCCATTGAACAGTATCGGTCGCCACGTGAAATTCTTGCATCAGCGTCGGAAACGTAATATTCATTGCCGTTTCGACAACCACGCCGCAAAAGGACATGAGCCCGGTTGCAACGACCGCACCAATTACCCGGGATGGAATTTTATCGTTCATTTTTTGACCTCTATTCGTTTTAAAAATAACGTATCGAAGGCTATCTTTGCGTCAATTCAGTTAGAAATGACTGATCAGATGCCCAGTTTATCTTGTAATACCATTAGTAAAATCTTTTGAGATTGTTTGATTATTCCTTATATTTCCTCTCTATTTCAAAAGACCAACGCTAAAAATATTAAGTCAAAATTGGTGAAAAATCAAATTAATATCCTTACTTAATTCAGTAAATCTCGGTATATATGTAATTTTTTCGAGTACCTCAATCCATCATTTTTAAGCATTAAACTCTTTATTAGTGGCTTTCTAGTATTCTTAGAGATACTTTTAATTAATAGTTTACATTATTTTTTTAAATGGGAGAATTATCTAATGACTGTTAAGCAATAGCATCACTAAAAAAAGTTCCAACTTGTGAACCATAACCGGGTTCATAAATTGGAACTTTCATTATTTTAAGGTAATACAACCACTTTTCCAAAGCTATGCTGACTATCTAAGTAAGCCTGTGCCCCACCTGTATGTGCCAGATCAAAGGTTTTAACTGGTGAAACGTCGACTTTGTTCTGATCAATAAGCGCCAGCAGATCATTAAACTTTGCCTCAGTGACGCTGTCGGAACTAAAGTCGGTCAGATACGCTCCGGATGGCAATGTACCAATCAGTCCGAAATCTTTAACGCTCCAACTACCGCCCACGGAACCAGTCAAACAAAGGATACTGCCTTCATGCAGGTACTGCAGGGAATCAACCAAAGTTAATTCACCAACTAATTCTAAGACCTTATCGAACTTTTGATCCGTCTGCAGATCATTATGACGATCCTCAATCACCTCATCAAAGCCCACATTAGTCAGCTCATCGCGCTTAGCCAAGTTGCGGGTCGTCCCGTAAATTTTTATTCCGGGCGCCATGGCCTTAGCCAGTTTAGCGGCTGCTACACCGACACCGCTGGTTGCACCGCGAATCAGTAATGAGTCAGAACCAGTAATTTTCAAGTTGACTAACGAACCATAAGCAGTGAAATAAGTTTCTGGAATCGCTGCTAAATCGGCCCAACTTAACGTCGTTGTTACCGGATAGATACTGTCATTAGGGATCAGCGCATATTCGGCATAACTACCATCAAACTTACGACCCATGCCATGCATCAATGTCACCACTTTTTGGCCCTTCGGCAAGCGCTTAAGAGCCGTCGTTGCCGCAATTTCACCAACCCCTTCAATGCCTAAAATTCGGGGTAGTTTTACCGTTGGCGACCACCCGTTCCGCGTAAAGATCTCGGACCGGTTAATGCCAAAGCCCTTGATTTTAATTAAAGACCAGCCTGGTTTAACTTTTGGCGTGGGTACCTCTGTCACCTTGAGTACGCTGGCATCGCCCGGCTGATTTAAGACAACAGCTTGCATAACGAATACTTCCCTTCTGTTTGCATGACCGATTACTTACAGCAACCCATTTACCAAGGCAACGTGCCAGCATTTTCCGTGAAGGTGCCGGTTGTTTTATCATCCAGTGGTAAACTGGCCATTTTAATAACCTGCGCTGCTCCAGTCGCCACGTCCTGCATACCTTCAAGCTTAGGGGCATCTTCCGGGCGGCCACCAAAACCAGTGGCCGTCCAGCCAGGATTGACCGAGTTAACGGTAATGCCATCCGCTGCCAGTTCTTTACTAAAGATGATCGTCGCAAAGTTAACGGCAGCTTTAGAGGATTGATAGCCCAGTGAATTAACTTTATAGAACCGGGAGTTAGGATCACTAGCCAGTCCCATCGAACCCATATTACTTGAAAGGTTGATGATCTTAGCCGGTTTTCCTGCTTTTAACAGTGGGATCATCGCCTGGGTAACGTCGATCAGGCCAAAGTAATTCACGTCGAAATCCTGCCGAATCGTATCGGTGCTAAGCTGTGAAGCTGGTTCGTGGTGATCCATGGCAATTCCAGCGTTATTGATCAGGATACTGAGGTAACCGTAGTCGGCCTGAATCTGCTTGGCAGCCGCTTTGATCTGTTCTTTCTTAGTGACATCTAACTGCACAAAATCGGCTTTGATACCCGCTGCTTTAAGCTGTTTAACGGCTTTTTCACCACGTTCTTGATTACGCGCGCCAATCAGCACGTGCTGGCCCTTTTTACCAAGTGCTTGCGCGGTTTCAAAACCAATCCCCTTATCGGCACCGGTAATTAGTGTAATAACTGCTTTTTTATCCGTCATAATACACACTCCTTATCTTAATTAAGAATGACAATGATCGCTATTTTTTAATCTAATCTATAGTAGTCCATAATTGACAACCATCCACTTTATACTTACAATTGATAGTTGTCAATTGTTTACAATCATTATTGCTGTCTGCGTCTAAAAAATTTTTAAATTTCAATTTAGGAAGTGATCAAATGGCAGCTAATGCCGACAATGCTTTGGAACTGGAACGGCTTTTTACCGATTTAACGCAAGCCATCACTCAAAATCGAACGCTTGATGAATTCGGACTCACCCGGCTCCAAGCAATGACGTTAAAAAACGTCTACTCACGAATTGGCATCAGCATGAGTCAGCTCGCTGAAGTTACTGGTATTTCACGAGCACAATTAACCCGGTTGATTGCGGTACTAGAAAAACGCAATTTAGTTGAGCGCCGGCACAATGCAGATAATCGTCGCGTCGTTAACGTCTACGGTACTGAACATGGTAAAAAAGTAATCCATGAACACCGGCAGTTGATTGCTGGACGAATTCAAGCCCACATGGAAACACTGTCAGTGACTGAGCAAACCGCTTTAACACATCATCTACAAGAAATGATTCGGTTGATGATCAAAGCTGGCATCATCACACCAGATGACCAGTCACCACTTAATCAGGTACGTGAAGATAATAAATAACCAATTAAAAACGTTAGTAGGCAATTATCAGGTCTACTAACGTTTTTTGCTGACCTCCGTCAGCCGCTCACAAATTATGCGGTATCAATATCCGATATAACTCCAGTGCTTGGGAAGTTGGAATGGGTTCTGGTGCTTCCACAATCTCTTGGGCAAACTTCAAAATCATTGTCCCTAAAAAGTCACTGATAAACTGCCTTCTAGCCTGTGGATAGTCCCGTAAAATCAAAATTTGCTGAGCAGTACCGCTCAGAATTGATTGCACTTCCGCCTGGTTACCGCTCCAACGAACCAGTCTGATCAAATCCAGGTTGGCTTCGATTTCTGAGACCACAATGGCGCTGCTATGCGTAAAGTCCGCCTGTTCCAAGGCATCAATTTGCTGTTCAAAATCGTTGATCACGATTAGAAAATGCACTGAAATCACATCCGCTAAATTCTGATAATGGCGGTAGAAGGTGGCCCTAGAAACGCCGGCATCTTGGCAAAACTGTTGAATTTCGATTGCTTTAAAATCGGTTCCCTCACGATATTTTTGCACTAGTGTATCAAATAACTTTGCGTGGGACCGCTGTTTACGCTGATCAATTTTGATCGGTTGATTTAAAAATGCTCTAGCCATTTTATCACTGCGACACGAGACGCATGTTTGTCTCGTATGTTCCTTTCTTACGATCTTATTGCCCTCTATAATACTCAATGTAAAGTCAAGATACAAACTGATAGAGGAAGTTAAACCCATGAAAATTATTACAGTAGAAGAACATTTTGAATCCGCTAAAGTTACTCAAGCCATCAACCAAAGCGTTGGTAAAAAAGCCATGCCAAACGTCAGCAAAGAAATGCTGCATTACATGCAAACCACGCTACCAACACCCGAAATTATGCAAGATGTCACTAACCAACGTATTGCCTTTATGGATAAATACGAAATCGATCAGCAGATCCTGTCGTACGGGAACTCATCACCCCAAAACCTTGATCCCAAAGTTGCCGTTAAACTGTGCCAAGAAGCTAACGATGAATTGGCCAAGGCAGTTCAGGATAACCCCACTCGTTTCGGTGGTTTAGCCGTATTGCCTGTCAGTGATCCAACCGCTGCTGCAACCGAATTAAAACGGGCTGTTAACGAACTGCACCTAAATGGTGTTCTGCTCAAAGGTAATTATCAGGGTAAATTCTTTGATGACCCCTTCTTCTTCCCGATTTTTGAAGCGGCCAGTCAACTAGACGTTCCGGTATACTTCCACCCGTCATTTATCCCAACCAGCGTCACTCAGCATTACTTCGCCAACGACAACTGGTCTGACGTAGTAACGGGGATTCTCTCATCTGCTGGTTATGGCTGGCACATGGACGTTGGGATTCAAGTGATGCGTATGATTGTCTCTGGCATCTTCGATAAGCTGCCTAACTTAAAATTAGTTTCCGGTCACTGGGGCGAATTAGTCCCGATGTTCCTGGAACGGTTGGATGATGAAGTTAACGCTTATGCCGGTTTGAAGAAATCATTTTCTGATTACTACCGCAATAACGTCTACGTCACTCCCAGCGGCATCTTAAGCAAACCGCAACTGAACTTCTTATTAGCTGAAATGGGTCCTGAACACCTGATCTATTCCATTGATTATCCCTACAAGCAACCAGAGAATGCACGCACGTTCTTAGATAACACTGATCTAACACCCGACCAGCTTGAAGCCTTTACCCACGGCAATGCTGAAAGAATTTTTCATTTGAACTAGAAAGGAATTTAACAAAATGTCATTAAATCCACAACAAATTACCAACACGAAAAATGAATTGCAAGCCAACTTTGAACTCAGTGGTTTAACCCGCAAACAAGTTGCCAGTGACCTACAGATCAGCCTAACTAAGCTGGATCATCTAATGACCCTCACTCAGGAATCGTTAAATGACCCTTGGATCCTCCGCAATTACCTGATTGAAAAGGTTGAAGATAAAGGTGAAAAGCCGGTGCCATTTACGGCTCTAACTGGTGATTGGCACCGCCACTGGTTCTTAAATAGCCATCTGATTGATGCCCGTCAGATGTCAGCCGGTGACAATTAAATTTTAATTATCGTTAGATAGGTTTATCCGATTAGATTGCGGTATAATGATGCCGTTCATAAATCTACTAAGGAAGATGACATTCAATGGTAAACTCAAAACGCATTGTTGCACTTACGCTAGCTGCTGGCATGCTCCTACCAGTCTTTTCCGCACCGCTAACGGCTAACGCCAAAACCACGTATTTGCCTTCAGCAGTTCGCAGTCATCGCTGGTATCAGCTGACTGACGGTTCTCAAGGTGGTTTTCATAATAAGACCACTTTTAAGGGGAATCATATGACAGTTGGTCATAGCCACTGGTCACTGACTGGCTTAAAGAAACACAGCAAATCCACTTATTATGGTAAACTGCATTATTCAAAGAGTTACTCACAGCTCATTAAGGTCAAAATCAATAGCTCAAAGAGTTTCTGGTTCATTCCTAAACACGTCGAGGGAACAAAGGGTAACTACAAGGGTAATGCCGACTATGGTGCGATGATCTTTAAACGTTAATGCTAAATTAACAAGCGACTCAATCCTGATTGGACTGAGTCGCTTTTACGTTTTAGGAAACTGACCGCCATTAATCATGTGATCAAATTTTTGATAGTCCCGGAAAACGTCAAATGGCTGCTGATTATACTTAGCCCAAATTTGAACGGCTGAAATTTTCCCCAAGATTTGATAAGCTGTTACCCCATCATTTGTGCGGATAATCGCCCGACAGAAGGCATCCGTGCTCCCCTGAATAAATTCGGTATCACTGACTTGCTTGATGAATTTTTGCGCCATGGTGGCGGCATACGATTGGGCAATTGTCTGAAAGGGATGCCGCTGCAGCTCAGACGCATTCAGTTGGTAGGTCCTTAACTGATGATCCAAGAATTGAGCTAGTAGATCGTGCTTGTCCGTGAAATGCAGGTAAACCGTATTGCGATGAATATGCGCTTGATCAGCAATCATCTGTACAGTGATTTTACTAAAGGGGATCTGAGTTAAAAGCGTCTCAAAGCCTTGAAAGATCCGCCGTTTGATTGAATCTTGCTGTTGTTTTGCCACGTTAAGTCCCCCTTCCATCATGTGCATCCGTCACGTTTTAACCATTCACATTATAGCCTAGACTTCCTATAATTGAGTCACTATTAACTGCTCTGTTAGAGAGGACTGATCTAAAATGGCACACATTAAAACTAAGGATATTAACCCTGATATTCGTTTAGCTGGTATGATTGCACGACCACTGCTAGCCAGAATGAATGAAAAGTCTTTTCGTCGTGCTCAGCGGCTGATGAATAAGTTCATGAAGGGTCATTTACCCAATAATATGAACGTGGAACAACGCTACATTGACCGTCCCGACGGCAGTAAGCTCCGTCTGCTAGTTGTTTTACCAAAGGCACCCAAGCCATCAGCAACCGGTGTGCTCTGGCTACACGGCGGCGGTTACGCACTTGGCGTACCAGAAATGGATCTGCACTACGCCCGTAAGATTCAGGCTGTCACTAATTCGGTGGTGGTCATGCCAGACTACCGTTTATCGATTGAAGCGCCCTATCCAGCAGCTTTAAGCGATGCTTATTTGGCGTTAAAATGGTTCAAAAATAATGCCCAGCAATTAGGCGTTAACCCGCAGCAGTTATTTGTTGCCGGTGACAGTGCTGGTGGTGGCTTAACCGCGGCACTCACGCTGTATGCTCGAGACCAGCACGAAATCGATGTGGCCTTTCAAATGCCCCTGTATCCAATGATCGATGATCAGCCGACCGAATCTTCAAAGAATAACGACGCACCCGTGTGGAATACCTATAATAATCGGCATGCTTGGCAACTCTACTTAGGCAGTCAATATGGCACCGGTTATATATCGCAATACGCGGCACCGGCACGAGCGGTGGATTACCGACATTTGCCACCGACCTATACCTTCGTCGGCACCATCGAACCCTTCTACGATGAAACGCGGAAGTACATCGCTAACCTCAAAAAAGCCGGTGTACCGGCCAGCATCGACATTTACACTGGTGGTTTCCACGCGCTAGACTTATTTGGCGGTAAATCGGAATTAGGTAAAGAAGCAACCGAAAAATGGCAGCACGCGTTGAAATATGCTAGTGAACATTACTTTAGTGAAGAAAATTAAACCTATAATAGCAAAATAACGGTGAATTCAAAAACTGAATTCACCGTTATTTTTTTATTTTCTAAATTAGCTTAATCCACATTTCACACGAACTTTAGCGGTACTTATCCCACCCCTGCTTCATCAGGCTCAATGCATATTCTAATTTCTCATCATCTTTTAAAACCATTTCATATTCACCGTTACCCCAGTGGCCTATTTGGCTAACATCTCTAGTCAGGCCTTCTGAATCCTCTAACTGCCCCTGTTTTAAGTTAATCCATATTTTCAGTTTATGTTGCAGAGGTAAGATGTCAATAACGTTGTGACGCTTAAGCCGAAAACCCACATAAACTTTAGTCGGTTTGCTTTCAAAATTAGCATCCCATTCTAAAAGGGTGGCCTTGATTCGTTCGTATAGTTCACAAATTTCATCAGAACTCTTATCTAACAGGCTATCTTCAGAAATTGGCTTTAACTCTATCGCCGTATTGATCTTCACAGTTTCTTTTGTCGAATTTACTTTATTAGGTACGATGACATTATTAGCGATTTTTTGAGTGCCATTGGTTTTTTCAATTTTATTCAACACCATCTCATCATTATCAAATAATTTTGCTTCATACAAATCAATGGACTGGTCAGGATTATTAACAGCATCTTTCTGATATTTATCAAAAGCGCCTGCAATAAAAATGATTCTAACTTGTGACCAATCAAACTTATCTTCGCTTTTTTGAACATGATATCGTTCGTCATAGGCCAATACAAAATTAGCTTTATGGTTTAATAGTGTATTCAAGTAAGCAAATCCTTGATCAATGACACTGTACTTAGAATCCCGCTTATATTCAATAATCACAAAAGTTTCTAAATCTTCATCATAACCAATCGTATCCATGCGGTATTTACCAACTGTAAATTCACTGGCGATAAATTGGACACCTAAGGTTAACTCAAGATTTTCTTCAATGATATCTTGCAATTTACGTTCTTTTTTAAAACTAGTTGTCTCAATCTTTTTTAATTGTGTTTTCCCAGTTGATTCATCTGCATTTATTTTGTAAAAATCCACTTAATTCTCTCCCATACCCTTTAGTTACTTTCCATTTTATCATGTGCTACATACTGTTTGATATCATATATAATAAAATACCTCAGTTAGCTAATTAACCGTATTGTACTAATCAAAATCAATTGTTTCACATGAAACATCTCCTGATTGGTTCAAGGATAGTTAATTAACAAATGTCATGGTATGAATACGTTTATCTTTATCATAATTTCTAAGATTATGAAGCAATCCCACGTTTAACTGATATAATGGAATAGTTTTTTCCGTGACTAACCAAGTTTCACCATACTAAACTATTAATCAACTAGGAGTTTTCCAATGACCAAACCAATGAACAAAGTTTTAAAAGCACAATTTTTCGTCGATGATCTGTCTGACGATCAAAAAAATGTCATCACTAATATCAACGCCTATATCAAGAAGGGACTCACAGGTAAGCAGTCCTCAGTTGCCATTATCGAAGGCGCAGCGGGAACCGGTAAATCGGTTGTCCTGATGGAATTGGTCCGTCAGTATATGACTGATAAGCGCTATAAGACCTCTCTTGTAGTCAACCACCCTGAGTTGTACAAAGCCTATCGTGAAATGGGGACCGCCATTCCCAATATGAACGTTAGCACTATTCGGCGGCCCACGTCCCTGATCAACTACGCACAAAAAAATCACGAAAAATACGATATTATTTTTGTCGACGAAGCGCATTTACTCTATTCCAAATCAGAACCCTACGCTCATTATCGCGGTCAAAACCAACTGACTGATCTGATGAATTTAGCCAAAGTAGTGGTCGTTGTGTATGATTTCGAACAAGTTTTCCAATCCAAGATGTACTGGGATAAGAAACTGCTCTTCAAAACCATCGGTAACCACCCTTACAAACAGTTTGACATGGACTTCCAGTACCGAATGGTGGCCAGTGATGAACAAGTGACTTGGATGAACGATTTAACTGAAGAAAAGAAGATCAAACCATTCCCACGCAACAGCGACTTCGAATTCAAGGTCTACGATAAAGCCGGCGAGATGTTCGAAAAAATTAAGGCGCGTAACAAAGAATATGGTATGAGTCGGATGGTTGCTACATCCGGTTTTCCACGGATTGATGGCCGCCATAACGTTGAAATGGACTCCTTTAACCTTCCTTGGGACGAATGGGATCCGCAACGGACACCGTGGGCTAAACGGGAAGGTTCCATTACCCAAGTCGGGACAATTTATACCTTACAAGGATTTGATTTAAACTACGTTGGTATGGTTATCGGACCATCATTTGGCTATGACAAAAAGACCGATACCATGACCGTTATTCCGGAAAAGTACTCCCACAAGGAAGTCTTCAAGAAACGGAAAGATATCAAGTTTACGCGTGACGAATATAAGGCATTTATTGCTAATGTTCTGAACGTCTTGATCAAACGTGGTAAGTATGGCCTTTATTTGACCGCTTATGACGATGCGTTACGAGCACGACTGTTAGAATTAAATGAAACGGGCAAATGATCACAAAAAAGATGCAGCACTTATCTAATCGATAGGCGCTGCATCTTTTATTTTCAATCGCTATTTAATCCAAGCATTGGCGCGGTCATAAACCGGTTTGACCGTTTCGGGTTTGTCTGACCCAATCCCGTCTTGACCGATCTTACCCCCTGCTTTAATGCGGGTGTAGGCAAGATACCGGTAAGAAGTTCGGAGACTCTTAGCCAGTTTGACATCAATGTGCAGGTCAACACCGGGAATCTCAGGTGCAATCGTATCAGCTTCATTAATGGCACTCATATCGCTAATTTTCCATTCACCGTTGCGTTTTTCGACACAGTAGATTAGTCGCATGAACGATTCAACAATGGCAATGTTGCCGTCCAAATTAACCCAGTGCTTCGTCGTGGAAGGCAGCTCAGCGTAGGCTCGGTTACCGTTTAGATGAACGATTGGTGCTGCGTAACGGCCAACTAGCGGTAAATCGGTGGCATAGTCAACAGGACGCTGACCAATAAAAGTCTCGCGCGCGTTACCTTTAGACCAGCTGGTGGTCACCGTGCCATCTTCCCAATAACAGTTCGCCAGTTCGTCATCAAGGCCGCGACCCCGGGCTTGGCGTTCCCATAAGACTAATTGACTGATTTCTTCGATATCTGACATTGTTTTTTCCTCCTAAAGTGAATTAGTCGATAACACTCCGTTCAATGATACTAGGATGCAAGAACCAGTAATCATGATAGTCGCCAACCATTGCACTGAATGGTACTGGCTCGATATCATGGTCGCCCATATATTGAAGCAGATAATTACGGATGATCCAGTTATCATCAATGCGGCGCGGGTGCATGTCGACACATTGGGCAATCACATCCGCGGTAGTCCCCAGCGCAGTCGCAATCTCAGTTAAACTCAGACCGCTACGTTTGATATTTTCTTTAAATTCTTGTCGTGACGCTTCTGTTTGTTCAGGTGTTAAAGACATATTAACCTCCATGTGGTAAAATAATCTTGTAAATACAAGTAACAGAATATGCGCATTTTAAAAGATTGTCAACAATAAAGTTGTAAAATTAATTAAATTAATCACTGCACCTGTTGTTAGTGATAATTGAATCAATCATGGAGGATCAAAATGAATTTAGGAACCGATAACGAATTGGTAGAGCAGCTCTTTCAAGTGACCCGTGAAGAGAAAAAATTTATTCAACGCGAATTAAAACAGTATGGCCTCAATGTTTTGCAGGCGCAGGCATTGAATTTTATCGCTAATAATCCGGGATCGATTCAAAAAGAACTCTCACGCTATCTCGGTAAACAAGAAGCCTCAACGACCAATATCTTGAAGGTTCTCGAAACGCAGCAGCTGGTTATCCGGCGCGTTGCGGCTGATAATGAACGGCGCAAGAAGTTGTATTTATCCCCTGCTGGTCAAGAGTTAGTCCAGTCTGTCCATAACGTGTTCATTGAGTTAGAGCAACGGGTCAGCGCACCGCTAGATGATGAGGAGAAGCAGGCTATGCTAGTACTGCTACATCGAATTAATCGGCAGGCTAATTTTAACCATTAATCCGGATTTAAAAAATTCACCACTTTAAAGTTTTTTAAAGTGGTGAATTTTTTAATATTCGGGCTATAAAAGCCTCTACCGTCGCTTATAAACGCAATCCAACATACCATTATCAGACGTAGAAGTAACCAAACGCAACGGTATCTGCTGGGACTGTCCTTCAAATAAGCGAACGCCAGCTCCCAGTAAAATTGGTATAATCGTCAGGTGATACTCATCAATCAAGTCCGTAGCAATTAATGGTCTCCCGATACTTGCACCACCCATAATCCAAATTGCTTTGCCGGTTTGCTGACGCAGCTGCTTGATCAATTCAGTGACAGGTTGCGACACAGCCATCACATTGTCATCGGCTGATAGTTGCTTATGAGTTAAGACATAGCTTTTCAATCCGGTATACGGCCATGCGCCTGGTGCCAATTCAGTAACAACCTGATGATAGGTCGTATATCCCATCACAACGCTATCAACAGTGGCTACAAAAGCACCATAACCGCCGTTGTTCTGGCTTTCTATCGATATATCTTGACCACTCAGCCAGCTAACGCCACCCCGTTTATCAGCAATGTAACCATCTAGACTCATCGCGATGTATAAGACTACTTTGCGCATCATTCATCCCTCCTGATAATATGCCAGTTATACTTTATTTTCGGAAATCAATCTACCGTGATCATAATAGGTCTCGTCATCAGCAGTAATCTTCCTCACTACCTTGGCGGGCGTGCCCATCGCAATCACGTTAGTGGGAATATCTTTGGTAACCAATGACCCCGCACCAATAATCGAATTATCCCCAACGTGGACCCCCTGTAGCACGGTCACGTTGGCAGCCAGCCACACGTTTTTACCTATATGAACGGGTCGATTACAACCATATCCTTCAGCCCGTAAAGTCGGTGATACTGGATGCGAAGCCGCGATGATGGTCACGTTAGGCGCAATCATGGTACCATCACCAATATAAATCTGCGCATCATCCACAAATGTACAGTTAAAATTAACGTAGACCTTTTCGCCCAAGTGGACATGATGGCCACCCCACATTGCGTAATAAGGTGCCTGAATATAGGCCTTATCACCGACTTCAGCAAATAACTGTTTTAAGATCTGTTGTTTTTTCTGCTCTGCAGCTTTCGTATAGCCCAGCTGATTGTAAGTTTCCATCTGCTGTAAATACTCCTGATAGCGTGGATCACTATCGGAACCATCCTGGACACGATATAATTTTCCAGAATTCAAAATCTTTTCAAAATCGGTCATGTTTTTCCCTCCATAAATAATCTATACTACTGCTTGCGTAACAGATCAAACTACGGTTATTCTTCCCCATTTTACCAACCACGAGCAGGAATTACTTTGAAAAATAGCTAGTGCCCCAAAAAGAATAAATACGATTTCTCTTGACATTTATGAATCGAAACGGTATCGTATCGTATTGAAAGGTGGGATGCGGTATGACCCAGAATATTGGTCGACCACGCAGCAAAAACGTCGACAGCAAAATTATTAAAGCAACCAAACAACTGCTAGCCCACACCAGTCCCGACGCGTTAACGATCGAGGCGATCGCCAAACAGGCAGGTGTCGGTAAAGCATCGATTTATCGGCGCTACAAAAACAAAAATGACATCGTGTTAGCGGCGCTGTCTGAGATTAAGTCAATCGATTTGAGCGGGCTTGACCTCTCGGCGTCGGCGCCAGCTATTTTCTACGAGATTGCAGAGCGGTTCCTCACCGCTTATAACAATCCCGCCGGCCGTCAGGCAATCATGACCATCGTCAACACGACGGCCTCTGGGGATCAGCTTTCAAGCGTTCACGCTATGAATGAAACCCAGGAGCTGACTCAGCTCATCCAACAGTTGCAAGCACAAGCCAAGCTTCCGCAGATACTAGACCCTAACGTGACTGCAGAGACCTTGATCAGCATCTTCATGGGCCAATTTCTGTTGGTACCACAATCTCAAGTCGCCGCATCACTGCGACCAATTTTGGAACAATTATTCTCGACCTGGGAATAATTTTATTTTTAATTAATTACGATACGATACAGACTCGTTTATCAAAAGGAGAAAACACATGACTAAAACAGTATTGATTTCTGGCGCAAACAAAGGTATCGGGTATGAAACCGCCAAGCAGCTCGGAGCAAAAGGCTGGTTTGTTCTGGTTGGCGCACGCAACGAAGACCGCGGACAGACGGCGGTGCAGCACCTTCAAGAACAAGGCATCCGCGCCGAATGGATCAAACTTGATCTAAACGACCTGGCAACTATCCATCAAGCCGCTGAGTTCATTCAACAAAACCACCCTGATTTGCAGGCTGTGATCAACAACGCCGGCATCCCCGGCGACATGAACAAGTGCCCACTCGATTTCACCGTTGAAGAACTCCAAGCCGTAACCAGCGTCAACTTCCTCGGCAACTTCGAAATGATCAAAGCCTTCACCCCAATCCTCGCCAAAAACTACGGTCGTATCGTTAATCTGACTGTCCCCAGCGTTCCAAGCGGCTACTTCCACCCCTTCGCCTACCTGACAAGCAAGTCGACTTTGAACATGATGATCAAGTTAGTCGGCCGCGACTACAAGCAAACGCACACGAATGTCGACATCATGGGCATTGCGCCAGGCGGCATCACCACCGATCTCAACGGTCACATGAAAAATCCCCTGATGCGCACAGTTAAACAAGGCGCCCACTCAGTCGTTCAGGTGGTGACGGACAAGCGCCATCATCAAGGAAAAATTGTGCTGCGCTTTGGCATTGGGAACTTACTGACCAACATGCTTTTCAAAAAAAACTAGTACATGCCTGCCTTGTCGCAAATAGCGACGTATTGTTCACCTTACGTCACTTTTCTTTCGTGACGTAAAAGTATCCGCATTACTTATGATACGGGCTCCCCTCATTGATCATAAACGCCCGGTAGATCTGTTCGGACAATACTAACCGCATCAACTGATGAGGCAACGTAAAGCGGCCAAATGAGATCTGGGTATCAGCCCGTTTCAAAACTTCTGGTGCTAACCCTAACGATCCGCCAATCACAAACGTGATATCAGAGTGACCATAGGTGGTCAGGTCCTTGATTTCCTTCGCAAATTCTTCCGATGAGCGTTCTTTTCCTAAAATAGCTAACGCATAGACGTATTCCCGGTCTTTGATCTTCGAAAGAATGCGTTGCCCCTCTTTTTGCATCACCTGATCCATCTCAGCGTTACTTAAACTTTCTGGTGCTTTTTCGTCGGGAACTTCTACGATTTGGAATTTACAGAACCGCGATAACCGCTTAGCGTATTCTGCGATGCCCTGTTTAAAATATTTCTCCTTTAATTTACCCACTACAACCAGTTTAATGTTCATAACTTTTTCCTCTTTTTAAGTTGTCCACAAAGTTATCCACAGGCTATGTCACCTAATTTATTTTTCTTTGTAGCCAAATTTTTATTGGTTATTACTAAATATTCATTTTCATTGAATACGACTTTCCAGCTCTTATTGTACCAATGTAAACGCCGTCATACCAACGTTTTATTAAAAATAAGTTAGACTAGTTTTCTAGTTATCCACAGGCTGTTCATAGTTTTCAAGACACGCCTGGAAGAATTCAGCTATCACGGCATTTCGACAAGCTTAAATCTTATCCACAAAGTTATCCACAGGTTCATAAAAATTAATTGAACTCCGAATTTTCCACAGCTAAAACGCTTTCGTTATTCGACTGCTATATCCAGTCATGCCCATAAAACTGGTTTTATCCACCTGTTCATAACTCGAACATTCGTCTTTTTCAACAAAAATGAAAAGGCTGGCATCTGATTGCTCAGATGCCAGCCTTTTATTTGATATGCATGTTATTTATCGATTCAATTGTGACGTTGTTTCTGTCAATTTAACCTTAGTCGTCTTTTGACTGCCATTGTGGTAATACGTCAGAGTGACCGTATCATTGACCTTGTACTTGTATAACAGATCTCTCAACGTTGAATTCGTACTGATCTTCTTGCCGTCCAAAGCGGTGATCACATCATACTTCTTAATCCCGCTGCGACCTGCTGGTGTTGTTGCACTTGGTGTCTCCATGACAACAACCCCGTTTTCAACGCTAGCTGGTAATTTCAAGATCGACTTTTGCTGGGCCTTGGAAATTTCGGACAAATCAACGTACTTAATGCCTAGCGCTGGCCGCACGATCTTACCATTCTTGATCAGTTGATTGATCACGGAAACGACTTCGTTACTTGGAATGGCAAAACCCATCCCTTCAACGCTCGTCCCGGAATTATCACTCGCCAGTTTCATGGAATTGATCCCCACGACTTGGCCGGCTAAGTTGATCAGCGGGCCACCAGAGTTACCGGGGTTGATCGCGGCATCCGTTTGAATAACCGTTGCGTTCCCCGTCTGCTGATTGGTAGCTTCATCCGTAGTGGCAACCGTCCGTTTTTTAGCTGAAATAATCCCTTCAGTCAGCGACGTTGCGTACTGCGAGCCCAATGGCGAGCCAATGGCAAGCGCCGTTTCACCAACTTTGATGTTATCGGAGTTCCCAAAGGTGGCCACCTTCGAAACATCGGCACTGTTAACCTTCAACACAGCAAGGTCAGTCACCGCATCTTTACCTACTAATTTGGCATCGATCTTCTTACTATTGCTCAAAATGACTTCCAGAGCGTTAGAACCGGCAACCACGTGATTATTCGTGACGATATAAGCACTGTTACCAGCCTTCTTATAAACGACACCTGAGCCTTCTGAACTGGCCTGCAAACTACCATTAGAAGAGCTGCCGTTAGACTGATTACCGCCTAAGATACCATTCAAACTATTGGAGGACTGGTTCTCCTTCTTCAGGTTGATGACCGATACCACTGAATTTTTAACGTTTGAAAAGGCTGTCGAAGCTTGTGAACTAACATTGACCTTCATATTACTGGTTGAAGCTGTCCCAGATTTATTGGAACCGGCTGGAACCGAACTGGTATCGCGATTACTGATGTAAGTTGCCCCACCATATGCAATACCGCCACCTAGTAAACCGGCAACTAAGGCTGTTACGGCAACTTTGATCAGCAGGCCGCGATTATTATTAGATCCTGGTTTTTGTTGATTATCCATACTCCGCGCGAATCGCGCTTCCCTCCTTGTATGTCATCACAATTTAGTTCAAGTGATGAACGCCGTTATTTAGGGCATGATACCGCCCCATAAACTGACTCAATTAACATACTCATGAATCTATTTTACCCATGATGTGTGAAATTTGTTTGAAGCTTTCCTCGAGAAAAGGATAAATTTTGCTAAAAAAATTTAAAAGAATCAGAGCGTGACTAAACCACTAGCCTTTTCTGGATCCGTATCCAAAATTTTAAAATCGTGGTTAACGCCGAAATCATGGTCTTCCATAATCGAAGCAACGGTCAGATGGGCTAACGACTTCATGTTGTTTTCCTGACTTAAGTGCCCCAAAAAGATTCGTTTGGTGTGATTGCCTAAAACGTCCATCATCACGTCCGCGCCGTCTTCATTGCTTAAATGACCGGTGTCACTCAAGATACGCTGCTTCAAAGGCCAAGAGTAGCTCCCCATCCGCAGCATCTCAACATCGTGGTTGCACTCCATCAAGTAGGCATCGGCATTCTTAATGACACCCTCGACATGGTCCGAAACGTAACCGGTGTCCGTGAGTACTACAAAACTCTTACCACCGCTGTGAACGGCATAGAATTGCGGCTCAGCAGCATCGTGGGAGACCGTAAAGGATTCCACGTCTAGATCGCCCATGCTAAGAACGGAATCTGGTGCGATGATGTTTTTTTGTTCCATTGGGATCTTACCCACTTTACTGGCCATGGCATCCCAAGTCCCCTGGTTCGCGTAAACATCCATGCCGTAACGCCGAGCCAAGACACCCACGCCCTTACGATGATCTGAATGTTCATGAGTTACGAACAGGGAATCAACATCGCTCAGATCTCGGCCGATGGATTGCATGAGATTCTCAATTTTTTTGCCACTTAAACCGGCATCGATCAGGATCTTGTGATCAGCCGTTTCGACATAGGTACAGTTACCCGTACTGCCGCTGGCTAGAACACTGATCTTTAAGCCGTCATTTTGCTCTTGCATAAACTGCCCAACTTCCTTTTTTTAAAGACAAAAGACCCCGCCAACATGGTCATTGGTAGGGTCGTGAATAATGGTCCATACTCACTTTTCAATGATTGTTCGTCGTTACTATTACAACGCATTTCACAGCGAAACGCAATCATTAAATACTACTTATAAGTAATTATGTGAGGGTGAAAATTTCTGAATTTGCATTGCTAGTTTGATTATTATCACCGGTCTTAATGACTTCACCCGTGTACGCATTCACCCGTTTTAAAATCATCGACGAGGAATTATTCAGCTTCACTGCAAATACCCAGGTCGGTAAGAAAACGTACTGCCCACGCGCCGTTAATAGCCGCGTATAAGCCAAGTGAACCCAGGAAACTTTGGCGCCGTTAGGAATTTCATTGTACTGGTATAACCAGGTCAACGCCCGTTCTTCACTGATTGTCTTGGCCTCTTCCTTCAAGATCTTAACGTCTGACAGGTAATTTTGGCTGTAGCCAACTACTCGATGCTGACTGTTCAAATCAAAACGAATCTGACCAAAATGCGAATAGACCGGCATTTGAGCAACGTGCTGGACGTAAATCACTTCACTATTACTCGACAGCTGCTTACTGTAACTATACTGCTTACCTTCAGCAATCAGTCCCGAATTCGTGATAATTTTATCCAGGGTTTGTTTCGCTGAATCATTGGTCAGCTTAATGGGTGTTTTGAATTCACTGACCAATTCGTCACCGTTAAACCGGATATTTTGCTCCTGTAATTTAGGGGCATCCTGCCGCAGAGTATCACCGTTATTTCCTGAGAAATAATAACCTTCATGTTTTTGGGTAGTCGGTGTACTAAACGTAATTTGATCCTTATGCATCTCTTCTAAGATATTATTATTGCCAGAAGCGGTAGAATCACCGACATTACTGTGATTAAACATCATAAACAAGAGCACATCCATTGCAATAAAAATCACTAAGAAAATTAACTGAATTCGTTTAAAATTCACGTCCGGCTACCTCCCTTCACTCTTGGCCAATTAATTTACGGTAATTTTCCCACTGGTTGCCGATCTTAACGTACCAAGTTGGTGATAGATTAACCACTTTTGATAAGGTTTTATCCCGACTCCATTCGTAGCCAAGTTCGATATCCTGAATCTTATTTTGCCGAACACCAGCAGATTTAAGGTGCTGAAGCAGGTCTTTAGTCGACATCACGGTAGCGGAACTTTGAACCGGCGGAATTGGTACCTGTAAACTATCCAACGAGAATCGCATGCGGTATGACGATTGATCTAACACGCGCATTTGAATGGCACCGAAGTTACTCTGATCAAAGACTGGCAACCCACCAGCATACGTCCGAAAGACTGCGGTATCCGTACTGGGATCATAGGAGTAGAAGCGAATGTTATCTAGTGGCATTCCCACCATAATAAATTGCTCATAGACGTGATTCATTGTCTGTAAGAAACTGCTGCTCTTAACCTGTGAATTATAGTCCGTAAAGGTGACCGTATCCGTCGCATTATCGATGTTCATATGCCGGAAACCATGATCATCATAATCGGTACTATTTTTGTGCCGCTTAACTTGTACGTTGCTATTCGCATTCGTTGTCATGATCCGGTTCGCATAATAGTCCTGGGTCTGCTGGGTCAGCTGATAACTATAAGTTCGTACTTTGAAACTATTAGGATAATTCAAAATAACCTTGTTGTTAAGTAACCTAAAGGAAACTGGATGTTTCACCATCCGGTCAGCGATAACGTGTCGCAACTTACCGGCACGGTTATTCTTCAGCGTTACCCGAACGATCCGATAACCCTGATCATTTAACAAATAAAGATGATTGGGATCGTTTAATAATAGCTGCATCCGGTTAAACTTCTGGTTTGGAGACTTCAATTGATTTTTGAAGGCCTTCCGAAAGAAGTTGACCGAAATCGCAGAATTATAATTCAGCAAAACCGTATCGTGCCGTTTTAATTGATTGAGATATTTTTTGGCATTTCCGTGACTGATATTTTTAGCATCTTGGGCTGTAAAATGACTCATTCGATCCCGTAGATCCGTCGCCACGTTCACCCGGTTATCAGTCAGCTGTTCCTGCTTACCAGATTTACTGGTTGAGATGAATTGAGAGGGTAAATAGATATCTTGAAAAGTGGTGTTATTACTGTTATCGGCATTCTTAGTCACTTTAGTTCGACTGCTTAGGTTAGAGTGAGCCGGATTAGTCCACATCAAACCTGACAGGCCTAAACTGATCAATATTGCAATCACCAGACTCGTTGGCAGCCATAAATTTCTAAGCTTCATCCCAGAGATCATCCCCCTCATCGTAAGGTTCGTATGGCAGTGAAATGTAGAAGGTAGAGCCGTGACCTTCACGGCTCTCTACCCAAATTTTGCCACCCAATGACTGGACAACTTCTTTGGAGATCGCCAGACCAAGCCCCGTACCACCTTGCGCACGAGAACGTGCTTTATCGACCCGGTAGAACCGGTCGAAGACGTGGGGAATATCAGCTCTTGGAATTCCTAATCCCTGATCCGCAATGCTTAAGATCACATTGTTGTTGGTTTCAATCAGCCGGCAAGTGATGATCCCGCCATCCGGTGAATACTTGATGGCGTTATTCATAATGTTATCGATCACCTGCGTAAACCGGTCAGTATCAATTTCAACCCACAGGTCACGTTTCGTAAATTCCCGTTTAATCGTGTAGTGCTTATCAGAACGGTCCTTTTGCTCATCGCTATCGATGATCATATCAAACCGGTTCAAAATATAGTTATACAGTTCATTGAGATTTACTAGTTCCAAATTAAGTTTTTGGGTCCCTGAATCCATTCTTGATAAGGTCAAAAGATCATTGATCATCCGAATCATGCGGTCGGTTTCCTCTTGGGTCACCTTCAAGAATTTAGGTGCAATCTTAGGGTCTTTCCAGGCACCATCGGATAGTGCTTCAACATATGACCGCACACTGGTCAGTGGGGTCCGTAATTCATGGGACACGTTGGAAACAAATTGTTTTCGGTCTTGATCGATCTTTTGCTGTTCAGTCACATCATGCAACACACAGGCCAGTCCACTAATAAACCCAGATTCACGCTGGATCAGTGAGAAGTAGGCCTGCAGGATCAGATCATGATCATCAGTGGAGAAGTCCAGCATAATTTCATCCGGATCTTCCAGTAGATCACGCAACGTATATTGATTGCGAATCTTCAAAATATCCAAAATTGACTGGCCAATGGCTTGATTGGAGTCAATATCCAAAAATTCAACGGCCGTTTCGTTAATAATCGTCACGTTCCCACGGCGATCGGTGGCAATCACGCCATCCGTCATGTGAGCCAAGACAGAGTTCAGCCGCCTACGTTCAGACTCCGTGGACTCTTGCGCTTCTTCCACACGAACAGACAGGTTATTAACCGCGCTGGCTAACTGACCCAATTCATCGTTACCATAAATTTGAACCTGCCCAGAGTAATCTCCGCGAGCGATTCGCTGTGTCTGTTCCTTCATTTCAGTAATTGGTACAGTAATTGCCCGGGAAATAACGATCGATAAAATCAAGCCCATGATGATCGCAATAACGGCTGCAACCAAGTATATCGCAGTCACTTTACTGATACTGTCATACACGCTTTCTAGGTTAGCACGAATGTACACGACCCCAACGGGCGTACTGCTCCCGCTGCTTTGTTTAATTAATGGTGTGACTTTAGTGTAATAATATTGGTTCGATGACGCATCAAATGTCGTTGTTTCACTGCCGGCGCTGTTATTATAAATGACCTTTTTAACAGTGTCGTCCGTGGTTTTTTGGCCAACGATCTGCTGATTATTAGCCTCATTGGTTCCCCGAATGGTGCCCTTATTGTCGATGACGCGGATCTGCGCGTTCGCCGTGCTAGGAATATTGGCATCAGACAGGAGAATGCGAATCTGGCGGTTAGCTGAGCCCGTATTAGACCGTGCCAGCTGAGACGTTAAGTTCGTACTGACGTAGCGTTGCAGCGAAATTTGGCTTTTGAATTGCCGCAAATTTTGGGTCTCTAATTGCTGCACAAAAACGGCTCCGACAATTTCCAATGTAATAATGAGCATCATCGCGAATACGAACGCGATTTTGAATTGTATCGAATGATACCATTTAATTTTTCGTTTCACGCTACCGTTTACCCCTTAAACGTCCTTGCATGCGTAATTTTACGCCTGACCTGACTCGCTTTCAGTATTCCGTAAATAATACCCAACACCACGACGGGTAACTAACCACGTTGGGTGACTAGGATTATCTTCAATTTTTTCACGCAGTCGACGTACGGTTACATCGACTGTTCGAACATCACCAAAATAATCGTAACCCCATACCGTTTGCAGCAGGTGTTCACGCGTCATGACCTGGCCAATATGCTGCGCCAGATAATGCAGTAACTCGAATTCACGGTGGGTCAATTCAATGTTTTGACCACGCTTAGAAACGGAATAAGCATCTGGATGGATCACCAGATCGCCAATTTCGATGTCTTTGTTTTCCTCTTCTTCCGGCTGAGCTGCGTTAACGGTGTTTTGCCGGCGCAGGTTAGCCTTAACTCTGGCAACCAGTTCACGGTTTGAAAATGGCTTCGTGACATAGTCATCGGCACCCAGTTCCAAGCCCAAGACCTTGTCTAGTTCGGAATCCTTAGCAGTGACCATAATGATTGGCATATCATGTTTCATTCGTACCTGACGGGCAACTTCCAGTCCATCGATCTTCGGTAACATCAGGTCCAAAATAATTAAATCTGGATTAACTTCTTCAACTTTTTGAAGGGCTTCTTCACCATCATGGGCGACCACCACTTCGTAACCTTCTTTAGTTAGGTTAAATTTTACAATGTCAGTAATTGGTTTTTCATCATCGACAACGAGAATAACTTTTTTCATCTGAACATGTCCTCCTTCAGATAACGATTCGTTCAAGTATATAAATTTTTAGTTTTAGGTGCTTTTCGGTCATTCCAACGCAGTAGCACGGGCCACGCAGGAGAATTCAAGTAGGTGGCAGGTACATTTGGCTCATACCTGCGCAAACTTTATTATATCACAGTATTTTGCATTACGCGAAATGGCTAACCTCGCGTGAAATACGCGTTTACAGCACAAATGATAACTTACTTGTATAATACAATCATTTTACTTGAAATAATCCAGTATCTGTCCATTATTTATATTTTTTAAGTTTTTTGGCACTTTTTTTCAAAAAGTTGTTGCCAATCACTTTTTATCATGATATATTAGTAAACGTTGATTAAGACAGCAACTTAATCGCAAGGCATTAAATAATTGTTATGGGCAGTTAGCTCAGCTGGCAGAGCAACGGACTCTTAATCCGTGGGTCCAGGGTTCGATCCCCTGACTGCCCATCATATACACACCACTAATCAGTTTTCACGCAGTGCTTGACACCGTGGATGCTGATTTTTTTGTGTCCTGAATTTGTGTAACGCGATGACCACTTTGGTAAACGTAGCAGTCCCATAGCTACTAAATGCAATTACTGTTAATATAGTCCCTGGATAACCCGTTATTACACTTTAACTCGTTACATTGTCCAATTACTGATGACACTAAAAGCTGATATTAATTTCTAGGGAGATTTAGGGTAATGAAAAAGTGTTTGCTTCTGGTTTTTACAATGGTTGCATTGTTCTTAGGATTTAGCGTTAGCAACAACCAGCCTGTAGCTCATGCCGCCTCAACTATTCCAGTATCAATGCGGGGACATTATGTCAATCGTGATAATCATGATCATATGAGAATGACGGCTCACCACGTCCATTTTGTCGGCAGAACTCGTCACGTCCATTATTTAAGCAAATCGGGTAGTTGGCGCGTTATTCATTTCTATCACGCTTCACCTATCTATGTCCACAAATCAGTACATTCAAGCGTGCTTCACTTGGAATATGGAATGAGTATTCGAGTTACATATCACAAATATTAGTTAAATCATTCCCTACTCGGTAGCCAATAGTAAGTTCGACCCTTACGAGGGAACTCACACAATATATGTTCAACACAAAAGCACCAAGTACTGTTATGAGTACTTGGTGCTTTATTCTACTTAAATCGTCTACCCAAAATATCCAAACTCCGCAGCTTGCCATCCATCGAAGCCACATCGGGTAAATGGCCCCAGGTGTTAAAGCCATTCTTCTTAAACAACCCTAAACTAGGCACATTGTGATGGAAAATAAACGCTACCAGCGTATCCACATCTAATTCTTTTAATTGGGTGAACACATAGTTCAATGCTTTTTGTCCCAGTCCATGATGGCGGTAATCTTCAGCAATATAAATACTGATCTCCGTGGTGTGCAGGTACGCTGGCCGACCGTAAAACGATTCTAGGCTCATCCAGCCGGCAATCGTATCGCCGTCCTTCATCAGCCAAATTGGCCGTGAATGGCGGTCAAATTCAGCAAACCAGGCCTGTTTAGAAGCAACCGAGACTGGCTTGAGATCCGCCGTCGCTAATCGACTGGGAATACTTTGATTATAAATATCAGTGATTGTTGGTAAATCAGCTTGCGTTGCGTATTCAAAAGTAATGCTCATTGGTAATTGCTCGCTTTCTAATTGATTACCAATAGCATACGCCCATTCGGTTTTCAAAACCACGTAACGTTGTGGCGTTACTTCGCCGGTGGATCCGCAATTGTAATCACGATCTTACCATGCGCATGGTGGGATTCGCTGCGAATGTGAGCTTCCCGCAACCCTGCTGTCGTTAACGGGTATTCACTGTCTATAATCACTTTCACCTTACCGTCGGACACTAATTCAGCTACCGCTGACAGATCACGGCCATTAGGATGCAGCCACCAGTGCTTCGCCGACGGATGCCCGTTTTGCTGAGTCGCTGTCGGGCGGCCCACAATACTGATCAAACGGCCCGTTGGTTTCAAAATTGCTAACCCATTTTCAATATCATCCGTCGTATCAAACACGGCATCGTAATCATGCAAGACGTCAGTAAATTTTGTCTGGTGATAATCGATCACTTCATCCGCACCGATCGCCCGTAACAGGTCATGATTTGCGGCACTAGCGGTGGTTGCCACGTACGCACCCTGCGCTTTCGCAATCTGAATGGCATACAGTCCCACACCGCCAGCACCGCCCTGAATCAGGACCCTATCGCCCTTACCTACTGCAAGCTGGTTGACAATCACTTGATAAGCCACCGTTCCTGATAACGGAATCGCTGCCGCCTCTTCAAACGAAATATTAGCTGGTTTTAAGGCCAGTTGATCTTCACCAACCGCTACTCACCAACCGCTACATACTCGGCATAGCTGCCACGGGTAGCATCCGCCGAATTAGCCGGCCTAGCAATCACTTCGTCGCCGACTTTGAAACGGGAAACAGCAGCCCCAACCTCGGTGATCACACCCGAAACGTCCCAGCCCAGAACCATGGGAAACGCCGCACCTGACCCTGCCGTACCTTTACGGGTGCGCCAATCAATGGGATTCACACTAGTGGCGACCATTTTAACCAATACTTCATCTGCACTAATTGTGGGTACCGGCAATTCCGCTTCGTGGAGCTCCTGCGCATCACCGTAACGATCAATCACAATTGCTTTCATTTGATTCAGCCTTCTTTCGCAAAATCCAGTGAGTTCATTTTGCGCATAATATAAGCTGTATTGAAGTGAAATACAAGCATTTCAAATCGGCATTATCCGATACAAAAAACGTTGCTATTACCCAATTAGGATGATAGCAACGTTTTTTATTATGTGTGGTCCATTAGCCGGAGTCTGAGTATTATGTGTCTCGTTTTTAGCGAGGTTTTAAAATGATTTCTACTATAATATTAGCTAACCTAAATATGTGTATGTGAACATTATGTGATTAAACTTCAACTTGTTTGCTGATGGTTTCCTTAATGGCATTCCCTAACCGTTCGATACCAGTGACGATCTTATCGTCTTGCATGTTGGAGTAGTTCAAACGGAAGGTGCCAGGAATAACTTTGTCCGCATAGAATGGTTCGCCAGGAACAAAGGCAACATCGTGGTCGATGCAGGTGTTAAAGAGTGTTTGCGTATCAACACCCGGTACTTCGACCCAGATGAACAAGCCGCCTTCTGGATGGCTGTATTTGGCATTCTTTGGGAAGTACTTCTCAATGGCGTCCATCATGATGCCTTCACGGCGACGGTAAGTCTCGCGAATCTTAGCGATATGGTCGTCAATATTGAAGTCTTCAAGGTATTTAGCGATAATGTGCTGGGTTAAGTTATCTGAATGGACATCAACGGTTTGCTTCATTAAAGTAAACTTCTTGACCAGATTCTTCTCAGCAACGATCCAGCCGATCCGAAGCCCTGGGGCTAAGATCTTTGAGAAGGTGCTCATGTAGATCACCCGTTCGTCATGTTCAAAGGTCTTAACGGGAGCAACATCTTGACCAGCAAAGCGAATAGCGCCGTATGGGTCATCTTCGAGGATCATGACATTGTACTTATCAGCAATTTCAATCATCTTTTGACGACGATCGGCTGGCATTGTCCGGCCGGTTGGGTTTTGGAAACTCGGAACGGTATAGATGAACTTGGTGTTCGGATTATCCTGAACCGCCTTCTCTAAGGCATCCATCTTCATCCCATCGTCATCCATTGGCACCCCCACCATGTGAGCGCCGTAAGACCGAAAGACATCCAGGGCACAAAGGTAAGTTGGCTGTTCGACGATGACCGTATCACCGGGGTTAACAAAGAGCTTAGCGGTTAAATCAATGGACTGCTGTGAACCAGTGGTGATCATAATGTTATCAATATCGCAGGCAATCCCTGAACGGTTCATCCGCTTAGCAATTTGCTTACGTAATTCCGGATAACCGGCAGCAATACTATATTGTAAGGCTTGGCGACCGGATTCGTCATACACCTCGTTAGTGACCTTCTTTAAGTCTTCAACGGGGAATAATTCAGGTGCGGGTAAACCACCCGCAAAGGAAATCACTTTCGGATCTCCTGCCACCTTCAAAATATTACCAACTGGGTCTTCATCGCTTTCAGGAATGTTGTTTGCAAATTGATATTTCATTATGCTTCCACCTGTGCTTTCTTTGAATCAGCCACGTTTTCTTGTGGCTTGTGATATTTACGCATCATTTCTGCCATATGAACTTCTTGGACAACGAATTCGTGTACCCGGCAAACGTAATCATGTTCCCGACCGATCTTGGCAATGTAGCCGTTAATGTAGTCGACTTCTGTAGGACGGCCCTTTGAGAAGTCTTGGTACATTGATGGGTAGTGGTACTTGTAAGCTTGGCTAACTGGGATCACTGAATCGATTTCTTCTTGACGGGATTCGATCATGTGGATGCCGGCCCGTTCGCAGGCATCAAAGGCTTCGTTAAAGAGTGTGGTTGCCATCTTCGTGACGCCTTCGTATTCGATAAATTGGCCCATCTGCATTTCAAACATCGTGCAAAGGGTGTTGGTCACGGCGTTAAAGACAACCTTGGACATGCACATGCCCTTCCATTCGTCGACCATGACTGGACCCATCTTAGCAGCTGTGAAGTCGTTGAAGACGGCTTCAGTCGTCTTATCAGCTGGCTTATTGTTGTAAGGTGCCATATGCATCACTTCGCTGTTAACGGGGCCCATGAAATCAACATTAGCGGGACCATCAAGCCGGGTAGCAATCATCGCCGTCCCACAAATAATGTGATCTTTAGGGAAGTACTTTTCGATCTTTTCGAAGTGGCCCATGCCGTTCATGGCTGAAAAGACGTATTGGTCGTCGTGGAAAATGCCGGCTTTACTGTCGCGTTTAAGTTCTTCAGCTAATTGCATCTGCTTCTTAAAGATGATCCAAACATCTGGATGACCCGTGTATTCTTCTGGGTAATACATGTTGATGGGAATAATTCGGCGATTCTTGTGATCTCGGGCAACTGAAACACCGCCTTGTTCACGGACTTTCTTAACGTTTGGTTCCCATGTATCGATGAAGTCAACGTCTACGCCAGCGTTTTCCTGAAGCATGACACCATACCGATAACCCATTGCACCTGCACCAATAATTCCGTATTTCATGACGACCACTCCTTTTAAAATTTTTAATATCTATCAACTGTACGACAACTAAAAAACGCCCTTTGGTCAAAGACCAAAGGGCGTTTAGTAACGCGGTACCACCTTAATTCAAATTACCGTTTGAAGTAATTCCTCAACACGCACGGCAACCTTGGTTGCGATACGCTGCACGATAATGGGTGCCACCAGTTCGCCTCGAAAAGCGAACCCGTCGAACGCGATCTTTCAAGTCATAGTCCTAATACCGTCTCACCAAATCGGTACTCTCTTCATAAGGCTATGTCCCTAATCCACCGGGTCAAATCTTGTTGTCGTATTTGAAATGTTGTATGTAGTGTAGCGCTGAACATGAGAAAATGTCAATCATTTTTAATAACTTAATTTTAAAATTGGCGTATTGAAATCTGAATAAGCACTGATATAATAGGCTTTATTGACTTCGAAATTATTTTTAGTTTTTTGAGAAATGAACATGATTTATGGTTTCTCACTAAAATAACAGAAGTTAAATAATCGATCAGGAGTGTCTGTCTATGTGGAAAACTAAGTCATTTTCAGAATTATCAACTAAAGAACTGTATGAGATCTATCATCTCCGAGTAGCCACCTTCGTTGTCGATCAAAAGCGGATCTACCAAGAAGTCGATGAAAATGATCTCAAAGCGCTGCACGTCTTCTATCAAGATGACAGTATCGTTGCCTATTCCCGAGTCTTTAAAACGGACGCTGGCGTCACCTTTGGCCGGGTAGTTACCGATAAGGCCCACCGGGGTATCGGGCTGGGTGATCAGCTGATGACGAACATTTTAACGACCATTCGAACGCATTTTGCCCATTTACCAATTGAGATCGAAGCGCAGGTCCAAGTTGAAGGCTTTTATCAAAAATACGGCTTCAAACCGGTTGGTAAACAATTTATCTTCCAATCAACGCCCCATATTAAGATGGTCCATGATCCATTAGCTTAATAGACTAATTTAGAAAGTAATTGTGTCAATTGCGTTTGTTCCTCTGCCGTCAGCTGTGAGACGAGTCGATCGGAGGAGTGTTTTTCAAAAGCGTGCAATTCTGGATACACATCTGCCCCTTTTTGCGCCACGTACACTCGGCGTAACCGTTTATCTTTAGCATCGTCTTCTAATCTGAGATAACCGCTATCTACAAGCTTTTGCACGGTTCGAAAAGCCGTCGTGCGGTCGATTTGGACAGAATCTGCCAGTTGACCGAGAAACATACCGGGCTTCTCATAAGTCCGAATAACATAGATAAAGGCATTATTAGCTAACCCTAGTCTTCTAAACTCCGCGTTGGTCTCAATTTCGGTTTGGCGCGTAATGGCACCAATGTCACGAATAATTTCAAACATCATTTTTCCTCCGTATGATACTTTCTGCCTCTAATTTACAGTAAGGTTATTGTATTTACAATGAACTAGTGCTAAGATTTCACTAAGTTATTGCAAATGCAATGAATAATCATACATATGCTAAGGGGGATTATTAATGTCAGCTTTCTTTATCTTTGTTTTTGTGATGTCCTTTACGCCAGGGCCTAATACGATGATGGCCATGGCTTCCGGTCAGCAACGCGGTTTCCGTTCCAGTTTACAGCTCAATATTGGCATGCTATCCGGCATGGGTTTTATGGGTCTAATGGGCGCCTTATTCGCCCATTGGCTCCAGTCAACCCCGACATTTCTGACGGTGATGAAAATCGTTGGTACGGCTTACCTCATCTATCTGGCCTACCATATGTTCATTAGCAAGCCTGGTGAACAAGATGACAGTACCGGTGGTTTTAAAACTGGAATGCTACTGCAGTTAACCAATATTAAGGGCTATCTGTATTTCATTACTGGGCTAGGTGCCTTTAGCCTAACTGGTTTATTGAACAATATGCCGATCAAGTGGTTGCTCATGGTTTTAATTGGCAGTCTAGGAACCTTTGCATGGACGGTTTGCGGAACCATGATGAGTCGCTTTTATAAGCGCTATTATCGCATCTTCAATACCATTATTTCGCTATTACTCGTATTTGCAGCAGCTGATCTTTGGCGATAAGGTCATTACAGATGTTTCACGTGAAACATCTATCGACATAAAAATGAGTTCTGATATCAACCGATTTGATTCGATCACTATCAGAACTCATTTTTTATGCTGACTTTTAGTCCATTGCCAGTGAACCGTGTTTGACACCGAGACGATCAGCAATACCGATCACTTCAGCCAGTGTCTTATCGTCAATAATCATGCCGTTTTGCTTCCGGTCTTCGTAGGCTAAAGCCTCTTTATCCCCGTGCACATAGATCTTCTTGCCGGGAATAGCCGACAGCTCACGAATTTGCTGTAAATATTCGGAGAAGCGCTGAACGATTTGATCCACATCACCAAAGATTGCTGGATCAATGGCAATAAAGCTTTGACTGGGACCCACCTGTAGATTTTCAGGACTAATTTCAGTTGAGGTGTTGCCCATCGAAAGGATGGCCGTGAACACTTCGACGATAATTCCTAAACCAAACCCCTTATGACTCCCGGTTTCTTCCGTTACCCCACCCAGTGGTGTGAGACCAACGTTGGATAATGGATCGCGTAAAGCATCCAGATCGGCGGTATCGTGGTGGTCATTAATCTCTTGATTCCCATCTTTAGCCACCCACAAGGCTGGTAGATCCTTTTCCAGCTTGCGATAAACTTCAATTTTACCCTGAGGGACCGTCGTCGTCGCGGCATCATAGATAAAATTATGCGGTTTGGCTGGCATGGCAAACGCAATTGGGTTGGTCCCAACAAAGGCTTGTGTCGCGTGTGTTGGTAACATCGCCGGCCGTGAGTTAGTTGACGATAAGCCGATCAATCCCTGATCAGCAGCCATATTCGCATAGTAGCCGGCAATCCCATAATGACCAGAATGCCGAGTCGTCACAATCCCCACACCATGCGCTTTAGCCTTCTTAATCGCAATGTTCATGCTATAAATACCGTTCAGCTGGCCTAAGCCAAAGTTAGCGTCAACGACGGCGCTAACGTCGGTTTCTTTAACCACTTCTGGCTTACTTTGAACCCGAATTTTACCATTTTGAATGAAGTGATCATACATTACCATCCGCTGTACACCATGCGAAGCAATCCCGTGTAGATCGGTATAAATCAACGTTTCAGCAACTGCGGAACTTTGTTTTTCCGTAAATCCGTACGCCTTATAAATCTTATGTACCAACGCTTTAACCTTGTCACTATCGTATCGTTTGACCATTTTCAACATCCTTTACTAATGTATTTATGAAAATTAGATTAAATTATGTACCGGTTTTATTATCGGCTTCCTGTTCGCTGCTTGCAACCTGCTTTTTTTAATTCAAATTTGCATTTTTATCATCTATATTAATATGATATCCAATTTATCTAATAATTTTATCATTTTTACCATTATCACTAGATTTCCTATTTCTAAATAAGGCCATCGTTAATTAACCATTCAAATTCATGGTCACATTGTGCTACAGTATTAATATCACGCTTAATAAAGGAGGAAGTCTCTATGGATTCAGTAACCGTCCAGTCCAGCTGGCGGTCAGACCTGTCTATTTTCTTTTTGGGGATGTGTGCTTTGTTAAACTTATACGCCACACAACCCGTGCTGGAACAGCTTGCCACACAGTATCGCGTGTCGATCAGTCTCGCGACCTTGACGATCAGTGCCACCACATTTGGTGTGGCGATCACCGCACCGCTTGCCGGTTCGATATCCGATCGTTACGGCCGCCGGAAATTAATGTTGTGGGCCATTTTAGCAATGGCTTTAGCGACTATTATCTGCATGTTCAGTCCTAATTTCACCTTGCTTCTGTTAGGACGCCTGCTGCAAGGCATTGCGACCCCCTTTGTGTTCGCAGTTGCTGTAGCCTACATTACGGAAACTTTTGCACCCAAGGACGCTGTTCGTCTAAATAGCCTCTACGTTGCCGGAACTGCCTTTGGCGGTTTCTCTGGCCGGTTCTTTGCAGGACTTTTCTTTGATACCTTTCATTCAATTCCCGCTATTTTTCTACCAATGGTCATCATTTTAGTTCTGGCTTATCTCATGACCCTGCGCTGGTTACCGCAAGACGACCAGTTCGTTCCTAGTGATTCTGTCTGGCAGAGTATTGCCGGTATTGGCAGTCACCTGCTCGACTGGCGCCTGCTGTTGACCTGTTTCGTGGGGATGAGCTTACTTTTTCAGCAAGTGGCGACCTTTACCTACGGCTCACTGCGCCTGCAAGCTGCCCCCATTAATTTAAGCACCATGGCGGTCGGCTTCGTGTTCATCGTCTTCTTAGTTCCTTCGATACTGACGCCATTTATTGGTCGGCTCATTTTAAAGGTGGGCGTCAACACGACGTTTCTTTTGACCTGTACCCTAGGTATTCTCGGGTTATTAGTGGCGCTGATTCCTAATCTATGGACGATGATCTTGGGCTTAACCTGTTCTTGCGTCTCGGTTTTTGCCGGCCAGTCCTGTGCCTTGGAATTCGTTGGTCAGCACGTTAAGCAGAATAAATCGGCAGCTATCGGCTTATACCTCATGTCTTACTATTTAGGGGGCACGTTAGGCGGCATCGTGCCTGGCCCGGCCTACGCCCATTTTGGTTGGATCAGTACAGTGGGCATCATCTGTGTGATCTCACTGATTGCGCTAGGTGGTGCTCAGTTAAGCTGGCACGGTCAGCCTAACCAATAAAAAAAGCGCATATTGCTTTACTATTCCTTAACGATTACTTTAGAAAGTAGCATGGAAAAATTCACATTTTTATCACAATTTTTGTTTATGATTTGAACATAGTCAATTAGAAATTAGTTGACTTCCCTTTAAAACAGATAACGATATTTCGATTTTTCCTCCTCCCCAAATCAGGATAAACCAAGGATTAATACGCTATCACTCCCCTCGACCTCACCACAACCCCTAATGTGGTGGGGTCATTTTTTTGTAGACAGAGTGTGAAAGTCAGCGTTTAGATAGTGGAGTAGAAGCCCCGTTAACCGAATTTCCCGAACTTGGAAATTGGGTTAACGGGGCTTCTATGCAACTATCTGCTGACTTGAACACGTTTCAGCTATGTAAAATTATAATTACCCACAAAAAAATCCAGCCATCCACCGATGACCGGATTATTTATTGACATAAGAAAAGGCAGGCCCGCCGACCTTCTGAATGCACGAATGCACCGATCTTTGGAATCCCGCCATGGTTTGGCACCGCTTGATAGTATCGCATGGTTAGTGAGTTGTGTCAAGGTGTTTAGGAGCTTAGTGGCTCATACGGTTTACATAGCCTAATCGGGCTTCAGCAGACAGAGAGCTGTAGCTAAGGCAGAAACCTTGCACGTAAGGGGGAAACACCACCCAAAGCCCAAACCCAGGCTTTACGTGGCATTCCCCCTTACGCTCCAGTTCCTAACCGCCTTGTTTACGCACCTTGACTTGGATCCGCCCCATACGCAATCGATGAGAACTTGTTATACGATTTTACAAACAATAATTTAACCGTGCCTCGAGGGCCCGACCGGTTCTTTTCAATAATGACTTCAACTTCGCCGACGTCTTGCTCGCCATCGTTGTCGCCTCCGCCGCTATCATCACTATCGTCGTCATCACGTTCATAGTAGTCATCCCGGTAAAGAAACGACACAATATCGGCATCTTGTTCAATTGAACCAGATTCACGGATATCTGACAGCACTGGCCGCTTATCTTGACGCTGTTCCACGCCACGCGACAATTGCGACAGCGCAATAACTGGCACATGCAGTTCCTTTGCCAGTTTTTTCAGCTGCCGCGAAATTGCGGAAACTTCTTGTTGCCGGTTTTCCGCGCCAGTACTTTCAACCAGTTGCAAATAATCCACCACAACTAAACCTAAATTACCGTTCTGCTCTTTAGACAACCGCCGACATTTTGCCCGAATTTCAGACATTTTAATGCCGGCTGTATCATCAATAAAGATTTTCGCTTTGGATAAACTACCCATCGCAACGATTAAATTCTGCCATTCGCCTTCTTCAAGCTGGCCGGTCCGCAAGTGGTTCGCGTTAATACTGCCTTCCGCACACAGCATCCGGTTGACCAGTGATTCGGCACTCATTTCGAGACTGAAGATCGCCACGGCTTTATCCGTCTTAGTTCCCACGTTTTGTGCAATGTTTAGGGCAAAGGCGGTTTTACCAACCGCTGGACGAGCGGCTAGGATCATCAGTTCATCATCATGCAGCCCCGTGGTCATCTTATCTAGATCCGGATACCCGGTCGATAAGCCAGTTACGGTATCGCCCTTCTGTGATAGCCGGTCGATCTCTTCAAAAGTTGAATTTAACACATCTTTGATTGCTTTAAATCCCGCCCGATTGCGGGACTCATTGACGTTCATGATAGACTGTTCAGCCTGATCTAACAGTTCATCAACCGGCGCATCTTCTGAATAACCATCCGTCACGATCTTCGTCGCTGTTTGGATCAGCCGGCGTAAAACGGCCTTTTGAGCCACAATCTTCGCATAGTAGCCCACGTTAGCTGCCGTTGGCACAGACGCCGCCAGCTCGGCAATATAGGGCATACCACCAATGTCTTCCAGCTGGTTTTGCCGCTTTAATTCATCTGAGACCGTGACCACGTCGATGGCTTCATCCCGGTCATTTAAATTGACCATTGTCTGAAAGATCAGGCCATGTGCACGACGATAGAAATCATCCGCGGTCAGCTGTTCCATTGCGTCAACCAGGGCATCGCCGTTTAAAAAGATGGCCCCAAGTACCGCTTTTTCCGCCTCAATGTTTTGCGGCGGCGTTTGATCTCTCAACCCTTCACTCATGATTCATTACTCCTTGCTGTGATAAACGAAGGGGTCGGGGCAAACTCAATTTGCCGACGACCCCTCGAAAAAATGGACTTCAAATTACTTTTCTGAGATGTGAACCCGGATACGGGCAGTCACATCTTGATGTAATTTAACGGGCACGTTGACGAAGCCCATAACTTTAATTGGTTCGCGTAATTCGATCTTGCGCTTATCCAATTTGATACCGTACTGCTTGTCCAAAGCCTGGGCAATCTGCTTGCTGGGAATGGAACCAAACAACCGGCCGTCAGTACCAGCCTTCGCTGCTAATTGAACGATGGTATTGTGATCTTCCAAGACCTTCTTAACGGACTCAGCTTCCTGACGTTCTTCTTCTTCGCGCTTAGCTTCAGCTTTTTGTTGACCCTTAAGCTGACTCATTGCACTGGCCGTCGCAGCCTTGGCTTTTCCCTGCTTGATTAAAAAATTTTGGGCATAGCCGTCTGAAACATTCTTAATTTCGCCGCGATTACCTTTGCCGCGAACATCTTGCAAAAAGATAACTTTCACAATAAGTCCTCCTTATTCAGCACACCGAGTAATTCCCGAAATGCCAAGCTTTATCGCTCCCATAAACGGGAACTTTCATTAAATAACTTTACCATAATTACGCCTCAATAACATGAAAGTCGCCATTTTTTAATGTCGAACTATGCATTATGTGGCTGGGGTAGCTTCTTCATCAGTCTGAGCATTTAAAATGGCCACCAGCTGTTCTTTGACTTCCGCTACCGTGCTATCAGCAATTTGTGTGGCACCACTCGATAGATGACCGCCGCCGCCCATCTTTTCCATAATAATTTGAACGTTAATTTCACCCATGCTTCGAGCGGAGATCCCGATTCGGCCATCATCGCGCTTAGTAATCACAAACGACGCATCCACTCCGGACATATTAAGCAGATCATCCGCGGCTTGAGCGGCCGTTACAGAATCGTAAATCTGGTCTTCTTCGCCGGCGATAATCGCCAGATCTTCGTGAACAAACGTGACCAGCTCAATTAGGTGATTACGTTGCAAATAACTGTCAACGTTTTCCTTCATAAACTGCTGCATCTGAACCGAATCAGCACCAGCGGAACGTAAATAACTGGCCGCATCAAAGGTGCGTGAACCAGTCCGTAATGAGAACGACTTGGTATCAATAAAGATCCCCGTCAGCATCGCTGTGGCTTCAATCTTATTGATCGGTTCGCTTTCTTGAGACTGATACTCAAACATTTCGGTGATCAGCTCACACGTTGAGCTCGCATAGGGTTCAATGTAGACCAGCATTGGATTTTCAGGGAACTCCTCGCCACGCCGGTGATGATCAATGATCATGACCCGGTTAGTGAGCTGCTTGTAGAGTTCTGGTGAAATTGATAATGACGGTTTGGAATGATCCACCATCACTAACAAACTCTGCTTCGTGATTTTAGCCAGCGCTTCTTCAGGTGAAATGATAGCATCGTTGATTTCAGGATAGTCTTTGATAGAATTCAGGAGCTTTTGGACATCACTGTGAATATCGTGACGATCCAAAATAATGTAACACTTCTTCTGGTTCATCTGCGCGATCCGCCGAATCCCCATACAAGCCCCAATGGAGTCCATATCAGGCTGCTGGTGTCCCTGAACGAAGATGGCATCCGACTGGTTCATTAACTCTTGTAGGGCCTGTGAAATCATCCGTGCCCGAACCCGTGTCCGTTTCTCCATCGGGTTGGTCTTGCCGCCGTAGAACCGGGCTTCTTCATCTTGTGCCCGAACAACCACCTGATCACCGCCACGGCCAAGAGCCAAGTCCAGATTACTCTGGGCCTGATCAGCCAATTTTGGTAGATCAGCGCCGCCATACGCGATCCCAATACTTAAAGTCAGTGGGAAGTTTTGCTTGGAAGTACTCTCACGAATGGTATCCAAGATGCTGAACTTATCGGTTTCCACTGCCTTCATTGCTTGGGCATACATGAACACTAGGTAATGATCATCATCCAGCCGTTTAAGGTACATTCCAAAGCGCTGTGCCCAAGCCGACAGTTCGTTAGTCACGTAGTTTCTGAGGTTAGAAACTTCCTGATCCGTCATGGACTGCGTTACTTCATCGTAGTTATCCAAAAAGACCTGGCCAATGGCGACCCGTTCATTTTCGTAGCGCTGTTCGATCTGGGTGAAATAAGTGACCTCAATCATGTAGACCGCCCGAAAATCTTTTTGAACTAAGAATGAAAATTGGCGACCATTCCAGGTCACCGTTTGTGGCTGTTTATCATTCACATGATCTTGAATTAACTTTTCCAGTTCCGGGTCAACATCGTTCATCCGCTTGCTCAAAACGGTCTGATCTCCGAAATATTGCTGCAGGTATGGGTTGACCCATTCGATCGCATCATTATCGCCAAAGATCATAACCCCCACGGGCATGTCGATCAAGGCCTCTTGTTCGCCACGATTAATGCGAAACGACAGGTCAGCAATGTAACGGTTCATGTCTTCGCTAATCTCATTCATGGTATTAAAAGAAAATACCAAACTGGTAACCACTGCTACTAACGCTAATAACCCTAAAATCCATGAGAACAAAAAGGCCAGAACGATCCCTGCAATTGATAATGCGATCATGAATAGTGACAGACCGCGAAGACGTCTATTTCTTAAAAATTCGGGTAAATTAACCCTTGAAAATAAACCGCTCATCTTCAGACTCCCCTACTTTTTGTCGCTGATAATAGTAGTTATATTTTAGCACAAATGACTCCCAGGTGTCTGTGATTGAAAATCGCTGTGTCCTTCAGAACTTAAAAAAAAACTTACGAAAAAGATTTTTTTCTGGTAATGTAACCCATTGTGCAAAAAACTTTTTCTGAAAGTGAGGAATTTATTCAATGGAACAGCAAGCTTCAATAACCGCTTCTCAACCACGTGTCAGCGTTAAACACCCAGCATTAGCCATGACCAGTATGCTGATCGGTGCCTTTGTTGGCATGTTTAGTGAAACGTCTTTAAACATCGCCTTACCCAGTTTGATGGCTAATTTAGGCATCACCACCGCAACTGTCCAATGGCTAGTAACCGGCTACATGTTAGTGATCGGGGTCGTCTTACCGTTAAATAGTTTGATTACCAAGTGGTTTACCACGCGGCAGGTCGTTATTTTTGGACTGTTAGATTTTCTAGTCGGTGCCGTGATTGCAGCCTTAGCACCAAATTTCCCGGTATTATTGTTCGGTCGGATGATTCAAGGCATTGCCACCGGTTTGATCCTGCCGTTAATGTTTACGGTTGCCATGCAGGTCTTCTCACCAGCTAAAATTGGGGCCGCAATGGGGGCCTGCGCCATGGTCATCATGTTCGCACCAGCTATCGGACCAACTCTGACTGGCCTGATCTTAGCCAAGCTTTCTTGGCACTGGATCTTTTGGGCATTTGTCCCCTTCTTAGTGATCGCCTTGATTTTTGCCCTGACATCCCTGGAAAACGTGGGTCAGCTCAGTAAACCTAAAATTGATGTTCTATCCATTTTAACGAGTGTGGTAGGCTTTGCCAGCATCGTCACAGCCGTTAGCTTCGCCAGTTCACACGGCTGGGGATCACCCCTGGTTTTAGGCCTATTGCTGTTCGGTATCATCGTTTTAGCCGTTTATGCTTATCGTCAGGTTCATATTGAAACACCTATCTTAAATCTGAAAATTTTCGCCAATCCGGCTTTTCGGGCTGGCGCCTTGATGGTGATGCTGGACTTTGGCATCATCCTTTCTGCCATGTATATTTTACCGATGTATATGCAAAAAGGATTATTACTACCCGTTGCCATGACGGGGATCATCATGCTGCCAGGCGGTATCGTCAACGCCTTGGTTTCCGCGGTTTCCGGTCGTTTATTTGATAACTTCGGCGCTAAGTGGTTAACTCGGTTAGGTTTTCTCATTGCCATTATTGGGAGTGTCATGCTACTCACGACCGGTACGCATACTGCTGTGATGTTTGTTATTGCCGCTCACGTCATCTTAATGATCGGCTGTCCATTAGCGATGTCTCCGGCACAAACACACGCGCTCAATGCGTTAGCTGGGCCTACCTCTGGCGATGGCAGCACCATCATGAATACCATGCAGCAAATTGTCGGCGCCATTTCCACCGCTTTAGCCACCAGCCTCTTAGGTATCGGCCAAGCAGCCAGTCATTTAGGCGCTCAGGGTGCCTTTACGGCCGGGGTCCACGTTGCTATCTACTTACCACTTATCTTAGCTGTCATCGCGTTAATCATTGCGTTTACGACGCGTTCTTTTAAGACAGCTCATTAATTAAATGAATCGTTCAGCAAAAAGACGTTTTCGTTGGTCAAAATGACCCTGCGAAAACGTCTTTTTTAATTTCTTAGTGTCCTTGATTAATCTTGTCCGTGTTTGCGCCGTGCAAACCCAAACCAACCGAGAATGCTCAATAGTAAAGCACCAATGAACGTTGGTTTGACTGAAGAATCTTCATTGGTTTGTGGTAATGCCGCTGTAGCCGTCTTTTTAGGCTGCTTAGTCATCATTGTTTGTTGATAAGCTTCGTGACTTGGTGTTGCAGCAGTTGCCGCTGAGCTGGTTGTTGCTTGTTGCTCAACTGATCCAGCTTGCTCACCCGTTTGAGAGGTTGTATGGCTCTTTTCAGTTGTTCCCTGCTGCTCAGTATCACTCTGACTCGTAGTTTCTTGATTCGTAGTTGCAGGATTTGTCTGCGGCTGTTTTGCAGCATCACCGTGACCTCTATGACCTAGTGCCGTTGTGTCATCCGAGGTACCAGGTGTCGTTATATCCGTAGTATGATGTCTAACTGGTTTAGGTAAATTAGTCACTGATGGCACTCCCGTAGTATCACTAGGATGTGCAGGTCGAGTAACAGGTGGCAGCGTCCCTGTATTAGGATCAGACTGTGTGGGCGTGTTAGGCGTAACCGGTGGCTCCACCGTACCTGTATTGTTATCAGGCTTTGTAGTTGTGTCGGGATTTGTCGGTGGTACTCCTGCACTGTGATCAGATTGTGGAATTCCTGGTTGGGTAACATAAAAAATCAATTCATTTGTTCCATAATTGCCAGAACCATTTGAACTAAAACGAAAAATAATATTATGAGCTAATATCTGACCATTATGATTCATTAAAGTATCTGTTGCGGCATCATAAGACCATACAGAATCGGTAAATGTTAATTTATCTCCTAAGTTAAAACCAGTAGTATTACCAGCTCTCAACGTTTGCTCAATCGCTGATTTAACATTCCGAATTTGGTTATCCTTTACATCTTTTATATCTATTGGTACGTAAATGATAGCTTGCTGACCACTTAAATATTGGTCTGAAACCATTGACTTAGCACTTGTTATCTTACTGATATCGTTGCTATCAAAGGCATACAATCCAATATTAGGGATGTTTTGACCAAATACTAGTGCATTAATTTTATTATTTGCAAAAGCGTTCATACCAATGCTAGTAACCGAATCGGGAATGTTAACAATACCACTAATATGGTTACGTGAATTTGACTTCGTAAGATTACGTGAAAAAGCATCAATACCAATTGTTTGAACCTTATTTCCTAAGATTAAGCCGCTCATATCATTATCTGCAAAAGCTCGGTCACCAATGCTAGTAACTGAATCGGGAATTTCGATAATCCCTTTAACCTGATTACCTGAAAAAGCATCAATGCCTATTATTTGGACACCTTTACCTAAGGTTAATTCACTAATATTATTGTTTGCAAAAGCCCTCGCATCAATTCTAGTAACTGAATCGGGGATAGTGACACTACCAATATGGTTAAGTGACTTTGGATTTTTAAGATCATGTGAAAAGGCATCTTCACCAATTATTTTAATATTTTTGCCTAAAGTTAATTCACTAATGTCATCATCTGCAAAAGCTCTTATACCAATGCTGATAACTGAATCTGGAATAGTGACAAGGCCGCTGATTGGATTAACTGAAAAAGCATCTTTTCCAATTGTTTGAACGCCCTGACCAAGGTCGACTGTTTTAATTTGATTTTGCGTAAACGCTTTTTCGCCAATACGAGTTACTGTATCAGGAATTTTAACAGCCCCAATTTGGTTAACTGAAAAAGCATCTTCACCAATTATTTGAACTCCTTGGCCTAGATCTACTGTACTAATGTTATTTCGCGTAAAAGCATCATTACCAATATAAGTGACTGTATTAGGAATAGTAACAGTGCTAATTCCTTTATCAGCAAAGGCAGAATTACCAATTGCTGTCACAGATTTACCATTATAAGTACCTGGCACATTAAGGCTAGTTATTTGCCCATCATTACCAAGATACTTCTGCAAATCACCAGTATAGCCCGTAACAGTATATGTTCCATTACTATTAAGGGCATAAGTATAGTCTGTTAATCGCGTACGTATCAGATTGCCATTCGAATCCAGATTTAGCGTCCAATAATTACCAGCTGCGTCTTTTTCAGCTACTTTAGTCGTAGCATCAAAGAAATTCTTACCAATCATATCAATATTCTGACCAAGTACTGCTGTACTAATTTGGTTTTTCGCAAAAGCATTCATATCAATTGACTTCACACTATCAGGAATCGTGATAGCACCGCTGATCTGATTACCCGAAAAAGCATCCACTCCAATTGTTTCAACTTTTGAGTTTGAGTCTGAATCGCCAAATTGTAACCGTGTTATTTTATTGTTCGTAAAAGCCCGATCACTAATAGTAGTAACCGTATCTGGAATGATGACTGTCCCACTAATTTGATTACCCGAAAAAGCATCCATTCCAATCGTTTCAACTTTTGAATTTGAAGCTGATGCCGAATCACCAAATGTTAATTGTTTAATTGTGATATTCGCAAAGGCACGATCACCAATAGTGGTAACTGAATCGGGAATATTGACTGTCTCAATGCTATTATTTGAATTTTTATCATTTGGATTACGTGAAAAGGCATCATTGCCAATCGTTTGAACGCTCTTACCCAAGTTTAAAGCTGTAATATTATTATTCGCAAAAGCATCATGACCAATATTGATAATTGAATCAGGAATGGTTACAGTACCACTAATATTCTTATGATTAAAAGCACCGGCCCCAATTTCTGTGACTAAACCACCATTATACTGACTAGGCAAGGTAATATTAGTTTGACTGCCACTGTATCCTTTAATAGTATAATTAGCGCCATTTTGGGTGAATTGATAATCCGTTATCGGTGTCTCTGGTGTTGATGTTTCGGGTGCTGGCGTCGCAGTCGGTGCCGGTGATGCTGCTGGTACAGTCGGCGTTGCTGTAGCGTCAGCTGGTTTTTGATCAGGTTGACTTACCGAACCATCTGTCGTTGGCTTTTCCGAATCGCTTGACTGATTGCCGGAATCAGTTGTATCACCATCTGGTTTGGACGAATTGGCACCGTTCGTTATCACTGAGTCTCCAGCTTGTGATTGATTAGAGTCCGTTTTTGTATCCGGATCAGTTGCTGGCTTTTCAGCTGATGTCGGAACAGCATTAACATCCGTGCTTTGAGTTATCGGTGTAGTTGCAGTTTCTGTTTGCGCACTAGCAACCGTCGTGGTGAGGGTAACGCCTGTTATTACTGTCATGGAAATAACGCCCATACGTAACCAACCTTTTTCTATATTGCACTGGAAACGATGAGCCTGTCCAATAAGTGGATTATTCAATCCAGTAGTGTTGTTTTTCATGTAATTGTATTTCTCCCCATTATTTACTTTTATATATAAGTGTTTGTTTTGAACAGATACCCAATTACTATAGCACTCTCGTACTCACTTAAAAAGGTCTCATGAAATTTGTTTTAAAAATTATTAGAGTAATAATCAAAAACGCCTTCGCAAAGGCATTTTCAACCTTACGAAGACGTTTTTAATACTTTTAATCTGATTGTTTAATCTTTTTCATGCTTGCGACGTGCGAAACCAAACCAGCCGAGAATACTCAACAGTAGACCGCCAATCAGCGTTGATTTAGCTGGCGCTGCTTCATTGGTTTGCGGCAATTTCGTTGTCGCTAAATTCATCTGATGGTTAGTTGGGTCTACCTTTGTCGTTACCATTGTAGCGGCTTTTTCAGCTACTCGACCATTGCTAACAGTCTGATGAAGAATCGTCGGTGTAGCTTCTGAAGTTGGTTTAACTGAGGTTGATTTAACCGATGTAGCCTGCACCGTTTGCGTACCTTGAATATCCTTAACTACTTCAGGTACAGCGTGAGCTTCATCCGTTTTACCCGTTTGAGGGCTAGCAGTTCCTTGATCAACCATGGTCCGAACGACCGGATCTGTTGCTCGTGGTGGCGTTGGAATAGCACTACCATTATCGGTTGTTAAAGTCGGTTGCGCCGGCACTACATTGCCAGTATCCGTAGCTGTATTGGGTTGTGAATCACCAGATACTGGTGTTGGTACTGACGTATTTGAATCACCAGTAGTCGGTGTTCCAGAGCCACTGCCATTGTCAGAACCATTCGGTGTAGTTGTACCAGTATTACCAGGACCATTTGGTATAGGTGTACCTGTGCTATCAACAAGATTCATAACCAAATGGGTCGTGCCATAACTGCTGTCTCCTGATGAACTGAACCGGAACTCAATCGGGTTAGACGTGATGCTACCAGAAGGCGCGGTGAGCGTATCCGTTTGGGCATCATATAGCCATTGATGACCATCCCAATCAACAAAGGTTAATTGATCTGCCTTTGATAATTGAATGCCAACAGCTTGATCAATCAAAAAACGCACATTTTGAATCTGAGTTGACGTTGCCTGTGCCGTTATATTAACCCAAGCTTGTTGACCACCTAAATAATTAAGTGAGTCATCCTTAGAATGATTGATAACTTTATTAATTTCGTTTTGAGCAAACGCAGCGTTAGCAATTGATTTGCCACTAAGGCCTTTACCCAACGTTAATGCACTAATTTTATTATCAAAAAAGGCTGTTTGACCAATAGAAGTTACACTGTCAGGAATTGTCAACATCCCCGTAATTTGGTTATTTGCGAAGGCACTGGTACCAATTGTTTGAAGATTACTATCCAATGTTAGCCCGGTAATGTAATTGTTGGCAAAAGCCTCATTACCTATATTTGTCACTGTTTCTGGAATCTTCAACTGGACCAGTTTATTACCTACAAAAACATCATCATTAAGCTTTGTTATCTGATTACCTAAGTTAAATGTAGAAATTTGATTATTGGCAAAAGCATAGCTGCCAAGATCCGTTACTGAATCCGGAATCGTGACGGTACTCAGGTTATTACCCGCGAAAGCTTTGGTACCGATTGTTAGAATATGACTGCCTAACTCTAAAGTATCAATTTGATCATTAGTAAAGGCATCATCACCAATTCTAGTGACTGAAATAGGAATTGTAACTGTCCCGTTAATCGAATTATTTGAGAAAGCATCCGTCCCAATAATTTGCGTATGATTACCTAGTGACAAGGTGGCTATTTGATTCCCCGTAAAGGCGCGGTCACCAATATTTGTCAGGCTATTGGGAAGCGTTAGTGAACTTATGGCATCTGCTTCAAAAGCCGATGTCCCAATACCTGTTAGCTTGCTTGCCTGTCCAAAATGAACGGTCGTTAAAGTCTTATTGTTCTGAAATGCCCCATCATTGATCAAGCCAACCTGATCTGGTAGCGTCAGCGTCGTCAATTGATTATTAGCAAATGTACCACTGCCAATCGTGTTGATGCCCGTTCCTAAATCAAGGTTACTAATCTGATTATGAGTAAATGTGTCGTTACCCGTAAACCAAGTCCCATTGCCAAAGACAACACCGGTAATTTGATTATTCGCAAAAGCATAATCACCGATCTTCAAGACGGAATTCGGTATGGTAATAGTGCCGCTCAGATTATTATCCGCAAAGGCACTTACCCCGATCGTTGTCACATTGTTATTGAGTCCCAACGCACTGATTTGATTGCCCGCAAACGCATTATCACCAATATTAGTAACTGCATTAGGGAGGTTAATACTGCTAATTTGATCACCTGCAAACGCACTCGTCCCAATACTACCTAATTGACTTTTATTTCCGAAATTGACCGTTTTTAATGTTTGGTTGTTTTGAAATGCTGAATCATCGATCTGTCCAATTTGATCCGGCAACGTTACCGTTGTTAATAGGTTATTTTCAAACGTGCCCTTACCGATCACTGTAACGCCCGTTCCTAAATCAAGCTGACTGATCTGATTATTCGCAAATGTACCATGGCCAGTAAACCACATGTGTGATCCTAGCGTCACACTAGTAATTTGATTATCCGCAAAAGCATCATCACCAAGTGACAAAACTGAATTAGGAATTACAACTTTACCACTAATACCATTACCGGCAAACGCATCCTGGCCAATTGATGTCACGCCATTAGGGATTACGATCTCACCGCTAATATGATTACCAGCAAACGCATAGTCACCAATTTTGGTGATATTTTTGCCAAACGTGACTTGCGTTAAGACTGGTTGCGGATGAGCATGCTTTTTTTCATTATTAAAGGCATCATCAGCAATCGCTGTTACTGCATCACCATTGTAGGTATCTGGTAAAGTGATCTTAGTTGAATATCCGCCTGCAGGTGTCACACCGCCAGCGAGATACTTTTGAAGATCACCCGTATACCCTGTAACGCTGTACGTTGAACCGTCGGCGTTTTTCGTGTAGCTATAATCCGTTAGCTGCGTGTAAGTATTAGCATCCGCTGGCTGACCATTTTTAGGATCTACAGCTGGCTGCTGCAGCCAATAATTACCCGTTGTATCCTTTACAACCAGATTATTCGCCGCTTGTTTAGACGCATTAGTCGCTGATTTATCAGTCGTTGCTTTAGTTATTGCGCCTGCTGTAGTTTTAACTATTGTTGTTTGATTATTGGTTGTTTGATTATTTAATGCATCAAAATCAAGTTTATGGCCATTAACGTCCATTGCTGGCTGCTGAGTTGATTTCGATTCAGTCTTTTGGGAACTGTCCTGACTTGATGAATCAGTCATTGCGGAATTTGTTGAGTCACTTGATTGACTAGCAGAAGAGCTGGAAGCGCTTTCATTATTAGAGGATACACTAATAGAGCTACTGCTATCAGCCTTAACACTGCTTGCTGATTGAGAAGAAGCCGTTGCTGCACCCTTTTGAGATGATGCATTAGCCGAGTTCGAGGCATCACTGGCTTTAAGTGTCTGAGTTGTTGAAGCCTCAGTGGTTGCTGTTGTTGCTTGGGCACTAGCAATCGTTGTGCTAACGGTAAAGCCCGTTACCAGCGTGATCGTGATAATGCCTAAGTGCATCCAGCATTTTCCCTTATTACACCTAATTTGACGCGACTGCGCCATAACCGGATTATTTAATCGGTTGGTTATTTTCATGTACTGATATCTCTCCTTATACTTGTGAATTTCCTCTACTTATAGTTCACAAGTAGCCATGCTTTTTAAGATTACGTGATTACTATAACACTATTCTTGTAGTTTGACCTATCAAGCAATTAATTAACCGCTTTAAATGGGCTAAATATGCCTAGACAGGCCACGAGAACACGGTTTTTATGAACCAAATTCAATCACAGTGCCCAATAAAAACTTAAAATAATTAATATAACAACTTTAATTGATAAAAGTTTTTTCAATTTTAACCGGTTCTTAAAACACAAAAAAACGTCAACCAGCAGTACTGGTCGACGCTTTTCAATTCACTATACTAGATAGACTAGTCAGCGACAACGAATGGCATTAAGCCCATGATCCGCGCACGCTTGATAGCAATCGTTAACTTACGTTGGTTCTTGGCACTAGTACCCGTCACCCGACGTGGTAAGATCTTACCACGTTCTGAAACGAAACGTTCCAATAAGTTAGTATCTTTGTAGTCAATGTATTCGATATGGTTTGCGGCGATGAAGTCGACTTTACGACGACGACGGCCACCTCTTCTTTGTTGAGCCATGATTTTCCCTCCAATTCGATCCGCTTAGAACGGTAAATCATCATCGGAAATATCAATCGAATCGCCATTATTTGCAAATGGGTCAGCTTGGTTATTCCCGTTGTTTTGATTATTGTTAGCCGCTCCATTGGTTTTTGGATCACCAAACGGATTAGTGTTCTGAGGAGCATTGCCAGTGGGTGCATTATTGTTGCCACCGTTGTTCGAATTCCCTGCGTTATTATTATTCGCTGAACGCGGTTCTAATAAAGCAAAGTTTTCAACGACAACTTCGGTAACGTAGACCCGTTGACCCTGTTGATTTTCGTAGTTTCTGGTTTGAATCCGGCCATCGATCCCGACTAACGCACCTTTATGGGTAAAGTTAGCAAAATTTTCAGCAGATTTCCGCCAAATAACACAGTTGATAAAATCAGCTTCACGTTCGTTGTTTTGATTGGTAAATTGCCGATCAACAGCTAACGTAAAGTTCCCAACTGCCGCCCCGCTTGGGGTATACCGCAAATCAACATCTCTTGTCAAGCGTCCGGTAAGCACTGCCCGGTTGATCATACGACCCGCTCCTCTCAGTCATTAAATGTCAAAAATTAGTCTTCACGTTTTACGATCATGTGACGAAGAATATCATCATTGATCTTTGAAAGACGGTCGAATTCGTTTAAAGCAGTATCGTTATCAGTAGTTAAGTTAATAACGTGGTATTGACCTTCGTTATAGCCACCGATTTCGTATGCGAAACGAAGCTTCTTCCAATCCTTTGAATCGATTAAATCTGCACCATTATCAGTCAAAATCTTGTCGAAACGGTCGACCAGTGCGGTCTTTGATGCATCGTCAAGATCTGGACGAATGATGTAGGTAATTTCATACTTCATGAAATTTGCACCTCCTTATGGACTTCAGGCCCTCTTCATTGAGTTTTAAGAGAGCAAGGAGAGTTATCCGAATGGATTACTCACAGAATATTATTCTACCAAAGTTCAAGCAAAAGTGCAATGTTATTTTAAAATTAACCTGCCAGCAGTTCACTTTTCACCCCATTTGACTGCTGCATGCCTCAAGTAATGAATCCCAGTTAAGCCTAACCTGACAAGAGATGGTGGTTATAGCACTAACTACGCAAAAAAGAACGGCACCAATTGCCGTTCTTTTTAAATTCTTGCGTTTAACTAATCGTTATCAGAATCGTCACTATCAGTTGATGTATCTGAATCATCCGTTGCCCGATCGACTAAGCGGTCTAACGACGTATCACTATCGTTATTGGCAGTATCTGCAGTTGCGTCATCGGACTCATCTTCAGGTACTTCCTTTTCGACTACCGCCATGGTGGCAACTTTAGCATCATCATCTAGCCGGATCAGGTGAACCCCTAAGGTTGCCCGACCAGTTTGGGAGACGTTCTCCACGCCAAACCGGATCATGACACCCTTATCGGTAATCAGCATAATATCTTCTTCACCGGTCACTGTGGTCAAACCAGCAAGCGGACCGTTTTTTGCGGTCACGTTAATGGTCTTGATCCCCTTACCGCCGCGACCTTTAATCGCGTACTCGCTAGCTGGCGTCTGTTTACCGTAGCCCTTTTCAGAAATGACGAATACGTTATCGTTTGGTCCCAAAATGGCTGAACCAACCACGTAATCATCATCGCGAAGCCGGACACCGCGAACCCCGGTAGCGGAACGGCCCATTGAGCGGACATCGCTGGCTTTAAAGCTAACGGCATAGCCGGAATGCGTCCCGATGATCATGCATTGCTCGTTATCCACGATAGAAACGTTGATCAATTGGTCATCGTCTTTTAGACTCAGAGCTTTTAGACCGTTGGAACGAATGTTAGAGAAGTCACTCACTGGCGTCCGCTTAACGGTCCCATGCAGAGTGGTAAAGAACAGGTATTTTTGTTGGTCACCAGCGGCATCAGATACGTTGATCACGGCTTGAATGCTCTCGCCGGCCTCAATGTTCAGTAGGTTGATCACTGGAATTCCCTTAGCGGAACGGCCGTATTCAGGGATCTCATAGCCCTTCATCCGGTAAACTTTACCAGCATTAGTGAAGAACAGGAGCACGTCATGTGTTGAGGTTGAAACCAGGTGTTCGATGAAGTCGTCATCATGAATCCCCATGCCTTGAATACCACGGCCACCACGATTTTGCGCCTTAAATTCAGACGTTGGTAACCGCTTGATGTAGCCGTTATGGGTCAGAGAAATCATGACATTTTCTTCTTCGATCAGGTCTTCGTCTTCAAGGCTCAGAACTTCGCCGACCATCAGTTCAGTCCGGCGCTTATCGCCGAATTTATTCTGAATATCTAGCAGTTCTTGGTAGATGATCTGGTTCTGCTTGTCCTTGCTGGCCAAAATGGCTTTGTAATCAGCAATCGAATTTTGCAGATCCGTGTATTCTTTTTCGACTTTGTCGCGTTCCAGACCGGTCAGCCGAACCAGCCGCATATCCAAAATAGCTTGCGCTTGTTTTTCAGATAGTGGGTAACGGTTGATCAGTTCATTCTTGGCCACTTCAGCAGTTTGCGACTTACGGATGATCGAGATGATTTCATCAATGTGATCAAGCGCAATCTGCAAGCCTTCCAGAATATGGGCCCGGGCTTTTGCCTTCTTCAGTTCAAACTCGGTTCGCCGCCGAATAACTTCCAACTGGTGAGCCAGGTAATACTGCAAAATTTCTTTTAAGCTCAGGATCTTTGGTGAGCCGTTAACAATGGCTAACATGTTGAACCCAAAGGAGGTCTGCATCATGGTCATCTTGTACAGATTGTTCAAAATGACTTCGGCGCTGGCATCCCGGCGGACATCAACGACGATCCGCATCCCTTCACGGTCAGACTCATCGTTGACATCCGTGATGCCTTCGATGCGTTTGTCCCGCGCCAGATCAGCAATCCGCTCGATCAAACGGGCCTTATTGACCATGTAAGGAATTTCAGTGGCCACGATCTTTTGCTTGCCGCTCTTATCCTCTTCGATTTCGACCTTAGCCCGTAAGGTAATGGTTCCCTTACCGGTTTCATAAGCTTTCCGGATACCGGATTTGCCCATGACAACACCACCGGTTGGAAAATCAGGCCCTGGCAGAGCTTCCATCAAATCAGCAGTTGTGGCATCCGGATTCTTCATCAAGATATGCAGTGCACTAATGACTTCCGCCAAATTATGCGGTGGAATATTAGTCGCCATCCCAACAGCGATTCCAGAAGCCCCGTTGACCAATAAGTTAGGAAAACGAGCTGGTAAAACAACGGGCTCTTTTTCAGTGCCATCGTAGTTCGGCTGATAATCGATGGTGTCTTTGTTGATGTCGCGCAACATTTCCATGGCAACCTTGCTCAAACGCGCTTCGGTATACCGCATGGCAGCGGCGCCATCACCATCGACTGACCCAAAGTTCCCGTGGCCGTCAACTAACATGTACCGGTAACTGAAGTCTTGCGCCATTCGGACCATGGCTTCGTAAATTGCGGAGTCACCATGGGGGTGAAACTTCCCCATGACGTCCCCAACAATTCTGGCCGACTTCTTGTACGGTTTATCAGGTGTGACCCCTAACTCACTCATCCCGTAAAGAATCCGTCGGTGAACTGGTTTCAGGCCATCACGAACATCTGGCAGTGCCCGAGCGACAATCACGCTCATGGCATAGTCCAAAAATGAAGTCCGCATGGTTTTCGCTAAATCGACATCCGTGATGCGACTTGGCAGTTCTTCATTCGCCAAATTTAGTACCTCCCAGCTAATATGGCGCGGGTAATGACTACCCGCCAATCAATGATTCCCAGTGAATTAACAGAAACATTCACACTAGACATCCAAGTTTTCAACATACTTTGCATTCGTTTCAATAAAGTCGCGCCGTGGTTCGACTTTGTCACCCATTAACGTGGTGAAAACCTCGTTGGCTTCCGCCGCATCGCTAGGGTCGACCCGTAAGAGCCGGCGCTTTTCTGGATCCATCGTGGTTTCCCACAGTTGGCTGGCATCCATTTCACCAAGTCCCTTATACCGTTGAATCACTGGTTTTGGTGACGGTGGTAACTGACCCATAATGGTGTTTAATTCTTCGTCGGAATCGATATAACGCCGCATCTTACCCTGACGGACCTGGTACAGCGGTGGCTGGGCGATGTAAACAAACCCAGCGTCAAGTAACGGCCGCATGTAGCGATAGATCAGCGTTAACAGCAAGGTTCGAATATGGGCACCATCCACATCGGCATCGGTCATGATAATCAGCTTATGGTAATTGACTTTCGAGACATCAAAATCATCCCCAAAACCAGTCCCCATCGCAGTAAACAGGGAGCGAATTTCTTCGTTAGCTAGGATCTTGTCCATGCTGGCTTTTTCAACGTTCAAGATCTTCCCACGAATGGGCAAGATGGCTTGAGTCAGCCGTGAACGGCCCTGCTTAGCAGAACCACCGGCTGAATCACCTTCGACAATGAACAATTCCGAAATGGCTGGGTCTTTACTGGTGTTATCAGCTAATTTACCAGGTAAATTACTGATTTCCAGGCCGCTCTTCTTCCGGGTCACTTCACGAGCCCGTTTAGCAGCTACCCGCGCTTTAGAGGCCAGCGTCCCTTTATCAACGACTTTTCGAGCAGTCGTTGGGTTCTCCATCAAGAACTTCATGAAGTGTTCGCTGAAAATGTGATCAACGGCGGTTCTGGCATCGGAGTTCCCCAGCTTGGTCTTGGTTTGACCTTCAAACTGCGGGTCCGGATGCTTCACGGAAACCACGGCCGTCATCCCTTCACGCACATCTTCACCGCTCAGGTTAGCTTCGTTATCCTTCATCAGGTTATTCTTGCGGGCATAATCGTTGACAATTCGCGTCAGCGCCCGTTTGAACCCTTCTTCATGGGTCCCGCCTTCATAGGTGTGAATATTGTTGGTAAACGTCAGTAGATTAGAGTGGTAGCCATCCGTATACTGCAGGGCCACTTCCACCGTAATACCGTTTTCCTGGCCTTCAACGTAGATTGGGTCGTCAAACAGCACGTCAGTATTCTTATCCAAATACTCAACGTAATGTCGAATACCACCCTCATACATGAAGGATTCTTCCGTTGGCTTTTCCGGCCGTTCGTCACGAATCGTAATCCGTAAACCCTTATTCAAAAAGGCCAGTTCCCGAATCCGCGTGGTCAGCGTTTTAATATCAAACGTGGTCGTTTCTCGGAAAATATCGGAATCCGGCAGGAAGTGGACCGTGGTGCCGTGAATGTTTTCCGGCAGACCAGTATCGATCACCTTGATTGGCGTGGTGACCCGGCCATAGGCAAAGTCCATGTAATACCGCTTGCCACCACGAGCCACTTTAACATCGAGTTCAGAGGACAGCGCATTCACAACTGAAGCGCCCACACCGTGCAGGCCACCGGAAACTTTGTAGCCGCCACCGCCGAATTTACCGCCGGCATGCAAGATTGTGAAGACGGTCTCCAGTGCCGACTTACCGGTTTTCTTTTGGGTATCGACTGGGATACCACGACCATTATCCACCACCGTAATACTATTATCTTTATGGACCGTCACGTGAATTGCATCGGCGAAACCGGCTAAGGCTTCATCGATCCCGTTATCAATGATTTCCCAGACCAGATGGTGCAGTCCTTGTGCACTGGTCGAGCCAATATACATGCCGGGCCGTTTCCGAACCGCTTCAAGCCCTTCAAGGACTTGAATCTGACTGGCATCATATTCGCGAGCACGTTCCTGTTTAGTTTCTTTTTCTTCAGCCAAGTGTGATCCTCCTCATTACTAATCCCCTGAGACAACTATTCATCAGCTTGGATTTCACCATTGCTGATTCGAAATACTTTTGGTTGATGTATCAATTTCTGTGCCACGCCGCTTAAACTCGTCGTGGTTAAGAAGGTTTGTACCTTATCTTGAATTGCGGTTAATAAATGCGTCTGCCGGCTGTCATCTAATTCTGACAGCACGTCATCCAGCAGCAAAACTGGGTATTCACCAGTCTGTTCGTGCATGAGATCAATTTCAGCTAACTTAACGCTTAGTGCGGTGGTCCGTTGCTGGCCTTGAGAGCCAAAACTGGAGACGTCTTTATCGTTCACCAGGAATTTTAAGTCGTCCCGGTGCGGTCCGATAAGCGTCGTCCGCCGAAAGAGTTCTTTATCACGATGCTTTTGATACAGCAGTTTGAGCGCATCATAAATATGCTGGGTATCGCTCAGATCATCATCTTTAACACTGGTAACGTAGTGAAATGACAGCGTTTCACGCTGCTGAGAAATTTCTTGGTGCACCTGAGCTGCCCAGACTTCCAACCGTTTCAATAACGTCACGCGGGCGCTAATAATCTCTGAACCGTACGCCGCCAGCTGATCGGATAACACATCTAACAGCACCATATCCGACTGCTGCTTACTGCCTAATTCTTTGAGGTAGCGGTTGCGTTGTCTTAAGATCGTCCGATATTGCGCCGTATTGTACAAATAACGGTGACTCATCTGCCCGAATTCCATATCCATGAAGCGGCGACGGCCTTGCGGTGACCCCTTAACGAGACTGAGATCCTCGGGGGCAAATAAAATCACGTTTAGCTGCCCCACATACCCGGATAGCTTCGCCTGTTCCAAATGGTTCACTTTGGCTTTTTTGCCGTGCTTGGAAAGATCTAATTCCAGTGGGGTTTGGCCACTGTTTTTTTGAACCCGCCCAAAAACTTGCGCGGTTTCAGCCTGCCAGCTGATCAATTCACGGTCATTGCTGGTTCGGTGGCTTCTAGCTAAAGCCAAAAAATAGATGGCTTCCAGCAGATTCGTTTTGCCCTGCGCATTTTCACCCAGCAACACGTTGACACCCGGGCCAAAGGTAACTGTCAAATCCTGGTAGTTGCGAAAATGACGCAACCTTAATTCTTCTAGTTTCATAAGCTTATTCAGCCTGATTTAAGCGAATAAAAAATAGCCCGACATCTTTGACATCGACCGTATCTCCTGGATATAGTTTTCGTCCGCGCCGATTATCCGGCTCATCGTTCACATCAACCGCATGTTCCTTCAAATACCACTTGGCTTGACCACCTGAACCAACGATTGCTTCTTCTTTAAGCAACTGGCCTAAGGTGATAAAGGGTGGTTCAATGAAAACTTCCTTTTTCACGGCTTCACCCACCTTCATTTTCTCTTATAATTATACGCTTTTTAAGGGTAAAAGTATAGTTTCTGTTTCATTTCACGGCATTTAAGCGGTTTTTTATATTCGTAAGGTAATTTGTCATAATTGAGCTAAAAACGCTTAGAGCTTAAAAATAGCGTTTTACGTGTAATTTGCCGTTAAACAGATTTAAAAGCGTCTTGTTTTGAGACAAACGACCGTAAAAAGACCATTTCGGCTAAAAATTGTGACCGTTTTTCACCGCAGAGGCTCTGGTTAACTAACGCCCTGTTAGGGCAAAAAAACACCGCTTCAGGTTAAAAACCGAAGCGGTGTTTTGAGGTTATTTTTAATGATTAAAAGGTCCGGACTGGTGTGATCAGCTGGATAAAGTTCTCTTTATCTTCAGTTGGTACCAGCGTAAACGGCCGTAATGGCGACGTAAAGGCAATCGTAATCACTGCTGCCCCAAATGAGCGCAGTGCGTCCTTCATGTAATCAGGGTTAAAGGAAATCTCTAGCTCATCGCCAGTCATTTCACTGGGTGCTAAGGCTTCTTCAACGTTCCCAACGTCAGGCGAATTACCAAAGATCTTGGCCTGGTTATTTCCCGGATCCAAGGTCAGCTTAACAACGTTGTTCCGTGATTCGTGGGACAGTAGCGAAGCCCGTTCGATGGCTGCCAGTAACCCTTTAGCATCAAATTCGGCACTCGTTGTCGAGTCATTAGGGATCAGACGGGAAGTGTCCGGGTAATTGCCTTCCAGTAACCGGGAATAAAACAGAGTGTCACCGATCGTGAATAACACTTGGTTTTCGGATAACCGCATTTCAACGTCCGGATTATCATCGCCGATCATGCGGGCCAGTTCCGTCAGACTCTTACCGGGAATGATGACGTCATAGGTTGCGGATGCTGCGGATGGTAATTCAATTTTACGTTGACTCAACCGGTGACTATCGGTGGCAACGGCCAACAGCTGGTTGTCGACTAACGTAAAGTGAACCCCGGTTAAAATGGGCCGGCTTTCTTGATTAGAAACGGCAATAACGGTCTGGTTGATCAGTTCCCGGAAAACGTCACCCGTTAAGGTGATAGCGTCAGTTGCGTCGATTTCTGGTAAGTGTGGATAGTTGTTGGCGTCTAATCCATTAATGGTGAAGGAAGCCGAACCGGAAGTAATTTCCGTCTGAAAACCTTCAGTCACATCTAACGTCATGTTGTCTTCCGGCAGCCGTTTAACGATGTCGCTGAAAAAGCGGGCAGGTAACACAATGGCACCTGGACTTTGAATCGCCAGCTGGTTGTCCGGATTATCGGCATGGATCAACGTTTCGATCGAAATGTCAGCATCTGAACCAGTCAGTGTTAAGCCACTGTCATCAGCCACTAGCTTTAAACCAGTTAAGATCGGAATCGTGGTTTTGGAAGAAATAGCGCGTTGGACTGTATTGAGTTCTTTGATGAACGCTGCGCGATTAATTGTAAATTTCATAGTGAGTACTCCTTATAATCCATAATATAAATAAAAAGAATAGTAATAGTAGAGCAGTGGATACTGTGGATAAGTCTGCGAAACACGTAATAGTGATAAGTTATGCACATGTGGATAACTTGTGCATAACTTTTTGAGTTTTCCACAGCAGCCTAGTTGAAGTCTTATCTATAATAGCCTATTCGGACCAGTAAAAAAAGTAGCCGACTTGAAGCTTGAATCAAATCGATTACTTTTTTACTGTCTAGGGCTATCTTTCAATTTCGGTTTTAAGATTCGTAATTTCGGCCTGTAAGTCACTGTCCGTTTTGAGCGCATCCGCGATTTTATCGTAGGCGTGAATGACGGTGGTGTGATCTTTACCGCCAAATTCATTGCCAATTTTTGGTAGTGAACTGTCGGTGAGTTCCCGGGACAAGTACATCGCAATCTGCCGTGGTACGACGATGGTTTTAATCCGCTTTTTACCCTTTAGATCGGTTAATGAAACGTGATAGTATTTAGCAACCTTCTCTTGGATCAACGGAATCGTGAGTTCACTGGAACGGCGATCAAGCTTGAGACTCTTCAGTGAACTGGCCACTAATTCAGTCGTGATCGGCTGATGGACCAGCTTGGAATACGCATGGACCCGGGCTAGGGCGCCTTCCAGTTCACGCACGTTAGAATCGATCCGGCTGGCAATGTAACTCAGGGTTTCATCCGGAATAGCAATGTTATCAGCTTCGGCCTTATTGCGTAAAATAGCGATCCGGGTTTCCAGATCTGGTGGCGTAATATCGACTGAAAGTCCCCAAGCAAACCGCGATACTAAGCGATCTTGCAGCTTGGGAATTTCATTTGGCAGCCGGTCTGACGTTAAAACGATCTGCTTACCGTCATCGTGAAGATCATTAAAGGTATGGAAGAACTCTTCTTGAGTCCCTTCCTTATCAGCAAAGAACTGAATATCGTCCACTAACAGTAGGTCAACGCTGCGGTACTCTTCGCGAAATTGATCCTGCGTCTTCGATTGAATCGCAGTAATGAAGTCGTTGGTAAAGGCCTCACTAGTGACATACTTAACCTTAGCGTTCGGATCATCTGCTAACATCTTGTTACCAATGGCATGCATTAAGTGGGTTTTACCTAAACCGACACCACCATAGAAAAATAGTGGGTTATACATCACGCCAGGTTCCTCGGAAACAACCAGCGCAGCAGCGTGGGCCATCTGATTTCCCTTACCAATGACGAAGGTGTCAAAGGTATATTTTGGATTCAGCTTAGCGCTCTGACTAAATGGCGCAGAGGCTGTTGCGGGGTGTTCAAGTGTGGATACCTGGGAGTTTTCAGTGTTATCAGCAACAATAAAAACTGGCTGAATATCCTCTTGGGCGTATTCATAGGCCAGTTCAACTAACGGCTGCGTTAAGTTGCGTTGCCAGTAATCACGGTGTAACTCCGATGGTAGCTTGATTGTCAGACGATTGTTGGTTAACTTGACGGGTTCGGCAGATGCGATCCACGTTTTAAAAGCAGTTGGGGCGATTTTCTGTTGGAAACCGTCTTTGATTTCACCCCAAAGAGTGTCTAAATCAAGCACTTTTCTTCCTCCCCATATTAAATTGATAAATTAAGTTTAGCATGCCACAAAAAAGTTTTCCACAGCCTTTTGAACTTGTGGATAATTGTTTCACAGGCAGGTATAAAGTTTTCCACAGGGTTGTCGATAACTTTGCTAAAAGCTCTGTGAAACATTTTTATCCACAGGAGGTTGTGTAAAACAAATACTGTAGTATCAGGTGTTTCACAAGTTTGTCCCCAAAATTAACAGGGTAATCTGATTGAGAAACCACAGGCTGTGGACTAGTGGATAACTCAGTTAAAAAGCGCTCTCTTTAATTCTGAAATTAATGAGTTATCCACACCCCTAAAGCATGAAACAAATTTTTTTAGACAGAAAAAAACCGGCTTTTTTTAAATTAAGTCTTTGATGTTGGCGCTAGATATGCTATTATATTTTAGAAATGCATTTAAGATGTAAATAAATGGCTTCATGCCTGAAGATCAGGAGGTGTAAGTTTATGAAGCGCACATATCAACCAAAGAAGCGTCACCGTTCACGCGTGCACGGTTTCCGCAAGCGTATGAGCACGAGCAACGGCCGTAAGGTTTTAGCACGTCGACGTCAAAAAGGTAGAAAAGTATTGTCTGCATAGACCACTGACCAATCAGTGGTCTTTTATTTTTATCTGTACAAAATAAAAATAAAAGTCAGCAGACGTTTTGGAGATGCAATATGCGAAAATCTTACCGCGTAAAGAAAGAAGCGGAATTTCAAGAGGTTTTTGAAACACGGCAGTCCGTTGCAAACCGTCAATTTGTGGTTTACCGGATGGACCGGCCAAATCAGCCCCATTTTCGGGTAGGGATTTCAGTGGGTAAGAAAATCGGTAACGCGGTTCACCGGAATTGGGTCAAACGCCGAATTCGTCAATCGCTGACCGAACTGAAGCCCTATTTGAAGCAGGACGTTGATTTTTTGGTGATTGCTAGACCATCAACCTCAGAAATGCCGATGCCAGAGATCAAGGCGCATTTAGTACACGCTTTGAAACTTGCAAAATTGCTTGATAATGATTATAGCGAGGAAGACCAGTGAAAAAATTAAAACGATTTATCACTATGTTTGGAATCGTTGGCCTATCCGTTTTATTAACGGCTTGTGGTAATCAGCCAATCACTGAACATAGCACAGGACTTTGGGATGGCGTTATCCTGTTAAACTTTTCCCGAGCCATTATTTGGTTAGCTCACATTTTTGGTGGGTATGGTATGGGGATCATCGTCTTTACCATCATCGTGCGGATCATTATCTTACCATTGATGATTTTCCAAACCCGCAGTATGCGGAAGACCCAGGAGATTCAGCCACAGTTAAAGGCACTGCAAAAGAAGTACTCATCCCGTGATCAAGAGACCATGACGAAACTGCGTGAAGAGCAGCAAAAGCTCTATAGCGAAGCGGGTGTCAATCCGGTTGCTGGGTGTTTACCAATGGTTGTGCAACTGCCAATTATCTGGGCTTTGTACCAAGCTATTTTTAGGACCGACGTTTTACGGTCTGGTCATTTCTTATGGCTGCAATTAGGGGCAAAGGATCCATACCTGATTTTGCCGATCCTAGCTGCGGTCTTTACCTTCTTAAGTTCATGGCTCATGATGAAAGGTCAACCAGAGTCTAATTCCATGACAACTATGATGACGGTAACCACACCTGTGATTATCTTCATCACCGCGTTAAATTTGCCAAGTGCACTGTCACTTTACTGGGTTGTTACCAACGCGTTTCAAGTGGGTCAAACCTTGGTCATTCAAAATCCTTGGAAGATTCGCCGCGAACGTGAAGAGAAAAACCGGAAAGAAAAGGCACGTGAACGACAAGTTAGAAAAGCTATTCGGCGGGCTAAGCAAAGCCGTCGCAAGTAACTGAACAGCAATTTTTTTAAAGCAAATAACTAATCTCAGGGCGGTATGACCAGCTCTGAGATTTTTTTATGCCCTTTTTTAAAAGGATATTTAGTTCATGGCGACAAAAGATTGAAATTTGTAATATTACCATTTGCAAAAGCTATCAAATGAAAGCCCCGCACATGCTATACTGTATATTAAGTAGTTTATCGAAGGGAGAAAAGCAGTCATGACTTTATACACAAGCGAGACCGTTGACGGTGCCGTCAAACAAGCACTTCAACAACTTCAGCTCGACAGATCTCAAGTGGAGGTGGCCGTACTAACGAAACCGCGCAAGGGCTTCTTTGGTATTGGTGCCCGAAAGGCTAGGGTTGATATTAAGCCAGCTGTTACCGTTAATTCAAAACAACCAAAAAAGACAGAAAAACCAGTCACTAAAACAACGGATGAGTCAGCTACTGAACCAAAACCAGCGTCAGTAGCTAAATCAGTGACGACGCCAGCGGATCAGACCGTAGCGACCCAAACCACTGAAGGCCCGACGGTTAACCGGCAGGCGGAATATCAGCAGGTAGCGGCTGAATTAAATCGGTATTTAGGTACGATCATCAGCCAATTAGGCATTGATGCGACCAGCACGGTTGAAGTGAAGCACCGGCATATTAATATGAATTTTAAAACGGAACAGGAGGGCCTGTTGATCGGCAAACATGGTCGCACAATTAATGCCTTGCAAAGCTTGGCACAGGTCTTTTTGAACCATAAACGCTTCTCTAAATTAGAAGTGACACTGGACGTGGCCAATTACCGCGAACGGCGAGTGGAAACTTTAACCCGTTTGGCCGAAAACATGGCTCGAGAGGTCGTTGCAACCGGGAAGCCGGTCTATCTAGATCCCATGCCATCGTTTGAACGAAAACAAATTCATAGCGTCTTAGCAGATAATGAACACGTCATGACCTATTCGGCAGGAACGGAGCCGAAGCGGGCGGTGGTGATTACGCTGAAGTAGGTGCGGAAAAAAGCGGTTAGGGAGTGGAGCCTAAGGAGGAAACGGTGTAAACCACGGGCTTGGGTTTATACCGTTTCCTCCTTAGGTGCAACTCCCTGCTTTTCGGAGCCAGTTTCGGCTAGATAACAGGGGAGAGCTGTGAATAAACAAGAGGTTAAGTGCTTTCCGCTTATATAGCCTAATCGGGCGCCAACGAGCAGATAGCTGCATGTAAGCCACTGTCAGCAAAACCACGCCAAAGAACAGCGCGGCCTTGCTGACAGTGGCTTACACACCGCTATCTAACCGCTCGTTTCTGCACCTTTTTTATCCTTGACACGCTTCTGATTCCAGTCTATTATGATAACTAATCATTCTTATCTTAAATAGATAAAGTAGTCAAAGTGCTTTATCCATGCTGTTAGGGGCATGGAGTGGGCACTTTTTTTGTGCGTGAAAATATGAACAATTAATCAATGGAGGGATAGACATGACGACAACAAGTGAATTTGACACGATTGCGGCCGTTGCAACACCGCCTGGTGAGGGTGGCATCTCAATTATTCGAGTGAGCGGCGACCATGCTTTTGAAGCAGTTATGCCGTTATTTAAGGGCAAAGCGTTGGATAAGGTGAAAAGTCACACAATCAATTATGGCCATATCATTGATCCTGAAACGCAGTCAGAAGTGGATGAAGTGATGGTTTCCGTTATGCGGGCGCCTAAGACATACACCCGTGAAGACGTGCTTGAAATCAACTGTCACGGTGGTTTAGTTGCCACCAATGACATTTTGCAGCTTGTTATCAGTCAAGGTGCTCGACTGGCTGAGCCCGGTGAGTTCACCAAGCGTGCTTTCCTCAACGGCCGCATTGATTTAAGTCAGGCTGAAGCGGTCATGGATCTGATTCGGGCGAAAACGGACCGGTCAATGAAGGTCGCTTTAAACCAGCTTGACGGCAGTTTATCGCGGTTGATCAAAAAGCTACGTCAGGATATTTTGGAAGTTTTGGCGCAAGTCGAGGTCAACATTGACTACCCTGAATACGATGACGTGGAAACCATGACGACGAAGCTACTGCTGGAAAAAGCCAAAGAAGTGAAGGCTTCGATTCAGCAACTACTCAAAACTGCTAAGCAGGGTAAAGTACTGCGTGATGGTCTGGCGACCGCGATTGTTGGCCGGCCAAACGTGGGTAAATCCAGTTTACTAAATGAACTGCTGCACGAAGATAAAGCCATCGTGACCGACGTTGCGGGAACGACCCGAGACGTGATTGAAGAATACGTCAATGTCGGCGGTGTCCCGTTAAAATTAGTCGATACAGCCGGTATTCATCATACGGATGATAAGGTTGAAAAAATCGGTGTTGAACGGTCTAAAAAAGCGATTGCGGCGGCTGATCTAGTCATTTTGGTACTCGATGCCAGCGAACCGTTAACCAAAGAAGACCGGCAGTTATTAACCGATACGGCGGATGAAAAACGGATCATTATTTTAAATAAAACCGATTTACCACTGAAACTGGAAATGCCCGAATTAGAGCAATTAGCCGGTGATACGAAGATTATAAAAGCCTCTATGACGCAAAATCAGGGGGTCGATCAGCTGGAAGGCGAGATCAGCCACCTCTTCTTTGATGAAGGTATCGAAACGGGCCGGGGTAACGTGATGGTTACTAACGCCCGTCATATTGGCCTGTTAAAACAAGCCAGTTCGGCGTTAGATGATGTTATGAGCGGGATTGCAGCCGGCATGCCGGTTGATCTGGTCCAGATCGATATGACTAGATGCTGGAATAAACTGGGTGAGATCACTGGCGATAGCTATCAAGATGAGTTATTAGACCAGCTGTTCAGTCAATTTTGTGTTGGTAAGTAAACGAGAGAATTTATTTAGGAGGAAACAACATGCCTGAGATTCAACCCTATCAGGGTCAGGACTATGATGTGATTATCGTAGGTGCCGGTCATGCCGGTGTAGAAGCAGCGCTGGCAGCTGCGCGAATGGGCAACCAGACGTTATTAATGACGATTAACTTGGATATGGTGGCCTTTATGCCATGTAACCCATCGGTCGGTGGCCCAGCCAAGGGAATCGTCGTACGTGAAATTGACGCATTGGGCGGTGAAATGGGCCGTAACATTGACAAAACTTACGTCCAGATGCGGATGCTCAATACGGGTAAGGGACCGGCTGTTCGGGCATTACGGGCCCAAGCCGATAAGCATGCTTACCACGCTGAAATGAAACACACCTTGGAAAAGGAACCAAATTTAACCCTGCGTCAGGGCATCGTCGACGATCTGATCGTTGAAGACGGGGTCTGCAAGGGGGTCATTACCAATACCGGCGCGCACTACAACGCTAAAACGGTGGTGATCGCTGCTGGAACGGCCGCACGGGGCAAAATTATCATCGGAGAGCTCATGTACTCGTCGGGGCCTAATAACTCCCAGCCAGCCATGAAACTCACTAAGAACCTCGAAAAATACGGTTTAAAGCTGGAACGGTTTAAGACTGGGACACCGCCACGAGTGGACGGCAATACGATCAACTATGACGAAACCGAAGAACAGCCTGGTGATAAAGAACCGAACCACTTTAGTTTTGAAACGCCGGATGAAAACTATTTAGCGCTTAAAAATCAACTCTCATGCTGGTTAACCTACACCAACGAAACAACTCATAAAATCATTCGGGCCAACCTCGACCGCGCACCCATGTTTACCGGTGTAATCGAAGGGGTTGGACCCCGTTACTGTCCATCAATTGAGGACAAGATCGTGCGGTTTGCGGACAAGAGCCGCCACCAGCTGTTCTTGGAACCAGAAGGCCGCAAGACGGATGAATGGTACGTTCAAGGACTATCGACTTCCATGCCTGAAGAAGTTCAGCAAAAGATCCTCCATTCGATCAAAGGGTTGGAAAAAGCCGAGTTGATGCGTCCAGGTTACGCCATTGAATACGATGTTGTTTCCCCTTACCAACTGCGCCCAACTCTTGAAACAAAATTAATCAAGAACCTGTATACTGCTGGTCAGACCAACGGAACTTCGGGTTACGAAGAAGCTGCCGGTCAAGGAATCATGGCTGGGATTAACGCCGGTTTACGGGCATTAGGCAAGGAACCTTACGTCATGAAGCGGTCCGAAGGCTACATTGGCGTCATGATCGATGATCTGGTGACTAAGGGGACTAACGAACCTTACCGCTTGCTGACTAGCCGTGCGGAATACCGCTTAATTTTACGGCACGATAATGCTGACCTGCGTTTGACGCCTAAGGGCCATGAACTGGGGCTGATTTCCGATGACCGCTACAACGCCTTTTTGGCGAAGCGCCAAGCCATCAAAGATGAACTTGCCCGCTTAAATACGGTGCGGGTCAAGCCATCGCCTGAAGTGAATGCTTACGTTGAATCACGCAACGAAAAGCCACTGAAAGACGGTGTGCTAGCGTCTGAATTCCTTCGACGGCCACGGGTAACTTATGCCGACTTGCTCCGGTTTATTCCGGCGCCTGAAAAGCCGCTGGATCGCCGCGTCATTGAAGAGATCGAAATTCGCATCAAGTACGCCGGCTACATCAAGAAAGCCGAAGAAAGCGTGGCTAAGATGAAGAAGATGGAAGCTAAAAAGATTCCCGATAACATCGATTTTGATGCCATTGACGGTCTCGCCACGGAAGCCCATCAAAAGCTCGACAAGATCCGGCCGGAAACTATTGCCCAAGCAACGCGGATCAGTGGGGTTAACCCAGCTGATATTGCGATCTTGAGCATCTATATCGAACGGGGTAAGATTGCTAAGATTCACGCATAATCAAGAAAATCAAAAAGACTAAATCTTCGCTGAGTTGCGAGGATTTAGTCTTTTTTTAATTTAATTGAGATCTAGATGTTTGAATAATCCCTTTTGATAATTCCGGTCCGCTTTGCGCTGCACTAACCGGTCCGCGTAGCCGCTGCAGAGAAATTTTTCTTCATCCGTTTCCGGCATAATTTTTGGCAGCGGCGGATTTGCTGGATTAGCCACCGTGACGAAGGTAACAAAACAGGTAAAGCCTACAAACTGCTCGCCAGTCAGTAAGTGTTCGCCCAGCCCTTTAACGAAGACTTCCAGTGAACGGTGGCTGGTACCAGTGACGTAGGATTCGATCAGCATGGCGTCTTGCATGACGAACGGGGCAATGAAGGCCATGTGATCCATCGTCGCCGTGACCTGGACTTGATGGATGGCGCGCGAGGCCGCAATTGAGCTCGTATCATCAACTAATGACAGAATTCGACCACCAAACACAGTGTTGTGTTCATTTAAATCCGCGCTGAATACCCGGTGACTTGAACTGACTAAGGTTTCGTGACAGGTTAACTGATTGATGCTCATAATGTGACCTCCAGTAATCCATAATTAGGGCTATTCTAACATAGATTCGAAAGGGGTATTGAAGCGGTTACATTTAAAATGAGTGAGTTAGAATCATATTAATTGTATTACGGGCAGACAACTTTCATAATGAAGTCAAAATTAATGAAAGAAGCGATCAAAATGACACGACATTTAACGTTATCACCAGAGGCCATTGCTAAAATCAAGCCGCAGTTAACGGATCACACTCGGATCTTACTGAGTTATGACGACGGGGTTGGCCCCTATTCTCACCATGGACTAGTTGCGTTGCAGGTCTCGTTTCAACTGGTGCTGATCAACGATAGCCAGCCCTATGACGATTACGACGAAGAAATCGAGACTAATTTACAGCCAATGTATATCAAATCCTATTCCGGCCGGTTTCTGAGTGATCAGATGACCTTAAAGCTGCAGCCCAAGTATCAGACTATGGTGCTAGCAGATGAAGGCGGTGAAATTGATCAAAACGTGGAAATCGTCAGTGAACGAAACTAAAAATTAAAAAAACGGGAACTGTTCAACGGCGACCGTTTTTTGTTGAAATAAAAGCGTGAAAGCGTTGTGAAAACCTTAACTTACAAAAAGTAAGCAAATCAGGTGACTTTTAAAGCTTGCAGCACTATACTTTTTAACGTTAAACAATTTAAGCATTGGATAGTTTTAATTGTGATGAGAAATTAATGGAGGAGTGCGATACGATGACAAAGATGATGGCAGGACAAGCATTAGTTAAAGTATTGGAAGATTGGGACGTTGACCATCTTTATGGGATTCCTGGGGGCTCAATTAACCATACCGTTGAAGGTCTATATCTCGAGCAAGATAAGGTGAAGTATATTCAGGTTCGCCACGAAGAGGTCGGTGCCATTGCGGCTTCTGCCGATGCTAAATTCACGGGTAAGATCGGGGTTACTTTTGGTTCCGCAGGTCCTGGTGCGACTCACCTGTTCAACGGCCTTTACGATGCCAAGATGGACCACGTGCCCGTGCTGGCAATCGTGGGCCAAGTTGCCCAACCGGTGATGAACACCAACTTCTTCCAGGAAATGGATGAAGGGCCAATGTTTGATGATGTTTCAGTCTATAACCGGACCGTCACCACGGCGGAACAGATCCCCTATGTCATCAACGAAGCCATTCGTGAAGCTTACCGTCAAAGCGGCGTGGCAGTGGTCATTTTGCCTGAAGACTTGACCCAAAAAGAAATTGATTATGTGCCATCAAAGACACCGAAAGAAGTTACGAATAACTACAGCCAAACAGTTGATCCAAAGGCTATCCAGGACAGCCTTAAGATGATCAAGGAAGCTAAGCATCCACTGATCTATGCTGGCCGCGGCTTGCTGGGTGCCCGGGATGTGTTGACGAAGTTCTCCGAGCAGTTCAACATTCCAGTGATGAACACGGTACCGTCAACGGGCGTCATTTCAACCGATCACCCGAACTTTATTGGCACATTTGGTCGGTTAGGAACAAAATCAGGCTTTGAAGCCCTGCAGCATGCTGATTTGATCCTCTTCTTGGCTTCTGAATTTCCGTTTGCGAACTTCTGGCCAAAGAACTTAAAGATCATTCAAGTAAACACGAACCCATTTGATATTGGGAAGACGGTTGACGTTGATTATTCAGTGATTGCGGATGCTAAGAGCTATCTAAATGATATGATTGCCACCGGTGAAACACGTCCAGCAGATACTTGGCTGAAAGCGAACCAGGAAAATAAGGCGAACTGGAACAAGTGGCTGGATGAACAGGCTGAAGATGAGAGCCGTGGCTTAAACCCTGAAGCAGTTACTAAGAAGATTGCTGAACTGGCAGGGCCTAACGACACTTATGCGGTTGATACCGGGAACGTTTCTGAATGGGGCGTTCGTGGGTTACCGATGAACAAGAACCAGCGTTTTGCCATTTCTGGTTTATTTGCCACCATGGGCTTTGGCCTGCCTGGTGGGATGGCTGGTGCGCTGAGTGTACCGGATGCACAGGCTTGGTCACTGTCAGGTGATGGCGGTTTCGCCATGGTAGCACCTGACATTATTACTGAAGCTCGTTATGAACTGCCAGTCATTAACGTCGTCTTTACCAATCACCGCTTCGGCTTTATCTACTACGAACAGGCGGAATCCAAGCAGCACTTCTACGGGGTCGATCTAACGGATGCCGACTGGGCGAAGGTGGCTGAAGGACTTGGCGGGATTGGCTTTACCGTTAAGAATAAGGCTGATCTTGATGAGGTCTTCGCTAAGGTCAAGGACTTACAGGCCAACGGCAACAAGAAGCCGATCGTGATCAACGCCTACATTAATCCTGATGATCCAATCGCGACGGCCTTTATGCCATTAGACGAAAAGCTCTACGGCGCGGATACTGTTAAGGCTTACTCAGAGAAGTACCACATTGATCCAAAGACGCAGCCATCATTAGGTGAACTGCTTCGTGCTCAAGGCGATGATAAGTAGGTTTTAAGTTCTGAAAAATAATTTTCAACGTGAAAAGCTCAGTACAATAATCAGATTGTACTGGGCTTTTTGGTTTGCGTTTAATAGATTTTGTAATAGCGGTTCGTCGCATTACAAATTACCAGGAATTAACGCCACCGTGGGCAAATCTGGTATGATACGAGTATAACTATCTTGGGGAGGAATAACGATGGCAAAATGGTTTAGTGGTAGACGATCAAAGCAGCAGGTATTAGGGGACACCAATAATGATCACGAGATCGATTATGGTGAATTGTACACAGCGTATGCCAAATCGAAACAGAATAATATGTCTCGTCAGCGACACCAAGCGGAGAAAATGGCCAGTCAAATCAAAAAAGATCAGCAACGAAATTCATGACAGATAAAAAATTATCCTACGAGGGGACAGCGACTTGCTTATTTTACAAGTGGTTCTACAATTTAAATCCAGGGAAAAGTGATAGGCCACTATATGGTTACTATCATGAAAATGGCTTAAAGTACAGGCATATAGCTTCAATGATAATTGACATATAACTGGGAAACCATGACACTATAAGAAGTCAGGGTAAAAGCTGAAAAGTTCTTGGTAAAATAGCCTTTAGAGCCATTTTTTGACGGCTTTAAAGGCTATTTGAATGTTCTAGGGGGAATTATTTGCAGTAAAAACGGACTACCTAATTGAGACAGTCCGCTATTGATCTATTTAGTTATTTCCAAGCACTAGCCTTGAAATAGTATTGATTTTGAGGCTCAGTTCCGCCTTGGTTACCAAAAATGTATCTCAATGAACTTTCAATAGCTGGATAGCGATATTTTTTACCGCTATGATCATATAAATAAGCGTGCGTGCGTCTCATCGCGGGTACTTCATAGAGACCACCGACGCTAAAAGCGTACCAAGCAGACCCCTTATTGTGTTCAGTAAATAAGCAAGCGTAATAATCTTTGCCGACAGAACGGCCTTCTTTAGCTGTTGAACAATGTCCTATTGGTTTAAATCTGCTACTTCCTATAGTTTTATGGTTATGATACCAAGTAGTGTAGGTATACTTGGTAAATTTAATCTCGCTATCCTTGGATAGACTAGGTTTGCTGTACCAAGCACCCCTTAATGATTTAGGAATAATTGCGTGAGATTTTATACCAGATATAGCAGTTGCACTTGCAGTCATAGATGTAGCACCGAACGTTGCTAGGGCAAGCACGATAACGGCTAGTCCCTTGATTAATTTATTCATGGAATTTTACTTCCTCTTTTTTGATTTGATGTATTAATATTTGTATTCCCAGGCACGATGTTTAAAGGAGTGCGTCCATGTATATTTGATTTTTGACCCTCGTTTGTAAACGCGCATGGTCTGATTAACATCATCCATCTTATCCATGCCATTGATCTCATAGGTATGAGTGCCAATCTTTTTATAGGATGCATCCATTGCTATTCCTAGCATTGCAGATCCTGTAAGACTACGCTTACCATGATACATAGGACTCCAAAAATTGTAGAATGGTGCCGAATCTTGTCTAATATAAATGCGCGAATAGTTTCTTTCTTTGCCTAGAGGCCTACCCTTGTATTTCCCTCGTAATGTGACTGGTGTACCATTATGCCACGTAGCAGCAGATACATGAGTAGGCATCAAAGTAAGAGTACCTAGAAGTGCTGACGTGGCCAATAAACCTGTAACACATTTGTTCATTATTCCGTCTCCTTCTTACGACAACAGTTTATGTAACATAATTAAGCATAGGTCTAGTATCCCGAGAATTCCAGAGTTGACCGTAATTCAATTTTAAGATCGATAAAGTTTGGTATAATAAGACTTTCCATATGTAAAATATTGTAAAAGAAACCCAGCGACCTGCTCTCTAAAGCTATTTCTAGTTTTGGGGAGCAGGTCACTGTTATACTATCTACAAGGGAGCGTAACCATAGTTATGGAAGATTTTGGGAAAGACCTGGAAGAACTAGGCGGCTGCATTAACGGTTGCTTTACTGGTTGTGTTGGGTTGGTAATAGCCGTTGCAGTTGTTGCCTTCTGCATAGCCGTAATTGTCGAAACAATACTTCATTAGAGGTGATAACTTGAATAAAGTTTATATGTTGCCAGTCATTCAATCTGGTCTGGAAAAGGAAATTATGATGACCATAGACGGCATAAATCAAGTTTTCACCGTGCCAGAAGATGCCGGCCAACAACTGCCAATTAAAATCAGTGATACCGATAATGACGGGGTTAGGTGGGCTACTGCTCATAGCTTTGTCTGTTGATAATGAAGTAGTAAGATTAAATGGCGGCTATTATTGCATGGATTCAAGCCTTACAGACGTTCAAACGGCAATCCGGTTTATATCGGATTACCCTTTTTTATTTTCTTCAATTTGTTGAAATGCAATCGCTCATTGATGGGCTACTACTGACTCCCTCGTCTGCCTAAGCTTCGGCAACAAAATAGAGTTGATCTCGTTAATGGGCACCTCATACCTAACAATGACACCCGAATTAGTGTTAAGCTTTGAGCAATTAAGGAGGCCACATTATGAAAGTCCGTAAAGTTCTTTTAGGATTTGGTTTAAGCTTGTTATTTGTCTTTTTGGGTCTTGGTGCTAGCTCTAGTTCAGCCTCTGCACGTACAATTCATGCCTTTCCATCATATATTAGAGGGTACTGGCATACTGGTAGCGAAAGTCATGGGGTACACATTACTAAACATACGATGACGATTGATGGCAGCACAAAATTCACTCATCCACGGTATAAACCATCAAGCTATGCCGCACAAGATGTTCGAATTTATAACACACACAAACACCACTGGAAAACGATTAGTTTCGTTACAGAAGGTGGACACAAACTTAGTTATGCTTATGACGCATGGACCAGCAATCCGTGGATACTACACTACGGTTGGTAACGTGAACTACTAGTAGTTTACGTCAGACAGAAAAAGCGCTAAGGGGCTTAGAATGAGCTTCTGGGCGCTTTTTTAGCATGATAATGGTATCGAAATAGTCACTGCTTTGGCCGGTTATTTTGGGGGAACCATGACCAGCAGTCAACTGAATTTGATATATAATCCAACTGGTAATTTAAAGGAAACTGATTAACGGCATGAACTATTTTTAAAACTTGGATTAAGATTGATTGAACTTACCCGGGGTTAGCCTTGGTGGCTTCAACGAGTGTTCTGACGGGAGAAAATGCCGGTGCTTGATCAGCAAGTGGAACAAGGTCCCGAATGGTGACAGGATCAATAAAGGTGTGGCTAATAATTGGCGCGTCGTTAAAAGTATCTTCAAACGTCGTGGTGCCATAATCCTTTTTGACGGCTGCAATATCGACGGGCTGCACCGCAACGTAACGGTCTCGATAATACATGACACTATCTTCACCGGGGTTGTGTAACAGGCCTATTGTATGTCCTAACTCATGCTCTGCCACGTTCGTTTGCTCGTTTATGTTATAGTGATAAAGTGCTAGTGAGCCGCGGTTGAGTTGGGTTTTAGCTGATAACAATTGATTTCCGCTGTAACGCGTATAAGTAATTCCAGTTGTGTTGCGATATTCATCATTCAGACTACTAAAACTATCCGCTTTGATCTGGGCGTTGCTATTCACGATCTTGAACGTAAACGCGTGGGTTCTGTTCCATGCCTTGATAGCCGCCTTCCATAGGTTATTCGTTCGGGAATCGGTCAACTGAATGGTTGCCACTGGCGCTTGATAACGATAGGCACTGAACGGCGTCATATGTGAAACGGAATGAGCAGATGCAATTTGTTTAGGAACACAACTTACCATGGACAGCATGGCCGTTAATGCAGCAAGCACCACTGCCATGCTTAAAGCCTTGAAGACAGCAATTATCTTCGCTTTTAACATCAGTAACCCCTCCAAAGTGTTACTAAAATTTAGGTGACTGACAACTTATAATCGCGATTATGAATTAAGTATAGAGCGGTAAAAAATATGGTTCCACTATTTAGTCTCAATTCTAGAAAAAAGTTCATCAGGCGTAAAAATAAGGATTTAAGCCACCTATCAAAGGCTGCTTTGAAAAAGAAAAAGCAAGCTGAGAAGTGATTGGCAAAAAAAGAACCCCCATGACGTGTACCCCAAAGTTGTTTAGCTTTGGGGTACACGTCATGGGGGTTCTTTTTATCTGTTATTCATAGCCTAAGCCATTTACATTTGCACGTTCAGTTTTAGTACCGGCCCAGAATGGCACTTTGACCACACCGGCGACCTTATTCTTTTTCACAAAGCCCCAGTAGCGGCCATCGTTAGAAACACTGCGGTGGTCACCTAAAACGAAGTATTCACCGTTTGGCACCACGGTGACGTGTTTTCCCCAGCCATACTGCTTGGCTAATGACTGTAACGTCCAGTTATGGGAACCAGTCCCCGTCGTTGCCTCATCTTTGCTGATAAAATGCTGATTAACCACTTTATCGTTGACGTAGAGTTTGTCGTTCACAAAGGAAACGGTGTCACCAGGCAGCCCGATGACCCGCTTGACGTAATCCGTTCCGGGGGCGGCTTCTGGATCAGCACCATGGGCGTCAAAAACAATGACACTGAGGTGTTTGATCTTGGCTTGTTTAAACATCCAGACCCGTTCGTTATTCGTTAGGTTAGGCTCCATCGACGGACCATCTACCCGAACTGGTGACAGCACTAAACTTTTTAGGCCGAATGCCAGTAGCAGGCCAATGACGACCGGCACCACGATTTCTTTGAAGAATTTCATTGCGTTTTTATCCCTTCCAATGCCTGTATCACAGACACTGTTATCTTAGTTAAATACACTTCATATTACTCTTTTTTTCTTAAAAGGCACAATAGATGATGGTGATTTATCACAATATTAACTAGCCGGTGAATGATTTCGCTAGTATTTTTGGCAGAATTCCTTATCATTATAGGTATGATGTTTTTAAAGGGGTGAATGAATAACATGTCTGAGCAACAGCACCGGCTGCGTTTTGTTTTAATTTTAGGGACGTTAAGTGCCACGGGGCCACTGTCCATTGATTTATACTTACCCGCATTACCGCAAATGATGCGGCAGTTCCAAACGTCGGCATCGCTGATTCAGTTGAGTTTAACCGCTTGTCTCTTAGGGCTCGCGTTTGGTCAGCTGATTGCGGGGCCCTTAAGCGACCATTATGGCCGTAAAAGACCGTTAATCGTCGGCTTTTTGGTCTTCGCGTTGGCTTCATTGCTGATTGCGATGGCCCATTCGATCACCATGCTGATCGTCATGCGGTTTATTCAAGGCCTTGCCGGAGCTAGTGGGCAGGTCCTTTCTCGAGCGGTGGCCCGGGATCTATTTAGCGGTCACGCACTGACTAATTTTTACGCGATTTTAAACGCTGTGAACGGTGTTTTCCCTATCATTGCGCCGATCATTGGCGGTTATATGATTCGGTTTGTCCCCTGGGAAGCAGTGTTTATTCTCTTAGGCGTAGTTGGGTTAGTGCTCGCTGGTTTGATCGTCATCGGCATCCCAGAAACGTTGGCACCAGAAAAGCGGCTAACGGGACCGGTATTTGCAACGTTTAAGTCCTTTAAGACGTTAATTGAACTGCCAGGGTTTCTGCGTAACATTGTGATCACTGGGATGGTCTATGGTTGTTTGTTCAGTTATATTTCGGCGTCCACCTTTATCTACCAGCAACTTTTTCATTTGTCGGCGCAAGCCTTTAGCTTGTTTTACGCCATAAATGGTCTGGGAATCGTTATTGGCAGTGGCTTGCCCAGTCGGGTGAACCGATTATCAGAGCGCGTTCAGGTGAAGGTTGGGATGGTGCTGGTCTTACTGGATAGCATGATCTTGTTAGTGGGGTCATGGCTGCATTTTCCACTCATTGCAGTGGCTGTCCTGCTGTGGTTCTTAGTGGTGTTTGTGGGTATGTTACTCACGCTGACCACCGCGATCATCATGAATCAGACCCCGCAAAATGCCGGTAGTGCATCGGCGCTGGTAGGCTTGTCACAAAACGCGTTTGGTGGGATTTCTTCACCGTTAGTCGGTTTATTCGGTACGGCCAGTTACGCCCCAATGGCGGGTTTGATCCTCATCTATAGTCTGGGTGCGTTAGGGTTGTCTCATCAGAAGCAAGTTTAGAAGTATGATTAGGAGGTTTAAAAATGGAAAAACCGTCAGCATTAACAGCAAGTGATTTTAAACAATATCATCAAGATCTCAAACAGCGACCAGACGCGGATGTGATTAGCCGCGCGGTCATGACGAACGGTGTGAATGCCGCGGCGACTGATCCAGCGGCGAAAGTACGCCTGCACCGGGAATTTTCCGTGGAACTCGATACCGGCACGGTGACCAATCAAAAACAAAGTGGCCGCTGCTGGGAATTTTCATTACTGAATACGTTACGGCACCGGTTTGAACAGACCCACCACGTGAAAAACTTTGAATTATCGCAGAACTACTTATTCTTCTGGGATAGAGTTGAACGGGCGAATATGTTCTACCAGCAAATTTTAGCGACGGCCGATAAGGGTCCCAATGACCGGGAAGTGGCTTTTTATCTCAAAATGGCAGGTGGCGACGGCGGTCAATGGCCAATGGCTGCGGCACTGGTCGAAAAATACGGTGTCATGCCAGCCTATGCCATGCCAGAAACTTATAATACCGACCATACCAATGCCTTTGCGTCGACCTTAGCGCTTAAAATGCGGCGGGATGCGGTGATTTTACGGGATCTTGTCCATGAAGGTGCCAATGCTGATCAGCTGGATGAAAAACGCCGGCAGATGGTGGGCGAAGTGTACCGCATGGCGGCCTATTCCTTTGGTGAACCACCGGCAACCTTTGATCTTGAGTACCGTGATAACGATAAAAAGTGGCATCGGCAGGCCGATGTGACGCCGACTGACTTTTTCAAACAGGAATTTGACGTTGATCTGGAAGATTACGTAGTGGTCACCAACTCACCGGATAAACCGCTAAATGAGCTGTATCGTTTAGCCAGTCAGGAAAACATCGCTGGCGGTAAGCAGATTCAGTTTTTAAACGTCGATATGGACGTCCTTAAAAAAACGGCGATTGCCCAACTGCAGGATGGCGAAACGGTCTGGTTTGGTAACGATGTGCTGCAGCAGATGAGCCGTGAACAGGGCTTCTTAGATGCTAAATTGTACCGGCGTGCGGAACTATTTGGGATCGATCTGACGTTAAATAAGGCCCAGCGTTTCGCTTATCACGAAGCCGAAGTGACCCACGCCATGACCTTAACGGGGGTCAATCTAGTGGACGGCACGCCTAACCGCTGGAAAGTGGAAAATTCGTGGGGCGAGAAAAACGGTGAAAAGGGTTATTTCGTGATGACGGATGACTGGATGGATCAGTTCGTCTATGAAGTCGTTGTCCACAAGAAGTATTTGACGGCTGAACAGCGGGCAATCTTAGCGCATCAGCCAGTTGAATTAGCACCGTGGGATCCGTTGATGTAAAGTGTGTGACAAAACGCGGTAGATTCCAAAATACAGTAAAAGCGCAGATGGGTTTCCTAAACTTGGAAACTGATCTGCGCTTTTATTGTATTTAAGGTTACAAAACCTTGTAAGCTGCCAGTAACGACATGGTGTCGACTGCCAGTAACTGCTGCTTTAAATCATGTAACTGAACTTTTGACATCTCGTGAGTAATGATCACAACGCGCGCCGTTTGACCATCAGTACTCGTTTGGACGATTCGGCTGAAGCTGGCACCGATCTGGGTCATAATTTGCGTGAATTTTAGCATCTGACCCGGGACATCCAGCATGTTTAAGGAGAGGTAGTAGGGGTAGATGACGTTGTTTAGATCAACTTTGCCCACTTTGCTTTGGTAGTTATTAAAGGAGTTGCCGGTAGTGCCTAGAACGATGTTTTTAGTGACGGAGACAATATCGCTTAACACGCTATTGGCGGTTGGCAGGCCACCGGCACCACGGCCGTAGAACAGGGTTTCACCAACGGCTTGGCCCGTGACCATCACCGCGTTGTTTTCGTTATTGATCGTTGCCAGCGGATGATCTTTAGGAACCAGTACCGGGCCAACTTCAGCAAACACCCCATCATCGATCCGCCGGGAGATCCCCAGTAATTTGATGGTGTAACCAAACGCATCCGCCTGCTGGACATCAGATTGCTGAATGGTTGAAATACCTTCCACTGACATATTGGCGAGCTTAAGGTGGGTACCATACGAGAATTGACTCAAAATAATCATTTTGTAAGCCGCGTCGATACCTTCCACGTCGTTAGTGGGGTCGGATTCAGCGAAACCCAGTTCCTGAGCTTTCGCGAGTGCCAGATCATACGACCAATTTTTGCGCTGCATTTGAGTCAAGATGTAGTTGGTCGTGCCGTTAACGATCCCTTTGACCTCAGTAATATAGTCGGCTGCAAAGCTGGTCACAATGGTTCTTAAAATGGGGATCCCACCGGCAACGCTGGCTTCGTACATAAGGTCGCAGTGATTGTGCTTGGCAATGGCGGCCAATTCTTCACCCGCGGAAGCAATTAGATCCTTGTTGGCGGTGACCACGTGCTTTTTAGCGTTTAATAGTTTCGTGATGACTTCCTTAGCTGGATGGACGCCACCCATCACTTCCACCGCAATTTTGATTTCAGGGTCATTGATGATCGCGTTTAGATCAGTCGTAACGGTGACTCCTGCTGGGACTTGATTCTGGTGCTTGGCGACGTCTCTAATCACAACGGTTTTAACGCTCAGACTGCGACCGGTGATGTTTTGGACCTTATCGGAATTTTCAGTGATCATTTTAAGAACGCTGCTGCCAACGGTTCCAAGGCCTACCAGCCCAATTTTAATTTTATCCATATATATGGCGCTCCTTGTTTGATGTTTACCTGCCAGTATAGCAAATATAATGAGAACTTTGTGAAAATTAAGGATAAATTCTCATAAAAAAGCTCATCTAAGTCAATCAACTTAGGTGAGCCTGGATTTAATACAAAAATTTAAAAAACTTGTGAAAAGGTCTTGCCAATACCGGCAAACAGACGGCTGAACCAGTTGGTGCCGCTGGTGTTACCCTGTTTGGCAACTGGTTTGCGCACGGTTTTAGCTGCTGTGCCAGTTTGCGTGGTGGCAGTTGGTAAGCCGGTATTGTTAAAGGTCGTGGTCGTTAACTGCTGGCCCTTTTTAACCGGTAATTCAGTAGCGGTCAGCCGATTGGTGATCTTAATCTTCTTAGGATCTTGACCTATGCGGTACCAAACTTGCGTGTGTGCTTCAGCAGGATCAGCCGTTACCTGATGGCCGTGAATCCGGTATTTCTGGGGTGTTTCCGTCATCGACTTGCTTTTCACCGTTTTATCCAGGTGAGTGATCAGGCCGTTCATCGCGGAGAAGGTACTCTTACTGCCAAGGATGGTGGCGATCAGTTCACGACCATGACGCCAGTAGGTGACCGTTAAGCACAGACCGGCAGTTTCAGTATAGCCGGTTTTAAGGCCGGTTAAATGGTTGCTAGCACGATAGTAAAAGCCGGGTTTCAACATGGAATTAGCGTTAACTAATGTCTGGCCGTTCAACTTGGCGTTGGGTTTGGTGCTCCATTTTGTGATTTGAGGGAACGCCTTGATCAAATGCTGAGCTACGATACTGATGGCTTTGGCGCTGACCATGTTTTGAGCTTTGGCAGGCGTTCCATCTAACCGGTAACCATAGCTTTTAAGGTCGGTGTTATCTAACCCGGAGCTGCTGACAAAGTGAGCGTCGATGCCCCAGACTTTGGCCTGATGGTTCATCATGGCAATGAACTTGGCATTGTCGCCGCCAGTAACTGCCTTACCCAAGGCAATGGCAGCTGAATTAGACGACGCAATCAAAGCAGCTTGATAAAGGTCTTTGACGGTATACTGATCGGAATGTTTAATTTTAAAGGATCCCAAACTGTAAGACTTGCTCATTTTGACCAGCTGATGATCCACGGGGACTTTATCGTTCCAGTGAAGCTGATGATGTTTGATGGCCTGAGTGGTTAAATAAAGGGTCATCATCTTGGACAAACTGGCAATCGGTAACTGCCGGTCAGCATGGTTTTGATAGAGTGTCTGGCCGCTTTTAGCATCCATGACGTAAGCGGATTTAACTTTCGTGTAATCTGACATTTGGCCGTTCTTTTTACTTTTAGCGAAACTAGGACTAGCTGGTGAAAACACCAGTAGCATACAAATAAGTGCGATCAATAGACGCGATACGCGCTGTTTTGTGTGATTTAAAATAATGTACACCTCCGTAGCACAAAAACTGTGACTAGTATAGCAGAAAATAACCTTAAAAAGCGTCAAAGAAAGAGTTAAGTTCTAGTAAAATAGGGTTAAATGGAAAAGTGAGTGGCAAAAAAATGGATAACAGCTATAAATTATAGAAATTATTAATTACCACAAAAAATAACCGCCGATTGGGACGGTCGTTTCTTGAAAATACGCGGTTTAAAAGGTTATTAGCTATTTAGCATTCAGTAACTATAAGCCTAAATAGCCGAAGTTTCAATATTTTGACGCTGATTTCTTAATCATATAACCTGATATTACGTTATTAGATAATTAAAATTTAATAGCGATAAACTACCATCTGAAGCGTTTTTAGCAGGTTGTTAATCACCATTAATGCTATACTTTTTTCAGACGTCATTTAAGGAGGAGAGAGTGAAATGATAGTCCGGCCAATGAAACCAACTGAGCGAGAAACCGTCGCAGAAATTTATTTACGTGATCGGCAGCGTTATTTTCCGTGGGTTGCCCAGCCGAACATAACGGATTTTGCCCGTGATTCACGCGGTGAGGCGCTATTTGTGGCGGAGATCAACGGTCAGATCGCTGGTTTTGCCAGTCTGCTACGTGTGATGGATTTTATTCACCTGTTATTTGTGGCACCCGAATTTCAGCATCAAGGGGTTGGCCACGCGCTGATTCAAAGAATGCGGCAGGAGGCAGTGGGCACCTTAACGTTAAAGTGCGTGATCGATAATGAAGCCGCCCTCAGATTTTACGCCAGTGAGGGGTTTGCGATTAAACGTGAAGACCGCATTGCAGTACCGGCAAACTATACGCTGATCGATACCGTTAAAGCACGGTGATTGAGTGACTTAATGATGACAACATAACGTTTTTTCTATCAAAAGATTAAATTCTTATTGAAAATCATACAATCAGCGACCTATTATTAAGCATGGAACAATAATAGATTATTAAGGGGAGCGGAAAAGTATTGAAACGGTTGCTAATTCTATTTGCGAGTTTTATTTTGTGTTTGAGTTTAGGGCAGTCGATTAGGGCGACTGCTGCGGTTAAAGTCCACCGGCAGCATTCATCGGCGTTTATCTATCATCGAACGCGCACGGTCAATGATACCAAGGTCCACTTCGTCAACGCACCACGGCGATATGTACATATGAAGACTTCCAAGAAAACGAATCGGGTACGGTCAATTACGGGGACCAAAATGGCCTTCAAGACCCGGTTGCTATTGCCTTATCCTGGCAAAAATAAGCAGCATTGGGGAAACCCGCAAAACATCACCATTTCGAAGGATAACATGATGTATATTGTGTATTGTCCCATCGTTTTGCGAAATCGGGGGCGGATCGTCCGTTTTGATTTAAACCGGTTAGAGCAGCTTGGTGTTTATAAAAATCCCAAGCGATTAGAATCCGTATTCGTTAAACACCACGGCAAATATTCCAGTCACCAAAAGGCCCTGCAAAAGGCCATTAAGATTGGGCGCTTATTTGATACGGGTCATGGGCAGACGCTCGCCTATAATCCAAAAGATCAGGGCCTCTATATGTGGCGTGATAATCGTAAGGGTAACGGTGGTCCCATTGGCAATCAGGGCTATATTCAACACATTAGCGCTAAAACCTTAAGACCGGATCGTGCCATTAGTTTTCACATGAATGGCCACGACGCTTCTGTTTACGGCGGTACCCAGACCTTTGATCAGGATGGAAATGTCTATTTCTGGAGTTTAGAAGGTCCTAGAGCGGTTATTTACAAGGGTAGGATTACTCAGCATTCCGTTAAATTCCGGCGAACGAATCAGATTCTCAAAAAGGCGCCCGGGACCTTTGCCCAGAGTATGGGTTATAACCCGAAACGCGGTCGGTTATACTTAGTTTCTGACGACTCCATCGCTAGTTTTCCCGCTAAACAGCTGAATGGTCACGGCTCATTGACCCGGCATTCTTTTGAATGGTCGGAGTTAACGCCCAGACGTGAAATAGAAGGGTTGACCTTTGATAATGCTGGCACTGCTTACTTGCTGGCCAATCATAATCCGGAAGTTTTGAGATCGACAGCGGGTTTCTAAAAAGACGACCAAGTATTATGCAGTAAAATAAAAGCGGCTAGTTTCCTAAATTGGGAAATCAGCCGCTTTTTTGTGGATTAAAGTTGTCTTGGTGCTGCTGGGTTAAATTCATGGTAGTTGCCATTGTGTTTTGAATGGTGACGGTGATGACCATGATTATACGGATGGCCGTTTTGAAGCTGCAAGGTTAATTGCTTGGTTTTTTCACGTTCGATTTGGAGCTTCTTTTTATAGATGTTAGTTTTGACATGACCATAAATCAACAGTGCCAGCGGAACCATTTGAACGGTTAGACCAACGGGGATCATCCAAGGATTTTCCTTAAGAAATTCCGCGTGCTGGCTAGCCAGTTTTGCGAAATCAACAGTAACTGTTTCCTTTGCCATAACAACCACACTCCTTTTACCCTAATCATACCGTAAAAGTTTCTGAAATACAGTGGTAAAGGTCAAAAAGTTAAGCGCTATCATGTTAACGACTTATCCCCGGTACGTCATCGCCAGTTGCCGGTAATAATTTAGCGATTGCGGGTCAAGCCGCAGTTTTTCACTGAGTTGCTGGTCACTTAATTTAGGATGCTGTAAGAGATAATCCAAGACGGCACTTTGATATAACCGAGTGGGCGTTAACGCGAAGCCTAATAATTTTTCGTCAGGTTTTAAGTACTTATGCAGTCCCGCAGCGGTGAGGTGAGGATCACCGTCTAACCGCTGCTTTAAAAACAGATCCTGACTATGCTGGCGCGCTTGTAACGGGGTGATGAATTGCTGATAATCTTGCCAGAAAGTCCGTTCATCTTGATTAAAGTCCCGCGGGTGTAATTGCCGATAAAAGCCGGGCGTTAAAAATTCCGAGATGGTGTAATAGCGACTGGTCAGCAGCATTGTTAAACGGGTATAGAAGGCTAGTTGCTGATTTGCCAAAATAGCTGGCATTAAGTGCAGCCATTTGGTTGTCGGTGTTTTTAAATCATCGTGTGATTTGCCCTTTAATGTGAGCGTGGGATAGTGCGTGATCAGATCATGCGTAAACAGGTACTTAAAGTAAATATTGATGTGCGACAGCATCTTATTGTAAGTGCCGTTAGTCACTTGACGCTGGTTGACTAGCATTGCCAGGTACTGCTCGACGTCCCGGTCTAATAACGTTGCCACCCGGTGATCAGCTTGGTAGCCAGCGTTGAAGTTACTCAGAAAGTTAAATAGATCGGCTAGGACCGAACGATATTCGGCAATGGTGGGTTGCGCCAGTTCTTGGCGATTGAGATAACGTTCAAAAACTTCTTGGTAGGGATAAGCATTAGCATGCGACAAACAACTCAACCTCCTTTGGAATCATCTTTAGGCCTATTATACGTTAAAAACCTGCGCTATGGCGAATGACTCGTCATGGCGCAGGTTTTGTAAAGTCTGTCATTTAACGCGTTTAAGTGGTTTCAACAAACACGACGTTAGTTTTATCCATATCGACATCACGAACAGCGTGATAACCGCTGAGGTGTAACTTAGTCGACTTATTGGTCCCCTTAGTTGTGTCTTTAACGGTAACGGTTTGCGTCATCTGGACACCTGATAATTTACCTGATAGTTTGATCAAAGTTTGATTCTGCTTGTTTTTAGTGAACGTGTACTTAACGGTGCCCTCCTTATTCAAGGCCTTGGCGTTTTTAGCGGCACTGTAAGACTTGTAAAATTTATCAACGTTATACATCGTGGCTTTACCCGTCTTTTTGTCAAAAGCGACAGCTTCGATGCCAGAATTACTCTTGTGATTGATCTTACCAGCTAAGTACCAGAAACCGTCGCCGGATAAAATCGTTGATTTAACGTCGGCGTGTTTCGTGGTTGTCGGTTCGTTTTTAAAACTCGCCTGTTCATGTGACTTATTAGTGGCTGATTTACTACCGCAAGCGGTTAGAAAAATAGCGAGAACTGCAACTAAACTCAGTAACAGGACCTTTATTCGGGATGTTTTCATATTAATCACCTCATTATTATGTGAATCGAGTATAGCAGTGGAAGCAGTGACAACGCAAGCATTTGAAATAAAGTTAAGGTTTTCCAAAGTAAATGAATAGCTGGCATTATTAGTGGTAATGTTCGCTTTTAGCTGATAGCGAAGATACAATGCAGGGAACATTACCAAATTTTTCAATAATTAATGAAAAAATGAGAAACATCTCATAGTCAAATTATTGTATAATGTTGGCGTAAGTTGGGGATAGTACCCTGAAGCAGGCAGAATAGTTAATCACATTAACTATTTCTGATCAGCGTTATGGGGGATATATTTGAATCGAAGGGGAGGATCTTTAATGAGTCATTGTATTGATTTAACTCATCAGCGGTTTGGAAGATTAGTGGTCGAAAAGCGTGCTGATACGGTGGCACGAAATGGAAACGTTTGCTGGCTGTGTCTGTGCGACTGCGGCGAACGGGTAGTAGTTGAAGGCTATGCGCTTAGAAAGGGCATTACCCGAAGCTGCGGCTGTTTACGACGAGAGGTATCGCGCCATAACGCCCAGCACAATGAAAGCTTTATTAATGCTCAGGGCGGCGCGTTAGTGGATCAAAATGGCATCGGCTATTCATCGTTGATCCGTTCCAAGCGGAATCGTTCGGGTGTGATCGGGGTTTCCTTTGATAAGAAATCGGGGACCTACGTAGCACGGTTAATGTATCACGGCCGCTACGTGTTAAATCGGGCCACCCACTCCTTTGCAGAAGCCGTGGAATTACGCCGGCAAGCAGAGCAGCAGTATTTTAAAGCACAGGAATTGCAGAACTAATGATGAAGCTGTGATAAAACTCGGTAGATTCCAGAATTTAACCCCAAAAATGCTTGTTCCGGCGAACTTTGTCGGGACAAGCATTTTTGGGGTTAAATGGCCGGAATCTGAGTTTTGGCACGCGATTAGACTATATTGAAGTATTGAATAAATAGACACTTTCTTATTATCTTCAGTTAAGAAGTCAGTTGAGATACTTACCAATATCGACTTATGTCACAGGTTCTTTTTTATGTGACTAGACCGAACGTATGTTTATTTGGTAAACTAAACCTATTAGACTTTTAGGGGGGATATAACATGCCAAGACGACGGCGTAAACGTAATAGCAATTCGTTTTTTACCTGGCTGGTGATTGCGGTCGCACTGATTGCGGGGATTTCTAGTACAACGGGGAATCAGCATTCAAAGACGGATACGGCAAGTTCTGCCAGCAGTCAAACGACGCTGCAGAGTAAGGCGAGTTCAGTCATTCAGACCTTTAAGGGTCGCCAGTCTGCTAGCACAACGAGTCAGCCGCATGCCGATGGTCACACTCAAGCTAATAGTACGGCACAACTCGCAGATCTGAACTACCGCGGCCAGCAGGTAGTGCAGGTCAATCACGGTGTGCCAACTTTTACGAAGGCTCAGCTCAGCACCGCTAAAGGCCCGTGGCAAGAATATCATCAATTAGATAACCTTAACCGGGTGACGGGTGCTGATGCATTACTGTCCAAATCACTAATGCCCCATGCCCAGCGGGAACCACTGTACGTTAGTCCTACGGGATGGCACAATAAGCGGTTTACCTATCAGGGAAAAACGGATTGGTTATATAACCGCAGTCATTTGATCGGCTACCAGTTCACTGGCCAAAACAATAACCCGAAAAATTTAATGACGGGGACCAGATCACTGAATTCGCCCGGAATGGAAAACTACGAAACTGAAGTGGCGACTTACCTTAAATTAAACGCGACAAATGAAGTACGGTATCGAGTAACGCCAGTTTTTCGGCATAGCGAACTGTTAGCCCGCGGCGTCCAAATGCAGGCCCAGTCGATCGGCAGTAATACAATTCGTTTTAACGTTTATATCTTTAATGTTCAGCCAGGTGCTGAAATCGATTATGCCACTGGGCAATCAACGGTGGCTGGTCGTAATTAATCAAAAAATATTTAATATGTTATTGAGATAAGATGTGTTTTTGCCTTATGATAAAGATATATTTTGAAATTTGTCTTATTTATGGAGGGAAACAACTTGAAGCGGTTTATTTTAGGGGTGATGAGTTTTGCTATCTGCCTGATTTTAGGACAAGCAGTCATGGCAAATGCCTCGGTGAAGGTTTATCATCAACGGTCCACAGCACTAATTAACCATCCGTCACGATTGCGGATGCTCAATAACTCGAAAGTTAAATATATTCGGGTACCAAGAACTTATACGCATATGCGAAGGTCGCATAAGGAAAATCAGATGACGGCTGTGAGGGGCAAAAAGGTCACTTTTAGGACCCATTTTTTATTGCCTTATCCGGGAAAGGGTCGCCAGCATTGGGGCAACCCGCAATCCATCGCAATGTCTAAGAGCGGTTATATGTACATTGTTTACTGCCCCAAGAAAGGTAGAAACCGGGGCCGAATCGTCCGTTTTGACATGAAACGGCTGACCCAATTAGGCGTTACCAAAGAACCTAAATTGCTGCAGTCAGTGTACGTGAAACATCATGGCAGATATTCCGAGAAACAAAAAAACATTCAACGTGCAATTAAAGTCGGCGGCTTGTTTGGTACGGGTCACGGCCAATCACTAGCTTATAATCCAAAGAAGCATTCACTGTATATGTGGCGTGACAATAAAACCAAATCGGGAATGCCAATGTCCACCGGTGGCTATATTCAGCATATTAGTACGAAAACGCTGAAGGCTGACCGAGCAATCAGTTTCCGGTTAATTTCTCATGGTTTCATTCATGGCGGACATTCCTTAGCCTTCGATAAGTATGGCAATGCCTACTTCTGGAGTAATCCAGGCGATGGTGTCAACGTCTATAAAGGAAAGATCTCGCCACATCACGTGATTTTTAGAAGAACGGACCAAATCTTCAGACATCTGCCAGGGACCCACGTTCAAAGCATGGGCTATAACGCCAAGCGGGGCCGCTTGTATTTAATTTCTGACGACTCAGTGGCTAGTTTCCCAGCCAGTCGGTTAAAGGGTCGCGGTTCATTAACTAACAAGTCATTCGATTGGTCTGAGCTGACACCTAAACGTGAAACTGAAGGGTTGGTCTTTGATTCAACCGGGCATGGCTACCTATTAACCAACCACAGTCCAGAAGTGTTAGTTTCAACGACGGTTTATTAATAATTTAAAAGGTGACTGTGACATAAGTCAATATTGGTAAGTATTTCAACTGTCTTCTTAACTGAAAATAGCAAAAAAATGTCTATTTATTCAATGCTTCAATATAGTCTAATCGCGTGCCAAAACTCAGATTCCGGCCATTTAACCCCAATAATGCTTGTCCCGACAAAGTTCGCCGGAACAAGCATTATTGGGGTTAAATTCTGGAATCTACCGAGTTTTGGCACAGCTTGCTTTATTTTATTAACGGCGGTTATTATAGCGGTAGATACCATATAGTACGATGGCTAACAAGAAGCCAAACCCAATGACGGGATTTTCACGAAATAACCAGTGAAAAACACGGATAGTACCAACGCCATGAACGCCGAAGATTGCGGGAACGATTGTAGTGAACATGTGAAACTTCCTTTCGGGAACTAGCACTGTTTAATATGCTATAATTTTCCCCATAATATCATAATTAAAGTGCTAAGAGGGGAATTGGATGGAAATTACCATGACAATGATTGGTGAGGGCATTTATCTCATCAATATTATTTTAGCAATGATTATTATTTTTAGGCAGCGACGAGACATTGTTGCGATTTGGGCTTGGTTGCTGGTGCTTTTTTTACTGCCAGTGATCGGGTTTTTGATCTATGCTTTTCTCGGCCGTCAATTACCCAAGGATAAACTGTTTAAGGCTAAGAGTGACGTTCAGCTGCAGTTGAACGACTTACTGGCCAAACAGCGCAAGGCGTTAGGCGGTGAAAGTCTGCCAGCGGATGAGGCCTCGGATTCCGTTAAATCATTGGTCACGATGTTTCAGACCGCCAATCATGCCTTTCTAGCCCGGAAAAACCGGGTGCGCATTATCGCGGATGGCAAGCAACTGTTTCACGCCATGATTGAGGATATCGAACGGGCCCATGACAGCGTGCACGTTGAGTTTTATTCCTTTTATAATGACGCTATTGGCAAACAGATTCGTGATCTGCTGGTGCGTAAAGCACGTTCCGGCGTGGAAGTGCGGGTGATCTATGATCCCTTTGGGTCATTCGGCGCGTTTCACTCGTTTTTTAAACCGTTAATTGCTGCCGGTGGTTATGCTGAGCCGTTTTTGACCCGTTCAGCGCTGACCGATTTTCGCTTGAACTTCCGGGATCACCGTAAAATCGTCGTAGTTGATGGCAAGGTTGGTTACGTTGGCGGGTTTAACATTGGCGATCAGTACTTGGGTCGACATAAAAAATTCGGTTATTGGCGGGACACGCATTTGCGGGTGGTCGGTTCCGCGGTATTTGGGTTGCAGGGCCGGTTCATATTGGACTGGAACGCGACGGCATCCAAGGGGCTCTTACCGGCAGATCACGTGGTGTCACGTTATTTTCCACTGACGCACGTTAAGGGCGATACCAACATGCAGATCGTTAGCAGCGGACCGGATTCCGACTTGCAGCAGATCAAATTGGGGTACATTAAATTAATTCAAACTGCGAAGCGGCGGGTCTGGATTCAAACGCCGTATCTGATTCCCGATGACAGTGTTATGGATGCCATTCGAATTGCGGTGATGGCAGGAGTGGACGTCCGGATTATGATCCCTCATATGCCCGACCACCCCTTTGTTTATCGCGCCACGCAATACTATGCGCATGAGTTGGCTAAAGATGGCGTCAAAATTTACTATTATGAGCACGGATTCATGCATGCGAAAACCATGGTCGTGGATGATCGGCTTGCCTCAGTGGGATCGGCTAATATGGATTGCCGCAGTTTTAAGCTGAATTTTGAAGTGAATGCCTTTCTCTATGATGAAAAATTAGTGACCCAATTGGCCGCATTGTTTGAAGCCGACCAGCGTGTCAGTCGTTTGATCACGGCTGAAGCGTTTGATCAACAATCAGTATACCTGCGATTTAAGCAGAGTTTTTGCCGGTTATTATCGCCAATTTTGTAGTTAAATTTAGGATTAAAAAAACGGGTCATATTTCTTGTAATCGGTTACATTATCAGGTATTATAATGTTGGAAGGTTAGATAAGACCAATTAGTTTTGAAAGTAGTATCGTTGCTGTGAAGCAACAAGAGTTCGATGCTTAGTGTTGCTAGACCAATCGAACTTTGCGTAGAGTCAAATGGGTAATAGGCTGTTTCCTTGCTAGGCTGCTAAGATGAGAATTGAGGCATCGAGTAACAGGAGATGGAATCGGTATTCGATGGTAACCCTCGAGCCGACAAGAGTACGAATCCCAGTGGTTAAGATCCAAGATTTATCAAAAATTGGTCGATAACCTTCTACAGGTACGAAAGGGTCGCGCAGTTTGCGACCGGTTTAGATACGAAAGTCGTTCTCCTGATAACGATTATTGGGGGACGGCTTTTTTGGTAGAGTGTGAAAGCAGGCGTTTAGATAGCGTAGTGTAAGGGACGGTTACCAGTAATCCATGGGCTTAGGATTAGTGGTAACCGTCCCTTACATGCAGCTGTCTGCCTGCTTGAGCACGTTTCAGCAATGTAAAAGGAAAGCAGGAAACTCATGGGCCTAGGGTTATTGGTGGCCTGCCTTACATGCAGCTATCTGCCTGCTTGAGCACGTTTTAAAACGTCACTAACACCCGCCCACGACTATGCGTATCTTGTGCATAATGCTGAGCGGTTTTGATTGCGGTGATGGGAAACGTTCTATCGATGGGCGCTACCAGTTCACCGGTTACGAGTTGCTGGATAAAGTGACGGTAGTCATCAGCGTTGAAATCTTCGTGAACAAATTTGATTGGCTGATTGAAGTCAGCATGCATTAATACAATTGAGACGATCTGGTTATGGGGAAAATACTGGGTCAGTTGATCAAGCAGTGGGACAGAGCCAGCAATATCGATAATTAGGCTATCGGCTTCAATAGTGGGTAGTTCTTCAGCGGTATAGGCTTTAATTGTAGGCATTTGCTGCTGGAAATAGGTTTGACTGTTTGGTGATACAATTGGCCAAATTTGTCGCGAATCAGTCTGTAGCATTTGCAGTAAATATAAGCCGATCACTGAATTAGCACCCGTGATCACGATGTGTCGGGCAGTGCTTTGATCAATTTCGTGCTTCAGAGTCAAGGCGGTTCCTGGGCCAGCAGTTAAGGCGGCGGCACTTTCATTAGTGACGATATTAGGTAACGGAAAAATAAAGTTAGGATTTTCTGATAACACGTATTCACTATAAGAACCGCTGGGATTCATGACTAGTACGCGCTGGTTGAGCAGTTGCGGATCACGGTTGTCGCCCACCGCAACGATTGTTCCCACACCACCAACACCAATAATTCGTGGCAGGTCGGCTAATTGTTCAGTGGTGGCATTCGGGTTTGATTCGCGTTTCCAGTCAGTAGGGACTACGGGAAGAACGGTCATTTTGATTAAAACGTCGTTGGGAGTTACAGCTGGTTTAGGATAATCGGTGCGAATAGTGAGGGCATCGATCCCGTTAAAGTTAGTTTGAATGATTGCGTACATTGAGAGTCTCCTTTATTTGTTTCTGTGTCAACAATAATATTATAGTATTGTTTCCATGTCAACAATAATTTAATCAATAAAGCTTTTGACAGGTGGCTACGCTTAATCTATTATTGGAATAAGCCAAAATACAAAGAAGGAATAATCATGCTAACCGATAAATTTCACGCTGTTTTAAACTACGAAGGGGTGGTTTCCGTTGTTACTTGGACACCCGTTGAACCACACATTACCAATACTTGGAACTCCTATTTAACGGTCACGGATGATGAACGAATCTTGATTCCGGCGGCTGGGTTTACCCACGCGGAAAAAGATCTTGCGCAGAATGATCAGGTTTTGCTCACAGTGGGTGCCCGCGATGTCGAGGGCCGTGACGGCTATCAAGGAACGGGGTTTCGGTTAACGGGAACGGCTAAGTTTGTCGATAGCGGGGCTGAATTTGAACAAGTCAAAGCAAAGTATCCCTTTATTCGTAAAGTTTTGGAAGTTACGCCAACCTCAGCGAAACAGTTACTATAATCAAAATAAGACGGCTCACACTGATACTTTCAATGTGAGCCGTCTTATTGGTTATTTTACTAAAGGTTGCAAATTAAAACATTTTTCAGTTTAATTTAACAGTTTATCTAAATCGATTCGTAAGCTCATCAGCACTAATAGCACTGCCCCGATGATCATCGTTGCAAATTCACCAAGGGCAATCGTGCCCCAGCTAGTCCAAAAAGTTGGCCAAAAGGCAGTGTGGCTCATGACGGCAATTTCCAGTGCAATGGTGCACATTGAAAAGGTGACGATCAGGACACCAGCGGTCAATTTACCGTAGTAGTTTTTGATCATTTTGGCAACGTAATACAAAATGAACATGGTCACAAACGTTGATAGACTACCCCAGATGACATCGACGATACCATAGGGTGAAGCAATCAAGTTTGAGATGGCGACACCTAAGGGTACGGCAATCACATAACGCTTGTTATAGATCGCCAGCAGGTTCAACATTTCAGCCAATCGGATTTGGACGGGTCCAAAACTAAAGGCTGCCAAGACCGTCGTAATAACGACATAGAGTGCAGCAACAACAGCAACCCGGGCAATGTCATGCACCGAGTTGATGCCGAAGTGAGTTGTCTTAGAATTCATCATAAATTCTTCCTCCGTTTTGAGATATTAAAATGAGTGCTGTATACACAACAGTGATATACGTTACCGTATTTAACCCCAAATTACAAGTTAGGATTCAGAATCAAAGCGGTGTTTGAGCTTATTTTCACCATACTGAAAGACTTCTTCTGGATCTAAATCGTACTTGCTGCACAGGATCAGGGTTTGATCGAACACATCGCATAATTCTTCTTTTAGATGTTCGCGTAATTCCGGTTTAGTCGCGTGATGCTCACCAGGATGGTCACGACCCAGTTCAATGGTGCGAACGACTTGGGTCAACTCACCCATTTCTTCCGTTAAAAAGTTCAGCCGGATCAACGGGTTGAACCGATACCAGTTGCGGCCTTCGTAAAATTGCTTGAGCCATGCTTGATGTTCTTGAATCGTCACTATTCAGTGCCTCATTTCTAGGAAATTTAAAACGGCGTCTCTACCAAATAGAGGCCGCCGTTTTATTTGAATAATTAAATTGTACCATATTAACCAGCTTGCAAGATCCACAGGAAGGCAATGAAGACAACGGCTAAACCATACATAATTGGGCTAACTTCTTTACCCTTTTTAGCGGCGATCATTGAGAGTGGATAAGTAATGAAACCAAGTGCGATCCCATCTGAGATACTGTAGGTCAAAGGCATACCGACCAAAATCAGAAAGGCAGGCGCCGCAATTTCAAATTTTTCCCAGTGAATGTTTTTCAAAGATTGCGCCATCAACATCCCAACGATAATCAAGGCTGGTGCGGTGACTTGGCTGGTAATAACGGTTAGCAATGGTGAGAAGAATGAGCCTAATAGGAACAAAACACCAACGACCACTGCGGTAAACCCGGATCGGCCACCAACGGCGATTCCGGCTGAAGATTCAACGAAGGCACCCATTGGTGAAGTCCCTAACAGGGAACCAACGACCATTGTAGTAGAATCAGCTGCCAAAGCTTTACCGATACGAGGAATCTTATTATTTTTAACGATGCCGGCTTGTTCGGTCAAACCAACCAAGGTACCAGTGGTATCAAAGAATGTGACCAGTAAGAAGGTCAGCACGACAACGGCTAATTGTAAGGTGTTGATGTGACCCACGTTCATTAACGAAACGCCCAAAGTGGAATGCAGACTTGGCACACCAGATACCCATTGAGTAGGTGCGTGAATCAAGCCCAGTGATAAACCAATAATAACGTTAATGACCATCCCGATAAAAATGGCACCAGGAATTCGAGCACTCATTAAAATAATAGTTAGAATCAAACCAATAATGGTTAACCAAGTTGTACCAACGTGCAGTGAACCTAAGCCAATCATCGTTGACTTATTGGCAGTGACTAAACCACCATCACTTAAACCGATGAAGGCGATGAATAAACCAATCCCGGCACTGATCGCCATCTTTAAATCACGGGGGATAGCATCAACAACCATTTCCCGAATCTTAAAGGCGGTGAGGATCATGAATAAGATCGAAGCCACAAAGACACCGGCTAAAGCTGTCTGCCAAGGAATCTTCATGCCGAGCACAACGGTGTATGAGAAGAAAGCGTTGATCCCTAAACTAGCAGAAATGGCAATCGGGTAATTGGCCACGATACCCATTAAGAAACAGCCAAAGGCACTGGCTAAGGCGGTAGCCGTAAAGACGGCACCCTTATCCATGCCAGAAACGCCCAAAACATTGGGGTTGACGAACAAAATGTAGACCATGGAAATAAATGTAGTTAAACCTGCTAGGAATTCCTTCTTATATGATGTCCCTAACTCATCAAACTTAAAATATGACGCGATTTTTTGACCCATAAGAATTAAGTCCCCTTATCTAAAATAATTGCTGTAATGTTCGTGTTTCATAAATAAAAACCAGATATTATCGTAACATTGTTTTATATCTTTTGCAATATGCGAATGATATTTGCTTTAAAAACCGAATGTTCGGGAACTGTGCCAGAAAAAAGTTAAAAAATAGTGTAGAGTTAAGGACGGAAAATAACGAAACGAGGTTCGATAAATGACAAGATGTTTAATTTTGGGAATTGATCAACCAGTGGCTCAGTTAGTGGCCCAGCAGCTGACGGGTTTAGACGTAGTGGGCTTTTCTGAAGTGGATAAAACTGCTGATTTCTATGGTGATGCCCGTAAGGCAGCTACTTATATGAAGGCTGTTAAGGGGGTCGATGTGATCTACTCCGACTTTATTGGGATGGATGTGGACTGGAAGCTGGAAGCCGTTTTTGCAGCTTTGCGGCAGCAACAGCAATCCGTTAGAACTGTGATGCGCTCGGTGGCTGGAATTGATAAGGAAGTTACTGGTCCATTGACGTACCCAGGAATCACGGATGTGGCTGAATTCCTTAAACAGCAGCGCTATGGGATCAAAATTGTGGATGAGGCTGAGATGCCCTATACTGTTTTGCGTCCTATTATTGATGCTCAAAAAGGTGTTACACCGGTCCAGCTCATTAATGAAGGACAGCCAGTTCCGGTAAAATCTGTTAGTGACGCAGCGTTTGCGCAGGTTGTGGTCGATGAGATTCAAAATGGGACGCACATTAATCAGTCGATAGCAGTGGTAGGAAAATAACATTGCCAAAGAGCCTCCCGAAACATTCTGTTTCGGAAGGCTCTTCAATTTAGTGTTTACGCACCAGTTTAATTAATTTATAGACTGCATAAAGTGTGCTCATGCCGCAAATTGCGTTAGTTGGGATCCAGACAATGTTTTCTATCAATGTTAAACCTGGTGCTATTTGTAGCGACCAAATCACAACAAATAGTCCAGCAAGTAATTCTAGCCAGTTAGGTACGGTTTTATGGCTATCCTTCATTAAATTGTGAATCAGATGTGTTGTTTGCAGAAGATCCTTAAACGAAATGAGATTTAAAATTGAAAATAGAAGGCATAGCATTGCCTTAACATAAACGTTGACATCTAAAAGCAGCGTAGCCCCAGCTGCTGCTAGCAAACTGATTAGTAAGATTAAAATCCTTTTTATTGATACGACCATGATTTATAATTGCCACCTTTAAACTGGAAAATACGTTCTTTTAAGGACGTGAAGAATGCCTTTTCTGATAACATTTGTTGATAATTTTGAGAGCAGTCACTCGGCATCCAGAAGCAGTGCTACGCCAACGGTAATAGTTGAACTATTTCATTAATACTTGAAAAAGAATAAAGCAGCTGAATCGATTTCATTATCGTCAGCGCGATTCTTGCTTCTAATCAAAGTCATCTGTCATGGTTCATCTTAGATAGTTTTCTTTTTTTACGGGCGTTGAGTACAAGTAACACTACAGGACCTAAAGTACTTACAGAAGAACTTATCAAGGTTAGGACCGTTAGCCAAAGTGGATGGTTAAAAAAAGTAATCAATATTAGGACCAAGCTAATTCCCCCTAAAGAATCAAAACGCCGATTCCATTTATCATAGGGTTTAATAAATACTTGTGACGGTTTTGAAGATTTCATCGATATGCCTCTACTATTTTATTGGTTTTTAACTTTGGATGATGCCATGGCAGCTTAATTGCGTATTCCATTGCTTTAGTTGTATCTTTATAATCCTCTTGATCTGTAGTCTTTTTCTAATACGCATTAGTGATTTGCTGTTAATAACATCTACAGTATACAGGAGGTACCGGGATCATCAGAGAAGCCAATTGTATACAAGCATCAGGGTAAACTGCTAGTTACACCGGGTTACACGAGTTTTTTGAAAATTGATTATTTAATTCTATTAAGTTCGTACTAGTAAACGTAAAACAAGAACCGATCAAGTAATTTCCCAGGTAATACTTAGAGAAAATTGGACTTTTCTGCGTGAACATGCAAAGTAGCATTTTTAATTTAATGAAATAGCCGCATTGTTATGTGTTATTATCAAACGGTTCACGATAATTTAGTAGACAAAATGGAGGGTAAGCTATGCAAGAAACATTAGGGGCTCGTTTACGGGGGGCACGAATAAATTCTGGATTATCGCAGAATGATGCTGCAACCATTATGCACATTTCGAGGCAGTCATTTTCAAAATGGGAAAACGACCGCGGTTACCCTGACATTGATAACTTAGTCTATTTAAGTCAGTTGTACAAAGTATCCATCGATAGTCTTTTAAAAGATAATGATGACATGAGGGCTAAGATTGGTGCCAATAATGCCGAGATCAGTGAGAAACAAAGACAGTTAAAAAAAGTTAATCAAGACCTGTTCCAAAATCGGGATGAAGGTTTGATTTTAGTTATGCTGGCTCTCATTTCGGCAATTGTCCCACCGGTTGGGATACTGCTACCGGTATACGTGATGTGGCGAAACAGTCGATATAACAGTCTTTATAAGACGATTTACTTGGTATGCGCGGTAGTGATATTGATTAGTCTCTGGGGTACTTGGATTATCGTATCTGATAACTTTTTCCAACCACAGACACATGTCTATAGAGTAAACTAGTCGGTAACGTAGACTTTGGATCTAGAGACGCTTATTTTGATACTACTACGATATCTGATTGCTTGGATGTGTCGTGTGAACTGAATGTGTGCGTCGCCATCAGAATAAGTAACGGACTTGGTATTGATACTACCTAACGCTGGCTTTATTGATAAGTTTTTGATAGCTGTAACTTTACTATGAGTTGCCACGACGTTATAGCTGAGAGTCCAAGAGCCTAATTTGTGTTGATTCACATGGTATGTGGCAGCATATGCTTTAGTGGAAACAAGTAGCGATAATACAATGACTGAGCTAGTAATAAGTGTTTTTTTCATAACGTAACCTCCTGAAATCGAGGTTACGTTTATTTTTTTGCACACATAAGGAACGCCTAATTTACGGGGGTTTACATATGGTTTACAACAAAAGAAGTAATCAATACGTTTCTTTTTTAAACTGAAATTTCAGTGTAACTTATAGATTGTTAGCTAACTTATTCATTACGCGTAATGAACTTATCAAGCAATAAATCTGCAAAAATAAGTTTAGGAGAAATTATAATGAAGAAGTTAATAAAAGTAGCGTTGGTAGCAGTAACACTAGTAGCAGTTGGTTTTATTTCAAGTAAAGGGCCCACAAGCATCACCCAACACACAGAAACAACCGCCAAAGCACAGACTGCATAAACTATGGATGTACACTTCTGAGGTTACCTCGTTAGGGAAAAAGAGCTACGGTGGACACAAGTATTCGAGCTATCGGGTTTATCAAACCAAAGGCGACTTAAAAGCTGCATCAAGTTTTGGGCTGAGCGTTGCTGGGACACTTGCAGGAGGTAAATGGGGTGCGGTTGCCGCTAGCTTTATTGGTAGTTTTCACCATCCAAAACACGGACTTGCAACGACAATCATTTGGATTCCTAATAAAGCAAATGTAATTACATCAATGACAAAATGGAAATAAAAGTAGGTGGTAAAAAATGCAAAAGGCTGTATCAAATATCATTTTTTGTTTAGGATTATTAATGCTGGGTTTTGGGTTGAATTATACGTTGTCTACCAGGTTAATTGGTGGCGCACTAATAATAGTTGGATTAGGATTAGATCCAAAAATCTGGAACTATTTCAAACAACCAAATAATGGTAAGTAACAAAAGACCAAGAAAATAGAAAAAAACTCCTTCATTTCGAAGGCTATACGCCATCTATAGTAGACAAGCAAATAATTTAGGCTTATCTACTATAGATGGCCTTTTGTATGGGACGAAAAGATCTAGATACTCAAAAGGGACATATTAAATCAAGTAAGTTGTCAGTATAGTAACAGGTAAGACCAAAATAGTTTGGCATGGGGCAGCTAAAAAGGGTAATGTTGATATTTATTTAAGTGCCAAATGGCTAAATTGGCTAAAAAATCTACCAGCAAACACTGCTGTCTCAGTAGCTATGTATGCTTTATTGACTCTCGCTGGCGGGGGAGCTGGCGTACTTAATTATGCATTAGGCAAGGTTGTAAAATTAGCCCTAGATGAAAATATTAAGCATTTTAAGACAGGGAGAGTCTTCAAATTTCGGGGTTGGAAATATAAGGGGATTAGCCACCAATAAAAATAAATTAGGAGTTAATCATGATTAATATGAAGTCAATAAAAGAAACGTTTGCCACACAGTTTACCCATAAATCGTATCGTATAATGCAAATAATAGCCGGGACTGCTCTAGTTTTAGCAATTGTGTTAAACTTTTTCAAAGCAACTCACAATTTTGCGATTGGACTAATCTCGTTTTCTTATTTTATGTGTGTTGACTTACTTATTTTTCGCCTCTGCAAAACTAACCTAAATCTAATTCTATGTCTTATTTTAGGCTTGCTACTTCCTATCTTTTTATTTTTCCCAATATTGATAGTATTGGCCTTTGCTGCTGGTTATTAAATTAACGGCTAGTTAAACTTAATTTACAAGTTTGATAGGTTACAAAAAGCCATCTAGTATTGAGCTAAGGCTATATGCCATCTTATAGTAGACAAGTAAATAATTTTGGCTTGTCTACTATAGATGGCGATTTTGTATGGGAAAAAAGGATCCGGATACTCAAAAGAGACATATTAAATCAAGTACGTTGTCAGTATAGTATTAGAAGCCGGAGTAAAAGTCCGTCAGATCATTGAATGGATAATTAACTAATATAATTTAGATATAAAATAGGCAGCCAATCAACGCTCGAATTTGAACGTTGATTGGCTGCCTCGAAAAAATAAGACTACTCAATTCTAACTTTGCAACATGTGTTAGACCAGTTTGATGCGGAATACAGATGATGGTTCAGTGATCAACTGGACAGACACTAGTACATTTTGCTGTCACAGCTCTTCATACTTCTCAGAGTTATTTGTCATGGTTCATCTTAGATAGTTTTCTTTTTTTACGAGCGTTGAGTACAATTAAACCTACAGAAGCAAAGGCGTCTGTCACAGCAATTATAGACGTAAGTAGTGCTAACCAAAGTGGATTATAGAAAATGGTAACCATTAATAAAATTAGAGTAATTGTGTCTAACGGTCTCAGGTGCCGATTCCAGTCATCAAAAGGTTTAATAAATACTTGTGAAGGTTTTGTAGGTTTCATTCATGTGCCTCTATTACTTTATTGATTTTTAACTTTGATGGATGTCCAGTGATGCATTTCAAAGATCTTACCACTTTTTACTTTAGAGGAAGTCACTGTTTGTTTAATAGCTGTTTTCATTGCGGAAATGGCACCTCTGTAGTTTTCTCGGTACGCTTGAACTACAATTAATAGTAAGTTAGCCGCTGCCACACCTGCATGAGCACCCACGAGGGAACTCTTAGATAAGTATAAATCAGCGTTTCCTTTCTTCACAGCACCATGCCAGACAATTTTAGTAACGCCGGTTTTTCTGTTGCCAACTACTAAGACGTTTGGCGCTAATACAGATAAATAAGCGTGTTCTAAGGCTGAATCTTTGATTTCCATGATCGTTTCATTGCCCTAGACAGTTGTGGTAACTGCTCCCCTCACTTTCTGGGCGATTTCGTTCATTTGATCAGGTGTTGCGGTGGCTAGATTATCTTGAATTAGTTCCTGTACATCCGATTCTTTTACTAACTGAGGTAGAGCATTTTCTACTCCGGTGGTTGTCTTAGTCGAGTTTAAACTTTGATCAGTTGTGGCATGTACAGTAACGCTACTTACTAATGGTGTGCTTATGGCACTGAACGACAGCATTGCTAAGGCAGACATTGCAGTCAGCTTAATGAACTTGTTGCACGAGTGAACTGAGACTCTATCATTATTCTTAAAATTGGTCATCTTTAAAATCTCCCACTAAATTAATGGTTCTAATGCGCATTAGAGGTTTTCTGTTAACACCATCAATATACTAGAATCACCTGGATTGGGGGAGAAACAAGTTGTTTACGTTACTAAATGCAACAAGTGGTTGCGCGCTCACAATCAATAGTTACCTTTACACTGGTGTCTTTTTCCGTAAGGGTGGCCGGGAATTTCACCCAATCAAACCACCCCAGTACAGCCACAAGTAATTAAACTAACTACCCAACACATTAAACAGATTGGAAACTAAAGCAGAACGTTTTCTTCTTGGTATAATAAAATCCCCCCGCTCTGACCAGATGAATTAATATCATTCATTTGGCCAAAGCAGGGGGATTTTAGCAATAGCTAGTGAGAAGGTCGTTTTCGGTTTTACAATATGTGTGTTTGGAGGAATCGAAAGCTATGTGTCGTTATTATATTATATAGAAGTAAACTTATTTTTTTTCAAGACTTGCTGCTGGTTGTAGGTTGAGGAGCTTACTGATAGCCCAGCTACCTAGAATACCGATCAGCATGAATGGGAAGAAGTCCAAGCCTTGATTGAAGAGTGGGATAACGTTACCAGCCCAGGCATTGATGGCTTTGAAGATCCCCATATTGGCAAAGAATGGTGGTAAGTTGTGGATGGCATCTAGAAAAGCGGGAATGAAGGTGAGGATAATCGTTGTCTTGTAGATGAAGACGTTCTTGCCCATGAATGGATGCAGGAGTCCCAAGAAAATCAGAGACATTGCCAGTGGGTAGATGAAGCTAAGTAGTGGTGTGGAGTAAGTGATAATTTGATCCAAACCGAAGTTAGCAATGGCGAAGGCACCAATGGAACTGAAAGTCAGGAAGAAATGGTAGCCCAGTTTTGGAAAACGGTGGCCCCAGTCTTCTGAAAGGGCGGCCATCAAACCAATACATGAGGTGATGCAAGCAAGGAAGGTAACGGCCCCAAGAATTGCGGTGCCGGCCATACCGGTGTAGTGGGCCATGATAGCGGAGAAGGCAGTCCCACCATCAGCACTTAACTTCAAGTAATTCAAACTAGCAGCACCAAGCGCAATCAGGAAAATATAGATAATCGCTTCAAGACCCATACTGATGGCACCAACTTTAGCAACCGCTTTGGAACGGGTCTTAGTGTCATTAACACCGAAGAACTTCAAAGCGGTGATGATCGTAACCCCGAAACCTAAACCAGCCAAAGCATCCATGGTGTTGTAACCTTGTAGAAAACCATTGATCAGGTTGCCGCCCGCACCGGAACCGCTAGGGAAGATTGAAATCTGGCGGATGTCACCTTTAATGATAAAGGCCATGAAGAAGATAAAGGCTAAGAGACCAAGTAAGATCGGGTTGAGCAACTTACCAACATAGTCGGTGATCTTGGATTGGTTCCAAGCCATCAACAGTGAGATGCCGAAGAATAGGAATGAGAAGATCAGCAATCCCATTTGATCCCAGGCCTTTGGTAAGAAGGGCTGAATGCCAATGGCGAAGGTCGTGGTCGCTGTCCGTGGGGAAGCAACCAAGATCCCTAACGTGGCGTGGATCATGATCAGGAAGAACAGGGCGAACCCTTTACCAGCTGGTCGTGCGAGATCATAAGCACTGCTGCTGCGAGTTAAACTGATGGCGAGAATTGATAATAATGGCAAAAGAATCGCGGTTAGTAAGAAACCAATGGCGGCAGGTCCCCAGTTACCAGCGGCGAGTTGGCCTAGATGAATCGGGAAGATCAAATTACCAGCCCCAAAGAAGAGACCGAATAGCAGTGAACCTAGAATAATATATTGACGTCTTGTGAGCGTTGTTTTCATATTGAAAACCTCCTGTATGTTTTGGTGGTAGCGGGGTAATAAAAAACGCCCCTAGCTTATAAAAGCTAAGGACGTGTTATCGACGTGTTACCACCTTAATTTTCAACCACCTCACGATGGCTGACTTCGAAAGTACAGCAAACCGATGCGCGGTCGGTCCACGATACTTCATTGCTGTAATGGGCGCATTCCCAGTGACCACTTCGTTAAACGTCGCGGTCACGACTTGTAGATTACTTTCATCGCTGGGTCGATTACCTCGTCGCACTTACTGAGGCTCCCTGAGAATCTGGCCAGTGACTACTCTTCTACGCATAGTCTTTGAAAAACTATTTAGATATGTGTGAAATGAAAACTTGTTTATGTGGATAATATTAATCATTTTAAATTAAAAGTCAAGAACAAAATGAGAATTTTTTAATTTAAATGGTTGCTTATCTCATACGGTTTTCATTTCACTAATGAGAGAAAGCCGGCGTTATTGGTTGTCAAAACCTGAAAAATAAGCAATAATGATGGATAATATATAGCGTGTGTTTTAAATGAGAAAATACTTGGAACGGAAAGACGGGATAGTTATGGGAACGCAACTCAGCAAACGGAATATGAAGGTTAAACGGTTAGTCGTTAAAGTTGGGACGAGTAGCTTGGTTTACCCCAGCGGCGGATTGAATTTACGCGTCATCGATCAATTGGCGTTCGTGCTCAGTACGCTTTGCGAGCAGGGTAGAGAAGTGATCTTAGTGTCATCTGGGGCGATTGGTGTTGGCTTAAATGCCCTGCGGCTGAAGGAGCGACCCAAGGAGATCAGCGAACAGCAGGCACTGGCTTCAATTGGCCAAAGCAAGCTGATCACGATGTTTAATCAGCGGTTTGCGCATTATAATCAGACCATTGGGCAGCTGTTATTAACTCACGATGTGTTCGATTTTCCGGCCAGCAATCAACACGTTATGGATACCTTTGATAAATTACTGGCGCGCCACGTGGTTCCTATCGTAAATGAAAATGACTCGATCGCCGTAGATGAAATGGATCACCGGACTAAATTTGGTGATAACGATCAGTTGTCAGCCATCGTGGCCACCCACGTGGATGCGGACCTGCTGATCATGCTCTCTGACATTGAGGGCTTTTATGATCAAAATCCCTTGAAGCATGATGATGCGCAGCTGATTCCAACGATTCATCATATTGACGATGAAACCTATGCGGTGGCTGGCGGTAAAGGCAGCCGTTACGGGACTGGCGGCATGGTGACGAAATTAACGGCGGCGAAGATCATGCTGGAACATGATTCACAAATGATATTAGCCAGCGGTAAAGATCCCGCCATCATTTTGGATATTTTAGCTGGTAAACCACTTGGAACTTGGTTTACCCCTGAAGAAAAAGGAGTGGTGCAAAATGGCAAATGAGACAAGTAAACTCACTCAATTAGAACAAATGGGGCAGCTGGCCCGTCAAGCGGAGACCCAGTTAGCCCAATTGTCGAATCAGCAGCGTAACGTTGGTTTAACGGCAATGGCGGATGCGCTAGTGGCGCATACAGACACGATTTTAGCGGCTAATCAACAGGATCTAGCGAATGCTACTGACCTGAAAGCCAGTTTTGTGGACCGGCTGACCCTGACGGCTGACCGGATCAATGCTATGGCGGCAGGGATGCGGCAAGTGGCGCAACTGCCAGATCCCATCGGCAGCGTGGACAAAATGTGGAAGAATGAAGCCGGCTTAATGATTGGCAAGCAGCGCGTACCGCTAGGCGTTATCGGGATTATTTTTGAAGCCCGGCCAAACGTCACGGCGGATGCTTCTGCTTTAAGCTATAAAAGTGGTAACGCCATCATGCTCCGGGGTGGCAAGGAAGCCATTCAGACTAACATTGCCATTAGTGACGTGCTCCGTGGGGCGTTAAAACAGCTCGGTGTGGACGAAAATGCGGTTCAATTAGTGCACGATACCTCCCACGAAACTGCTAACGAAATGATGGCACTGACTGGTTACCTCGATGTGCTGATTCCCCGTGGTGGCCGTGGCCTGATTCAACGGGTCGTGGCCACGGCTAAAGTACCAGTCATCGAAACCGGTGCCGGTAACTGTCATATCTACGTGGATCAATATGCCGAATTACAAATGGCGGTTGATATTACGGTCAACGCTAAGGTACAGCGGCCCTCCGTCTGCAACTCAGCGGAAAAACTGGTGATCCACAGCGCCGTTGCTGACAAGTATCTGCCAGTGATCGCGGCTGCGTTAGCCGACCAAGGGGTGCAATTACGCGGTGACGAACGCGCCTGCGCGATCGTCCCAAGTATGGTGCCGGCAACGGCTGCTGACTGGGATACAGAGTATAACGACCTTATCATGGCGGTGAAAGTCGTCGATTCAGAAGACGAAGCCATCGCACATATTAACGCCCACAATACGAAGCACTCCGAAGCCATCATCACGGATAATTATCAAAACGGGCAAAAATTTTTGCAGCAGATCGACGCGGCCTGCGTGTATATCAATGCGTCAACCCGGTTCACCGATGGGTTTGAATTTGGATTTGGTGCCGAAATTGGGATCAGTACGCAAAAATTGCACGCCCGCGGACCAATGGGGCTGCACGAATTAACGTCGACCAAGTACATCATTTACGGCAACGGCCAGGTTCGCCAGTAGTAAAAGTCTTAAGTTCTGCTTTACACCGTGTTTACTAGGCAAATGTTTGTTAAAATGAGTGTAAAGAGGTGACGTGCTGTGGCGATTAAAACTAATCCTGAACAATTGGCGATGCTGAAATCGCAAATGGATGAGGCGAATCAAAAATCGCATTTTATTATTTTTGAGTCCACTGAATTAGATAGCGGTGATAATTTGCGGCTGATCACTGATTACGACAGCTTTAAAGAAATTCGAAAAGCACACGTTGACCAAGCCAAAATGCATATTCTGCAAGATATCGTACCCATTACGGATAATTTGGCGAAGTGGGCAATTGCGGAAAGCAAAGCTGCTAATCAAAATGATGATCCGGAAACGTTGGCTGATCTAGAACACTATACCAATGCCGTTTTAAAAGAAAATCGAATTAAACTTAATCAAGAATCATGAAAAAGGACTTCAACAGTTAGTTAGCTAGAGACTGTTGAAGCCCTTATTTTATGCCATTATCAGCACTTAGCAATAGCCAAAAAGTTTCACATGAAACATTTTGATTAAACACTAGCAGTTAGCACGAACAGACGTTCAAATATGCTATGATAAAATCAGCAAAATTCGAGCATACCCAAAGCGATAGTTTCATGGATGATAGCGTGATAGATAGAAAGGAACGACGACAATGACGTTGCAATTTGTGATTGGAAAAGCCAGCGTTGACCATCAGGCAAGCCTCTTAGCAGAACTGGCTAAGGCGCAGCAGGTACACCCTGATGATCAATTCTATTACTTAGTGCCAAACCACATTAAATTCGAATCTGAAGTTCAGGTGCTGACTAGGTTAGCTCAGTTGGCCGGTGTGGAAAATGGGGCGTACGCGCAATCCGGCGTGCAGGTGCTTTCACTGACCCGCCTAGCCTGGTTTTTTATGAAGAACGCTCCGGCTTATCAGCTGCCGCGAATTTCTCAAGCCGGGATGAACATGCTGGTTTATCAAGCCATTTTAGACCATCAAGATGAACTGCGCTTATTTGCTGGTGAAGCAGACCGGCCGGGGTTCATTAGTTTACTGACCCGCCAAATATTGGAGTTAAAAACCGGTCAGGTCAGTGTTTTAGACCTCGACCAAGTCGCAAAAAAACTGACCGGGACCAGCGCGGATCTCGATGCCAAATTACACGATCTCGTCTTGATCTACGACAGTTTTGAACAGGCGATGACCAATAAGTACGTGGCCAACACCGATTTACTGAATCAACTGAGCACTTACTTGGAAAAAGTAGATCTCAGTCACGCGCACTTTTACTTTGATGGTTTCTCTCAGACCCAGTTCTCGGCGCAGGAAATGAAGCTGTTAACGACGCTGATGAGCCAAGCAGCGGAAGTTAAAGTTGCGCTGATCTTGGATCAAGGGACACCAACGGCTGATGCCATTAACGAGCAGAGTTTGTTCTTTCAACCGTCGCGGACCTATATGCGGCTTTACCAGACGGCACGGGCACTGTCAGTACCGGTGTTGCGCGATATTAAAGCCACCACGACTCGGACGACTCCTGAACTGCAGCAGCTGGAAACTTACTGGCAGTCAACGGCGACAGGGGTTACGGCAACGCAGACTGAAGATTTACAACAGGCTGATCACATTCAGATCATTCAAGCCGATAACCGGTATGCTGAAGTGGCCCGGGTAGCCACCATGATCCGGCAGTTAGTCGCTGAAAAGGGCTACCGGTACCGGGACTTTCTAATCTTGACCCGCCATTTGGATCAATATGCCACTATTTTAGCGCCGATTATGAACGCCCAGGAGATCCCTTACTTTAGCGACGTTCAGCAGTCAATGGCCGACCATCCCTTGGTGGAATTGATCAATGCGCTGTTTGAAATTAAGCGCAAGCACTTCCAGTACGCGGATATTATGCGGCTACTGAAGACCGAACTGTTAGTCCCGAAAACCGCTGATGATCACGAGATGAACATCGACACGTTTCGTGACGCGCTGTTTAAGACGGAAAACTGGGTCTTAAAGATGGGCTATCAAGGCTCTCGATGGCTGCAAAAAGAAGACTGGCCGTACGCCCGGCTGCACAGTGATGATCTGGGAACCGTCACCAGTGCGGATCAAGCGACCTCCGAGCAGATCAACGGCATTCGCCGGTTTGTCAGAGACACATTGGTACCGTTCTATAAAAAATTAGATCAAGTTAAAAACGGCCGGGAAGCAGCGACCTTACTGGTGAACTTTATGACTGAAAACGGGGTCGTGGATCGGTTAATGGCTTGGCGTGATCAAGCCATTGACGCTGGGGACCTGGTGCAAGCGGGACAGCCAGAACAGGTCTGGCAAACGTTTTGTGACCTGCTGGATGAATACGTCACGATTTTAGGGGATCGGCTATTTCAGTCCCAGGATTTCTTAGCGTTGCTGCAGGCCGGGTTTGAGGGGGCTGACTATTCGCAGATTCCTTCGACACTTGATCAGGTGATGATTTCTGAAAGCGGCATTATTCAAATGAATAACCGGAAGATCACATTTATGATTGGGTCAATTGATACCACGATGCCAGACACCACGTTGCCCACGCATTTACTGAACGATCAGGACCGCCAAAAACTAACGCTGCCAGAAGGCGAGTATCTAAACGATGATGGCATCATGACGTTGCAGGGTGAGCCCTATATCAACTATCTGGCCTTTATGACACCCAGTGAGCGCTTGATTTTCACCTATCCCATCAATGCCGGCGATGACGCGCAAAACCAGATTAGCCCTTACTTAGCACGGATTCAAAAACATTTTAACTTACCCATAATCAGCCATACGGCGATGCCGCAAGCTGATCAGCAGGACCTGAAACCGTATCTGGGCGCTAAGCGGGCAACGCTGCGGCACTTAATTCAGGCCAGCAATGATTCTCGTGATCGAAACGTCGACTTGAGTACCGCGTGGCAGTACGTTTATCAAGTCCTTGATCAAGGGAATACGAAAGCGTTAACGGAAAAGTTACTGGGCAGTATTTCCTACCGCAACGTTCCTGCACAGCTCGATGCTGAAATCGTCACCGGACTGTACGGCAACACGATCAACAGCTCGATTTCTAAGTTGGAGGAATTTTATCGCAACCAGTACGCGTACTTTCTCAAGTACGGGTTAAAGCTGCGTGAACGGGATGAATTTGAACTGTCACCAGCTAATACTGGCGAGTTCTTCCACGCTGCCATGGATCAGTTAATGAAACGGGTCAACGCGGAAAAACTCGACCTAGCCACTTTAGATGAGAAGCAGCTGAACGAACTGATCACAGAGATCACGAGTAAAATTTTAAACGACCCGAAGAACCTGCAATACGCGATTTTAAATTCCAGTCAGCGGATGACCTTTATCAAGCAGCAGCTGATTGGAGTCGTTCGGCAAATGGCGGCGACCTTTCACAAACAGAGTCAGTACACACCGATGCGGGCCCGCAAGACCGAAGTCCTGTTTGGCCACATTGGTGCGGAGAACGGGTTACCGCCACTGGTCTTTGATCTGCCAAAGGAAAAGCAGATTCGGGTTCGGGGTAAAATTGACCGCATCGATACGCTGAAATTACCGACGAACGAGTACATCGGCATTGTTGACTACAAATCCAGTGAACATACGGTTAAGTTTAACGATATCTACGAAGGCATTGCCATGCAGATGATGACGTATCTGGATGTAGTGCAGCAGAATATGGGTCTAGTAGCCGATGACGAAGACGCACAGTTGGCGGGCGCACTATACCTGCATTTGCAAAATCCGCGGTTGCGGCCCAGTGATATTAAGACGGATATTGCCAGTGCTTTATTAGCTAAAGAACGCTATGAAGGGGTACTGGTAGCCGATGATGAAATGCTCCACGGACTAGAACCTGAACTAGACGTGAGTGAAGCGGCGAAGGTCTTTCCGTTTAAGTTTCGGAAGGATGGATCAACGGCTAAATCTAATTCCATTATTACGATGGATCAGTTAAAGAGTTTATTGAAGTACACGGAAATGAAGATCACGGATGCCGGCAATGCTATTTTTGACGGTGAAGTTGAATTGAATCCGTATAAACCGGCTAGTGGGATGACGGCCATGACGAATTCACCGTACACGGCGATCATGCAGTTTGATCCGATGCTGCCGGAAAACAGTTACCGGATACAGACCGCGGCGTCCAAAGCAGCCGATATTATGGCGCAAATCGAAACGGAGGTTAAACGGCGTGAATTACACTAAGAGTCAACAACAAGTTTTAGATACCCACCAGACTAATCTGCTGGTTTCGGCTTCCGCTGGTTCTGGAAAAACGCGGGTGTTAGTAGACCGGGTGATCAACATGATCTTGGCGCATGAAAGTCTGGAAAACCTCCTGATCGTGACCTTTACCCGCGCGGCGGCAGCCGAAATGAAGGACCGGATCGAAACGGCGCTGCGCCAGCAGATCAGTGTGGCGGATGCTTCGGAGCAGCGGTATTTATCCCGTCAATTAGCAGTCTTACCGGTAGCTGACATCAGTACACTGGACGCTTTTTGCCAAAAAATCGTCGAGCGTTATTACTATTTGATCGATCTGGATCCGGTCTTTCGGATCCTGGGCGATCAATCCGAAAGTGATCTGCTAAAAGACGAGGTTTGGAACGACGTGCGTGAGCAGCTGTACCAAAATGATGACGACGGCGCGTTCAAACAACTGGTCACGAATTTTTCTAATGACCGTTCCGATGATGGGTTGACCGATCAAGTGATGCAGGTCTTTTCGTTCATGGGTGCGAAGCCGGATCCCAGTGCTTGGCTGAAGACTTTAGCGGCACCGTATCGGGTGGACGGTCCATTGATGGCCAGTTCGATCGTGCAACAGCAGGTACTGCCGCTGATCTCGCAGCAACTGGATACCGCGAAGCAGGAATTACAGCAGGGCCGCGAACTGGCAGATGGAGTCAACATTGACAAGGCCGTCGCTTACATGGATGACTTGCTGGTGTCCTTATCCGAATTTCACATGGACGAATTATCGTGGGACGGATTAAGACAAGGTCTCAATGAATTTCCTTGGGGCCGGCTGCCAAGTATTGGTAAAAAATCGGCTGAGTATGATGACTATCAAGACATTAAAGGCACGTTTGTCGCACACCGCGACAATGCCAAGAAGGCACTGGAAACAGCTGCTAAATTAATGCCGTTACCAGAAGAAGCGACGGCTGAAGCCATGAATAACAGCCGTGGGATCGTTGCAGAACTGGCAGCCGTGGTGCAGCAATTTGCCACGGCTTACGATGCCGAAAAACGGCGCCGGCACGTCTGGGAGTTCAGCGATATTGAACACTTTGCCCTGCAGATCTTGCAGGCTCCAGCCCCTGAAGCCATCGCGGTCCGGGAACAATTATCCAAGGACTACCACGAAATTATGGTGGATGAATATCAAGATACCAATGAACTGCAAGAAGCCATTGTGACCACGTTAGCCCATGAGCACCCCGGTAATTTATTTATGGTGGGGGACATCAAGCAGTCCATTTACCGTTTCAGACTGGCGGAGCCCAAGTTATTTATTGATAAATTCAACCGGTATCAAGCAGATCCTGATGCCGGTAAGGAAATTACGCTGGCGGAAAACTTCCGCTCAATGAAAAACGTTGATGCGTTTACCAACCTGATCTTCACCCAGATCATGGACGAGCAGTTAGGTCAGATCAAATATGCGGGCTCAGCTAAGCTCGTTTACGGCGCTAACTATCCGGATACCTTACCCAACGTCGCATTCTTAATGATCTATGATACTGAGGCGCCGAGTGACGCTGGAGCGGATGACGCGCCAGATGGTGACGCCGGTCAAGTGACCCTGATTGCCCAGCAGATTCGTGAATTATTAGCTAAAGAAACGCAGATCTGGGACCGTTCAGAACAGCAGCTGCGGCCACTGAAGTACGAAGATATTGCTATTATTTCGTCAACCAAAAAGAATAATTTGGAAATTCAAGATCAGTTTGGTCGAGCGGATATTCCGGTACAGATCAACGATGCGCAAAGCTACTTTAAAACCACCGAAGTTCAGATCATGATGTCGATGCTGCAGATCATTGATAATCCCTATCAAGACATTCCGTTAGCGGCGGTACTACGGTCGCCAATCGTGGGTTTGAACGAAAATGAATTGGCTTATTTACGGATCAACGATAAGTCCGACGATTACTATTCCGCGCTGCTGCACTTTTATCAGGGCTACCAAGATGAGTATGCGGGCAATCATTACGCGGATGAACTCTACCCTAAGATTCAGAAATTCTTGGAACAGCTGCAGCAATTTCAAACCACTGCGCGGCAAAAACAGCTAGCCACGTTGATTTGGCAGATCTATCAAACGACTGGTTTTCTGGACTATGTCGCGGGAATGCCAGCGGGCCCGCAGCGGCAGGCTAACCTGCACGCACTGTATGAACGGGCGGCCGACTACGAGCAAAACGGGTTTAAGGGCCTGTTTCAGTTCGTTAGGTTTATTGAACGGATGCAGCGTAACGACCACGATCTGGCAGAAGCGAAGACCAGAGCAACGGAAAATGCCGTGCAAGTGATGACGATTCATGGCAGCAAGGGACTGGAATTTCCAGTGGTCTTCTTATTGAACGCGTCAAAGAAGTTCAATATGCAAGACCTGACTGACCACGCGGTGCTTAACAATCAGTTAGGTATCGGGATCGACTACTTTGATCCAGAAAAGCGGGTGGCAGCCCCCACCTTGCCAAAGCTAGTGATTCAAGCGGCGACCCGTAAAGAGGCTCTGGCTGAAGAAATGCGTAAATTATACGTGGCGCTGACCCGGGCTGAACAGCGGCTTTACATCGTTGGTGCCTGCAAGGGCCAAGACAATCTGATCAAGGGCTGGAGCGCCGCAAATCACGATGACTCACTGGTGTTAAATCCCAATCTACGGGAGAAGACCCAGAACTTTTTGGACTGGATCGGCTTAGCTTTGATGCGGCACCCGCAGTTTGAACTGAACCCAGAAAAAAAGGTGCTGCCAGATTTAAAGGATGATGAGACGCAGTTTGAACTCCACTTTTATTCGGCCGATGATCTCGTTAACATGGGGCCAAGGTCGAAACCGACGACGGGTAAAATCTGGCTACAGGACTTGAAGAAGCAGGTCAAGTCCGCCGACTATACCGATGTCAACGTCGATGAAATCGATCAGCTGATGGCCTTTCGCTATCAGCATCAAGCCGAAACCCAGACAACGGCCTACCAGTCCGTTTCCGAAATTAAACGCTTGTTTGAAGATCCGGATCTTAAGCAGCTGGGGGACTTTCAGCCCAATTGGCAGACGGCGCAGGGCGGTAACCGGTTTGTGACCCATGATCTGGCACAGCCAGACTTTATGCAGACGATTAACGCACCCACATCAGCTGAAATTGGGACGGCCACTCATTTGATCTTCCAGGAAATTGATCTGGCACAGCCAATCGATCTGAAGACCGTTCAGGCGGTCATTGACCGGTTAGTTGACCAAAAGGTGATGCAGCCAGCAGTGGCCGAGCGGATCAAACAAGATCAAGTCGTCAACTTCTTTAAGAGTGAATTTGGGCAGACGATTCTGCAGCATCAAGACAGCCTCAAACGCGAAACGCCATTTTCCCTGTTATTGCCAGCTAAGGATGCCTTTACGACTGTCGATGACGCGGACGCTAAAATCTTGATTCACGGGATCATTGACGGGTACTTTGTTACCGAGGATGGCATTACGCTGTTTGATTACAAGACCGATTATTTGCAGCCAACGGAGGCGGGGATCGAAAAAGTGAAGCACCGCTATGAAGGCCAGCTGCGCTTATACGCGTTAGCGCTGGAGAAGATGCTGCAAAAGCCCGTCCGCAATCAGTATCTCTACCTCTTGTCAATCGATCAGTTAGTTCAAGTCTGATTTTTGCAGTTTTAATCGATTTGATATAAAAACTTAATTTTTCTTAAAAAATGGCGATAATAACGCTTTTTAGCAAGTGAAAAAGGGCTTGTAATCCAGTGATTATGCCAGTTGAGTTTGTTTCTACCGCCATGGGCATGGCATAATAGGAATTATTAATCAATCAAAAAACTGGAGAGAATCGTTTTGAAAAAAATTTATGAAAGAATTCCGGTATGGCTGGTTTATACGGTTATATTTGCTTTAGTTGTGTGCTGTTCTTTTGGCTCGTTGCGTCTTTTAGGTCAGACGACGATCTGGAAAATGGACGGGATTTCTCAGCACTACCCGATCCTCGAACAATTTTATCGGATCCTGCGGGGGACGGATCACCAATCATTATTTGGCTGGTCGTGGAATCTGGGCCTTGGTGCCGATCAGATGACGACCTTCGCCTACTACGTTGTTGGTGACCCGTTCAGCTACTTGATCGCTTTGTTCCCGGCTGACCAGATTCAACTGGGTTATCAGCTGCTTACGTTCGTGCGGTTATATGCCGTGGGGCTAGCATTCTTAGTGTTTGCTAAACAGATGAAATTAAAGCGCAGCGGCAGTTTAATTGCCACGTTGATCTATACGTTTACGAGTTTTTCGTTCTACGTTTCTTTTCACCATCCCTTTTTCCTGCTACCGTTGATTTTCTTCCCGCTGCTGTGTACGGCGGTCGATAAAATTTACCATGGCCAATCGTTTCTGTGGCTGGTAGCGATTACAGCAGTGACTTTGATCAGTAACGTTTACTTTGCCTACTTGCTGGGGATCGGATCGTTGATCTTTGCGATTATTCGCTACATTGATTTGAAACGAAAGGATGAATTAGCTCGGTCACTGCCCAAGTCATTTGGTTACTTTATGCTGACAGTGGTGATGGCGTTGCTGATTTCAGCCATGGTGATGTTACCAAACATTGATTCCATGCTGAATTCGTCAAGGTCTGGTGCGACCAATTTTGCGAATGGGCTGAAACTCTACCCCGCAATTTATTACCTCAAATTACCGGGAGCGCTATTAGATTCTAGCAGCAGCGGCCGGTATTACTGGGCAGTGATGGGAACCAGCGGCTTAGCCTTACTGGCCATGATGTGGACGTTACGTCACTTCAAAAGATTCTTAATGTTGAACGTGACGCTGATACTAACCTTCGTAGCCGTTTTGTTCCCGCAATTTGCGGCGGCGATGAACGTTATGAGTACACCGTCCAACCGTTGGCTGTTGCTGTCACAGTTAGTATTTGCTCTGGCGGCCGGTATCTTTGTGGATCACATTTCTGAACTGGTACTAGCCGATTTTAAATGGTTTCTTGGGGGCACGTTATTGTTCTTGGCCCTGGTTTGGATCGGTAACGGGTTTGGGTTCAACCTACCAGCGCATCAAGGGGTCACGTACGGCATTTATTTGGTGCTGCTACTGGCCATTGCATACGGTTTAATTGCGGGCTTTAAGGGCATTCAGGTCAGGCTGACACTGCTGATACTAGTGATCGTTAACGTCACTAGTTTAGGATTAGGTTTTTATAGCAGCAGCTATAACGACCGGCTGCAGATCGGCGAATTAAGTCGGGGCGTGGCTGACCACTGGATCAAAGCCTACTATGATTTTGCGGACCGTTATTTAAACCGGCATGACCAATCGTTTTACCGGACGGCTGAAACTTCAGATTATTACACGTCGCGGACAGTGGGGAATAACATTCCCATGCTGCTGGGGACACATCCAATCGGGTCGTATTTTTCCGTTCAAAATGGGGCCGTCAACGCCTTTAATAAGGACCTGCAAAACAGTGAAAATACCATGAATAACCCAACCAGTAACGTTGATAATCGAACCACGATGTCATCGTTATTGAACGTCAAATACCTGTTTGCGAAACAAAGTGAAATCGGTAAGTCAAAGGTACCTTACGGGTTCAAGATCATGAAAAATAAGCATAAACAGCCGATCGTGTTCCAAAATCAGCCGGTTTATAGCTTAGACAATAAGTCTGGAACTGCGCTGTATCGTAATCGGTATGCTTTGCCGTTAGCCTACACGCAGACCCAGCAATTGAATCGGCCGGCTTACCAGCGATTATCTGCTAACGATAAGGAACAGGCCATGTTAGACGGGACGCTGACTAGTCATCCAGTTAAAGGGGTCAAGACGGTCAATGCTCAAAAGGCCGGTAAAATTGTGCCCTATTCAGTTAAAATGAATTATCAGCCGATCACAACGGAGAAGCAGCTCTTCGACTATCAGGCTCACCATCGGACCAGCCAGTCCGTTTTAGAGCCGGTTGAGTCAAAAGACCTAACGGCAAAACGACTGGAAAAAGATCAGATGGTTCTTAAGCAGAAGGTTCCTAGTCAAGCTGTCAGCAATTTACTCGAGCAAAATCAATCAATGGTCAACGCGAATAATGACGCTAATCGCCATGGCTTAAAAGAAATGGCCAGCGATTCTCTGGGTCAAAATGCCAACTATCAGATTACGTTGAAGCATCCTTCAGCGTATAAGAACAGTGAGCTTTACATTGAGTTCGATGGCATCAAAGCGCAGTTTCCGTCACTGAATGATCGCCTGAATTTCGTTGCGCAGCGCTCGTTAATGAGCAACGTGCCGTTTTCACATGGCGATAAGTTGAACTATTTACGAGATCTCACGAATAACCAATACTTTAATTCGTTTATTCTGCAGGTTGAGTCACATCATAAAATCACGCCCATTCAGCAGTTAGGGATCGATAATATGTCTGACTATGAACCTAAAACTCAAGCATTGATCAACTTGGGTTATTCTAAGAAGCCTCGAAAGACGATCAATGTCTCGTTTTATAAAGCGCAACAGATGAGCTTTAAACACGTGCGGGTGATTGCAGTCCCATTTGGGCAGCACTACCGTCAAAAAACGACTCAGATTCAAAAACGGGGCCTTAAACAGTTGAAAGTCACTAATAACCGGGTTTCTGGGAGTACTAACCAGGCGCAGGCGAGTGTTCTGACAACTTCGATTCCTTACACCAAGGGCTGGCACTTAGCCGTGGACGGTAATCAGACGCCGACCCAAAAGGTGAATACGGGATTTGTTGGCGCGAAGATTCCGGCTGGTCGCCATCAGATTCGGTTAACGTATCAAACACCTGGACTAACAGCCGGACGCTATCTGTCAGTTATCGGACTAGTACTGTTTGTACTGGGCGTTATCTGGGAAGTGTGGCGCTGGTTATTGATTAAGCAGCCACTGAACGCACGGCATTAATGGATTACAATCTAAAAAGGCTTGAAGTTTCAACGATTAACGTTGAATCCTCAAGCCTTTTTAGTGTTCTCTTTAAAGTAACAGTAAACTGATCAAGACGATCAGCATGAAGATTGACACAATTATTAGTGGCAGTGTTGATGTTAACGCAATGCGGTGGTCATGACGGATGCTAACGATAATCACACTCAGCAATGCAATCAATCCAACCGCGAAAAGAATCATCAATTTAATCTGCACTGCCGTATCTGCAATGGTCATAAAACCTCACCTCACTGACTACTTGATCACTAACTCGTAAGCATAACGTAGCGCATGATCGCGCTGCATATAGACTTTACCACGATAGTCGAAACCGCACTGAGTGATGACGTGGCGCATGCCCTTATTATCGGGGTGAGTGTCGATCCGAACATCCTGGAAGCCCAGCACATTAGAGATCGAGATCAGGCCGCTCATCAGTTTTTCTGATAGGTGCTGACCCCGGAAGTTGCTGGCAACGGCGATTCGGTGAATAGCCGTGTAACGGGCATCGATCCCTGTGATCCAGTCACCGTCATCGATCTTGAGATAGTTGATATCAATTCCCTGGTGCAAAGCAGCAGTACCAGCAATGGCGCCATCAAAGATCAAAACAAAGGTGATACCATCCTTGATATCTTGTTTGAGTGTTGCTGGATCAGGATAGCCATCCTGCCACTGATCGATGTTCTGTTTCTTTAAGTAGGCCTTAGCGTTATCAATGATTGCTGTGATTGCGGGTAGGTCTGCTTGGGTAGCCCGTCTTAAGTATGTAGCTGGCATGAGTTGCCTCCTCATAAAAGTCTAATCTAAATTTTACCCCTTTCATTGCATTTTAAAAAGGACCCGTGCAAAATTAATGACAGAAGGTGATCACGTGCAGTATGAAGATGTTAAATTAGCAACGTTTATTGAGCGGCCGAACCGGTTTATCGCCCATTGTCGACTGGCAGGTAAACTGGTGACGGTCCACGTTAAAAATACCGGCCGGAGTAAGGAATTACTGGTGCCAGGAACGCAGGTCGCTTTGAATTATCAGCCCAAGGCAACCCGGAAAACGGCTTACGATCTGGTTGCGGTGAATAAGCAGGGGCAACACTGGATCAATATTGATAGTCAGCTGCCCAACCAGTTAGTGAAAGAAGCCCAGTTGGCGCATACATTGCAGTTACCGGAGATGCCAGAACTGAGCCGCTTTAAACCAGAAACGGTCTACCACGATTCACGCTTGGATTTCTGGGGTCAAACGGTTTCGGGTCAGGACCTTTGGATCGAAGTTAAAGGGGTCACGTTAGAAAATGACGGTGTGGCAGCTTTTCCAGATGCGCCCACTGTTCGGGCTGTCAAACACGTTCATGAACTGACACGGGCGATTGGCGAGGGGGCCATGGCCTATCTATTATTTGTCGTGCAGCTGGATTACGCCCACGTGATGACCATTTATCGGCAGCGAGCGCCGCAGTTATTTGTGGCCATTGAGACTGCGCAGCAAGCTGGCGTGCACGTGGTGGCGCTGGATTGTGCCGTCACACCAGATACGGTGACCCTCAGACGGCCAGTTCCCATTGATCTGCACGCGCACTTTGAAGAGGCTAAATAACGGAAAGAGGCCGTGACATAAGTCTATATTGGTAAGTATTTTAACTGTCTTCTTAACTGAAAATAGCAAAAAAATGACCATTTGTTCAATACTTCAATATAGTCTAATCGTGTTCTAAAACTCAGATTCCGGCCATTTAACTCAAAAAAGCCTGTTCTGACAAAGTTCGCCGGAACAGGCTTTTTTGAGTTAAATTCTGGAATCTACCGAGTTTTGTCACACACTCTTGGTGTGCGTATTTAAATGGGAATTAACGGTGGATCGAAAGGGCAATGCCCATGCCGCCGCCGATACAGATCGCGGCTAGGCCGGATTCTAAGTGTTCACGTTGCAAGTCGTGAACCAGCGTGGTCATGATCCGGGCACCAGAAGCACCCACTGGATGGCCTAACGCAATGGCACCGCCGTTAACGTTTAGCCGGTCGTCAGGAATTTTAAGGTCCCGTGAGACGGCCACGGATTGGGCGGCAAACGCTTCGTTTAATTCGTAGCGGTCAATATCGGTGATGGTCTTGCCCTGTTTTTGTAATAGCTGGGAGACAGCGTAGTAGGGGGCGTAACCCATGATACTAGGATCGATGCCCACTTCTTGATAGCCATCCAGCACGGCTAGGTAATCTAGGCCGGCCGTTTCAGCAGCGGTTTTAGACATTAAAACCAGCATGCTGGCACCGTCGTTTAAACCGGCTGAGTTACCGGCAGTAACGGTGCCATCGGTCTTAAAGGCGGGTTTTAGATGACGAAGTGCTTCTATTGAAGTGTCGGGTCGAATCGCTTCATCGCGGGTCATTTGGTTGGCCGTTTTGGCGGTGAGCGGTACCGGGACGATTTCGTTTTCAAAATAGCCGGCTTCAGTGGCAGTTAACGCGCGTTGATGGGAGCGCAGCGCAAAACGATCTTGTTCAGCGCGTGAAACGTGGTATTTAGCCGCAATATTTTCAGCGGTCATGCCCATTAGTTCCTGGGTAAGCGCGTCTCGCAAAGCATCGTGTTCGATCCCGTCTAGGATTTTTCGTTCGCCGTACTTGGAGCCGCGGCGCATGTCTGGCAGCAGGTAGGGCACGTTTGACATACTTTCAGTACCGCCGACTAAAACTACGTTGGCGTCACCCAGTAGGATGGCGGACTGTGCTAGACGGATGGCTTTGATGCCGGAACCGCAGACTTGATTGATCGTCATAGCGGTACTGGTGACGGGTAGGCCAGCCTTTAAGCTGATTTGGCGAGCAACGTTTTGGCCGGAACCGGCCTGCAATACGTTACCAACGATCGTTTGATCAATGATATCGGGCTGAATTCGTGCTTCACGAATCGCAGCCTTAGCGGTGAGCGTACCAAGCTGAACGGCTGAATAGTTAGCCAATTGCCGGCCCATTTTGCCGATGGGGGTTCTAACTGCACTTAGAATTACGACTTCATTCATGGTTAATTTCCTCTTCCAATTTCAATATATGTCTGATAAGGATACATGATAATTGGTAAAATGTCTTGAGATTGATTTGGGTTTACTGGAATTTTAAAGGTTTGTATTATAGTAGAATCTTTCATATAATGATAAAACTGAATGGGGAGGTCATACATGATGGCACAATTTGAAGAACAGTTGGATAACTGGCTTGACCAGGTTGCTGAGGTACCGTTGGTCAGCAATATGAGTGATGCAGATCAGCGAAAGATTGATTTAATTGCTTCACTCGTTGCCCAGGTAGCCGTTGAAGGTTATGGTAAGCAGCCGGATGAATGGACGCCGCAGATGCTGGCCGATCTATTTTTCAACCGGTTCATACGGTTATTGGAAGAAAACGAAAAGCAGCAGCGCTTGTTTGAGTTGATTCCAACTGCTGTGACGGTTTTGCTGGGGGTTGTTCAACCTGATCAGCAAGTGACGCTAACGAAGTGGGTACGAACGAATCGCAGTCAATTGATCCATTTATATGATCCGGTTGCTGATCAAATTTATTCTCAGCTCACAAAAGCCATGAAAAAAGCAGATGTTGACGTGAATAATTCAAAGCAGGTGGCGGCGTTTACCCGGCAATACATGCATGATCACCCAGATCAGAGTAAAACACTGTTTACGAAGGGTAATCAGTAATAATGACTAGAAAGGCTATTACGACGGGCTTTCGATTGATAGTATGCGGCGGTTATAATTTAAATTAGCAACTGCTAAATGTGAATATCATTAAAAGTTCGAATTTCCGTTGACACATGTTTGCACAGATGCTATATTAGTTAAGTTGCTTCGCGAGGGAAGCGAGAAAACGTGATTATAAAAATTTATAAATTCATGTTGACAAACTTCCTACGAAGCGTTATATTAATTAAGTTGCTTGCGACAGATATTGAAATTCAAAATTATAAAATTTTAAATTTTAGTTGACATCATATAAGCGATGAGGTATGATAATAAAGCTGATTCATTGCGAGTCAGCTTGGTAGACCTTTGAAAACTGAACAAAGTTTTGTTTCACAAATGTGCAGGGCATATCAGCTTAGGCTGGTATCAAATGTAATTTGCGAAGTCAATTTCGCTAGTAATATTAATGAGTCACAAACAATCATAAAATGAGAGTTTGATCCTGGCTCAGGACGAACGCTGGCG
>NZ_BCMG01000009.1 GCF_002217945.1 Secundilactobacillus silagei JCM 19001
CCGTTTGCGCGTCCTTGTTATGTTAAGGACAAAAACAAAACACCCAATCATCAAATAATGATTGAGTGCATTATGGTCGTTACCAACAACAGTTGACAGAGAACCACTTAACTTGTGCAATTAAACATGACCATACAAAAAGGTCCCATTCCAAAAGGAATAGGACCTAAATGACGTTGTTTTATATCGTTTTAATGTTAAAAATTAGCTTGCTTGGTGTTTTGAAGCAGCGTCTTCATGAGGCAGCTTTTCGTAAACGTAGCTCAGATCGGCAGGGTGGTAAACACCTTTGATCTCACCGACTTTAGTGAAGCCCATTTTAGCGATTAGATGTTGCATGGGTTTGTTGTCAGCATGAGTATCGATCCGAATCGACTTGATCTCTGGATGATCAGCGACAACGTGGTCGATCACTGCGTTGAACAGGCGGGTAGCATAGCCGTGACCAGCGTGCTGTGAATGGATGGCTACACGGTGAATGACAATGTAGTCGTCGCCGTTGTTTAGCCAAGTCCCGTTCATGGTGTCATACGATGGGTCAGGTGGGGTAACGACGGCAATAGCGCCGACCGTTTCGTTGTCATCGGACTGTGCCAGATAGGCAAAGCCGTTGTTGATATCAGAAGTGATCTGGTCACGGGAAGGGTAGTCGCCTTGCCATTGATCAACACCGCTTTCTGCCAGTTGGTTACTGCCGTCCTTTAAAATATCAATAATCGTATCTAGATCTGCTAACGTTGCTTTTTTTAATTTCATCATATCGACTCCCTTACTTAAAATCACTTTTACCAGATTACCCTAAGTTCTTACTAATTACCAGTAAAAGATTTCAATTAACCCAATTTTTGAAATGTTTCGTCACAAAAACGTGACATTCTCGTTATCGTGTATTAATCCACTTCCTTTATCCTTGTAACAAGTTATTAGAACTTGGAGGAGGTAAACATGAATAAACCGTTTAAATTATCAATGGGGCTCATCGTCTTGGCCAGTATCATCACCGTCTTAATGTTTGGTCAAAGTCAGGCCAGCGCCGCATTGAATCGTAAAACTTCGGCATTAAAACAGGCAGATCGGGCTTCAGTATCAACGAAGCGGGTGGCCTTAACACCAACTCATCAATTACACGTAGTCGTCACGGCTTACGATAAAAATCAAAATATTAGTCATCACAAGTATTCTTACAAGCTTTTCCGAAATGGCAAAAGCGTCCGCACAATTTCATTTTCTAACGGTCATACGACACGTGCGATTAAAGCTAAACCAGGAAATTATTCAGTACGTGTTTATAGTCACCATAAGAATATTAATTTCAGCGGTGGCGTTTCGACCTCTGATCAGCCGCACTTTGTATAAGCTGTAACAAACAGGGCATATTAATTGATTTGATCAAGATTAGCGTTCATACTTGAATTAGTTGGAAGTTGACCTTGTCAGTGTGGCTCGTTTCTGAGCTCGTTAAAGGAGTGATGACCATGTTTTCACATATTTTAGTGCCGCTCGATGGTAGTGATAATTCGAAATCTGCACTAAAAGTTGCCATTAAGATTAGTCGCTATTTTGGTTCCACAATTACTTTGATCGCAGTTATTGATCAGACTCGAGTTACCTTAGCTGCAGGTAACATTCCGATGGACTTACAAAATGATTTAAGAGGCCATGCGGTAACGGTCATTAACGAAGGTAAAAAATTGACTGAAGCAGCTGGTATCGACGCCAAAACGATGATTGAATCCGGCCCGCCTAAGAGTGTGATTGCTGAAACGGCTAACAAGCAGGACTTTGATTTGATCGTCATGGGCAAGTCAGGTGCTGATGCGTTTAACCGGCTACTGATTGGTTCAACCACCGCATACGTTGTGCGTCACGCAGACGTTCAAGTCTTAGTGGTTAACGCTGGAGAAAAAGTTGAATAATCACACAAAAACATCAGTCAGTCTCTCCTGATTTGGGAGAAATGGCTGATATTTTTTCGACTAATTTTGCTGTTAGATCATTCATTGAATTTGTGACTGGTTTAATGGCCACCGCTGATTGTCGACGGTTGGCATTAAGAGGAGCACGAATAACCAGATCGTCCCGATCACTGGAATGACGGAAATCACCAGCCACCAGTTACTGTGGTTAGAATCATGCAGGCGACGGGCCCGGATGGTGAAGTTAGCCAGCCACACTAAGGCTAGAATCAGGCCAAAAATGACCGAATTCGTATTGGCGGCGATCTCGTAATGACCGTTGACCATGTATTGCGATTGATGGGTCAGCACACTATATAGCCAGATCACGATGGCGTTAATAATGTAAGCCGTCCAGTATTGTTTGCGCGTTGCGGTTGCGTTGAAAACCGTTAATTTTGACCAGTATTCAATATAACTTTGCAATATTAAATACCCCCTTAAGAATTATTTAACGATAAAGTTAGATTTAAACAGATACCCGCAGGTGGGGCAATGGTTTATCCCATAGTAAATGGTCATTTCGTGGTGACATTGCGGACAGCTGCCAAGCATGCCACGACGGATCTTTTTGAAGGTGGTTGCCGGTTTTTTAGGTTTATCAGGCATATGAGTTCCTCCTTTTTGACAATTTTAGTATAGCATTATTGATGTTAAATGACTTCAATGATGCTGGTCAGTTCAAAGCAAAATGGCTGCTAAAACCAAACTTGGTTTTAGCAGCCATTTTATTAATCTTAATTGATTAGCGGTTAGGGTTCAGACCGGCGTGCAGATAGCCGCGCCAGATCCAGCCAGCATGTTGACCGTTACCGCTTCTCACGTGGTAGTAGATCGCGTAATGGTGCGATGACTTCCGGTACAATTTTTCATGACCGTCAGTGTACCAAGTGGTGTGCGGTAAGTTCTTCATGTCTGCGTATTTAATGCCCAAGTGCTTAGAATAACGGGCACCGGAAAGGGTCCAGTAAGCGTGCCGGTGCATTGAAGAACGCCAAATGAGCTTGACTGAATTTGAACGGGCTGCCGAGTAGTTAGATGATGAGCTCGAAGCTGTCGGTGTCGGCGTGGTTGGCGTTGTGGTTGATGACTTAGGCGCTGGTGCTGGCACCTTGACCAGAGTGGTCTTTGGTGTTGAGCTGCCAGAACTGGTGTGAACTGCGGCGTTGGCATCACCATTGACGTAGAAATCGTTGTTTAACTGACTGACATCGAGGTTCTGTGATTCGCCATTAAAGCGGTAATCAGAAGCCCATTGCCAGGCGTTAGCTGACGGATATTCCGTCCCAGTTGGGTTAGATGGCCATTGCGCGATCCAGCCCTTGTTGCTGTCATTAGTGTCGATCCGGCTGCCTAACCAGCTTGCCATGGTGTATAAGTCGGTCTTATTGTAGCCAGCAGCGTTTAAGGTGCTGTCAAAGGCGGCTAGATCAGCATCGTTAGTCGCTTTTGATTGCCGGCCTAATTCACTGGCTTCAAAATCAACGACCAGGACCATGTTCTTGGAGCTGGTCACTGATTGAACGGATTTAATAAAATTCTGGGCCTCAGCTTGCGCACTCGCTACCGAAGTAAAGTGGGCGAAGTGGTAGTAGTTAACGGCTAGTCCAGCATTTTGAGCAGCTGATGACTGCTGCTGCAGGACGGGGCTGGTATAAGAAGTTCCTTCAGAAGCCTTGATAGCAACGGCTTTAACGCCAGCATCGTGCAACTTTTGATAATCACTGGCACCCAGATTGGATTGCCAGCTGGAAAGGTCGACCATGTCCGTTCGCGGCTGTGAACTATTTGGGCTCAGTGCGTGGGCGGAATGACCGCCGACTAAAAGTACACTTCCCGCAACGGCGAGAGTGGTTAATAATTGTTTAGATAATTGCATAAAATTGATTCCCCTCAATCATTCTTGTTATAGTTATGGGTGACGCTGATTGGTTAAATAAGCGTCAAATTAACCGACTGCCATAAATTAAGTAGTCGGTTAATTGTCAAACGTTAAATTCTAGCTGCCATTTTGTGATCAACTAAGGTTGAAACGACCGATTCTAGCTGATCCGTGGTGCCGTCAACACTCAGTTCAATTTTGGCACCGTCTGGAACGCCCAGACTCATGACGCCCAGTGAACTGTTAGCAGTTGTTTTGGTACCGTTATAGGCCAGTGTAATATCAAAATCGTATTTGGCTAATTCATTGGTTAACTGGTTAACGATATCACCAGTTAATCCTTCTGATGAAATGACTTTAACAGTAGTACTTACCAATCTCAACACCTCATTTGGATAGAATTATGATCTGTTTCGAGTAATCCTGTGTTTCATTGAAAGCTAGATCCACTAGAAGAGCACCGCTTGGTAAGCGGTTATTACTATGATAGCATGGTATATGGATAAATCAAAAGCAGACGCAACAATTAATGGGATTTAATCAAAGGAGGGGTTAGGATGCGCTTTCAGGATTTAGTGCCGATCGAACTGAACACGATTGAGGCTTCAACCGTTTATCGAGCTGATAAGCCCCGACCAAAACAGCATGATTGGCAGCTGGACTGGGAACGGTTACGGCAGCTGATCTTAGATAATAGCGAACGGCTGGATGAAGTTAAAGCCGGTATCGCAGAGGACTGGGTGCGCACTCACGGGACCATCTGGGATCGCACCCGCGGCTTTTACCGCCAGCCCAATGATCACTACGATTACGATGATACAGTCTTTTGGGGCTATTCATCGTGGGGTACGCCGGCCATTTCGGTCATCTTTGCGGATGAAACGGAAGCTTCTTACCAGTTATATCGGGACGGTATGGATTATAATTACCATTATTTAGGGCAATGAATTTTAAAATGAGCGAGGATACAGTTATGCAAATTGGAATCGATCAACTGGCGTTTTATACGCCAAAAACTTATTTGGACCTGGTTGATCTGGCTCACGCACGTCATCAGGAGCCGGACAAATATCGAATCGGTATCGGTCAGTCGCAACAGGCCGTTATTCCGGTCACCCAGGACGCGGTGACTTTAGCAGCCAACGCGGCCGTGAAAATCGTGAATGCAACTAACCGTGACCAAATTGCCATGGTGCTATTTGGCACCGAATCGGGCATTGATAATTCTAAGTCAGCAGCGGTTTACCTGCAGCGGCTGTTGCACTTACCGGGCAATATTCGGACCATTGAACTCAAACAGGCCTGCTACGGTGCAACGGCTGGGGTGCAGTTTGCTCACGACTATGTACGGCTGCATCCCGATAAGCAGGTACTGGTCATTGGGGCGGACATTGCCCGTTATGGTCTCAACACGCCTGGTGAAGTGACGCAGGGCGGTGGGGCAGTTGCCATGACCATCAGTGCTGAACCGCGGTTGCTGAATCTGGATAATGAAACTGCCTTTAAGTCTGAAGACATTATGGACTTTTGGCGGCCGCTTTATCGAACGGAAGCACTGGTGGACGGCCGGTTTTCAGAGAACGTCTACATTGATTTCTTTAAGGCGGTTTGGCAGAATTATCAGCAGCAGACGGACCGCACCATTGCGGACTTCACTGCCTTTGCCTTTCACTTACCGTTTACTAAAATGGGCCTCAAAGCCTTACGGGCAATTTTACCGGAAGCAAATGAGATGCAGCAAAAACAGTTGATGGCTAACTTTGAAGCCAGTCGCGTCTATAATCGTCAGGTGGGGAACCTGTACACCGGCTCACTGTACTTAAGTCTGCGTTCACTGTTTGACAACGCGGCGTTAAAACCAGGGCAGCGTATTGGCTTGTTCAGCTATGGGTCTGGCGCAGAAGGCGAATTCTTCAGTGGCACGATCAGTGATCAATTTGACGCTCAGGCTTCACGGCAGTGGTTTACGGACTTCTTTGACGGCCGCCAACAACTGACCATGGCGCAGTACGAACAGGTCTTCTCACAAAAACTGCCTGACCATGATGTCTTGCTTGACCTGAGTCACGATGATGCCCGGTTTGTTTTAAGCGGAATCAAGCATGACCAGCGGCAGTATGTCGACCGTGGTCACTAAAATGAGATAAAAAATGAGGTTGATTCTCCTAATTTAGGGAATCAACCTCATTATTATTGATTAGTTAAAAAATTTCATCACGGTACAAACCGACGACCTTACCTAAAATGGTCACTTGATTGAGGATAATGGGGGCCATCGTATCGTTTTCGGGCTGCAGGCGGTAGTAGTGATCTTCCTTATAGAACCGCTTGCAAGTGGCTTCATTTTCTTCAGTCATGGCAATCACAATTTCACCGTTTTCGGCTGAATGCTGTTTCTTGACGATGACTTTATCACCATTCAAGATACCCGCATTGATCATACTTTCACCACGAATTTGCAGCATGAATAGCTCGCTGGCTTCATCTTCTAAGTTGTCTGGTACTGGGAAGTAATCCGTGGCTTCCTGAACGGCTAAAATGGGTTCGCCAGCCGCTACAGTGCCTAAGACTGGAATCTTGGTTGGCTTGGTGACGATACCTAGCGCTTCGATACCCTGATCAGTGACTTCCAGTGCCCGTGGCTTAGTGGCGTCTTTAATTAAAAGACCCTTTTTAGAAAGCCGGGCAATGTGACCATGCACGGTGGAAGTTGAACTGAGACCCACCTTTTCACCGATTTCACGAACGGTCGGCGGATAACCGTGGGACTGAGTCTGTTCATAAATAAATCGCAAAATTGCGAGTTGTTTTGATTCTGAAGATTTTGTCATGGTTTCACCTCTAACATTCGGTTTGATTTATCGCTATAATAGCATAGTTAGACCATTATTTCAAACAAGTGTTCGCATTTGACCTGAATTTGGAATGGTTGAAATTCCTGAATTGTATTTCCCCGGGAATTTTCTCGCCAGATATAAGCTTTCTTCCTTGAACCAGTAAGGGTTTGGATGTATTATATCAAAGTGTGTTTGTACAAGGGAGTGATATTAATGGCAGAAACTGAAATGAAAGATTTAATCGCCCGTATTAATGAATTGGCTAAGAAAGCCAAGTCAGAAGGTTTAACTGAGCTTGAAAAGGTTGAACGCAAAGACCTTCGTCAAAAGTACTTGAAAAAGTTCCGTGCGGGTTTTAAAAACGATATTGAAATGCTACGGGTCTTTGATAAGTCCGGTAAGGAAGTTACACCTAAAAAGGTTCAGGAGATTCAAAAAAAGAAGGGTTTACGGTAAATCGGTTGACCCTTTCCTGCAGAAGCCCTTTTAAATTAACCCAAACTTGTGTAATATGGTTAATTGGAAGTTACTGTAAAGGAGGCACAGCCACTTGAGCACTGGAATTTGGATTCTAATTGTAATCGTTGCTTTATTAGCCGGTCTGGCACTTGGTTTCTTCGGAGCTCGTCGGTACATGGAGAAGTACATTCGTGAAAATCCGCCGATCAGCGAAGATCAAATGCGCACAATGATGATGCAGATGGGCCAACGTCCATCCGAAAAAAAGTTGCGTCAGATGATGAACAGCATGAAACAGCAGCAATCAGAAAAGCGTTAAATCGCATTCGTGAACGAAGGCTTGGGGAATCCCGAGTCTTTTTTAATTTTGTCAGTAAAATCACACTTGATCAAAACTATTAATGAAGGAGGCGACCACTTATGAGTATCTTTAAAAAACTAGGCTGGTATTTTAAGGCGGAATGGAAGACTTATCTGTTCGGTCTATTAGGCCTTTTGATCACGGCCTTATTAGCCATTATTCCCCCGCGGATGATCGGGGTTATTGTCGATTCGATTCATAACCGTCAGTTAACTGGGCGACTGTTAACTATTGACCTGCTGATCTTGCTAGCAGCTGCCATTGGTCAGTACGGGTCACGTTATATGTGGCGAACGGCAATTTGGGGCGCGGCTGCTAAGTTGGAAAAAACGTTGCGGCAGCGTTTATTTGGCCATTATATGACGATGGATCAGACCTTTTATCAAAAATACCGGACCGGTGATCTCATGGCTCGGGCCACGAACGATCTGCAAGCGATTCAACGGGTGGCCGGTGGTGGCATCCTTCAATTCGCGGATTCCATTATCACTGGCGGAACCACGTTGATTGCCATGATGACGCTGGTCAACTGGCGGCTAACCTTGATCGCGGTCTTACCGTTTCCATTGTTAGCGGTGATGGCGTTTTACCTCGGGCAAAAGATCAACATTGCCTTTCGTGATTCCCAAGCGGCGTTTTCGCGGCTGAATAATAAAGCTCAGGAAAGTATCAGCGGCGTTAAGGTGATCAAGAGTCTCGGTCAGGAACAAGCAGACATCACGGATTTTAATCAGCAGGTTGACCAGACGATTAAAGTTAATCGGCGGGTCAATCGTCTCGATGCGTTATTTGATCCCATCACCACTTTGATCATTGGGTTAGCCTACGTGGCGACGATCGTCATGGGCGGCTCCTTAGTTGTCAGTCACGTGATCACGATCGGTAATTTGGTTTCATTTATTACCTATCTCTCCATGATGATCTGGCCGATCTTTGCGGTGGGGATGTTATTTAACACCATGGAACGTGGAAATGCCAGCTACGACCGGGTCATGAACCTGATCAATGAACGCTCACAAGTAATTGACCAAACGGATGGTAAAAGTGAGCGCCCAGCCGGTGATCTATCCTTTAATGTCGAAAAATTCAATTATCCAGACGATCCGCAAACCGCGCTAAGCAAAGTGTCCTTTACGATTCCAGCCGGCAAAACGCTGGGCATCGTGGGTCGGGTCGGTGCGGGGAAGACCACGATCATGCGGCTCTTGCTGCGTCAATTTGAACAGTATCAGGGTCACATCAAATACGGCGATACCGACATTTTGGACTATCAGTTAGACAGTTATCTGCCAGCGCTGGGTTACGTGCCGCAAGACAGCTTTTTATTTTCGGAATCGGTGCGTGATAACATTGCGTTTGCTAAGCCGGAAGCGACCGATGCTGAAATCGACGCAGTGGTCAAAGAGGCCGATCTGGCTGATCAAATTGACCAGTTTGAAAACGGTTTTGACACCTTAGTTGGTGAAGAAGGAGTCTCACTATCCGGTGGGCAGCGGCAGCGTTTGGCCATTGCCAGAGCCCTGCTTATTAAACCGGAACTGTTGATCTTAGATGATGCCTTATCAGCGGTGGACGCGGAAACTGAAAGTAAGATTTTAACTAATCTGCACGGCGAACGGGCCGGTAAAACGACCATTATTGCCGCGCACCGCCTGAGTTCAGTCATGCAGGCGGACGAAATTATTGTGATGGATCATGGTACGGTGACTGAACGCGGTAACCATGATCAACTGATGGCACAGGACGGCTGGTATCATCAGATGTTTGAACGCCAAGAACTGGAAATGCGCGTAAGGGGGGCTAATGGTGAAGAATAATAAACAGCAGTCCGCCTGGGCCAAAAGTATCCCGATCAAAGAACAAATGGGGATCGTCGCACGATTGATCGGTTACGCTAAGCCTTACTGGCGGCACTTTATTGTTGCCATTGTGTTAGCCGCCCTAATTAGCGTGGTTAACATTATGCTGCCAATGATTTTAAAGGACTACATGGATAACTACCTCAAAGTGGGCCGTGCCGATCTCAAGGTCATGTGGCTGTTTGCCGGTCTGTACTTCTTTGCCATGGTCGTGCGGGCGTTTATGCAATTTGGCCAGGCCTACCTCTACAGCATGGGGGCCGAATATATGCTGGAAAGTGTGCGCCGGCAGTTATTTGATAAGCTGCACCATCTGGGGATGCGCTTTTTTGATCAGGTGCCCAGTGGCTCAATCTTATCGCGGTTAACCAACGATACGATGTCGTTTAGCACCTTTTGGCAGTTGTTTAGCAGCCTCATTGTGGCGCTGTTTTCGGTGATTTCTTCAGTCATCGCGATGTTTTTGTTAAATGCGAAGGTGGCTGTCTGGTTACTGATTTTGTTGCCGCTGTTAGGGGCTACAATTTGGTATTACCAGCGTTACAGTTCTAAGGTTTACCGGCGGATGCGTGAGCGGCTCAGTGAACTTAATTCGCGGTTGTCAGAAGCGATTACTGGGATCAGCATTATCCAGCAGTTCCGGCAGGAAAAACGGATGAACCATGAGTTCGATGACGTGAACAGCGCCTACTTCAAATCACGGCAAGCCATGATCCGCATCAACTCACTCTTGCTCAGTCCGCTGATCGACCTCTTTTATGCTTTAGGTGTCGTGTTTGTGCTGACGCTACTGGGTGTTCGAGGCTTAAACGGTGTCGTCCCAGCTGGGATGATCTACGCCTTTGTCACTTATTTGGATAACCTCTTTAATCCCATGACCAGCATGATGGATAATCTGAGTGATTTCCAAGAGGGAATCGTTTCGGGTTCACGGGTGATGAAGCTGATGGCGGATAAAACCGCCGTGCCAACTCAAAAACCGGTTGCCGGCAGAGACATTACGCAGGGTAAGATTGAATTTAAACACGTGAGTTTTTCCTACGATGGCGAAAAGCCGATCTTAGATGATATTTCATTCGTTGCTAACCCCGGTCAAACGGTGGCGTTAGTCGGTGAAACGGGGAGCGGTAAATCGTCGATCATCAACGTGCTGATGCGCTTTTATGAATTTCAGTCTGGCCAGGTACTAATCGATGGCCACGATATTCGCGAGTATGATTACGCTACGTTACGGGCTAAAATGGGTCTGGTTTTGCAGGAACCATTCCTGTTTTACGGCACGGTGGCGTCCAATATCAGAATGTTCAATCAATCGATTTCTGATCGCCAGGTGCGAGCAGCTGCACAGTTTGTCAACGCGGATGACATGATTGAATCCTTGCCCCGGGGTTATGACTCCCGGGTGATCGAGCGTGGTAACGGTTATTCCAGCGGTCAAAAACAGCTGATTTCGTTTGCGCGAACGGTGGTTACCGATCCGAAAGTCTTAATTTTAGATGAAGCGACCGCTAACGTGGATACGGAAACCGAAGAGGAGATTCAAAAGAGTTTGGCTAAGTTGCAGTCCGGTCGAACGACGATTGCGATTGCCCACCGGCTGTCGACCATTCAAAACGCCGATTTGATCTTAGTGCTGCATCAAGGGCAAATTATTGAGCGTGGTACCAATGATGAATTAATGGCGAAAAAGGGTGCCTACTACGACATGATTCAGCTGCAAAATACGGCTCATTTGGATTAGACACAAATAAAGAAAGCCAACTTCGATTACTTGTTCGAAGTTGGCTTTCTTTTTAATGGTTTACGCTTTTGACTTGGCTTTAGGATCCACATAGTGAAAATTAGGATCGATATCGTGATCAAGCTGATCAAAGCCAACCTGCATTTTGGTTTCAATGATCTTAAAGCCGTCGTCGTTTAACTTCATTTTCGGATCAACGCTAAAGGGTTCACCAAAGGAAACGGTGATTTTCTGGCGGCTGAAGAGCTGCTTAAAAGTCAATGGTCCTTGATAAACGGTGGGAACGATGGGTACCTTTGACAGCTTAGCAATCACGGCCACGCCACCCTTTAAATCTTGGGAATGCCGGGTGCCGGAAGGAAACATGATCAGCGATAAATCGCTCTTCTTTAACAGCCGTACCGGGGTTTTAATGGCTGATGGGCCGGGATTCTTCCGGTCAACTGGAAACGCGTTGGCGTGGTTTAAAATCCAGCGCAGAATGGGGTTTTTAAATAACTCGATCTTTGCCATAAAGCTAAACTTTTTCGGACTGCCGGCCAGTGCGTAGTAGATGGGGTCAAACCAGGTGCGGTGCGGGCCAACCAGAATATAGTTGCCCTTGGGTAATCGTTCAGTGTGTTCAAAGCGGGGTTTACCGTTAATAATGTAAACGATGATGCGTGCAACCACGCGAATAAAAGAATAAAACATTGTGTAACCTCTCTTATGTCAGATTGTCTAGTAATTATTATAAACCAGTCGGCGTTAAAAGTCTTGGATGGTAATGACAACGGCATTTAACTGCCAGTCTTAGGACTTGATATGTTCTATAAAAATAGTAAGATAGTAAGGCATTGACCTATCGGACTTATGAACCGATATGATTTAACGTACAATAATGGCTATTATAAGGATAAATAGCTGAAACATCAACGAAATGGGTGATTATTTGACAACTCCAGAATTGCTGCCTGGTGAGCGTATTGACCAGCTTTATAGTGAAGATATTCAAATTATTCAAAGTCCGCAAGTTTTTTCCTTTTCATTAGATGCGGTTCTCTTGGCTAATTTTGCGAAACCGCCAATGAAACAAGCGAGTACCTTAGTGGATCTGTGTGCGGGAAACGGGGCCGTGAGCTTATTTATGGCACCAAGGGTAAAGGGAAAAATTGCCATGGTGGAAATTCAGCCGCGGTTAGCGGACATGGCGCGCCGCTCAGTGGCGCTCAATCAGCTGGACCAGCAAATTACGGTGTACCAGCAAGATCTAGCGACGATCTTTGACCAGATTCATAAGGATTCCATCGATGCCGTGGTCTGCAATCCGCCGTATTTTGCCGATCTGCCGGATAGTAAGAAAAATCCGAATCAGTACCTGGCTATTGCCCGTCATGAAATTGCCACGTCCTTGGAAACCGTTATTTCAGTCACTAGCGGGTTATTGAAAACCAATGGTAAAGCTTATTTTGTCCACCGGCCGGACCGGTTACCTGAGCTGATGTCGATGATGCAAAAACACCGGTTAGCCGTTAAACGCCTGCAGTTTGTTTACCCCAAAGTGGGTAAAGACGCTAATATCATGTTAGTCGAGGCCATTAAGGATGGGGGGACCAGTGGGTTAAAGGTCCTGCCGTCGCTCATGACTTACGATGAATCCGGCGAGTATTCGGCACCGGTAAAGAAGATGCTTTACGGTGACTAAACAACCTGCTCAGTATTACTTTTACGTGCTGCTCTGTGCTGATAACAGTCTGTACGGCGGTTATTCCACCGACGTTTACGCGCGGCTGGCCACTCACCAGGCCGGCAAGGGTGCCAAGTATACCCGCGTGAAAAGCCGCCACCCGTTAAAGCTGATCTATTTTGAGACCTTTGCAACCAAATCGGCTGCCTTGAAAGCGGAGTATGCGTTTAAACATCAACCAAGGGCTGCTAAAGTCGCTTATTTGCTGGCTCATGGGGTTCACGTTTGAAACAAAATGGTCAGTGTTAGCACTTGCTTTCAATTAAATTTATAAAATGAAACAATAAGTTGTCTTTTCTTTCATAATTCACTGAAGTCCTTATCAAGCTGATTAAAAAATGATAAAATAAAGCTATATCAGTGAATGGAGGAAACAATTGTGAAAATTATTGCATATGGTATTCGTGACGATGAAATGCCTTATCTGAAACAATGGTCAAAGGATAAGGGTATCGAGGTTAAAGCGGTTGCCGCTTTATTAGATGAGTCAACTGTCGACCAAGCTAAGGGGTATGATGGTGCTGTTGTTTACCAACAAAAGCCATACACCGCTTCTGTTTTGGACAAATTGGCTAGCTTCGGTATTAAGTCACTTTCACTACGTAACGTTGGTGTTGATAACGTTGATGCAGACGCTATCAAGCGTAATGACATCAAAGTTACTAACGTACCCGCATATTCACCAAGCGCAATCGCTGAATTGGCTGTTACCCAATTAATGCGTTTGCTACGCCAGACGAACACTTTTGACCGTAAAATTGCTCATGGTGATCTTCGGTGGGCGCCAACCATTGCTAAGGAATTAGATCAGATGACTGTTGGTGTGATTGCTACTGGTCGGATCGGTCGCAAAGTGATCAATATTTGCCGTGGCTTCGGCGCTAAGATCATTGGTTATGATGTTTATCATAATCCTGAATTGGAAAAAGACGGTATTTACGTTGATACTTTGGATGAACTCTATGCCAAAGCCGATGTCATTACAGTTCATTCACCAGCTACAAAGGAAAACGAACATATGCTTAACGATGCAGCCTTTGGCAAGATGAAAGATGGTGTGTTCATCATTAACGCTGCTCGTGGTGTTTTAGTTGACACTGATGCTTTGATCCGTGCCTTGGATTCAGGTAAAGTTGCCGGTGCTGCCCTCGATGTTTACGAAGACGAAGTTGGTATCTTCAACACCGATTTTGGTAGCTTCGATGCTATTCCAGACGAACGTTTGAAGAACTTGATCAAGCGTGAAAACGTTCTGGTAACACCTCATGTTGCCTTCTACACTGAAACTGCTGTTAAGAACATGGTTCAATATGCTTTGAACAGCAACGTAAACTTAATCGAAAAGGGTTCTGACGATAGCCAAGTTAAGTTCTAATATTATCAGAATAAAAGAAAAACGACCTGTGAGGGCCGTTTTTTTGTGTCATATAGCAAAAGCCAGTTGCGGATTATTTCGCAACTGGCTTTTTAATGTTTTAACAATTATTTATTTAACTTGAGCAATCTTTCAATGTTGCCATGAGCAATTTTTTCCTTATCCGTTTCACTAATTGGCGTATCACTCAAGAAGTCCGCAGCGTTACCCGTGACGTAGGGATAATCCTGGGCCCAGATAACGTGATCGGTACCCATTTCAGTGAGGACTAATTGCATCTGAGGCCACGTAAACATCCCGCTTGGGGTGACGTAAACGTTTTTCTTGTAGTAGTAAGATACCGGGTGTTTGAGCGGATTGCCAATGACCGGTGTCGTCGCTTCATCTAGCCGTTCGAGGAAGTAAGGGACAAACTCACCCCAGTGACCAGAGATCAACTTCAGGTTAGGTAACTTATCGAACAAGCCAGACAAGATCAGGCGTGTGACGTGCAAGCCAGCTTCCATGTGCCAGCCCCAACCTGGTGTGGACATGATGGCGTTAAAGCCAATCGGGTTCATGCCGCTGTAATAGTTATCACGGATGGTCTTAGACGGCATTGACGGGTGAATGTAGAGCGGCACATCTAACTTAGCCGCCATTTCAAAGATCGGCATGAACTTAGGGGCATCCAGAAACTCGTTATTCTTGGCAGTGCCCAAGATTAAAGCGCCCTTTAAGTCGAGTTCTTCAACGGCTCGCTGGAGTTCTTTAGCGGCAGCTTCCGGATCAGAAACGGGCAGGGTGGCAAAGCCTAAGTAACGGTCTGGGTGGCGTTTAACCGCAGCGGCGATCGTATCGTTGATTTTTTGACTTAATGCAATTGACTGATCTGATGGCAGCATGTCCGGATTGGTACTGGCATCACCGTAAGACAAGATCTGCATATCAATGCCGTTATCATCCATATACTTGAGCCGCTTTTCGTCAATGTCGCTCATGACTGCTGGATCCACGGCGTAGGCAACCAGACCTTCAGCAAATGACTTGCCAAATTTCTGCATTTCCTTGGGGTCAGCCGGAACGGTCTTTAAGTAATCATTGATTGCTTTGTGGGCAAAATCAGTACTGATGTGTTCTTCAGTTGTAATTAATTTCATTTTTAAGCACCTCTTATATTGAATAAGCCTAGTTTAGCTGATAAATACAAGAAGTTATGGACCGATTGTCACAGATTGTCGCAGAAGTTAGAAGATCTGATCCATGTTATTGGTTAAATGCAGTAGTAAATCGGTGGCCTGTTCCTGGGTCCACCGGTTTTTTAAGACGTAATCCCGTAACAACATGTAGGTCGCGGCGGCGTAAACGTTGCAGACCGTTTGCTCGTTGATCAAATTAACCTGGTTTTGGGTGGCAATTTGCTGGTTGAACTGGGCCAGCGCGCGAATAAATTCATAACGGGAATCCGACCATTCGACTAATTCTAAAACGGTCGTGCGGTCCCGCCAGATGGTCATTAGTTGGAGAACCATTTTACGTGCGGTGAGGTTTTGCAGCCGAAAGGTTTTTAAGAATTCATTCAAATGACGGTCAATCAAGTTGGTGATCACCTGTTTGGGGATTAGGTAGTAGCGGTAGAACGTTTGGCGAGAAATGCCAGCAGCGGCGGCAATTTTAGGGGCGGTCACCGTGGCAAAATTGACCTTACTTTGACACAGCGTGACCATGGCGGTTTCAATCTTATCTCTGGTTTTTAATCTTCGTTTGTCGGTTTTAGTCATGCTGATCACCTTATCCTGTTGGGTTTAGTACTTTAATTATAGCGCCTATTTGATCATGCAGATTAATTCAGTTTACCAAGTCAAGTTAATTGCTATTAAATCGGGGCCGTTCTATGATAATGACGCTTAAAATATTAAGCCAAAATTAATCTTACTATTCTTTTCTTGGAGGAGGAAATAACGATGGCAGAGACCATTAATTCGGGCGTAGCAGCCCTCAAGACGTTGGAAAGCTGGCAGGTCGATCATATCTATGGGATTCCCGGCGGCACGATCAATAATTTGATGTACGCCTTAGACCAGGAGCAGGAACGCATCAAGTACATCCACGTTCGCCACGAAGAGGTGGGAGCCTTGGCGGCTGTGGCGGATACGAAGTTAACGGGGCATATCGGGGTGGCGTTCGGCTCAGCGGGACCTGGGGCAACCCACTTATATCAGGGTGCCTATGATGCCATGGCCGATAAGGTACCCGCCTTATTTTTGATTGGTCAAAATCCTCAAGCACTCATGAATCAAGACTTCTTCCAGGAATTTGATGAAGATCCTTGGTTCAATGATCCAGGGGTGTACGCACGAACGGTGACCACGGCAGAAAGCCTGCCTCACGTCATCGATGAAGCGATTCGGCGGGCGTTTGCTCAGCACGGACCAGCCTTTGTGACGATTCCTAATGATTTAGCTAACAAGCCGATCCCAGCAGACGGCTACTACAGTTCCGCGGCTAACTTTGCGCGGCCGCAATTGGCGCCACCAGCTGATGACCAAATTGAGCAGGTCTTAGCGTCACTGAAACAGGCGAAGAAGCCTTTGATCTACGTCGGTCAAGGGACCATTGGTGCTGCGGATGAAGTGATGGCATTTGCACAAAAGTTTCAGGTGCCAATCATCACCACCGCGTTAGGGAAAGAAATTATTCCGTATAACTTTGAAGCTTTATTGGGTTCGGCTGCGAGAGTAGCTTCTAAACCAGCTAATGAAGCACTGCAGGAAACGGATCTTTTGCTATTTGTCGGCTCCAACTATCCGTTTGCTGAAGCGATGTTCAAGCCAAACATTAAATTTGTTCAAGTGGATACGAACCCGCAGATTTTGGGTAAACGGCACCATACGGATGTGGCCATTTTGGCTGATGCCAAACAAACGTTGCAGCGCTTGTTGGATCTCGGTGAGAAGGCACCGGTTTCGCCGTGGTATGCAGCGAATGTAATGAATGTCGCCAACTGGCACCAATATAATGATGACATGATGAACCGTGTGGCGGGTGATCTTAGGTTCGAGCCGGCGTTTAAGCAGATCAACCGGATTGCCAAGGATGACGCCATCTTCTCCATCGACGTTGGGGACGTGACGCAAAATGCGGTTCGGCTGTTAAAAGTCAACGGGCAGCAACCCTGGATCACTTCCGGCCTATTTGCGACGATGGGTGTCGGTCTGCCAGGGGCAATTGCCGCACAGCTGAATTACCCTACACGTCAAGTCTTTAACCTAGTCGGTGACGGGGCAGCAGCCATGGTGATGCAGGATCTGGCTACCGAGGTCACGTATGGTTTACCAATCATTAACGTGGTCTTCACTAACCTAGCGTTAGGCTACATTGAAGATGAGCAGGAGGACGACGGTCAAGAGTGGTTTGGTATCAGTCTGCCGCAGACTGATTTTGCCAAGGTTGCAGAAGCGCAAGGAATGACTGGTATCACGGTGACTAAAATCAGCGAGGTTGCCGATGCCTTTGATCAAGTTCTAAAGCTTTCGCAGTCTGGTAAGCCAGTGCTGATTGATATTCGAATGACCAATGAACGGCCGATTCCGGTTGAAAAATTAACGCTGGATCCGGACCGGTTTGACGCTGAAACGATTGCGGCTTTTAAGAAGCGCTATTACGCACAAAATTTGCAGCCGTTAAGTGCTTATTTAAAACAGTATGACGTACAGTAATTGGCGATGGCAACTAGGTTAACTTGCTGATCATTGCAATATACAAAAATAAAGCATGTCAAAGAATTTCATGACGCATTCTTTGGCATGCTTTTTAATCTGATGATCGAGATAATTTAACTTAAAGTGCCCGTTTCTTTGATTTGTTTAACAGTTTCTTAGCTTCACAGTCATAATCGCAGGCAGCGCATTCACCTTGCTTGGAACGCTTAACGGCCCGGTAAATTTGATAACCAGCTAAACCAATGATGGCAGCAATAATAATGATATTAATGAATAATCCCATGAATGATGACCTCTTTTCAAGTTAACAATGATCCAATTTGAAAGATGAGAAAGGCAAGTCCGTAGCTGATAAATAAGCTTGAAACCACGGAATAAGCAGCCCACTTGGCCGAACCAGTTTCGGATTTGATCGTCCCAATTGTGGCAAAGCAGGGAATGTATAGCAGAACAAAAACTAATAGGGCATACGCCGATAGCGCTGTGAAGCTGCCACCGATCATGCCAATCAGAGCACCTTGATTGGCGGTGTGGAACAGTACCATCATACTGGAGCTGATAACTTCCTTGGCCAGCACACCAGTCAGCAAAGCACTGATCGGCTGCCAAGTGGTAATCCCAATCGGTTTAAAGATCGGTAACAGGATCTGCCCCAGACTAGCTGCAAAACTGTGGTCGATCTGGGTAACGTAGCCGTGAGCGTTAAAGTTTGACAATAGCCAAATCAACACGGTACCGGCAAAAATAATCGTGCCGGCCTTTTTAATGAAGCCTTTACCCTTATCCCAAGTGCCATGCCAGACAATGCTGAGTTTAGGAATGTGGTACTGCGGCAACTCCACGATGAAAACGGAATGTTCCTTGGCTCTGAAGATCACGTGGTAAAACTTGGCCATGAGCAAGGCGACCACAATACCTAAAAAGTAAAGTGACAACACGATCACGGCTTGGTTCCGCGGAAATAGGGCGGCCACGAATAAACTGTAGATGGGCAGTCGGGCCGAACAGCTCATGAACGGCGAAATCAACGTCGTAATGAGGCGCTCTTTTGGCTGTTCAATGGTGCGGGCTGCCATGATCCCGGTGACGTTGCAGCCAAAGCCGATGATCAAGGGAATAAAGGCTTTGCCGTTTAAGCCGATCATTTCCATAATGCGGTCAGTGACCAGCGCGGCACGTGCCATGTAGCCGGAATCTTCCAAGATGGAAATACAGGCAAACAGGGTGAAAATTTGCGGAATGAAAGTCAAAACACCGCCCACGCCAGCGATTAAACCGTTGACGATCAAGGACCGCAGCATCGGTAAGGCGCCGACCTGGGTCAAAAACTGATTGGCCCAAGTTGAAATTGGACCGGATAATAGCTTATCTAATTGATGCGATAAGGGGGTGCCGACCCAGTCAAAGGACAGTTTAAACATCAGGAAAAAGATGCCCGCAAAAATCGGTAAACCAAGTATGGGATTGGTCACGACCTTATCGATCTTAGACGTTATAGCCACGTGCTTTGTGGAATGTAGCTGTTCAGTTGCAGTGGCCAAGGTGGCTTCAATAAAGGAAAGCCGCGTTTCAAAGATCTGGTCGGAAAACTTTTGTGCGTCGTAGTAAGCTTGCTGGGATAATAGCGGTTTTAAGTGGTGCGCGACAGCGTATTTACGAACGACTTTATTGTCATTAATGTATTGAATCGCCAGCCAGCGGGCAAACTTGGCATCGACTTGGTAATCGGTGGTTAACGCCTTGGTTGCTTGCCGAATCGCTTGGCTGACCATGATCGGATAATTTAATTGCAATGGCGAATTGGGTTTAATATCAGCCTGATTTTGGACTAAATCAGCTTTTAATTGCGGTAGTCCCTCTTTGTTCCGCGCGTTACTCGTGCGGACAGGACAGCCTAATTCAGTCGATAAAGTTTTTAAATCATAGTAGTGTCCGCTGCGCTTTAAATCATCGATCATGTTTAAGGTGATAATCACGGGGACGCCCAATTCCAGCACTTCAATTGACAGCAATAGATTACGTTTTAACTGACTGGCGTTAGTGACGTTTAAAATCAGGTCGGGTGAATCTCGCAGCAAATAATTAGTCACGACTGATTCATCCTTGGTAATGGGGCTCAAAGAATAAACGCCGGGCAGATCGATCACTTCAGTATTGGAATGACGGATCTGGCCAACCTTTTTTTCCACGGTCACACCGGTCCAATTACCCACGTAGGCGTATTTGTCAGTGAGTTCGTTAAACAGAGTGGTTTTCCCAGTATTGGGATTGCCAAGCAGGGCAACGGTCGTCAAGAGACGTCACCTCCTGTGAGCTGTTGAAATACCCGGTAGCGAATACCGATCTTTTGGTGATCAACTTGAATAATAACCGGGCCATGAAACGGGTAAAAGCGAACAGCAGTAACGTCACTGCCCACCTGTAGTCCCAGACTATGCAGCCGCTGTGTAGTGGCATCGTCAAGACCATTGAATTTTTTAATCATAAAGTGATTCATGATCATCAACCTACCTTTCAAGTTGTACCGGTAATATTCAAATATCACTTAATTAAGCGTATTCATAAAAGAATATCTTTCCCCCTATAGTAGCACAGAATATGAAATTTTTAGGTATCTTTTTTGATTTAAGGGTTGTTCCCGGTTTGAATCGACTGAGAAAACAACTATACTTTATAGGTGTAATGAACAATATTCACATAGGAATAATTGTGGTACTGGTTAAGGCAATATTCCGGCAATAATAATTTCGTGGAGGATGATTGATATGGCGACACTTGAAGTGAAGGATCTGCACGTTGAAGTTAAAGAAGAGAAAGATCAGACCCGAGAAATTTTAAAGGGTGTAAATCTAACGATGAAAACTGGTGAAATTCACGCCATTATGGGACCTAACGGAACCGGTAAATCAACGCTGGCACAGACGATCATGGGCAATAGCGCCTATCACGTTACTCAGGGTGACATCCTATTAAATGGTGACAGTATTTTAGGCATGCCAGTCGATGAACGGGCACGTAAGGGTTTGTTCTTAGGCATGCAGTATCCAGCTGAGATCAAAGGTGTGACCAACGCCGAATTTCTGCGGGCAGCGATTAACGCCCGGCGACCAGAAGATGATCAAATTTCAGTCATGGCCTTCTTAAAGGAATTGGATAAAAACTTGGAATTACTCGATATGAGTAAAGAAATGACGGAACGCTACTTAAACGAAGGCTTCTCTGGCGGTGAAAAGAAACGTAACGAGATCTTACAATTATTGATGATCAAGCCGTCCTTTGCCTTACTGGATGAAATTGATTCCGGTCTTGATATTGATGCGCTGCAAGTGGTTTCCAAAGGCGTTAACTCAATGCGCGGCGATGACTTCGGCTCATTGATTATTACCCACTATCAACGGTTGTTGAACTACATCGTACCAGACGTTGTTCACGTTATGATGGATGGCCAGATCGTTAAATCCGGTGATGCCGACCTTGCTAAGAAGCTGGAAAAAGAAGGTTACGCTGGTCTACGTGACGAATTAGGGTTACACGTTAATTTGGTTGATGATAACCGTTAAGGAGGGGTCGTTTTGATAAGTGCCGTTCAGGATTATGAAGCAATAAAAACCGCAGTTAAAACTGCTGCCGACGCGCACGGCGAGCCAGACTGGTTCGTGCAACGCCGTCTCGCAGCGGTTGATGCCATGCAAAAGCTCGCGTTGCCAGAAGTGAAGCGCTATGACTTTCACCGCTGGCCGTTAATGGATAACATGGATCTGAACTTTAGAAAGTCGGATACTTCATTAGCTAATGATCTGCCGCAATCTAAAGGCCAGATTCGGTTTGTTCAAGTGGGCCAGACGACCGTGGCAGTGAACGTTCCAACTGAGTTATCCAAACAGGGTGTTATTTTAACGGATATTTTCAGTGCCTTTAGAGATTATTCAGAATTAACGCAAAAGTATTTTATGACGAAGGTTACTAAATTTAACGAAAATAAACTGACTGCTTACCAGCAAGCCTTTTTAAATTCAGGGGTGTTCCTGTACGTTCCTAAGGGCGTTGAGATCAAGCAGCCAATTGAAGTTTATCTGATTCAAGACAGTACGGTAAAGCAGGCCATGGTCTCGCACGTGTTGATCATTGCCGATGAAGGCAGTCAGTTCTCCTTCATTCAGCATTTGAACACTAAGGGTGAGACTGAGAACGCTGCTCACTGCATGGTTGAAGTCATGAGTCAGCCTGATAGCCACGTGCACTTCTCCAGTGTGGATGAATTAGGTAAAAACACCTATTCATTCCTGCATCGGCGGGCGTATCTCAGCGACGACGCGCGCTTTGACTGGGCCGTTGGTATCGTTAACGAACAAAATACGTTGGGCGATATCACCAGTGAACTGGTCGGTAACGGTTCCCATTCAGAATCGAAAGTGATTGCCGTTACTACTGGTAAGCAATCTAACGGGATCAATAACCGGGTAGTCAACATTGGTAAACACACCACCGCTAACATCTCACAACGCGGGGTCCTACTGGAAAAATCCGAACTGATCTTTAACGGGATCGGTAACATTATTCACGGCGCTTCCGGTGCTAACGCGGAACAGGAAAACCGAGTTTTGATGATGTCAGATCAGGCACACGGTGACGCTAACCCGATTTTGTTAATTGATGAAAACGATGTGATTGCCGGTCACGCTGCTAGTGTTGGGCAAGTTGATGAAAATCAGATGTATTACTTGATGAGCCGTGGGATCGATAAGGAACTGGCTCAGCGGTTAGTTATTCGGGGATTCTTAGGCCCCGTACTAGAAGAGATTCCATTGCCGGAAGTTCGGCAAGAAATGATTGATGTGATTGAAAGGAAGATCGAGGATGGACAGCACTTTAAACAAAGTAATGAATGATTTTCCAATTTTGAATCAAAAGGTCAACGATGAACGGTTGGTGTATCTCGATAACGCCGCCACGGCGCAGCGCCCTAATCAAGTGATCAAAGCGTTGACCCATTTTTATCAAACCGATAATGCCAATGTTCACCGGGGCGTGCACACCTTAGCTGAACGGGCAACCGCTGATTATGAAGCCGCCCGGCGCAAGGTGCAAAAATTCATTAACGCACCGGAACCCGAAGAAGTGATTTTTACCAAGGGCTGTACTGATGGGTTGAACCTTGTTGCCAGTACTTACGGTGAAGCCAATATTTCGGCCGGCGACGAGATCGTGATTTCCATTATGGAACATCACAGTAATCTGATTCCATGGCAGCAATTAGCCAATCGCAAGGGGGCCACGTTAAAGTACATTCATTTAACGGACGATGGTGAACTTGATTTGGACGAAGCCGCTCAGCTGATTACCGATAAAACCAAGATCGTGGCCGTGGCGCATGCCTCAAACGTCATGGGAACAGTCAACCCAATCAAGCAGTTGGCTAAATTAGCCCATCAGCACGGTGCCGTCTTCGTTGGTGACGGTGCTCAGGCGGTACCTCACATGGCCGTTGACGTGCAAGATCTCGACGTTGACTTCTACGCGTTTTCCGGGCATAAAATGATGGGTCCCACCGGGATCGGCATTTTATACGGCAAACGCAAATTACTGGAAGCTATGCCACCTTATCAGTATGGTGGTGAAATGATCGGTTTCGTGCATGAACAGAGTAGTACCTGGGCGGAGATTCCCTATAAGTTTGAAGCCGGAACGCAAAACATTGCCGGAGCAGTTGGTTTAGGCGCTGCCGTTGATTACTTGACTGGTATTGGCATGGATGCCGTCCATGAACACGAACAGCAATTAGTTAATTACCTCTTACCAAAAATGGAAGCAATTGACGGTGTCCAGGTCTACGGACCACAAGATCCTGCCAAGCATACCGGGGTCATTGCCTTTAACCTAGAGAATCTACATCCGCACGATGTGGCCACGGCCTTAGACATGGAAGGGGTCGCCGTTCGAGCAGGCCACCACTGTGCACAGCCACTAATGGCCTATTTAGGTTTAACGGCGACTGCTCGTGCAAGTTTCTATCTATATAACACCCAAGCGGATGCTGATCGCTTGCTGGTGGCAATTCAAGAGACAAAGGAGTTCTTTAATCATGGGTCTAGAAAGACTAAATAGTTTATATCGCGAAGTCATTTTGGATCATTCAGATCATCCGCATCACAAGCACGCGTTACCAGACGCAACGCATAAGATTACGTTAAAAAACCCGACTTGCGGCGATGTGATCAATCTGGATATTGATCTGGACGACCACGATAAAATCAAAGATATTGGGTTTACCGGTGACGGCTGTACGATCAGCCAATCCAGTGCCAGCATGATGACGGACGCTGTGATGGGTAAGTCTAAAGAACAGGCGCTGCACATGGCTAAAACCTTTTCGGATATGGTCATGGGCAAGAAGCACCCGCAAGCTGATTTGGATGAACTGCAGGACGCTGCTATTTTGAGCAACGTCATGACGTTCCCCGCACGGATCAAGTGTGCCACGCTGTCGTGGTGGGCACTGCAACGTGCACTGTTGAAGCAGCCAGATGGTAATGTCGATTCTGATGATTCTGATAAGGGGGAATAACGTATGGCAAAAGGAAAAACTGCAGAAGATGTCCCAGATATCGTTGCCAAAGACCAAGATTATGAATATGGGTTTCACGATGATGTTAAGCCAGCGTACTCAACTGGCCGTGGACTAACAGAAGAAACGGTTCGTAAGATCTCCGCTGAAAAAAAGGAACCTAAGTGGATGCTGGATTACCGCTTGAAGTCTTACGAGGCTTACAAGAAGTTACCCATGCCAGATTATGGGCCCGATTTAAGCGAACTTGATCTAAAAGATATGCTGTATTATCAAAAAATGACTGATAAAAAATACCGGGACTGGAAAGATGTGCCGGATGATCTCAAGAAGACCTTCGACCGGTTAGGTGTGCCAGAAGCGGAACGGAAATACTTGGCTGGGTCATCGGCTCAGTACGAGTCCGAAGTGGTTTATCACAATATGCGTAACGACTTCGCCAAACTGGGGATTATTTTCACCGATACGGATACCGCGTTGCGGGAATACCCAGAACTCTTTAAGAAGTGGTTTGGCAAGTTAGTCAAACCAACTGACAATAAATTTGCGGCCTTAAATGGGGCTGTTTGGTCAGGTGGATCTTTCATCTACGTCCCAAAGGGTGTCCAAACTAAGACGCCAATTCAGGCTTACTTCCGGTTGAACGCGGAAAATTCCGGTCAATTTGAACGAACTCTGATCATTGTTGATGAGGGCGCCAAAATTGATTACGTTGAAGGCTGTACCGCGCCGAACTATTCTTCGGATAGTTTGCACGCTGCGGTGGTTGAAGTTAACGTTGCTAAAGACGCTTACTGCCGCTACACGACCATCCAAAACTGGTCCAATAACGTTTACAGTCTGGAAACGAAGCGGGCCTGTGCCCAAGAAAACGCCACGATGGAGTGGGTCGATGGCAACCTAGGTTCGAAAGTAACGATGAAGTATCCAAGTGTCTACCTCGATGGTGAAGGTGCCCGTGGGACGATGCTGTCGATTGCCGTTGCTTCCAATGGCATCCATCAAGACTCGGGTGCCCGGATGATCCATAATGCACCAAATACGTCGAGCTCGATCGTTTCGAAATCGATTGCTAAGACTGGTGGCTCGACCGATTACCGTGGGACAGTCCGCTTTACACCGAAGTCGGATGGTTCTAAGGCTCACGTTGAGTGTGATACGATCATTATGGATGATGAGTCGTCGTCAAATACGATTCCGTATAATGAAATCTATAATGGTAAGGTTGCGATGGAACATGAAGCCAAGGTGTCAAAGATTTCAGAAGAGCAGCTGTACTATTTGATGTCGAGAGGGATCTCGGAGTCAAAGGCAACTGAAATGATCATCATGGGCTTCGTGGAACCATTTACGAAGCAGCTACCAATGGAATATGCCGTTGAACTGAACCGTCTGATTAGTTTTGAGATGGAGGGGTCAATTGGATAAGGTGCGCAAGAAAGGCGCTTAACGACCGTAGCACAACAGGCGCTTACCGAAAACCCCGAACTTGGGTTTTGGGTAAGCGCCTGTTGTGTGCAGGTCGTTGCCTTTCTGAAGCCCGATTAGGCTAGATAACAGTGGCGAGCACCCCGAACTTGGGTTTTGGGTAAGCGCCTGTTGTGTGCAGGTCGTTGCCTTCTTGAAGCCCGATTAGGCTAGGTAGCAGTGGCGAGCACCCCGAACTTGGGTTTTGGTGGGAGCTTGTTATGTGCAGGTCGTTGCCTTCTTGAAGCCCGATTAGGCTAGATAACAGTGGAGCACCCCGAACTTGAACTTGGGTTGGAGTTGAACCGCAACGTTTTAAATTGACAAATGAAACCGCTTTAAAATTTGTTATAATTAACATAACGTTGTGAGGAGGAAAAATATGACAGAAGATATGCAAAATATGCACAATGGTAATCTTTATTTACCAGAGGATAAGGCAATTTTAAAGCGGCAGGAAGCGGCTCAGGAACTGCTATATGACTATAACCAAACGCGGCCTGGCGAACACGAAAAGCGGCAGCAACTGCTCAAAAAAATGTTTGCTAAGATTGGTGACGATTGTTACCTTGAGCCACCATTTAACTCTAATTGGGGTGGCAGTCACGTTTACTTTGGTGACCATATTTATGCCAATTATAATTTTACGGCGGTTGATGATACTTATATTTACGTTGGTGATTACACGATGTTTGGTCCCAACGTGACCTTAGCTTCTGCCGCCCACCCAGTGTTACCGGAACTGCGGGAAAAGGCCTATCAGTATAATCTACCCATTAAAATTGGCCGTAACTGCTGGTTTGGGGCTGGCGTCATTGTTTTGCCCGGCATCACCATTGGCGATAACAGTGTGATCGGCGCAGGCAGTATCGTGACCAAAGACGTCCCGGCTAACGTGGTCGCAGTGGGAAATCCGTGCCATATTTTGCGCAAAATTACGGCTAAGGATCACAAGTATTACACCCATAATCGTGAAATTGACTGGTCAAAGATCAACTGATTCAAAAATGTAAAAAGCCCTCGATTGTTAAAAATCGAGAGCTTTTTACTATCTATACGATGCGATTTTAGTGAAACAGTGGCTGACTACATTTTCATTCCCATCTTGCGGTAAGAATCCATGCCGGCCATCCAGAGATCTTTGGGATCAATGCCCCGTTCTTTGGCGAAGGCGTTCATTAGCGTATCCATATCCATGAGCTTGTATTTTGGCATCGGTTTATCCGGATAGTAGGTTTGAATCTGGGCCATCATGCCGCCATCTTCATGTTCAATAATGTGGCAGTGATACATGTAAACACCGGGCAGATCGAAGCGAACGAGGATCCGGACAGTTTCACCCGGATTGACGCCAACGGTATCCTTGAACCCGTGTTCATTGGGATACGGTGCCTGACCGTTCCGGGAAATGACTAAAAATTCAGTTCCGTGAACGTGGAACGGGTGAACCATGCCGGATTCAGGCGAATTAGCATTGGTAATATCCCAGTATTGGGCTTGACCCACGGGTTGGGTGGCATCGATGCGCTGCATACTGAATTTCTTGTTGTCCATCATGACGCTTTCGTCCATCCCGCTCATCACGATCTTACGGATTGGTGTTTTAGGATCAACTTTGGGTTTATCAATGGTCAATAGGTGATCTGGTAAAGCGGTGTTGTCGGGTGCAAATTGATGAATTCTGAATTTCACGATTGGGGTATCGTCGGTGAACAACGTGACGGTCTGGCCATCATGGTAGCCAGCAAAATCAACCACGATCTCTGCACGTTCAGCACAGGTGAGCATCAAATGATCGAGGTAGACCGGTTCAGGCAAGAGGCTTGAATCGCCGCCAACTTGGGCGAATTTAAGGTCGTCTGAAAAATGCAGGCGCCATTCGCGGCGGTTAGCGCCATCCAAAATCCGCAGCCGGATCTTTTGCGTAGTCACGTCAAAGACTGGGTTGACAGTGCCGTTGATCATGGCAGTTGGACCCTGAACACCATCTGGATCGTAGTCAGCGTGGTAGTCCAGTTGATTATTTTCGTGGAAGCGCCGGTCTTGAAGAACCAGTGGAATATCGTCCACACCGTAGTTATGTGGCAACGGCAAACTGTTAATGTGGTCGTCTTTGACCAGCACTAGGGTTGCCAGTCCGTGCCAGACCTGTTCAGCGGTCGATGGACACGGATGGGCGTGCAGCCAAGTTGTTGCGGCGGGTTGATCTAAAGTGAAATCAATGTGTTTAGTTTCACCTGGATAGACGGGGGCATGACAGCCGCCATCAACGTATGGGCCGGAAACAATTAGGCCGTGCCAGTGGAAAGTGGTGAGTTCTGACAGGTGGTTTTCCAAAGCAACGTGAATGTGTTTACCAACGGGATAGACAATTGTCTGACCCAGAATGGTGGCATTGTAGCCCCAGGTCTTGGTTTTTTGACCCGGCAAAATTTGGGTTTCACCGGCTTGAGCCGTTACGGTGTACCAGATATCAGTATCGGTTTCTTTATCGGGTTTTAGTAAGGCTGGAATTGCCAGCGGCTTTTCAGGCGCATCAGCGACTTCAAGCGGTACGTAACCCCCGTCATGAGTGTTAAATGCAGGTTCGTCAAAAAAATAGTTATGATAGATTTCTTTACTCATACTACTGTTCTCCTCTCATGTTCACCTCTATTATACCGCGATTATGCAAAAACATGATATTTTTAAGGAACACCTAAATAATTTGTATTATAATATAACAGTAGAAAGAGGGAAGATAAGATGAGTTTGATGTCTAAGGGCTTTTTATGGCTATTACTGGGTTTAAATATCATCTTAATTGGTTTTTTGATCAGTATGAATAATATGGCTGCCATGTGGATGATGGCCATCATTATGTTATTGGATTCAATTGGATCGCTGTTTGCGGTTTATCGAAGATAAGTGGGGTTAAAAAAGCAGCTCACAAAATCAGTTAAGATTTTGTGAGCTGCTTTGAATGTCCGGCCAAACGTAAATTGTCAGGACTAGTAATTCGTGACGTTCATGGCTTGCAGCAGTTCGGCCAGTTCAGCGGATGACTCAACCGTTTGATCGGGAATCAGCTCTGATTTTGGCATATCTAAATGCCGGTGGTTAAACCAAAAGGCGTGCCAGCCAGCTTGCTTAGCACCAACCATGTCCTTTTCAAAATTATCACCGATATAAACGACTTCGTTAGCTTGTAAATTCATTAGCCGGTTAAAGTGGGTGAAAATCCTTGGATCCGGTTTTCGTAAGCCAACCTCATCAGAGATCACAACGTTTTCTTTTTTGATCCAGCGCTGCAGATCAAGATGGGAGACTTTTTCGGACTGAGTAGAACTTTCACCATTGGTGATCACACCTAACTCATAGTGATTTTTCAAAAGTGGCAATTGGGCCTGAATATCTGAAAATAAAGTAATCTTTTTTGCCTCTGCATGGTAACGATCACAAAAGGCGAGCCAAACTGAATTGGCTAAAGTTGGCAGTTCATGCTGTGACAACACGTCATTAAGACGGTCGAAAACATGGTTCATTGTCAATGTTTCTAGGTTTGCGACTCGATCATTCATGTGCTTGAAGACCTTGAACAGGTCCGTCAGCACGTGACCGGAAACCGCTGGGTCGTTCCAGACTGAAAGTAATGCTTGCCGGAACGGTCGTTGTTGATCATAGAGCGTATCATCAAGATCAAAAACGATGGCTTTGAGCATAATCGGTTCCTCCTCGAAGTTCTGCGAAGTGTAGTGTAACACGAATGTAACATTTATTTCAAATATTTTTTATTTAAAAGGCGGCTAAGGGTTGCTATGAACGCATAAAACGAGTATACTAATTTTCGGCTGATTGCCACAATTCACACTCTGAGTAATATACTAAGCAGTGCTCGGAAGAGTTCTTAGTATAAATGACCTCAGGGGAGGAAAAAAACTTTGATGGAGGCTATTTCATGGCTGTTATTACAATGAAACAATTACTTGAAGCAGGTGTCCACTTTGGTCACCAAACTCGTCGCTGGAACCCTAAAATGAAGGATTATATCTTCACTGAACGTAACGGGATCTACATTATTGACTTACAAAAGACGGTTAAGTTGATCGACGTTGCCTACAACTTCGTTAAGGACGAAGCATCTAAGGGTGCTGTCGTACTTTTCGTTGGTACTAAGAAGCAAGCCCAAGATTCTATTGAAGAAGAAGCTACTCGCGCTGGTCAATTTTACGTTAACCACCGTTGGTTGGGTGGAACTTTGACCAACTGGAACACCATTCAAACCCGTATCAAGCGTTTGAAGGATCTTAAGAAGATGGCAACCGATGGTACTTTTGATCGTCTGCCAAAGAAGGAAGTTTCTTTACTGAAGAAGTCAACTGACAAGTTGGAACGGTTCTTAGGCGGTATCGAAGATATGCCTAAGATTCCTGACGTTATGTTTGTTGTTGACCCTCGTAAGGAACAAATCGCCGTTAAGGAAGCTCAAAAGCTGAACATCCCAATCGTTGCTATGGTTGATACTAACACCGACCCAGACGATATCGACGTTATCATTCCTTCTAACGATGATGCTATTCGTGCCGTTCGCTTGATCACAAGCAAGATGGCCGATGCCGTTATCGAAGGCCGTCAAGGTGAAGACGAAGCTGCTCAAGCAGATGCTGACAAAGATGCTGCTGACAGCAAAGACGCTTCAGAAAACGCTGCTAAATAGTTTATAACATTTGTTAAAAACCATCAGTGCTTAGGCTGGCTTGAAAATGTGGACCCGCGAGGCCTGATTATTTTCAGGCCAGCCTTTTGTGTTGGTGTGATGCGACTCATTTTTAATTCATTAAGGAGGCCATAACATGGCAAAAATTACTGCAAAAATGGTTAAGGAACTTCGTGACAAGACTAGCGTTGGGATGATGGACGCTAAGAAAGCCCTCGTTGCTACTGATGGCGACACAGATAAGGCCGTTGATTTCCTGCGTGAAAAGGGGATCGCTAAAGCCGAAAAGAAGAGCAGCAACGTGGCTGCTAACGGTTTAGCTGACATCGTTGAAAACGGCAACGTGGCTGCCATTACCGAAATTAACTCTGAAACTGATTTCGTGGCTTCTAACGACCGGTTCAAGAACTTGGTTAAGACCATCACTGATCTGATTGCTGCTAACAAGCCAGCTGATATGGATGCTGCTTTAGCATTGAAGAACGATGCTGGTCAAACCATCAACGAAATGATCATCGAACAGACTCAAGTGACTTCAGAACACACGTCACTTCGTCGTTTCCAAGTTGTTGAAAAGAACGACAACGAAGTCTTTGGTGCTTACCTCCATAACGGTGGCCAAATTGCTTCTTTAGTTGTTCTTGAAGGTGCTGATGCTAGCGTTGCTAAGAACGTTGCTATGCACGTTGCAGCCGTTAACCCAGAATTTGTTTCTCGTGACGACATTCCTGCAACTCGTTTGGATCACGAACGCGAAGTCTTGAAGAAGGAAGCCTTAAACGAAGGCAAGCCTGAAAAGATCGTTGAAAAGATGGTTGAAGGCCGTCTGCGTAAATTCTTGTCAGAGATCAGTCTTGCTGACCAAGAATTTGTCATGGATTCTGACCAAACCGTTAGCCAATACGTTGCTTCAAAGGGCGGCAAGCTGAAGAGCTTCGTCCGTTACGAAGTTGGTGAAGGTATCGAAGTTGAAAAGAAGAACTTCGAAGATGAAGTTAACGACCAAATCAACGGCTAAACTGACTTTTAAAAAAGGTGTACGTGCGACGTACACCTTTTTTTATGCAATTTAACCGGGTTACGACTGTTGGTCGATACTGGTTTATGATAGAATTACACAAGGAAACTAAAAAGAAAAATTGTGATAACGGTATTTTGCACTGCAGGCTAGAAAACAGAAAGAAGGAAAACTGCTACTGATTTGAACCTAGCCAAAATCCAGCCGAAAGTGCAACGCATTTCATTAATATTTTATTCATTAAAATGGTGATTGGGATGCTGTCTTAATATGAGAAATACTGAAAACTTTGTCTTAGCCGACTAAACAATAGGCTGCAAAGGGATGTACCGGCGGCTAGCCGGGAATTAACGCTTGTGGACTATCAGATTAACCGTCGTAGTGAGTTTAAACTAGCCGGGATAGGTTGAAGCAAGAATCATCAATAACTGTATCAGTTATTAGTAGCAGACACACGATGTCGGATTTAAAGTATAAACGCGTTGTTTTAAAGCTGAGTGGTGAAGCCTTAGCCGGTGATCAAGGCTTTGGAATCCATCCACCAGTCATTAAAACAGTTGCCAAGGAAATTAAAGAAGTTTTTGATTTAGGCCTTCAAATTGGGATCGTCGTTGGTGGCGGTAACATGTGGCGCGGTGAATCAGGTGCTCAGATGGGCATGGAACGCGCACAGGCCGACTATATTGGAATGCTGGCGACCATTATGAACGGTCTTGCTTTGCAAGATAATCTTGAATCGATCGGTGTTCCAACTCGGGTTCAGACCTCGATTGAAATGCGTGCCATTGCCGAACCCTATATTCGGCGCAAGGCAATTCGGCATTTAGAAAAAGACCGGGTCGTTATCTTTGCCGGCGGTACTGGCAGTCCGTATTTTTCAACCGATACCACAGCTGCTTTACGGGCAGCTGAAATCAGTGCTGACGCGATCTTAATGGCTAAGAACGGTGTCGACGGCGTTTATTCAGCTGATCCAAACGTTGATCCAAACGCGGTTAAATTCGATCACCTGACCCATATGGATATCATCAATAAGGGGCTGCACGTGATGGATTCAACCGCCAGCACCTTGTCGATGGATAACAATATTCCATTGGTCGTATTTAACTTGAATCATCCTGGAAACATTAAGAAGGTTGTCCTTGGTGAAAACATCGGGACAACGGTAAGGGGGAAATAGGTATGGCAAACCCAATTATTGACGAAGCAAAAGTGAAGATGCAAAAGGCAGAAAAGGCGTTAAACCGGGAGTTCGGTACGATTCGTGCCGGCCGTGCAAATGCCAGTCTGTTAAGTCGGGTAACGGTTCAGTATTATGGTGTTGAGACACCTATCAATCAGGTGGCTGCAATTACCGTGCCAGAACCACGGGTCATCTTAGTTACCCCATTTGACAAGTCTGCTTTGGAAGACGTACAAAAGGGCATTATGGAATCAGATCTAGGGATTACCCCAGCTAACGACGGTTCCGCACTGCGGTTGGTTGTTCCTCAACTGACTGAAGAACGCCGTAAGGAATTGGCTAAACAAGTCAAGGCCGTTGCTGAAGAGGGTAAGGTGGCTGTTCGTAACGTCCGGCGTGAAGCCATGGACGCCTTGAAAAAGGGTCATAAGAACGGTGATTTCACTGATGATCAAATTCATGATCTGGAAAAACAAGTTCAAAAAGAAACTGACGCTGCGGTTAAACAAATTGATAAGCAGACGGATGATAAAGAACAAGAAATTATTACTGGCTAGTCATTGAACGAAAGGAACTTATACATGGCAAATGACGATGAAACAGTTGAAATCACGCCCGGCACACCACAGTTTGCCAAAATGGTTTTTAAACTGAACGATGCTGTCACCGACGAAAACTTAGCGGTTTTGAATTATAACGGTAATGAGCTGACTCAAATTCAAGATGGTGTTTACGCACAACCCGCTTTTGTGAATGACAAGTTCAATCTTTTCTTTGTGATCACGCAGCTGATTGAAGAAGATTGGATCATTGCCTTTTCAAAAGCCACGATTGAAAACGATTCTGAAATTACGGATCTGAGCGAACCAATTCCAACCGGCGAAGGGTTGAACAAACTTGGTGAAGTTAGCCCAGATGATGCTAATAATTTGCTGCAGTATTTTAATACGTTATCTGATGCTAACCGTGGTGAATGGCGTTTACTTCAGTAGCTTATTTAAATTCTGTTAAATAATCGCTTAAAGCAGAGTTGGGATAGTCGACAACTCTGTTTTTTGGTATGATTAGACTTTGAAAGCTAATTTGGAGGTGCCATCTTGTTTTCTTGGCTTAATAATAATCAATCAGGGGAACCTGAAAAAATAGAATTAGATCCGAATAACATTCCAGCGCACGTGGCCATTATTATGGATGGCAACGGCCGCTGGGCCCAAAAGCGGCATTTACCACGAGTTGCCGGCCATAAACAGGGGATGGAGACCGTTAAGACCATCACGAAAGCAGCCAGTGATCTGGGCATTAAAGTGCTGACGCTCTATGCGTTTTCAACTGAAAATTGGAAGCGGCCAACCGATGAAGTGAATTATCTGATGAAGTTGCCCGTCGATTTCTTTGATACCTTCGTGCCGGAATTGATTAGTAATAATGTTCGGGTCAACGTTATGGGCTATACGGATCAATTACCAAAAAAGACTCAAAAGGCGGTTGCGGATGCGATCGAAGATACTAAGAATTGCGATGGCATGGTCTTGAACTTTGCTTTAAACTACGGCAGCCGTGCGGAAATTACGACTGCGGTGCAAGAAATCGCGCAATCGGTGCAGCAGGGTCAATTGAAGCCGGAAGAGATTACGGCAGACATGATCAGTTCACACCTGATGACGGCATCATTGGGGCAGTATCAAGACCCAGACGTGGTCATCAGAACGTCAGGTGAGGAGCGAATCTCTAACTTCTTGCTGTGGCAGATTGCTTATTCAGAATTTGTTTTCATGGCGCCGCACTGGCCGGAATTTACTGCCGACCTATTAGCACAAGCCATTTATGAGTATCAACATCGCAAACGTCGCTTTGGCGGGTTAACGAAATAACTGAGGTAAAAAGGAGTTTATAAATGAGACAACGGGTCATTACGGCGGTGATCGCCTTAATTATCTTCATTCCAATTATTATTGCTGGGGGCGTTTGGGTCGATATTGCGGCTAGCGTGCTTGGTTTGATTGCACTTTCAGAGATTTTAGTGATGAGAAAAAAGCTGGTTATTTCATGGGAGGCCGTTTTATCAGGGCTGACTTTGTTACTGATCATCCTGCCAGATTTCTGGCACGATATTTTGCCAGGACACTTGAATTTAACCTTCGTGATTTACGGGTTCATCGTGTTACTTTTGATGTACACCGTTTTTTCCAAGAATCGGTTTTCGTTCGATGATGCAGCGGTGTTAACCATTGGTGCCATTTATATTGGCATGGGGTTTCACTACTTCATCGTGGCCGATGCAACGAGTTTATCAACCATTTTCTTTGCGCTCTTTACCGTTTGGATCACGGATAGCGGTGCTTACATGATCGGCCGTAAACTCGGCCGGCATAAATTGGCGCCGCACATCAGTCCCAATAAAACGTGGGAAGGGTCAATTGGCGGTACCATAGTGGCCACCATTATTGTGGCAATCTACGTTTATTTCTATCCCCAAGGCGACTATAGTTGGCTAGTAACGGTATTGTTCACAATTGTACTGTCAATTATCGGTCAAATTGGTGACCTAGTGGAATCGGCATTAAAACGCTATTACGGGGTCAAAGATTCTGGCAAGATCTTACCAGGTCACGGCGGTATTTTAGACCGCTTTGACAGTCTCTTATTAGTATTGCCAGCCTTACATTTGCTGGGCTTTATGTAAACATTAGCAAATCGAGTTTATTACGAAAGGATCGACGTCTGTGATTACAACCATTATTACTTTCATCATCGTGTTCGGCCTGATTGTTTTTATTCACGAGTTTGGTCATTTTTACTTTGCCAAACGGGCGGGGATCCTCGTGCGTGAATTTTCAATCGGGATGGGTCCCAAGCTGTTTAATTACCGGACGACCGATACCACCTACACGATTCGGTTACTGCCAGTTGGTGGCTACGTTCGAATGGCGGGCGCTGAAGATGATGAAGATGAGTTAAAACCGGGGACACCTGTCAGCCTGTACGTGGGTGATAATGATCAGGTGACCCGGATCAATACGAGTAAAAAATCCACGTTGTTTAACGGTATCCCCATGGCAGTCACAGCTACCGATCTGGAAGATGAACTCTGGATCGAGGGCTATGAAAACGGCGATGAGAGCACAGTTAAACGATACAATGTTGCCCACAACGCGACGATCATCGAAACTGATGGCACGGAAGTCAGGATTGCTCCGCGTGATGTTCAGTTTCAATCAGCCAGTTTAGGCCATCGTTTGATGACCAACTTTGCTGGTCCCATGAATAACTTTTTCTTAGCGATCATCGTTTATACGATTCTGACGTTTGTCGCTGGTGGTGTGACCAACAACAGTAACCGGGTCAGCCCAACCACGTCAGACGTGACGGTGGCCCGTTCTGCCGGGGTTAAAAACGGCGATTACATTACCGCTGTCAATGGTAAAAAGGTTAACGACTGGAATCAAATTGCCATCCAGATTCAGGATCGCGCCCATAAGCAGACCACTTTTAAGGTTAAACGCGGCAGTCAGTCCAAGACCATTCAGATGGTACCGGCAGCTACCAAGGTCAACAACAAGACGATCGGTGCGATTGGGATTACCCAGTATCGCAATCACGATGTTGGCGCCATGCTGGTCTCCGGTTTTACGCAGACTTGGCAGATGACCGTCCGGCTGTTAGCAGCCATTTGGACGATGATCTCAGGGCACTTTAGTCTGAATGATCTAGGCGGTCCAGTGGCGATCTTTGCCACGACTTCTACGGCGGCCTCCGAAGGGATACTGGGAATTTTAAGTTTTCTAGCGTTCTTGTCGCTTAATTTAGGAATTGTGAACTTATTGCCAATTCCAGCACTTGATGGTGGTAAAATATTAATTAACGTGATTGAGGGTATTCGACGCAAACCGCTCTCAGAAAACGTTGAAACAGCGATTACCCTAGTAGGGGTAGCCTTCTTAGTTGTTTTGATGTTGCTGGTGACGTGGAATGACATCGAACGCTATTTCATTAAATAAAACCAATATAAACGGTTAAAAAGGAGTTCAATTGAGTATGAAACAGTCAAAATTGCTGATTCCAACATTGAAAGAGGTACCCAGTGGTGCGGAGGCTTTAAGTCATCAGATGATGCTTAGAGCCGGCTACATTCGCCAGGTGACTGCAGGGATGTATGCTTATTTACCTCTGGCATTTCAAGTCCTGAGCAATATTGAAAAGATCGTTCGGGAGGAAATGGCCAAGATCGATGCTGTTGAAATGGTGGTCCCAACTGTTTTACCAGCGCAACTCTGGAAGGATTCAGGTCGGTATGATACATACGGCCCAACCTTGTTTAAGTTCAAGAACCGGCACGACACGGACTTTATCTTAGGCCCAACTCATGAAGAAACGTTTACCACGTTGATTCGTGACAGTATTAAATCATATAAGAAATTACCATTGACCTTATATCAAATCCAAGCTAAGTACCGTGACGAAGAACGTCCCCGTTACGGTTTGTTACGTGGTCGGGAATTCATCATGAAGGATGCCTACTCATTTTCAACTAATTACGATGATCTGGATAAGGTCTATCGTCAAATGGAAGGTGCTTATCGACGCATCTTTGACCGGATCGGCCTAAATTACCGGACGATCATTGGTGATGCCGGTGCCATGGGCGGGAAAGATTCCAAGGAATTTTCCGCCATTGCACCAATCGGTGAAGACACCATTGTTTATGTCGATGAATCAGATTACGCGGCTAACCTGGAAATGGCCACTAACCTGTACACCCCAAAGAAGTCCCATGCAGCGCAACAGGACCTCGAAAAGGTGGCAACTGGTGATGCCAAGACCATTGATGACGTGGCTAAAAAGCTCGATGTCAGTCCCGATAATCTGATCAAGAGCATGCTGTACATTGCTGACGACAAGCCCGTTTTGGCCTTGCTGCGCGGTGATGATGAACTGAATGAAGTAAAACTCAAGAACTTCTTGCACGCTGACTTCTTCGCACCAGCTACCAATGATGATGCTGAAAAGTATTTGGGCGCTTCATTTGGTGCCCTGGGTCCCGTGGGCGTTGGCGAAGACGTAACCATTGTGGCTGACCGCTACGTTCAAGACATGGTCAATGCCGTCGTGGGTGCCGATGAAGATGGCTTCCATTACAAGAACGCTAACGTTGAACGTGATTTCCGGGTCGATCAATTTACCGATATCCGGACCGTTAAGGAAGGCGATATTTCGCCTGATGGCGCCGGCAAGCTGAAGTTTACCCGCGGTATTGAAATTGCGCATATCTTCAAGCTGGGTACCCGTTATTCAGAAGCCCTCAATGCCAAAGTTCTCGATGAAAACGGCCGTTCAGTGCCAGTGATCATGGGGTCTTATGGGATCGGTGTGAGCCGGTTATTGTCAGCCATTACTGAACAGCAGGCTGACGAACATGGGTTGGTATGGCCACGCGCCATTGCACCGTATGACCTGCACGTGATTCCTGTGAACATGAAGAATGATACACAGGTTGACCTGGCTAACCAATTAACGGACAGTCTAACGGATGCTGGTTATAGTGTTCTGATCGATGACCGTAAGGAACGGGCCGGTGTTAAATTCGCCGATTCTGACCTGATTGGGTTACCGATCCGCATTACGGTGGGTAAAAAAGCCAGTGACGGCATCGTGGAAGTTAAGATCCGTAAAACTGGTGAAACCGTTGAAGTTAAGGCTGATGAAGTCGAAAATACGGTGGCTATTCTGTTAAAAGAAACGGATGTTAAACCAGAAGATTCAGATACGACGAACGATTAAAAATTTGTGTGGGACGGGCTCGAGAAATCAAAACAATTTTTGTTTTGTCTCGGGTCCGTTTTTACGTTAAAATAACGGCACTAAACAAAAATAAAGGGGGCAGTTTGGTGTGGCCTTAGATCATCAGGCATTATTCGAAAAATTATTACAGCAACTCCAATTATCAGATTTGGCTGACCAGCCATTCTTTAAGGGGGCGGCACTGGAAAAGCTGACGGTTCATGAAAAGTCCAAACGCTGGCATTTTAACTTTAACTTACCAACGATCTTACCCTACGAAGCGTTTACGACGTTTTCGGGGCAGCTTGAAAAGGCCTTTCAATCAATCGCTAAGGTGGACTTTGAGATTCATACTGATCAGGCCGACTTGGATAACCGGCTGATCGGGGACTATTGGAACTGGGTCGTGCAGCATAGTGGGGTCACCTCACCGTTGCTGCAGGAGCTTTGCCGCGATCAAGTCCCCAAGGTTCAAGACGACCGGGTGATCTTCATGGCTGAAAATGAAGTGGTGAAGAACTTCTTGGTAGGCCAAGCATTAGGACCGATTGAAAATCAGTATGAGGCCGTGGGTTTTCCCAAATTTGCGATTCATACGATGGTTGATGAATCAGCTTCACAGGCTAAGATTCAGGAATTTAAACAGCAAAAGGCCCAGTCGGATGCGCAGCTGGCTCAAAAAGCCGTGGCTGCCATTAAGGTGGCTAACGAAAAGCGGGAAAAGCAGGGGGTTGCACCGGCTAGTGGTCCAACTGTGATTGGCCGCAAGATCAAGGCTGATGATGAGCCCGTTCAGCTTTCAACCATTGAAGATGAAGAAAAATCAGTCACGGTTCAAGGTTACGTCTTCAATAAAGAAGTTCGTGATCTGCGTTCCGGCCGAAAATTGATGATTCTGGAGATCACCGATTATTCGTCTTCGATCGCGGTGAAGAAATTCTCCCGTGATGAAAGCGATGAAGCCCAGTTTGAAGGCTTAAACGAGGGTGACTGGATCAAAGTTCGTGGCAGCGTTCAGGAAGATAATTTCATGCGTGACCTAGTGTTAAACGCCTATGACATTAACCAAGTCACGGTGCCAGCCCGTCAGGATAAAGCTCCTGAGGGTGAGAAACGTGTTGAACTCCACCTGCACACGAATATGAGTACCATGGACGCGACCAACTCGATTTCTGACTTTGTTAAGACGGCTAAACGGTGGGGTCATAAAGCAATCGCGATTACCGACCACGCTGGGGTACAAGGCTTTCCAGAAGCGTACCGGTCGGCCTCGAAAAGCGACATCAAGATGATCTACGGGGTGGAAGCTAACCTGGTAGATGATGGCGTGCCAATCGGGTATAACAATGAACACCGGGCACTTGAAGGCGCAACCTACGTGGTCTTCGATACTGAAACTACCGGATTGTCGGCCATCTATGATCGGGTGATCGAACTCTCCGCGGTGAAAATGCAGGGTAAAGAAGTCATTGATCAGTTCGAAGAATTTATTGACCCTGGATTCCATCTGTCGGATCAAACCACGAATTTGACCAGTATTACTGACGATATGGTGCACGGATCAAAGTCGGAAAAAGAAGTCTTTGAACTCTTCCGAAAATTTTACGGCGATGCGATTATCGTTGGTCATAACGTCACGTTTGATATTGCCTTTATGAATGCCGGCTATCAGCGCTATGACCTGCCAGAAATTACTAATCCGATCATTGATACGTTAACGCTGGCACGATTCTTGTATCCCAACATGAAGGGGTACCGGTTGAACACGTTGGCCAAGAAGTTCCACGTGTCTCTGGAACACCATCACCGGGCGATCTACGATGCGGAATCCACTGGTCATTTGAACTATATTTTCTTAAAGGATGCAGAAGACCGCTATCACATCCAATACCACGACCAGTTAAACGATCACATGAGTGAAAACGATGCGTATAAACACGCGCGACCGTCTCACGCCATTGTTTTGGCGCAGACTCAGGCTGGTTTGAAGAACATGTTTAAGCTTGTTTCCATGTCTAACGTGGATTACTTCTACCGGGTACCGCGGATGCCAAGAAGCCAGATTGAGAAACTGCGTGATGGTCTGCTGATTGGCTCCGCCTGCAGTTCTGGTGAAGTCTTTACCGCGATGATGCAAAAGGGCTATGCCGAGGCCCGTGATAAAGCCAAGTTTTACGATTACCTTGAAGTTCAGCCCTTGGCCGCTTACAAGCCATTGATCGATTCCGGGCTGATTCAGAACCGCAAAAACCTCGAAGATATTTTAACGAACATGGTCAAACTGGGTGAAGAATTAGGTAAACCAGTGTGTGTCACCGGTGATGCCCATTATCTCAATCCAGAAGACGCCATTTACCGGAAGATCTTGATCAATTCACAAGGTGGGGCTAACCCACTGAACCGGCAAGAACTACCCGATGCACATTTTCGCACCACTGATGAACTGTTAGACGATTACAGTTTCTTAGGCGAAGAGAAAGCCAAAGAGATCGTGGTGACGAATACCAACGCCATCGCTGATGAGATTGATGACGTTCACCCGCTGAAAGATAAGCTGTACACGCCACGGATGGAAGGCGCGGAAGACGAAATTCGGGAACGGACGATGAACACGGCACACGCCTTTTATGGTGATCCGCTGCCAGAACTCGTTCAGCACCGGCTTGACCGGGAACTGAAGAGTATCATCGGTAACGGGTTCGCCGTGATTTATCTGATTGCCCAACGGCTGGTAGCCAAAAGTAACAAGGACGGCTACTTAGTTGGTTCCCGTGGTTCAGTGGGGTCCAGTCTGGTGGCGACCATGACTGGGATCACTGAAGTTAACCCGTTGCCACCGCATTACCGCTGCCCCAACTGTCAGTACTCGAAGTTTTATACCAAGGGTGAATACAGTTCCGGGTATGATCTACCGGAAAAGAAGTGTCCTAAATGCGGCACCTTGATGATCGGCGACGGCCACAACATTCCGTTTGAAACCTTCTTAGGGTTCACTGGAAATAAGGTGCCTGATATTGATCTGAACTTCTCGGGGGATTATCAGCCAATCGCCCATAACTACACGAAGGTCTTGTTCGGTGAAAAGAACGTTTACCGGGCTGGGACGATCGGTACGGTGGCTGATAAGACGGCTTACGGCTACGTGAAGGCGTATGAACGGGATAAGGAAAAGCACTTCCGCAACGCTGAAATCGACCGGTTAGCCAAGGGTGCTACCGGGGTCAAGCGGACCACTGGACAACATCCGGCCGGGATCATCGTTGTGCCGGATTACATGGACATCTATGATTTCACACCGATCCAATACCCAGCCGATGATCAAAATGCGGCTTGGCAAACGACCCACTTTGATTTCCATTCGATCCATGACAATATTTTAAAAATTGATATTTTAGGTCATGATGATCCCACCATGATCCGGACCCTGCAAGATTTAAGCGGAATCGATCCCAAGTCGATTCCAATGGATGATCCGGGCGTCATGGCACTGTTTTCCGGTACCGATTCACTGCACGTCACTCCGGAACAGATCCAGTCCAAGACGGGGACGCTGGGCGTGCCTGAATTTGGGACTCGGTTTGTCCGGGGCATGCTGGAAGAAACCCACCCGAAAAACTATTCAGAACTGCTACAAATTTCCGGGCTGTCTCACGGGACTGACGTGTGGTTAGGTAACGCGGAAGAACTGATCAAAAACGGCACTGCCACAATTGCCAACGTCATTGGGTGCCGTGATAACATCATGACCGACTTGATCAACTGGGGGATGGATTCTGAAACGTCCTTCCAAGTGATGGAGTCGGTTCGTCACGGTCGTGGAATTCCCGATGAATGGCAGCAAAAGATGCGCGAATCTGAAGTTCCGGACTGGTACATTGATTCCTGTCTGAAGATCAAGTACATGTTCCCACGGGCCCACGCGGCGGCTTACATTTTGATGGCGCTGCGGGTGGCTTACTTTAAGGTGTACTTCCCACTGGTCTACTACGCAGCTTACTTCTCAGTGCGTGCGGATGACTTTGACGTCGTGGCCATGGCCCGCGGCAAGGAGTCCGTTAAGGCCAAGATGAAAGAGATCAACGATGAGGGCATGGACGCTTCTACCAAGGACAAGAACCTGCTCACCGTGATGGAGTTAGCCAACGAAATGCTGGAACGAGGCTTTAAATTCAAGATGATCGACATTGAAAAATCGGCTGCCAGTGAGTGGCTGATCGATGGCGACACCTTGATTGCACCGTTCAATTCGGCACCTGGCTTAGGGCTGAACGTGGCTAAGCAGATTGTGGCCGCCCGTGAAGATAAACCGTTCCTATCAAAGGAAGATCTGGCTAAACGCGGGAAAGTTTCCAAGACGCTGATCGAATTCATGACCGATAATGGTGTTTTGGACGGATTACCAGATGAAAACCAACTGAGTCTGTTTGATATGATGTAGTCAAAACAAGGCCAAGTGGGCATAGCAGCGCGCTTTTGGTTTGCTATTATGCTAAGCTTGTGCTATCATACAACTTGTAGATATTTCGGAAAGGAGTGAGCAGCGATGCTCGCTCTTTTTATTGGAAAAATGGTATTGGAGGTAAAAGATTGGAGAACGTCGTAGACATTGTTTCGGCTCTGGCGGAACCGATTGTAGAGACGCATCATTTTGAACTGGTGGACGTGGAATTTGTTCACGAAGGCAAAAGCTGGTACTTACGGCTCTACATCGACAAACCGGGTGGCATTACGATCGATGAATGTGCATTAGTGAGTGATGAGTTAAGTGAAAAACTGGATGATATCGATCCCGATCCAATTCCCCAAGCGTATTTCTTGGAGGTATCCTCTCCGGGTGCTGAACGGCCGCTGAAAAAAGAAGCTGACTATGAACGGGCGGTCGATCATTACGTTCACGTTTCGCTTTATCAGAAAATGAACGGCGAAAAAGCATTTGAAGGAACACTGACCGCTGTTAATGCCGATGAATTAGGCTTAAAGATCAACCTAAAAGGCCGAATGAAAAACCTGGTCATTCCAAGAAAAAACGTTGCCAAAGCAAGATTAGCAATTAAGTTTTAACAGCTAAAGGAGACTATACGTAATGAGTAAAGAACTAGTAGGTGCCCTTGACACACTGGAAAAAGAAAAGGGTATCAAAAAAGAAATTGTGATCGATGCACTTGAAGCGGCATTGACCTCTGCTTACAAGCGGAATTACGGTCAAGCGCAAAACGTTGAAGTGGACTTCGACCAAAAGAAGGGCGACGTTCATGTTTACGCGGTTAAGAAAGTCGTTGATCAAGTGTATGACTCCCGGTTGGAAGTGAGTCTAGACGATGCACTGCAAGTCAGCCGCGGTTATGAATTAGGCGATGATATCAAGTTTGAAGTAACGCCCAAAAACTTCGGCCGCATTGCTGCTCAGACTGCTAAGCAGGTCATCATGCAGCGGGTTCACGAAGCCGAACGGTCACTGGTCTTTGACCAGTACAGCCAGTATGAAAACGAAATTATTACTGGTGAAGTTGAACGTCAGGATAACCGTTTTGTTTACGTTAATCTAGGTGACGTGGAAGCCGTTATGAGCCGTCAAGACCAGATGCCTAACGAAACTTACCGGATGCACGATCGAATCAAAGTGTACGTGACGCGTGTTGAAAATGCCGCTAAGGGACCGCAAGTGTTCGTTAGCCGAACGGATTCAGGACTGCTGAAGCGGTTATTTGAAGAAGAAATTCCGGAAATCTACGATGGTACCGTAGAGATCATGTCGATTGCCCGTGAAGCGGGTGACCGGGCTAAAGTTGCGGTACGTTCAAATAACCCCGATGTTGACCCAGTGGGAACCAGTGTTGGCCCCCGTGGACAACGGGTTCAAGCTATCGTTTCAGAACTTGATGGCGAGAACATGGACATTGTCGAATGGACGGATGACGAAGCGAAGTTCATTGCTAACGCCTTGAACCCAGCTGAAGTGATCGACGTGGTCTTTGATGAGAACAACGAACGGGCATGTACCGTGATCGTGCCGGACTATCAATTATCATTGGCCATTGGTAAGCGGGGTCAAAATGCCCGTTTAGCAGCCAAGCTGACCGGCTATAAGATCGATATTAAGTCTGAAACTGAAGCTGAGACGATTTTTAAGGATAAGGACCAGCCTGCTGATAGTGATGATACTGATAGCGATGATACCGACAGCACCGAGACGGATGCTGAAGCACCGCAAGCAGACCAATCAACTGAACCGGCTACTGACGAAACTGCGACTGACGCAGCCGATAACACAGTTGCGTCAGAACCTGAAGATACCCCGGATGATTCTGAGGATGATGGGACTGAAGACTAAGGAGGTCAGCGTACATGAAGAAACGTAAGGTACCAATGAGAAAAGACATTGTGACCGGTGAAATGGCGCCGAAAAAAGACTTGGTCCGAATCGTCCGTGACAAGGATAATAACGTGTCCGTTGATCCAACGGGAAAGAAATCAGGTCGTGGGGCCTACATTTCATTAGACGTTGCGATTGCTAAACGGGCGCAAAAGGAACGGACTTTTGATCAAGTCTTTGAGACCAAAGTCGATGCGAAATTTTACGATGACCTGGTGGACTACGTGGACCATCAGCAAGCGCGTCGCAAACTTTTTGAAGATGGAAAAGCCTAACCGCTTTTTACAGCTTTTAGGACTCGTTCGCCGGGCTAATCAGTTAGTCACGGGTGAGGGATTTGTCTTAAAAGCGATTCGCAGCCAGAGCATTTCAGTGGTGATACTTGCCAGTGATGCCGGCCCCAGCAGCATGAAAAAGTTAAGTGATAAGGCCACGTTTTACCACGTTGACTTAATTACCGCGTTTACAAGGGAACAGCTTAGCCAAGCGACTGGTATGAACCGGTCAGCTTACGGCGTAAAAGATCCTGGATTTGCTAGGAAGTTAATTGAACTAGTTAATACCAAAGGAGAGTGAAGATATGGGAAAAAAGCGAATTTACGAATTAGCTAAAGAACTCAACGTCTCAAGTAAAGCCATTCTCGACAAAGCTCAAGAAAAAGGTTTTGACGTTAAAAATCATATGTCATCATTAGGAAGCAACGAGGAACGACAATTGCGAGAAAACTTCTCTAATAAAAATAAAACAACAACTAATAAGCATCAATCAAGTCAGGCTAAGCCAGCACACGCAGCACAGTCGGCTAAACCGGCCCAAAACCGTGACCATCATCAAACCACTAGCAACAATAACCAAGCCACGCACAGTCACAGCGGTCAGGCTAACAATACTGGTGCACATAATCGGACACAGTCCAGCAATGGCAACCGCTCAAACGGGCAAAACCATTCAACGAACAGCCGCAACCAGTCGACCAACCACAGCAATAACCAATCGGCTAACCGCAGTCAGTCCAATAACCGCAACCAATCAACGAACCACAGTCAATCAGCTAATCATGGCCAGTCCAACAATAACCGGTCACAATCAAGCAACAGCAACCGCAGTCAATCTAACAACCACTCTAACGGTAATGGCAGCAACAATAACCGCGGTGGCGGTCGTTTTGGTGGCAGCTTAAACAGCGGTAACGGCCGTAATAGCCGAAACAACCGTAATAACCGCAACAACAATCGTCGTCGTAACAACAATAACAAGAAGTACAAGCGCAACCAGCGGATCAAAGAAACGAATCATCCAAAGGGCGCACCAGAACGTAAGAATAAGGCGCTGCCAGAAACTTTGATCTATCAAGTGGGGATGAACTCTCAAGAAATTGGGAAGCTTCTTCACCGTGAACCAGCTGAAATCGTGAAGAAGTTATTCATGTTAGGCGTTATGGTTAACCAAAACCAGTCATTGGACAAGGATACCATTGAAGTTTTGGCTTCAGAATACGGGATCGATGCTAAGGAAAAGGTCGAAGTTGATGTTGCTGATATTGACAAGACCTTTAAAGAAGAATCGAATAATACCGATCATCTTGAAACCCGGCCACCAGTTGTGACTATCATGGGTCACGTTGACCATGGTAAGACAACGCTGCTGGACCACTTACGTCATTCTCACATTACTGCCGGTGAAGCTGGTGGAATCACGCAAGCTATCGGTGCTTATCAAGTGAAGCACCAAGGTAAGACCATTACCTTCCTGGATACCCCAGGACACGCGGCCTTTACTGAAATGCGGGCGCGTGGTGCTGACATTACCGATATTACGGTCTTAGTCGTTGCTGCCGATGATGGGGTTATGCCGCAAACCATTGAAGCTATCAACCATGCTAAAGCCGCTAAGACACCAATCATTGTGGCGGTCAACAAGATCGATAAGCCAGGTGCAAATCCAAACCACGTCATGGAACAATTGACTGAATACGGTCTGATTCCAGAAGATTGGGGCGGTGAAACGATCTTCGTTCAGATTTCAGCTAAGTTCGGTAAGAACATTGATGAATTGCTGAACATGATCTTACTGCAAGCTGAAGTGATGGAATTGAAGGCTAACCCACAGCAACACGCTGCTGGTTCAGTCATCGAAGCCAAGTTGGATCCCGGCAAGGGCTCTGTAGCCACGCTCTTGATTCAACAAGGTACCATGCACGTTGGTGATCCAATCGTGGTTGGGAATACCTTTGGTAAAGTTCGGACCATGGAAAATGAAAATGGTAAAGCCATTAAAAAGGCCTTACCATCCACACCAGTTGAAATTACTGGTTTAAGTGATGTGCCAGAAGCCGGGGATCGTTTCGTTGTCTTTGACGATGAAAAGACCGCTCGTGCAGCTGGTGAAGAACGGGCTAAGAATGCCTTAATGGAAGAACGTCGCTCGAAGAATACGGTCACCTTGGATAACCTCTTTGATACCATGAAAGAGGGAGAAATGAAGGAAATCGACCTGATCATCAAAGCTGACGTTCAAGGTTCTGTTCAAGCATTAGCTAATAGTCTGAACAAGATCGAAGTTGAAGGTGTACGGGTCAACATCATCCATACTGCCGTTGGTGCGATCAACGAAAGTGATGTGACGTTGGCTGAAGCAAGTAACGCCATCATCATTGGGTTCAACGTACGGCCAACACCACAGGCCAAAGCCCAAGCTGACTCTGACAACGTGGATATTCGCTTGCACCGGGTTATCTATAACGCCATCGATGAAATCGAACACGCGATGAAGGGTAAACTTGAACCAACCTATAAAGAAGAAGTCATTGGTGAAATTGAAGTTCGTGAGATCTTCAAGGCTTCTAAGATTGGGACGATTGCCGGTGGTATGGTGACTGACGGTCACATTACCAGTGACAGCGATGTCCGTTTGATCCGTGACTCAGTGGTCGTTTATGAAGGTAAATTAGGTAGTTTGAAACGGTTTAAAGATGACGTTAAAGACGTTAAACAGGGCCATGAATTAGGCTTGACCATTGAGAATTACAACGACATTAAAGTCGGTGACGTTGTTGAAGCTTACATTATGAAGGAAGTTCCAATAGAATAAAGAGCTAACGAGGTGTTAGAATATGGCACATTATCGTCTAGGACGGCTAGAACAAGAAATTCAGCGAGAAGTTAACGATATCTTACTGAAACGGGTTCGCGATCCGCGAGTACAGGGCATCACCGTGACTGGTGTTGTTGCCACTGGTGATTATCAGCAGGCGACGATTTATTACAGTATCTTGTCTGATAAGGCTTCTGATGGTGAAAAAGCTGCTCAGGGATTAACTAAAGCCACTGGATTGATCCGTAGTGAATTAGGTTCCCGCTTGAATATTTTCAAGGTGCCGGAACTGACATTTGAACGTGATGAATCCGTCCAATATGGGAGTCACATCGATGAATTGCTCAATAAGCTTCACCGTGACGACGCTAATCGGTAATTGAAAAAAGTCGCCTGCAGAAAGTTCTGCGGACGACTTTTTTCGTGTCGTTATCACGTACTCACGTGATATAATGGCAAAGTTAGACAGTTTATACGAAATGGAGTGGTCATATATGGATGGCATTATTCCACTATATAAAGAACGGGGCATGACAAGTCATGACTGCGTGAATCACGTACGTAAAATTATTCATATGAAAAAAGTTGGCCATTCAGGGACGTTAGATCCCAATGTGGATGGGGTGCTGCCGATTTGTGTAGGCAGTGCCACTAAGGTCGTCGATTATTTGATGACCCATAAAAAAGTTTATCGTGGCAGTGTGACGTTAGGTTTTGCCACCGAAACAGAGGATTTAGACGGGGCGGAAATTAAGCGTGTGACCATGGCTAAACCGGTGGCTGATGCACAGATCGATGCCGTTATGGCCGGCATGGTCGGTGAATTGGACCAGGTACCGCCCATGTATTCGGCCGTTAAGGTGAACGGCCGAAAACTGTACGACTATGCGCGAGCGGGTGAACCGGTCAAACGACCTGTTCGAACAATCACGATTTTGGACTTTAAACGGACCAGTGACAGTCAGTTTGACGCGAAGGCCGGCACCCAGCGCTTTGATTTTGAAGTGGCCTGCACTAAGGGGACGTATGTCCGGACGTTAGCCGTTCAAATTGGGACTGACCTGGGTCTGCCAGCCGTAATGTCATCGTTGACCCGAGTTGAGAGTGGCGGTTTTAAGATCGATGAAACGATTTCGTTAGACACGCTACGAGAACAGATAGCTAATGGTACAGCGGATTTTCTGTATCCCATCGACCGGGTATTGACCCAGTATCCCACCATTGAGATTTCCGATGAGATCTGGTCCGTTGTGCAGCATGGTGTTTGGCTGCTGCCGGATGAAGTCGATACGGATGCACCAATCATTTCACTCAAGTATCAAGGGCAGATCAAGTGTCTATATCAACGGGTGGAAAACCGGTATAAACCATTAAAAATGTTTAGTATTAAGTAGAAAGTTGGGACAATAATATGCGAGTCATTCAGATTCATCATCCATTAACAGCGGCCAAAGTTATTGATCGACCGGTGGTTTTGGCGATGGGCTTCTTTGATGGGGTGCATCGCGGCCATCAGGCAGTGATCAACCGAGCTCGCACCATTGCGGATGAACGCGGGTTAGCGCTCGCCGTTTTGACCTATGATCATCATCCGGCGCTGGTTTATCAAAAATTGACCCCGGAACGCAACCGTTATTTAACGGTTAATGCACGCAAAATGGCGCTTTTTGAACAGCTGGGCGTAGACATTGTGTATCAAGTCAACTTTGCCAGCCAGTTTGCGGCTCAGACACCGCAAGAATTTGTCGATCATTACCTGATTGGCCTGCACGCTGCGGTAGTGGTTGCGGGTTATGACCATACCTACGGACCAAAAGATGTGGCGACGATGGACAAATTGCCAAAATATGCCCAGAATCGCTTTGAAATCGTGGTCGTTGGTGAAAAGGAGCTGCAGTCGAAAAAAATCGGTTCATCGCGAATTCGCCACAATTTGGACCAGGGTGATCTTAAGACGGTCAATGACCTGTTAGGCTACCGGTATCAAACTACGGGGACCGTCATGCACGGTGAGGCCAGAGGACGCACGCTGGGTTTTCCAACTGCTAATGTCAGCCATGATGCGCAGTATTGGCTACCAGGAATCGGCGTTTACGTGACCCGGGTCAAAGTGAACGGCAAATGGTATCAGGCGATGACGTCGATCGGCCGTAACGTGACCTTTGGCGAAGGGCGTCCGGTGACCGTTGAAGCTTATCTATTAGATTTTAAGCAAGCCATTTACGGTGAAATTGTGACCGTTGAGTGGGATTACCGACTACGCGGCGAAATTAAGTTTGACTCAGTTGCGGGATTGATTCAGCAGTTAAATCAGGATGCTCAGGATACCAAAGCTTATTTTGAGGCGCATCCGATCACCAAATTAGCACTCGAATGAATTAATTGCTAAAAATGTTAGCTGAATACTTGACTTAAAAAACAGTGTTTGATACATTATATATGTGTCTTAGCACTTGTACTATGGGAGTGCTAAAAAGAGGTGATGATCACGTTAACGGACAGACAGAATATGATTTTAAAAGCAATTGTTCGTGATTATACGAGCAGTGGCGTTCCTGTGGGTTCGAAGGCGCTAGCAGCACAGTTACCGATGCACGTGAGCTCGGCGACGGTGCGTAACGAGATGGCCGCTCTAGAAGAGCTGGGTTTGATTGCGAAGACCCATTCTTCTTCCGGCCGGATCCCTTCCGTGAAGGGCTATCGTTATTACGTGGATCATTTGGTTCAGCCGGATCCAATCAAAGCCAACGACATTGATATCATTAAGTCTTCACTTGAAGGTCAATTTCTTAAAATTGACGAAATTATTGAAACATCGGCGAAAATTTTATCGAATTTAACGTCATATACCGCCTTTTCACTTAAACCGGAGCATAAGCAAAGCCGGTTAAGCGGTTTTCGGTTAGTGCCATTGGGTAAGCGGCAAGTGATGGCCGTACTGGTGACGGATAACGGCGATGTTGAATCACAAACGTTCAATATCACGTCTAAGATCACTGGTGACCAGCTTGAAGCGGTGGTGCGCCTGATTAACGACCAGTTAGTCGGCAAACCGCTAGACGAGGTGTTAACCGCACTGAAGTCGGATATCCCCATGCAGGTTGCCCATTATTTGCAGCAGCCTGAAGGGTTCCTCAAGATCTTTGGCGACGTGCTGACCAAGGCCGCTCAGGAGCGGTTCTACGTTGGCGGCCGTCTGAATCTGCTGAACTTTTCTGACAGTAATGACGTGGATGAATTAAAGTCGTTGTATACCTTAATGGATCACAGTGATGATATGGCCGACGTTTTAGGCCAGCCCACTGATCACATTCAGGTGAAGATCGGCAGTGAAATGACCAACGATATCTTAAAGGATTACAGTTTGATCACTGCCACCTATGATGCGGGGAATCATGGTACCGGCGTCATTGCTCTTTTAGGGCCGACGCGGATGCCGTACTCGCGGATGATTGGTTTAGTTGGTGCTTTTCGGCAAGAGCTAGCGCAGCGACTCATCGATTATTATCGATATTTTGATCAGTAGTAAAGGGGTGTTATAGTGGCTGAAGATAAAGCAGACCAAGCAGCAAATAAAAAGGCGGATAAGCAAAAAGACACCAAAAAATCCGCTGCAAAAAACGCACAGGTAGACGACCAGCAATCTTCAGCTGACGCAAGCAAGTCAGCTGATCGATCAGCCTCAACGGGTAAGAAGAAGTCCGCAGATGACGCTTTGACAAAAGCGCTCGCACAAGTCGGCAGCTTGCAAAAGCAGTTAGACAAGGCTTCTGATCAATATCTTCGGGCTGAAGCTGAGATTCAGAATATTCAGGCGCGCAATAAAAAAGACCAGGCTGCGTTAATCAAGTATGATGGCCAGCAATTGGCACATGATATTTTACCGGCACTGGATAATTTGGAACGCGCTTTGAGTACGCCGGTTGAAGGCGAACAGGCTGAGTCGTTGAAAAAGGGAATTGAAATGGTTCAAAAGCACTTGATGGATGCCTTAACCAGTAATGGCGTGACTGAAATCAAGGCTGAAGGCGAAAAGTTCGATCCGAATATTCACCAAGCTGTTCAAACGGTAGCGGCAGAATCTGATGATCAAAAAGACCATGTTACTAAGGTCCTGCAAAAGGGTTACCGTTTGAAAGACCGAATTTTACGTCCAGCGATGGTAATGGTTGCACAATAACGTAATCAATTTGAATCTAATTTAAATAAAGAGGGTAAATTATTCATGGCAAGTAATAAAATTATTGGTATTGACTTAGGTACTACGAACTCAGCGGTAGCGGTTCTGGAAGGTAACGAACCAAAGATCATTCCTAATCCAGAAGGTGGCCGTACGACGCCATCAGTTGTCGCTTTTAAAGATGGTAAACCATCCGTTGGTGCTGTGGCTAAGCGTCAAGCGATCACTAATCCTAACACGGTTTCTTCAATCAAGAGTCACATGGGTGAAAAGGGCTACAAAGTTACCATTGAAGGTAAGGATTACACCCCAGAACAAATTTCTGCAGACATTTTGCAGTACATTAAGGAATTTGCTGAAGATTACATTGGCGACAAGGTCACCCAGGCGGTTATTACCGTTCCTGCTTACTTCAACGATTCTCAGCGTCAAGCGACTAAGGATGCCGGTAAGATTGCTGGCTTAGACGTTAAGCGGATCATCAACGAACCAACCGCTTCTTCATTAGCTTATGGCCTTGATAAGAAGGATGCTGATGAAAAGATCTTGGTTTATGACCTTGGTGGTGGGACCTTTGATGTTTCCGTCCTTGACTTAGGCGACGGCGTGTTCGATGTCCTTTCTACTAACGGTGATACTCACCTTGGTGGTGATGATTTCGATAAGCGCATCATGGACTGGATGATCGACCAATTTAAGGCTGATAACGGCATTGACCTTTCTAAAGATAAGATGGCGATGCAACGGCTGAAGGAAGCTGCTGAAAAAGCTAAGAAGGACTTATCCGGTGTCACTGAATCATCAATCAGCTTGCCATTTATTTCTGCCGGCGACAATGGTCCGCTTCACTTGGAGACCACGTTGACCCGTGCTAAGTTCAACGAATTAACTTCTGACTTAGTTGAAAAGACCCGTGTTCCAGTTGAAAACGCCTTAAAGGATGCTAAATTATCTGCTGATGACATTAACGTTGTCATCTTAAACGGTGGTTCAACTCGGATCCCAGCCGTTCAAGAAGCCGTTAAGAAGTGGACTGGCAAGGAACCTAGCCACTCGATCAACCCTGACGAAGCCGTTGCTTTAGGTGCTGCTGTTCAAGGCGGTGTCTTAACTGGTGATGTTAAGGACGTTGTTTTGCTGGATGTTACCCCACTTTCACTTGGTATTGAAACCATGGGTGGTGTCTTCACTAAGCTGATCGACCGTAACACAACCATTCCAACCAGCAAGTCACAAGTCTTCAGTACTGCTGCTGACAACCAACCAGCCGTTGATATTCACGTGCTGCAAGGTGAACGGCCAATGGCTGCTGATAACAAGACATTAGGAAACTTCCAGCTCGCTGACATTCCAGCTGCACCTCGTGGTGTTCCTCAGATCGAAGTTACCTTTGATATTGACCGTAACGGTATCGTTAACGTTTCAGCCAAGGATAAGGGAACTAATAAGGAACAAAAGATTACCATCAAGAGTTCTGGTGGCCTGTCTGACGAAGAAGTCGACAAGATGATGAAGGAAGCCCAAGAAAACGAAGAGGCCGACAAGAAGCGTAAGGAAGAAGCCGACTTAAAGAACGAAGTTGACCAATTACTCTTCACTGTTGACAAGACCTTGGACGAAGTTAAGGGTAAAGTTTCAGACGATGAGATCAAGAAGGCTAAGGACGCACGTGATGCCCTTAAGAAGGCCCAATCAGATAACAACGTCGAAGAAATGAAGACGAAGAAGGACGACTTGAACAAGATCGTTCAAGACCTTTCAGTTAAACTTTATCAACAAGCTCAAGATCAAAAGGGCGCTAAGGGTGCAGATGGTGCTAAGGCTGATGCCGGCGCAAACGGTGCTAAGTCTGATGATCAATCTGGTAAGACAGATGACAAGGGCGACGGTAAGACCTTTGACGGTGACTTCTCGGAAGTTAATGATAAAGATAAGAAGTAATGATTAACTAGATAGCAGACAGGAAGTCAAGGCTCAAACGCGGGCTTTGGCTTTTTGTTTTGATGGAATTATGCTATTCTATTTGAGTGAACGATTATTGGTTCAAATGATCATTTAAGTGAAAAACGGTCATTTCAAATAGGCCAAATACACTGTCGTGAATCGTTATGATTGAAAATGACGGTGCACGCAATGCTTACTTTTAGGAGGTTAACATGGCTGGTAAAGATTATTATGAAGTGCTTGGGGTCTCAAAAGATGCGTCCCAAGCTGAGATTAAAAAGGCCTACCGCCAATTATCAAAGAAGTACCATCCCGATATTAACAAGGCGCCTGGTGCTGAAGAGAAATTTAAAGAGATCACTGAGGCTTATGAGGTCTTAAGCGACGAACAAAAACGGTCGAACTACGATCAATACGGCTCAGCCGATGGTCCCCAAGGCTTTGGTGGCGCTGGTGCTGGTGGCGCCGGTGGCTTCGGCGGCTTTGGTGATGCTGGCGGTAGTTTCGGCGGTGGCGGTTTCGAAGACATTTTCAGCCAATTCTTTGGCGGTGGTGGCGGCGGTGGCCGTCGCAACCCGAATGCACCGCAACCGGGACGTGATCTGCAGTATGAAATGACACTGAAGTTTGAAGAAGCGATCTTTGGTAAGAAGACCAAGATCAAGTATAATCGTCAAGCACAATGTCATACCTGTCACGGTAGTGGTGCCAAGCCTGGTACCAGTCCAGAAACGTGTCACAACTGTGGCGGTTCTGGTTACGTGACGACGGAAACCAATACACCATTGGGCCGGATGCGCAGTCAGCAGCCTTGCCCAGTCTGTCATGGTACTGGTAAAGAAATTAAGGAAAAGTGCCCAACTTGTGGCGGCTCTGGCCACGAGGAAGAGCGGCATGAAGTTGAAGTCAATATCCCAGCTGGGGTGGATGACGGTCAGCAAATGCGGCTGCAAAACCAGGGTGAAGCCGGTGAAAACGGTGGCCCTTATGGTGACTTGTTTATCCTGTTCAGTGTCCAACCAAGTAAGGTCTACACCCGTGATGGTGCTGATATCTACTTGGACAAAGACATTAGCTTTACGCAGGCGGCATTGGGTGATGAAATTAACGTTCAAACGGTTCACGGTGACGTTAAGCTGAAGATTCCGGCTGGAACGCAAACTGGTTCAGTCTTCCGTTTGAAGGGTAAAGGGGCTCCGCGTCTGCGTGGTAACGGTACTGGTGACGAGCGTGTCACCGTCAAGATTGCTACACCAAAGAACCTGAATAAAGCACAAAAAGTGGCATTAAAAGCATATGCCGAAGCCAGCGGTGAGAAAGTTGGCAACGGTAAAGGTCATTTTTTTGACAAGATGAAAGATGCATTTGATAATTAGTTCAGCGGAGTGATGACCACTTACTCTAACGGACGAACAAAAAGCCGCATGGTCGATCATTGACCACGCGACTTTTTGATGTTTCCGGGTGAATTTTAACCGGCCGTCATGGGTGGTTATCCTTGGTTTCTGTTATAATAAATAATATGTTTGAAATTAAAAGGTAGGAGAAATGCAAATGGATCTTGAACAAATGAAGGCGCACCAACGAGACATCCGGAATTTTTCAATTGTCGCTCATATCGATCACGGGAAGTCGACTTTAGCTGACCGCATTTTGGAAATGACGGATACCGTTGCTAAGCGCGATATGCAAGACCAAATCTTGGATAATATGGACCTGGAACGGGAACGCGGCATTACGATTAAGTTAAACGCGGTTGAATTGACGTATGACGCCAAAGATGGCCATACCTATGAGTTTCATCTGATCGACACCCCTGGGCACGTGGACTTTTCGTACGAAGTTTCACGGAGTTTGGCTGCCTGTGAAGGCGCGGTGTTAGTCGTTGATGCTGCTCAGGGGGTCGAGGCCCAAACCTTAGCCAACGTTTATTTGGCAATCGACGATAATTTGGAAATTCTGCCAGTGATCAATAAAATTGATCTCCCATCAGCTGAACCCGAAAAAGTCCGCAAAGAAATTGAAGATGTCATCGGTATCGACGCTTCGGATGCGGTCATGGCCAGTGCTAAAAAAGGCATTGGTATCGAAGACCTGCTGGAACAGATTGTTCACAAGATCCCGGCACCGGATGGTGATCTGGAAGCACCGTTGCGGGCGTTGGTCTTTGACTCCATTTACGATGATTACCGCGGGGTTGTTTTGAGTGTCCGCTTGTTTGAAGGGACCGTTAAACCCGGCGATAAAATTAAATTGATGAACTCCGGTTCGGAATACGAAGTGACTGAAGTTGGGGTGAACTCACCGAAGCCACTGAAACGTGATCAGCTGATTGCCGGCGAAGTTGGTTATATCACCGCCAGCATCAAAGACATCACGGATACTCGAGTGGGTGATACTGTTACCAGTGCGGATAATCCAGCAGACAAGCCGTTACCCGGTTACCGGGAAATGGAGCCCATGGTCTATGCGGGGCTCTACCCAACTGACAATGCCAAGTACCAAGATCTGCGTGAAGCGCTGGAAAAGTTGAAGCTTAATGATGCTGCACTGGCATTTGAACCCGAATCTTCGCAAGCACTGGGCTTTGGTTTTCGTTGCGGGTTCTTGGGCATGCTGCATATGGACGTGGTTCAAGAACGGCTGGAACGGGAATTTAACCTCGAACTCATTACCACGGCGCCATCCGTGACGTATCGGGCTAATCTAACTGACGGTACGGTCAAGGAAGTGGAGAACCCTTCTGAAATGCCGGATACTTCAGCGGTTAAAACGATTGAAGAACCCTTTGTTAAAGCCACGATTATGACGCCTAACGACTATGTTGGCCCAGTCATGGAACTGTGCCAGCATAAGCGTGGGCAGTTCGTGACGATGGAGTATTTGGACGATTACCGGGTAAATGTCGTCTATAAGATGCCACTGTCCGAAATCATCTTTGATTTCTTTGATAAATTGAAGTCTTCTACAAAGGGTTATGCATCGTTAGATTACGAATTAGACGGCTACCGTGAAAGTGACCTGGTTAAGATCGATATTTTGCTCAATGGTGATAAGGTCGATGCGTTGAGTTTCATTTCTCACCGGCAGTTCGCTGAGAAACGTGGCCGTGATATTGCCACTAAGTTAAAGAAGATCATTCCCCGGCAAAACTTTGAAATTCCGATTCAAGCGGCGATTGGTGCTAAAATCATTGCCCGGACCACGATCAAGGCTTACCGTAAGGATGTTACCGCCCGGATCCATACTGGTGATCCCGACCGGCGTGCCAAGTTGCTGGAAAAGCAAAAACGTGGGAAAGAGCGCATGAAGTCTGTGGGGACAGTGGATATTCCTCAGGAGGCGTTTATGGCGGTCTTGCAAACGGATGAGGAAGAAAACAACAGTAAATAGGTATTTTTATGATAGTGCTGTTGTCCTATGCTTGAGTCAGAATGATACAAGATATAAAAAGCGTCATTTATCCGTTACGTGTGTATGACGTAGCAAATAAAAATTAAATGGAAAGCCAAGTCGTTTTTTAATGTGGGTACAAGTGTACTTGATTGCATTGGGAGTGACTGGCTTTCCATTTTTGTACATAGAAATACAGTAAATAAAAATAAAAAGCACTCCGAAGAGTACTTAATTTTAGCGATGATATCTATACCAGTGACCCGTTGTATCCAGCATATACATGTGACCATGAGAAGAATAAAGATATAATGGATCAGCATTCATGATTGGTGCGTACTCAACACGGTGCTTATACGTAAATTTTTCAACGTGGCTATAGTGTATTCTGCCGCTATCTTTATACATTTTTCCATTGGATTTTCCCGTAAATCTATACCGTACATGATGTTTAGTAAATTTGAGCATATCTTTACCATGGTGCCATGTGTGGCGGAAGTAGGCCGGCATAGTATGAACCTTAGTATTATGTAGAGTAGCAGCTTGTGCTGTGGTGCCAGATGTTACAGCACCGCCAACTAAAGCAATGCCAAATGCAAGTGTAACCAGAATAGATTTTTTCATGAATTTTCCTCCGATGATAAATATATTACACTAGTTGATTTGCCAGAAATAGTTGTAATAAGTCAAGTAATCGTCATTTCTGGTAGATGAAGGACGCCATAATAATTAGGAAGCTTTTTAGTTGTGTATTAAGCTGCCATTTGGTATACTCCAATTATTCAAGCCGTTGCCAACTATGAAAGGATTACAAATGATCTATTATATGACAATCAGTGCTTCATTTGAGAAGACTCGTAAACGTAAAATGAGAAAGAATCGCAAAGACCAATTTGAAATCATGATACTCATGGCAGAACCGGATAACCCATTTGCACCGAAAAATTTGTTCCATTCAAAGGTCAGGTACGTGCCAAGTCGAATTTACGAAAGTGTTCCAATTAGGGACGTGATTGAAGATGAAAGAACCTGGAATGGAAACGAGACGACCATTTTTCGGCAGACTATTTTTTCAATAGATAGTTCGGAACAGGCCGATGAAATCATTGAAATGTTCCGTCAAGAATATCAAAGTAAAGCCTCGTAAAATCTTTCATTGCACAGGGACACTTGTAAACGGATCATTCACTACAAAAACAAAGAGCAGCTAGACCAATATCGGTCTAGCTGCTTTTTGTGCTGAGACATAAAAAAGTTACTTTTACTAAAAATTAAGGCTGGGCGTATTCATTGCCACGCAGCGCTTCAGTTGCACCGGCTTTTTGGGCTTGGGCTTTTGTTTCTTTCGTATAATTGTGTGGATTCTTAACGCGCGTATAGTATTTATTGGATTCAGATACGTATACGTGACCAGCTGGTGCAACGTGCCATTTGCCAGACGTTGTTGCCTGCGAATGGGTCGTTGAACCTTGATAGCCCTGATTAGAATTAGTTGTGTTGTGGCGCTGATAAGGCGTTGTTTGTGATCGGTGGTAAGGCTTGGCATTGGTCGTGACATTGCTGTAGTTAATTTTGATACCTTCAGCATCGTTAATGACGGCAATTTCAGTATTAATAACGCCATCAGACGATTTAATATCAACCAGTGAACCGCGTGGAATACTCTCGTTACCCTTGTAAATGGGTGTGGTCTGATAGTCGACTGTCTGGTGGGTACCAGGATGTTCAGACCAGTAATTTTCAACGGTTTCTTCCCCGTAGCGCATGCCGCCGTCCTGATCAGCACCGACGTTTTGGGGCCGCGTGCCAGTAGTAAAATTATTGACAGAAGTATATGATTTTCTCCCTAAAAGGCTATCACCAATGGAGTGGCTACGGTTCCATAAATAACCATGATAGGTCCGACCGGTAGCTGCGTACGAAATGGCAACGATTGGGTTCGGACTTGGCCAGGCATAGGGCTCTAAAGGATCACCTTGACGGCCACCTCGTGAAGAAGCGTATTCCTGATAGGTGAGCTTTGCGCGGGCAGCGGCTGGGCGTTGTTCGGCGTCAGCAGCAAAGTGGGTATTGCCAGTTCCCAGAGTTTTAAAACCAGTGAGATGCGCTTTGCCAACGTGCCAATAATAGTTGCCGTTGGGGCCGGCAGATTCGTTATCCGTGTAGCGCACGAGTTGATTCAAAACGCTAGTGTGGCCTTGATGGTTCGACTGAGCGCTCTTTTTCGTTGAACTTGGTTTAGAACGATGAGTGGCGTGGGCGTGCGAACTAGAACTAACCGCTGAACTGGAATCTTTCAGTTCAGCTTTACTGCTGGATTGCTCGTTAGCAGTTTTAGTTGCTGAGTGACTACCAGAAATACCGCCAATCACGAAGGCTAGAACAAATAAAATGATGGCGCTCCAACCTAATCGTTTAGTGGGCAAGTGTTTAAAGCGGCGGATGCCCCAATAGCCAAATAGAATAATACTGATAAGCAGCAAGATAATGCCGAGTGAAGACATGGATGAATCCTCCTTATATAAAATAAATAATGGATAAGTAATCAATATGCTTACTCCAATATAGCAAGTCTGACGAGGCTTTACCAATTATAAACTAATATCATTTTAGGTATTGTACGGAAAAGGGTGGTTGTTTGCCAAAAGAGTTTAACTGATCAGACTTATTAAATAAACTGATTGAATGATGAGGCTCAGAAAACAGCAGCTCTGGTCAATTTGTTTTATAATGAAGCTGGATTAAAAGAGAGGTGGGTTGCTGATGGCACCAATTAAACCGATTCAAGACACAACTTATGCGGCGGAGACCCGTCACGGATTAGTACTGGTTGATTTTCGTTCGGATTGGTGTCCACCATGCACCGCTGTTGATCAGGTACTGACCCATCTCGCAACTGCGACTGAATTGGCCCAACAAGTGAAGTTCACGTCCATCACGGTTAACCAGCAGCCACTGATTGCTGAAGCACTGGGTGTTCAAAGTACCCCAACGGTCATCTTGAAGAAGGATGGTCAGATCGTAGATGCGGTGATCGGTGCCCGTTCGGTAACGGTATTTGAGGCGTTGATCAGGAAACATTTATAAATCAAGTAAAAAAATAGAAGCTAACTCCCGGTTTTAAGGAAGTTAGCTTCTATTTGCTGTGTTACAGGTTAATGTTTTAACCGCGGTAAAATTTGTTTTTGAATAAAGGTTAATAATTGCTGATACTCATCTTTATTTTTGGGCGTTGGCAATTGTGAGAAGTCGAAGTCCGGCTGGTTTAGATCACGGTTGAGTGCCGCAATGAAATCGTGTCGGGAAAGGTACTTAGTATCACCCTTGCCGCCAATGGAGAAAATATTCATCCGCTGACCTTCTTTCAGTTAGATACTGGCCACTGTTCCCAATCATAATCCCAAAGTAACGCCATGGTACCGGCACCAACGTGGACGCCGATGACTGGGCCAATTTCACTATGGGCGATTTTAATCTGGGGGAAGCGCTTTTCCAGATCAGCAGACCAGTCTTCTTGCAGCTGCTGGTTGTTGGCGTCGATAATGGTGAGACGCAAGGGGTAGTCGGCTTGATCATAGGCCGCCTGCAGTTTTTGCTTAATTCGCTGATAAGCGCGCCGCATGGTACGTTCCTTTTCAATGGCGACGATTTGGGCCTGGTCATTGAACGTTAAAATGGGTTTGATCCGTAATAAACCGCCGACAATACTAGAAGCGTTCGATAAGCGTCCCGTGCGAACTAAGTGAGACAGGTCATCGACCACGAAGTAGGCATCGATCGTGTCTCGTAAATGAGTCAGGGCACGCATGATCTCTTCTGGTGAACGGCCAGCTTCAACGAGCTTGGCAGCTAACATCACGAGGTCGGCTTCACCAGCCGATGCGATCCGGGAATCAAAGGGATACACTTTGATATTTTTAACGTTCGGTAAATAATTAACGAGGTTACTGTAAAAAGTGGTGATTCCCGAAGACAAGTGAATACTGATGACGGCATCATAATCTTCAGCAGCTAACTGATCGTACATGGTCTGCATCTGGCCTAGGGTGACTTGCGTCGTTGTTGGCATCTGCGGGTCAGTTTTTAAGCGCTGGTAGAATTCACTCGTCGTAATTTCAACGTTATCTAAATAAGTCTGCTGACCAAAAATAACGGTGATAGGTACCACGTGAATATTATGATCCGTTATCTGTTTCGGGGTTAAATAACTGGCTGAGTCAGTCACAACAGCAATTTTCATTGGTTCAGGCTCCTTCGAAATTATTAAATCGGTTATGAGCATATCAAAGACGGATTAAGTTGGCAATCATATCGGGTACAATTTAAAAAATTTATAAGCGATGGTGCATCTTGAAAATCAGCAGTAGCCAGATGATTAAACCAACGGATAGGCCGATCACCATGATCCAGGCACTGTTAAAGTTTGCGAACGGCAGCTTGACGTTCATCCCGAAGAAGCCGGTAACGATGGTCGGAACAGCCATGGTCAGAGACCAGATCGTTAAAAACTTCATCGTATCGTTTAAGTTGTTATTAATGATACTGTCAAAGGTATCCGTAATCCGGTTGACCACCTGTTCTTCATTTTCAATCATATGTAAAACTTGGTCGGATTCAATGGCAACATCTTCCAGCATATCGTTTTCATCACTGGAATTATTGACGCCAAAATAAGTTCGCGGGATCCGCGTGAACAGATCGTTATTGGATTCCACACCACTATTGAAAAAGGTCAGGGTCTGGCCCAAATAAGAGAGGGCCACTAAGTTGGAATTCTTAGCATCCTTATTAAGCATCTTATCAAGTTGATTTCGCTGCTTAGTCACAAATTTAACGATCGGAATGTAACTGTCGATCAGGTCAAACATCGATTCCAAAATAAACGCCGAAGCGGAAGTCGTTTCAGCGTCTTGAGCCGTTTTTTGAAAGGCTTCACTGACAAAATTCAAGCGGCTTTCGTTAAAGGTAAAGAGTACGCCCTGGTGAATTAAAAAGCCCACTGGCCGGGTGATATAGCGCGGTGCCTGGGTGTTTTTTAGCTGGTAGGGGACTAGGACGATCATCAGTTGTTGATTGTTGGCCGGATCGTAAACGTAATTGGCGGTTTCATCCTTATCAGTGACGTAAGTAATGATATCGTCGGTGATGCCGTAATCAGCCATCAGTGTCCGTTCTTCGGTTTCAGTTAAGGCCGTTGTTTCAACCCAATCAAAGCCATTTAAATGTTTGGTTGGTTTAATCATGAATAAACTCCCTTTTTAAACGTTTAATTTAAAAGCGGTTATGCTTCAAGAATACTATTTCCACGGGTAAAAGCAAGCACTAAGGAAAGTCAGACAATGATGAAAATAAAACCAGAATTTGGTAAAAATTAGGCGTGATTTGGTTGACTTTTTTATAAAAATCCAGTAACATGTTCTTTTTAAAGAGCGGAATAGCCCTGTCTTCTGTTGCTCGCAGGTTAAATATGATATGATATATCTAATAGTGAGTTAGCGGGTTATAGAAAAATCATTGGGAGGTGATTACCGTGCTAAATCTAACTAAACAGTACTTAAAGAGCCGACATTATCGGTATGAAAAATCATACATTCGGCCACTGATGACTCCTGAAAGTGTCTATGTCTTTAAATTTGGTCGGGAGGCTTTGAATAATCGGGTAATCATCCGATACAGTCATACGTGGACTGGTCGTCGAAAGATTAACGAGATTGACCTTCGGCTGCACAAACAAAAGCATCCACGAATCTTCCGAAGTGAAAAAGATTTACTAAACTATCTGGAGTCGCGTTTACCACGACGAGAAGAAGAAGAAAAAGAACATCAGACTGATGAGGAGAACGCTAAGTAACTTTGGCGTTCTTTTTTTGGAAATTTATTTTTTGAGGAATACGGAGGGCGATAAGTATGAATTGGACCGCAGTGACAGTAACAACGACCAATGAAGCAGTGGAAGCTGTTAGTAATATTTTGATGGAACACGGGGCTTCTGGTGTGCAGATCGATGATGAAAAGGATTATGAGCAGCTTAGTCAGGTTGACTGGGGTAAAAAGGGCGAGATCTTAAACGTGGATGAAATTCCCCACGTTAAAAACGGGGCGAAAATTACCGCTTACTTTCCAGCCACGATTTTTGTGCCGGAAATCATCCCCGCAATCAAACACCAAGTTGAAGGATTAAAGGCCTTTGGCTTAGCCGTGGCACCGGCCGAAGTGACCACGGATAAAGTTGACGAAACGAACTGGGCAACCGAATGGCAAAAATACTACCATCCCGTGCAAGTCACCCGCTTTTTGACCGTGGTCCCAAGCTGGGAGGATTATCAGCCGAAAACGAAGGACGAACGGATCATCAGACTGGATCCCGGAATGGCCTTTGGTACCGGGACCCATCCAACGACTAAGTTATCAATGCAAGCTTTAGAGCTCGTGATTCATGGCGGTGAGTCCATGATCGACGTGGGGACCGGTTCTGGGGTTCTGAGTATTACGGCCAAGCAGTTAGGTGCTGGCGACATTCGCGCTTATGATCTGGATCAGGTTGCCGTGGATTCCGCTAAGAAGAATTTGGCGCTTAATCCAGTTGCTGCGGATATCACCGTTGCTGCCAACAACTTACTAACGGGGATTCAGGGTGAAGCCGATATCATTGTTGCTAACATTTTACCAGATGTAATTCTTCCCCTGATTCCGCAGGCCTGGGGTTTACTGCCGGTACACGGTTACTTCATCACGTCAGGAATCATTACGGAAAAACTTGATCAAGTGCTTGATGCACAGCGCAAGCAGGGCTTTAAAATTTTGCAAACACTTAACATGGGTGATTGGTACGGTGTCATCGCTCAAAGACCGGGGGCCGACGATTAAATGCAACGGTATTTTGTAAAGCCCACTTTAAAAACGGGCAGTCAATTTGAACTTGACAGTAACGTATCTAAGCATTGGCTGCAGGTCATGCGTGGTGTACCAGGTGATCAAGCTGAGTTTGTCGATGGCCAAGAAACGCTTTATTTAGGGCAATTGAATGAAGACCATTCGGTGACGGTGGTCAAACCCTTGGCAAATCACGTTGAATTACCAGTCAAAGTTACCATTTTGTCTGGACTGCCAAAACAGGATAAAGCCGAATGGATCGTCCAAAAAGCCACCGAAATGGGGGCTGATACCATTTGTTTCTTTGGTGCTGACTGGTCGGTGGCCAAGTGGCAACCCAATAAACTGAGTAAAAAAGTGACTCGGCTGCAAAAAATTGCCCAGGGCGCTGCTGAACAGGCGCACCGGACGCACATTCCAACGGTACGTTACTTTAACACTTTGAAACAGGCGATTACGGAACTGTCATCCGATCATCTGCTGGTAGCCTATGAAGAGGCTGCCAAACAGGGTGAGCAGGCACAGTTGGTTCAATTACTTAATCGCATCAAAACGGGCGAGCGGCTTACGGCAGTCTTTGGTCCTGAAGGCGGTATTTCACCGGCTGAAATGCAGTTTCTCGAACAAAGTCAGGCCACGGTTGCCGGGCTTGGGCCGCGAATTTTACGGACGGAAACGGCCCCGTTATACTTTTTAGCGGCGGTTTCGACGATGTTAGAATTACAGTGATTGAATGCTATCCATACGCGTAAAATAATGCTAAAATGTAAACCATTCATGAAATAAGAGAGTGAAGCAAACGAAGATGACAATTTTAAAACGAATCGGCTGGCCTTATTGGGCACTCAGCATAGTATTGGGCGTGGTTTTGCCCGTCTTGTTACACAGTATTTCAATTGGTGGTCTCTGGCGTTCCGGTGTGATTTACGGTTTGATCTATTCCGTTACCGCTGGGGTGATTGGCCACTATGTTAAGCGTCGCGGTGACAGCTGGTGGCTGTTATTTGTTTTACCCGTATTATTTGCGTTAGGAATTCTCATGTCTGGGCCAAAATACGCAATCTATTTTGCCCCAGTATATCTATGTATTAGTTATTTAGCCTATGGTCTGAGTGCCATGGAGGGGATGTGATTAGATGTCTAGAGAGCAAACTTGGACAGCTCAAGGCGTAATCGACGCAGTATCAGCTTATATGAATAAGGATCACGTCGCAATTGTTAAGCGGGCCTATAAGTTCGCCGCGGTTGCGCACAAGGATCAGGTTCGTCAGTCGGGCGAACCCTACATTATGCACCCCATTCAGGTCGCCGGCATTTTAGCCAATCTAAAGATGGATCCGACAACCATCGCGTCCGGTTTCCTTCACGATATCGTTGAAGATACCGGCGTCACCCTCGATGACGTTCGGGAACTCTTTGGCGACGACATTGCGATGATCGTGGATGGCGTCACCAAACTGGGTAAGATTAAGTATAAATCCAATAAGCAGCGGCTGGCAGAAAATCACCGAAAACTGCTGTTAGCGATGTCTAAGGACATTCGGGTCATGATCGTTAAGTTGGCTGACCGGCTGCATAATATGCGCACGCTGCAGCACTTGCGACCAGATAAACAGCGCCGGATCGCTAATGAAACGCTGGAGATCTACGCACCATTAGCTGACCGTTTAGGGATCAGTGCCATTAAGTGGGAACTGGAAGATATTTCGTTACGCTACCTGAACCCGCAGCAGTATTACCGGATCGTGCACCTGATGAATTCGCGTCGTGATCAACGGGAAAGCTACATTGCCGAAGCGATTGTCGATATTAAGCATGCCATTGGCGATTTGCACATTGATCCGGAGATTTATGGCCGGCCAAAGCACATCTATTCGATCTATCGCAAAATGCGTGACCAGCACAAGCAATTTAGCCAAATCTATGATCTACTGGCAATTCGGGTGATCGTGGATAACATCCGTGACTGCTACGCGGTTTTAGGGGCCATTCATACGAAGTGGAAGCCCATGCCAGGGCGTTTTAAGGACTACATTGCCATGCCTAAGGCCAACATGTATCAATCTTTACATACGACGGTGATCGGGCCAGAAGGACGGCCGCTGGAAGTCCAGATTCGGACTAAGGAAATGCACCGGGTGGCTGAATTTGGGGTGGCGGCCCACTGGGCTTACAAAGAAGGCAAAACGGATAAGGTTGAAGCAACCAATACCGGCAACAAGTTAAACTGGTTCAAACAGATCATTGAACTGCAAGAAGATACCGATGATGCTGCCGACTTTATGGACAGTGTTAAGGGTGAACTCTTTGGTGACCATGTGTATGCCTTTACGCCTAAGGGTGATGTTTTGGAACTGCCGAAGGGTGCTGGACCATTGGATATGGCTTATCAGATCCATACTGAAGTTGGTAACCATACCACCGGTGCCACGGTGAACGGTAAAATTGTGCCGTTGGATTATGAAGTTAAAAACGGCGATATTGTCGATATTAAAACGTCTTCTAATTCGGCTGGCCCCAACCGTGACTGGCTCAAGCTAGTCTCAACACGGCGGGCGCGCAATAAGATCAAGCAGTTCTTCCGGCAAAAAGACCGGGAAAAGAACGTTGAATCCGGGCGGCAGATCATCGAACAGCAGCTGCGCGATTTTAAGTTCGATCCTAAGGAATTGATGACGAAGGATAAGCTGCAAAAAGTGGTCGATAAGATGCACTATTCACACATTGACGATCTGTTTGCCGCCGTTGGGTTTGGCGACCTGCAGCCAGTGGGGGTTGCTAACCGTCTGACTGAAGATGTGCGACATCAACGTGAAGAACAGCGACAGCGGCAAGAAGAACATGAATTGCTGGAAGAACATCAGACCATTGATAACACTGAATCGGAGTCTAGTTCGCACCGTAAGCGTAAGCTCAAGCCATCAGAAGGGGTCGTCATTGAAGGTGTCGATAACCTGCTGGTCCGTTTAAGCCATTGCTGTGCCCCAGTTCCCGGTGATAAGATCGTCGGGTATATTACTAAGGGCCGTGGGGTTTCAGTCCACCGTGCCAACTGTCCTAACGTGGCGCACGCCGAAGCTAACGGTGAGCGGATCGTTGAAGTGTACTGGGATAACCCGAGCGAAACCACGTCAATGTACAATGCTGACCTGGAGATTCAGGGTTATAACCGTGATGGTCTGCTTAACGATGTTTTGCGGATCGTTAATAGTACCACTAAACAATTAAACGTGGTCAACGGCCGGGTCGACCATAATAAGATGGTCACCATATCCATTTCGCTGGGCATCAGAAATGCCGCACAGTTGGAACGGTTAATGGATAACCTGAAAAACGTTCAGGATGTCTATGTGGTTAAACGACCGTTTAGATAAATGATAAAATTAAAAAAACGACACGGTCAGCCGTGTCGTTTTGATATTTATGAGGAGGATTCATCGTGCGAATCGTATTACAACGGGTAACGTCTGCTCAAGTCGCCATTGACGACCAAGTAGTCGGTAAAATTAAACAGGGTTATTTAGTGTTGTTTGGGGCTGCCGATACCGATGGTGAGGACGAATTGGACTATTACGTGCATAAGATTGCTAAGCTGCGGGTCTTTTCAGATGATGCCGGCAAAATGAACTTGTCGATTCAAGATGTGGGGGGCGCCATTTTATCCGTTTCACAATTTACCCTCTATGCCGATACGAAAAAGGGCAACCGGCCAAGCTTTACTAAGGCCGGCGCACCGGACCATGCCAAAGAGATCTATGACCGGTTTAACCAAAAATTGCGCAATGCTGGTATTCAGGTTGAAACTGGCGAATTTGGTGCCGATATGCAAGTCAGTTTAGTCAACGATGGTCCCGTCACCATTCTGTTTGATAGTGCGGATCTATAAGGAGATTGTAATGAAATATCAATCGTTTTTCTGGGATTTTGATGGCACCATTTTTGACACTTATCCCATCATGGTGCAAGCCTTCATGACCGCGTTGACCAGACAGCAGGTTTCTGAACTTGAGTTAGATGAACAGGAAATTTACGAAGTGATGCGCCAGCATTCATTTGGCACCGCGAAGCAGCAGTTCAGCGCAGAATTTAGTATCGACGCTGAGCGATTAGAACACGATTACCGTCAAATCGAAAGCCAGCACATTGAACAGGCCCAGCCGTTTGCCGGGATGCTGGATTTACTGCAGCAACTAAACGACGTAGGCGGGACCCATTACCTGCTGACACACCGTAACCGCAGTGCTAACCAACTATTAGAGACGGCTGACATTAAAAGACTGTTCGCTGATGAAGTCACCAGTGAACAGCCCTTTCCCAGAAAGCCGAATCCAGCTTCCCTGAATGCTTTAATTGAACGAAACGGTGTCAAACGGCCAGAAGCCATCATGATTGGGGATCGAACGTTAGACATTGACGCGGGTCATAATGCTGGCATTGCTGGTGCTCTATTTGACCCGGGCCGGTTGATCGATTTTCGTTCCAGCCAGCCCGAAATCAACGTGACTAACGTGGGCGAGTTGAAAGCCGCCTTGCTTCAGTAATTTTTAGTAGTTACTGAGAATACGATCAACTGAGCCACCGTAGGATTCACCGAATAAATTGAGGTGTGCCATCAGGTAGTAGAGCTGATACCACGGCAGTCGCTCTTGAAAGCCCGACTGAATGGGGTAGGTGTCGTTGTAACCCTGGTAAAACTGGTCATCGAAGCCACCAAATACCGTGGTCATGGCGAGGTCGAATTCCCGATCGCCATACAAAACGTCCGGGTCGATCAAAGCCGGTTTACCATCAGCGGTAAACATCACGTTGCCAAACCACAGATCACCGTGGAGTAAACTGGGCACGCTGTCGTGATGCTGAAAATAATCTAAGATAATCTGGCAGAGCCGTGTAAGATGGGCCTGCCTTTTTTGATTCCATAAACCGTGCTGGTCAGCTCGCTTAGCTAGAACTTCCAGCCGTTGATGGACGTAGAAGTCACCCCAATTAGTCTGCCAAGTATTGATCTTGGGCAGCTTGCCGTCAACGTCATGGTCGAAGCCAAACCGGTCGTTGTGCAGCTGATGCACGTGGGCCACCAGTTTGCCGAGATCGTATTGACTGCCTTGACCGCTCTCCAGCCAAGACAAGATCAGGTAGGCGTCACCGTTAATTTGACCAGAAGCGATGACTTGGGGTACTAAGGCCGCCTGTGCTAATAGCTTAAGGCCTTCAATTTCGTGTTGATAAAAGACCTGTTCACGATTGGGCTGCACCAGCAAAAAATAGGTCGTGTCGGCCGTTTCCAGTCGATAGGCTTGATTAATGTCACCACCTGAAACGGGGATCACCCGTTTGATGGCGTCGATTGGCAGTTGCTTGAGCCATTCATTATCCATGTATTTAACCAACCTTTCTGAACTTATTTGTTTTCAAAGTAGGCGGCTAGACCATTGGTGACATCCTTAGCCACCTTATTTTGATAGGCGGGATCTTCAATTGATTTGAAGTCCTTGGCGTTATTGATATAACCCATCTCTAATAGTAACGCAGGTCGCAGGTTGTCGCGAATCACTTCAAAGTTGCCAACATCGACCCCCTTATTAGTTAGCGGTAAGCCCGTGAGATGCTGATTAATGGTGCGCGCTAACTTTAAGGAGGTATTGGCATGGTAATAGTAAGTCGTGAAGCCGGAACCCAGGTTATTTTCAGGACTGGAGTCAAAATGAAAACTAATAAAAGCGTCCGCATGGTTGTCAGTGGCCATTTCCGGCCGGGCTCCCAAAGAAACGGTCTGATTGCCGGTGCGTGTCATAATGACGTGGGCGCCGCGGGCAGTTAACTGGTTGCGGACTTTCTTGGCTAATTGCAGCGTATAGGTTTTTTCATCGTGATGCTGGTCAATGGATAGGGCACCGGAATCACTGCCGCCGTGACCGGGATCCAAAACGATCGTGGCTTCAGACAAATTAGTCGCTGTTTTGATTTTTGACGACTGATTGATCAGCCAGCTGGCGACCCAGCCGAAATGGTGATCATCATAGCGGACTTTGTACCAGTTATCCGTTTTCTGAACGATGTAAACGGCCTGCCCCTTTTTCAAAATAGCTTTAGTCTGATAGTTAATATTGGGACCGGTTCGGACGTTAATGTTAGCGATGGGGGTCGTTAAGCGGTCTTGACGAACGGTTTGAAAGACAGCAATGCCTAAGGTCAGCAGGATCACCAATGAAATGGTGATTTGTTGCCAGTGTTGTTTTACGTAGTTCAAATTAATTTCCTCGATTAGTTTTTTAAATAATTATAGGTTATTTTGTTACAAAGATACAGCCTGCAAATGAAAACGTCCTTGACTTTTCGCGGGTAACTGAGTAGTCTTATTGGTAGTTAAATAAATGAAACGCCGATGAAAAAGATCAGTAAATGACCCGTGACTTTCAGAAAGTATCTGGTTGATGAAAAGATACAGCAGACGGGAAGTTGAAGACACTTTTGAGGTGGGTAAGCAATTATCCGTGTCCAACGTTATGGATGAGTAAATTTAAGGTGGTACCGTGCGAAGCACCCTTGTGAAAACAAGGGTGCTTTTTATTTTTTTACGCCACTATATCAAAATCAGAAAGGGAGATACTATGCGTTATCAGCGACCAAAAGGCACTGCGGACATTCTTCCAGGTGAGAGTCAGCACTGGCAGTATGTTGAGACAGTGGCGCGACAAGTATTCAATAAGTACCGGTTCGAAGAAATTCGCACACCGCTATTTGAAAATTTCGAAGTGTTCTCGAGAACCTCTGGCGACACTTCAGACATTGTTACTAAGGAAATGTACGATTTTAAGGATAAGGGTGACCGTCACATCAGTTTACGGCCAGAAGGGACCGCTGGCGTTGTGCGGGCCTTTGTGGAAAACAAACTGTATGGCCCAGAAGTTCAAAAGCCCTTTAAGACTTATTATATCGGACCGATGTACCGTTATGAGCGACCACAATCAGGTCGGCAACGGGAATTCCACCAAATGGGGATCGAAGCTTTCGGTTCTGATGAGCCAGCACTAGATGTTGAAGTGATCGCGGTCGGGATGGATCTGTTTAAGCATTTCGGGATCTCGAACCTCCGTTTAGCAATCAACACACTAGGCGATAAGGAGACTCGGGATAATTACCGGCAGGCGCTGATCGATTATCTGGAACCGCACTACGATGAACTGAGTGAAGATTCTCAGATTCGCTTGCACAAGAATCCGCTGCGGGTACTGGATAGTAAGGATAAGAAGGATAAGCAGTTCGTGGCGGATGCGCCATCGATCCTGGATTATCTGACGCCTGAAGCCAAGGCGCATTTTGACCAGGTGAAGAGCTTGCTGTCAGCCATCGGTATTGACTACGTGGTCGATTCAACCATGGTACGTGGTCTGGATTACTACAACCACACCATTTTTGAAATCATGGTTGATTCGAAGGCGTTAGGTCATGGCTACACCACAGTGTGTGCCGGTGGCCGTTACAACGGCTTGGTCGAAGAACTGGGCGGCCCGGAAGTTTCCGGTGTTGGTTTTGGCCTCGGTATGGAACGCTTAATCTTATTGATGGAAGCTGAAGGGGTCAAATTTCCTGAAGAACATCATTTGGACGCCTACGTTGTGGGCATTGGTGATGAAGCCAACGCACCAACGTTAAAGGTCGTGCAAGCGTTGCGTCAGCAGGAGTATTCAGCTGACCGCGATTACTTAGCTCGTAAGCCTAAGGCCCAGTTTAAAACGGCTGACCGCTTAAGCGCTGCCTACACGCTGACTCTGGGTGAAAAAGAGTTAACGACCAATACGATTCACGTTAAGAATATGAACTCTGGTAATGAAGTTTCAGCACCGCTAGACGATGTGATGACTGATTTCGCCAGTGTCATTAAAAATATTGATTAAAAGGAGAGCAAGATGAAGCGAACAACATATGCCGGTCTGGTGGACGAAAAATATCTTGATCAAGATGTCGTCCTCAAGGGCTGGGTTCAAAAGCGCCGTGATTTAGGCGGTTTAATATTTATCGATCTACGAGACCGCGAAGGCATTGTCCAACTGGTCTTCAGTGAGGAATTCGATAAGGATGCACTGGCCGTTGCTGACCAGCTGCGAAACGAATACGTCATTGAAATTAAGGGTCACGTGGTACCACGGGCCGAACACGAAGTTAACGAGAAGATGCGGACCGGTAAGATCGAAGTCCGGGTATCTGAAATTAACCTGTTAAACAAGGCTAAGAACCCGCCATTCTATATTCAAGACGGCATCAACGTTTCTGACGATCTACGGTTGAAGTACCGTTACTTAGATCTGCGTCGGCCAGAAATGCAACGTGGTCTCTTGATTCGTAACCGGATCACCCAATCAGTCCACAGTTACTTTGATTCTCAGGGCTTCATTGATATTGAAACCCCTGATCTGACTAAGTCCACCCCAGAAGGTGCTCGGGATTATCTGGTCCCTTCACGGGTCTATCCAGGTCATTTCTACGCGCTGCCACAATCACCACAACTGTTTAAGCAGTTACTGATGGGTGCCGGGTTTGACCGTTACTACCAAATCGCTCGTTGCTTCCGTGACGAAGATCTGCGTGGTGACCGTCAGCCAGAATTTACCCAAATTGATATGGAAACTTCTTTCTTGGACGCTGAAGAAATTCAGGATCTGACTGAAGGCTTGATTGCTAAAGTCATGAAGGAAACCTTAAACATTGACGTTAAGTTACCATTCAAACGGATGGACTGGGATGAATCCATGGCCCGCTTTGGTACTGACCAGCCAGATGTTCGTTATGGCATGGAACTGAAGGACTTAGGCGACTTAGTGAATGATCTCGGCTTTAACGTCTTTAACAAAGTTCTCGATGATGGTGGCCAAGTTAAAGCAATCGCCGTTCCTGGCGGTGCTGATAAGTACTCCAGAAAAGACATCGATAAGTTCGTGGAACATATCGAACGCTTCGGTGCTAAGGGCTTACCTTGGTTGAAGGTTACTGAAGACAACTTTACCGGCCCAATTGCCAAGTTCTTCAAGGATAACGCTGAACTGTACAAAGCCATTACGGAACGGACCGGCGCTAAGCCTGGCGATCTTCTGTTATTCGCCAGTGATTCCAGCCGAGTGGTTGCCCAAACCTTGGACTACCTCCGTCGGACAATTGCTAATGAGCTTGGTTTGATCGACGAATCGAAGTTTGCCTTCTTATGGATCGTGAACTGGCCATTATTCGATTACGATGTGGACTTGAAGCGCTGGGTTCCAGCCCATCACCCATTCACCATGCCAAAAGCCGGTGACGAACATTACTTGGACGAAGGCGAAGATCCGCATAAAGCCTACGCTCAAAGTTATGACATCATCTTAAACGGTCTGGAATTAGGTGGCGGATCGATCCGGATCCACACCCGTGACCTGCAAATGAAGATGTTCAAAGCTCTTGGCTTCACCAAAGAGCGGGCCGAAAAGCAGTTTGGTTACCTCCTGACCGCTTTGGATTACGGTTTTCCGCCTCATGGTGGTCTGGCAATCGGCTTGGATCGGTTTGCCCGCTTGTTAGCTAAGCGCGGTAACATTCGAGACGTGATCGCCTTCCCTAAGAACTCCAAAGCTGTTGAACCATTAACGTCTGCACCAACCACGGTTTCAGACAAGCAATTACAAGATTTAAGCTTGTTTGTGACCAAGGATGATGACGATAAAAAAGATAAATAAGTTTTAAAAAGTGCTAAACAAAAAGCATGGTTCTCAGTCGAAAATGGCTGAGAACCATGCTTTTTTGATGCCCATATATTATTGTAGATCATTGATTTTAAAAACTATTTAATGATCTTATCGTCTGTTTCAGGTCCCCAAATGAAGATGACAGCGGCCGCAATCACAGCAATTGCTGCGATGCCATAGTAGAGAAACGACGTTGAAAAGTGGGTGATCACGATGGCGACGACTGAGGGCATCAAAACGTTCAATAGTTTGGAAACACCGTTGGCAATACCGGCGCCACGGAAGCGGTGGCTGGTTTCAAACAATTCGTTGGTGTAGATGCTGACCACGGTTGCCATTAGAATGTAGAGTACCACTGTCAGCAAAAAGCCGTTTAGCAAGATTCCCACCGTGGTAGTCTCATAGGCATAAGCAAAGCCCAAAATGGCAACAATAATAAATGAAACGCCAATCAATTTCTTGCGACCAGTCCGGTCTACCAGCAGGGCGCCAATAGCACAGCCGATTGGGGCACCCAGCATCATGATGGCAGAAAAGCCGATGGAACTGACAATGTTAATGCCGCGTTTCAGCAGTAACGTTGGCACCCAAGTAGAGAAGGTATACTGGCAAAGCAAAGTGGCACTGACAGCAACGATGGCGATAAACAAACCCTTGGCAAAGCTAATGTGGATGACGGCTTCATTCTTATCTTCTAACTCACCATCATCGTAAAGCCCGCGGGTCGTGAGCTGTTTAATAATGGTATCAGCCTCTTGAGTCCGGCCCTTGGTCAGCAGCCAGCGGGGAGATTCAGGAAAATGACGACGGGCGAACCACAGGATCATGGCCAAAATCCCTAACAGCAGAAACATTGACCGCCAGCCGAATTTAGGAATCATGAAGGTGGCAATCAGTAAGGTGACCGGTGCACCGGTGTTGGCGATGATCGCGGTTAGTCCGGACCAGTGACCGCGACGTTTGACTGGTGCAAATTCATTAACAACGGCATAACTGGTGACGATTTCGGCACCCAGACCAGTGGCCGCAAATAGCCGGCAGATGATCAGCGTGATCATATTCGGTGCAAAGGCGGCTAAGAGGGTAAACGCGCCAAACAGTAGTAAATTATACTGATAAGATTTTTTGCGGCCGTAGAAGTCGCCGATATACCCGGAGATTAATGATCCAAGAAAAAGTCCCAGAAAGCCACTTGATAAGAAGAGCGAACCCTGCGCAACGGTGGCAAAATGTGACGCAACCATGGCGCCATTGATGGCACTGGCAACGTAAACGTCAGCTGCATCCAGCATGATGCCAGCGCCGGCCAGCCCAAATACCTTGTAGAACAAGGGCGTTTCACGAGCGGAATTAAGCTGTGTTTCGAGGTTAAGTGAACTTGAACTGATGTTATGAGAAGTAACGGTGTTAGAAGCCATATGTATTTCCTCCTAAAGTATGTATAGACGTGTTTTTGATGTATTTATAATGAGCTAAGGGCAAGAACGGACACGCTGATGAATTCTAGCCACTGTGATTTGGTAAAGTAAAAGAATCAATCTTAATTCCTCCTCGTATGAAAGATAGATAAAATAAAAACGCCCTTCGAAAAAACTTCCGAAGGGCGCAATAGTATGCACGGTACCACCTTGATTTGTTGTCCATAAGACAACCTTAGCGGACTTAATTATTTAGATCCGTTGACCAGATAATGGTGGTAACCAGGAAAGCCCGATAAACAATTATGGCTCAAAGCCTACTTTCAGTTCTAGACGTCATCCGTTTGCAGCAACTACGGACTCTCTGAGCACGTCGAAAGAACTTACTCTGCTTATTCACTCTGTTTATCATTACTTTTTAATTATTTTTTAATTTAATTGTATGCTAACTCATAACTTGAATCTTGTAAAGGGGGCCAGCTAAAATCGATTTTAGTCACGTCATGAAATTTTGATTGAGGGTACTGACAGCGGTTGGCTTGTTTCATGAGCTGAAATACCATATACTGGTTACTATTCAATTTAGTTAATTTAGGGGTGAACGAAATGAGTAAAAAACGAGAAACAGCAATCTTTGCGGGCGGGTGCTTCTGGTGCATGGTCAAGCCCTTCGATACGCAGCCAGGCATTGAAAAAGTGGTCTCCGGCTATACGGGTGGACACGTGGCCAATCCGACTTACGAGCAGGTCAGCAGTCACACTACTGGTCATACCGAAGCGGTCAAAATTACCTTTGATCCAGAAATCATGCCTTATGAAAAATTAGTCCAGATCTATTGGCAGCAGACCGACCCAACGGATGCGATGGGCCAGTTTCAAGACCGTGGTGACAACTACCGGCCAGTCATTTTTGTGAAGGATGAGGCGCAGCGTAAAATTGCGGAGCAGTCCCGCCAAAAGCTGATCGACAGCGGTAAGTTCGATGCCCCGATTGTGACTCAGATTGAGGATGCCAAGCCATTTTATGAAGCTGAGGAAGAACACCAAGACTTCTATCGTAAGCAGCCAGCACGAATGGCCATGCAAGAAGCCGGCGGACGTGAGAAATTCGTTAACGAACACTGGCAAAATCCAAAGGCTAAATGAGGGTTGCTTTAGAAAGTAAAAAGAGTGGTGTGCAGTCGGAAAAGATATGCTATGCTAGGATACTGTCGGTTACTGAACGATTGGATAGAGAGGGTTTGTTATGGATGATGTACAGCGTTTAGTTAAACGCCATCAATCAATTGGAAAAATTTCGACTGCATTTATATACGGTATTTTAGTGTCGATCGCCATGAATTTCTTCTGGACGCCGGGACACATTTATTCTTCTGGTATTACTGGGCTGGCACAAATTGTGACTACTTTGACTGAGCGGCACCTGACCTTCGTGGTTTCAACTGCTTTAGGATTATTTTTGCTGAACGTCCCACTATTCGTCCTAGCGTGGCGGGCAATCGGTCATAATTTTACGGTTTATACGGTTATTGCGGTTTTTCTTGCCAGTTTAATGATTAAGATGCTGCACCCGGTTCATCTGACGACTGACCCCATTATCTGTGCGTTATTTGGTGGAGCGGTCAACGGGTTTGGGACCGGCTTGGCCCTTAAAAGTGGGATTTCAACCGGGGGCTTAGACATCTTGGGAATCGTGATTCGCCGCAAGACGGGCCGCTCGATTGGATCCATTAACATTGCGTTTAATTCGCTGATCATTTTAGCGGCTGGTTTTCTGTACGGCTGGCCCCACGCGTTTTATTCCGCCATTGGGTTAGTGGTTAACGCCCGGGTCATGGACATGACTTATACGCGCCAGCAGCTGATGCAAGTGATGATCATTACTGACCGGCCGAAAACGGTGATCGATTCGATTCAAAACCATATTCGGCGGGGGATCACCATCGTGCACGATGCCGAGGGGGCCTATCACCATGATACAAAGACGATCCTCTTCACCGTGATTTCACGTTATGAAATGTCGGATCTAGAGGAAGCCATGAATGAAGCTGATTCAAGTGCCTTCACCAGTGTTTCAGAAATTTACAAGGTTCTGGGTCATTTTTATGAACCTAGACTATGACAATTTCACCGCTGTGTCCTTGATATCAAGGGCATAGCGATTTTATATTCCGGCAAATTCTTAAATTCTTATAAAAGCCAGTTACTTAAAATTTGAATGTGGTATAATACCTTGTTGTGCGTTACGGCACCCGTTATTGGTGGCGTAACACAGGAGAAAAATAGAATTGGTGGTCTGCTGTGAAAGTAATTTATATTTGGCTGGTCCGGTTAATATCTGCGCTGAACTTTTTTAGGCGAAGCAAGGTTCATTCAGTTATTTACCTGATGAGTTTCGGCAATAATTTGAAGTTTATACTAGCGCTGGCTGATAAATTACCTGACAATCAGCAACTGGTCGTTTTTTACCGGCCAGACGTTGAAGTCGAGGCAACTCAGCTGGCTGCTTATGGAATCAAAGTTGTTCCGTTTCGGGATAACCTGCATTTTGTGTTCACTGGGATACCGGTGATTATGACATCCCAACTGATCTTCTGCGATAACTACTACGCCTTTTTAGGCGGTTTGCTGCATCCGCGACACGCCAAGATCGTTCAGCTCTGGCATGCTAACGGTGCGATTAAGCGCTTTGGTTGGGGCGACCCAACCACGAGTCAGCGTTCTAAAGAAGATCAGCGGCGGTTCCAACGGGTCTATGATCAGTTCGATGATTACGTGGTGGCTTCAGATGCCATGGGCAACGTTTTTCAGGATAGTTATCGCGTTCCGCGTTCACGGATGCAGTTAATGGGCTATCCGCGGTCTGACCGGTTTTTTTCTGCTAAATGGCAGGCAGGAGCGCGTGACCGTATTGATCGGCTGGCACCGGGATTGGCCAAGCACCGCGTGATCTTATACGCACCGACGTACCGTGATTCAATGACCTTTGAGCTGACGCCGGAACTAAAAGAAGCACTGGTGGCTGATCCAAATGCCGTGGTGGTGGTCAAACTCCATCCTTTGCTGCAAAAGTATGAACAGCGGCTCAGTCAGTCAACGACGCATCAGGTACGCTTTTATCCGCAGCTGTCGACGACCGATCTGCTGATGGTAACCGAGACTTTGATCACCGATTATTCGTCGATCGCGTTTGATTATAGTCTGCTGCCACACGCGCATAGTCTGCTGTTTTATATGTCTGATTTAGAAGAGTACCAGCAAAATCCTGGTATTCAGCCCCACTTTTTAAAGTGGCTGCCATCAGCACCTTTAAAGACACCGGCAGAACTGCGAACGGCGATTGTCACTGACCGGCAAACGGATTTTACCAAGTTTAACCATCATTGGAATACCTACAATGATGGTCATGCGACCCAACGGGTTGTGGAATATTACTGCCGCTATTTGAAAAAATAGCTGGCGTAAAGGAGTGTTAACCTTTGAAAGAGGTCGTAACCTTATTTAAGGAACAATTTAAGAGTTTAGGGATTATCTTTAGAATTTCAAAGTATCAAGATCGGGCCAGTTATCAAAGTCATTATCTTGGGTTGATCTGGGAGTATTTATACCCCTTAATTCAAATCTGTATTTACTGGTTAGTCTTTGGTGTGGGTCTTAAGCATGGTCAGTCCAGCGGTATTGATTACCTGCCTTGGATGGTGATTGGGATCACCCCATGGTTCTTCATGAACCGGGCGACCTTGGATGCTTCTAAGAGTATTTACCAGCAAGTGGGAATGGTTTCCAAAATGAAATTTCCCGTTTCGGCACTGCCTTCAATTAAAATTGTTTCCAATTTAAGTTCGTTTTGGACAATGTTAGTTGTTTCAGTGCTGGTCGGTTTGATTTATGGGATTCGGCCCAATATTTATTGGCTGGAATCCATTTACTACTTCTTCTGCATGATCATGTTTTTGATTGCCTTTGGGATTTTTAACTCGGCAGTGTCAGTACTTGTGCGGGATTATCATATCTTACTGCAATCAGTGATGCGGATGTTATTCTACATTTCCGGTGTACTGTTCAACTTTGAAACGGGTGGCTTTCCACCAATCGGAATTCGCGTTTTGCAGTTGAACCCATTCTTCTACGTGGTTTCCGGTTTCCGGGAATCAATGCTGGGTCAAGGCTGGTTCTGGCAACGGCCAACGTTAACCATTGAATTTTGGTTGATCGTGCTGTTCTTCCTGTTAGTCGGCTCGCATCTGCATTATAAGTTCCGTTCACGTTTCGTTGATTTAATTTAGTTAATTAATAAGGAGGAATTACGGTGACAACGACTGGACTGGTCAATCAAGTCATAAAAGGTCTAAAAATCGTGATTCGCAATGGACTCATCGTTTTAAACGATGGGTTTATTTGTATCCCGGCAAAAAAAGATCTGCTGGTGTTTGAGAGTTTTAATGGTAACGATATTAATGACAATCCGGCAGCCATTTACCGGCAGCTGATTCACGACCGACCCGAGCTGAAGACCACGGCTTATTTTGGGGTTAAGCCGCGGCGGTATCACGAGCTGCACGCGAAGTATCCAGACATCAAGCTGGTGAAACGTTTTTCGTTTAAATGGGTGTGGTTGATGGCGCACGCTGGGTTTTGGGTGTTTAATTCGCGCCTGCCAAATTGGTGGCATAAGAATAAGGGAACGACTTACATTCAGACCTGGCACGGCACACCGCTGAAACATTTAGGCGTTGATATTGAACACGTCGCGATTCCGGGTACTAAAACCGCCGATTACTATCAGCAATTTACCCGGGAAGCGGCTCGCTGGGATTACTTAATTGCGCCTAATGATTACTCGAAGCAAATTTTTCGTTCCGCGTTCCAGTTTCACAATCGGTTTTTAGACATTGGGTATCCCAGAAATGACGTTCTCTATCATCAAGATCAACCGGCCGTGATCCGGCAACTCAAGCAGCGGCTGGTTGGTGATCCGGATGCAACGGTGATCACGTACGCGCCGACTTGGCGCGATGACGATGCCATTAAAACCGGTCAGTATCATTTTGAACTGCCATTTAAGCTGCAACGCTTTTTTGAACAGGTGGATGATCAGACCATCTTGGTTTTAAGGCCGCACTATTTAGTGAAGGATCACATTGATATCCGGGGGTTTGAAGACCGGGTCAAGATCATTGCCGATGAGGACATTGCTCATTTGTACCTCATCTCCGATCTCATGATCACCGACTATTCATCAGTGATGTTTGATTTTGCTAACCTGAACCGGCCAATGCTCTTCTATGCCTATGATCTCGAGCATTACCGCGATCAGCTGCGGGGCTTTTATTTTGACTACCAAGCTGAGATTCCAGGCCCGTTAGCCACCACTGAGGCTGCCTTTGACGAGTATTTAAACCAGTTTGCAACCCAGGGGACGTTTACCGGCTATCGTGCGCAATTAGCTGGTTTTAACCAAAAATACTGCGAATGGGAAGACGGTTCAGCTTCAGAAAAAGTCGTTAAGATTATCCTAGGGGGAATTCAAAAATGACATTTTTAATTGGTTCGCACGTCAGTATGAAGGGCAAGGAGATGTTACTGGGGTCAGCTAAGGAAGCGGCTTCCTATGGTGAAAATGTGTTCATGGTTTACACGGGCGCACCGCAAAATACGCGCCGTAAACCGATCGATGAGCTTAACATTGAGGCCGGCCACGACTTTATGAAAGCACATGGCCTGCAGCAAATCGTGGTTCATGCGCCATACGTGGTCAATCTGGGTAATACTATCAAGCCTCAAAATTACCCCTTTGCAATCCAGTTTCTGCGTGAAGAAGTGAACCGGGCTGAAGCCATTGGGGCAACGCAGATCGTGTTGCATCCTGGTGCCCACGTTGGTGCGGGACCCGAAGCGGCCATTGCACAAATTGCCAAGGGTTTAAACGAAATTATCACCCCGGATCAAACCGTCAAAATCGCACTGGAAACCATGGCCGGTAAGGGGACCGAAGTGGGCATTACCTTTGAGCAATTGGCGTCAATCATCGACAAAGTTACCGATAACGATAAACTGTCGGTTTGCTTTGATACCTGCCATACCAGCGATGCCGGTTACGCCATTAAAGATGACTTTGATGGTGTGTTAAAGCAGTTCGATGACGTGATTGGCCTTGATCGGCTGCAGGTCATTCACTTGAACGATTCTAAGAATCCGCAGGGCAGTCATAAAGACCGTCATGAATTGCTGGGTAACGGCACGATTGGTTTTGAGGCCTTAAATGCCATTGCCCATCATCCCAGTTTGGTCAACGTGCCTAAAGTGATGGAAACGCCGTGGGTGGCCATTGATAAAAAGCATAAACTGGCGCCTTATGGGTATGAAATCGAAATGCTGAAACGCCAAACGTTTAATCCTAATCTGGAAGCGGACGTTTTAGCGCAAAAACCGTTTGATACGAATTTGACATCAGATAATTGATCGCAAAGAATAGAGGCTGTGCCATAAGTCTCTATTGGTAAGTATCCTAATTGATTTCTTAACTGAAAATAGTAATAAATGGCCATTTGTTCAATCCTTCGATATGGTCTAATAGTGCGCCAAAACTCAGATTCCGGTCATTTAACCCAAATAAGGCCTATTCCGATAAAGTTCATCGAAATAGGCCTTATTTGGGTTAAATTCTGGAATCTACCGAGTTTTGTCGCACACTCTGTTTTTAGTTAGTCGTAAACAAGTCTTGATATTCAGGGTGCTTTTCAAGAAACTTTTGTGCGTATGAACAATCCGGAATGATCGTTAAGTGATAAATTTGTGCAAAGCGGATGACACGCAGCATTAACCGCTTAGCAATGCCTTGTCCCCGTAGCTGCTCACTGACCTGGGTATTGGTAACCATGATCCGTTTATTTTGCTGGTCGTGAAAAATGATTTCAGCTAAGGTACTGCCATTTTCACCGTTGATGTAAAAGCGGCCGGGTTCGTATTTTATGGCCAGCGCATTCAGATCATCAGCTGGCTGCGGATCAAACTTGGCCTGTAAGGCAACAAAGGCGTTAACTGCCGTCTGTAAAAATGAGAGCGTATCTAAGTTGGTCATCAGATTTTGGTCATTAAACAAATGGTTAACGTGTCCCAGATAGACTTCGGGGCGTTGAACGGGGAATACGTTTAACGTGACCAGTACTTGGCGAACTTGCTGGTTAGCACCAAAGCCGCCAGTTGCTTCAGGTGAACTGGAAACGACTAAGGCAATTTGATGTTTCCAATGATTACGTCGCTTGGAACCAACGTCAAAGGCATTCTTAAGGGCACCCGTCATTCCGCGATTATATTCCGGGGTGACGATGATCAAGCCGTCGACGTCATCTAATTGCTGCCGGAAAGTTTGCCAAGCAGGGACGGTATCGTCTTCGTCGAGATCAGCGTTGTACAGTGGTAACTGACCAATATCAATAAAGACGGGCGTCAGCTGAACGGGTAATAAATTTGCCAGTACGTTAGCGACTTTTTGAGAATAGGCGGCTTGACGTAAACTGCCCACAATAATTCCAATCTGAGTCAAATGAACCACTCCTTTATTTAAACCAGCGAGTGAAAGCCAACTTGAACTTTGCTGAACAGTGTCACGCAATAGTGTGTCTCAGAAATTTAGTTAAATGATAAATGTGTCGCCAATAGGATCAGTCTTTAATGGTATCGATTTCGGCCGGTTCCAGGTTTTGATTTTCAAGAATCAGGGTCGCCGTTTCTTCAATTGATTTATTGGAGACGTTGATGACTAAACAGCCGATCTTCTTATAGATCTTATCGGCGTATTTTAATTCGGCCTTGATCTTTTCGGTATCCGAATAGGCACTTTCGGCGGGTAAACCGTATGAAAGCATCCGTTGCTGGCGAATCCGTCTTAGTACTTTAGGACTATTGGTCAAACCAATGATCTTCGCCGGATCGACTTTCCATAGTTCATCTGGTAACTGTGACTTGGGTGATAGTGGCAGGTTAGCAACTTTAATACCCCGGTTGGCCAGAAAGAGGGATAGCGGCGTTTTGGAAGTTCGTGAAACACCCAGGATCACAATGTCTGCTTTCTGCAGACCAGTAGGATCCTTCCCATCATCATAGGCCACGGCAAATTCCATGGCACCGATGCGGTCAAAGTAAGTATCGGTTAAACTGTGGTTGATGCTTGGAATGGAGGCGGGTTCAACACCGCTGCGGTTAGCGAGCGCCTTCATCGCGGGCTGAATGCAGTCAAAGGACTGCAGGTGATTTTCTTCAGCGAAGCTTCTTACCTGTTCACTTAATGAATGCGTGACTAACGTATAGTAGAGGACCGCGTCTTTTTTTGCAGCCATTTTTAAAATGTCGCCGAGGATCGCTTCCGTTTGAATAAAGGGGAAGCGCTGGTACTTCACTTTAATATCAGGGAATTGCGCCACTGCAGTTTGGGCAACGGTGAGTGCCGTTTCACCAGATGAATCGGAAATAATAAAGATATCAATATCAGAATTTTCAGCCATCATAAAGCCTCCGTTATTTAATAGTTAGTCTAATTTTAGCACAGGCAGAAACGAATCGATGATATTTGAATTTTCTGTTTAAAACTTAATTGAAATGATTGACGTGACGCAATTAGGTAGGTATAATTAAAAGGAACTATTGAGGAGGACAATTTTTTTGTTGCCTATTTTCAATCGGTTACTACTAGAGCTCGGAGGGAGGGATTTACATGACAAAGACAGTCGTTCGCAAAAACGAGTCTCTTGACGATGCTCTTCGGCGCTTCAAACGAACCGTTTCCAAAAGCGGTACTTTACAAGAATACCGTAAACGTGAGTTTTATGAAAAGCCAAGCGTTAAAAAGAAATTAAAATCAGAAGCAGCAAGAAAACGTAAGAATAAGAAGCGTTTCTAGTTGCATCGAAGACTCCTGGCTACCAGGAGTCTTTTTTTATGCTTATTTAACGTCAGCACGATTCGGTTAGGGTGTACTGAATTGCCTATGTTGCTAATAACGAATATAATAAACATGTTGGCGATAGCGAAGTTATCAAAGACTGGCGCGGAACGCACCTTAGTAAATTACCGTCAACTGATGATGAGTCAGCGGTGTTTCTAGAAGCTCGTTGCCTAAGTAACGAGCAGTTCACGAGAATTGGCGCACTCCAGGGGTGAACCAATTAATGAATATTAGGAGGTTTTTGTACATGTCATTATCAGACACGCTCACAGAAGATTTAAAAACGGCCATGAAGGCTCGCGATAAGGTTGCTTTAAACGTCATTCGGATGATCAAAACATCCCTAACCAACGAACGGATCAAGTTAGGCCATGATCTAAACGATGACGAACAGTTGACGGTCCTTTCCCGTGAATTAAAGCAACGGAAAGAATCACGCCAAGAATTTGCCGATGCCGGCCGTCAGGATCTCGTTGACGGGTTGGATGCCGAAATCAAATTGGTTGAGAAATACGCACCTAAGCAATTGAGTGAAGATGAAGTTAAAAAGATCGTGACGGATACTGTCAGCGAAGTTGGCGCAAGTTCAATGGCTGACTTTGGTAAAGTGATGGGTTCAGTCATGCCTAAGCTCAAAGGTCGAGCAGATGGCAGCATTGTTAACAAGACTGTCAAGTCACTATTGAGCAAGTAAAGATTAACATTAAAGGCACTGCCTAACTGCATATCAGCAGTTAGACAGTGCCTTTTTGATTACTTGGAAAGTGTTTGAGGCTAGTATGACTGGGCATGCAGACTAGCCATTAATAGCTGGATACCATTTTTTAAATCTGCCGGGTAAGTCAATTCCGTCGGTGCGTGGCTGATGCCACCCTCACTAGGCACAAAAAGCATGGTGGTAGGGGTGACCTGGTTCATCACATAACTATCATGACCGGCACCAGAGACCATCACTTGAGAAGTCAGGCTTAGCTGCTGTGCCAACTGTTGATTTCGCGCCAGCAGGTTTGCGTCAAACGTCGCGGGCAGATCTTGGACATAACGTTTTAAAGCGTATTTGATGTGCGGATCGGTTTGACGGTTAAGCGTTTCTCCAATCAGCTGTTCAAACCGGTCCAGCAGGTGGTCGTCTGCATGGCGGGCATCAATCGTAAATTGGACGGTCCCCGGAATGACGTTCGACGTATTGGGGGAGACCGTTAACTGACCGACTGTAAAAGTGAGATTGGGGCTTAAATGATGAGCGAGTTCGTTTAACTGATAGATGATGGTGACTGCGGCTTGAAGGGCATCATGACGGTCATTCATAGGGGTCGTTCCCGCGTGATTAGACGTACCGTGAACGGTGACTGACCACCGTCTTTGACCCACGATACCAGAGACCAGTCCAATTGCAGCGTGCGCGTTAATCAGTCTGGGACCCTGTTCAATGTGGAGTTCAGTAAAGCTGATCGGCAGTGCAGGCCGTTTCACCATGACGTGATTGATGGCCTGTAGCTGTTCAACGGCTTGACTACGGGCCTGTTCAAAGCTGATGCCGTTTTGGTCGCTTAACGAACCAACTGATTGGTGCAGCGCATAGTATTTGGAACCGCTGAAAGTGGTGTTAAAGCGGCTGCCTTCTTCCTCGCTGAAAGAGATCAGGCGCAGCGTGTGTCGGGGCGCACCGAAACGAGTTTTAAGCATGGTAATTGCTTGCAGACCACCTAGAACACCATATAGACCGTCAAATTTTCCGCCATTGCGCACCGTATCCATGTGTGAACCAGTAGCGATAACACGGTCGTCTTCACCAGGGAAATCTAAGTAGACGTTGCCATAATGATCGACCATGGCGGTTAAACCAGCTTGCTGACCAAATTGAATTAAGGCGGCTTGCGCCTTTACCCAGCTGGGCGAATAAACTAACCGGTTTTGACCCACAGTTTTAGCGGAGAGCTGAATGATTTGCTGAAAATGTCGTTCAAAGGTCACCCATTCGTCGGTCGCCCGAATCATTTGCTGACGCCAGCGAGTGGTGAAGAGGCCACTGCACCACGTTCAATAATACGGCCAGGACCAGCTAAATAAGCTTTACGGCCGGCTTCAACGCCTAAGCGGAAGGCCTCTGCCATTAACGGAATGTTTTTCGCTGTCGCCATGGAGGTGTTAGCCATGATGGCATCGGCACCCATTTCCATTGCTTCGGCAGCTTCACTAGGCCGGCCAATACCAGCATCAATAATGACCGGTACATTAATTTCATCGATCAGGATTTGAATGAGGGCTTTGGTGGCTAACCCCTGATTGGTCCCAATTGGTGCTGCTAGGGGCATGACGGTAGCGGCACCGGCGTCAACTAACTGGCGTGCGGTGTTTAAATCAGGCAAGATGTAGGGCATGACGATGAAGCCTTCATTGGCCAGTACTTCAGTGGCTTTGACAGTTTCAGCGTTGTCCGGCATCAAGTATTTCTTGTCGGGGACCACTTCGAGTTTAATAAAGTCACTGCCACTGATTTCTCGCGCTAACCGGGCCGTTCGAATGGCTTCGTCAGCGGTGGTAGAACCCGAGGTGTTAGGCAAAATAGTGATTCCTTCTGGAATGTAATTGAGGATGTTTTCCTTAGCGGAATTGGTGCGGCGCAAAGCCATGGTAATGATTTGCGCCTTAGCTTGGTTAATTGCCGAATCAATTAAATCATAGGAATATTTACCGGAACCGAGAATGAAACGTGATGTAAACGTATGTCCACCAATTGTGAGCAGATCTGTTTTTTCTGACATGTTATCTTCCTCCTAAATCTTTGTTTGACCTAAAATTAAACGCGTGATCATGTTAGCTTCATGACCCGCAGCAATCATGACCCTTGGTGCCATTAGACCCTCAGCACCAGCCGTCGAACCATCACCCGCAATGTACAGGTTAGGGCGGACTTGTTTGGTGATGATCGAATTTGAACTATGGATCCCAGCCATGCCGGTTGCCATCACCATTGGCTTATTCGGGAAAAATTCGCTAGCCGCATCCAATAACATCGCTTTAGCGCTGGGGTTATCGAAGGCCTCGCAGATGATGTCTGCATCACCGAAAAGTTCGGTCACGTTATCATGGTCAACTTTTTGAACCCGGGTCGTGATGGTGACAAACGGATTGAATTCCTGCAGGTTTTGCTTCAGTGCGGTGACTTTATCCATGCCGACCTGACTGAGCTTAAACTGCTGGCGGTTTAAATTACTCAGTTCGACTTGGTCAAAATCGATCAGGGTCAACTGACCGACACCGATGCGTGCCAGTGCAATGGCAATGTTGGAGCCCAGACCGCCGGCACCGGCGATGGCCACGTGAGCAGCAGTTAGACGGTCGGTGGAATCAGCAACGTTGCGGGCTTTCATACCCTGATAGACATCCTTGATGGCCATTCCTTGAATCGTTGGTTGCATAGATTAACCTCCTTAACGACCGCCACCGACAAACGAGATCAGTTCTAGTTTGTCGTCCGGTTTAATCAGCGTCTGCTCGTATTCGGGCCGGTGAATAATTGTCCCGTTTAATTCAACCACCACGTTATCAACGGGCGTTTTGCGCTGTTGTAAAAACGCCAGTAAATTTTGACCAGCAACTTTAGCGAATGGTTCGCCGTTTACAGTAACCATAAAAAAAGCCCCTTTCCGTTTGTCTCCGAGAAAGGGGTTGACGCGTTCAATTAAAAGCACTTATCTACACAAAAAAGACTTTTCGTGCAGAAAAGCCTTTTGACTTGATCGTTCAGTAAAAGTCGCTCTTCCTTCGGTAGTACAAACTACATCAGGTTCGATGGGTTTAATCTCAGCCAATTAGGCACCCCAGACGAACTAACGTTATTCAATTATGATTTGAGTCGGTTAATTGACTCATTGCTTATATTTATAAGCTAGAACGTTGTGAAAGTCAAGCAAGGAAAATCAACGTGACAAGCGTCAGACTTTTCGTTAGACTGTTGGCGAGGTTTGAAAAAGGTTTGTGCGATCAGGAGGAAATTATGAAAATTAGTAATCGGCCGCTTTACTTAGTCACGGATGCGTTAAATTATTCTGAGTCAGATTTTCTTAAACACGTTGAGTCAGCCTGTCAAGGCGGCGTTGACCTCGTGCAGTTACGCGAGAAAAAATTAACCAGCCTGCAGTATTTTCAGCGGGCCTACGCCGTTAAGCAAATCACTGATAAGTTTCAAATACCGTTGCTCATTGATGATCGGTTGGACATTGCTCAGGCAGTAGGGGCAGCTGGTGTGCACCTCGGTCAAAAAGATTTACCAGTGGCCGTTGCTAGGGAGATTTTAGGCCCCCGGGCAATCATTGGTGCAACTGCTAAGACGCTAACTCAAGCACAACTAGCGGTCGAGCAGGGGGCCGATTATCTTGGCACCGGCGCTATTTTTCCCACGCAAACCCACGTTGAGACTGTCCGTACCAGCGTGAAAACGTTAAAGCAAATCAAACAGTCAGTTGGCGTGCCGGTTTACGCCATTGGCGGGTTAAACGCGGGTAACGTCGCAGCGGTTAAGCCAGCAGGCGTTGATGGTGTTGCAGTCGTTTCAGCCATTATGCGGGTGGCTGATCCACAGCGTGCGGCACGTGAATTACGGGATCAAGTTTTGACTATTATTGGGTGAAAGCCATTTAACTATTGCATGATACAATTTTAAAATTGTATCATGCAATAATCAATAATATCAGTAATTTGCAATAACAATGATAGAATGCAAATTACTGGTTGATCAAGTTATCATTATGGACTGGATTAACGTCAATCAGTTGCAAATAACTAAGGTTTAGTATCACTAATTCAGTCACTAATTTTGATTCATCTGTGGCTTCGAAATTACCGTAATTAGTCATTTAAGAAAAGCTATATTGGAACTAAAAGTTTTGCCGAATTGGACATCAAAATCGGGGTCAATCGCTTGTGTAACCACTTGTTCGAGCTTTTATGATGGGATTGTCGTATAATGGTCTAAGAAATCTAATTTAATGTAAAGGAGTCCATTGTTTTTGGCTGAAAATACGCAAACTGAAAAAGAATATATCTTAGCAAATCCGGAACAGGGAGTCGCTATTTTGGGCGCGCAGGATCAGTTCGTTTCGCTCTTAGAAGAAGGGTTAAACGTGACGATCCACCCCTTTGGTAATTCCATTAAAGTTTCTGGTGAACCATTCCAAGTGCAAAAGGCGATGGCGATTCTAAAAAACATGGATAAGCTGATCCAGAAGGGTATTCAGCTGAACAGTGCCGATGTTATTAGCGCCATGAAGATGGCCGACAAAGGAACTTTGGAATACTTCTTGGATCTGTATACGGAAACTTTGATTAAGGATGCTAAGGGCCGTGCCGTCCGCGTTAAAAATTACGGGCAGCGGCAGTACATTGATGCGATCAAGCACAATGACGTCACCTTTGGGGTTGGCCCAGCTGGGACCGGGAAAACCTATTTAGCAGTTGTCATGGCGATTGCGGCTTTAAAGCGCGGTGACGTTGAAAAAATTATTTTGACCCGGCCAGCCGTTGAAGCTGGTGAAAGTCTGGGCTTTTTACCCGGTGATCTCAAAGATAAGGTTGATCCTTATCTGCGACCGATCTACGACGCGCTTTATGCGATTCTCGGCGCGGAGCACACTAACCGGCTGATGGAACGCGGTGTGATTGAGATTGCCCCGTTGGCCTACATGCGTGGTCGAACATTAGAGGGCGCCTTTGTGATCTTGGATGAAGCTCAAAACACGACCAATGCACAAATGAAGATGTTTTTGACCCGACTGGGATTTGGCTCCAAAATGATCGTTAACGGTGATATCACCCAGATCGATCTCCCACGTCATAGTCAAAGCGGGCTAGTTCAGGCAACCCATATTTTAAAGGATGTTAACCACATTGATTTTGTCACGTTTACGTCGGACGATGTTGTCCGGCACCCTGTTGTGGCAGCAATTATTAACGCTTATGAAGCTGTGGAAAAATAAATAAGGACGAGTATAAAACATGGATCTAGAAATTTATGATGAAACAAAAGACGGCGTACCAGCAGAACACATTCAATTGGTGAAAGACGTGCTCGAATACGCCGGCAAATATATTAAACTTAAAGAAAATACCGAAATGTCAGTCACGTTTGTGAACAATGACCGGATTCAAGAGATCAACCGTAAGTACCGGGATGTTGATCGGGCAACGGATGTCATCAGTTTTGCGATTGAAGACAGCAGTAATGAAGACGATGAATTTCCAATCGTGATGGATGACGAGCTGGAAGCTGAAATTCCCGAAAACATTGGCGATATTTTTGTTTCAGTGGATAAAGTTGGCGAACAAGCAGAGTATTTGGAACATTCCTATGAACGGGAACTGGGCTTTTTAGTCGTTCATGGGTTCCTGCATCTCAACGGTTACGATCACATGGAGCCAGCAGACGAAAAAGTAATGTTCAAATTACAAAGGGATATACTTGACGCTTATGGGCTTAAACGATAAACAAGTCAAAAAAAATAAAAATTTCTTTCAATCGCTGCTCCATGCGTTAAGCGGTATTTACAGCTTAGTTTCCACCGAACGAAATTTTCGCAAGCACATTGTCATGGCGGTAATGGCCGTTTTGTTGGGCATTTGGCTGCAACTGACGGTCAATGAGTGGCTGTGGATCACCCTAGCCATCTTTGTGGTGGTGGTTGCGGAAGTACTAAATACCGTTGTGGAATCGATTGTTGATCTGATTGTTGGGCCGCACTATCACAAAGAGGCTAAAAAGGCGAAAGACGTTGCTGCCGGTGGCGTTTTAATTGCGGCCTTTTTTGCGGTCGTGATTGGCTGTTTGATTTTTATTCCGGAACTCATGCAAGAATTTAATATTCATTAATAGGGGGAAATAAATTTGGACAATCCAAATTATCGTAGCGGTTTTGTTGCCATCGTTGGCCGGCCAAACGTCGGTAAGTCGACTTTGCTTAACCGGGTGGTGGGCCAAAAGGTCGCCATCATGTCCGACAAGCCACAAACCACGCGTAACAAGATTCAGGGAATCTACACGACCAATGATGCCCAGATCGTTTTTATTGATACACCTGGGATTCATAAACCCAAGAGTGAATTAGGGGACTACATGATGAAATCGGCCTTGTCTTCTCTTAACGAAGTTGACGCAGTGATCATGATGGTCAACGCTGAACAGCGCCGCGGTGCTGGTGATAATTTCATTATTGATCGGCTAAAGACCGTCAAGAAGCCGGTTTATTTAGTCGTCAATAAAATTGATCAAATCACCCCAGATGATCTGTTGGTCGTGATTGATCAGTATAAGGACGCTTTAAAGTGGCAAGAAGTGCTGCCAATTTCCGCTTTGGAAGGCAACAACGTCGAGGAAATGCTCAATGAATTAGTTGGCAAGTTACCTCATGGACCGCAATATTACCCAGATGACCAGGTTACGGATCACCCAGAACGGTTTATCGTTTCTGAATTGATTCGCGAAAAAATCTTCCAGTTGACCCGTCAGGAAATTCCGCATTCAGTTGCGGTTGTGATTGAAAAGATGAAACGTCAAAACGAGCAGAAGGTTCATATTCAAGCGACCATCATCGTTGACCGACCAACTCAAAAGGGTATTTTGATTGGCAAGGGCGGTTCGATGTTAAAGAAGATCGGGACGCTGGCACGCAAGGACATTGAAAACCTGCTGGGGGATAAAGTCTACCTTGAATTGTGGGTCAAAGTTGTGCCGGGCTGGCGTGATAAATCTTCTGCTCTGCAATCATACGGATACCGTAAAGACGATTATTAGAATGTGGTGATCCAATGGCTGGACAACTCATGAACTTTCATGGCATTGTCATGTATCAAAAAGAATATCGTGAACGCGACATGCTGATTAAATTTTTTACCCAGGAAGCCGGCAAGCGGATGTTTTTTATCCGCGGTGCTAAAAAGCGCGGCTTTAAAATGACTGCTGATTTGCTGCCGTTTACGTATGGCGTATACGTGGGTGATATTCGTGAACCAGGGTTATCATTTATTAATGCGGCTAAGGATACCACTAACTTTACAAAAATTGGACAAGACATTTCCAAAAACGCCTATGCGACTTATATCATGTCATTGTTGGACATGGCGATTCCTGATAATCAACTACTGGGCAGCTGGTATCCGCGATTATTTCACGCGCTGTCCTTAATCAATGACGGGCTGGATGAAGCCATTATTGCCAATATCTTCGAAGTTCAAATGATGAGCTTATTTGGCGTGGAGCCCAACCTGCGACAATGCGTGATCTGTGGCCGGACTGACCTGCCGTTTGACTATTCTGAGTCTTACGGGGGACTGTTGTGTCAGGCACACTGGCATTTGGATCCTAATCGATTGGATTTAGATCAGCGTACGATCTATTATTTGCGGCAGTTTTCAGCCATTGATCTCACCAAGTTAAAAACGATTAGTGTGCACGAAGAGACCAAGCAGCATCTGCGACGAGCACTGGACATGATCTATTCTGATACTATCGGTGTTTATCCCAGATCAAAGCGGTTCATTGATCAAATGACGAAGTGGAAACCACTGGATAATTCTAAAAAAGATTAAGTATTTTGAGAAGGTCAATTCATTTACGAATTGGTCTTCTTTTTCGTCTTGTAAGTAACCTCAATTCGAAACGGAACCAGTTTGTTAAATCAATTTCGATTGGTTTTGGACAACTTGATTGTCGCATGGGATGGATATGTCCCTTTTGTTGTATAAAAATAGTGCTGATGATTTTTCATCAACACTAAATAGCGTAGAACCAAAAAAAAAACCCAGCAGATACAATTGCTGGGGGCTTGGCGTGTATTCAATTTACGATTTAAACTAAAGGTTAGCGTGCGTGATGAGTGCCATAAAAATTCATTACATTATACACGGTACCGTTAATATTAATGGTTGCAAAGGCTGCCTTATCAACTTTTGAATCAAGAATATTTTTCTTGTGACCCCAATTAGACGCGGCATCATCGTAAAAATACTTGTAGAAAATAGCGTTTGCAAGGCTAATGTTATCATCGTTAAAATTATTTTTTGCGATGTTTTCGCTAAGTTTAGAATAATTAATTTTATTTTTTTGGGCTAAATCGGCAGCAATGAAATGATTGTGAGCGTCAAAATGGCTATAGTTTTTAATAAGCTGATGTGCCCGAACCGTTGTAACTTTGTCAAACAACTTCGAATTAACTGTTACTGGCCGAACACCAATCTTAGCGCGTTGTTGGTTCACTAATTTTAATAATTGGGCATCAATGACAGATTCACTGAATTTTCCGGTTTCAGTTTTCTGATTGTTAGGGGCTTTTATGATTGATTTATCTGGTTGCTTATTCTTTACTAAATAACCCTGCCAGACCCAACCACTCTTTTTTCCAGTTTTGATTTGATAATAAATAGTTTTCTTGCCATTTCGATTGATCTGCGAAATGTGATAGGCCTTAACTTTACTACCAAAAGACTTAAGCGTACCTTCCTTGTGGTTCAGCGAGGCAGTTGAATAAACTGCTGCAGACTTTTTCCCCACTTTAAAAGTGGTAACTTTTGCTAAATGGCTAGTTACCGACTTTACAGTTTCTTTGGCACTAGCAGTAGAAGTGGTAGTTAGACCAATACTAAATACTACAACACCAACCGTCAATACTGCTTTACCAACTTTATTGAACTTCATATTCATGAATCTTCCTTTCCTTGGTGTGCATCGTGATACTGTATAAGCAGTACTCTATACAAGTATAATAACACTAGAAAAATTAAGTAGTTCGAAAATAAAATTTAGGTGGACCTTTATGGGGGTGTAACAGATAAGCTTGTCAACGGATGTTAGCAACAATAATGTAGTTGCTAAGGTTGCTAAAAATGCGGTTATAGTGGTTTACATTAGAATCGTTAATGGCTATGTAGTGTTGATTATGTTCATGTAAAATTGGCATAGGATAACCTAGTAAAAATTATTGATGAGTGTTAAATTTAAGGCATAAATTACTGTAAAGCGGGCGTAAAAAAATGAAAATTGTTAACAAATTAATTGCATCTAGTCTTGGCATGGCTGCTCTAGCATCTTTGTTTCTTGTAGCACCAACTAATGCTAGTGCCACCACGTTTAAACCGGAGAGTTATGTAATAACCCGGTCTGTTGTGAAAGCAAAGGTGGGGCATGATAGGTACACGATTCCTAAGGGGACAAGAGTGCATATAACCAGTGATGGGAGTCTTGATGTATCAAGACTGAGTTATAACGTCATTAAAACTCATAAGGAATCTGGCGACCCGTTTAAACCAGAAAATGATGCGATGCATCTCAGTGGTTCCCAGTTCGTCAAGACTCAGCGTAAGCTCACTGATAGTATACCTTTTACCCTCAGTCAAGGTTATCGGTATACAACGGGTGCAGCTGCTCTGAATGCAAAAGCTTTTCAAATAACTACCGATGGCTATGTTGAAACTTTTAAACATGAAGCAACGAATGTAAAACCACAATCTATGGTCAAAATAACCGCCTCTAGAGCCTCCGGTAACACAATGTACATCTACACAAAATCTAAGATGGTTGGGCTTCATGCTAAACATATCGCTAGCAAAACTGGTAAATACAATTACCGACTAGCAGTCATAAATAATAAAAAAGTGATCAAAAGTACTGATTTAGGAACAGTAATGCGTTCACACAGCTTTTCGATAGGCATTAAATCCAACTATTATTACTACACCAACACTTGGTACGACTGATTTTATCTGTAGGTTAAATAGAACGATAGAAAAGCATTCACTGAATGAAAGACCCCATATTGTTAGATAAATTGACTTGTGAGTTTGTAACATAAGTTAAAAATCACGGTCTTCTAGAACAAAGTTTCAAGGAATCCGGATTGGATTTCTTGAAACTCTGTTTTTTTCGTCATTTTTCGGTCAACATAACAGTTTTACCACTAGGCTACTTCAGTTCAGTAGTCCATTTGCGACAGCAATCTAACCGTTACGTTGCTGAAAACATAGGATCTGAAATGCAGCGGAGTGAAACTGGCAAATCATGGTGAAGGTAGTTGTTAGTGAGCGTTTTTTTGCTCACTTAAAACTACGGGAGACGGCGGAAATCCTTTTCGGCGGTTTTCCGAAAATAGTTCCAGAGCGACCCCACTATGAGTTGCCGGTTTCACGGAGCGAAATGAACTTTTATGTGCATTCCTGCAACGTAGATTAATTGGGTTCCAGAAAACAGAGAACAGTATACAAGCCAACTAAGATAAAAATATACGTCAAAAGATAAGACTGTCAAAAGTGAAATATGAAACCGATGAAGTAACCACTTTGCGTCTTAAATTTGCGGGTTGATATTCAATGAGCTTTAACGCACCCTAAACCGCGATTTACAGGTATAATCATTCCCGTAAGAGTAGCTAAGGGGGAGATTAAAATGAATGAAGTTGAGCCACGGCGGTGGTGGATTCTAATTTCAATCGGTATTTTTGCGTTTATGAGTAATTTGGACGCCAGCATTGTCAATATTGCCATGCCAATCATGGCTAAGCAACTGGCGATTCCCATGAATCAAATTGAGTGGGTGGTTTCCATCTACTTAATCGTGGTCAGTGCGTTATTGCTATTTTTCGGTAAATTGGGGGATATGTACGGCAAAATCAAAGTCTTTCGACTGGGCACCGTGATCTTTATTATTGGGTCATTTTTATCCGGGATCCAGTGGACGTTTAATTTTTTACTGATGGGTCGAATCATTCAGGGACTGGGGTCTGCGATGACTTTGTCAAACACTTATGGGATTACCACTGCGACCTTTGGCATTAAAGAGCGTGGCCGCGCCATGGGGCTGATCGGAACGTTCGTGGCCTTTGGTGCGGTGGCCGGTCCCGGAATCGGCGGTTTAGTTTTGTCTCAATTGAGCTGGGGGTACATTTTCTGGATCAATGTACCTTTAGGCATCTTTGCTGTGATTTTAGGCCAGTTTGTGTTGCCTAAATCAGCCGCACAGTCAACGGATAAAAAAATTGACTGGCCGGGTTTTATCTCGTTTGCCTTATTGATCGTCAGTTTCTTTTTGGCCATCTTTTTGGGCCAAGAAGTCGGTTACTTTACACCAATACCAGTGATCGGTTATGTGATTGCGTTGATTTCGATTATTTGGTTCATTCGAGCAGAGCGTCGGAGCAAGACACCGCTGATGCCGCTCAGTATTTTTAAAATTAAACCCTTTTCTTATGGGGTCGGTGCCGCAATTTTAATTTTTCTATCAAATTTCTTTACCGTGGTCTTAATGCCATTTTATCTGGAAGATGCTCGGCATTTAAGTGCTGGTCAAGCTGGGCTACTGTTAATTATTTTCCCGGTGGTTATGATGATTGTCGGGCCGATCAGCGGCGTGTTAGCTGACCGGTTTGATCCTGCTAAAATTGTGACGCTTGGGCTTAGTCTAGTCGCAGTCTCACAGCTGGGGTATTGGTTCTTAGATTTAAACAGCCCACTGTGGGTCTACATCACCGTAACGGTTGTTATGGCGGTGGGGACTGGGCTGTTTCAGTCGCCTAACAGCGATATCGTGATGTCAGTGGTGGGTAAAGACCAGCTGGGCAGTGCCGGCAGTATCAACGCATTAGCCCGAAATATCGGCATGGTGTCTGGAACCGCGCTTTCCACTACGGTATTATTTACCGTGATGAGCATGCTCGCCCATACCAAAGTCACCACTTATTTACCCACTCAACCGGGTCTGTTTATTTCGGGGATGCACGTGGCGTTTACCGCGTCATTTATTCTCATCGTAATGGCCATCTGGCTGTCGTTAAAACAGGGCCAGATGAACTTAAAATAATCCGCGATTCGGTTTGACTTTTATTTTGCAGACGCTTAAACTAATGGAGAATTGAATAGTGATTGGCGATGACAAAAGAGGGTTGATTCATCGGTCAGACAGCGACTTCGGGATAGGTGTGAGCCGGAGAGATCGAGAATCAATTGGCACTTTTAGAGCTGATGCAAACGAAGCTGCTGGGGTCATCCCAGAAGTAGGGTGGAACCGCGAAAATAACTTTCGTCCCTATGTAGGTCTATCAGACTACGTTGGGACGTTTTTTTGTGTCCTGAAATTTGGCATCGCTATCATATATTAGGAGGATATTGGTTTATGACCAAGAAATTGTCAATGCAACAAATCATCTTAACCTTGCAGCAATATTGGTCCGCGCAAGGCTGCATGTTGATGCAGGCTTATGATACGGAAAAGGGTGCCGGGACCATGAGTCCTTACACCTTCTTACGAGCAATCGGTCCAGAACCTTGGAACGCTGCCTACGTGGAACCATCAAGACGGCCAGCTGATGGCCGTTATGCTGAAAACCCTAACCGGTTATATCAACATCACCAGTTCCAAGTAGTGATGAAGCCTTCACCAGAAAATATTCAAGACCTGTATTTGAACAGTTTGAAAGAATTGGGTATCGATCCCTTGGAACACGATATTCGCTTCGTTGAAGATAACTGGGAAAACCCGTCAATGGGCTGTGCCGGTGTTGGTTGGGAAGTTTGGCTTGACGGGATGGAAGTCTCACAATTTACCTACTTCCAAATCGTTGGTGGCCTAGAAGTGGATCCCGTTACATCAGAAATCACTTACGGTCTTGAACGGCTCGCTTCTTACATTCAAGATGTTGACAGCGTCTTCGACCTAGAATGGGGCGATGGCGTATTATACGGTGACATTTTCCGGGAACCAGAAATCGAACATTCCACTTACGGCTTTGAAACGTCCAACCAAAAAATGCTCATGCAGATGTTTGACGACTACGAGGGCGAAGCCAAGAAGCAGATTGCTAACGGTCTGGTTCACCCCGCTTACGACTACATTTTGAAGTGTTCGCACACCTTTAACCTGTTAGATGCTCGTGGTGCGGTCTCCGTTACTGAAAGAGCCGGCTACCTGTCTCGCATCCGTCGCATGGCGCACAGTGTTGCCAGAGCCTTCGTTGCTAAACGAAAGGAATTTGGCTTCCCGTTGATCAAGGATGAGAAAAAGCGTCAAGCACTATTAAAAGACGGGGAGGACAAAAAGTAATGGCACATACATTTTTACTTGAAATTGGTCTGGAAGAAATGCCTGCTCACGTGGTCACACCTTCCATTAAACAATTAGTTCAAAAAACCAGAAAGTATCTCAAAGAACAGCGCATCAGCTTTGACGATATTACACCGTTTTCAACACCACGCCGGTTGGCCATTCAAATCAGTGGTCTAGCTGACAAACAGCCGGATATCGACAAAGAAGTTAAGGGCCCAGCTAAGAAGATCGCCTTAGACAAAGACGGTAACTGGTCAAAAGCGGCTCAAGGCTTTACTCGGGGTCAAGGTGTGACTGTTGATGACATTACCTTTAAGGAATTAAAGGGTACCGACTACGTTTACGTTGAAAAGCACATTGCTGGTCAATCGGTGGAAACCGTTCTGGCTGGTTTGAAGGATGTTGTGACCGGCATGACCTTCCCAACCATGATGAAGTGGGGCAGTTATCACTTCGAATACATTCGTCCCATCAAATGGCTGGTAGCTTTGCTTGATGATAAAGTCATTCCGTTCCAGATCCTCGACATTAAGACGGATCGCCAGACACGTGGTCACCGGTTCTTAGGCAAGACGATCGTTTTGAAAAATGCTACCGACTACGAAGACGCATTGACCAAACAATTCGTGGTGGCTGATGCTAAGAAGCGCAAGTCAGAGATCAAGACGCAGATCGAACAGATTGCTTCAGATAATAACTGGGTCATTAAATTAAACCCAGATCTGTTAGAAGAAGTCACTAACTTGGTTGAATGGCCAACCGCCTTTACTGGCAGCTTTGACGAAAAGTACTTGACCATTCCAGACGAAGTGCTGATCACCTCGATGCGTGACCATCAACGGTTCTTCTACGTGCTGGATCAAGATGGCAAGTTGTTACCGCACTTTGTATCCGTTCGTAACGGGAACGCTGATCACATTCAAAACGTAGTGGCTGGTAACGAACGGGTGTTAGCTGCTCGTCTGTCAGATGCCATGTTCTTCTACCAAGAAGATCAAAAATTGACCATTGATGACTACGTTGAAAAGCTCAAGTCAGTTAGTTTCCATGACAAGATCAGTACGATGTATGAAAAGATGCAGCGGGTAGCTGTGATTGCGGCTAATCTAGGTCAAAAGCTTGGCTTGACGGATGCCCAGATCAAGGATGTTGTTCGGGCTGCTCACATCTACAAGTTTGATCTCGTCACTGGTATGGTCGGCGAATTTGCCGAACTGCAAGGGGTCATGGGTGAGAAATACGCGCTATTAAATGGTGAAAACCCAGTGGTCGCCCAAGCCATTCGCGAACACTACATGCCAATCTCTGCTGATGGTGATCTGCCTGAATCAACGGTGGGTGCGGTACTTGCCATTGCTGACAAATTAGACAGTATTTTGACCTTCTTTGCTGCTGGCATGATTCCAAGTGGTTCTAACGACCCTTACGCTTTGCGTCGTCAAGCGACTGGGATCGTCCGGATCGTCCGGACCAACAAGTGGCACCTTGATCAAGAGATGGTGGACGCTGCCATTGATGCTGAAACCAGTGCTAACGTGGCACCTGATCTGGACCAAAAGGCGCAGGTTAAAGCCGTTGGCGGTTTCTTGAAGGACCGGATCAAAGTGACGTTGCTTGGTGAAAAGGTAAAGCACGATGTCGTTGATGCCGTCATTGGCGGACCCAACACTGATTTGCTGGACAACTTCACCATTGCGCAAGTGCTGAGTGATCACCAAAATGATGACGACTTCAAGGGAACCATCGAAGCCTTGACTCGGGTCTTGAGAATTGCTCAAAAGGCCGACAAGAGTAAGGTGACTGCTGTGGATACCAGTTTATTTGACAACGATAGTGAACCAAAGTTGAAGGCCGCTGTGGATAACGTTGCTCAGCAGGCATCAGAACTGGATATTCCAGCTTACTACAATGTTTTAGCAGCCTTGAAGCCAGTCATTAACGACTACTTTGACGCAACCATGGTCATGGCCAAGGATGAAAAGGTTAAGAACAACCGTCTTAGTCAGTTGAGTCAGTTATCTGACTTGATCTTGCGGATGGGTGATTTGAACCAATTGATCGTAAAATAGTTAGTTATGATGCTGTCATCAACAGTCATTAAGGGGTACCCAGTTTAATTTCTTGGCACTTAGTGGTCTAGTCTGCTGAGTTACTCGACAATGATGTTAAAAGTGATATAATTAAGTTACGCTATTAATGAAACTGAAATCAAATACCAGCTTGAGCGGCGGAGGCTCAGGCTGGTTTTTTGTGTCTAATTTTCTGCCAGTGTCTATCTTAAAATTGCAACCTTTGATCATAAAGTGCAAGGCTGGATCTATAATGGTAAAATAACGAACTATAACGTTGGCGTGATTCAATATAAGGATGCTGCCCATACGGTGCCAGCTGGGGTGTCAACTTCTTTAGGACAGTTACATCAAGTCCCTTAACTACGGATGAGGCTACTAGTTTTATCGTCTGGCTAATCCTGGTACTGCCAACGATGGCATGGCAAAGGTCTATTCCACACCATTCGAAACCAGTCCGTTTAGAGTGGACATTAACATGCCTAACAAGGTTTCGTCAGCTGACTATGCTAACGATGTGTTTGTAATCATTGGTGCCGAGACGCGGACTCGCCAAGTGACCGCTGGTTAAGTGTCCAAGATCTCTCTAATAGTCGAATTGCTGGTGTCATTAGAGACGGTTCCTTAAAAAAGATTGCCCCCGTCAGCACTCAAAATGGGATAACGGTTAACTACGTTGATAAGAATAGCGGTAAGACGGTCGGTTCAATCGTTGTACTATTTGGTGCAGCATTTGGTAAAACGACCATGGACTTTGGCTATGAATTCGGTAATCAAGCAAGTGCCGATCAGTACATGCACATGCCAGATGGGTACCAAGGTGCTTATTCCGAAGATGATTTCTTTGGCACGCAGCCAGGTACGCATGATGTAACCAAGGGTGCCGTTGTGACTTACTACGTTCAGCCTAGGGTGAACTAAGTGTGATTGAAAATTAAAGTTATAGAAAGGGTATTTAGAATGTTATCCATTCTAGATACTTTTTTTGATTACAGAAAAGCACTTTTAATTTATTTAAAGCGCTTTCGCAGGCGAATTATAATGGTTTAAACCATACCTGTGATTGACCCCAATATATCATGACTTGTATAATTAACAAGTTACTAATTCTATAATAACGGATTATTACTAGTCTGTTGGGGAGAAGAGAAAATGTCAAAACTGTTCAAAACGGTACTATCGTTGATTGTAGCGGTGACGATTTTAGCCGTACCAGTAGGTGCTACTTGCGAACCAAGCAATGCCAGTGCTGCAACCATGGTCTACGTAACGAAGACGGGTAAGCATTATTTTTATCACCGCCATAATCGTGGGCTAAACCGGGCACGAAAAGTGTATCGGGTCAGTTTACAAAAAGCTAAGCATAGGGGCTTGACTTTAGCCGCAACGGATCAGGCAACCAAGACACATCATAAACGGACGCATCATCGCCGCATTAAGCGTCGGACCGTTGTCAAACGCGTACCTGTGAAGCACATTAAGCAGGCTAAAGCCAGTGCTTCTGGGCTGCAAAGACTTAAGTATCACGGTCAGCAGATCGTAATCATTAATCATGATCAGCCGAAGTTAAATCGGTTGAGCATTAACAAGGGTGCTTGGCAGCATTATGGTAACCTGGACCGGTTGAACCGAGTCACTACCGCGGATGCCATGTTAAACAAACGCCTGATGCCGCATACTGAGCGTCAAGCGTTATATGTTGATCCCACTGGCTGGCACAATAAACACGGCCATGGTGGCTGGCTTTACAATCGGAGTCATTTAATTGGCTATCAGCTGACGGGTCAAAATAATAACATGAAAAACCTCATGACCGGGACCCGGTCACTCAACACACCTGGCATGGAAAAGTATGAAAACCAAGTGGCCAGTTATTTGCGGAGCAGTCGTTCGCACTATGTCCGCTATGAGGTCAAACCAGTTTTTGCTGGCAATGATCTGTTGGCCAACGGTGTTCAAATGCAAGGCGAATCAATTGGCAGTCACGCAATTCGATTCAACGTCTATATCTTTAACGTTCAACCAGGCTTTCATCTGAATTATCGGACGGGGACTAGTAAAGCAGCTTAATATCAAACAGTAAAAGCGCACTGATAAAGGGTGAAATCCGATTATCAGTACGCTTTTTAGTTGTGCATGAGTTTAGTTACCGGTGCCATCTTTGCCAAGAACCAGCACCATCGTAAGTGTACATATAGCCATGTGAATATTTAAAAGCGCCGATATCACCCATGACTTCCGGTGTGTATTGGTTACCATATTTAGAAACGTGCTTAAAATGATAGCTAAGATTGTACTTATGGCCAGTCTTACCTTGCTGAAGGTGGTGTTTGGTAAATTTCATTTTCCATTGATGGCTGTACCACGTGTGGTGGAAGTGAGCCGGCATGTCACTAATTATTTTCGCACTAGCAGTGGTTGGGGCCAAGGCGGTACCGCCTGCTAAACTAATCCCGACGGCCAAAGCAGTTAAAAGCGATTTTTTCATGTGAATTCCCCCTAATGAATTTCATGATACGCTAATCGATACATTAGTTAAAGGGTAAAATTGATTAGTGAATTGCTAAAATTGATAGGTACTAAACGCTGTTATGCAAGGCTTTAAAGGTAATTAAAGTTGCAAAATCATTGCCTATGATGCGTAATCTTTGCTAAACTTAAACCAGCAATGCGATTGCTTGATGGCAATTATTCAGGGATTAAATTAGGGGAGTGTTTAAAATGAGGATTGGATTTAAAACGGCTTTGGCTGGATTAATCGCCTCGCTAGGTTTATTGAGCCTAACGGCGGTGCCAGCTCATGCGGATAAACCGTCGATTGCGGTGGCTCCAAACGCGGCGTTTAAACAGATCAAGTTAGACGGCACCTTTATGTACAACGAATATACTAAGATCACGCCATACCATTTGAAATCGACCAAAAAGTCAGCCTATATGTGGAACGATCTATACACTAAGAAGCTGCATAATTTGAAGAGTTATCCAAACTACACTTGGTACCAAACGGCAACAGGGACGAAGGGAAATTCTAAGTACGTCCGGGTCTCTAATTTTTCAGAGACTAAAGTTGGCTGGGTCTGGGCCGGTTACCTATCTAAGGGTTATAACAGCAAGGGTTACCAAGTAACAAGAAAGCGTTACGGTCGGCCAACCTACGCTGGCGGGCCCTTTCATGTGGCCAGTACTACCAAGAATGCTTACCTATGGGATTGGACGCATACTAAGGTTCGCGCGAACTTGAAGGATTATACCAATCAAAACCTTTTTAAGCGTCATTCAGTGCGGATGAAGCATAGTGGTAAGGAAACGTGGTATGCTTACGTGACCGTTAAAACGAAGCACGGTGATGTGTCCGGCTATGTAGCGGCCAGTTTATTGACCCCGGGCAAGACCACCAATCATGCCAACACGGATGTGGTTTATCCAGATGACTTCACCAGTACGACTGATTACCTAGAATATATTAAGGATAGTAATTATCAAAAATTGACCCGGTCAATGATGGCGTTGTTCCCAAATACGCCAGTTGATCTAGGGATGTCACAGATTGCGGCGCACAACTATTCTAACCGGATCTATGTTGATGGTGATGACGGTGATGATGCGGTTTCGACTAAGGGCTACAAAGATATCATCGTGTTTCGGCAAGTGTCTAAATACCTCTTTGACAATCGGGCGGCATCCAATGAGACTAAGATTGCCGGCGTTAAGAAACTGTTAGATCAAGCCGGCTATCCACAGTCAAAACGGGATAAAATGACTGATTACAAGCTTGGTATTTACAACATCAATAACGTGCCTATCAGCAACTTATGGGATCAAACACCAGGCGGTAAGATGGCCTGGTACAGTTTAGCAGTTGGCAAAGCTGAATAGAGAAGAGTTAAAGTTTTAGAGCAAAAAAAGAAGAACAACTACGAATAGCAAAATGATCTTGTAGCTCAGTAACTGTGACAAAACCCGGTAGATTCCAGAATTTAACTCCCAAAATGCTTGTTCCGACAAACTTTGTCAGGACAAGCATTTTGGGGGTTAAATGGCCGGAAATCAAGGCTGTAATTTAATAGTTAATGTAATTTGATGATGGCCTCTAAAATGCAACCAAAACACGCCCACGACTATGCGTTTCTTTCGCAAAGTGCTGGGCCTTTTTTGTCTCGGTAATGGGGAAGGCACGATTGATCAGCGGTTTGAGCTCACCGGTAGCCAACTGGTGAATGAACATCCGGTAATCGTCAGCGTTAAAATCATCGTGGATGAACGTGAAGTTGGGTAAGCCCGGATCTTTCATAATGACGATTGACGTTACGCTGGCTTCAGTGGTCCGTGCTACCAAGGTTTCTAACAAACTAACGATACCTACAGTATCAAGAATCAACGTCTTGCCGGTCAACTGTGGCAGCTGATTGCTGGTATAGGCGGTGAGGCTTGGCATTTGTTCTTTAAAGTACGTCAGACTTTCTGACGTCACTACTGGGTAAATCCGTCTTGATTCGTTGTGCAGTAACTGCAGTAAGGTCAAACCAATCACTGAATTGGCACCGGTCAGCACGATATTGTCAGCATCGCTAACGTCGATGAACTTTTTCAACGTCAAGGCTGTGCTAGCAGATAGTGCAGCAGCGGCTTCGTTGCTGACTGCATCCGGCAACAAGAACAGCCAGTCGGGGTTGGTGGAGCGGACATACTCACTATACGTACCAGCAGGGTTAATCACCAAAACGCGTTGGTTGAGTAAACTCTGGTTACGATTTTCACCGACTTCGACCACTTGGCCTGCACCTTGGATACCAATGATCCGTGGGAGCTGGGCTAAGTTTTCGTTGGTGGCGTGTTGATCAGATTCCAATTTCCAATCGGTTGGTGATACGGGCATGGTACTCATTTTGACGATGACGCTATCGGCGGTTAGTTTAGGTTTGGCGACGAATCGAGCGGTGAGACCGTCGATGCCGTTAAAGTTGATTTGTGTGATTGCTAGCATTGTACTGGCTCCTTTAATTGTGAACGTGGGATTGTTTCCATGGCAACACTATACGCTAACATTGTTTCCTCGTCAATAAAATAATAAATGAGCCTGACTATCTAAAAGGGCACGCTTAAAAGCGTGTCCTTAAAGTATTTGTGTCATTTAATTGCTGGCTAACTCAGTAATTTTGTCTGCAGATCTGCCACTGATTTATAAACATCTGCGTTCATTGTCTGGAGCGCATCCAACTGAACACTTGGTGACCACGCTGCCGAAAAACAGTGAACGCCAGCTGCCTGAGCGGCTTTAATATCACTGGTTGCGTCACCAACGTAGGCTAGCTCGTCTGGTGCCAGGTGCTGCGTAGTCAAAAGACTCTGGAGGTTGTCCGTCTTCACATTACGTTCTGGTGAACCAACCAAAATCGGCTTAAAGTAGCCGGTCAGTCCCAGCATTTTCAGTGAAATGTCACACGAACGCTGACCCTTGCCAGTGAGCAGTGATATCTGGACACCATGGTCTTTTAAGGCCTGAAGCAGATCTAGAACGCCTGGAAACGGCTGCCGTAAGGCTTGATGGGCTTGCTCGTAAGCTTGATAAAAGATATCTGAAGCCGTATCCAGCGAAACGTTTGGCAACAGCTTTTTTAGCATTCCTTGCTCATTGGTTCCAAACGTATCAAAAATCTGCTGATCATTGATCTTTTGACCAGTAAGTTGTTTGACCGTGCTATGAAACGACTTTAAAATTACTGGAAAAGTATCTGCTAAAGTGCCATCCAAATCAAAACTAATCATGCGATACATCATTTTCACCTAACTTTCTAAATAACTTGGTTAGAATTGCTTACTTATTAAATAATTATCAGTTTCAGTATTGCACGCTGAGGCGCTGTGTTCAAGTTGACGGAATTGAACCGGATTGCTTCCCATTTACTTACATTACTGGCTGGAATTTTAGTGAACATGGCATAAGCAAAACAGCACGGCAATTTTCCAAGTTTGGAAATTGTCGTGCTGCTTGTTTTAGAATTTTGGAAAACGTTCCAATTGTTTAAATAGTTATGGTTATAGCTAATGTTTATTCTTCGACGGCAGCCGTGACGTCTTCAACCGTTAACATGGCATTCTTAACGACCTCAGCCGTGATGGGTTCTTCAGTGGGTACAAAGTGCATTTGCGTGCTTGGATCCGCTGCAGCGGTGGCAATCTTTTCGATGTCGCTGTCAGCAATACCACCGAGGTTCAAATCTGCCAAGTTAGTCGGTAGGCCGAGCTTGTGGTAGAACGGCAGCAAGTTTCTGATGTCGTCGACTTTATTTTCGATAGCCAATAGAACCAAAATTCCATAGGCAACTTTAGCACCATGTAAGTGTGGGGCAGTTGCTGGGAAAATGGTCAAAGCATCGTGAATCGCATGAGCACCTGAAGCACGGCCGTAATCATCGCCCCAGCCGCCAACGGTACCGGCCATTACAATGATAGTTTCAGCAATTTGGCGCCAGCGTGGTGTTAAACGACCAGCTTTCATGTCTGCCACGGCACCGATGGAATTCTTCAACAAAACTGCTTTACAGTTGTTGGCCATTTGCCGAGAAATGGTCAAGGCTACCGTGTATTGGTCTTCCGGTAATTGTTCGAAGATCAACTCGGATTCGTAGAACTTAGCCAGCGTGTCACCGATGCCGGCAACGAAGTATTCGATTGGTGAGTTCAAGATCACCTTGGGGTTCAGCAGCATCAAGTTAGCAGTTTCCAAGTAAATATTATGGTTAATGTGTTCACCGGTTTCCTTGTAGTGCACGGAAATGGCTGACCAAGGAGAACAGTTGCTGGCCAGCGTTGGGATTAGAACCAGGTAACGGTGGGTTCCAGTGGTGACACTCTTAGAGGTGTCCAAAACTTTTCCACCGCCAAGACCGATGACCATGTCAACGTCATTTTCATCAGCAATCGCCTTCACTCGATCAATCTCTTCAAATGAACATTCACCGCCAAATGGCACGTCAACAACTTTGACGTCATCTGGCCAGGCTGGTAGATACGGTTGCGCTGCAGCTAATGATTTCTCGCCGTGCAGGAATAAGACTGTTCTCACCTTTAACTTGTTCATGAATCCTGGTAATTCGTCATAAGCCTTATTATCTGATATGTAGCGTTGTGGTCCACTTTGTGAAATCATTATCTTCAGTCCTTTTAGTTCGTCCGTCTATTAGACGGGCAGTAGTATGTATTTTAGCCGCACCTCGCTGGATGACAGCTAATAACAAAACATTATCAGCTTGAAGAAATGAAATGTCAAGGTGTTTTTTAATCTATTTTTAATTCTAAAATGGCAAAAAGGGGCACATTGAGAAATTAATTTCTATAGATTATGAGACTTGCGCCCAAACGAAATATTTAGTGATCACGAACTGGTGGCGCTGATTAAAGTGGCCGTAAGCGGCAATCTTAGACTGGGCGTGCGCGCGGTAGAAGAAATCTAGGGCGTGCGAAACAACAATACAGTGCAGTGTTTGGCCATCATCTGTTATGATGGAAACATACAGCATAACGGGATCTGGTTTGATGAGCTTAGGTTCCGACTGAAGGGTCCCGACTAAGTTAATGCATTGGGTCATTTAGAACACCGCCTTTTTAAAGTTAGGTTTATTATACAAACACACGTTCGCATAATCAAGCGAAATATCAGGCTTTTAATAGCGGATGTTTCGAGGCGCTTTAGTTGCACATATTTGCTTTAGTTGATATGATATAACTACGTACGCGGTAGATTGCAAAAAAGAAAGATAGTTAATGCTTATTGAACTTGTTTTGACAATCTATTCGCAGGCTTCAAACGCTGTATTTACAGGTGTTTTGGTGGTTAATCAAAGGGGGTTGCGCCGTTGGCGAGAATACCCGAACAGGTAATTGAACAAGTCCGCGATGCAACTGATATCGTGGATTTTATTAGTCAGTACGTCCAATTGCAGAAGCAAGGAAAAAATTTCTTTGGTCTGTGTCCATTTCATGAGGAACGGACGCCTTCTTTTTCGGTCACTGAGGAGAAACAAATTTTTCACTGCTTTAGCTGCGGTCGCGGCGGAAATGTCTTCAAGTTTTTAATGGAGCTTGAAAACCTCAGCTTTCAAGAAGCAGTGGTTAAAGTTGCGGCATTTTCACACGTTTCGCTTGACGAGCAGATCGTTAACGATGCAACTGGTGGCGGTCAGCACGGCGACCCGCAGTCACCGACTAATCAGCTGATCAAGCTGCACCAGGATGCAACCAAGCTTTACACGCACATTTTAATGAACACGGAGATGGGTCAGCCAGCACTGGATTATCTGCATAAACGCGGGTTGACCGACCAAACTATTTCGGATTACGGTCTGGGGTTTGCACCAAGTAAACAGCTCTTAAAGCCGTTTTTCGAAACCCGCAAGATCGATTACCAGACCCTGCGGCATTCCGGTTTGTTCATTGAAAATTCGGATGGTGAACTGCGGGATCGGTTTGTTGACCGGATCATGTATCCCATTCGTAATCAGTCGGGTCAGGAGATTGCCTTTTCTGGCCGGATGTTGAACCAAACACCAGATCAGCCAAAGTATTTAAACAGTCCGGAAACCGAACTGTTTAATAAACGCAAAGTTTTGTTTAACTTTGATCTGGCGCGAGGCGCCGTGCGTAAGCAGGGTGACCTGATCTTGTTTGAAGGATTCATGGATGTCATGTCAGCGCACCAATCCGGTGTGGATAATGGCGTGGCATCCATGGGAACCAGTTTGACTGAGGAGCAGATCTATGCGATTCAGCGAATTACCAAGCGGATCTACGTTTGTTACGACGGTGATACGCCGGGGCAAAAGGCCACGCAACGGGCACTATCGATATTACGGGATAATTCCAGTCTGACTTTGGGTGTCATTCAGATGCCAGAGGGGATGGATCCCGATGAATACCGGCAGAAGTACGGCGAAGCTAAACTGGCCAACGCGCTGGAATCCGCTCGAGAAACGCCGGTCGCCTTTGAAATGCGGTATCTAAAAACGCAGTATGACGTGGATACCGATACTGGCAGGCTGCAATATTTAAACGATATTTTAGCCATTCTGGCAACGGTGAAGTCACCCGTTGAACAAGACGTTTATTTGACCCAATTAGCTGACAGTTTTCAATTGGAAAAGGCGAGTTTGCGACAGCAATTAGCCATGGTCAAGCCAGTTCGTCAGGCACCTGACAGGTCGGCACCGCCAGCTGTCAGAACCGGTCAAAGCCAACCGCCGACCCAGCAACGGCAGGTGGTGAAGCGCACGCCAATTGAAAAGGCGGAACGGGCCTTGCTTTACCGGATGCTTCACGACCACGATGTGTGGTTGCGCGTCACCGGCATTGCCCAGTTTAATTTTGTTGACGATGATTACCAGCTGGTATATACGCTGGCTCAGGGGTATTTTGAAACCCACCAGAGCTATGCGCCAGCCCAGTTCGTGGATTTTATTCACGATGATCATTTGCAGAATCTGGTGATCGACATTGAATCGATGCAGTTAAGTGAATCAACTAGCGAAGGCGAGATTGATGATTACATTCAGCTGATCATGAACGTGGCACCGTTAACGAAACGGATCGGTGAAACCGAACAGGCATTGCAAGAAGCACGGCGGTTAGGTGATAATGACCGCGTGCGCCAACTTGTGATCGAGTACATTAAGCTACAACAACAAAAGCAGTCTCAAAAACAAGCTTAGGGGGCTTTCTAATGGCAAAACAAACAAAGAGTGCAAAGAGCACCAAGAGCAGCAAAACATTTGATCAAAAAGGTTACGACAAAGCTGTTAAGAACCTGGTGAAGGATTACAAGAAAAAGGGTCAAGTCACCTACGATGAACTTTCAGATAAAATTGCCTCTCCATTTGGTTTAACGGCTAAGAAGATGGACGGTTTACTGGAAAAAGTCGAAGATGCTGGTATCAGTGTCGTTGATGAAAACGGTGATCCAGATTCTCGTGCCGTTAAAGCTGCCAAGAAAGTTACTGCTAGCGAATTAAAGAATACTTCCGCACCATCCGGGGTCAAGATCAACGATCCCGTGCGGATGTACTTGAAGGAAATTGGCCGGGTTAAGCTGTTAACTGCCGACGAAGAAGTTGCGTTAGCGCTGCGGATCGAACAGGGCGATGAAGAAGCGAAGCAGGAATTAGCCGAAGCTAACTTACGGCTGGTGGTTTCCATTGCTAAGCGTTACGTTGGCCGTGGGATGCAGTTCTTGGATCTGATCCAAGAAGGAAACATGGGTCTAATGAAGGCCGTTGAGAAGTTCGATTACCGTAAAGGATTCAAGTTCTCAACCTATGCCACATGGTGGATTCGTCAAGCCATCACCCGTGCCATTGCTGACCAAGCCCGGACGATTCGGATTCCAGTTCACATGGTTGAAACCATTAACAAATTGATCCGGATCCAGCGTCAATTACTGCAAGACTTGGGTCGTGAACCTACGCCTGAAGAAATTGGTGCTGAAATGGATATGCCAACGGAAAAGGTTCGTGAGATCTTAAAGATCGCGCAAGAACCCGTTTCCTTGGAAACCCCTATTGGTGAAGAGGATGATTCTCACTTGGGTGACTTCATTCAAGATGATGACGCCACTAGTCCTGCTGACCACGCGGCTTACGAACTGTTAAAAGAACAGCTTGAAAGCGTGCTGGATACGTTGACTGACCGTGAAGAAAACGTGTTGCGTCTGCGTTTCGGTCTGGATGACGGTCGAACCCGCACCTTGGAAGAAGTCGGCAAAGTCTTCGGTGTTACCCGCGAACGGATTCGTCAAATCGAAGCTAAGGCGTTACGTAAGTTGCGTCACCCTTCACGTTCAAAGCAGTTGAAGGATTTCTTGGAATAAGATTAAAAGATGGATTAAAATTTTTAACAGATTATATGAAGAAAACACTCTGTTCATGGTCGAAAGCGACTAGTGATCAGGGTGTTTTTTTATGCTGTTGGTAAGCAATATACCGGTAATGAAAAATTAACGACAGATAATCTTTACATGTGAAAACCGCTACATTATAATGAAGCCAATAGATGGGGGGCATCGTATAGGAGGAGTGTTTTTTCAGAAAAAGCAGAATAGTGTTTTGTTTTAAACTTATAGTTAATACTGTTAATTACCGCTTGAATCTAAGAAATTAGACTTTAAGTTATTTTTAATAGATTAAATAACTAATTGGTAGGCAGAAGTAGGGGGGTACCAGAAATGGTAGGAAAAAATAATCATATTAGGACGATTAAGTCCAATCTAAAAGAGCATTATAAGGCGTATAAGGCTGGTACAAGGTGGATTTATGCTAGTTTAGCTAGTTTGGCGCTTGGAGCGGGATTATTGCTAGGAAGCAGTATAACCAGTTACGCTGACACTACAGCAGATAATACGCAACAACCAACCGCAACAGAATCCAATGCGACTTCAAACACGGCAGCGAATACGCAAAATGCAAAGACAGCGACGTTAAAAACGGGCACAAATACTAATGCTAGTGATAACGTTGCTAATTTAAAATCAAATGATAATTCAGCTTCCAACACAAATGAGAATACTGAAAACGAAAAAAACAGCACAGCCACGGATACTGGTAATCAAAGTGCTGTTCAAAAAGCACCAACTACGGTCGATAGTCCTGTCAACAACACGGCTGCTGATTCAGCTAAACAAGCCAACACTGCAGATCAGAATACAGCTCAAAATGGCCAGGTAGCTAACGGTGATTCTGCAAATAGTGCAACTAGTGATCTAACTAAACCGGTTACTACAACGCAAACGGCTGCTTCAAAAAAAACGCTGATTGACCCAACTGAAGATCAATTAAACGCAGCCAAAGCGAACGCTGCAGCAGTTTATGCTACAACCCATCAGCCACAAGAAATTGACGCACTAGCAGGCGGCCCAACAGAGGCTGTCACATCACTGAAAATTTCGGAAACTGCAATTGGTACGGGTACCAATGCACAAGATCCTTTGACAATGACCCTAACTGCCAACGCCAAGGCGGGTGATGTTTATCAAATTACGATTCCAAAAAACACGTCCTTATTTACGTTTGATTCGATTGATTCTTTAGATTCAGCAGCAGGTACGACAACCACGACTACGGGTAAGGATGGTTCAACCATCCTTACTGATACCTTTGCGACTGATACTGTAACCACCCAAAATATTAAACTGAAATTGACGAGTAACTACCTACCCGATGCAGGTATGGCTGACGTTGGTAAAACAGTGACGAAAAATGTTCTGTTTACAATCAATGGAAATTCTCAAACTGGGGTTAGTTTCACTCAGACGGTTAAACCAACCACGAACCTATCAACGGTTACTATGCTTCATCCCGATCCAAATACAGTTAAAGCGCTTTTACCTAATCAAAATTATGTTTTTGGCCTGAGCGTTAACGAAAATGATGGGATTCCTTGGATTGATGGCTCAACTTATCGTGTTGGCCAAGTATCCAACTATGGCGGTTCAACGATTACAATTCCAGTTCCTACTGGGTTTACATTAGATTCTGATACGACTAATAAGATGAATGCATTCACAGATGGAACGACGATTACCCAATCCGGCGGTAAGGGAACAACTGTGACTATTTATGTGCCAGCAAAGGCTGGGGCTTCAGCAGCTAACCAAGGACAATATAATACACCACAATATCAAATTGTCGGTGCGTTCGATGTGCCTCAAACGACATCAGCTCAAACGCTCACTGCAGGGGGAAACGTCACTTTCTCTCAAATTGTCAACGGAGATGCTACTAACAACACGCTTACTGATCAGGCTGATCCTTGGAAGGTGACAATCATCGCTAACCAAGGAGGCACTGACGTTGGGAAAAGCGGGGTTACAGCGATTGCTAATGGTAACTCATCAGGAAATCCTTCTCAGTTAATTACGAATCATGTAGATGATCCTGCAAATCTTAACCGCTTTGGTTTTACCTATAATTCAGCTGCCACCACAAATGACGCAACAATTACGATAGCGGTTCCTAATGGCCTTGATGCAACGAGTATTCAAACGCCGGCACAAGGTGTTACGATAGCATCTTATTTACCTGATACATCCAGTTATAAGTACACGATAACTTTAGCAAATGGCCAGACCGAAACGGGTACAGTTGCAGCGGGTGAAAAGATTACATCCACCGATGGTTCTGCAATTAGGACGGCAGTATTAGAGCCAAATGCAGTAGCTCCTGGTTCTTATACGGATGCCTCAACTGAGGCTTCAAGCTTTGCGGTGATTGGTCAACTAGCTGATAAATATGACGATAATACGACTGCTGTTAAAAGTGGTGATAAACTAACTTCCAAGATTGATTTCAGTTATGGGCCAAGTGACAATCTTGTGAAGGATCATAAAGAGGTAGTCCAAACAGTCCAAGAGGCACTGGCCGACGGGCAAGCTTATCTGATAACAAGACCCAATAACCAAACACCAGGTAATCCTAGTGCTGGTACGCTTCAAATCAGATATGATGATTTTCGAAATCAGAATACGAATAAAATTTATGAACCAACCTTCTACTTTGTCCTTCCCAAAGTGACTACGGTAGCTTCTGTTAACAGTCTCGGGGGGATGAACGACGATCCTGTTCATGATTCCCGCTATGGTGGGGCTGATCCTACTGGTGCGCAATTAACCCAGGTAACTGGTGCCAAGGTCTCTGAATTTACCGCAGACAATGGTCAGACTGTCGTTAAAATTGATTACGCCGGAACCGGCCAAACTGTTGATGTCAGTAAAACTACTGGTTATTGGGGTGGAATTACATTAGCGAACAATCCAGATGCATTACCTGGGGATTACCCATACTCTGTCTATATTGTTTCACCAAAGGTTAAGCTTTTAAATACAATTAAGCCGACAGATCCATCGTTTGTTGAAAATAATCCGAATGCTTACATGATGAATGGTGAAGCGGGTCACGGCACGTGGAATATCTCGACTGCAAGCTCATTTTTCAACACCTCGTTAGCACAGGGTAATAAAGATGTTAATGCTGTAGCTGATGGCACTAGTGATGATAAGGGCAGTTCTGATATGACCTTTTACGATTCCATTGTCTATACGTCACCTGCTACTGATGCGCAGGATCATAACGCCACGGCTGTCATCAATTTGCCTACTGTTGGTGATTCAAAGGGTTCTCAATACACCTTTAATTTAAAGGGCCCAATCACTGTGCCAACCAACTTTACAACGGCTGCAGGTGATGGGACTGCTATTAATCCTACTGTTCTCTATTCCACTACCGCTCAAACTTTTAATACTACTGATACGGCTCCGAATACCACCGGTTATGTACTCGCAGATCAGGTTCCTGCTGATGGCTGGTCTAAGATTCGTTCAATCATTATTCAAGTTAACGGCATCAAGCCAAATACTTCAACTGGTAGAATTGCTATTGATGGTAGCGTAGCTGATCAGACGGTTGATGGTAAGATAGTTACCTTCCATAATATGGCAGGTAAAACTGGTACTTTGCAGACGGCTTTTTATGGTGATGGTTCAAAGGTTGTTGTTAGTTCTGCTGATGCTTCGATTAAGATTGTGGGGGCTTCAACGGTTAAGGCGCGTTATCACTATCTAGATGCAAATGGTCAGGATCAATATATTGAAATTCCCGGTTTAACTCAAACAGTTAATGATAATGTCGATACTCTCAAAGACGATTATCCGAAACAAGCGGCGGACTTTACCAATGTGGAAAAGGCTTTGATTCCAAAGGGATATAAGTTAGATACAGGTGTTCCAACTATTATCGATACTAAAAATGATGGAGCCGCTAAGTTGGGCACAGTCGCTCAATATTTTGATGATGGTGATTTTGTACAGTATGAATTGGTTGGTAATGTTACTGCTCAGGTTAAATATGTAGATGATGATAATAATGGTGCCGTGGTTGGTACGCCCAAAACCATTTCTGGGGCGCCGGGAACTTCAATTAACTGGGATATGGGCACTGTTCCAACCGGTTATAGGTTGGCTACTGGTGCAGCAACTACCGGTTCCTACACGTTCCATGACGCTAATAATGTCCCATTCGAAATTCAGTTAAACCACATTGTAGATCACAGCACCACGACAACTACCCGGACGATCACCTACAAAGTGAATGATGCCAACTATCCTGGTCAAGTACCCGAAACGCAGACGCAGACCATCAAGTGGAATGTGTCAACGGATGAAGTTACTGGTGCCGGTGTGGCAACTGCGCAGAATGCTTACGATGCTCAAACTGCACCAACGATTCCGGGGTATACTGCCGATACACCGACGGTGGCTCAAAAAGCCTATGGCAGTGTGACTGGCGATAAGCTGCCACAAGCTAAGGCTGATGATGTGACAGTCACTTATACACCAGTCGCCCAAACAGCACAGGTCGAATATGTAGATGATGAAAATAATGGTGCCGTGGTTGGTACGCCAACGACGTTGACCGGTCAGACTGCTGGCAGTGCCAGCTGGACGGCGGATAATGTGCCGGTTAAGTACGTCTTAGCCAAAGGCCAAGCAGCCAACGGCACGTATCGGTTTACAAATGGTACGGATCAAACCGTGAAGATCCATCTGGATCACGCCATTGCACACAGCACCACGGCGACGACCCGGACGATCGCCTACAAAGTGAATGATGCCAACTATCCTGGTCAAGTACCCGAAACGCAGACGCAGACCATCAAGTGGAATGTGTCAACGGATGAAGTTACTGGTGCCAGTGTGGCAACTGCGCAGAATGCTTACGATGCTCAAACTGCACCAACGATTCCAGGGTATACTGCCGATACACCGACGGTGGCTCAAAAAGCCTATGGCAGTGTGACTGGCGATAAGCTGCCACAAGCTAAGGCTGATGATGTGACAGTCACTTATACACCAGTCGTCCAAACGGCGCAGGTCGAATATGTAGATGATGAAAATAATGGTGCCGTGGTTGGTACGCCAACGACGTTGACCGGTCAGACTGCTGGCAGTGCCAGCTGGACGGCGGATAATGTGCCGGTTAAGTACGTCTTAGCCAAAGGCCAAGCAGCCAACGGCACGTATCGGTTTACAAATGGTACGGATCAAATAGTGAAGATCCATCTGGATCACGCCATTGCACACAGCACCACGGCGACTACCCGGACGATCACCTACAAAGTGAATGATGCCAACTATCCTGGTCAAGTACCCGAAACGCAGACGCAGACCATCAAGTGGAATGTGTCAACGGATGAAGTTACTGGTGCCAGTGTGGCAACTGCGCAGAATGCTTACGATGCTCAAACTGCACCAACGATTTCAGGGTATACTGCCGATACACCGACGGTGGCTCAAAAAGCCTATGGCAGTGTGACTGGCGATAAGCTGCCACAAGCTAAGGCTGATGATGTGACAGTCACTTATACACCAGTCGCCCAAACAGCACAGGTCGAATATGTAGATGATGAAAATAATGGTGCCGTGGTTGGTACGCCAACGACGTTGACCGGTCAGACTGCTGGCAGTGCCAACTGGACGGCGGATAATGTGCCGGTTAAGTACGTCTTAGCCAAAGGCCAAGCAGCTAATGGCACGTATCGGTTTACAAATGGTACGGATCAAATAGTGAAGATCCATCTGGATCACGCCATTGCACACAGCACCACGGCGACTACCCGGACGATCACCTACAAAGTGAATGATGCCAACTATCCTGGTCAAGTACCCGAAACGCAGACGCAGACCATCAAGTGGAATGTGTCAACGGATGAAGTTACTGGTGCCAGTGTGGCAACTGCGCAGAATGCTTACGATGCTCAAACTGCACCAACGATTCCAGGGTATACTGCCGATACACCGACGGTGGCTCAAAAAGCCTATGGCAGTGTGACTGGCGATAAGCTGCCACAAGCTAAAGCTGATGATGTGACAGTCACTTATACACCAAATGATCAAAGCGTCACATTTGAGTATGTGGATGACGATAATGGTGGTGCTGTTGTTGGGACACCAACCCTTGTTAAGGGTAAGACTTTCGGAAAAATTAATTGGAATACAAATGATAAGCCGACTAGTTTCCAAGTATCTACTGGTCAAGCGGCCAATGGGACATATCAGTTTACCAACGAGAGTAATCAAATTGTGAAGATCCATTTGAATCACATTATTGATCACACCACAACGACGTCAACTCGAACAATTCACTATGTCGTGGATGATCCAAGTTATGCGGGTCAAGTACCAGCACCAACTGTTCAAACGGTTACTTGGAACGTTTCAACTGATGAAGTAACTGGCGAGAGTGTTGCCACGCCACAAGGCGCTTACTATGAGCAGACAGCACCAAACCTGCCAGGTTACATTGCAAAACCAAGTAAGGTTGATCAGCAGGTCTTTGGCAGTGTGGTTGCGCAAGATGTCCCAATGTATAATGAGGACGTAGTGGTGACCTATACACCACAACCAACACAACCAACTCAACCGCTACAACCGACTCAGCCAGTACAGCCAACTCAACCAGTACAACCGACTCAACCAGTACAGCCGACTACTCCAAGTAATCCGGCTCCAGGAACAGAGATTAACAAACCAACGACTCCTGGTAAAGGGGCTACAAAGACCACGACTCCAGGAACAGCGGTTAACAAGCCGACAACTCCTGGTAAAGGGGCTACAAAGGTCACGAACCCAGGCACAGCAGTTGATAACACAACAACTCCTGGTAACGGTTTGCAGGCACCACTCGGATCTGGGACTAATGCTGGGACTGCTGAAACGTTAGCAACTTCGGCAGCAGCTGGTGTTGTTTCAAATACTTCGGCAACAACTCAAAATGGTTCGGTTGCAGAAGGTCAAGCTAATGTTTCAACCGTTAACCAGCAGAAGTTGCCACAAACCAATGAGCAGAGTCATTCAGCAGTTGGTTTGGGCATCTTGGGATTGTTGACCAGCATGTTAGGTTTGGTTGGTCTGAAACGGCGCAAACGTGATGATGAGTAATTCAAGCATAGAAAAGTAATTTGAGTTCTTTGTCAACGCAGGTTGATGAAGTATTTTAAGAAGATCAATTCATTGATGAATTGGTCTTCTTTTTTTATCTTCACGGTTTTGAAAACGCTTTTACCAATTATTTTGAATCTAAATGCTAGTAGACCATTTCTTTAAACGATTAAGAATTTTTTCAAAAAAACTGGCAATCTAAACCGGACAATCGCCGTTTACAGGCAATATCTGCCGTTTTACAATTAATTTGTTTAGTAAAGGCGGTTAACAAATAGGAGTAGGACAGGGGTTTGAATGATCAGCTGAACGTTGTTAATTTCTTTACTCAGAAGTTAACCGTTATTCACATACCGGGAGGGACCAGGACATGGTTGGTAAGAACAATAACATTAGGACTATAGAAACGAATTTGACAAAACGCTACAAGGCATATAAGTCAGGTAAACGATGGATATATGCTAGTTTGGCGAGCATTGCACTTGGCGCTGGACTGCTGCTTGGCGGGAATGCGTCGGCGTATGCTGATACGGCAACACAAACTGATACAACGCCAATTGAAGCGACCAGTGTAAATGCTAAGACTTCAGCAGATGCAAGTACGACTACAAATAAGGTAGCTGTAAACACTGGTAATTCTACAAAGGCAGATACAGGTACGGCCACCGTAAATACGGCTAATAAACCAGCAGCAGATCATTCCGATGCGACGACTAGCAGTGCTTCAGATTTAAATTTGAACACAACGCCTAAGTCAGCTGCGAATAATGATGCGCAATCAGCTGTAACGCAAACGCCCACTACAGTGCAGACACCTCAGACTAAGGGGCAAGCCCCCGAATCTGAAGCAACGTCAACTGCACCGCAGACTCAGACAAACCAGCCGAATAGTGACGTACCAGCGCCTGTTTCAAGAACTCAGGCAGTTGTGAGTGATCAGCAATTTAAGACGGCTCAGACTTACACCGCAGCTTTAGTACCACAGGATTTGAAGACATCTCAAATGGCGACCACGGCGGATGCAACGTTAAGTCTTTCATCACCAGCAGTGGGTTATGGCAGTAACGCCAAAAGTCCGTTGACGGCGACCTTGAAGGTAACCGCTAAAGCGGGTGACGTCTACGTCATTTATATTCCGGCTAACACGCCTGTATTTGCATACAGCTCAGTTCAGCCATTATCAAGTACTGTTGGCACGACGGTTGTGAGCCAGCATGCGAGTGGCGCGGCGTTCACGATTACGAATACCTTCAAAATTGATGCTGTGATCTCACAGGAGATTCAATTTAATTTAGCCAATAACTACGGGGCTACCGATGTTATGGCGGACGTCGGCAAAACCGTTACCAAGACGATCGACTGGTCAGCAAACGGGGTGAAACAACCCCCAGTGACTTTTACCCAAACGATTAAGCCGACCATCAATTTGACGCCGGTAGTGATGACTTATCCTAATCAAGAAAACATCCCAGAAGTCGTACCTGATACGAATTACGTCTTTTCCATGAACGTGAACGAAGCTAACGGGGTGCTAGATAACGGGTATCAATCGGGGCGGGTCAACCGCGGTGATAATTTTGGCGGTTCAACGATCACGATTCCGGTTCCTGCTGGTTTTAAATTAGATGAGGGTAATACCCAAAAAATTAATGAATTCTCGGACAAAACCACGATCACCCAACCTGGTGGTGCTGGCAGTGTGCTCATCATTAACGTGCCAGCAGGCAGTGGTGCTGAAAACTGGGAAGCACAGGGTGGCTACCGGTTGGTGGGGTCTTTTGAAATGCCCCAACCAGCAACCGACACCGTTTATACGGCCGATGGCGCGACGACCTTTAGCCAAACTATGAATGCCGATGGCGATCAGTTAACTGGCAGCGTGGCGCCTTGGACCGTGAAAATTCTGGGGGTCAATACTGGTGGCAGTAGTGTAGGTAATGGGGTTGCCGGCACGACCGCCCAAGCTTCCAAGACAAGCTTATTGCTGGATAGTGATCCAACCGATGACCCGTCATTCCTATCAAGCTTTGGTTTTTATTTGGATTCAGTGACCGATACCAGTGGCGCTAAGATCACCATTACGATTCCGAATGGCCTGGATGCAACTGGTATTCAAACGCCGGCTTCGGCTGTGAACGCTCAAGTTTATCTGCCGGGAACCACTAGCTATCAATATACCTTAACGTTAGCGGACGGTACGACGGAAGCTGGCAGCGTGAACGCTGGTGAAAAGGTAACCGCTGCTGATGGGTCAGCAATCAGGAAGGTTGTTTTGACACCTAATTACCTTGCACCTGGTGCCAATACCTCCAGAACCGGTAATTTGGATCCCAATAAGACACCAGCTGCACCGTATCAACGCTTTATCGTCGAGGGGCAATTAGCGCACCGGTACGATGATGGCCGAGCGGTTAAATCTGGTGATAAGTTAACGTCGACGATCACGCTGGGCTTTGCCAATGAGACGCAACCACAAAAGGGCGCAACTTCTACCATCACGCAAACGGTGGTCGATGCTGTTGCTCTAGCGATTGGCTACATGCAAGAAGACAGTACAACACCTGGGGTTCAAACGGCTGGTCATCTCGCTGTCCAGGGTGGCGAATACGGTCAGATCTCGAAACAAATTTTTGAGCCAACTTATTACTTCGTGATTCCTACAGCAACGACGGTGACCAACGTCACGGCTAAATCGGGCGCTAAGATCAGTACTTTTAAAGCCGATGACGGGCATACGGTTGTCAAAATTGATTATTCGGGTACGGGGATCACGGTGAACACCGATGAAGCGGCTTCACTGGGTCAGATCAATTTGGCTAACAATCCCGATGCATTGCCTGGGGGCTACCCATATTTGATGTATATTGTGTCACCGACCACGTCGCTTTCCAATACGATTAAAGTTGCTGATAAAACTTATACTGATGGCAATCCGGATGCAGTTTTGATGCAGGGCGGTACTGGTGACTGGCAGATTGTCACCGCTAGTTCGTTTTACAATACGGCACTAGCTAAAGGCAATACGAACAGTGACCCAGTCACTCATGGGACTAGTGATGATCAGGGGAGCGCAACGCTGACCTTCTACGATAACGTTGTGTATACCTCATTAGCAGAGGATGCCAAGAATTCCAATGCTGAAGTAGCGATTAATTTACCGACCATTGGTCAAAATGGGTCGCAGTACACCTTTAATCTGACGGGTCCAATCAAAGTACCGACTCACTACACGGTCGTTAGCGGCACGGGGGCGCCAATGGATGCAACGGTTCTTTACAGCACCGACTTTCAAAAGGTGACTGGCGATGAAACGACACCGGATACGACGGGGTACGTATCCGCATCTGAAGTGACGGATTGGTCTAAAGTTCGCTCGGTTATCGTAAAAGTAAATGGCATTAAAGCCAATACGGCAACTGGCCGCATTGAACTGACGGGGACCACCGCGCAGCCTTTTAACCAGCAAGCCGGCAAAACAGGCAATTTACAGACGGCCTTTTATGGTAACGGTGCTAAAGTCAGTCTGGGTTCCGATAATGCGTCAATTAAAATTACGGGGACTTCCACGATTAAAGCGCGTTACCACTATGTAGACGCTAGCGGACAAGATCAGTACGTCTATCTAGACGATTTAAGCCAGACGCTGACTGACAATACGGATGAATTTAAAAACGATTACCCAACTCAGCCAGCCGGTTTCTCGGCAAAGGATCAGAGTCTCTTGCCGGCCGGTTATCAACTGGTCACGGATGCAGCCGGCAACGTGACGCCGAAAATTATTGACGGTACTGGTGATGGTGCTGCCAAGTTTGGCACTGTGACACAAGCCTTCTATGATGGTGATTTTGTGCAATACGACTTGGTTGATCAAGCCAGCGCGCAGCTGGAATACGTCGATGATGACAACAATGGCACGGTAGTGGGGACGCCAAAGACGGTCACTGGGGTTACCTCAGGATCAATTAACTGGAACACGAATGATCTGCCAGCATATTACACGTTGTCTAAGGGGCAAGCAGCTAGTGGCACCTATACCTTAACGGCTGAACCGGGTCAAAAAATTCAGATTCATTTGACCCACATCGTTGATCATAGTCAGCAAACGACCACGCGAACGATTCATTATGTCGTTGCTGATTCAAGCTACCGGGGGACGGTGCCAGTTGATAAAGTACAAACAATCACTTGGGCGGTTTCGACCGATGAAGTTACTGGCCAGGGTGTCGCCACCGCACAAAATTTGTATGCGATGCAGACCACACCGGCACTTGCGGGCTACACCCCTAATGTGAGCGAAGTACCGCAAAAAAATTATGGGGCAGTATCAGTCGCTGATCTGCCAGCAGCGGGCAGCAATGATGTGACCGTGACCTATACGGCTGCTAAACAAGCTGCTACCGTTGAATACGTCGATGATGATCATGACGGCGCCATTGTTGGCACGCCAACGACCTTAACTGGGACGACAAATGGTACCGCTAACTGGGATACAGCCAATCAGATTCCCGCCAATTACGCCTTAGCTAAGGGTCAAGCCGCCAGCGGGATCTATACCTTTACGGTGGAACCTCACCAGTTGATCCAGATTCATCTGGTGCATCAGTTAGCCACTGGGACGGCCACCACTACCCGGACGATTACCTACGTGATGGCTAATGGGGATCAGTCCAAGACGCCTTCGCCAGTCGTTGAAACGATGAATTGGAAAACGGTCGTAGATAAGGTGACAGGCATTAGTTACGCTGCACCGCTGAACAATTATGCCGCAGTCCCTAATCCGGTCATCACCGGTTACACACCGCACAGTACCGTTAAACAGCTGACTGAAGGACCAATGTTGACTAGCCAGTTGTCTAAGTTGAATATGAACGTCACCGTGCTCTATACGGCTGATAAGCAGACCGTGGCGATCACGTACGTCAATACGAAGACGAATCAGCCAATCAAGACGATCGTGGTCACTGGCAAGACGGATGACCCAATTGTGGTGCCTGATCTACCAGGTTATACACTGGATAGAAGCGGCGACCCAACCAGCTTTGAACCAGGGCTGACTAAATTCAACGTACCAGCGACGCCAAATGAAGGGTCGGGTAATACTGGCGGTGGATCAGATAATACTGGCACTGGCACGACCACAACACCCGGTGATCCGGATACCGGAACGACACCTGATAATCCTGGTGGCACAACGACGCCTGGTAATCCGGACACGACTACGACGCCAGGGGAGCCTGGTACTGCCATTATCCCTGATAATCCTGATGTAGTTACTACAGTTGATAATACGGGAACGGCAGTAGCGCCAGAAACACCAGCGACTTCGCAGTCTGAAGGACAAGGGGTAGCCGCTGGCAGTCAAACTTCTGGCGGTAATGTTCAAACCGAATCAACGGCTAAGGGCTTTGCGACTGCGGATGTAAGTACTGAGCAAGTGCCTGCACAAGCTGGTTTAGCAGTAACAACTAGTACAACTGCCAAGACTAGCGGCCAAGTCAATGATTCGAAGACTAATTCTGGTAAATTACCACAGACCAATGAGCGTAATGATCAAGCAGCTGGTTTATCGTTGCTGGGATTAGTGACCGGTATGCTTAGTCTGTTCGGAGTGAAACGGCGCAAGCACGATAATGGTTAAAAATTAGTGGTAATCATTACCACAGTAACTAAAACGAATTTTTATTAATTAGAAAACCAGGGGTAATTCATGATGTGATCAATGATCGCCATGAATTACCCCTGGTTTTTCACTTATTTTAAATGAATATTATCTAACCATTAATGGATATTAATGTAAGCGTCACCATTTATTTTGATTTTTTTAAAAAGATTGACAATCTCAAACGTTGGATAGGTATTTACAGGCAATATTTGCGGGCATACAATGAAATTGTTTAATAAATGGGGTTAACAATCAGGTGTACGGGATTGCATTTTAATAGTGACGTACCGGTAGTTTGATAAACGTGATTAACCCCCTTTACAGTGTAGCAATGGTTCAATAGTTATCGGCAGGGGAAGCAGTTGCCAGTTATTCACATACCAGGAGGGACCAGATTATGGTTGGTAAGAATAATAACATTAAGATGATACAAACCAATTTGAAAAAGCACTATAAGGCATACAAAGTTGGTAAGAGATGGCTATACGCGAGCCTCGCCAGTTTTGCACTTGGCGCCGGGTTGTTGCTCGGGGGCAACGCAACCGCCTATGCTGATACAGTTGCGCAAAATGATGCAACGCCGGTTGAATCTACCAATGTCGCTTCAACGAAGAGTTCTTCGGCTGCTTCAAGTACAGATACGAATAAAGTGAGTTTACAAACGGCCAATAAGACAACTGATAATACTGACACAGCAGCTAAGAGTGCAGCAGATTCGAATTTAAGTACAACGCCCAAGGCAGCTACGACGAATGCTGGTCAAACTGCTAAAGTGCAGACGCCTAATACTAAAGTTCAGGCACCGGCACCTCAAACTAAAGTGCAAGCGCCAAAAGCTGTAACTGCACCAACTACTAATGCGGTAACACCAACACCTAAAGCTCAGACAGATGATTCGGTGGCCAAATCAACGCCAGAAGCTCAGACACTGACGACTAAAACCTTGGTCGATCCAACTAATGCACAATTGAAGGCTGCTCAGGCAAGTGCTGCGCAGGTTTATGCGGCAACTTTGAAACCGCAAAAGATCGTTGCGATTGGGGATCCGACAGCGGATGCAGCTTTGACACTATCGAAACCTGGAGTTGGGTATAAATCAGGTATAAACGCAGACAACCCATTTGTGCTGACACTGAAAGTTACGGCAAAAGCGAATGATAAATACGTCATCAACATTCCAGCTAATACTGATGTGTATCAAATTGGTGAAGTTCAACCGTTGCCAAGTGCGATTGGGACAACTACGCAAGTTAATAATTCCGATGGGACGCATACTATTACCGATACTTTCAAGATTGATAGTGTTAATACGCAAACAATTAAGTTCAATGTTAACAATAATTCCTATGGACTAGGACATCCAATGGCGGACGCTGGTAAGACGGTTACGAAGACGATCACTTGGTCAGCTAATGGTGTTGACCAGAAGCCAGTGACCTTTACCCAGACGATTACGCCAACTGTTAGTTTATCACCAGTAGTACAGACCTATCCCAGTGTAGAAAAAGTACCCCAAATATTACCCAATAAAGATTATGTATTTTCCATTAAAGTTAACGAACCGAATGGTATTTTGGATGATAGTGCACCATCAGATTGGGCTAACACATCGGTCAATTACGGTGGAACAACGATTACCGTTCCAGTACCCACTGATTTTAAGTTAAATGCCAATAATACTAAGGATATCAACGGGTTTAGTGATAGTCAGACGATTACCCAACCAGGTGGTACTGGAACGGATATCATTATCTCAGCGCCAGCAGGAACCGGCCTAGAAAATTGGCGAAACGATGGTTTAGGTTATAAATTAATTGGGTCGTTTAACATGACACGGCCAGCAACTGATACTGTGCTTACGGCTGCTAACCCCGTAAACTTCAAACAAGTCGTTAATTCAGATGGTCAAACTTTGACGGCTACGGGGAATCCATGGGCTGTTACGATCCTTGGGGTCAACTCGGGTGGAAGCGATATTGGTAATGGGCAAACTGCAACGACTGCTGAGGCTTCAAACACGAATCTAGTACTAAGTAATGATCCAGCCGATAATCCGGCTTATCTGTCTTCATTTGGCTTTCAAGTGGATGCCATTAGTGATACAACGGGTGCCAAAATTACGATCAAAATTCCTAGTGGACTTGATGCGACTAGTGTTCGGACACCTGATTCAGGCATTACCCCGCATCTTTATCTTCCGGGGACAACCAGTTATAACTACACACTTACTTTAGCTGATGGTTCAACTGAAACTGGCACGGTTAATGCTGGCCAAAAGATTACACCTACAGCCACGTCGGCAATTAGGACCATCGTACTCACGCCGAATAGTCTCGCACCAGGGGCTAATACGTCTAAGGGAAGAGCTTCTAGTGATGTAACACCCGTATCGGATTCAGGAATGTTTGAAAGGTTTATTGTTGGTGGTCAACTGGCTCAAACTTATGATGACGGAACACCCGTTAAGACTGGTGATCAGTTCACTTCGACGATTGACTTAGCATATGCTGATCCAACACGACCTGGTAAGACGTTCTCTGCATCAACGACGCAAACAATTGTTGACGGTATTGCTCAAGGAGAAGCACACGAGGCTCAGACTAGTAAAACTCCTGGAGTAATAGATGCCGGTTCCTTACAACTAATTGGTGGTAACTACCAGCAAACAACCAGGAAAATTTTTGAACCAACTTATTACTTCGTTATTCCTACGGCGACTACTGTTACCGGCATAAACGCAGCATCTGGCGCTAAAACGAGTACTTTCAAGGCAGATGATGGCCGTACCGTTGTCAAAATTGATTATTCTGGAACTGGAATAACGGTCAACACGGATGATGGTGCTAAGGACGGGCAAGTTAATTTGGCCAATAATCCCGATGCATTACCCGGGGCGTACCCTTACTGGATTTACATCGTTTCGCCAACAACTAAGCTTGCAAATAAAACCAAAATTGCAGATAAATCGTATGCTGAGGATAATACCAACGCACTTCAAATGGATTTATACGGTGGCGATGGGAACTGGGACATTGTTACTGCTAGTTCGTTTTACAATACACCATTAGCAAAGGGCAATCTGGATATTGATCCGGTTCTGAATGGCGCCAGTGATGATAAAGGTGCCCCAACGTTAACCTTTTACGACAGTGTTGTGTACACTTCATTAGAGAAGGACGCTAAAAATAATAATGCTGAAGTTGCGATTAACTTACCAACCCTTGGAGATGTTAAAGGCTCACAATACACGTTTAACTTGACTGGTCCAATCACGGTACCAACTGATTACACGGTTGTAAACGGTACTGGGGACCCAATAAATGCGACAGTTCTCTATTCAACGGCGCCTCAGGTGATTACTGGCAATGAAACGCAACCGGATGAGAGCGGTTATGTACCGGCTTCTGCAATTACTAACTGGGCTACGGTTCGTTCAGTAATTGTTAAGATTCCAAATATGAAAGCCAATAGCTCAACCGGTCGAATTGCACTTACGGGGACTACTGATCCTCAATTAAGCCCATTTAATCTACAGGCTGGTCACACGGGAGTTTTGCAGACAGCCTTCTATGGTAATGGTGCTAAAGCCAGTGTTAATTCTCAGGATGCCAGCATTAAAATTTCTGGGAAATCGATGATTAAAGCACGGTATCACTATGTTGATGCTAATGGACAAGATCAATATATTGACATTGCTGATTTAAACAAGTTTTTCAATGATAATGCTGAAGAGTTCAAAAAAGATGACTACCCAACGGTGATCTCTGATTTCTCTAACGCTGAAAAGGCGCTGATTCCAACTGGATATCACTTTGTATTAGTACCAAATACAACGGATCAAGTTGCACCTACTACTGTCGACAGTACCAACAATGGGGCTGCTCAGTTTAACACCTTGACAAAATACAACTACGATGGTGATTTTGTTCAGTATGAACTGGTTAGCGATACGCCGACTAAAAAGCCGTCAGACCCTGACAAGCCTGGCACTACTAAGTCACCTGATGAACCTGACACGGTAGTTACACCAGTAACACCACAGACGCCACAAACCCCAGACAATACGCCAACGCCAGAAGTTGTCGATACGCCGGTCACCTCGACATCTGAGGGAACTGTCGTACCGTCGACAGATATTACGCCACAAAAAGGGCAGGATAACGATGTTACGACTGATTCAACTGACCGTGGTCAAGTTATTCCTGATTCAACAACGACTGGTGAGACTGATGAAACTAGGGTTGCACAGCCGCAAGCAACGGTTGGCTACGCTAATGCAACTCAAAAGACGGTAATGCCTACTAGTCAAGCTAGTGCTGCTGGCCAGACCAATGACGTAAAGACTAGCCAAGCCAAATTACCACAAACTAGTGAACAAAATAACCAAGCAGCTACTTTATCACTGCTGGGATTAATGACTGGTATGCTGAGCCTGTTCGGATTGAAACGGCGTAAGCGTGACGATGATTAAGTTACTGAAGCTTAGTATTACAGTTATGGCAACAAATGATTAGTACTTGATAGAACAATGTAAAAAGGTGGGTCATGATGAGCAATCACCACGACCCACCCTTTTTGTGACCAATTAAAACGGCGTGAAATGTTGTGCTAGGTTTGCCCTCTAGCCTATAATAGAACTACGATTATTTATGAAAAGGGGCAACCAACCTATGAATGGGACACACTTATCCAACCGGCTACAGACCGTAGCTGATTTCGTAAAACCCGGTGCTCGTTTGGCCGATATTGGGTCAGACCACGCGTACCTGCCAGTGCATTTAGCTAAACAGGGAGTCATTAAAACGGCCATTGCTGGTGAAGTCGTGAAGGGGCCTTACCACAACGCCGTATCAGAAATTGACGGTGAGCAGTTAACCGACGTGATCACCGCCCGTTTAGCTGATGGACTAGCGGCAATTCAGCCAGATGATCAGATCGACACGATCGTGATTGCCGGCATGGGCGGTACGCTGATCACTAACATTTTAGAGAGCGGCAAGGCACACTTGACTCACCATGAACGGTTGATTTTACAGCCCAACGTGGGTGAAGATCACGTGCGGCGCTGGCTGCAGGACAACCATTATCAAATCGTGGCGGAACGCATTTTAGCCGAAGACGGTCACATTTATGAAATTATCGTGGCGGATCCAGCAGAACACGCTGTTAAGTATTCTGTGGCAGAGCTTAAATTTGGCCCGTTCCTGCTGCAAGAAAAGAATCCCGTGTTAACAACTAAATGGCGCAGTGAACAAGCGCGTCTGCAGCAAGTTATCCAAACGATGAAACAAGCCAAGAACGCGCCCGAAGCGAAGATTCAGGAGTTTGAACGGGAGTGTCAGCAAATTCAGGAGGTCATTTTAGATGAAGATTAGAACATTGATCGAACGTTTTGAACAGTTTGCACCCAAGTCGATTGCCGAACCCAAGGATCCGGTGGGACTGCAGCTGGGTTCATTAGACGCTGATTTTCACAAGGTGCTGGTGACACTGGATGTCAGACCAGAAGTGGTGGCTGAAGCGGTCAAAATTGGCGCCGACTTTATTTTTGCCCACCATCCTATGATGTTTCACCCGGCGAAGAACCTCGATTTAAGCGATCCGCAAAACCAGATGTACGCCACGTTACTGCAGCATCACATCACAGTGTATGCCGCGCACACGAATTTAGACAGTGCCAACGGCGGAATGAACGACTGGCTGGCGGATGCACTTGGTCTGACGGATACCATTGGCATGGTCGATGGCGTGCGTGAGACCAATTACTTGCTGACGGTTCATGTGCAGTCGGTCTACGCGGATGCGATTCGCTTGGCCATGGTGGGTGCCGGGGCTGGTGATATGGCCCGCTATTCCGGTGCCAGCTTTGAATGGAGCGGCACCACCTGGTTCACACCGATGCAGGGGGCTGACCCAGATCTGGGTCCAGTTGGCGAACGTAACAGTACCGAGGAATTGGCGCTTCAAGCGCGGGTGCCAGCATCTAAACTGCAGGCCGTAACGCAGGCAGTGAATGCCGTCTATCCTGGCGGCCATCCCGCTTTGGAGCTGACTAAGCTATCCGATGAAGGGACGCAATATGCCATGGGCCGCATCGGCAATCTATCGAAACCAATGACGGTGCGGGAATTTGCCGAACACTGTAAGCAGGTCTTTCACGTTGCTGGTCTGCGGGTAGTGGCTGCTGACATGGATCAGTCGATTCAGCGCATTGCTGTTCTCGGTGGCGATGGCGGTAAATTCTTCAAAATTGCCCAGCAAAAGGGTGCCGATGCTTACGTGACTGGTGATGTGTACTACCATACCGGTCATGACATGATTGCTGCGCATTTCCCAGTGATCGATCCTGGCCACCACATTGAAAGTATCTGCAAGCCGCACCTTACCGAATTATTTGAGCAGTGGCGGGATCAGAATAAGTGGCAGTTTGAGATCGTGCCATCAGCGTTAAACACGGACCCGTTCACGTTTATTTGAAAGGATGATCACTGATGCAATACCAAAATCTGATTCCCCGTTTTTTAAAATACGTTAAGGTTGAGACCCGTTCAGATGAAGCAAGTAACACGGTGCCAACTACGCAAACGCAAGTTGACTTTCTAAAAACTTTAGCTAACGAAATGACGGAAATTGGACTAGCTGATATCCACGTTTCCAAGCCCAGCGGCTACGTCTATGCCACGTTACCCGCTAATACGGATAAATCAGTTCCCACGATTGGGTTTATTGCCCATGTGGATACCGCGGACTTCAACGCCCACCATGTCAATCCGCAGATCGTTGAAAATTACGACGGTCATTCGGTGATCAAGCTGGATTCGGCTGGTAAGTACCAGCTGGATCCTAAAGTCTTTCCCAGTTTACGGAAATACCAGGGTCAAACGTTGATCACCACCGATGGGTCAACCTTACTGGGATCCGATGATAAATCCGGTGTGGCGGAGATCATCACAGCGATGCAATATTTGCTTGAACACCCAGAAATCAAACACGGCACGGTTAAAATCGGTCTGGGCCCGGACGAAGAAATTGGCACTGGCGCTGATCATTTTGACGTGGCGGACTTTGGTGCTGACTTTGCGTACACCGTGGATGGCGGACCTTTAGGACAGCTGGAATACGAGACCTTTAACGCCGCGGATGGCCGGGTCCACATTACGGGAACCAACGTGCATCCGGGTGATGCGAAGGACACCATGGTCAACGCTAATCAGCTGGCAATTGATTTTCACGATGCGCTGCCCGAACATGACCGCCCCGAAAAGACGGCTGGTCGAGAAGGCTTCTTCCACCTGTACAAAATAAGTGGGGATGTCGATACGGCTGATCTGGGCTACATCATCCGCGACCATGACCGGGAGCGGTTTGAAACGCGCAAGCAACTCTTTCAGGGCATCGCTGATCGGTTAAACGACCAGTACGGTACCGGCACGGTTCAGGTGACGCTTAAGGACCAGTATTACAATATGCGTGAAATCCTCGAAAAGGACATGAGCGTGGTGGAACTGGCAAAACAGGCCATGATGGAACTGGGCATTAAACCAGATATTGCACCGATTCGCGGTGGAACGGATGGGTCTAAGCTCTCCTTTTTAGGCTTACCAACACCGAATATATTTGCTGGCGGTGAAAACATGCACGGCCGCTTTGAATACGTGTCGGAGCAGACCATGGCGCAAGCAACGGACGTGATTTTGAAGATCATTGCCCTGAATTTAAAAAATAATCAGTGAGCCGCGGGTTAAATGAATTCGCAAAAAGAGCTTTAGCGAATGACTAGTTTGCTAAAACTCTTTTTAAACTCACAATAAATGATGGTAACGGAGGAAAACGGATGACAGAATATGCCATTTTATGTGAAAAAGCCAGTGCTGCCAAGAACTTTGCCAGTGCGTTAGGCGGAACCAGCGGTGAATTTGAGGGGCATTCCTACAAAATCGTCCACTCTCACGGGCATCTAATGGAGTTTGTGGATCCTAAAGAACAGGTACCAGAAGATAAGGCAGCGCAGTACCGGTCATGGAAGCTGGAGCATTTGCCTTGGCAGGTGGCTGATTTTAGTTGGGAAAAGCAGCCCATTATGGCGAAGAATCCCCGGACTGGTCGGAAAAAATCAACTAAATCAGATCTGGTGGAGATCAAAAAGAACGTTAAAGACTGCGATGCATTGGTTATTGCGACCGATGTGGACCCTTCCGGTGAAGGTGAGTTACTGGCCTGGGAGATCATTAACGCCATCAAGTGGCGTAAACCGGTCAAACGGCTGTATTTTGCCGATGAGGAGGCGCGGTCGATTCAAGCGGGTTTTCGGGAGATTAAGCCGATCAGCAGCCAGCAGTCAGACGGTGATTATCTGAAATCGGATGCCCGCAGCAAGTGGGATTTCCTGTCCATGCAGCTGACTCGAATCGCCACCACGGTGACCAAACAGGCGGGCTATCCAGTGAAGGTCGTGCGGGAAGGCCGGTTGAAATCGTTGATGGTGCGCCACGTGCACGAACAGGCGACACTGGTTAAAAACTACAAGCGCAAAGCCTTCTATGAAGTTAAATTTCAGGATAACGCCGAGCACGTTTTTGCCCGGAAGTTTAAGGATGACGAGGCGGCGGCTAAGTGGCGCCACGCGGTCAAGGCGGACGCTGCCACGGAAATGGCGCAGTATCATGACAGCGCCATTACTAACGTGAAAACGGTTCGCCGGCATTCGGCACCACCGAAACTGCTTGATCTGTCTAATTTAGCGTCAATTCTGGCGCCAAAAGGGTACAACGCTAAAGAAGTTTTAAGCACTTATCAAAAAATGTATGAAGCTAAGATCGTCAGCTATCCCCGGACGGATGACAGCAAGATCTCCATGGCGCAGTTTTATCAGCTGCTGCCGTTAGTGCCGACGATTGCTAGGGTGGTCAACGTTGATCAAAGCTTATTGACGCACCGCAAACCGCGATTTACTCACGTGACGACTGGTAGTGTGGATCACGGGGCCAACCGTCCCGGTGAAAGAGTGCCGCAAACCCTAGCCAGTTTGTCGAAATACGGCAAGTCGGGGCCGGCAATTTATTCGGTGGTGGCGAAGAACTATCTAGCTATGCTGGGGGAAGATTATCAGTTTGACCACGTCACCGCTGAGCTAGCCGATTATCCCAGCTTTAAGACCGCTTTTAACGTTCCCGTGGCCCTGAATTACAAGCTGATTTTTGATAGTTCCCGCCAGATCAGTGATGTGGATGAAGCTCAGGGTGAAGCCCAGGGAAAACTGGGTCAAACCGCGGCCCCGTTTATCTTTGAAGGCGCCAATAAGAAGCCGGTGAGACCCACCATGAAGTGGCTGATGAATTACCTGCAGCACTATAATATTGGTACTGGGGCGACCCGGGTCTCAACACTGTCACAGATCACCGCTGGGACGACGGCGCTGATGAAGGAACGCCGAGGCGCACTGTCACTAACGGATACGGGGACCATTTCCGCGATTTTGACCGAGGGGACCATTATCAGCAGTACTAACGCGACCAAACGGCTGATGACGCTCATGGATCAGGTGGGGTCATTTAAATTGCACCCCGATGAATTGCTGACTACGGCGACACAGACGGTAACGCACGATTTACCGATCATGGTGAAAAATGCTGATAAGCTGAAAGCCAGTCTGGGGGAACCAGAAAAGTTGGTCAAACACTATCCCAAGAAGGCGAAAACCGGTGGTCAGACCAGCACCGGTAAAGAAGTGAGCTTTAACCAGGTCTGGGGCGGCCACCGGTTTACCACCCAGGAAGTGGCCGACCTATTGGCTGGCAAGGAAGTTCAGTTTCAGATCAAGACCAAGCGGGGTAAACCCATGGCCGTGCACGGTAAATTAGCGCAGCAAACTTACCGGGGCCACAAATTTTGGGGCTTTAAACCGGCTGATGACGTGTTTCAAAGGCGGACCAAAAGTCGCCGAAAAGCCCGTTAAAATAGTTTGGTCAAATAAGGTCAAATGGTTGGTAATACGGATGGCCTATGCTAAAATAAACCAAGAAATTAATTACTCAGGATAACCAGTAAAGGATGATGATCGTTTAATGAATCCAGACATCTTAACGCAATCAGTGACGGATGCGATTGCGGAGGCACAGCAAATTGCCGTTAACCGTAAACAGCAGTCGATCGGTGTCTCACACCTATTTAAATTCTTAATTCAACCAGGTCAACTGGACCGGCAGATCTTTAGCGAACTGGGCCTTGATATCACGAAGTTAAATGCCGAATTAGACAGTGAAATCGATAAGATCAGCGAAGTTGACGGGAACGTGACTTACGGGCAAAACCTATCACCAGACCTATACCGGTTGCTACAAAAGGGCGATGAAGTCCGCAAAGATCTCGGCGATGAATACATTGCCAGCGACACGTTGGTGATTGCTGTCGTTCAGATGAGCGGCAGCCGACTAGGCGACTATCTAACGGAACAGGGATTGACCCTGCAGCAAGTTAAAAATAAGGTTACTGAAATTCGTGGGGGTGAAAAAATCACGTCAAAAAATCAAGAAGAGGGTTTTCAAGCCTTAGAAAAATACGGGACTGACTTAGTCAAAGCCATGCGTAGCGGCAAACGCGACCCGATTATTGGCCGGGATGACGAGATCATGACGATCACCCGGATCCTGTCGCGAAAGACCAAAAATAACCCGGTCCTGATTGGGGAACCCGGGGTCGGTAAAACGGCGATCGTCGAAGGTCTGGCGCAACGAATCGCCCGTGGTGATGTGCCGGAAAATTTGAAGAACAAGTCGATTTTCTCACTGGACATGGGTTCTCTGATTGCCGGGGCGAAATACCGTGGTGAATTTGAGGAACGGCTGAAGTCCGTCTTAAAAGAAGTGAAGAAGTCCAACGGGGACATCATCATGTTCATTGATGAAATCCATAACATTGTTGGTGCCGGTAAGACGGAAGGCAGTATGGATGCTGGTAACCTGTTAAAGCCAATGTTAGCCCGTGGCGAACTGCATTTGATCGGGGCCACGACCACTGATGAGTACCGCAAGTACATGGAAAAGGACCGGGCACTTGAGCGCCGGTTCCAGAAAGTTCCTGTGGCAGAACCGTCAGTTGAAGATACGGTTACCATTTTGCGGGGACTGCGGGAACGCTACGAAGTGCACCATGGCGTTCGGATTCACGATAATGCGCTAGTGGCGGCGGCTAAGCTGTCGGATCGCTACATCACGGACCGTTATTTGCCGGATAAGGCGTTAGACCTCGTCGATGAGGCCTCTGCTTCGATTCGGGTAGAAATGAATTCAGCCCCCACTGAATTGGACCAAGCGCGGCGACAAATGATGCGGCTGCAAGTGGAAGAAGCGGCCTTAAAGCAGGAAACCGATGAAGCGTCACAAAACCGGCTGAAGGAAGTTCAAAAGAACTTGGCGGATGTGAAGGAAACCGTTGGCAGTTTGAACGCCCGCTGGGAAGACGAAAAGCAGTCCTTGGACGCCTTAAGTAAGAAAAAGCGGGAATTAGATAAAGCCAACCACGATTTGAACGAAGCCGAATCCCAGTATGATTTGGATAAGGCCGCGGTCTTACAGCACGGGACCATTCCCCAACTGAAAAAAGAGTTGGTCGCGATGGAGCAAAAGGACCATTCGGACGACTGGCTGGTCGAAGAATCGGTCACCGAAAAAGAAATTGCGGCGGTAGTCGCGAAGATGACCGGAATTCCCGTTAACCGTCTGGTAGCCACTGAGCGGGAAAAACTGCTGCATTTAGCAGATAATCTGCACAAACGGGTGATTGGCCAAGACGAAGCAGTCCAGGCCGTGTCAGACGCCGTTTTACGGTCACGGGCCGGTCTGCAGGATCCAAGCAAACCGTTGGGATCCTTCCTATTCCTAGGGCCAACCGGTGTCGGGAAAACCGAACTGGCAAAGGCCTTGGCAGAATCCTTGTTTGATTCAGAAAGCGAAATGATCCGGATCGATATGTCGGAATACATGGAAAAAGAATCCGTTTCGCGGTTAGTGGGAGCGGCTCCCGGCTACGTGGGCTATGAAGAAGGCGGTCAGCTGACAGAAGCGGTTCGCCGGCACCCATATTCCATCGTGTTGTTTGATGAAATTGAAAAGGCCCATCCTGACGTCTTTAACCTGTTACTGCAAGTCTTAGACGACGGTCGTTTAACGGATAGTCAGGGGCGGACGGTCAACTTTAAGAACACGTTGTTGATCATGACCTCTAATCTGGGCTCGGATATTTTGCTGGAAGGCACGGATGCGCAAGGCAAGATTTCAGACGATGCTAAAAAACAGGTTGCCAGCCTGCTGCAGCGGTCGTTTAAGCCAGAATTTTTGAACCGGATCGATGACACGATCATGTTTAAGCCGTTAACGATGAGTGACGTTGAGCAGATCGTGGGCAAACTGATTCAGCGTCTGTCTGCTCGACTGGCAGAACAGCAGATCACGCTGACGATTACTTCAGCAGCAGCGCAGTGGTTAGCCAAGCGCGGCTATCTGCCAGCCTATGGGGCAAGACCGCTAGAACGTACCATTACCAACGTGGTGGAGACCCCGTTAGCCAAACTGATCATTGGCGGTAAAGTCAGTGCTAATAGTACGGTTGAGCTGGCTTTAAATGATGCCGGTGACGATCTGGTATTTAACACGAGTGCGACTCCAACCGATGAAGTTGCCAGTGAAAAAGCCTAATGGAAAATAAAAAAGCGGCAGTCCTTTAATTAAGGACCACCGCTTTTTTATAACCGCTAATTTTTGGCTTTTGTATCCGAATTTGAAACTAATTTAATTCCGTTGGTAAAGATCAAAGCAGCAATGGTTGCTACGATGCCAATTTGCATTGGGACGTAGTGCATCAGCTCCAGTTGGCTACCGATGTAACCAATGACTTCACCAAAGATAATTGCCCAAAAGATGACAACCAAGTTTGCTTCTAATATTTTCATTGTAGACACCTCGCTATCATTTGAAATTTTAGCATATTGTCGGCCAAATTGAAAGCCTTCAATTGCGAGTCTCTGTTATAATAAAGAGCAGAATCTCAACGAGAAAGGAAGCCGAGAAGACATGGTATTTGTCCCCTTACAAGTCATCAGCAGTTACAGCCTGCTGCAGAGTACCAATCAACTGGATGAACTGGTTAAAACGGCGGCTGAACGCGGTTATCAGGCATTGGCGCTGACCGACCGTAACGTGATGTACGGGACGGTGGCGTTTTACCAGACCTGTTTAAAGTACAAGGTTCAGCCAATCATTGGCTTAACGGCTGACTTGGCCGGTCTATTTGCGACGGAACAGACTTTTCCCATGGTTCTGCTGGCGAAGAACCAAGCTGGTTATCAGCATTTAATGGCGATTTCGTCGTTTCTGCAAACCCGCTCGGACCAGGAACCGGTGACGGTGGCGCAAGTCCAGCAGTGGCTGCACGATTTGATGGTGATTTTACCTAGCGAAAGCGAACTGCAGTATTGGTTAGACCAGGGACAGCAGGATAATGTGCACCAGTTATTGACCCGGTTAGGCCAAGTTGTGGATGAAAACAGCCTGTTGATTGGCATTGCACCCACCCAGTCACAAACGGTGCGTCAGCTGCTGACCAAGTTGGCGGCGGATGCGCGCGTGAAGGTCGTGGCGTTGCCCGAAGTCCGTTATTTAGACGCTAGTGACCGGTTTGCGGTGAGCGTGTTAAACGCAATCAAGGACGGTACGACCATCAGCAATTTGGCAGCAGCTCAGCAGCAGACCGGCCAGTACTGGCTGCGGCCAGCCGCTGAATATAGCAGTTTGTATGAGGATCTCGGTCTGAAAGCAGCGGCGGAGCTAACGGCAACGGTGGCTGACGCCTGTCAGCTCCAGTTGAAGTTTCAGCATCCGCAATTGCCTCAATTTCAGACACCGGATCAGCAATCCGCTAAGACCTATTTATTGACTCAGTGCCAGACGGGGCTGACCAACCGGCTGCAGGAAAATCACGTGACGGATGCAGCTCCTTATCACCAGCGGCTAGATCATGAATTAGACGTCATTGACCGAATGGGGTTTAATGATTATTTTCTGATTGTCTGGGATGTCATGCAGTTTACCAAACGGGCCGGGATCACCACTGGTCCTGGTCGGGGGTCGGCTGCCGGGTCACTGGTGGCCTACGTGCTGGGTATTACGGATGTGGATCCATTGGAATATAATCTGCTATTCGAACGTTTCTTGAACGAAGAACGGGCGCAGATGCCAGATATTGATTTGGATATTCCGGATAACCGCCGCGAAGAAGTACTGGAATACGTTCACCAAAAGTACGGCCATGAACGGGTCGGACAGATCATTACCTTTGGCACCTTAGCCACTAAACAAGCGATTCGGGATGTCGGCCGGGTGTTTGGCTTGCGGCCGTACGAATTAAGCGAATGGAGTAAAACAATTCCCAGCGTGCTGCATATTTCCCTGAAGGAAGCCTATGAACAGTCACAGCCACTGCGCAATCTGGTGGCGGACTCTGCCACTAACAAATTATTATTTGAAACGGCGTCTAAACTAGAAGGGCTGCCACGGCACTATTCGACCCACGCGGCCGGCATCGTGTTAAGTGACAAACCATTAACGGACATCGTGCCGGTTCAAAACGGGTCGGAAACGATGCTGATGACCCAGTACACTAAGGACTACGTTGAACAGGTCGGCCTACTGAAAATGGATTTTCTGGGATTACGGAACCTGAGTTTATTGGCTGCTGCCTTGAAGTACGTTAAAGTTCAAACGGGGCACGATCTAAATATCAGCCAGATCAATTTGAATGATCAAGCAACCTTAGAACTATTTCAAAAAGGTGATACCAATGGCGTGTTCCAGTTTGAATCCAGTGGGATCAAGAACGTTTTAAGACGGCTGCACCCCGATTCCTTTGAACTCGTGGCAGCTGTTAACGCCCTATACCGGCCAGGGCCAATGGAAAATATTGACCACTTTATTAAACGCCGGTTCAATCAAGAACCCGTAACGTATCCGGATGAGTCTTTAAAGACCATTTTGGCACCCACGTACGGCATCATCGTGTATCAAGAACAGGTCATGCAAGTCGCATCAGCGATGGCCGGCTTTACGCTGGGCCAAGCCGATTTACTGCGGCGGGCCATGAGTAAAAAGAAAAAGGCCACCATGGAAGCCATGCGCAAGCGGTTTATTGATGGTGCGGTTGCCCAGGGGCATGAAACGTCAGTCGCCCAAGCTACTTTTGACTATATCGACCGGTTTGCTAACTACGGGTTTAACCGCTCACACGCCGTGGCTTACAGTAAGATGGCGTTTGAATTAGCCTATCTAAAAGCCCATTATCCGGCGGCCTTCTTTACCGCGTTGCTGAACTCCGTGCTAAATAATAGCACTAAAACCAAACTGTACTTGATGGAAGCCAAACGGCATCAGGTGGTTGTTTTGCCGCCCAATATTAATTACAGCAGCAGCTATTTTAGATTGGAAAAGGGCCAGATCAGGTTTGGCCTGGCTTCCATCAAGGGGATGCGACGGGATCTGCTGCAAAGCATCATGGACGAGCGGCAGACCAATGGCCGTTTTAAGTCGCTACACGAATTTTTGGTGCGGCTGGATCCTAAATGGCTGAAAGCCGATTTGATCGAAGGGCTGATCTATTCCGGCGCCTTTGACGATTTTGGCTACAACCGAGCGGAACTGATTGCTAGTCTGCCGGAATTTCTCAGCAGTGTGGAACTGAGCGGCAATAGTGTGGATCTATTTGAAGCACTGGCGCCTAAGATCAAGCACCAGCCGGATTTCCCGTTAACTGAGCGGCTGGAAAAGGAAAATGAGTACCTGGGCGCTTATCTGTCAGGCCACCCCGTTGAGCAATTTGCTGAATTAGCGCAGCAACGCGGAGCAGTCACGATTGGTGATGTCAGCGCGGATCAGCACGTGACCCTAGTGGTCTACGTTACTCGGATTCGCACGATTCGCACCAAGCGCGGGGATCAAATGGCGTTTCTGACGGCCAGTGATCTGACGGGTGAGATCAGTATTACAGTCTTTCCCAGCACTTACCGGCAGATTGCACCGTGGCTGGCAAAGGAACAGGTAATTTTAGTGACTGGTAAAACTGAGACTAACCGGGGCAGCGTTCAAGTTGTTGCTGACTCAGTGGTACAGGCAGCCTCAATCAAACCGGCACAACCGTCAGTAAAAGAGCTGCACGGTGACCGCTGGTTCTTGCGGTTAACGGCTTCCGCGGATGAAACGGTTACGATGACTAAGTTAACCCAGTTTTTGCAGGCACATGAGGGGCGAACACCAGTGATTGTTTACCGGGTCAGTGATGACAGCAAACGGCTTTTAAGCCAGTCATTTTGGTTGCCAGCCAGTGAGCAATTAGTGAAACCATTAGAACAAATTTTGGGTGACCATAACGTAGTGTTACAGGTCAAATCTTAAAATTGTTAGTTAAGATAATCTCAATAAAGGGCATGAAAACGCTTTTATACCGGAAATGTACAGTTTTTGGACAAACACCGCAGACAATAAATTTGAAAAGTGCTAAAATAACTTACGGATTCCAAATTGGACTGGTTTGAATGTGATAACTGTCACAAGATGGTCGAGCGAATGAATTAGTCCTAAACTCAAAGGAGAGATTTTTCTTATGAAGAAAACCAAGATCGTAAGTACCCTTGGTCCCGCTAGTACTGATGTGGACACTATTGTTAAATTAATTGAATCCGGTGCAAATATTTTCCGGTTCAACTTTTCTCATGGTGACCATGAAGAACATTTAGACCGTTTAAACAAGGTCCACGAAGCTGAAAAGATTACTGGTAAGACCGTTGGTATCATGCTTGATACTAAGGGTGCTGAAATTCGGACTACTGTTCAAAAAGACGGTAAGATCCAATACAAGACCGGTGACAAGCTCCGAATTTCTATGGACGACTCCTTAGAAGGTGTTAAGGATAAGATTGCGGTCACATATCCTGGCTTATTTGATGATGTTAGTGTTGGCGGTCACGTTTTATTCGATGATGGTCTGCTTGACATGGTCATTGATGAAAAGGATGATGCCAACAAAGAATTAGTTGGTACCATGCAAAACGATGGTATGCTCGGTTCACGTAAAGGTGTTAACGCACCTGGCGTTTCAATCAACTTACCAGGGATCACCGAAAAGGATTCTTCTGATATCCGCTTCGGTTTGGATCACGAAATCAACTTCATTGCCGCTTCATTCGTTCGTAAGCCACAAGACGTTATGGACATTCGTGAATTATTGGAAGAAAAGCACATGGAACACGTCCAAATCTTCCCTAAGATCGAATCACAAGAAGGTATCAACAACTTTGACGATATCCTCAAGGTTTCTGATGGGTTGATGGTTGCTCGTGGTGACATGGGTGTTGAAATTCCTACTGAAAACGTGCCTTTAGTTCAAAAGCACTTGATCCGTGCATGCAACAAGATTGGTAAGCCAGTTATTACTGCCACTCAAATGTTGGATTCAATGCAAGAAAACCCACGTCCTACACGTGCCGAAGCATCTGATGTTGCTAACGCCGTCTTTGATGGTACTGATGCAACCATGCTTTCTGGTGAAAGTGCTAACGGTGAATACCCTGTAGAATCCGTTGCTACTATGAACCGAATCGACATCAAGGCTGAAAATGCTTTGAAGGACTTTGGTACTGACCACATGGACTTAGCTAACGCTGACGTTACTGAATCAATTGGTGCTTCAGTTGCCCGTGTTGCTAAGAGCTTGGGTGTTAAGACCATCGTTGCAGCTACTGAATCAGGCTACACTGCTCGTATGATCAGCAAGTACCGTCCAGATGCAAACATCTTGGCCGTTACTTTTGATGACCGTACTCGTCGTGGCTTGATGGTTAACTGGGGCGTTTACCCAATCGTTGCTGAAAAGCCAGCTAACACCGATGCTATGTTTGATTTAGCAGCTGCTAAAGCTGTTGAAACCGGCTTAGCTAAGGAAGGCGACTTGATCTTGATCACTGCCGGTGTTCCCGTTGGCGAACGTGGTACCACTAACTTGATGAAGGTTCAATTGATCGGTTCAAAGTTAGTTCGCGGCCAAGGTGTCGGCGATGACACTGTTATTGGTAAAGCCGTTTTAGCAAGCAACGCTAAGGAAGCTAACTCTAAGACTACTGAAGGCAGCGTTTTGGTTGCTAAGAACACTGACAAAGACTATTTGCCAGCTATCGAAAAGGCCAGCGCCGTTATCGTTGAAAATGGCGGTTTAACTTCACACGCAGCCGTAGTTGGTATCTCAATGGGGATTCCAGTTATCGTTGGTGCTAAGGGTGCTTCAGAAAAGATTTCTGATGGCGAATTAATTACTGTTGACTCACGTCGCGGTGTCGTTTACCACGGTGCTTCAAACGCACTTTAATCATTTAATTGATTGCAATTTAAAAAGTCTAGCCTGCGGGTTAGGCTTTTTTTAGTGGCTAAATAACGCAATTTAGTCGTTCTAATTTTGACCGCTGACTTGAGAATAAACTACCACCGCAGGGCAATATGTGCGATAATATCAAGAGATGTGCAATCAAAGAACGAACGGGGATACTAAAATGAATAATGAATTAACGCAGTTACTGGGCCGGATCATTAGCGGCGAAGTAACTGATGAAAATGACAAGGAATATTACGTTCAGACGAATGGTTTGACGTTTCGACTCGACAAGACTGAAATTGAAAAACCCCTGAAGCTGGGCAGCCGGTTTAAAGGGTTTGCTTACGAAAACGAACAGCACCAACTGCAAATTACTCGCAACGCACCTAAAGTGCAGGTTGACCATTACGGTTTTGGTGAAGTGGTGCGGGTGCAGCATGGTCTGGGCGTGTTCGTCAATATTGGCCTGCCTAATAAAGACATTGTGGTCTCACTGGATAATTTGCCGGAAATCAATGCCCTTTGGCCCCAACGCGGTGACCGGCTAATGCTGTCGATCACGCTGGATAAAAAGGGCCGGATGTGGGGCGACCTCGGTGACGAAGCGCTTTACCGGGTCATTGCACAGCCAGTGACGACTAAGTTAGATAATAAGGACGTAGTGGTTACGGCTTACCGGTTGAAATTGACTGGGACGATGGTGCTGACTACTGACTATCATCTGGGCTTCATTCCACCCGAAGAACGGGATCAAGAACCCCGTTTAGGGCAGCAATTAAATGCTCGGGTCATTAGCCAATTTCCCGATGGCACGTTAAAAATCTCGTTACGGCCACGAGCCTATGAAGCGATTCCAGACGATGCCTTGATGTTATTGGCAACCTTGCAGCATGCGCCAGAAGGTAAAGTGGCGTTTACGGACAAGAGTGCCCCAGAAGACATTAAGGATTACTTTGGAATCAGCAAGGGCCAGTTTAAGCGGGCCGTGGGTCATTTGATGAAGCAGCAGTTCGCTGAAGAACACGACGGCTATCTGTGGCTGACTGAAGCGGGACGTGATCAAAATGAAAACGGACGAGCAGACTGAGGATTTTTTGCATGATCTTCGAATCGAACGGGGACTAGCCGCCAATACGATCAGTTCGTATCGGCTGGACCTGAAAGAATTTCGGCAGTTTTTGGACCAGCAGCATATTACGGATCTGGTAAAAGTCGACCAACTGACGATCCTGAACTTTTTAAAGCAGCAGCAAACTAGCGGCAAAGCGCGCAACAGCGTCACGCGAATGGTGTCGACTTTACGGCACTTCTTTCAGTACCTCGTTGAAAATGATCAGCTGACGGTGGACCCAATGGCGGAGATCAAAGCGCCTAAAAAGGGTCGGCCATTGCCGCAAGTCTTGACGGTGGCCGAAGTTGAAGCGCTGTTAGCGGCACCGGATACCAGTAACAAGTATGGGATTCGCGACCGGGCAATTTTAGAGGTGATGTACGCTACGGGGCTGCGGGTCAGTGAACTGGTCCATCTCAAAATGGGCGAGTTGCACCTGGAAATGGGGCTGATTCAGACTCTGGGCAAGGGCAACAAGGAGCGGATCATTCCGATTGGTGACGTTGCTATCGACTGGATCGATCGGTACTTAAATCAAAGCCGGCCGGTACTGCTGAAGCAGCGTACGTCGCCCTATCTCTTCTTAAACGCTCATGGCAGCGGGTTGAGCCGGCAAAGTATCTGGCAAAAGATTCAGTACTACGTCAGTGTAGCCGGGATTCGTAAGCACGTGACGCCGCATACCCTGCGGCATTCATTTGCTACCCACATTCTGGAAAACGGTGCTGATCTGCGGATCGTTCAGGAATTACTTGGCCATTCGGATATTTCAACGACGCAGATCTATACCCATATTTCCAAGAAACACTTAACCGAAGTTTATCGTAAAGCTCATCCAAGAGCGTAACGTTTGGGAGGAATCAATTTGTTACTGAAATACCGGACTGACTATGAAAAAGTGGCGATGGGCTTGCTCTCGCTTGCACCCGCGCTAAAAAAGATCGACCGTCTGCAGGCTGAACTGCAGTGGTATCAAGATAGCGATGCACGGCAGCTGCTGTTGTGGAAAGATCTGAATCAGGACTTTTCCGGCATCGTGGGTGTTGAGTTACGGCCGAAATTTGTCATCGTGCGCTTAATTGCCTTGATGCCGGCAGTGCGGAATCATAATCAGACCAATACGATCTTAACTGAATTACAAGATATGTATCCCAAGCAGCGTATTATGGGCACCCTGGAAACGACGGGAATCGTTGCCAAATGGGAGGCCAGTCATGAGTGAAGCACCAGTTTTGATTCACGTGCAGAACTTTGAGGGGCCGTTAGACCTGCTCTTGCACTTGATCAAATCTTCATCCATCGATATTTATGACATTCCCATCGTGGCCATTACTGATCAGTACATGACCGCTCTGCGGCAGATGCAGGATCATCAGCTGGACGTGGCCGGTGATTACTTCGTCATGGCCGCCACGCTCATGAAGATGAAGGCCAAACTGCTGTTACCGGTAGAAGAACCGCCGGCTGAAGAAGACGACGAACCGAGCTTAGAAGAGATGCAGTCTGATCTGGTGACTAGACTAGTACAGTATCAGCGCTATAAGCAGGCTGCCGGCTGGTTTAAGCAGCAGGCGCTGGCACGGCAAAAATTTTATACCCGGCCAGAAATGGCGGTGCCGGCTGGTGTGAAATTAGGCAAGTTGGCACCGGGCTTAACCACCGCTGATCTGCGACGGAGCCTGATCGGTTTGACGCAGCGTAAGCGACAGCCAGAACTGCCAATGCGGCTGGTCCGCAGCGAACAGTACACGGTTAAAGGTCAAATTCATACGCTGCGGTTTAAACTCAGTCAAACGCGGGTGGCAGTGGCCTTTGGTGACTTGTTTGATCAACGGCCTAATAAGGAAGAACTGGTGACGACTTTCCTAGCGTTACTGGAAATGACCAAGCAGCATGAAGTAGCCGTTGATCAGCCTAACCGGGTCATGCCGATCACCGTTAAGCCGGCCAAATTGGGAGAAGAGAAATGAGTAAGATACAGCAATTAGAGGCGCTGCTGTTTGTTAGCGGCGAATCCGGACTGACGGTGACGGAGCTGGCAACGCTGACCGATTCAATGGTGCCGGCAGTCAATCAGTCGTTAGGCAAATTAAATCAAAAATATGCCAGTGATCCGGATTCAGCACTGGTGATTTTAAAAAGTAACGAAACGGTCCGCCTGGCCACGAAAGAAAGCCTGGCGAATACCGTCAATCAGTATTTCGAGGCCCCCAGTTCGACGGGGCTGTCTCAAGCATCACTGGAAGTTTTGGCGATTATTGCGTATAATCAGCCCATCACCCGAATTGAAATCGATGAGATCCGGGGCGTCCAGAGTTCTGGCACCTTGAATAAGTTGATGCTGCGGCAATTGATTGCCGAGTCCGGCCGTAAAAAGGGACCGGGGCGGCCTAAGCTGTATCAGACCACGGATTACTTTATGGATTATTTTGGGCTTAAACAGCTGACGGACCTACCGCCGCTGCCAGATGCACAAACGACGGGTGATGCAGAACAGAACAGTGATTTATTTTTAAAACGGTTTAACCAACAGATAAATGCGGAGGATAAATAGTACATGGAACGATTGCAAAAAGTTATGGCCCACGCGGGGGTTGCTTCACGACGGAGTGCCGAAAAGATGATTACTGCCGGACACGTTAAAGTGAACGGTAAAACGGTAACGGAATTAGGCACCAAAGTTAGCAAACATGATCATATTTTAGTGGACGAAATGCCCATTCAGACTGAAATGCCAGTTTACATTTTAATGAATAAGCCGCGGCAGGTGGTTTCAACCGTCTCCGATGATAAGCACCGCAAGACGGTGATCGACCTGCTGGATGATGAGATCAAAGAACGGGTCTACCCCGTGGGCCGGCTGGACTATGACACTACCGGCTTATTACTGCTGACTAACGATGGGGCCTTAGCGAACCAGCTGACCCATCCCAAGTATGAAGTCGATAAGTCATACGTTGCCAAGGTGCAGGGCATCCCAACTAACGATGAATTAAAACGTCTGCGTCATGGCGTCAGCATTGATGGTAAGCTGACGTCCCCAGCCAGAACGAAGTTAATGTCCAGCGATGAAGGCCGTAAGACGGCGATCGTTTCCATCACGATTCATGAAGGTAAAAATCATCAGATCAAGAAGATGCTGCAGGCGGTGGGTCACCCGGTAATGAAACTGAAACGGGAAACCTATGCGTTCTTAACGTTAAAGGGTGTTCAGCCCGGCGATTTTCGGGAACTGAACCCCGAAGAAGTTAAGGAGTTAAAGCGAGTAGCCAAGCTAGACAATTAACTTGCTTTTTTGAAGTTTCCCCCGTACAATTAGGGTAAATAATTAAATAAGTGGTTCATCTTCAGGGCAGGGTGTGATTCCCGACCGGCGGTAACAGTCCGCGACCTACTCCTCGAGTAGTTGATTCGGTGCAATTCCGATACCGACAGTAAAGTCTGGTATAAAGAAGATTGGGTTAACACAAATTAGTGTCAAGCCGAATTAATTTTGGTTCTATCATATCTGTTGTTGGTCATGTCACAAGACATGATCGACAACAGATTTTTCTTTCTGTAATCTATGTATGTTGACACGAAAAAAGGATATCGCCATTGCTTTATCCTTCC
>NZ_BCMG01000010.1 GCF_002217945.1 Secundilactobacillus silagei JCM 19001
TCTCAATAGTGTGGTGGCGATAGCCTGAAGGATACACCTGTTCCCATGCCGAACACAGTAGTTAAGCTTCAGCACGCCAAGAGTAGTTGGGGGATCGCCCCCTGCAAGGGTAGGACGTTGCCACGCTATATTTTATGGAGGATTAGCTCAGTTGGGAGAGCGTCTGCCTTACAAGCAGAGGGTCACAGGTTCGAGCCCTGTATCCTCCATTGAGCCGTTAGCTCAGTTGGTAGAGCATCTGACTTTTAATCAGAGGGTCGACAGTTCGAGACTGTCACGGCTCATTCGTCAATTACCAAGTTGACGTTGATTATCATGTTGACAATGAAAGTCAGATTTGATACTATATCTATTGTGTTGCCGACTTAGCTCAGTTGGTAGAGCACCTGTCTTGTAAACAGGGGGTCGGAAGTTCGAATCTTCTAGTCGGCATTTCAATTTAATATGCGGAAGTAGTTCAGTGGTAGAACATCACCTTGCCATGGTGGGGGTCGCGGGTTCGAATCCCGTCTTCCGCTTATGCCAATATAACGCCGGGGTGGCGGAATTGGCAGACGCACAGGACTTAAAATCCTGCGGTCAGTGATGACCGTACCGGTTCGATCCCGGTCCTCGGCATTTTAATAAGTTTAATATTTTGCACCCATAGCGCAATTGGATAGAGTGTCTGACTACGAATCAGAAGGTTGTAGGTTCGACTCCTACTGGGTGCATTTGAACGGGAAGTAGCTCAGCTTGGTAGAGCACCTGGTTTGGGACCAGGGGGTCGCAGGTTCGAATCCTGTCTTCCCGATTTAAATAAAAGTTTCTAACAGTTTTATTTAAACACCATCGCGGTGTAGCTCAGCTGGCTAGAGCGTCCGGTTCATACCCGGGAGGTCGAGGGTTCGATCCCCCCCGCCGCGATTTGATCTTTGACTCGGACCTTTAGCTCAGTTGGTTAGAGCAGACGGCTCATAACCGTCCGGTCGTAGGTTCGAGTCCTACAAGGTCCAATTGGTCCTTAGTTGCCGATCATTATTTTAGTGTCATTTTCATTATGGAGGATTACCCAAGTCTGGCTGAAGGGAACGGTCTTGAAAACCGTCAGGTGGGTCAAACCACGCGAGAGTTCGAATCTCTCATCCTCCTTATTATCGCGGGGTGGAGCAGTCTGGTAGCTCGTCGGGCTCATAACCCGAAGGTCGTTGGTTCAAATCCAGCCCCCGCAATTGTATGGTTCGTTGGTCTAGCTAGTTAGGACGCCTGCCTGTCACGCAGGAGATCACGAGTTCGAGTCTCGTACGAACCGTTTTTTATGGCTCGGTAGCTCAGTCGGTAGAGCAACGGATTGAAGCTCCGTGTGTCGGCGGTTCGATTCCGTCCCGCGCCATAGCTCAAGGAACCATGCGGGTATAGTTTAGTGGTAAAACCACAGCCTTCCAAGCTGTTGTCGCGAGTTCGATTCTCGTTACCCGCTTTTTGGGCCTATAGCTCAGCTGGTTTAGAGCGCACGCCTGATAAGCGTGAGGTCGATGGTTCGAGTCCATTTAGGCCCATTGGAGAAATACTCAAGTGGCTGAAGAGGCGCCCCTGCTAAGGGTGTAGGTCGCGTAAGCGGCGCGAGAGTTCGAATCTCTCTTTCTCCGTTGCATTTGTTGCATTTTAAAGCTATGACCCGTTGGTCAAGTGGTTAAGACACCGCCCTTTCACGGCAGTAACATGGGTTCGAATCCCGTACGGGTCATTTTCATAACTTTTATATTATCGCGGGGTGGAGCAGTCTGGTAGCTCGTCGGGCTCATAACCCGAAGGTCGTTGGTTCAAATCCAGCCCCCGCAATTCGAATGGTTCGTTGGTCTAGCTGGTTAGGACGCCTGCCTGTCACGCAGGAGATCACGAGTTCGAGTCTCGTACGAACCGTCCTTTTACGTAAATCGCCGTTAGGGCGGTTTTTTTAATTCCAACTGATTTTTAATCAGAAAAGGCATTCATAAGATCCTGCTAAAGGGAGTCCTGTGAATGTCTTTTTTGTGATTATCCTAATTGATGATTGCTTGGTATTCTTGATTGAGTCGCTGACGTAACGCCGGATCATGTGCGAAAAGGTATAGCCCCTTAACGCCGCGCTTCATGAGCACGTTAATGGCATTGAGGTTCAGCTGAACCTTAGCGTTTAAGAGTTCTTGGGGATCATTCAGATCGTCTCGGTGCTTAAATGATTCACCATCAGTGATCTTGGCGGTATCGATCTCAATTCTTTGGCCATCAGCTGATAGCTTAACTGGGGGGCCAAGAATCAGGCCAACGTAGTTTAAATCAAAGCCCTGACAGGTGTATATCGATCCCACTTCATTGATGGTTTCGGGCAGCTCAGCCCAGGGCGTTGCAGTGTAATTATATTGATCCCAAGGTAAATGAAACTGGCCCTCAGTAATAAAATGACGGCCACCGTCTAATGTGGAGGGATAACCGGTTGTCGAGACAATTCGTGACAGGCCGACTTGACTATTCTGGTTCACAATGGCCTGACGCATTTTCTCGGCGTCCGAAAAGATCCGAAAGTCATAATGGCTTCGAAAACTCGGCTGTAATGGTAATAGCTGCCGGTCACCTGTGAAGTGGTTGATCCAGTTGATTAAACTGTCGTCAGCCTGCATCCGAAATTGGTGATCCAAATGCACCCATTTTTGAGTATAAGGAACTAATAGGTGCTTAAGACGGGTCCGCGTCCAGTACGTTTTAAGTCGCAGGACTTGATGGTCATCAAAAACGATGACCAGGACGTGACACAATTTTAATAATGAGAGCAGCTGATTGTGGCCGTAGTAGTTGTTGTAGTGGTCCGGCTGAGACAATAATAAATGTGACTCATCGACCACACCAACGTCGAACCTAGCCTGTTTTTTATTCAGCTGATTGATTAAAGAAGTCGGCCGCTGAAAGTTTTTCTTTAGTAATCCTGGCAGCTCGCCTGCGATGTTGCGATACATTTTTAAGAGTTCCGGGTGATTGACTAAAAAGTAGTTTTGGGTTTTCGCTAAGGGACTCGTTGCGTCATGGGCGGCTTGCTGGAGGTCATAGAACAGCTGGCTTAAAACCACGCTTTTACCCGTGCCGGCATCGCCCGTGATCACCAAAATGGCTGGCTTAGAGTCGTGGATATGGGTCTTAATGAACTGCTTAGCTTCAGTAATCAGCTGGGCTTGCTCTTCAGTCGGCTGCTGAAAGGGTGATAATTTTTTAACTGCTTGGTTTTGCAAAACAAGTCTCCTCTGATAGATCAAAATAAAATAATCCATACGGCTATTCACCGTACAGATCATCATAGAATGAAGCGGTTACTTAACTTCTGGTTTAAAGAAGTGGTAACTGGCTTCATGGTAGTTATATTGCGTCGTGAGAAAGTAACTAAAGGGTTTAAAGGAAGCTTCCTTTTTCCAAAGTGAGAAGTCATCCGCGTTATCCCAGGTTGACAGGATAATATTGTTGGACCGATTCTTTTCGTCCTTCATAAAGTAAATGGAACGCATACCATCTGGCATGGGGTCAGTGGTGACAAAATGGTTGGCCTTTGAGTTCATGACTTTTTGATCATCCGCGGATAGATTATCCACGTAGATAAAGTTGACAAATCCTTGCCAATCGGTTGTCCCGCGGTGAAGTTTGATGTCATAATGAATGGGGGAGCTAAACACGGATTCTTGACCGGACACGTCTAGCAAGGCCAGTTGCTCACCAGAGGTAGAAGAATCCAGTAACAATAGTGGTCGATCTGGGAAGCGAGTCTGAAGCTTTGATAAAACTTGCTTGGTCCCATAGGTAATACTTATTCGAGTAATCATATTCATTCCTCCTGACTGATCACCATTATTATACAATTTGCTAGACTAAAATGGTATTAATGCGTCTGTGATATGCGGTTTAACGCGTATCAATTAAAGGTGAAGGGAAGCAAAAAGATGAAAGTAACAGTTTTAGGGTACTATGGCGGCTATCCAGCCAACGGTATTGGTACCAGCAGTTATTTGATTGAATCTAACGGGTACCATTTATTAATGGATTGCGGCAGCGGGGCGCTGCTGAGCCTAGAAAAAGTATTGGATCCCTTAAAGTTGGATGCCGTGATCCTCTCACATTATCATCACGACCACGTGGCTGATGTGGGGGTACTGCAATATTACTGGCAGTTACATGAAGAACGGCCAAATCAGACCACCTTGCCGATTTATGGACCAACCGCTGATCCACTGAACTTTGGCAGTTTGACCTGGCCCCACGCGTCACAGGGCATGGGTTACGCGCCGGCAGATGTTTTACACTTGGGACCGTTGACGATCTCCTTTTTGCCCATGAAACATCCCGTACCCGCATTCGGCATGCGGATCGTGGAGGCTAAGACCGGCGAAACCTTGGTCTTTACTGCCGATACGGCCTATATTCCAGAATTAGTTCCGTTCGCTCGCCATGCAGACCTGCTGATGACGGATACCAACTTTTTCGATGACAAGCAGGGGACCAAGTGGCACATGACGGCTGGTGAATCCGGTCAGCTGGCTAAAGACGCTCAGGTCGGTCAGTTAATGCTGACTCATCTGCCGCAAGTTGGTGAGTTAGCCAGCTTAAAACAGGAAGCCCAGCAAGCAGCTGGTAAGGTGCCAGTTGAATTAGCTGCACTCCGGCAGACGTTTGCCGTTAAAATGTGACGATAACCCGATATGTTCGTGATGTTTTAGTGAATTTCATTCTCAGTGACCAAGGAGTTTGTTATAGTTAAGTTAGGAAAAGAATTGAGCCAATGATCCGGTAGTAAATAACCTAGTTCTCATAAGTTTGGAGGCAATTCCTATGACTGTCACGCTATTTACTTCACCCAGTTGCACCTCGTGCCGCAAGGCCAAAAAGTGGCTAAAGGCACACGAAGTCGATTTTGTTGAGCAAAATATTTTCGTGCAGGCGCCCAGCGCTAAGCAGCTTAAACTGATCTTGCAGCTGACTGAGAATGGAACGGAAGATATTATTTCTAAGCGGTCAAAAGATTATAAGCGCTTGACCGTTGAGATCGATAATCTGCCGGTCAGTGAATTGATCAGCCTCATTACTGAGCATCCTGGATTATTAAGACGACCGATTATTTTTGATGACAAACGGTTACAGGTTGGTTTTAATGAAGATGAGATTCGGCGGTTTTTACCGCGTCATATCCGCGTCCTCGAGTTAGCAAAAGCGATTAAATCTGCGGATGCCGGATAGCTAAAACCGTCACGAAGAGTGTTTGGCCAAAAAAGCGGGTTTGCTGCTTTTTTGGTGCGGTTAGGGTCACAGATATTTGAAAAAAATTAAGCCAGATACTTTACAAACGGCGAAAATTCTTTAGTATGGAGATAGGTAATTCTTGGTGCGGGCAGAAAGAGGTGTTGGGTCATGGAAATGGAAAGAATTAATGAGAATACGATTCGCGTTTTAATTGGCAACGATGATTTAACCCAACGGGGTATTACCGTCCTTGATCTGCTTGGTAACCACAAGCAAATTGAAAGCTTCTTCTACAGTATTTTGGAAGAAGTTGACGTTGATCATCAATTCCAGGAAACTGATGCCGTTACCTTTCAAGTGTTACCCAACCGTAACGGGCTTGAGCTGTTTATCAGCAAGGGCGGCGCAGATGATGATTCAACCGATGACCAAGATGGCAGTGACTCGCCTGACATTGAAATGGTAAATGAAGACGAAGTGCCTGATTTCTTAAAACGGCAGCTGATGCAGACCGATAACGATTCTACCCAAGCTAAACCAGAATCCAAGTCAGACAAGAAGCCATCACCCGTTACCAAAGCATCACCACTTCATACAACGGTGTTACGTCTCCATGATTTTGATGACATGATTGCGATTTCTGAGGCATTAAAATTATCCGACGCAACTTCTAATTTGTATCACTACAAGAATGATTACTATTTGGAACTGATCTTTCGGGTCAACGAAACTTCACCAGAAAGTATTAAAGATGAATTAGCTGTTGCCTATGAGTATGCAGAGAAAACGAAGATTACCGCCGATGTTCTTGATGAACACGGGAAAAAGATCATGGCGCAAAGTGCGCTGCAACTAACCCGCCGTTACTTTACTGCAAAGTAGTCGATAGTTAAATATAAAAAGACGTTAAGCTTACCTGATGATGAGCTTGACGTCTTTTTGTATTGGGGTTAATTTTTGGTTGGAAAATTGCGACTGGCCGTTTCCCGTAGTTAACTGTAAACCGCCAAAGGAGAGCAGGTGATCAGATGCTAATCGCACGTACGAAGCAAGATGTTCAGGTTCAAGCCGGTGATGCTCAACGCAAGCGGGCTTATTTTTGTCCCAGCTGTCAAGAACAGGTAACCTTAAAACGGGGGACGCGCATGGTGGCGCATTTCGCACATCGCCCACATTCTGTTTGCCGCCCCTTTAGCGAATCGGAATCACAGGCACATTTGACGGGTAAGTGGCAGCTCGCCGACTATTTTGGTACCGATTACGTTGAACTGGAACCGTACCTTCAGGCGCTGGCACAACGGCCGGATCTGCTACTGAAGCGAGCAGGCCGGAACCTGGCAATCGAATACCAGTGTTCAGTGATCCCAGTCAGTAGATTACAGCAGCGAAATCTGGGCTACAGTGAGTTTGGGCTGGAAGTGCTGTGGATCTTAGGGGCAGATTATTTACAGAAAATCAAGACGGTTCGGCAGGCTGAAAAATGGCTGCGATATTCTGATAAATTAGGCTGGTATCTGATCTTTTGGGAGACCCGCCAGCAGGGCTTAATTATCTGGCACCACCTCACTATGGATGGGACTGGCCAACTGCAAGGGTGGGCGAAAGTCAGTAACGGTCAGCAGTATGCGAAAAATACCCGGATAACGAGCCGTGCAGTTGTCCAAAAGCTGCAGCGTCAAGTTCAGATGGGGCTGCACTATAAACTGCCAAAATGGCTAAAACTGCAGCAGTTTTGCTATGAACATCACGGGCTGCTGCAGGCTATTTCGGCAATCTGCTATCAGTTCACGGATACTGAACCCGTGATCTGCGATTCACCCGTTATTTGGGCCGCGTTAATGACGATTTTGCTACGGGAACGGCCAATGGGGTCGCTGATCGAACAAGCTGACCTCGAAAAGTGGGCGATGCAGATCAGACCGTATTTTGATGAGACTCAGCTCATTCAATGCACGGTACAGCAGGTCGTCGTGAGTTGGAAACGGCAGTTGCAGCACTACGTTACCTTACTGGAACACCAAGGTATTTTAAAGATGCTTGACGAAAAGACGTGGCAATTGGTTGCCTTACCACGCTAGTCCTGTGGTATTCTATGGACAGTAACAAATTTCGATGAAAAGGAAGTGCTGTCGTTGGCAGATGTTAAGCAATTACCAACCCGAGATCAGGTCGACCCGAAGTTAACCTGGGACCTGACCCCCATTTATCAAGATGACCAGGCGTTTAGTCAGGCCTTTGATACCGTTATGACCCAAATTGATGGGCTATCAAAATTAGAGGGGCAACTAGCGCATAGTTCAAAGGCGCTTTTGACCGTGATCCAAACGATCATGGCCACCATTCGGCCGGCAGAAAAGCTCTACGTTTACGCTTCTTTGAAACATGATCAGGATACGACGAACGCGGCTAATCAGAACCTAAGCGGCAAGACGCAAAGTATGCTGACCAAGCTCGAAAGCAACATTGCCTGGTTTGAGCCCGAACTATTAGCCGTCGATCCCGCTACACTTGATGACTGGATCAAGACGGATGCCGATCTGAAGCCTTACGAACATTATCTGCGGACCATTACGGATGAACGAGCGCACGTATTAACGCCGGCTGCTGAAAAATTATTAGCACAGGCAGGCGACGCGTTGAGTGCTTCTAGTAACACCTTTGACGTCTTAAACGATGCCGATCTGGAATTTCCAGTGGTGGAGGATAATGACGGCGGGACCGTTCAGCTGTCGCAAGGCGTTTATGATCAGCTGATCCAATCCACGAAACCAGAAGTTCGCCAAATGGCCTTTAAGCAGCTGTACGCCGTTTATCACCAATTTCGGCATACGCTGGCAGCCACCCTTTCAGGAAACGTTAAAACGCATAATTTTGAAGCTTCCGTTCACCATTATGATGATGCGCGGCAAGCAGCCATGAGTGGTAACCACATTCCAACCAGTGTGTTTGATGCACTTGTGACCAGCGTTAACGACCATTTACCGTTACTGCACCGGTACGTTGCCCTGCGGAAACAAATTTTAAAGTTACCAGAACTGCATATGTATGACCTCTACACACCGATCACTGGTGAGCCTCAACTATCCTATACCTTTGATGAAGCCAAGGCGGAGGCCCTTAAAGCGTTGGCGGTATTAGGGCCGGATTATATCAGTCACGTTAAAACCGCTTTTGATTCCCGCTGGATCGACGTGGTTGAAAACAAGGGCAAGCGCTCAGGGGCTTATTCTTCTGGGATGTACGATACCGCACCGTACATTCTATTGAACTGGCAGGATAACCTGGAGAGCTTGTTTACGCTGGTTCATGAAATGGGCCACAGCATGCACAGCTACTATACGACCCATAATCAACCTTATCAGTACGGGGATTACTCCATTTTTGTGGCGGAGATTGCTTCCACGACCAACGAAACGTTACTGACCGATTATCTGCTGAAGACTTATTCCGATAAGCAGGTGCAAGCCTTTGTGCTGAACCATTATCTGGATGGGTTCAAGGGAACCGTCTTCCGTCAGACGCAGTTTGCTGAATTTGAGCACTTTATTCATGAACAGGACGCGGCCGGTCAGCCGTTAACCGCGGAATACCTCAGTCAGCATTATTTGGAACTGAATCAAAAGTATTACGGTGATGCGGTGATCTCAGACCCAGAAATTGCGGATGAGTGGGCCCGCATTCCGCACTTCTACTACAACTATTACGTTTATCAATATGCAACGGGGTTCGCGGCTGCCAATACGTTGGCCCAGCGGATCACCAGTGGGGATGACAGCAAGCGGGCGGCTTACCTGAACTACTTGAAATCCGGCAGTTCGGATTATCCGATCAACGTGATGCGCAAGGCGGGGGTCGATATGACCCAGACCGACTATCTGGATCAGGCCTTTGCTGAGTTTGAGAAACGCTTGAATCAATTTGAAAAACTAGCTAAGACGATGTAAGTTAGAACATTGAAAAAGCGACCTGCAAAAAATGCAGATCGCTTTTTTGGTTGCGTATTCGATTTCAAAGGACGTGTAGGTTAGGCGTTGGTTTTTGATGTTCCAGCGCTTGTTTTGCCAGTAAACCATTGTTCTCACAAATTTCGTATAACCCCTGATAGGTCACGTCCGGCAACTTGAGACCGCAATCGGAAACGTTCGCGTTGTATAAAACTGCGGTGGAAGGATCAGCAACCTTCATTTCGGAAGCCAGCCGCTGATCGGCTTGAAAGGCCCGGCGTGCTAGTTCGGAGTTACGGTCCTCAGTAAACATCGAAAGGTCGAGATGGACGTGCTTAGCGACTTCCAAAACTAATTTTTCAGAGTAGGGCTGCCCCTGCTCAACCAATTGATTTTGCAGCGTCAATAAAAAGAGTCGGCCCTTTTTCTTGCCCTGAAAAAGGGCAGCCTTATAGTCTAAGATGATGCGGTAATGCAGATTAAATTGTTCATTGCGTAGATTTAAGTTATGACAGTCTTGATTGGTCACTTTGAGGTGCTGATCAATCATGTGCGGATTCAGTAACGGAATAAATTGATAAGAAATATCGCCAAAAATTTGATCAGCGAGACGTAAAATACTCTTTTCCGACTTCATACAGCGACTGCCTAATGGGTTGATAAATAGATATACTTCCAGCAAAGTAATTTCCTCCATTAATTAGCCGTTACTTAGTAAACGACCTTTAGTCAAAAATAATCATAAAGCATTTTGAGCGAAATGCAAGGATTTAGGTTATGTAAATGCGACTAGGGAGGGGAAAACCGGTTTCAAAGGCCGTTGTCATGGGTAATACTGTTTTCCGTTGTTATACAAATAATTATTGGCTCAGGATGAACGGTCAGTTAAGCTGACCAATTCTTCTGGGGCTAGACGACCCAACTTAAGCGAAAATATGCTAAAATAAAGTCTGTTTGTAAAACAAACTACAATCAATTGAAACCATATCGAGGTGAACAGCTTGATTGAAAATTGGAATCATTTTTTGCTGCCTTATAATCAGGCAGTAGATGAATTAAAAGTTAAATTACGGGGAATGCGGAAGCAATTTCAAAACAAAAATCAGCGTTCACCCATTGAATTTGTGACCGGCAGGGTGAAGCCAGTAGACAGTATTAAAGAAAAGATGAACCGGCGTCACGTTTCCGAAGAACGGCTGGAGCAAGACATGCAAGATATTGCCGGATTGCGGATCATGTGTCAGTTCGTTGAGGATATTTATCAAGTTGTTGATCTGCTGAGAAAGCGGTCTGATATGACGATCCTTGAAGAGCGTGATTATATTCACAATGAAAAGCCCAGTGGTTATCGCTCCTATCACATTGTGATCGAATATCCGGTTCAGATGGTGACTGGCGAAAAGAAAATTTTAGCTGAGGTTCAAGTCCGTACGCTGGCCATGAACTTTTGGGCAACCATTGAACACTCGTTGAACTATAAATACCAGGGCGAATTTCCCGAGGAGCTGAGTGCCAGATTGCAGCGCGCAGGGGAAGCAGCGTTTAAACTGGATACCGAAATGTCGGAAATTAGAGAAGAGATTCAAGAAGCACAGCATTTATTTTCATACGGTAAGGGCTCAGAGCCGCAACCGCCTAATAAGAGGGATGATCAGTGATGAAAATCGGAATTTTTAGCAATCCAGGTTCAGCCTCAACACGGGTCTCAAATGCGTTGAAGTCCAAGATCAAGGCTGAACACCTAGTCTTAGATAATGACGATCCTGATATTTTAATTACGGTTGGCGGTGATGGTACCTTGCTGTCAGCGTTTCACCACTATGAAAAACAGCTAGCTAAGATTCGCTTTGTCGGTATTCACACCGGTCATTTAGGTTTTTATACGGACTGGCGGGATTACGAAGTCGATGAGCTGATCGACAGCCTCGCACATGATAACGGGCAAAGTGTCAGCTATCCGCTGCTGGATATCTTGATTGAATATAGTGATGGTAAAAAGCAAAGTATGCTGGCACTAAATGAATCAACGCTCAAAAAATTGACCGGGACGATGCTGGCCAACGTTTACATTAAAGACCAGCTGTTTGAACTGTTCCGCGGAGACGGCCTTTGTGTCTCAACGCCAACCGGTTCTACAGCCTATAATAAATCAGCGGGCGGTGCCGTGGTCAGTTCCGAACTGGATGTCGTTCAAGTGTCAGAGATTGCCTCGATCAATAACCGGGTCTTTCGAACTTTAGGCTCACCGATTATTATTTCGCCCCAGGAATGGGTGCGTATCGAGCCAGTCGAGTTAAACGAAAATTTGATGACTTGTGATCAAAAAGTGGTTGAAAACCGGCAAATTAAATCGGTAACTTACCGCATCTCTAAACAACGGATCGCGTTTGCCCAGTACCGGCACACGCAGTTTTGGAAACGGGTTTCAGAATCCTTCATTGGGGTGAAGCCGGTTGATTAAATTTGATTGGCAGTACACTGGGGATTCACCGATTTTCGTGCGGACTTTTATGCGCCAGCAAGGCATCAGCCGAAACCTGTTAAAACAAATTAAGTTTTCGGGCGGTCGCATTTGCGTTGATGGGCAACGCGTTCGAGTGACCTATAAGATGCATTCGGGTCAGCGGTTAGAAGTGACTTTGCCGCCGGAAATTCCTAGTGATCATATCCAGGTCTCTAATACCCCACTAGAGATTCTCTATGAAGATGCCCATTTTTTGGTGGTCAATAAGCCCGCTGAAGTGGCTTCAGTACCCTCGCATATTTATGCCGATGATTCCCTGGTCAACCGGGTGAAGGGGTATCTGATACGCACGCACGCGGCCAGTCAGGTGACCCATATCGTGACGCGTTTAGATCGTGAAACCAGCGGCATCGTGATTTTTGCGAAACACCACTTTGCTCACACGGTATTAGACACCCAGCTAAAGCAGCACAGTCTAAAAAAGACCTATTTCTGCGTTGTTTCTGGGGTGCTCAAGGTCAAGCATGCTGTGATCGATGCGCCAATCGGCCGGGAACCCGGTTCGTTTATTAAACGGATGGTGAGAGCTGATGGCCGCACCGCTCAGACTGAGTACTGGGTTGCTAAACGCATGCCGGCAACAACGCTGTTACGGATTCGCCTGCATACGGGTCGAACCCACCAGATCAGAGTGCATATGGCTAGTATTGGCCACCCATTAGTTGGTGACTTTTTATATGGTCAGCAGACCAATCCCTGGATTCATCGGCAGGCGTTACACTGCGCGTCAGTCAGCTTCTATAATCCGTTTGTGCAAAAACAGATCACCTGTTACGCACCGATGCCAGCAGATTTAGCAACGCTGATCAAACACGAAAGTCAGCTTTAAGAAGACAATTAAAAAGGGTCCCTGCCATTCAGTCGTTCACTGAGTAGCAGGGGCCTTTAGTCAATTGGGGCATTTATTTTTCCTGAAGAAAGTAGCTTAAATTCAGCTGTTCATTTAACTGGCTGGATTGTGCGTCATCATCACTTAAGACGACTAACTGCAAGTTAGCAGCCTGGGCGATGTTATTCAGTCTTGATAACCGGGCAGTGTTGGCCTTGCCGGTTAAGTGCGTCAAGACCCGTTCAACACCGTTATCGGCCAGCCACTTCAGAGCATCGGCCTGGTTACTATCTGCCAGATCATCAACGGCTGTGCCAAAGGTGATCGACATCCCGCCAGCGGCTGCAATCAAGTTGGCCATGGCTTCAGTATCTAGTTGATGGTCAGGGGTGAGGGCAGCCACGATGATGGCATCGGCCCCCAGTTGCTGGGCTGCTAAAATATCGGCTTCCATGATCTTTAATTCAGGGTCGCTATAGCTGGCATCACCCATGCGAGGCCGAATTAAAATGGCGAGTGACAGCTCGTGTTCGTGGGCGTAAAGGGTGGCTTCAGCTATCGTGCCTTTGCTGGGCGTAGTGCCATCGGCTGCAACCGTGACACGGGTTGTCTGGTCGTTGATGGCTTTGGTCAATTGGCGGTAGTTATTAACAAGCGGTTCTATGAATTTCAAGGTAGGTCTCCTTTTAATTTTACTCTGTTTCTAATCTAAGAGTCATTATAGCAATTTTTTGAGTTGAATGTGACCGGCTAAGACGACATTTATAATAAATTCTTTTAAGCAGTGAGTGGGGCTGAAGATAATGAGGCAATTATAAGTTAAAGATAATAGTGTAAACGCTTACTATGACGGACTTTTTCAGACTAACGGGGCATTCTAGGAAACCCCTTGCATTCTTTATAAATTCGCGTTATATTTACTGTTGAGAAATCGTTCGGAAGCGGATGTCGAGAAATCGTCAGCTGTTGTCGAATTTGCACTTCATTAACGCAGTTCCTCGCCGTGCTGACACCGAGGGGTTGCGTTTTTTTATGCGGTGACTTTTATAACTTTTTACAAAAGGAGTGTAACTATGTCCAATCATATTGTCTTATTTGAACCTTTAATGCCAGCTAATACTGGTAATATTGCCAGAACCTGCGCCGGGACGGATACGATTCTAGATCTCATCGAACCCCTAGGCTTTTCCGTTGACGACGCCCATCTTAAGCGGGCTGGCTTAGATTATTGGGATAAGGTTGACATTCGTTATCACAAAAACTTACAGGAATTTATGAGTACGGTCCCAGACGTTAAGCGGCTGTTCTTAGTCTCTAAGTTTGCGGAATTTGCGTACACGCAGCACGACTATACGGACGTTGAAAATGGCGATTACTACTTCATGTTTGGTAAGGAAACTACTGGGCTGCCAGAACCCTTTATGCGCAAGCACAGTGAACAGGCCATCCGAATTCCCCAAGATGATACGCATATTCGCGCGCTGAACCTCTCTAATTCGGCCGCTATTGTGATCTACGAAATTCTGCGTCAGCAAAACTTTCCTAAATTAGAGCTCGAACACCACTATGAAAATGATAAACTAAAGTAAGTTGATTAATTAATAGGGGTGAACATTTTGGCACAAAAACGAAAGACCACGCGCCGTCGAACGACTAAATCGACTAACCGGCGTAAAAAGGGACGTCAAAAAAACGTTTCTTATACCGCTAATGCAGTGGGCCTCATCCTGTTAACTTTGTGCCTTTTAGCGTTTTTTAAGGCGGGTTTTATTGGGGAATTAGTGGCCAATTTAATTCGCTTTGCAGTAGGGGATACCTATCCGCTGATCAGTTTAGTTGGGGTAGCAGTCGGACTGGCGTTATTAGTCACGGGACGGCTGCCCAAGATTGCCGGCCGCTGGCTTTGGAGCCTGGGGTTGATGTACCTCGGCGTTTTGCTGTGGCTGCAGGTGGACTTATTCTTATCTGAAGACCAGCATACTGGCTTTATCAGCTATACTTGGCAATTACTGGGGAGTGATTTGGCCAATAGCAGTGTGAACACGGCAGTCGGTGGGGGAACCATCGGCGCGGTGCTGCTGACGGTCACGCATTTTCTCGTGGCGTTTGGCGGGGCTAAGGTCATTTCCGTTTTGCTGATACTGGCTGGGGTGATGATTGCGTTTAACGTTTCTGGCGCTCAGCTTCTAACCTGGATTCAGGCCGCTAGTCACTGGCTCGGTCATGGCTTAACTTTGATTGGCCGCTCGTTGGCGAGTGCAGTGGCGAAACTTAAACGGGTCCAATTGAAACCGGCAAAACGGCCAACGCAGTCAAAACCGGTTAAGAAAGCAACACCCGTTGAAAAAGACTTGCCGACCCCGGTAGCTGAGCGAAAAACCAGTGTTGAGCCACCGGCAGAAAAGCCGGCCATCCCAATCAGTGTGGCGACCCGTAAAAATGAACCGGGTCAACCATTGGCAACGGGTTCTGAAACGCAGACTGAAGATCCGGCAGCCACGATGATTGCCGCCGTGGGGGATGATCCCAATTATCAGCTTCCCGGAACGGACCTGTTAACACCGATTCCGCAAAAAGATCAGCAAGACGACTACAAAACGATTGAAAAAAACACTAAGATCCTGAAAAAAACCTTGGATAGCTTTGGGGTCGATGCCGAAATTAAGCACGTTAACTTGGGACCTTCCGTGACGGAGTACGAGCTGCATCCGGCCATTGGCGTGAAAGTGTCACGCATTGTTAATTTGGCGGATGATCTAGCCCTTGCTTTGGCCGCTAAGGAAATCAGAATTGAAGCACCGATTCCGGGGAAATCATTAATTGGAATCGAAGTCCCGAATAAAGAAATTTCCACGGTCTCGTTTCGCGATGTCAGTGAGGCGGTCACCCACGGTCCTGCTCATTTACTAGAAGTACCGCTGGGCCGGGATGTGACTGGTAAAGTCATTAATATGGACCTGACTAAAATGCCGCATCTGCTCATTGCCGGGTCGACTGGTAGTGGGAAATCGGTGGCAATCAACGGCATCATTACGAGCATCCTGATGAACGCTCGGCCCAGTCAGGTCAAGCTGATGCTGATCGATCCGAAAAAGGTTGAATTAAGCGTCTACAATGGCATTCCCCACTTACTGACACCAGTGGTCTCCGATCCGAAGAAAGCGGCTAAGGCCCTGCATAAAGTGGTCCATGAAATGGAACAGCGTTATGATTTATTTGCTAAGGCTGGCCAACGAAAGATCGCGGGGTACAACCAGTTTATTAAGACCCAAAACCAAACGGCAGATAAGCCGTTACCAACGTTACCGTACATCGTGGTGATCGTTGATGAATTGGCCGATTTGATGATGACCGTTTCCAACGAAGTCGAGGACGCCATTATTCGGCTGGCTCAAATGGGACGGGCGGCTGGTATCCACATGATTCTGGCCACTCAACGGCCTTCGGTAGACGTCATTACCGGTTTAATTAAAGCGAACGTGCCTTCTAGGATGGCCTTTGCTGTTTCCAGCGGGGTTGATTCCCGAACTATCCTGGATTCAAACGGGGCTGAGAAACTGTTAGGCCGTGGCGATATGCTTTACATGCCAGTTGACCAAAACTCACCGACACGGATTCAGGGGGCCTATATTCCGGATCAGGATGTCCAGCACGTCACGGATTTCATTCGTAATCAGCAGACCGCCGAGTATGATGAGGCGATGATGGTGAGTGACGAAGAGATCTCTGAGGATGGGGCGCATTCTGATGATGATCTATTTGACGACGCCCTGCAATTTGTGGTTGACCAGCAAAAGGCCAGCACCTCTTTGCTGCAACGCCATTTCCGAATCGGGTATAACCGCGCGGCTAGGTTAATCGATGACCTGGAACAGGGTGGTTTTATTGGCCCACAAGACGGCAGTAAGCCACGCAAGGTATATAAGCAAAAAGACTCAGATGCTTAATAGCGTGTTAAAAGTAATTAAAAAAGCTCCTGAAAGGCGGCGTTGACAGATATCCGTCAATGCCGTACTTCAGAAGCTTTTGTTTTTTAAATTAGGGAGCGAGCTCCCACGATTAATTTAGCCGAACACGCCAATTGCTTGGAGTGCACTGGCAACTAATGAGCCTAAAGTTGCAATAATCATGATCCAAACCAGGACCATCGTGATTTTTTGAAAGGTTGATTTTTGTTTTTTCTGCATATTCGCACCACTTTTCATCTGTTTACTTCAAATAGTTTAACGTGGTCAATAAAGAATTGCAATGAGAATGGAAATTTTCTTGATTTTAAAGGGAAGATTGCGGTAAAATTTCCCTTGTGCGTTAACGATGGCAACCATGGCGAATATGCGAAGGGGCGGACTACGATGAGACAAATGATCATACAAATTATTATCCTGATAGCGGTCCTGTTTATTTTACGGTTATTTAGAAGCTTCACGCCCAAAGCACGACGCCCCAAATTACATCCAGTCGACTGTTTGCCGCTGCTCAGCCTTTGGTTCATCTGGCAATTATCCCATACTTGGGCTGATCCCTGGTTTGCTGCGATCGTGTTTATCTGGATGCTGATTTCGATTGTCCTGACGTTGTGGTGGGGATTATCCAAGGGAGAGCTGCTTTGGAATAAATTTCTGCTTTTTTACTGGCGAATAACCGATCTTTTGTTGCTTTTAGCTTACCTGGCGACAATTGTTCGTGTCCTGATTAGGTAATGACTCATGTGAAATATTACACGTTACCCCAAACTTTCCCCGTTCAAACATGGTTTGAACGGTTTTTTTTTATTTTTTTTTAATTTGTGTCATTAATGTTTGGGGAGTTGTGGTAGAAAGTGGGGAGCTGTGGTAAACTTTAGTTAAAATAGCTGTATTAGGGGGTGAACCGGATGTTCATGGGTGAATTTGAGCATTCGATTGACACTAAGGGACGGCTAATTATTCCAGCCAAATTTCGTGATCAGTTAGGTGAAGAATTTGTGATTACCCGGGGTATGGACGGCTGCCTGTTTGGCTATCCAATGGCTCAATGGGCGATTATGCAAAAGCGCTTAAGTGCATTGCCATTGAACAAACGTGATGCGCGGGCTTTTGTGCGGTTCTTTTACTCGGCAGCGACGACGTGTTCACTTGATAAGCAGGGGCGGGTAAACCTGCCCCAGGCGTTGATCAAACATGCTGAGCTGGCAAAACAATGCGTTATTGTCGGGGTTTCAGACCGCTTTGAAATTTGGAGTCAGAAACGCTGGCAGGCCTTTGCTGAAAAAGCAGAGGAGAACTTTGACGATATCGCAGAGAACTTAATTGATTTTGATATGTAATTTGAGCATTAGATAAGGAGCAAAACTATGGCAGAGTTTCATCATCGCACAGTATTATTAAATGAGGCTGTCCGTGAACTCAACGTTCATCCAGATGGTACATATGTTGACTGTACGCTTGGTGGCGGCGGTCATACGCACAAGATCCTGACGGAACTAAAAACCGGTCACTTGTATTCATTTGATCAAGACGAAACCGCGATCGACTATAATCAAGAACAGTTAGCGGCTGATATCGAGGCTAAGCGATTGACTTTGATTCACGCGAACTTTAGGGATTTAAAACAGTCACTGGCAGATCAGCAAGTCGATCACGTCGATGGTATCTTGTATGATCTAGGCGTTTCATCCCCGCAATTTGACGATGCCGACCGGGGCTTCAGTTACCGGTATGACGCACCGCTAGACATGCGCATGGATCAAAGTGCGCCACTGACGGCACAAATTGTGGTCAACCAATGGTCCTACCAAGAACTGGTCCGCATCTTTTACCGGTACGGCGAAGAAAAGTTTGCCAAGTCAATTGCCAGACGGATCGAAGCCGCCCGTGAAAGGAAGCCCATTGAAACCACTGGTGAACTGGTGGAACTGATCAAAGAAGCGATTCCAGCAGCGGCTAGGCGCCATGGCGGCCACCCGGCGAAGAAGGTTTTTCAGGCCATCCGAATCGCGGTCAACGATGAGCTTTCAGCACTTGAAACATCTCTGGAACAAGCCTTGACGCTACTGAATCCTGGGGGTCGGATTTGCGTCATTACGTTCCAGTCTTTGGAGGATCGGTTAGTCAAAACCATGTTTAAGGAAAAGAGCAGTTTACCCGACTTACCGGCTGGATTACCAGTGATTCCGGATAATCTGCAGCCAGATTTTAAACTGGTCACGCGTAAGCCAATTGTACCTAACGAAGAAGAGTTAGTCGAAAATCATCGTGCGCACAGTGCTAAATTACGCGTAATCGAACAAAAATGACGCAATTATAAGTTAATATTTTAAGGGATAGGATGATGATTAAGTATGGCTCAAAATAACTTAGCAACTCAATATCAACCGCAAACACTTCCTAAACAGCCTCAAGTTCCATTACATAGACCTTCAAAACAGGCTGTCAGTGTTCCTAAAGAGTTGCCGGTTTCCAGATTTGAAAAGTGTTTGCTCACAGTAGGGGGCGTACTGATAGTTGGTATGATGCTGTGGCTGGTGAGCACTCAAATTGGGGTTTCAACATCGCAGCAGCATTTGCAGGATGTGAATACGCAGATTGCGAGTTTCGAAAACAAAAATACGAATGATCGGCAAACCATCAATGAATTGCTGAACCGCTCCAGATTGGAGAAAGTTGCTAAAGCAAACGGTATGACACTTTCGAATAGTAAAGTAAGGAATGTGAATAAATGAAACAATCACCTAAACGAACGGTGACTAGCAAACAAGTGCGACGCAATCAGCGGGTTTTTGGACGAACCCTGCTGGTGATCTTTACCCTCGCACTGGTGCTATTCATTGGTCGTTTTTCTTATATCGCCATTGGTAAAAATGTCGAACACGTCAATTTAAGTACTCAGGCAAAGAAATTATATACCGCTAATCATACACTAAAAGCGCAAAGAGGGACGATCTACGATGCTTCCAGTCAGCCAATTGCTGAAGATACTAGCACTTATTCACTCTATGCGGTTTTAGATAAAAATCAGCGGACCATCGCGGGTAAACCGATGTATGTGACCAATAAAACTAAGGCTGCCCGGGTACTTTCAAAGTATTTACCGATCAGTGATAAAAAAGCGTTGGCTTACCTAACGCCCAGTAACAAGAAGACCTTTCAGGTTGAATTTGGTGCTGCGGGGCAAAATATTTCATTAACGACGAAGAAGAAAATTGATCAGGCGCACATTCACGGGTTAACGTTTGTGCAACGGCAAGCACGGCTGTATCCTAACGGGGTGTTTGCTTCTCACTTGATCGGTAACGTCACCGCCACAGCTAAGGGGCAATTAGTCGGCACGATGGGTATTGAAGGTGCCGATAATGATTTATTAAGGGGTGTCGATGGCTTTAAGAAGGTCAGTCAGGATAATAATGGTTATCAGATTCCGGGTTCTAACCAAAAGGCCCGCAAACCACGCAATGGTGATAATGTGTATACCACCCTCGATAGTCGGCTGCAGACCTTGCTAGAGACCCAAATGTCTGCTTTACAGGACAAGACGCATTCGAAGACCCTAAACGCGGTACTGATGAATGCTAAAACCGGTGCCATTGTGGCAGCTACTCAGCGGCCAACCTTTGATCCGCAAACGGGTAAGGGACTAAATTCAGTTTGGCGCAATACGTTGATTCAAGACTCCTATGAGCCTGGTTCAACCATGAAAGTCTTCACGATAGCAGCTTCGATTGACAGCGGCAACTACAATGGAAATGCCACTTATCAATCTGGTCGCTATGAAGTTGGCGGCCGGACAGTGCCTGACTGGAATCCAGGTGGCTGGGGGACGATCACCTATAACAAAGGGTTTGCCCTTTCAAGTAACGTTGCCATGGCCCACTTGGAACAGCAGATGGGTGCCAAGACCTGGAAAAAATATATCAAACGATTTAAATTTTTACAGTCAACTCACTTTGGTCTACCTGGTGAGCAGAGTGGCAGCATTGCCTTTGATCAGACGATCAGCCAAGCCGACACAGCGTTTGGCCAAGGAATTCAGGTAACCGCAATTCAAATGATGCAGGGGTTATCTGCTATCGGGAATAATGGTAAAATGTTAAAGCCTTACTTAGTTCGTAAAGTTGTGGATCCGAATACTGGTAAAGTTGTTAAATCATATGGTAAGAAAGAAGTGGGACAGCCAATTTCTGCAGCGACTGCTAAGGCAGTTCGTGGGCACATGCAAGACGTTGTATATAAGAAATACGGGATCGGTTCTGACTACAAAATCAAGGGCATTAGAATTGCAGCTAAGACGGGTACTGCGCAAGTCAGCAACGGGAAATCGGGCTACTTAAACGGGGATGACAGCTATCTCTATTCAGTCGCCGGTATGGCGCCAGCTAAAAATCCCAAGTATATTATGTACATCACCATGAAACAGCCAGATCTACCGGGAACCGAAACCCCAACTCAGTTAATGGCGGACGTGTTTAAGCCCGTCATGAAGCGGGCCCTGCAAGAGGACACGTCAACGACGAACAATCAAGCAGCGGATAAAATGCTGTCATACGTTAACCGGTCAACGTCTGGTGCCAAAAATGACCTGACTTCAAAAGGGTATAAGGTCACGGTGATTGGTAATGGCAACCACGTTTTAAAGCAATCACCGCTTTCTGGACAGGTCGTTATGTCACATCAACGGGTGATTCTCATCACTAGTGGGACACCGAAGATGCCGGCGTTAACTGGCTGGTCATCCAGTGATGTTTTACGGTTAGGTCAGATGCTGGGCTTGAACGTTAAGACGGTTGGTAACGGGTTCGTTACAAAACAAAGTATTGCTGTCGGTAAACAAGTTAGCGAGTCTGACAAGCTAACGGTTCATTTAAAGTAACTCACTTCGTGGGTATAAGAGGAGAAAGTTATGAGTTCGGTTGTATCGTTTCTAATTAGTTTTATCTTTACTGCGGCGTTTATGCCCGCATTGATCCGTTATTTTCGCGCTAAGCATGAGGGCCAAATGATCCGTGAAGAGGGACCGTCATGGCACGAAAAAAAATCGGGGACGCCAACGATGGGCGGTTTAATGTTTATTCTGGCCATCATTATCGCAACGCTGATTGCTGGCTTGGTGTTTGGCCAGCTTGATCCGGTGGCGTTGATCTTATTGTTCATCCTGATCCTTTACGGGTTATTAGGCATGTGGGACGATTCGATCAAGCTGTTCCGGCGTCAAAATGAAGGGCTAAAGGCCTGGCAAAAATTACTGGGGCAGCTGATTGGCGGTGCCGTTTTCTTTGCGGTTTATCTGCATGAAGGCTTACCCTTACTGCTTAAGATTCCCGGCTTAGGGGCCGTTCATTTAGGCTTAGTCGGCTATTTCATCTTCATTTTATTCTGGTTGGTTGGTTTTTCTAACGCCGTTAATTTAACGGATGGTCTAGATGGACTGGTTGCCGGAGTGGGGTCGATTTCATTTATCACGTACGGCATTATTGCACTTCATCAGCACCAATATGATGTGGCCATGTTTTGTCTCGCCGTGGTCGGTGGTCTGTTGGCCTTCTTGATTTATAATCACAAGCCCGCTAAAATTTTTATGGGTGATATGGGTTCATTGGCATTAGGCGGTGCGTTGGCTGCCGTTTCGATCTTAGTTCACCATGAAGTTTCACTGCTGTGGATCGGTTTGATCTACGTGATCGAAACTGCCAGTGTGATCTTACAGGTGATCTCATTTAAGACGACCGGTAAACGGATCTTTTTGATGTCGCCGATTCATCATCATTTTGAAATGAAGGGCTGGAGCGAATGGCGAATCGACATTACGTTCTGGTGCATCAGTGCAGTAACGGCTATTACGGGAATTTGGGTCATGTGGTAGTTCTTTTTCATGCAGTAATAAAATACTAATAGGTGGCGGAAAAAGGTATGAAGCGTATCAAGGCGTATGAAGGAAAACGAGTTATGGTTGTTGGGTTAGCTAAGAGTGGTTTAAATGCAGCACGGCTGCTTAAAAAATTAGGTGCTGAAGTCACGGTCAGTGATCAGCAGCCCTTAGAGAAGAATTCAGAAGCACAGGAATTGCAGACTGAAGGCGGGTACACCATCTTAACGGGTGAACAGACCCCCTCTCAGCTTGACGCCGGTTTTGATCTGATGGTGAAAAATCCTGGGATACCTTACGACGTGCCGTTGATCAAGGCAGCCGTTGATCAAAAGCTGCCAATCATCACTGAAATTGAATTAGCCAGTGAGATCGCTGATGCTGAATTGATCGCTGTTACTGGCAGTAACGGTAAAACCACGACGACGACCATGATCACCAAGATGATGAATCAGGAACGTTCTGCCGGCAAGAGTGCTTATGCCGGCAACATTGGGGTACCTGCTTCCCAAGTGGCCCAAAAACTGACCGATCAAGATACGATGGTGATGGAAGTTTCCAGCTTTATGCTGTTGGGAACCACCCAATTTCACCCGCACATTGCCGTGTTAACGAATATTTTTGCCAATCACTTGGATTATCATAAGACCCGTGAAAACTACGTCAGAGCAAAGATGCGCATTACCCAAAACCAAACGGCTGACGACTATTTTGTGGTCAACTTTGATTCGGAAGAACTGGTTGGTTTGAGCAAGCAGTCTCACGCCAAAGTGGTCCCATTTTCACGGTTAGCCAAGACTAAAGACGGTGCTTATGAATTAGACGGCACGCTGTATTACAAGGAGGAACCCATTATGGCTGCGGAAGACGTTAAAGTCCCCGGCGACCATAATATTGAAAACGCCTTGGCAGCCATTGCCGTAGCTAAGATCGAGGGCCGTTCCAGCGAAGCCATCAAACACGTTTTGACGACTTTCAGCGGCGTTCGTCACCGGACCCAATACGTGCTGACCAGCGAAGGCCGTCAGTTCTATAACGATTCTAAAGCCACTGACATCGAAGCCACTGAAATGGCTCTGAAGGGCTTTAAAGCGCCCGTTGTGCTGTTGGCAGGGGGCTTGGACCGTGGCTATACCTTTGAGCGATTAGCACCATTCTTCAAGGAACACGTTAAGGCCATCGTTTTATTTGGTGAGACGAAGAACCTCTTGGCGGATGCCGCCAAAAAAGCCGGTATTAAGCAAATTAAATTTGTTGAAAACGCTGAAGCAGGTGTGCCGGTCGCTTACCAGTACAGTCAGCCCGGCGATATTATTTTACTGTCACCAGCCAATGCGAGCTGGGATCAATACCCGAACTTTGAAGTGCGCGGTGACCGGTTTATCAAAGCGGTTGAAGACTTGACTGGCAAAAAGGAGGAGGACTAATGCGGTTGATGGTTTCTGGCGGCGGTACGGGTGGTCATATCTACCCGGCACTAGCTGTCATCAATGAACTTAAGCGACAGGATCCGGATGCCGAGGTACTCTACGTGGGTTCTCACCGAGGAATTGAAAGTACGATCGTGCCAGATCTAGGCATTCCCTTTGAAGCGATGACCATCCAAGGATTTAAACGGTCCTTATCACTGGAAAATTTGAAGACGGTCTACCTGTTTTTAAAGAGCGTTCACCAGTCTAAAAAACTGGTCCGGTCGTTTAAACCGGACGTTGTTTTGGGCACCGGCGGCTACGTTTCTGGCGCCGTCTTGTATGCGGCGGCTAAACTGCACGTGCCAACGGTGATTCACGAACAAAACAGCGTGGTTGGGATGACTAACAAGTTTCTGAGCCGTTACGTAAACAAGATCGCCATTAACTTTGAGGATGCCAGAGCTCAATTTCCGGCTGACAAAGTGGTCATGACGGGTAATCCCAGAGCACAGGAAGTTGCTAACATTGAAAGTCACTTTAGTCTATCAACGTTTAAGTTAAAGGATGACGTACCAACGATTATGGTCGTTGGTGGTTCTCAAGGGGCGCTAAAGCTGAACCAAGTCATGGTTGAATCATTGAAAACGTTGGCTAAGAAGCCTTATCAGGTCGTTTTTGTGACCGGCCCTAAACGCTATGACGACGTGATGAAACAAGTCACTAAGATCGGTGCTGCTGATAACATCTCGATTCAGTCATACATTAATAACATGCCGGAAGTGCTGCCAAAGCTTGCGGGGGTAGTCGGCCGTTCCGGTGCGACGACCTTAGCGGAATTAACGGCTTTAGGCGTCCCTTCGATCCTGATTCCAAGTCCGTACGTGACGGCGAACCACCAGACCAAAAACGCGCTGAGCTTAGTCAACGCCAACGCGGCTTTGATGATCAAGGAAGCTGATTTGACCACCCAAACGCTGGTTTCAGCCATGGATGAACTGATGACTGATGACAGCAAGCGGGCTGCTATGGCTGCTGCGGCTAAGAAGCTTGGCAAACCCAAGGCAGCTACCGAAATGCTGGCATTGTTAAAAGAGGTCAGCCAGTCGTAATTTAGGAAGTGAGTGCAAGATGAGTTTTAAAATCAACCGTGACAAATCCAACCGCCACGTAGCGATGACACCATGGGAAAAATACCAGTCTGAGGAGCGTAAACGGACGGCTAAGAAGCCTAACCGGGTTCAGCGAATCGGTGCTAAATTACCACGGTTGAAGCATCAAAAAAATCGCCGTCTTGCACAGCGAATGGGCATTTTGATCGCGATCTTTGGGATCATTTTGGTCATATCGGGCTACTACGTGTCACCGTTAAGCCACATCGGCCGGATCAGTGTGCATGGCAATCAGGCACTGTCCAAGCAGCGGGTGATCAAACTCAGCGGCATTGACCGTGGTGATTCGATCTACCGGGTCGTGGGGAAAGAACAGCGGTTGAGTAAACGGGTGAAGCAGCAGACACCGCGAGTAAAGCACATCACCTTTTCGATTGCCCATTTCAATCAGCTGACGATTCGGGTAGTTGAATACCCCACGGCCGGCTTCGTGCCTGCTAACGGGTACTACCGAGTTGCGCTAGGCAGCGGGGTGATCTCTCATGAACGGCAAAAGCAGCCAACGGGGAGTTACCCGGTTTATGATAAGTTTAAATCCCACAAGCAGCTCTCCCAAATGATTCAGCAGTATGCTAAACTATCCAAAAAGATTCAAACTGGGATTTCGGAAATTCAGTTTTCACCAACCAAAGCGGATCCTGAGCGCATTCATTTATACATGAATGATGGCAATGAAGTGTATGCCACGATTTCGACGTTTGCCAGTAAAATGGCTTATTACCCAAGCATTGCGGCGAAGATGTCGCATAAAGGCATTGTCAATTTGGAGGTTGGCGCATACTCGTATTCATTTTAGGGTGAAAGGGGCAGCCAAATAAATCCAGTGTTGGTGAAAGCGTTTTAGAAATCGCCGTTTCATTGCGCAATCTAAGGGTAATAATGCCTTTTTTAACGAGTAGTGTTTGTGGTAAACTGGAGAGTAAAATAAGACTTTTTTTATGAGAATTCATCAAATCGAAATCAGAGGAGGTTCCTGCTACTATGGATACTTCAGGCATGTATGTAGGACTTGATATCGGAACTACCTCAATTAAAGTCATCGTGGCAGAATATTTAGAGGGACAACTGAACGTACTGGGCGTTGGTAACGAACGCGCAGCCGGTCTGAGCCGCGGCGTGATCGTGGATATTGATAAAGCGAGTGAAGCCATCAAACGGGCAGTGAAAGCTGCCGAAGAGAAAGCTAGCATTCAGATTCACGATGTGATTGTGGGTATTTCGGCAAATATGTTAAAAATTGAACCGGTAACGGGCATGATTGCCATTGGCGATCAGGCACGTGAAATTACCGATCAAGACGTTAGAGACGTCGCGGCGGCGGCCATCATTCAAAATTTACCGCCAGAACGCGAAATTATTAATCTGGTACCAGACGAATTTATCGTTGACGGTTTTGACGGGATCAAAGACCCCAGATCAATGGTGGGTGTTCGTCTGGAAATGAATGGCATGCTCTTTACTGGACCTAAAACAATCGTACATAACACTAGAAAAGCGGTTGAACAGGCTGGGTTGAACGCACAACTGGCAGTTGTCAGTCCAATCGCTCAAGGTTTAAGTATTTTGAGTGACGGGGAACAGGATTTTGGGACCATTCTGCTGGACTTAGGGGGCGGCCAAAGCACCGCGGCGGTGATTCATGATCACCGGCTGAAGTTTGCCGAAGTCGATCCTGAAGGCGGCGATTACATCACCAAAGACATCTCCGTCGTGCTGAACACGTCCATTGAGAATGCCGAAAAATTAAAGCGTAATTATGGGTATGCTGATTCATCACGGGCCTCAGAGGATAACCAGTTCCCCGTTGACGTTGTGGGTCAAAGCAGGCCAAGCGATATTTCAGAAAAGTATTTAGCTGAGATCATTGAAGCGCGCTTAATGCAGATCCTGGAGAAACTTAAGACGCAATTAACTGCCACCAACGCGCTATCCTTGCCTGGTGGTATTGTCTTGACGGGTGGCGTTGCTGCTCTTCCAGGCATTACTGATCTCGCTCAGGAGGTCTTCGACGTTCCGGTCAGAGTTTCAATACCTGATCAAATGGGACTGCGGCACCCTTCATTTACTCAGGCGTTATCACTGGTCAATTACCGTGGTCAAATGAGCGAAGTCGCACTGCTGGTTCAGTCGGCCTTAGCCGGCAACGACCAGTTAGTTTCGCAAATTGACTCACAGCCAGAACCGCAGCAGTCCGTTGAAGTGAGCGATTCACGTCATACTAAGCCTGCTCAAAGTCGTACGGATAAACCGAAAAAACAACGTGGACAGGGGATCAAAAAGTTCTTCACTGAATTCTTTGATTAACCCGATTACTGGAGGGATTTAAAAATGGAATTTTCGTTAGATTCAACACAAAACCGAGGAGCCAATATTAAAGTCATTGGCGTTGGTGGCGGTGGTGGCAACGCCGTTAACCGGATGATCACAGAAGACGTTAAGGGTGTCGAGTTTATTGTTGCCAACACTGATGTTCAAGCACTGGAAGCTTCGAAGGCTGAAACTAAAATTCAATTAGGACCGAAGCTGACACGTGGACTAGGTGCTGGATCTAATCCTGAGATCGGTTCTAAAGCAGCTCAAGAGAGTGAAGATCAGATCTCAGAAGCCCTGACTGGTGCTGATATGGTTTTCGTCACTGCTGGTATGGGCGGTGGTACTGGTAACGGTGCTGCGCCTGTCGTGGCAAAATTAGCCAAGGAACAGGGTGCACTGACCGTGGGTGTTGTTACCCGGCCATTTACGTTTGAAGGGCCTAAACGCTCCCGTTTTGCTGCTGAAGGTGTTGCAGCAATGAAGGAAAACGTGGATACCTTGATCGTCATCGCCAATAACCGGTTACTGGAAATCGTCGATAAGAAGACCCCAATGATGGAAGCCTTCCAAGAAGCCGATAACGTGCTTCGTCAAGGTGTTCAAGGGATTTCTGACTTAATTACCAGTCCCGGTTATGTCAACTTGGATTTTGCTGATGTGAAAACCGTCATGCAGGATCAAGGTGCCGCTTTAATGGGTGTCGGTTCTGCTAACGGTGAAAACCGGACGGAAGATGCCACTAAGAAGGCCATTTCATCACCATTGCTGGAAGTTTCCATTGATGGTGCTGAAACAGTGCTGCTAAACATTACTGGTGGCCCAGACCTGTCCTTATTTGAAGCACAGTCTGCCTCAGAGATTGTTTCTAAATCAGCTACTAGCGACGTTAACATTATCTTCGGGACCTCGATCGATGAAAATCTAGGTGATGAAGTCCGGGTGACCGTCATTGCCACTGGTATCGACAAGAAGAAACACGAGACCGCTACTCGGACGGCACGTCGGTTAGCTGATGGCGCCACCCCCGTTAATAATTCACACCGGGTTGACCATGATAATCAAATGGACAGCTTTAACGCCAGTCAAAGTGGTCAAAAACCATCATCATCAACCGAACCGCGTCGACCAGATGCCAGCGAATTCGACGGCGTCTCTAAACCCGACTTCAGCGTCTTTAACAACGATGACACTTCAAATAATGACACAGATAATGATACTAGTCTTGATACACCGCCATTCTTTAAGCACCGTCGCAAAAACGACTAGTGCCACTGCAACACATGGATAAATAGCGAAAGGAGCGTTTATCATGGGAAAATTTAGTATGAGTCGTTTTTTCGGCATGGATGATAATTACGAAGATGATGCTGAAGTATCCCCAGACACCCAGCAGCCAGTGGCTGATCAATCACTGGTACACAACCTTCATCCGCGGCGTGATGACAATAAAGTGGTCTCTTTGAACGCACCTCGTGCAGCAACGAACAGTAAAGCCAGCAAAATTGCTTTAGTTGAGCCGCGACTGTATTCGGACGTTCAAGACATTGCCAGTCAATTGCTTAAGCAGCAGGCTGTGATTGTTAATTTTAGTCGGATCGATGATGCTAACGCCCGCCGGATCATTGATTTTTTGACGGGAACGGTATTCGCTATTGACGGTGATATTGAACGAATCGGTGACGCAATCTTCTTATGTACACCCAAGAATTTTGAAATTACCGGAGATCTCTCAGCCACTTTAGGCGAGAAACTGAAGTAAGGAGTGAGTTTTTGGTCGCTTTTGTGACGTTTGTGTTTTGGTTATTGAGCCGGGCAATCGACTTGTACATCATGGCCATTGTGGTCTATGCGCTGTTGAGCTGGTTCCCAGGAGCGTATCAGACTAAGCTGGGACAATTACTAGGCGCCATTGTTGAACCGTTTCAGCGCTGGTTTAACTGGGCGTCGATCGGCATGATCGGTTTTGGGCCGGTAGTGGCGATCTTCGTTTTAGGAATTGTCCGCAGCGGTCTAGTATTTCTCGAACAAATTGTTTTTCGACTTATGGGCATGTAATTAGGAGGAGTTGACGTTGGCTGATCACATTGCACAGCATTTTCGAGCAGAAGAAGCACCGTTTATTGAAAGCGCGACGGGTTTCATTCAACAGGCCAGTGATGAATATCGGCCAATTTTGACCCATTTTTTGAATCCCAGACAGCAATACATTTTATCAACACTAGTCAATAGTGACGCCGAGCTGAAGCTGACCTTTCAAGGCGGCTATCCCGGCGCAGAAATGCAACGGGCGATGATTTATCCGAACTACGTTGCCCCCGCAGATCTGGACTTTGAAATCAACTTGTTTGAGATCGATTATCCCAGAAAGTTCACCCAACTTCAGCACGGTCAGATCTTAGGCTCCATCTTAGGTGCCGGAATTGATCGGGATGTTTTAGGTGATATTATTACTGACGGTGAGCGGTGGCAGTTCTTCATCACGGCGGATATGAGCCGCTACGTGAGTGCACAGGTTGACCGCATGGGTAAGATCAAGGTGCGGTTGAACCAAATGGAGCTGGCAGATCATATCGTGCCGCTTGATGCCTGGGAAGAAGAGAGCACGACATTGTCTTCCACACGACTTGATAACGTGGTGGCAACCGGTTTTCATCTCTCACGGCACCGCGCTAAAGAATTGATTGAAGCCGGCCGCATTCAATTGAATTGGAATGATTTTGAACGGCCAGATTACCAACTGGAACATCAAGATATTATTTCGGTTCGCGGTTTCGGCCGGGTACGGTTAACGAGTGTTAACGGCGTGACCAAAAAGGATAAGTTGAAAGTCACACTAGCAGTGCTGCATAAATAATTGCAATTGGGGAGGAACAGACGATGGTACTTAGCCCATTAGACATTCATAATAAGGAGTTTTCAACAAAGTTACGTGGTTATAACGTTGACGAAGTGAATGATTTTCTGGAACAGATCATTAAAGATTATCAGATTACTCTGGATCAGAATAAAAAATTAACGGATCAATTGGCTTCTGCAGATGAAAAGCTGAAGTACTTCAACGATTTGAAAGATTCTTTGAACCAGTCAATCATTGTGGCGCAGGAAGCCGCAGACAAGGTGAAGTCAAACTCGCAAAAAGAAGCCGAGATCATCAATCAAGAAGCGCAGAAACAAGCGGATGATACGGTAAATGAAGCAACTCAAAAGGGCAACCAGTTAATTTCGGAAGCCTCCAAACGAGCGCAAAAATTAGCCGTGGAAACTGACGACCTTAAGAAGAGTACCCGGGTATTTCGGCAACGGCTGCAAGTCATGCTTGAAAGCCAGCTGGAAGAAATCAAGAGTGACAGTTGGGATAATCTGCTCAAGGATGACGGTTCATCGACCTATGAAGAAATTCAAAACGTCATTAAGCAAAACAAACTTGACAATGAGAATGAAGATGGCGTAAACTCGACTTCACAAGCAGATGAACAATCCGATTCATCGGGTGAGATCTATGACGCTGATCAGCCGGTTGATCCAGATAACGATCAGTCAACTGAAACGGTTGTAATTTTTCCAGATGATGACGCTAAAAAGTAATCTGCGGCTAAATTTTAAAGCGGTATGAAGAATAGAAAGCATCCCAGCAAGTTTCAGAGAGCCGGTGTCATGGTGGAAAGCCGGTAACCACTGCTGGGGCGCAGATCATCTTCTAGCTGTCTGACTGAAACGTAAGTCAGGACGGGTCGGCTCCGTTAACGGCTAAGATAAGAGAATTATTGATTCTAAAATTGGGTGGTACCACGAAGACTTCGTCCCTTGGGTGAGGTCTTTTTTTGTGCCATTCAATAATTTGAGGAGGGACCCTAATGCGGGTAAAAGACACACTGAACTTAGGTAAAACCAAGTTCAAAATGCGCGGTAATTTACCAGTCAAAGAAGCTGATCTACAAAAAGCTTGGGCTGATAATAAAGTATATCAATTAAGACAAAAATTAAACGAAGGTAAACCAACGTTTATCTTACACGATGGCCCGCCATACGCGAATGGTGACATTCACATGGGCCATGCTTTGAACAAGGTGTCAAAGGACTTCATCGTCCGTTACAAGTCAATGAACGGCTTCCGGGCACCCTACGTTCCCGGATGGGATACTCATGGGCTACCAATTGAACAAAAATTGACTCAACAAGGTTACGACCGTAAGAAGATGTCCACGGTTGCATTCCGGCAGTTATGCCGCAAGTATGCTTTGGAACAAGTTGACCGTCAACGTGAAGAGTTCAAACGCTTAGGAGTTACCGGTGACTGGGACAACCCATACCTGACCTTGAAGCCAGAATTCGAAGCCCAAGAAGTACGGGTCTTTGGTGCCTTTGCTAAACGCGGTTTGATTTTCAAGGGTAAGCGACCGGTTTACTGGTCATGGTCATCTGAATCAGCACTGGCTGAAGCCGAAATTGAATATCATGATGTAACGTCACCATCAGTGTTTTTCTGTGAACAAGTTGTAGATGGTAAAGGTGTGTTGGAAAACGACAATACATACATGTGTGTGTGGACAACCACACCATGGACAATTCCTGCATCTGAAGGAATCACCATTGATGCCGGCTTTGATTATTCCGTTGTCCAGCCTAAGGGTGAAGATCGTAAGTTTGTTATTGCCACTGAATTGGTTGACGGATGTGCCGAAAAGTTTGGCTGGGAAGATGTTAAGACGCTTAAAACGGTTAAAGGTAAAGACCTTGAGAACGTTTTGACCCGCCATCCATTTTATCCAGAACGTAAATTAGTTACCATGCTGGGTGACTTTGTTACCTTGGACGCTGGTACTGGTCTGGTCCACAGTGCTCCTGGTTTTGGTGAAGATGATTTCAACGTTGGTGTTAAATATGGTTTACCGATTTCAGTTCCAGTCGATGACAAGGGCTATATGACGAGCGAAGCCGGTCCTGATTTTGAAGGTGTTTTCTACGATGATGCCAACAAGATTTCACTGGATAAACTAAAAGCATCAAACTTGATGTTACACTTCATGCCAATCAAGCATAGTTATCCATTTGACTGGCGGACTAAGAAGCCAGTTATCTACCGGGCAACACCGCAATGGTTTGCTTCAGTTGATAAGATGAAAGATGAAATCTTAGCTTCCCTTGACGATGTTCAATTCTTCCCAGACTGGGGTAAGAAGCGGTTGCACAATATGATTCGTGACCGTGGCGACTGGGTCATTTCACGGCAACGGGTCTGGGGCGTGCCGCTACCAATTTTCTACGGTGAAGACGGCGAAGCCATTATTACCCCAGAAACCATTGAACACGTGGCTCAGTTATTCGGTAAGTATGGTTCTGATGTTTGGTTTGCTCGTGAAGCTAAGGACCTGTTACCAGATGGCTTTACTTCACCGCATTCTCCAAACGGTAAGTTTACTAAGGAAACTGACATCATGGATGTTTGGTTTGACTCCGGTTCTACTCACCAAGGCGTGCTGGTTGAACGACCAGAACTCGAATACCCGGCTGACCTTTACCTTGAAGGTTCTGATCAGTACCGTGGCTGGTTCAACTCCAGTTTGATCACCAGTGTGGCCGTTTCTGGTCACGCCCCATACAAGGCGGTATTATCACAAGGATTTACCCTTGATGGTCAAGGTCACAAGATGAGCAAGTCATTGGGGAACACGATTGCCCCAGCAGAAGTCATCAAGAAGATGGGGGCTGAAATCGTCCGTCTCTGGGTTGCTTCCGTTGACAGTAGCGCCGACGTGCGGGTCTCAATGGACGCCTTCACTAAGATTTCTGATGCTTACAAGAAGATCAGAAACACCATGCGTTACATGTTAGCCAACACCTCTGACTTTGATCCAAAGACCGATGCAGTTTCAGTTGAAGACTTAGCTTCAGCTGATAAGTACATGCTGGCCCAGTTCAACAAGTTAATTGAAAGCGTCAAGGGGCACTACGATCGTTATGACTTCTTGGATATTTACAAGGAAGTAATGAACTTCGTGATCTCTGATCTGTCAGCCTTCTATCTGGACTTTGCTAAGGATATCTTGTATATCGATGCCAAGGACAGCCATTCACGCCGTTCAATGCAGACGGTCTTGTATGATATTGCAGCTGGTTTAACTAAGTTGCTGACACCAATTCTGCCACATACCGCAGAACAGATCTGGCCATTCCTGAAGGAACCAGAAGACTACGCCCAATTAGCTGAAATGCCAACTGTTCAACACTTTAACGGTGAAGATCAGTTAGTTGAAAACTGGGATGCCTTCATGGAATTGCGTTCAGATGTCTTGAAGGCCTTGGAAGAAGCCCGTGATCAAAAACTGATCGGTAAGGCTTCTGAAGCTAAATTGACCTTGTACCTTGATGACAAGCAGACTAAGTTATTGAACGACTTAGACACTGATGTTCGTCAGGTATTGTTGGTATCTGGCTTGACCGTTGCTAAAATGGCGGATGCACCAACTGACGCTGAACAATTCAACGATGGTGTTGCCATCGTGGTAGCCGAAGCCGATGGTGACGTTTGCGAACGTTGCCGGATGACCCGCGAAACGGTGGGGGCCGATCCTGATTATCCGCACTTCTGTGACCGCTGTGCCAAGATCGTTCGCGCAGAGTTCCCAGAAACCGTGGGTGTTGCGTTTGATGAAAAGTAATTAAAGATTAAAACAAAACGGGTGTCAGACGAATGGTTTTGTCTGGCACCCGTTTTTTGGGTACCACTGGCTTGATTTAGATAGGCTTGGTAGTTTAGAATAAAAAGCGAGTTATTTTCAATTAACGACCATGACACTGCTTAATTTCCAAGTCAGATAATGTTTAGAACGGATCAGATAGGTAACTTAACTTGAATGGAGTGGCAGTATGATTAAAGGAAAAGTAGAACGTTACAACGAACAAAACGGGTTTGGCTTCATTAAATCTGAAGCTGGTGAATCGCTATTTGTTCACTATACCGGAATTGAAATGGGTGGTTTTAAAAAATTAACGCCCGGACAAGAAGTTGAATTTGTGGTGGTTGAAGGCCAAAAGGGGCCTCAAGCAGCACGGGTCCGGCCAATTCAAGAATCAACGCAGACGGATTCTGAAGCATAATTTCTGATCAACAAGGGATGATTAAATGGATTTAGAAGAAAAAGTTGTCGCGCACGAGCCAATCTATGACGGTGCCATTATCAACGTCGAACGCCAAACGGTTGAATTACCCAATGGTGAAAAAGCCTATCGTGAAATCGTGCATCATTCAGGTGCCGTAGCGGTCATGGCCATTACACCGGAACAAAAAATGATTCTGGTACGTCAATGGCGCTCACCAATTGCACGCCCCACGTTAGAGATTCCGGCGGGCAAGCTGGATTCGCGTGATGGTGATGACCCTCAGCACGCTGCCATTCGGGAATTAAACGAGGAAATTCGGCTGCACCCTGACCACCTCGAACGGTTAGCCGGTTTTTATTCGTCAGTGGGTTTTTCAGACGAATACATGACGTTATATTTAGCGACTGATCTGCGGCCAGTGCAATCCGAATTACCTCGGGATAAGGGTGAAAACTTGAATATCAGGGCCTATTCCTTAGCCGAACTGAAAACGATGGTTAAAAACGGTGACATTGAAGATGCTAAAACGGTGATGGCGGTTTGGCGCTTTGAAATGATGCAGCAAAAAAGTAGGTGAGCCTTATCGCATATCAAGATGATGATCAGCGAGCAGACGATGGCGAACAGCCATTGAGCCGCAGCGCGTATCGTGAAGCACAGCGAAAAAAGCAGGAAGACTTTGACCGCCGCGACCATGAACGGCTGAAGGCCGAAAAGCGGTATGCTAAACAGCACAGTGACCCGGAATACGACCAAAAACAGCAGGACGCGGTCACGGCTGATAAGATCGGCCGGCTGAAGCGTCGATTAAACTGGACGATTGGCTGGCTGATCGTGGGTATCGTCGCAGTCTTTTTAATCCTATTTTTTGTGGAATTCTAACGCTTATAAAGTGAGGGCAAGATAATGAAATACGGTATTTTATGCGCCATGGATGAAGAAATTGAAACGTTAAAAAAGGCCTTAGTCAACGAAAACGTCGTGGATGTTTCCGGCGTGTCGTTTTACGAAGGCACGATCAGCGACCAGGACGTGGTTTTGGTCCGCTCCGGGATCGGTAAAGTGCAGGCTGGACTAACGACCGCCTTATTGATCACGCAGTTTCACGTTGACGTGGTCATTAACTCTGGCTCTGCCGGTGGTATCGGTAAGGGTCTGCACGTGGGCGACGTGGTGCTGTCAACGCAGACGGCCTATCACGATGTCGACGCGCGGGCGTTTGATTACGTCTACGGTCAATTACCTGGCCAACCTGCCCGTTTTGATGCTGACAAGACCTGGGTCGCAAAGCTGGAACAGGCTGCCAAATCGACCGGACTGAACGTTAAAACCGGGCTGATCGTTTCTGGGGATCAATTTATTGCCAGTCACGAAGCTGTCGACAAGATCTTAAAGCATTTTCCAGACGCCTTATCCAGTGAAATGGAAGGCGCGGCGGTTGGCCAAGTGGCCCACCAATTTAACACCCCTTACGTCGTGGTTCGGGCAATGTCTGATGTTGGTGACGAAAACGCCGGGGTCAGCTTTGATGACTTTATTATTGAAGCTGGTAAACGGTCAGCACAAATGTTGTTGGCCCTGTTTGCAGCTTAGCGAGTTAAAGGAGTTTTTACAGTGAAAGAAATTTACTTAGATAACGCAGCCACCACCCCCATTTCTGATGAGGTCCTCGCCGAAATGACGGATAAGCTGCAAAACGTTTACGGTAACGCGTCAACCCTTTATGGACTGGGGCGTCAGGCGCACACCGTTCTGGAAAATAGCCGGCAGATCATTGCCCAGAGCATTAACGCCGATGAAGACGACATTATTTTTACCAGTGGCGGGACTGAATCTGATAATACGGCCATTATGCAAACGGCCTATGCGCGCCAGTCATTAGGTAAACACATCATTACCACGGCCATTGAACACGAAGCAATTCTCAAGCCGCTGCATTTTTTAGAGGAACAGGGGTTTGAAGTGACCTATCTGCCAGTGGACGAAAATGGTCTGATCAGCTTAGATGATTTCAAAAACGCCTTACGCGATGATACGATCCTGGTCACCATTATGACTGGGAATAACGAAGTGGGCAGCCACATGCCGATTCACGAGATCGGTGAACTGCTGAAGGATCACCAAGCTTGGTTCCATACGGATGCGGTGCAGGCTTACGGCTTGCTGGATATTGACGTTAAGCGCGACCACATCGACATGCTGTCCACTTCGGCGCACAAGATCAACGGACCGAAAATGGTCGGTTTTCTGTACCGTAAAACGGGGATCAACTTTCCAAGCTTTATTAAGGGTGGCGACCAGGAAGAAAAGCGTCGCGCCGGGACGGAAAATATTCCGGGAATCGCGGGTATGGCAGCCGCTGTTAAGACGATCACTTCTGAAGAAAAGGCCCATCGTCAAGAGAAATACTTCCAGTTCAAGCAGCAGATCGTTAAGGGCTTGACGGATGCTGGCGTGGACTTTGAAGTGAATGGGTCACTGGACCGGAATAATTTACAGCACGTGTTGAACCTGTGGATCAAAGGGGTCTCGACCTACGTCATGCAAACTAACCTTGATCTAGCTGGGATCGCCGTTTCCGGTGGTTCAGCTTGCACGGCGGGGTCAATTGAACCATCGCACGTGCTGACCGCCATGTTTGGTTCGGACAGTCCTCGAATCTCAGAGTCCATTCGGATCAGTTTTGGCCGCTACACGACTGAGGCCGATATTTCAGCACTGGTAACAAATATTTCTAAAATTGTGTCTCGGGTAAAGACACGCAGTGGGGTGAAGTAAGATGGCATTTGATAAAACGAGTAAGTTACAGGGTGACGAGCAGTCGTATACAATTAGTGATGGCATCAAGAAATTTTCACTGAGAGACGTTGGTTTTAATGAAAGCAAGAACGGCAACTTCACGTTAAAACGTTCATTAGACCCATCGTCACCCTATAATGCAACGGTAGAATTAAAAGTCATGGTCAATTCAGATTTGAGCGGCTTTAAAATGGCCGCGGTTGCGGGTAATGGCATGCGTGAAGTGAACATTTTCAAAATGGAACGCAAAGATGCCTTTCTGGAACAGTTCCATTACATTATGGATAACCTGGAAGAACGCGAGATCATCGTGCCAGTAACGCACTAATCGCTTGCAATAGGGGCTATTGGCGTGTATTATCATTTATACTGGATTTTTGCGACCTTCAACTCGTGGATTCTCCAGAATCTGTTATGAAGTGATGGTGATTTTATGCAAGACAACAGCCAAACGCGTGTGGTGGTCGGCATGAGTGGCGGGGTTGACTCGTCCGTTGTCGCACTGCGCTTAAAGCAGCAGGGCTATGACGTGGTCGGTGTGTTCATGAAAAACTGGGACGACACTGATGAAAACGGCGTCTGTACTGCTACCGAAGATTATAAAGACGTGGCTAAAGTCGCTGCCAAAATTGGGATTCCTTACTACTCAGTCAACTTCGAAAAGGAGTACTGGGACCGGGTCTTTACTTATTTCTTAGATGAGTACAAGAAGGGCCGGACCCCTAATCCGGATGTGATCTGTAATAAGGAAATCAAGTTTAAGGCGTTCTTAGACTACGCTTTGGATCTCGGTGCCGACTACATCGCAACTGGCCACTACGCCCAGTTAAACCGCGATGCTGACGGTCATATGCACTTAATGCGTTCGGTCGACCAAAACAAGGACCAGACCTACTTTCTCAGTCAGCTTTCCACGGAACAGCTGGACCGCGTGATGTTTCCCATTGGTGACATCACTAAGCCAGAAGTTCGGCGGATCGCTGAGCAGGCTGGCTTGGCAACGGCTCACAAGAAGGATTCCGTTGGGATCTGCTTTATTGGTGAGAAGAACTTTAAGGGCTTCTTAGGCCACTATCTACCAGCCAAGCCCGGTAAGATGATGACCCTTGATGGTGACGTTAAGGGCGAGCACGCTGGTCTGATGTACTATACCATTGGTCAGCGTCGGGGCCTTGGTATCGGTGGCGATGGTGAGGATAATGAGCCGTGGTTCGTGATCGGTAAGGACCTGAAGAAGAACATTCTGTATGTCGGCAAGGGGTATCACAATGAGCATCTTTACGCGACTCATCTCGAAGCCTCTGACATTCACTGGGTCAACACCATTGACCGCGGTCAAGACTTCCGGGCAACCGCGAAATTCCGTTACCGTCAAGTCGATACCGGTGTGACTGTTCATCTGTCTGACGATGGTCAAAAGGTCACCGTTGAATTTGATGATCCGGTCCGGGCAATTACGCCTGGGCAAGCTGTCGTTTTCTACGATGGTCAGGAATGTCTAGGGAGTGCCATTATTGACGCTGCTTACAGTAAGGATCGTCAGCTCCAATACGTTTAAATAGATAATCAAAACCAACCCAGGTTCTGCGTAGAACTTGGGTTGGTTTTTTGGGGTCAACCTGTCATAATAGGATTGATTAATTTTTAAAATTAACGTTGGTTGAGAGGGAAAGACATTGAAATTATTTTTCTTACGACATGGTAAAACCGAGTGGAACCTTGAGTCTCGTTATCAGGGCGCTGGTGGCGATTCACCGCTCTTACCTGAAAGTTACGACGAAATCAAGCAAGCAGGAGCGTATTTAAGACAGATCAAATTTGCCCATATTTACGCCAGCCCGATTAAGCGAGCCCGGAACACGGCCAGTACCGTCCGGCAGTATTTACCTGGTAAACCAGCCCTCAGCTTGCTGAGCCGGCTGGAAGAGTTTCATCTGGGGAAAATGGAGGGGATGCGCTTCAAAGAGGCTCAAACCCGCTTCCCTGAAGAATTCGACGCTTTTCGCAACGCACCGGCTGATTATCGGCCAGTAGAAATTGGCGGTGAAAGTTTTCAGGAAGTGATCGACCGGATGACACCGGCGATTCAGACAATTGTGCACAATTACCCAAACGACGATCAAAACGTTTTGATCGTCAGCCATGGGGCGGCTTTAAACGCTGAAATCAACGCGTTATTGGGGACGCCTTTAGCCCATTTACGGGATCGTGGCGGGTTAAGTAACACCTCCACGACCATTTTAGAGACCCATGATGCGGGCGCACACTATGAACTAGTGGCCTGGAACAAAACCGATTATTTGAAACGAAAACTTGATCCAACAGACACTATTTAGAGGGGCGACGACATGACTGAGACAAATCAACAGCAGGATGCTCAAAAAACTGAGCGGGATGCGAAACAAAAAGAATCAGAACAACTCATGCACCGGCTGATTCAAGAAATTGATGATGATCCAGATAACTATCATACCTACTATGATTTAGGGGCCCTGTTAGTTAATCTAAAGAGTTATTCTCAAGCAGAAGAATTAATGATGAAGGCGCTGGGGCTATTTGCGGATAAGAGCCGGGCTGCCAAGGATACGTTAACGTACGGCCTGGGTAACGTGTACTATGCTGCTGGGGAATTTCAAAAAGCCATTGCGCAGTTTAATAAAGTTAAAGATTCTAAGTTAAAAAGTGATGCCTACATGATGTTAGCGCAAAGTTATATGGGGAATAACGACCATAAAACGGCGCTGGCATTCGCGTTGACCGCCGCGGAGAATCACCGGCAGGATCCGCAGGTCAATCAATTGATCGCGGATAATCTATTAGCAGTCGGCAGTTTTAAAGAGGCAGCTCAGTACTACGATAAAACGCTGGCCAGTGATCCGAAGAACGGCCACGCCCAGTTTGACCGTGGCATTGCCGCTGTTGTCATGGGTGAAGATGCCACTGAGTACTTTAACCAAGCGAAACAATTAGACCCGAAATACTATCAAAAAGGGCAGTCACGGTTAGCCGATATTCAGGGGGCTTTGACTAAAAAGAAAACTGATCAAAATTCCAAAGATGATCAGACGAACGCTTAATCTGAAAGTGGGATGTGCAAAATGGCCAGTGAAAATATAAATCTATTTGATGCGGATCAAAAGCCACAGCAGTCCTACATCGTTGGTACGGTATCAGCGACTTTTTTTGAAAGCCCGGATAGTTTTTATAAGGTCTTACTGGTGAAGGTCTCGCAAACTAACCTTGACTGGCGGGGTGACGAGATCGTGGTGACCGGCAACTTTGCCGATGTGACCGAGGAGATGCCTTACCGCTTCTTTGGTAAATTAGTGGAGCACCCCAAGTACGGTCAGCAATTTCAGGCTGAGAATTATCAAAATGAGGCACCAACGACTAAGGAAGGCATTGTCCAATATCTATCAGGCGATGATTTTCCAGGACTAGGTAAAAAAACGGCCGAAAAGATCGTCGCTTTACTGGGCTTGACGGCCATTGATCAAATCAATCAGGATCCATCAGTACTGGATCCGCTGAACTTAAAAACTGAAGTCAAACAGACGCTGATTGACAATTTGACCAGCAATAACGGCGTCGAACAGATTATTATTGGTCTAAACGGTTACGGCTTTGGTAGTCGGCTCGCCAGTGTGATTTTTGAACGGTATAAGGAAAAAACGCTGCAGGTGATTCAGGAGAATCCCTATCAGTTAGTTGAAGACATTAACGGGGTGAGTTTTAAACGGGCTGACCAGATTGCGGAGCAGCTCGGGATTGGCACCCAGTCACCGCAACGGATTCAGGCCGGGTTGCTGCAGACGTTAAGTGAACTGGCTATGGCGGATGGCAACACCTTTACCACCGCTGAGCCGTTACTAAACGGCACCGTGCAACTCTTGCAGGACAGCCGTAATGAAGCAGTTAATCCGCAATTGATTGCGGATCAGCTGATCGAATTGGGAAAAGCGCAAAAGGTGGTTGGCGAAGATAACCGGATCTTCTTGAAGGGTCTCTATGACGCGGAATGGCAGGCGGCGGAACATCTCAACCGAATCTGTCAGGCTGAGGATCTTCCCAGCTTTAAGGATAAGGTGATTGAAAAACAGATGCGCTTAGTTGAGCGCAATCTGGGAATTACCTATGATGAGTCGCAGGAGTCAGCAATCTTAGCGGCAATTCAATCCCACGTTTTCCTGTTGACGGGTGGTCCGGGAACCGGTAAAACGACCATTATTAACGGCATCGTGAACCTGTATGCCAAATTGCACGAGCTATCTTTAGACGTTAATCAGTATAAGGACCAGCCGTTTCCCATCCTGCTGGCCGCACCAACGGGCCGGGCAGCAAAACGGATGAGTGAAACTACCGGCTTGCCTGCTAGTACGATTCACCGGCTGTTAGGGCTGACGGGACGGGAAAACAACGATGACGTAACGGCCAAAGATCTGGAAGGTTCACTATTGATCGTTGACGAAATGTCGATGGTCGATATTTACCTGTTTCGCACGTTGCTGCGGGCCATTCCGGATTCCATGCAAGTGGTACTGGTCGGTGATAAGGATCAGTTACCCTCAGTTGGACCGGGCCAGGTCTTCTTTGACCTCTTAAGCAGTCATCGGCTGAAGGAAATGGAGCTTAACACGATTTATCGCCAGGACGATGATTCCTCGATTATTCCGTTGGCTCATGACATCAAGATCGGCAAATTACCGGCTGATTTCACGCAAAATAAGTCTGACCGGTCATTTATTGCTTGCAACGCCTATCAGATGCCTTCCGTGATCGAACAAATCGTCGGCAAGGCCAAGCAACGGGGCTTTTCCGCGGACGACTTTCAGGTGTTAGCACCGATGTACCGGGGCCCAGCCGGGGTGACGCGCTTGAATACGCTGATTCAAGATATTATGAATCCCCTGAGTGATACCCGCAAAAAAGAAGTTGAATTTCGCGGTGAAAAATTCCGCATTGGCGACAAGGTCTTGCACCTGGTCAACAGTCCCGAAAATAACGTGTTTAACGGCGATATTGGCTCAATCGTGGGCATCACCTTAGCTAAAGCGAAGGGGAATACCGATAAAGTCGATAAACTCACCGTTGCCTTTGACGCGACTGAAGTCACCTATCCGCGCAATGAATGGGATAAATTGACCTTGGCCTACTGTACAACGATCCATAAGGCGCAGGGGAGCCAGTTTAAAATGGTGATTTTGCCCATGGTGATGCAGTATTCGCGGATGCTGCAACGCAATCTGTTATATACCGCGATTACTCGGGCCAAGTCAACGTTGATTTTATTGGGTGAACAAGCGGCTTTTGAAACCAGTGTCAGACGGCAGTCAGTTAACCGTCAAACGGCGCTAGTAGACCGCATTACGGCGACGATCAGTGACGTTCAGGAATCAATTAGCCAGCAGGCGGCTGAAAAACCAGCTGCCAGCAAGCCGGTTGAGCAACCCGCTAAAGTGGCCTCACAGCCGCAACCAGAGGCTCAACCAGAAACGGTAGCCGAAGACAACGGGCCGACGATTCTAAACGATGGCATTTTAACTATGTCGTTGATCAGCAGCGGTCAGATCGATCCGATGATCGGAATGGGAAAGATCACGCCAAAATCGTTTACTAAAAATTAGCGATAGTGTACTATTTGTTTATGTAGGTAAATTGACAATACAAATTCTGGAGGAAAAATATGCCAAATCAAAGTGAAGCTGAACATCCATTAAAGATGTTTGCGTTAAATTCAAACCGGCCACTGGCAGATAAGATTGCTGCGGCAGCGGGTGTCGAACTGGGTAAGGCTACCATTAAGCATTTTAGTGATGGTGAGATTTCGATCACGGTGGATGAAAGTATCCGTGGCGATGACATCTTCTTGATTCAGTCAGTTTCAGATCCAGTCAACACGATGCTAATGGAGTTGCTGATCATGGTGGATGCCGTCCGCCGTGCCAGCGCCCATTCCATTACGGTCGTGATCCCGTATTACGGTTATTCCCGGGCGGACCGTAAAGCCCGTTCCCGCGAACCCATTACGGCTAAATTGATCGCATCGCTACTAGAAGATGACGGTGTTAACCGGGTCGTCACGCTTGACTTGCACGCCGCTCAACTGCAAGGGTTCTTTGATATTCCAATGGATCATTTGGAAGCCGCCCCATTACTGGCGGGCTACTTTGAAGACCACCACTTGACCGATAATTTGGTCATCGTTTCACCCGATCACGCGGGGGTCTCAAAAGCCCGTCGAATGGCGGACCTCCTGCACGCACCATTAGCCATTATTGATAATCGGGATCCAAATAAATCAACGACTTCTGCGGAAGCGGTGATCGGCTCCGTTAAGGGTAAAAACGCGATCTTAGTGGATGACATCATTGATACGGCGGTACGGATCTCAATTTCAGCTCAAACGCTGAAGAACGCTGGCGCCAACGACATCTATGCCGTGGCAACCCACCCGGTCTTTAGTAAGAACGCCGTTAGTCAAATGGTGAATTCACCACTGAAAAAGGTGATCGTGACCGACTCCATTCAAATGCCGGAATCAAAACAATTTGATAAACTGGAAATTATTTCCGTTGGTAATTTGATGGGTCAGGCGATCCGCCGTATTTATTCTGAACAAAGTGTTGGTCAGCTTTTTACCGAGTAAAAGAACAGATTAGTATAATTGTTAAAGACTAAAAATTAGAGATGGAGAATCGGCATCATGACATTTAAAAAGATCTTGGTTGGTATCGGTAGTCTTGCGTTAGCCTTAACGCTTGCAGCTTGCGGTCAGTCCAAGTCGAGCAGTACTCAGCAGATGGCTGATAAGCAGGACCTTAATCTAAGTACGACTGATACCATTTCAACATTGGATAATTCGGCAGCTTCTGAATCAGTGAGTTTAACTGCCCTATATTCCACTAATGAAGGGTTATACCGGCTGGGGAAGCATTCGAAAGTGGAAAACGCCCTGGCAACTAAAACCAACGTTTCAAATGACGGCTTAACTTACACGTTTAACCTACGTAAAAACGATCACTGGAGTAATGGTAAACCCGTTACCGCCCAGGATTTCGTTTATTCCTGGCGGCGGACAGCCAACCCGAAAACGGCGGCTAACTACGCTTATCTCTTTGCCGGGATCAAGAACTTTAGTGCGATTCAAAAGGGGCGGATGAGTCCGAATACCTTAGGCGTTTCAGCCCCAAGTAAGGATAAGCTGGTGGTTACATTAGACCGGCCAGTACCGTACTTTAAGCTGTTACTGGCCTTTCCGACCTTCTTCCCGGAACAGCAGTCAGCGGTTGAAAAGTACGGTAAGCAGTACGGCCACAATAGTCAGGACGTCTCAAACAACGGGCCGTTTAAAGTGGCTGGCTGGAACGGGACGAACAATACTTGGCAGTTAAAGAAGAACCCGAATTACTGGGATAAAAAACACGTTCACTTAAGTGCCATCAACTTCCAAGTGGTGAAGAGCCCCAGCACCGGTTTGAACTTATATAACCAAAATAAACTTGATGTGACGCCTTTAACCGGGACCCAAGTTGCTAACTACAAGAACAATAAAGCCTTCACCAAATTTGAAGGCGGCTCAATGATGTATCTGCAGCTGAATGAAAAGCGGGATAAGGCATTGAGAAACGTTAAGATTCGGCAGGCACTGTCCCAGATCGTGAATAAACAGGCCTTAGCTACTAAGGTGTTACGTGACGGTTCCACGGCGCCAAAGGGCTTTGTTTCAACCAACCTCAGCAGAAACCCGAAGACCAAGGCGGATTTTGCAACTGACGCTTACGTGAAGTCTGGGGTAACCTATGATCCAAGTAACGCCAAGAAGCTTTGGGCACAAGGCATGAAGGAAGTCGGCCAAAAGAAGCTGACGTTGACCTTGCTGAGTGATGATACGGATCAGGCGAAGACCACGACACAGTATCTGCAAGACCAGTTCACCAAGCTACCAGGTCTGTCAGTTAACATTGATAACGTGCCTTACAAGAACCGTTTAGCACGGTCATCTAACGGGAACTTTGACCTGGTAGTTTCACAGTGGGGTGCCGACTTTGCTGATCCAATTAACTTCTTGAGCTTGCAGGAAACCAAGAACCCGACGAACAACGGTAAATGGTCTAACGCGGAATTCGACAAACTGACGAACGCTTCTCAGACGACGGATGCCAATGACCAGCAGAAACGTTACGAAGACCTCGTTTCTGCCGAGAAGATCCTGATGAAGGATCAAGGCGTCATTCCATTGTATCAGCCATCTACGACTGAACTATGGCGGCCAAACGTCCATGGTTACGTCTGGAATCCGGCTGGGATGAGCCGCGGTTATAAGGATATTTATTTAACGAAGTAAGTTTCACAGAAAAGCGTTAAAAAGCTTAACTAACGGTCGTTTGGACTGATAGTTAAGCTTTTTTGTGCAGTTATGCGATTTCAGCAACGTTTCAAATTGCAACTAAAAATTATCGCTTACAAATTAGCTTACTTGTTAAGTTAATTATTTTCAAAAATACGTGAAAAAATGGCAATTGAAAAGAATTGTTTGAAATTTTTAATGAAACATGGTATACCTGAGTTATAGGAATTGAAAGCGATAACAATTTTAAATAACCTTTTCCAATCAGGGTTAGGCGATGAAAGTTGAGGTTTTGACATGAACTTTGAAGATTTATTAACTGAGCAGCGTAATCGGCATTCCACCCATATTGATCAAGTTGATACGGAAGATATGGTCGAAATTATTAACCGTGAGGACCAGCGGGTTGGTCGGTCGGTTCAAAAGCAGTTACCACAGATCTCGGAAGCCATTAATTTGGCAACGACCCGTTTCGACAATGGCGGCCGGTTGATCTACATCGGTGCCGGAACTTCTGGTCGGTTAGGGGTTCTTGATGCAACGGAATTACGGCCGACTTATGGGCTGGAAGAGTCTCAGACCTTTGGCATCATCGCTGGTGGCCCAGACGCCATGTTTCACACCCTGGAAGGGGTAGAAGATTCAACCGAAGCAGCGGAAAATGATTTGAAAAAAGTCACGCTCAATAAAAAAGACATTGTGATCGGTATCGCCGCCAGTGGTGCGACGCCTTATACCGTGGCAGCTTTGCACTATGCCAAGCAGGTCGGTGCGTTGGCCATTGCCGTTGCCTGTGTAACTGACAGTCCTTTGGAACACAACGCCGATGTGGCAATTTGCCCGATCGTGGGACCGGAAGTGATCACCGGGGCCACGCTCATGAAGGCCGGGACTTCGCAAAAAATGATTTTAAACATGATCTCTAGTGGCATTATGATCCGTTCTGGTAAAGTCTATCAAAATCTGATGATCAACGTGGTACCCACTAACGAAAAAACTAAACGGCGGGCAAAGCGGATCATCGCGGCCGCTACACAGACGTCAACGCTGGCTGCCGAAAGAGCGTTGGATCGCGCGGATAATAACGTGCCGTTGGCAATTCTATTGATTGAAACTAAGGGAACGATTGCTGAAGCTAAAGCGTTATTGAAACAAGCTGGCGGCCACGTCAGCGATGCGGTGAAGCTCAGCTTGCAATCCTAATAAACAGCTAGCTTCAGATTCACATGGTTTTCCCCTTGACCGGGTGTCGTTCTCCTTTTAAAATTGATATGTACCAATTTATAAGAGAAGGAGAATCACTCATATGTATGCAGCGGATGAAAATCGTTACGATGGTCGGATGCCCGTTCGTCGTGCCGGCAACAAGGGCCTGCAGTTACCTGCAGTGTCCTTTGGAATGTGGCACAGTTTCGGGGATGACGCCAACTATTCTGACAGTGAAAAGGTTATTTTAAAAGCATTTGATAGTGGTATTTTTAGTTTTGATTTAGCTTATAATTATGGTCCCGGATCAGGTGCAGCTGAACGGCTCTTCGGCCAAGTTTATCAGGCTAATTTGAAGCCGTACCGTGATGAACTGGTGATCACCACTAAAGCCGGCTATCACATGTGGCCAGGGCCTTATGGTGAAATGAGTTCCCGTAAGACGCTGATCAACGCGCTTGATAGCAGCTTGAAACGGATGGGGCTGGACTATGTTGATATCTATTACAGTCATCGTCCAGATCCAAACACTGATCCAGCTGAAACGGCGGAAGCTTTGGACAGTCTAGTTCGGGCAGGTAAAGCCTTATACGTTGGAATCTCTAACTATAATGATGCTCAAACTAAGGCCATTATGAAGACTTTCAAGGAACTGCACACACCATTCGTGGTCAATCAGTTATCCTACAATATGTTAAACCGCGAAGTTGAAGACAACGGTGTACTGGATACACTGAAAGCCAATAACCTCGGGATGGTTGCCTATGGTCCCTTAGCTGAAGGATTGCTGACGAATCAATATTTAGGCGGTATTCCAGAAGATTTTCAGATTCACTGGAGCAGTACTGAGGTCATGGATCAAGGCCGTGCTAAAGTGACTGCCAAGTTAAACCAGTTAAACGAAATGGCAAAGAATCGTGATCAGACGCTAGCTCAAATGTCTTTAGCCTGGTTATTAAAGGATCCCGTCGTTGTTAGTGTCGTTACGGGGGCTTCAAAGGTGTCCCATTTGGAAGATAACCTGAAAGCCGTTCAAAACATTCGTTTCTCTGCTGATGAATTAACCAAGATCAATTCTATTATTAAAGGCTAATTAAAGCGAATTACCCCCCCATTTTCGTGTTATCGAAATGGGGGATTTATTACATAGTTTAATGTTAACGATTTAAATCATGGGCGACCGTTTTCATACAGGCGAGTTGCGGTAAGGAGGACGTTGTGGCACAAAAAGTGACAATTCGGGATCTAGCGGAAGCTGCCGGGGTATCGGTAACCACGGTTTCACAAATTCTTAATGGTAAGGGCGATCGGTTTAGCAGCGATACCCGTGCGCGGGTCCTTAAATTACAAAAACAGTTGGGGTACGTGCCAGATTTTAACGCCCGTAATTTAATTATGGGGTCCACTCAAACTATTGGGGTGCTGATCCCCAACTTAGCCAACCCGTTTTTTAGTATGTTTATTAAGGGCATTCAGCAGGTCGCTCAGTCGAACCACTTTGTGCCCATTATCTTCGATGCCAACCAGAACCAGAGACTGCAAAGTATGTACCTTGAAGAATTGATCAAACGGGCAGCAAATGGTCTGATTATTGCCAGTGCTACGTTGGATGCCAACGATATTGATCGCATCCTGACCCGTAACGGGATTCCTTATCTACTGTTTGATCAAAATGATGCGCAGATTGGAGACCGGGTCTGGGTCGATGATTATAAGGGCGGTCAAATGGCGGCGAACTATTTGCTGTCGCAGGGCCACCGTAAAATTGCCTTACTGGCCGGCGAAACCATTACCCATAATATTCAGCAGCGAATCAGCGGTTTTCGGGCCGGTATGGCTAAGTATCGAGCAACACTGCCTGATGAGATGGTGGTTCAGACGTCAATGACGAAGTTAGGCGGCTATCAAGCCACGGCGGAGTTACTAGCGAAAAAGCCCACCGCGGTCTTTTGCATTAACGATGAGATGGCGATCGGTCTTTATCGCGGGCTTTCTGAACGGGGGCTGAAGGTGCCCGATGATCTGTCCGTGATGGGCTACGATGACATTGATCTGGCGAATTTTGTCACGCCTAAGCTGACGTCGATTCACCAGCCGGCATTTGAAATGGGGCAGGTCGCCACTAAACTGTTGATCGAGCGGCTGCATAATCCCAGATTGGCCCATCAGGATAAGCAGTTACCGCTGGAATTAGTGGCCCGGGACAGTGTCAAATTAATTGCTGATGATATACAGTAAAAATGTGAAACAAATATGAATTAATAGTGATTAAAGTGCGAATATCCTTATATATAAGGACTAAACGATATTTAATCTAATTTTAATATTCTAATAATATGCAAAAGAACGTGTATATTTAAGCTGATAAGGCTCAAATAGAACGTTTTTTTGCATATTTTTTTGGCAATAATCAGACAGACTTAAAAATGTGAAATCCTTGGCATTTTAACTGTGAAGCATTCGATGAAACCGGTGCCAGTTAACCGTATGATTAAGATGTCTAAAAGAGATAGGAGGTAACTACCATGACCAAACCAATTCATGTAACATCAGAAATCGGCAAACTTGACGTTGTGATGCTGAAACGCCCTGGTGCAGAGGTGGAAAACTTTACCCCTGAGATGATGCCAAGGCTCTTATTTGATGACATTCCTTACCTACCCATTGCGCAAAAAGAACACGATAATTTTGCTGACACACTAAGAGCGAACGGCGCTGAAGTGTTATATTTAGAAAACTTAGTGGTGGAAGCGTTAGATGCTGGCGGTCCAGCAGTCAAAACCGCCTTTTTGGACAAGATGTTAACTGAATCCGGTTATGCAGCTGGTATTATTCATCGTGAACTCGAAGACTACCTATTAAGTATGACAACAACTGAAATGGTGATCAAACTCATGGCTGGCGTACGGAAAAACGAATTGGACTTCGTACCGCGCGACCTGGTGAGTGCGGCTGAGGAACAGGATTATCCGTTCTACTTAGATCCAATGCCTAACCTGTACTTCACCCGTGACCCGGCAGCTTCGTTAGGCGACGGCCTCAGTATCAATCACATGACCTTCCCAGCAAGGCAGCGTGAATCCTTCTTTATGGAAACGATCATTAACTATCACCCACGGTTTGCTGATCAGGGCCTGCACGTTTGGCGGGACCGTGATCAGCCAGGACGAATCGAAGGTGGCGATGAATTAGTGCTCAGCGACACCGTGATCGCCATTGGAGTGTCAGAACGGACTTCAGCTGGTGCCATTGAAGATATCGCGCGCCGGTTATTTGAAAGAAAGAGCGGGTTTGAAAAGGTACTGGCCATTCGGATCCCGCATAATCACGCCATGATGCACTTAGACACGGTGTTTACGATGATCAACCACGATCAATTTACCGTTCATCCGGGAATCTTGGGTGAAGGCGGTCAAATCGATACGTGGACCATTACCGAAGATCAAACTGGTGACCTGCACGTTAACCACCATTCAGACCTCAAACAAGTGTTAAAAGACGTGCTGGGGTTAGCTGAGATCGACCTCATTCCGACCGGTGGCGGTGACCCCCTGATTGCTGACCGGGAACAATGGAATGATGGTTCGAATACATTGGCGATTGCTCCGGGAGTTGTGGTAACCTATAATAGAAACTACGTATCAAATCAGGTACTCCGTGAACATGGACTGAAAGTTCTGGAAGTTCTGTCCAGCGAACTTTCAAGGGGACGTGGCGGCCCAAGATGCATGAGTATGCCGCTGGTACGGGAAGATCTATAATCTAACAAAAAGGAGCTATTATCATGAAAGAATTTAAAAATAGCGTTTTTCAAGGACGGTCAGTGCTGGCCGAAAAAGATTTTAGTGCCGCTGAATTGAACTATTTGATTGACTTTGGACTGCATCTAAAGGCCCTTAAAAAAGCGGGCGTGCCGCATCATTACCTGGAAGGAAAGAACATTGCGTTACTGTTTGAAAAGAACTCGACCCGGACACGTTCAGCATTTACCACCGCGGCAATTGACCTTGGGGCGCACCCAGAATTCTTAGGCGCTAACGATATTCAGTTAGGTAAAAAAGAATCGGTTGAAGATACGGCTAAGGTGCTTGGCAGCATGTTTGACGGCATCGAATTCCGGGGCTTTAGTCAAAAAGTCGTGGAACAGTTAGCCGAATTCTCCGGGGTACCAGTTTGGAACGGGTTAACGGATGAATGGCACCCAACCCAAATGCTGGCCGACTTCATGACCGTGAAGGAAAACTTTGGTCATCTCAAGGGACTGACGTTGACTTATATGGGTGATGGCCGGAACAACATGGCCAATTCCCTGCTAGTTACCGGTGCAATCCTGGGGGTCAACATCCACATCGTGGCGCCTAACGAATTACACCCAGCCCAAGAGATTCAGGATCTGGCCAACGGGTTTGCGAAGGACTCAGGCGCGAAATTGCTGATCACGGATGATCTGGATGAAGGCCTGAAGGGGTCCAACATTGTTTACACCGACGTTTGGGTATCCATGGGTGAAAACAACTGGCAAGAACGGATCAATTTACTGAAACCTTACCAAGTCAACATGGCAGCTTTGAAGAAGACGGACACCCCAGATGATCAATTGATCGTGATGCACTGTCTGCCAGCTTTCCATGATACGACCACTGATTATGGTAAAGAAATTCAAGAGAAGTACGGCTTGACTGAAATGGAAATTACGGACGAAGTATTCCGCAGCAAATACGCCCGGCAGTTTGAAGAAGCTGAAAACCGGATGCATTCCATCAAAGCCATGATGGCAGCAACGTTAGGCGACTTATTTATTCCAAAAGTATAAGCTGATTAGTCGACTTTAGGGGGCTTAGGCGAAACATTCAGTTGTTTTGCTCAGCGCCCTTTTTATTTTTCAGCAGACACCTTGACAGAAAGGATGATTTCCCATGACAGCACGAAAAATTGTGGTGGCACTCGGCGGCAACGCGATTTTAGCAAGTGATGCCAGTGCCCAAGCGCAACAGCGCGCTTTAAGAGAAACCGCTAAATACCTGGTTAAATTTATTCAGCAGGGTGATTCGCTGATTATTTCGCACGGTAATGGGCCTCAGGTCGGTAATCTATTACTGCAGCAAGTGGCTGGCAACACACCGGATAATCCGGCCATGCCGTTAGATACCGCGGTTGCCATGACCCAGGGCAGTATCGGCTACTGGCTGCAAAATGCCATGGCTGCCGAACTAGCTGATCTGGGGATTGAAATGGATGTGGCAACGGTGGTGACCCAAGTCGTTGTTGATGAAAATGATCCGGCCTTCGATACGCCAACGAAGCCAATTGGGCCCTTTTATACCTCAAAAGAAGTGGCTGATATTCAAAGTGCCAATCCCGAATTTCAGTTTGTGGAAGATGCCGGCCGGGGCTATCGGCGGGTAGTGCCGTCACCGCGGCCCATCGGTGTGGTGGAAGCCGGCGCCGTCAATCAGCTGGTCAACGCGGGCATTATTCCCATTGCAGCTGGTGGCGGTGGCGTCCCCGTTATCCGGCATGGTCATGAGCTAATCGGCTGCGAGGCGGTGATCGATAAAGATTTCGCTTCAGAAAAGTTAGCCGAACGGGTGGGTGCTGACCAGTTGATCATTTTAACGGCAGTGGATCACGTTTACGTGAACTTTAATACCCCCAAACAGCAGCAGCTGACGGCAGTTTCGGTCGATGAATTGCAGCAGCACATTACTGACGGCCAGTTCGCCGCTGGCAGTATGCTGCCAAAAGTGGAAGCAGCCATTGAATTTGTGACCCATCGCCCAGAGGGACAAGCGGTGATCACGTCACTGACTAACCTGGGGCAATTTATTGAAACGGGTTCTGGAACCGTTATTTCAGCCGTGAACGTGGAGACAAACGTTTAAGAGAATACGATAGCCTCATGATCAGTTATTTGAATGATCATGAGGTTATTTTTATGTAATTTTAACCCGTAATTAACTGATGAAACTTAAATTTAACCCCATTTGGCGTATAATATAAGCCAGTTAAGAAAGGAGCCGGAGTCATGCTGCAATCGGAGGATACCTACCGTCATTATTTGCGTCAGTTACCTGAATTTCGTGAGTTTACTGAGGCTGAATTTACCAAACTGACGCATGATCTCAACGTTAAAACTTATCCGAAGGGCCAGGTATTGTTTGACCACGGGGACTCGCGGCAACGGTTTTATTACGTGATCAAGGGTGTGGTGCGCTTGGAACGGCAGGATGAAACCGGTAATTTTTCATTCATTAATTACGTTAAAGCCATTAAAGGGTTTCCTTACCGCGGTCTGTACACGGATGCGGACTATCCCTACACGGCGACAGCGTTAACGGCAATTACGATCGCGTCAGTGTCCATGACGAGCTTTGAAGCCATCGTTGCCTTAAACCCGCTGGTGACCCGTCAAGTGATCAGTCAAATGAGCCGCTTGCTGGACCAGATGGAAAACCGGCTGCAGAAATTAGTGACTTCCAGTGCGACTAGCAGGGTGATTCAGGCGCTGAGTATTTTTGGCACGGATATGGGTGAGCAGACACCAGAGGGCGATGTTTTGATTCCTTATCCGATCACGCTGATCGAATTGGCCCGGTTAAGCGGCACCACGCGTGAGACCGCTGGGCAAGTGGTGACCAAATTAGAAGTTGCCGGTAAATTAACCTATAATAAGAAGCGTTTTCGTTTTGACCCCCATGATTTAACCATTTGATCAGGGGAAATGGATTTAAGATTATAAAGATTAGGGGCAATGTCATGTCATTGAAAATTAAAAAAATTGAAACCTTTCCAATTGCAGTACCGTTAAAATCACCGTTTAAAACGGCCTTACGAACCGTGACGACGGCCGAGAGTCTGATTGTGAAAATGACGGATTCGGATGGAGTTGTGGGTTTAGGCGAAGCGGCACCCACAGCACCAATCACGGGAGACACCTCTGCCAGTATTCGGTACGCCATCGAGCAGGTGATCGCACCGAAATTAATTGGCGCATCGTTGAACCAGCCTGAACGGGTCAAACAGCTAATTGATACGGCCTTAGTTGGCAATCACAGTCCGAAAGCAGCGGTCAACATTGCAGTGAATGATTTACTGGCGCAGCACTATGGGGTTTCCTTATCACAATGGCTGGGCGGTTATCGCCAAACGGTAGCTACCGATTATACGGTCAGCGTTGGTACCGCAGCAGAAATGGTGCGTCACGCCAAACAATTAGTGGCGGCAGGGTTTAACACCTTAAAAGTTAAGGTTGGCAGTCAATCACCCTTTGAAGATCTCAAACAAGTTCGCGCTATTCGGGATGCGGTGGGTCCAGACGTTAAGATTCGGCTGGATGCCAACCAGGGCTGGCGTAAAAAGCAGGCCGCTAAAATGATCAATCAAATGGCTACGGATGGTCTGGCGATTGAGTTAGTAGAACAGCCAGTACCAGCCGATGATTTTGAAGGCATGGCTTACGTGACCGCGCATACCGATACCCCGATTATGGCGGATGAAAGTATCTTTTCGGTTAAGGATGCGTTGCGATTACTAAAAATGGACGGTTGTGATATTATTAATCTCAAGCTTATGAAGGCGGGCGGGATTGATAACGCCCTGAAGATCAATACGCTTGCGGAAGTCTTTGGTGTTCCCTGCATGGTGGGCAGTATGATCGAATCGCAAGTTTCAGTCACTGCCGCTGCGGAGATGGCAGCTGCCAAAAGCAACATTCAATATTATGATTTGGATGCGGCCATGATGTTTACTAAACAGCCCACAACTGGTGGCATTACGCATGCGGGTTCAGAGATCACGATTCCTAGCGAAAGTGGATTAGGAATTCAGTTTCAGACAAAGTAATTAACAGCAATTAGGGGTGAGCGGATGGAAACAAGACGAGTAATAGTTCCTGTAGCAACGTTGTGGACTAGTCCTAAAGCACCACGAAAAATCGATCAGTTAGCCCTCGATGGTCAGACCAAACAGTGGGTAGCTCAGATGACCACGGCGCAGACCATTGATTTATGTGATGCTAAGCGACTGGAGACACAAGCAGTTTTTAATGACGAAGTGATGATTGATAGTATTGCAGGTGAGTGGGCAAAAGTTTATTTGACCACTCAGACTGACGACGCGGATGAACGAGGCTACATTGGCTGGTTGCCGACAAAACTTTTGTCGACCGCGCCCGTAACGTATTCGGCTGAAGGGCCGATCGTTCATATTACCGTCCCGTTTACGACCCTTTACGATGACCAGCACCAACCCCAGCTTGACCTTGTGATGGGGACGGCATTAACCAAGGTCGCAGAAGAAGGTCATTTACTACGGGTTGCCACGCCGTTTGGAGACGGCTATGTGGCTGCCGATAGTACGCTGGTTCACGCAGACGGCGAAACGGCTGGTGACAAAATGGTTGCCATGGCGCACCAATTTTTAGGCCTTCGTTATCTCTGGGCAGGCATCTCCCCATACGGGTTTGACTGCTCGGGCTTCATGTATACTTTGCATCGTGTGCTGGGTATTCAGATTCCAAGAGATGCTGATGATCAGCGAAACAGCGGTCAGCCAGTTAAACCAGAAAATTTACTGCCAGGTGATCTCCTGTTTTTTGCCTATGAACACGGTAAGGGATTTGTGCATCACGTCGGAATGTATATTGGCAACGGCCAGATGATTCAGTCACGTACACCTGGTAAACAGGTCGATATTGCGAAATTAACTGAGATGCGTTACGCACCAGAATTTGTGGCTGCAAGAAGGTATTGGCAATGAGCCTGAAAGCAGAACTTGATTTGATAATTGCAGCTTACAAAGAGCCTATTTCGATTTGTATGTATCATACAAACGAGCTATTTTACAGTCATCTTGACCATGAACAGCTGCCGGCAGCTTCAGTGATCAAACTAGCTATTTTGGCGACCCAATTAAATCGTCAGGAGGATCTTGACCAGGTGATCGACGTTTCAAACACACCGCAAGTTGGTGGCGCAGGCGTGCTGCAATTACTGGATCAGCCCGAGTGGACGATCAAAGATCTATTAAAATTAATGATCACCGTTTCTGACAACTATGCTGCTAATGTGATGATCGACCATTTATCGATGGCGACAATCAATCAGTGGTTAGCCCAAAATAACTATCAGGAGACGCAGTTGCAACGCCGATTAATGGATACAGCAGCGGTCAAAGATGGGCGTGAAAATGTGATTTCAGCGGCCGATGCACTGCGGCTTTTTCGGTACCTCTTGAAGACCTTTCCGCAGACGCGAAACTGGTTTTTAAACCAGCAGTTTCGTGGTAAATTACCATTAACAATGGATGAAACCGCCACGGACGTTCAAATCTATAATAAGACCGGTGAGGGCCCGTTCGTTGACCACGATGTCGCGCGGTTTTCTAAAAATGGTCAGTCGATTGACGTTGCTGTTTTAACGGATGGCTTTACAGATCGGCTAGCAGTGATCTCAATGATGGCGGAGATTGGCCAGTTGATCTACCGTGCCTTATGAATTCATTAAAAGGTTGGACTAAGTATTCAGCCCCGTTATTGGGCGTGCTACACTAGGATTAACCTATATGAAATGAGGATTTCATGATGAAAAAAGCAATTCGGTTGAGTTTGATCAGCGCTGCATTATTACTTCTGTTGGGGGCTGGCGTGCCAGTTCGGGCACTGGCCGATAGTAACGCTGACGTGCCAGCGAGTTCTGAAAGTTCGGATTCCGCGAACGCTGACTCAGGACAGGCGGTGCAGACTAAAGCCTTGTCAAAACCCTATGTCGTTTATGGTTCAGGTCTAGCTTCTGAGGATAAAGATGCCGTTTCAAAGGCGTTGGCTGTGCAATCAAACTATCAAAGTTTGACCGTTACGGGATCTGATTATGCCACTTATATTAATTCGGCTGGAACGAGTGATGCCAGCATGATCAGTTCCGTGTCATTAGCACCAGCCGACCCCGGGACGGGCGTTAAGGTCAACATTGCGCCGTATAACGGGCAAAATAATATCACTCAAGTGACGTCACAGCAGTATGCGATGGTGGCTACCATGGCTGGAGTCAAAGACGTGATCATTACGGTGACGGCTGATAAAACCGTTTCTGGTGAATCGGCTTTAACCGGTGTCTATAAGGCCTTGGCTGCGGATGGCTTAACGTTGAATCAGCAAAACACCCAGGCTGCTAATGGCATCATGGATGCCACCCAACCAGCAATTAACCAAAATAAGGGTGATAAAAAATATCCTGGGAAATTAATGGCAGCCGTTGGTAACGTTTCATCCGACTTAGCTAAACAGCGGCAAAGGGATAATCAGTACGCGACTAAAGAAGACATCAGACAGATGCTGGATGATGCCTTAGCTAAACAGGGCATTCAGTCGCAAACGCCAACTAACGTAGTCAATAACATCGTGATCGCGTTGGGGAACGTTCAAAAAGCGCCCGTTTCAGGAACCTCAAGCTACGTGGATAATGCCAAACAAGTTGCTAGTAACATCAGTAATTCGGTAGGTAACAAAATGGCGCAGTTAAGGGATTTTGCTAGTAATGCGGACACCAGCGGCATTATGGGGACCCTCAGCAGAATTTGGCAGGCAATCGTCAATTTCTTTAGTAATTTGTTCTAAATTAAGCCGGAATAAGCCGGTTTATTAAGCAAAAAGTAATTCAATAATCAATAAAAACTAACTAGTTGCTGATATTCATGAGAATAGCAACTAGTTTTTTTGTATGTTACAAAGCCTTATAAAGCGCGTTGTTACAGTATGGATGACCGTTATCAATTAATTGTCTAATTGCCCATCGCAAGAAAATCTTAAACTTTTTTGCTGAATTTTTAGAAAGTGTGGTACTATGAACATGTAATTTCTGTAAAAGCGCATTCACAAGAAGATTAATTAGGAGGGGTGATCTGATTTGGGAAAACAACACACAACGACCAAAATCATCACCGCTGGCGTTATTGGGGCTGCCGGATTATTCATGGCAGGGCCACTTCAAGCCAGCGCTAAAACGGTAACTGTCCAGTCTGGCGACACAGTTTGGAAACTCGCCAACAAGTATGGTGTATCAGTTAGTTCGATTGAAAAAACTAATCATCTACAGAAAGATACGATTTTTGCAGGTCAAAGAATTGTTTTAGGGTCTTCAGTTACTAAAACAACACCTGTGAAGCAAGCAACGACACAGCAAACGTCAAATGTAAAACAGACAACCGTTAAGCAGACAACCGTTAAGAAAGCGCCAGTTACGACTAAAGCCGGTGTTACACGTCACGTAGCAGCACCTAAGACAACAGCCTCAGCCTCTACATACAAAGTGAAGTCAGGGGACACGCTGAACAAAGTTAGTGCCAAATATGGCATGACGGCCAGTCAGTTAAGGGCCATCAACCATTTGAGCACTAACGCGCTTTACGTTGGTCAAAAATTAACGATCAGGGGAACTGCAGCACAGACTAAGAAGACTGCTGCTGTTACCGCCGTTAAGAAGACACCCGTTAAAAAGCAAACGGTAAACGCGGTCACTAAAAAAACAACGGCGATTAAGACACCTAAGACAGCCACTAAAAAGACGGCTGTCAACAAAGTTCCTAAGGCCAAGAAGACCGTTAAGGCTGATGCAGCTGGTGCACCAGTAACTTCGGTGACGAGCTACGCGGTCAAATTAGCTTCGGAAAAGATTCCGTATTCTTGGGGTGGATCCTCACTTAGGGGAATGGATTGCTCCGGCTTTACCAGTTACGTTTACGCACATACTACGGGAACGACTTTACCACATAATACAGTTGCCCAAGAGTCACACGTTTCGGCACATTCTGTTGGTTCAGCTACTCCTGGCGATCTTCTATTTTGGGGTCGTAAAGGCGCTACTTACCACGTTGCGATTTACATTGGCAACAACCAGTATGTCGCTGCGCCAGAACCTGGTGAAAACGTTCAGATTCAATCCATTAACCCGTACTTCAAACCAAGTTTTGCGGGTACTGTAAACGGCTAATTAAAATGAATTTCTTGAGGCTCGAAGTCTGCTGATAGCGTTCGGGTCTTTTTATTTTGGTTTTATTTTTAGTTTTTTAGCTAATTTTAATCTGGTAAGCCACTAAAAATTTTCTTGCAAATTATGGTTCACAAACCTGAAATTTGGTGTTATAGTCATTCTTGTTTTAAAAATACTTAAACTTATTTTGTAACTAAGAAGGCGTGTAACTGATGAGTAATCGTTCAGAGATCCTCACCGAATATCGGCAAGTAAATGAGCAATTAGATGAATTAAAGGCCACGGAAGCTCGACAGGTTGAACCGTGTCATCACGAGACGATTACTATCGAGCCGAAATATGGCCGACAGATGCAAAAGCTTTCAGCTAAGTGTGACTATCTAAACATGATTCTTGAAGCCATGGCTGCTTCAGAAGATTAAGTTGAATTTGAGTGATTCTGTCAAAAAATTGAATGAGGACTAAAAAACGACATTAACAGTTAAGTGACTGTTAGTGTCGTTTTTGTTTGGTAAAATTAAATGCTGCAAGTTAAATCGTCGGGTCGATCCAGAATGGATACTGCTTGGTTTCAAAGTAGGTATCCCAGTATCGGCCACCCATGTCTTCACCATCAATTTGACCATACTCTATAGAAGGGACGATCAAATGCAGTTTATTTTCATGATAGTGATGAACGGATTTGAGTTTTAAATGCTTACCCATTGATAACATTAATGATATAAAGAGCAACTTAAAAATATTGGCCTTCTCAATCACGATTAAATCGAGGTTGGGATCACTGACAGAGGCAGACGGAGCAATCTTGACACCGCCACCGAAGTAGGGGTGGTTCGTAACGGTTACGAGGTAGGCATGGGGATAAATATCCCGGTGCTGGCCAATATGGACCGTCAGCGGAAAGGCTTCTTGGTTATAAAAGACACCAATGATGGCAGCCAGATAACTGAGCGTGCCGGCGTGCAGGCGATTCAAAATTCCCTTGGACGGGGCACTATTAGCAGAGGTGACCACAGCAGCGTCAAAACCAATGCCAACGTTGTTTGTGAAGACCCCCTGGGCCTGTTTATTAGTATCAAAGTAAGACCCGATTGTGAGCCAATTTTCGGCGGTACAGTTTAAAATCTGGTCAAGGGCCGCGTGCCAGTTCTTAGCCATTTTGATGCCCCTGGCAAAATCATTGCCTGAGCCAACCGGCAGAGAAGCCACTGGAATTGGGTGCTCTAAGTTAGCTTCAACGAGGCCAGTGAGAGCCTGATGGAGCGTCCCATCACCGCCAATTGTTAAAACCACAAAGCGGGGCTGTTTGGTAGGTGTATCATCGGCATGGGCTTTAGCAAATTGATTTGATAAAAGCTGAGCATGACCGGAGTAAGTCGATTGCGCGACTTCATAATCCACGTGACGTTCATCTAAGACCGCCTTGATTTCTGGCCAGAGCTTTTTCACGCTGCCGCCACCGGCAAACTCATTTAAAATGATGTAGTAACTAACAGACACCTAGCTCATCCTCCAATAGCTTAAGCTTACAAAAATCATACTTTCTTATTATAGCCGAATTTGTATGTGGGAGCTATATTGAAGTGCTAAGATTTGGTTAAAATATGGTGAAGACTAACAAAAACAGGTCAGCTACTTCAAAGAGTAGTTGACCTGTTTGGTATTACGGGTTTAATCCATAATTAACATTGGTAAAATCATTGGGTGACGTTCAGTCTTCTCGTATAAGAAGTTCTGCAGGTCATCAATGATGGCGTTGCGAATGGAGGCTTCATTGGCCTTCTTGGAACGCATTGCCCGACGGATGGTGGAGAACACTAGGCGACGGCCTTCGTTCAGCAGTTCGCCGGATTCACGCATGTAAACAAAGCCGCGTGACAGCAGATCCGGACCAGCCTGAATGATCTTATCATTCAGATTGATGGTTGCGACAACCACCACTAAACCTTCTTCAGAAAGTAATTGGCGGTCACGTAAGACCACGTTACCAATATCACCGATACCGCTGCCGTCGATGTAAACATCACCAGCAGTGAAGTGACCAGCAATTCTGGCGGAATCTTTTGTTAGGGCTAACACATCACCGTTTTCCATAATGAAACTATGGTCTTTCGGCACGCCGCATTGTTCAGCTAATTCGGTGTGGATCTTAAGCATCCGGTATTCACCGTGAATTGGCATGAAGTACTTCGGCTTCATCAAGCGCAGCATTAACTTCTGTTCTTCTTGACCACCATGGCCAGAAGTATGGATGTTATTGACCTTACCATGAATAACGTTGGCACCGGCTTCTTCAAGTTCGTTGATCACGTGGTTAACACTGATGGTGTTACCAGGAATCGGGTTACTTGAAAAGATCACGGTATCGCCGGGCTGAATGGAGATCTGACGGTGGGTACCGTTAGCAATCCGCGAAAGGGCAGCCATTGGTTCACCTTGAGAACCGGTACATAGGATCATGACCTTATTAGCGGGGATGGAATGTAATTCATTGGCATCGATGAGCGCATCGTCTGGAATATTCAAATAGCCCAGTTCGCGACCGTTAACGATGGCAGCTTCCATGCTTCGGCCAAAAACTGCAATTTTACGGCCATGGGACAGTGCCGTTTCACAGGCGGTTTCCATTCGGGAAATGTTGGAGGCGAAGGTTGCAAAAATAATGCGGCCATCAACCTGATCAAAGATCCGGCGAATTGATTTACCGACCCATTTTTCAGACTTGGTCCAAATTGGTTTTTCGGCGTTGGTGCTGTCTGACATTAAGCAAAGCACACCTTCGGCTCCCAGCCGGGCCATCTTTTGAAGATCCGGCGGCTGGTTCGTAACGGGTGTCAGATCGAACTTATAGTCCCCAGTCTGGACAATTACGCCAGAGGGAGTATGAACAGCGACTCCTAAAGTATCGGGAATTGAGTGGGTTGTTCGGAAAAATTCCACACTCGTTTTTCGGAACTTCAAAACGGTGTCATCACTAATTTCGTGAAGTTCAGCTGTTTTAAGTAAGCCGTGTTCGTCCAATTTGTTCTTGATTAACGCAAGCGCTAGTGGCCCAGCATAGACTGGCACATTTAAATCCTTTAATAGGTAAGGCACACCACCGATATGGTCTTCGTGACCATGGGTGATGACCAGTGCTTTGATCTTTTGCTGGTTGGCAATCAGATAATGGTAGTCTGGGATCACGTAATCGATTCCAAGCAGCTCATCTTCAGGGAACTTGATTCCGGCATCGATCAAAATGATCTCATCCTGAAATTGAATACCGTATGTATTCTTCCCAATCTCGCCTAAACCACCAACGCCAAAAATCGCTGTTTCGTTGTTTTTGACGTTTAGCTTTTTCATTTATTGAACTCCGTCAACTTATAGTCCGGGTTTTCTTGCTCATATTCAAGGAACTTGCCCTCAAGTGGTTCGATGAATTCGATGTTGTGCTTAGTGTTATCAGAAACTAAAGCACGGGCTTCAACTTCTGTTTCAGCATCGACGTAAAGCGACTTCGTATCCTCACGTTTAGGATTACGAATTTGGTCTTCTTGATAGTAAACTTTAAAAATCATAATGAAACTGTCTACTTCCTTTCTATAAATACAGTAACTTACCGCATTGATCGATAAACGATCTTTTATTTGTTCCGAACGTCTCGTTGTTAATGAACAACAGTTGCTAATATATTATCATATCTGGCTAAAATTGTATAGTATCCTCATGGGAGAGTCCCGTAGTCTGGCCTGCTTTCATCAAACTTTCCGTATATTATGGGAGTAAAAAAATGAATTGTGGTAAGATAAGTTGAAAAGGAGGGGTTGCCATGGACCGAACATTAACGATTGTCATTGCTGTCGTCATTGCGGTTGGTTTATATCTGCTGATCCATCACGTGATCGTGCGGCGAAACACTAAAAAGGCGCAGAGAACGGCACTAGAACAGACCAATGTTGCCGTTAAGGCAGCCCTTCAGCGGTTAGCAGATGAACACTTTATTGTCAGCCCAGCCACCGTTTTGGATGCCAGCGCCATTCCGGACGGTTGGGGCCGGGGCGTCATGGCCTTTGAGTATCTGCTCTTGATCGATCAGGTGACGGATGATCAGCTGCCGATTTTAAGGCAGCGCTTGAATCACATTCTGGCGGAATTTTGTCAGGACCATCAAATTTCTTCAGCAGTCCAGCCAGGCGAATCGGCTTTCTTAGTGACGGATGTTTGGCGGCACACTAAGCGGATCCATCTGGGGGTGGCTTACCTAGTTAATGAAGCCACCATTGAATACATCCAAGATCTGCACCGATTGGATCCGAAGACCAGTACTTCTAAGTCAAAGTAAATCAATTACTGATAAAAAAGCAGCTTGCTGTTCAGTCTCTTGACTGATCAGCAAGCTGCTTTTTAAAAGTCTTCAATTGCTTGAAAACTATTCAAACATAATCGTCCCTTCATCAACTTCATAGGGATTGTCATGGTTGATATGATCGTAAAATAAGATGCCGTGCAGATGATCGATTTCATGCTGACAAACGATTGCGGGGTAATTTTTCAAACGAACCTTATGGGTTTCACCCGTGGTGTCTTGGTAGCGTAACGTAATTCTATCGTGACGGGGGACAAAACCTGGAACTTCTTTGTCCACTGATAAACAGCCCTCACCCTCAGTTAAGGCGCCGCTTTGCACCGAATGACTAATGATGACGGGGTTAATGATCACGTCGGTAAAGGGGGACTTAGTGCCTTCTTCAGATGGGACTAAGACCGCCGCCATCATTTTGGAGGCGCCCACTTGCGGTGCGGCTAACCCAACGCCAGCACGCAAACCGTATTTTTTGCATAAATCTGGATCTTGGCTAACTTTTAAGTATTCCATCATATCATCAGCTAACTTTTGATCTTCCTCTGACAGGGGAAAACTGACCTTAGCAGCTTCTTGTCGGAGAACAGGATCGCCGTCTCTGACGATGTCTTTCATTAAAATCACGAAAATTACCTCCGAAATTGAAAAAACTTGTACTTTAATAACAATTTTAGCATATCGCGCAACAAAAATGAAATTAAAAAAATGTGAATAAAAGTGCAAGCATTCTTTCAGAAAGAATGGTTCTTACACCCGTGGGCAACTACGTCCATTTTGCGATTTAAAAGTAATGAAAGGGCTTGCATGAATTCTGAAAGCGTGTTAATTTAAGGGTGTAGTTGAGAAAAGCAAGCGGTTTCAAAATTATGAAAGAGGTTTTGAAACTGATTGCATACAAACGGAAAGGAAAGTGTTAGTTATGGCGAAGAAAACTGGGCAAGCAATTGATTTCGCGTCAATTAAAGCCACGATGAGCGATCCATACAAAAAGACATTCCAGATTGTTGATAAGGATGCCAAGATCGTGAATCAAGAACTTTTCGATACTTTTTCAGATGATCAGTTAGTTGATTTTATGAAAAAGATGGTCTGGGAACGTGCATTGCATGAACAAACAATGAACTTCTCTCGTCAAGGCCGGTTAGGATTCTACGCACCGACATATGGTGAGGAAGCAAGTGAAATGGGGTCAGTCTCAGCATTTAAAGATCAAGACTTCCTGTTCCCAGCCTATCGTGACTTGCCAGAATTAATTCAACACGGCGCTTCCGTTACCCAAGGCTTCTTATGGTCAAAGGGTAACGCCGTTGGTGATGACTACGGCGATCAACGTAACTGGTTCCCACAAATTATTATTGGGGCCCAATACGTTGAAGCTGCCGGTGCTGCTTTAGGTATCAAGAAGAACGGCGAGAAAGATGCCGTATCGTTCGTCTATACCGGTGATGGTGGTACTTCACAAGGTGACTTCTACGAAGGTGTTAACTTTGCATCTTCATTCCAAGCACCTGCAGTATTCATGGTTCAAAATAACGGCTGGGCAATTTCAGTACCACGTAAGAAGCAAACGGCTGCTGAAACCTTAGCTCAAAAAGCGGTTGCATCAGGTGTTCCTTCTATTCAAGTAGATGGGATGGATGTTTTAGCAACATACATCGCTACTAAAGAAGCACGTGACTTCGCAGCTGCTGGTAATGGTCCAGTATTAGTTGAAACCTTAACTTATCGTTATGGTGCCCACTCAAGTGCTGGTGATGATCCTAGCCGTTACCGGACAAAAGAAGAAGAAAAGCCTTGGTTCGATGCTGATCCTTTGATTCGAATGCGTAAAGTATTAGGCGACAAAGGATTATGGTCACAAGATCAAGAAGACAAACTTACTGAGGAGTATAAGGACAGCTTCAAGAAGTCAATGAAAGAAGCTGAAAATACACCTACGCAATCAGTTGTTGATATGTTGAAGACGACGTTCGAAGAACCAACTCCACAAATCAAAGCTGATATTGCAAGATTCGAAGCAAAGGAGTCGAAGTAATCATGGCTAAATTAACTTATATCAAAGCGATCACCGATGGTTTGGACGTATGCTTAGGCGAAGATCCTAAAACGTTGATCTTCGGTGAAGATGTTGGTAAAAACGGTGGTGTGTTCCGGACGACCCAAGGCTTGCAAGACAAGTATGGTGAAGACCGGGTATTTGATACACCATTAGCTGAATCAGGGATTTTAGGCTTAGCAATCGGGTTAGCTGCAACTGGCTGGCGTCCACTTCCTGAAATTCAATTTATGGGCTTTACTTTTGAAGCCGTTGATTCATTAGGCGGTCAAATGTCACGTGAACGTTTCCGCTTTAGTGGCAAGCGTTCAATGCCAATCACCGTCCGGACACCATTTGGTGGTGGGACTCATACCGCTGAAATGCATGCCGATAACCTTGAAAACTACTACGTTGGTACCCCAGGTCTGCGGGTTGTTACACCTGCTAACCCTTACGATGCTAAAGGCATGATCATTTCAGCCGTTGAAAACAACGACCCAGTACTGTTCTTGGAAAACCTGAAGTTATATCGTTCAATGAAGGACGAAATTCCAGAAGGCAAGTACACCGTTCCGCTAGACACTGCTAAAGTGGCTCGTGAAGGTACTGATATTACCATTGTTGCCTACAGTGCTGAAGTTAATGAATCATTAAAAGTTGCTGACAAGTTAGCCAAGGAAAACATTTCAGCTGAAGTGATCGATCTGCGTTCATTATCACCAATTGATACTGATACGATCTTCAAGTCAGTTGAAAAGACTCACAAGGTAGTTGTCGTTCAAGAAGCTCAAAAGATGGCCGGTGTTGGTGCTCAGGTTACAGCTGAGATCGCTGAACATGCCATTATGGACTTGGATGCGCCAATTGGCCGTGTAGCTGCTCCAGATAGCGTTTACCCTTGGGCTCAAGTTGAAAACGACTGGATTCCAAACGCAGACGACATTGAAGCAAAAGCACGCGAAATTTTGAACTATTAATGCAAACGACTATATTTTGTGAATAGAAAGGAAGTTTTCCCATGGCTTATGCATTCAAACTCCCAGAGCTTGGTGAAGGTATGGCCGAAGGTGAAGTTTCATCATGGCTTGTTAAAGAAGGGGACGCTGTTAAGGAAGACGACGTTTTAGTCGAAATCCAAAACGATAAGTCCGTTTCTGAATTGCCATCACCAGTGGCTGGTACTATTAAAAAAATTGTGAAGCAGGAAGGTGAAACCGCTGAAATCGGTGACACTTTAGTTGAAATCGATGACGGTTCACCTGACACTCCTGACGATGATTCATCAGATAAAAAGGCTGATGATTCAGCCAAGGATGAAGCACCTAAAGAAGAAGCTGCCCCAGCTCCAGCCGCTGCACCCGCAGCCGCTGCCGCTCCAGCAGCACCAACCGGTGTGCCTGCTGCATCTGATCCAAACAAGAAAGTTTTGGCAATGCCTTCAGTCCGTCAATACGCACGTGACAAGGGTGTTGACATTACCGCTGTTACCCCAACTGGTAACCATGGTCAGATCTTAAAGGCTGATATTGATAACTTCAACGGTGCTGCCGCTGGAGCTGCTGCACCTGCAGCCGCTGCCGCACCTGCCGCTTCACCACTTAAGCCTTATAAAGAAGCAATTCCTGACCTTGAAACCCGTGAACCAATGTCAATGATGCGTAAAGTCATTGCTAAGTCAATGCGGAGTTCTAAGGACATTGCGCCTCATGTTACTTCATTCCAAGACGTCGAAGTTTCTGCTTTGATGGCTAACCGGAAGAAGTACAAGGCAATGGCAGCTGATCAAGACATTCATTTGACCTTCTTGCCATACATGGTTAAAGCAATTGTTGCTGTTATGAAGAAGTTCCCAGATTTCGATGCTTCAATTGACGGTACAACTGATGAAATTATCCACAAGCATTACTATAACGTTGGTATTGCAACGAGTACTGACCACGGTCTGTACGTTCCGAACATTAAGAACGCGGACTCCAAGGGTATGTTTGAAATTGCTAAAGAAATTGCTGATAACACCCAAGCTGCTAAGGACAACAAGTTGAGTGCTGACCAGATGTCTGGCGGTTCAATCACCATTAGTAACGTTGGTTCAATTGGTGGTGGCTTCTTTACCCCTGTTATCAATCAACCTGAAGTTGCTATTTTAGGTGTTGGTAAGATCGCTAAAGAACCATATGTCAACGACGATGGTGAAATCGAAGTTGGCAACATGCTTAAATTATCATTGAGCTATGATCACCGTCTGATCGATGGTGCCTTAGCACAACATGCTTTGAACATGTTAAATGATTTGCTCCACGAACCAGAATTGTTATTAATGGAAGGATGACTCGCATATGGCAGATGCTAAAAAACTTGACACCGTCATTATTGGTGGAGGTCCCGGTGGCTATGTAGCTGCAATTCGGGCTGCTGAACTCGGCCAGAGTGTAACGGTAATTGAAAAAGACAAAGTCGGTGGTGTATGTTTAAACGTTGGTTGTGTACCTTCAAAGGCCTTAATTAACGCCGGCCACCGTTTCCAAGACGCTAAGGATGCTTCAACCTTTGGGATTACCACTCAAGCGCCGTCGATCGACTTTACTAAGACACAAGAGTGGAAACAAAAGAAGGTTGTTGACCGGATGACCAGTGGTGTCAAAATGTTGCTCAAAAAGCACAAAGTTGACATCATCGAAGGCGAAGCCGTACTTGACTCAAACACCAAGTTACGGGTCGTCTCAACTGGTCCAAAGCAGTTTATGAGTGCTGACGATGGGCTGACGATCGAGTTTAAGAACTTGATCATCGCTACTGGTAGCCGTCCCGTCGAAATTCCTGGCTTCAAGTTTGAAGGCCGGGTCGTTGATTCAACTGGCGGTCTGGGCTTACCTGAAATTCCTAAAGAATTCGTTGTCATTGGTGGTGGCTACGTTGGAACTGAATTAGCAACTGCTTACGCTAATTTAGGTGCCCACGTGACGATCCTTGAAGGGACCCCATCGATCTTGCCTAACTTCGACAAGGATATGGTCAAAGTCGTTCTCAAGCAATTGAAGAAGAAGGGCGTTGATGTGATCACCAGTGCCATGGCCAAGAAGGCTACCCAAGACGACAAGAGCGTTACGGTTACCTACGCCGTAGATGGCAAGGAATCAACTGTCAAGGCTGACTACTGCATGGTTACGGTTGGTCGTAAGCCAAATACTGATAACGTCGGTCTGGAAATGACTGACGTTAAGGTCGGCGATCATGGTTTGGTCGACGTCGATCAGCAAGGCCGGACCTCTGTTCCAAACATCTACGCCATTGGCGATATCGTTGCCGGTCCAGCATTGGCTCACAAAGCCTTCTTTGAAGGTAAAACTGCTGCTGGTGCAATTTCCGGTAAGAACACTGCTAACGATTTCGTGGGTGTTCCAGCCGTCTGCTTTGCAGACCCAGAATTAGCTACAGTCGGCTTGACACCAACTGAAGCTAAGGAAAAGGGCACTGAGATTTCTACCGCAAAGTTCCCATTTGCTGGTAACGCACGTGCCGTTTCATTGGATCAACCAGATGGCTTCGTTCGTCTGGTTACGACTAAGGATGACGATCACATTCTGCTTGGTGCCCAGGTCGTTGGGCCCGGTGCTTCAGATCTGATTGCTGAACTCAGTCTGGCACTTAATAGTGGTATGAATGCTGAGGATATTGCCTTGACGATTCATCCACATCCAACACTAAGTGAACCAATTCAAGAAGCTGCTGATGTTGCGATTGGATACCCAACCCACATCTAAACTGACTTGTTTTGAAACGTAACAGAAAAGGACTAGGCTATGTGCCTAGCCCTTTTTGCTGTATAATGGGCAGGAAGAAAAAATATAACGGATGGGGTGCCATTTTGAAAAACTTTAGTTATCCCTTAGGAAATGACTGGACAACGGACGAAATTATTAGTGTGACGGACTTTTATCGGCAGGTGGAAGATGCCTACGAACTGTCGCAGGGTGTGACGGTTAGCGCACTGCTTTCGGCGTATAAAGCCTTCAAACAAGTCGTCACGTCTAAGTCTCAGGAAAAGCAGCTTGGTAAGCAGTTTGAACAGTTGACCGGCTATAGTTTATACCTTACGCTCAAGGCAGCCCGTGAGACTGCCAAAAAGTCGGTTAAAATGACGATTGGAGGGTAGGTCGATGAATGAAACGGAACTTCGCCGAATCGATCGTACGGTCAAGCAATGGCTTCACATGTCACGTGAGTTTATCCTGACCAAAATGCAGCAGAATTTAAAGGTAGCGACAAAAACCAGTCGTAAAGATCTGGTGACCAACGTTGATAAGGAAAATGAAAAGTTTATTATCAATAAGATCAGAACGTTTGCGCCTGACAGCCAGATTTTAGGTGAAGAGGGTTTTGGTGACCAGATTAAGTCGACTAAGGGGCTGGTCTGGGTGGTCGACCCGATTGACGGCACCATGAACTTTGTGAAGCAGCGCGATCATTTTGCTATCATGATTGCCCTTTACGTTGATGGTCAGGGTGTTTTGGGTTATATCTACGATGTCATGGGAGATGAACTGCTTTCTGGCGGACCAGATATTGGCGTGTTTCAAAATGATGACCCGCTAACAGCACCTGAAAATATTAATTTACGCGATGGTCTGGTGAGCGTCAGCGGGCCAATGGTCGTCCACAACTACCGCAATTTTCAGAAAATAGCGGATGCCAGTTCTGGTCTGCGGATCTATGGTTCAGCTGGGATTGAAATGATTCATTTATTAAAGGGTGAGATCGTCGCTTACGTCTCATATTTAAAACCATGGGATTTTGGTGCCGGTAAAATTTTGGCAGAAAGTCTTGGTCTGAAGGTAACAACGGTTGACGGCAAGCCTCTAGATATGCTATCATCAGATTTCGTAATGGTAGCAACGGTAAAAGCACAACAAGACATTCTGCCAATCATCGGTTCAAACGTCTGACTGTGACGCTGGTCACAGTTTTTTTATGGCGTTAAGTCAAGGTGTAGAGTGTGGAGACTGCGCTACATCTGACCGTTAGATAAGAAGAAACACGTGTTTATGAAAGGAAGAACAAGATTTTGAAAACCAGAGATGACATTCGTAACATCGCAATTATTGCCCACGTTGACCACGGTAAGACAACCTTGGTTAATGAATTAATGAAGCAATCAGATACATTAGATAGCCATACGGAGATTGCCGACCGTGCGCTGGATTCCAACGATATTGAAAAGGAACGTGGGATTACGATCCTGTCGAAGAACACTGCTGTTCGTTACGGCGACAAGCAGATCAACATCCTGGATACCCCAGGACATGCTGACTTCGGTGGTGAAGTTGAGCGGATCATGCGAATGGTTGATGGTGTTTTGCTGGTTGTTGATGCCTTTGAAGGTACCATGCCACAAACCCGTTTCGTTTTGAAGAAAGCCTTGGAACAACATTTGACACCAATCGTTGTGATCAACAAAGTTGACCGCCCAGGTGCCCGTCCTTCAGAAGTTGTTGATGAAGTTTTGGACCTGTTCATTGAATTAGGTGCTGACGAAGATCAACTTGATTTCCCAGTCGTTTATGCTTCAGCTATGAACGGGACTTCAAGCTACGATCCTGACATTTCAACGCAAGAACACACCATGAAGCCAATTTTTGATACCATCATCAAGCACATTCCATCACCACTGGATAACTCGGACGAACCACTTCAATTCCAAGTTGCCTTACTGGATTACAACGATTTCGTTGGCCGTGTTGGGATTGGCCGGATCTTCCGTGGAACCATTAAAGTTGGGGACCACGTTACGGTTATGAAGCTTGATGGCACCACTAAGGACTTCCGGGTCACTAAGCTGTTTGGTTTCTTCGGTTTGAAGCGTTTGGAAATCAACGAAGCCCACGCCGGTGACTTGATTGCCGTTTCTGGGATGGAAGATATTAACGTTGGTGAAACGGTGACGGCTTCTGATACCAAAGAAGCATTACCACTTCTGCGGATCGATGAACCAACCCTGCAAATGACTTTCCGGACTAACAACTCACCATTTGCTGGTCAAGACGGTAAGTTTGTTACCAGCCGTCAGTTGGAAGAACGTTTGAAGACTGAATTGGAAACCGATGTTTCGTTACGTGTTGACAATACTGACGAACCAGGTGCCTGGGTTGTTTCCGGCCGTGGTGAATTGCATTTGTCAATCTTGATTGAAACCCTTCGTCGTGAAGGCTTTGAACTCCAAGTATCACGTCCAGAAGTTATTTACCGAGACATTGATGGCAAGAAGTCAGAACCATTTGAAGAGGTTCAAATCGATACCCCTGACGAATACACTGGTAGCGTGATCGACTCACTTTCACAACGTAAAGGTGAGATGCAGAACATGGAAAGTACTGATAACGGCCAAACACGTTTGACCTTCTTAGCACCTTCACGTGGTTTGATCGGTTACTCAACTGAATTCATGTCAATGACTCGTGGTTATGGTATCTTGAACCATACCTTCAAGAAGTACGCCCCAGTGATCAAGAACTGGAACCCTGGCCGTAAAAAGGGTACTTTAGTATCAATGAATGCTGGTAAGGCAACGACTTATGCCATGATGGGTGTTGAATCCCGTGGGACCTTGTTGATCGATCCAGGTACTGATGTATACGAAGGTATGATTATCGGTGAAAACAGCCGTGAAAATGACATTACCGTTAACATCACCAAGGGTAAGAACTTGACCAACGTCCGTGCTGCCGGTTCTGATGACATGGCCCGTATCAAGACTCCTGTTCATTTATCACTTGAAGAATCACTTGAATTCTTGAACACTGATGAATATTGCGAAGTTACCCCTGACCACGTTCGTCTGCGGAAGCAAATTCTGAGCACTAACGAACGTGAAAAGGCTGCTAAGCGTGCTCGTCACAACTAGCCTAAATTAAAAATTTAATGATCGGTGAATTTTTGCCGATGATAAAGGTCCTCCTATGGTTGAGGGATGAAGATTTCATTCATCTCTCAATCGTGGGAGGACCTTTTATTTTAGCGTCAATTATGATATTAATTTGACAGTTGTTTATAAATGTATCATTTAGAGTAACTAAATTAGCAATGGAACATTAAGATTTATAGAAGTTGTTCAGATAGTTAGAGAAAGATGGTTAAAGCATGGCATTGTAATTAAGATGAAATCTTATTCTGGTATACAATTCATAGGTTGTGCGTTATACTTTTTTTATCTGATGTGTGGCATTAAATTGGTTAACGCCGTGTATCAGTTCGATTATTTGCAAAATAGCGTGTCCATTATGGGGGATCTCGCTTGCAATAACGATCTTAAAATTAAAAGGGTGGGGATCCTATGGAAAAAATTGAACTTGCAATCAGCCGGTTATTTGATAGCTAGATAATTGAAATAAGGCATAGTTATTATTTTAATCAATCGGTGTTAAAAGGGAGACAAATTCATGGTAGGGAAAAATAATCAATCAAAGACGATTCAGACTAATTTAAAACAGCATTACAAATCGTATAAAGTCGGTAGGCAATGGGTATTTGTCAGCCTTGCTAGCTTATCTATGGGGGCAGCACTGTTTTTAGGTGCTAGTACCAGCTATGCAGCAGAGAATCCGGATACGACACCTGAAACTGAAAGTAATCAAACGTCAGCTGCGGTAGCTAGTGTCACGACAGCTAAGACGGTGACGTTGCCGGCATCAACTGAACCGGCACAATCAGCAGTGAAGGACGCGGTAACTGCGACTAAGCCAGCGACGACAAATGTAACCGCTGTTAATGATCATACTTCTGATAAGAATGCTAGTGCGGTGAAGGTGGCTGAGACTAAACAAGCTGTTTCTGCAACTAAGCCTAGTGATCAACCTGGTGAACAACAGCCGGCAGCAGCTACTCATGTGGATAACGCAACGCCAACAGCACCACAGTCTGAGTCTAAAACCGGAAATAACGGGTTAAATGACGCGACAAATCATGGTGAACAAGTTAGTGTGCCTAAAACTGATAGTAAGGTTGTTACTGATTCAACGAGTACCGGGAATAAAGAAGCAACGACTGCACCAACTGCTGGAGGTAAAAACGATACGCCAGCTAGTTCTGAAACGACCGCACCTGCTAAGGCAGATACACCAGGCAGGACCGCAGCGATAGGTACAGTACCTACTCAAGTAGATACGATCAAAGTCGCCCAGTTGAAAGCGCAAATGAAAACACTATTAGTTGATCCAACCGCGGTTGACATCACTCAAGCCCAGACGATTGGCTCAGAGCTGTATGCACTGACTGGGCAGCCACAGAAGATTGCAGCGTTGCAGCGGTCGCGGATGGCGAACAACCATCAGTAGTACTGACGACTTCTACCGCTAAGATTGGTTACGGCCAGTCTACTGATGATGTGGTAGTTACCGCTAAGATGACGGTTAATACTGGTGATAAAGTTACAATTACTGTACCGACAAATTTAGATGATTTGGAGTGGGATTCGGTAAAATCGGTTGACGACTTACCAAAGGGTGATGGCACAACTGCTTATACGAAAAATGCTGATAATACGTACACTATAACCAACACTTTTGCTGAAGGTGGAATCTTTACACAAAAAATAGCCTTGGTACAGTTGGTTAATAATGCTGGCAAAACGAAATTAACTGCTAATCAAGTTAATACAGAAGCTAAGGGCGATATTACTGCAACAATTAACGGCAATCCAGATTCATCAGCTACAATAACGTTAACGCAGGAAAGTCAGCCTAAATTGGCGATTTCAACGCCAACACGTGTAAAGCCCAAACCAACGAATGTTACAGATGACAATGGTAAGAATGTTGTGGATGCAAATGGCAATCCAATCGTATCAGCGGACGAAGTTATGCCAAATACGGACTATGTCTACCAATTTAACGTCACTGATTCTATCGGTATTAAAGATGATTCCGGAAATGGGGTCGATTCTAGACTTAACACTGCTGGAACAACCATTACGATTCCAGTGCCAACTGGCTTTGTTTTAAATGGTGACTTGACCGATTCACTCAACGAATTTCCAGTGGGAACTACGTCAGTTACACAAAGTGCAGATGGCAGTAAAGTTATTGTGACAGTACCTGCTAATACTACCGTAGGGCAACAGGGCTTTTACCTTGCTGGTCAATATACCAACAAGTTGACGAATACAGTACAGACTTTAACCACTAACGGAAAATCAACAGTTACGCAACAAATCCCTAATGGGCAAACATTGACGGCTACAAGCCAGCCTTGGACTGAAAAAATGATGGCCATAGGTGATGGCGTTACCCCAGCTGTTGGTAACGTTGATATTTATGGTAATAGTGGTACGGCTCCTAGTAAATTATTGCTACGTGGTAGTGCTGCTGATAATCCTAAATATTTAAGTAGTTATGCATTTGGAGTTAATTCAGCAACACCGATTAAAGACGCGCAAATTACGTTAACGGTTCCTGATGGGATTGATGCCACTGGAATTCAGGTTCCAACTGAAACTGTCAACCAAAATAGTTATTTACCAGGAACAACTTCGTATGCATACACGATTACACTAGCTGATGGTACTACCCAAGTGGGAACTATTGCAGCAGGTGGAACAATTGTCAAGCAAGGGACGACCACTTCAACGATAAGTAAAGTTGTTCTTAAGCCTAACTACTTAGCACCAGGTGCAACAACCGGCGCTGTAGGCGCACAAGGTGAAAATAATGCCATTCATTTACTAGGGAAACTGGCGTCTAAATATTCAAATGGTGATCCTGTAAATGTTAATGATTCATTGAACTTTAAGGTCAACATTCAAATGCCAGAAGATGAATATACTCGTCTTGCATCAACGCCTGAAACTGTTTCTGATGCACAGGGATACGTTCTAAACTTCTTTTATCAAGGTTCCCATACACCGGGTGAAGATAGCGGCTACGTTTCCGTTTGTGGGAATGGTACTGGTCACGGTGAGACAACGGAGAACCTTTATGAACCAATCCTATATTTTGTGCTTCCAGCTGCAACCCATGTTAAAGACATTAAAGATTTATCAAGAGCGGCTAAAATTTCGTATTATACAACCAGTACCGGACAGACGGGTGTTAAGTTTGATTATACGGGAACGGGTGTTTCAATTAATACCCACGTTACAGGCCATTATCAGATAGACTTGGCAAATAATGCCGATGCACTTCCTGGTGACTATCCAACTTATCTGTATATTACATCACCAACTATTCCACTTATTAGTGATGCCAATAAGGTTAAGGTTGCTGATACATCATTTACTGATGGTGATGCAGATGCAGTTTCCACTGGTTATGATTATAATCATAGTTGGAAGATTGAAGTTGCTGCTGGAACTGTGGCACAATCAATGGCCCAAGGTAATCAGGATGGCACGGCAACTAATAATGGGACGTCTGACGTGCGAGACGGTGATCAGCTGAATTTCTATACCGACATTGTTAATACATCAACAGCTGTCAATAACGCGTCAGTTGCGATTAACCTGCCTAAAGTTGGTGATGATCAAGGATCAACTTATAATTTTCAATTAACTGGTCCCGTTACGGTTCCAACGACCTATACCACAGCTCCTGGTGCCGGCGCTGGTGCGCCACTAACATCAACGGTCTTGTACAGCACGAATCGGTATACCAAGACTGACACCACGGCAGTTGATACCACTGGTTATACGCCAGCATCTGCAACTACTGGCTGGAGCAAAGATGATTGGTCAAAGGTTCAATCGGTGATTGTTAAAGTGGGTAACATAGCGACTGATACAGAGACCGGTCGAATTAAATTAACTGGTACTACTGAAAACTTTGCGGATCAGGCTGGCAAGGTCGGTTATTTACAAACAACGATGTACGCCAACGGTGCCAAGGCATCGGTTGCTGATAAAGCAACTTCTATTGCAATTAAAAGTACCTCAACCGTTACCGCGCGGATGCATTACAAGGACAGTACGGGTGCTGATAAATATATTCCGCTTAACGATCTAACCCAGACATTAACAGATAATAAGGATACGTTGAATGTTGGTGATTTTCCGTCACTTGAAGATAAGTTGACTGCTACGGATGCTGCATTAGTACCTGCTGGTTATCATCTGCTAAAAAATCCTGATAATACCTTGCAACTTAAGATTGTTAACTCAGACCACGGTGATTATGGTCCTAATGAACCTAATGACACCGCTAAATTTGGTGATGTTTCTAAATATTACTTTGATGGTGATATTGTTCAATATGAATTATCTAACGTTGAACAGGTATCAGCTCCAGTGACCTACGTGGATGATGATGCGCCTAGTTCAGCCTCTAAAGTGGTTAAAACGGCCCCTGATATTTCAGGAAATGTGGGCGATACAGGGACCTACACCGTTGATATGACCGATTTAACACCTAAGGGATACGTATTATCAAAAGGACAGGATAGCACAGTTTCATATACTTTAGCAGCGTATCCTTCGACTAAAATCACTATTCATCTGAGTCATAAGACCAGTACCATTGATCGTACGACGCCTAATAGAGATAACAGTGATTTGAATGCAACAATTAACCGAACCATCAATTACGTTTATGGAAATGATACCGATAAGCCGGGAACATCTGCTTCACCAGTGGTTGTCCAGAAACAAGACTTTACACGAACGGCAGTCATTGATGATGTCACTAAAAACGTCATCAGTTATGGTACTTGGACATCAACGTCTGGAAAGGGCGAAGGCTTCAATGCGATATCCTCACCAACTATTGCAGGTTACACACCGGATGAGCTAACAGTACCTGGAGTTGCGAAATTGACAGCCACTGATCAGGCACAGAATGTAACGGTGACCTATAACATTGATCAAAAAGTATTAGTTCACTATATTGATGTGAATGGTTCACATAATGCGGATGGATCACCTAAAACATCGGGCTGGACGCCAAGTGACGGTACTGAAGTTGCTGGTTCTGCTCAAACGCTAACTGGTGCCGCTGGCGGTAGTTATACGAATACTATTACCGTGCCAGAGAATTATACGTTAGTTGGTCAAGATGCCGGAGCGACTAGTGGAACCTATGATAATGATGCAAAAATGGATCAGAATTATAACGTTTATGTCAAACATGCCACGACGGCAGTTACGCCGGATAATGCCGCGTTGAAAGCGGCGGTCACGCGGACCATTAATTACGTTTACGGGGATAATACCGTTGATCACCGTAGGGGCGATCAAGCATTCGATGCTGTTACTCAGCATCAAGACTATACGCGGACAGGGACTGTTGATGAGGTCACCCAAGATGTGACTTATAGTAATTGGACTGCAGTAACTGGGACCGATGAAGGACTTGGGACAGCAACGCCAAAAGCGCTGACCGGCTACACACCGGATCATTCTTCAGTAGATGCCGGCAACGTTGATCTGACGAAGCTAACTACTAACGAAGTATTAACACCAGTGATGGTGACCTACAATCCCGACGCTCAAACAGTTCAGATTCACTATATTGATGTGACCGGGACGGATAAGACATCGGGCTGGACTGCAGCAGATGGTACTGAAGTGACATCGGCAGAGCAGACGTTGAATGGAACCACGGACGGCGTTTATACTAATGGCATCCTTCCACCAATGAATTATGTGAAAGTCGGTCAGGATACCGGTGCAGCTAGTGGGTTCTACGATAATAATGATAAAGCGGATCAGAATTATAATGTGTACGTCACGCATGGGATCAGTCATACTCAAACCATAACGACACGGACCATTAACTACTTTATCCAAGGAACAACAACCCCAGTGCATGCATCCGTAGTGCAGCCATTGACTTGGAATATTGAAACAGATAAGATCACTGGCGTTAGCGTTGCAACACCTCAGGGTGGCTACGGCAAAGCGAACTCACCACTCGTTTCTGGCTATACGTTTGATAAGGATACCGTTGACGGTCAATATCCAGCACCCGTAACTGGTAAGAGTGGTGGTAACACCGAGGAGACAGTTTACTACACGGCTAACCCAGTAACGCATCTAGGTGGTGGCAATCCTATCCCAAGTCACCCAAACGATGGCAATCCGATACCTAGTTCTCCAATAACACCAAGCAAGCCAGAAGATGGCGATCCAGTACCCGGTTCTCCAGTAACACCAACACAACCAGGAGATAAGGGCACCACGCCAACAACTTCAACTGGTACGGCTACGAACAAGAACCGGACGCCAAATCAGCCAGAAACGAAGCCAAAGACGGATGGCAGCCAAACTACGAATCAGTCAAGCGGTGGTATGGCAACCGGTGGTGTTGGAAACGGTCGGGCAGACGCTACTGGTCAAATGAGCCAGATGACTTCTGCTCAGACCAGTGCAGGTCAAGCCTCAGCTACCCAGACTAACGCAACAGCATCATTAACTGATCAGCAGACTGGCAATGGTACGGTTGTTTCTGATGGTACCGCTACTGGTAAAACAACTACCAAGCTGCCACAGACCAGTGAGCAAAGCACCAGCGTTTGGTCAGCCTTAGGACTTGGTATGATGAGTATCTTGAGTCTGTTTGGTTTAGCAAAACGTAAGAAACACGATAATGACTAACGGCTATAAAGTTAGCTAGTGAAAAGCGCACTTCAATTTCTGGAGTGCGCTTTTTGTAACCTAAATTTCAACTAAGTTACCCGGCTAAATTCTAAAGGTTTTCTACGGATTTACATCAAATCTGGGCGATATGCTATAATTAAGAAAGTTTATTTAAGAAAATTAGCGGAGTAGTTTGGGGATTTTCAAATGCGAAGATGGCAAAGATTTACGGCAGCAATCAAGAGAAATTTCAGTTTCAGAAAATTAAAAGATCTAGACTATTGGCTCATTGTGCCGTACCTGATTTTATGTGCGATCGGGGTCGTAATGGTCTATTCAGCCAGCTCTAACGTTGCCGTTCAAATGGGTTCAACACCAATCAGCTATTTGTTTAAGCAGCTGCTGTTTGTGATACTAGGCTTCTGTATTGTGCTGGTTGTGTTTATGATTCCGCGTCACGTTTTGGCTGACGGTCAGCTTACCATGGTAGCTTATGTTTTCTTACTTTTTGCACTAATTGGTTTGTTAGCTGTTGGTCAAACGGTTAATGGTGCGGCTGGCTGGTTTAGGCTGGGATCCTTTAGTATTCAGCCTGCTGAACTGGTCAAAGTGGTACTGATTTTGTTAATGGCAAAAGCCTTGAGCGTGCCAAGTTGGAATGACGATGTCGTTGGTGGCCACTGGTGGCGTGGTGTACGAGTCCCAGTGCTTATGTGTGCGATCATGGTCGGGTTGGTTCTGATTCAGCCGGATATGGGGAGTGCTGTAATTATCGCCACCATCATCTTTATTATGTGTTTGAGCAGTGGGTATTCGTTTAAAATCAGCTATAAGATCTTGGGCGGTGTTACCGCAGTTATCGCGCTGATCGTTTTCCCGATTGCTTTAGTGCTATCAGAATCAGGGACGGTTAAGTCTTATAAATTAGCGCGGTTAGTGGCCTTTATTGATCCCTTTGGCCATGCCAACGGTTCTGGTCAGCAACTGGTCAATTCATACTACGCCTTGAGTAACGGCGGGGTGTTTGGCGTTGGGCTGGGCAATTCGATTCAAAAGCGCGGTTATTTGCCGGAACCCAACACCGACTTTATCATGGCAATTACCGGTGAAGAGCTTGGGCTGATCGGGGTGGTCATCATTATGCTGCTACTGGGAATCATTGTTTGGCGGATCATCCGAATCGGCATTCGATCCGCTGATTCGTTCAATACCTTGGTCTGCTATGGCGTGGCGACTTACTTTGCCGTTCAGGCTTTTATCAATGTCGGTGGCGTGATCGGCTGGCTGCCAATTACCGGGGTGACTTTTCCCTTTATCAGTTATGGCGGGTCAAGTATGTTTTCACTGACACTTTCTTTAGGAATTGTGTTAAATATTAGTGCGGATGAACGCAGAAGGCGGGGGTTAGCATAATGGATATTCAATCACGGACGAATCTGGTCGTTTACGTGGCTAGTTTGCGTCAAGTGCGACAGCTGAAGCGGTATGGTCATTTGGAATATGTTTCAAAACGGATGCGCTATGCCATTATCTATGTCAATGAGGAAGATGCTAAAGAGACGATCAACCGGTTAAAGCAATTGCGGTTTGTTAAACGGATCATTGAGTCTCCTCGAAACGAACTGATGGATCTGCTGGGGTTATCCGGCAAGCCGGATGCCAAGGAAGATCAAATTAACTTTGAAGAGGATGAAGAATAATGCGCGTTGTTGCAGGAGAATATGGTGGCCGACGTTTAAGAGCGGTTCCCGGTATGAAGACGCGGCCCACAACGGATAAGGTGAAGGAAGCCATGTTTAATATTCTGGGACCGTATTTCGATGGTGGGAGAAGTCTGGATCTATTTGCGGGTTCGGGTGGTCTGAGCATCGAAGGGGTATCGCGGGGCATTGACCACGCGGTATTGATCGATCGTCAAGGAGCGGCCATTAAAACCATCAATCAAAATATTGCAGTGACCAAGGAACCCGATAAGTTCACGGTGATCAAACGGGACGCGGAAATGGCGCTCAAACAGCTGCAGGCGCAGCACGAAAGCTTTGATCTGATTTACTTTGATCCGCCGTATCGGGAACAAAAGATCGTCAAAGAAATTCAAGAATTGATAACTAATCAGTTTTTGAATCCAGAATGTCGAATTCTGTGTGAGACCAATCAAGAAGCCGTTCTACCAGCTGAAATTGGGGCCTGCACACGGATCGTTGAAAAATCGTACGGGATTACTAAGGTAACAATTTATCGCTATCAGGGAGGCACGAACTAATGACAAAAGCAGTCTATCCGGGCAGTTTTGACCCGCTGACGCTCGGTCATTTAAACATTATTGAACGGGCCAGCCATTTATTTGACCAGCTCATTGTGACCGTGGGTATCAATATCAGCAAAAACATGCTGTTTACGCCTGAAGAACGGGTTGCCCTGATTCAAAAAAGCGTGGCGCATTTACCCAACGTCACGGTGCAGGCGGAAGACGGCTTAACGGTGCAATTTGTTAAGGAAGTCGGTGCCACGGTGATTGTTCGCGGCCTGCGCGATTCTAGGGATCTGGCCTTTGAATCGGATATTGCTAACATCAATCGCTATTTGGACCATTCGATTGAATCCGTCTTTTTAATGACCGATCCTAAATATGCGTTTATCTCGTCCTCGATTCTAAAAGAGGTCTTACACTTTAACGGTGACGTCTCCAAATTAGTTCCGCCGGCGGTTGCCGAAGCTTTAAATCGAAAGTAAAGGTTCGAATAAAATAATATGAAAAAACAAACGCGTAAAAAGGTTCTTCAGTATGGCATCAGCATTGTTTTAGCGATTGTGATCCTCATTGGGTTCTTTTGGCCGCTGCCGCAATACATTGAATCACCAGGTTCCGCCGATAATCTCAAATCATTTGTCAGCATTAAGGATCATCCTGATAAGCGTGCCGGTAAATTCATGATTACGTCGGTTAAGCTGGCGCAAGCTCGGCCAATAACGTACTTGCTGGCCAAAGTTTCACCGTACAGCTCAATCGAAAGTGAACAGAGTGTTACGGGCGGACAAAACAATGATACATACGTGAAAATGCAGGATTTTTACATGCAAAGTGCCATTAACGAAGCCAAAGCAGTGGCGGTTAAAGCGGCGCATAAAAAGGTGACGAAGAATTACTTAGGCATCTACGTCATGGATGTGCAGAAGAATTCCCGGTTTAAACACCTTAAAGTGGGCGATACCATTACTAAAGTTGACGGTCACCACTTTGAAAACGCCTTTGGTTTTCAAAAGTTTATTGCTAAGAAGTCCGTTGGTGAGCGGCTGCGGGTTCAGTATCAGCACAATGGTAAGCTGAAAACAACCACTGCACCTCTGATCAAACTGTCCAGCGGCCGAACTGGCATTGGCATTCTTTTGACCGATAACGTGAAGATTAAAACGCAGCCAAACGTCAAGGTCAATCCCGGTCAAATTGGTGGGCCGTCTGGTGGGCTGATGTTTAGTCTGCAGATTTACGGTCAATTGACCGGCAAGAATATCCGACATGGTCAAAACATTGCCGGTACTGGGACCATCAATCCGGATGGCACAGTGGGTGAAATCGGCGGGATCGATAAAAAGATTGTGGCGGCTAAAAAGGCTGGCGCAACCATTTTCTTTGCGCCATACCTAAAGCCGACTAAGGCCGTTTTGCAACTGGAACCCGGTCACGTGACGAACTATCAATTAGCTAAAAGAACGGCTAAAAAAGTGGCACCGCACATGAAGGTCGTGCCAGTTTCCAACTTTAACCAAGCCGTGCATTACTTGAATACGCACCATTAAAAAAACGTTTCGAGAAGTTAGTCTGACTTCTCGAAACGTTTTTGCTGTTCTCTCGTAGTTAGGGTTAGAGAGGGGGAGCAGAAGAAGTGGATAGGTTAAGAGAACTATTGGAAAACAGTAGCCGTCAAACTTGGATCATTATCGGGCTGAGTTTAACGACCATTATTGCAGTGGGTATTTTACTGCTAGGTAATCGGCCGACAGCCAGTACCCAGCCGGAATTAGCGTCATCGGCTTTGATTTCTGGATCAGAGTCGTTGGCTTCAACCAGCTCTGCTGGCACGACCAGTCAGACCAGTGTGACGACCACGATGTACGTGGATGTCAAAGGCGCCGTTAAGCAGCCCGGTATGAAGAAGGTGGAGTCTACCATGCGAGTCATTGATGCGGTTCAGTTAGCCGGCGGATTTACGAGTAACGCGGATGAAAAGCAGGTCAATCTCGCTCAGAAACTGACTGATTCGCAGGTGGTTTATATTCCAAAACATGGTGAAAAGGTGCCGACTTCAGCGGCTGGAACGCCAGCTGCGGGTGGTGGTGCCGGTACTGAAAGTCAGGCGCCCCAAGTGAATCTGAATACGGCGGATGCGACTGAATTGCAGCAGTTGGACGGTGTGGGTGAGAAGAAGGCCGAAAAGATTCTCGCTTATCGGCAAGAACACGGTGGGTTTAAATCAGCGGATGACCTTAAAAACGTTAATGGTTTTGGCGACAAGACGTTAGAACGACTGCGACCGCAAATCGTGGTCTAAAATTATCATGTTCGAATGAAATTTGGTATACTAAACCAGACAATTAGATGATGGAGGCAGAGTTTTTGGCGAATAAAAGAATTCCTTGGGATCAATATTTTATGATGCAATCGGTCTTGCTGGCCAGCCGAAGTACTTGTAACCGACTCTCAGTGGGGGCCACAATCGTGCGTGATCGCCGGATCATTGCGGGTGGCTATAACGGTTCCGTATCTGGTGATGTTCACTGCACCGATGAGGGCTGTTACCTCGTTGACGGTCACTGTCTACGAACAATTCATGCGGAAATGAACGCTATTTTACAGTGCGCGAAGTTCGGTGAAGCTACGGATGGCGCCGAAATCTACGTGACCGATTTTCCGTGTCTGCAGTGCACTAAGATGCTGCTGCAGGCCGGTATCCGGAAAATTTCGTACCTGCATAACTATCACAATGATCCGTACGCGATGTCATTGATTAAGCTAAAGAAGGTCGATCTGCATCAAGTGACCCTTGATTCCGAAGCAATCGAACGGGCGTCAGTGGACGCTTATTTACAAGATCATCAATCATAACGTCATTTGGTTAGCCATTTTAGCGGGCTGTTTAAGCGGCTGCTTTTTTGGCTTAACCTGGTTATCAGTGATCTTAACGGTACTTTGGCTAGTGCGGCTGATCTGTTTACGTGACCGAACAGTCTTAATGTGGTCAGCACTTGTGCTGATCATTTTTAGTGGCTTATTTTGGCGTACACAGCAACTGGCAAAAACGCGGACCATGTCTGATCAGACGGGGGCAACTCTGCAATTAACGGTGCAGCCGGATGAACTACGGGTGGAAAACGGCCGCCTCCAGCTAAGCGGCAAAACTAGTGCTGGCCAAACGGTTCAGGGCCAATACTTTTCTGATGATCAAGCGCTGCTGCAAAGTTTACAGCTGAAGCAGACCACTAAAATGCTGGTTCACGGCGACATTAGCCAACCACAGCCAGCAACCAATGATAATGAGTTTGATTTTCGGCAGTATCAACGCCATCAAGGTATTTTTAACACGCTTAAAATTGACCGGCTGACGCCAATTACGACGTTGCGGGCAACTAATCCGTTTACTTGGTGGGTCAATGCGTGTCATGCGTTGCGGGCACGGCTGGTTCAAGCGACTAAAACGTTACCCAGTACGCTTCAACTGTACGTTCAAGGCCTGTTTTTAGGGTGGCGGGCAACGGACTTTTATGAGTCATTGACCGCGGTGACCGATCTTGGCCTGATCCACCTCTTCAGTATTTCCGGGTTTCACATTGTTTGGATCGTTGCGGCAGTCAGCTGGTGTCTGCGCCGATTAGGGTTCACGCAGACACCCATTGCGGTGCTGTTACTGCTACTGCTGCCGACCTATTACATTTTAGCCGGTGCGCAAGTTGGCTTGCTGCGCGCCGTTGCGGTGGTGGTTTTAGGTTTAGTGGCCCACTTATGCGACTGGCGCTTAACGGGTTTAACCACCTGGGGGCTGAGCTTATTATTGGGATTGATTGTTCAGCCAGCACTACTCATGCATTTAGGTGGCCAACTGAGTTATGGGTTAGCGTTTGGCTTGTTATTCACTAAGCAGTTTGGTGTGCTGAAAACAACGGTGATGTTAAATCTGTTAAGTCTGCCGCTGATCCTCTACCACGTTTATCAGTGGCACGTGTTGACGATGTTTGTTAATTTGCTGATTTTGCCGCTCTTTAGTGTCTGTATCTTCCCCCTCGTTTTAGTGGCCGGAATTGGCGGTCACTGGCTACCTTGGCTAACTGACCTTACAGAATGGCTGTTAAGGGGCTTTACTGGTGGTTTAAACTGGTTGGACAGCTTACCGGGGATGATCGTGTTTGGCAAACCAGCCGCGTGGGTAGTGGGCATTATGACGATCTTGACCTTGGTTCTTATGACCCAGAAATTTAGAAAATGGCTGCCGATTATTCTAGGAACTGTCTATCTGGTCAGCTTCTTAGCCATTCATTTACCAGCGACTGGCGAAATGACGTTTTTTGATATTGGCCAGGGGGACAGCTTTTTAGTCCGCTCACCGTATAATCGGCAGATTACCATGATCGACACCGGTGGGCGCGTGAACTTTGGCGGCCAAAAGATCAGTGGGCGCTCGCGGGCACAGCGCATTAGTATCAACTATTTAAAAAGTCAGGGAATTGCCCACATTGATAACCTTTGCCTGTCACATCAAGACGCCGACCATGTTGGCGACGTTGGTGACGTGTTGAAGGGATTGCACGTTAAACGGCTATACATTCCACTGGGGATGAATCAAAATCCGCAGTTCATGCAGCGGATTCGGCCCTACATTAAAGACACCCAACTGATTTCGGTACAAGCGGGTCAAAGAATTAGCAAGACGCCCTTAACGGCAGTTCACCCGTTTAAACCAGGGCTCGGGACTAACGAAGACTCAATGGTGTTAGCGGGGCAGGTTGCTGGTTTACACTGGTTATTTACGGGTGATTTAGATCGCGCAGGCGAACGGGAAATTTTAAGTCGCTATCCGGCATTGCAAGTAGACGTGTTAAAATTAGGACATCACGGCAGCAAGACGGCTACTGATCCGGAAGTGGTCAAACAGCTGCAGCCTAAGATCGGCATCATTTCTGCTGGCCGGAATAATCGCTATGGCCATCCTAATCAGGAGACGTTAGCAACCCTGGCAGAAAATCAGATACCGGTGTTTAACACCCAGACAAACGGGATGATTCGCTACCGATATACTAGCAGTGGCGGGCGCTGGCAGACCTTTTTAAAGGAGAATTTATCGTGACATATGAAGCAACATTAACGCAACTAAAAAAGGGTAATGCTAAGCCGGTCTATTTGATTACCGGCAATCAGCCCTACTTGATTCAGCAGCTCAAGGCAGCGTTTTTAAACGTGATTCCAGAGGTTGAGCAAACCATGAACTATGCCAGCTACGATATGGAAACCACACCGCTTGCACAGGCTTTAAACGATGCCATGTCAGCACCGTTCTTCGGTGAAAAACGACTGGTATTTATTGACCGCGCGTATTTTTTAACCACCGAAAATCATCGTGGCAGTAAAATTGACCATGATATTGACGGTTTGATCAAGTATTTAGACCACCCGGAGCCAACTTCCATCGTGGTTTTCTTTGCTACGACTGGTAAATTAGATAGTCGTAAAAAAGTCGTTAAGACTATTAAAAAAGCGGCCGAGGTGATTAGCTTAGAAGCGGTGGGCGAGCGTCAGATTCGCTCACTGGTTCAGCAAAACTTAAAACAAGCGCAGTTTGAGATTGACCCGGAAGCCCTGAATTTACTGCTCCAGCGAACGGGAACGGACCTGTCTTTGATCATGAATGAGCTGCCAAAATTAAAACTAGCTTCGGCGGAATCTAAACAGATCAATAAAACGGTGGTTGCTGAGCTGGTTTCCAAGTCACTGGACCAAAACGTTTTTGATCTGGTCAACGACGTGATGGGTAAACACATTGAGGCGGCTTTGAACCTGTATCGCCAATTGATCTTAACCAAGGAAGAGCCGCTGCGGATCAACGCGGTATTAGTCAGTCAGTTTAGGCTGCTGATTCAAACTAAAATTTTAATGCGTAACGGTTATAGTCAGGGCAGTATTGCGTCATCCTTGAAAGTCCACCCATACCGGGTAAAATTAGCGATGCAAAGTGTTCGTCATCTGGAACTGGCCCATCTGCGGCAAGCCTATTTGGGATTGATTAACATTGAGCGGTCATTAAAATCAACCAGCCAAGATCCGGAACTGCTGTTTGAACTGTTTATGCTAAAATATTTAAATGAAGTTGCTTAAAGACACAAAAAAGGACCAGTTCGAAAACGAACTGGTCCTTTAATCGTTAATTTAAGTTAGGCGTTTGCTTTAGCTAAACGAGCAGCCATACGTGACTTATCGCGGGAAGCTTTGTTGGTTTTGATTAAACCTTTTGAAGCAGCACGGTCAACGGCACTAGATGCAGCTTTGTATAACTCAGCGGCGTTGTCGTCATGATCGGTAACAGCTTTTTCAAACTTCTTAACGGTTGTTCGCATACTGCTAAGCTGTGCAGAATTACGTTCGTTAGCTTTAACGTTCGTTTTTGCACGTTCAATCGCAGATTTGATAATTGGCAATGAATTCACCTCCACACTCATAAGCCAGACGGCTCTGTTATTATTCAACGAATGCCATTATACAGAATAAAATTAGTGATTGCAACAGTTCTCCACTAATTGTAAAGTAAAAGTACTTGATAAGCGGTTAAATATAAAGTCCTTGTTATTCTGTCCGATAACAGATATAATGGCAAAGGTTCTTAAATTTCCCTTACTTAGTGGACTGCGATCTCACTCACGGCTACTCAGTAACGGGAGGACAAATAATATTAAAGGTGGGAATTATCCATGGCAATTACACAAGCAAAGAAAACCGAAATTATGAAGCAGTATGCTCGTCACGATGGCGACACTGGTTCAGCAGAAGTTCAAATCGCTGTTTTAACAGCAGACATCAACGAATTGAACGATCACATGAAGTCTCATAAAAAAGACTATCATTCACAACGTGGTTTGATGAAGAAGATTGGTCACCGTCGTAACTTGTTAGCTTACTTACGTAACACTGACATTACCCGTTACCGTGATTTGATCAAGGCATTGGGCCTACGTCGTTAATTTTGATAATTTGGAAGCTCTCCGTTACGGGAGGGCTTTTTTATTATCCCCAGAAAGAATTTTTACCGGACCCAGTTTGGGTTGTTACATAGTTGAATTAAGTGTGATAAACTGTAAACAGTTTGTAGTCGTGCCTAAATTTTTAGAGTTTAGGAAAAAAGTAAGGATTCATAATTGGCAGCTGAATCTTATCAGCTGGTAATTTGTGAGGCAAGAACAGCATATTTTGAGGTGAATTATGGACAAAGCAAAAGTAAAGATCATGCCGTTGGGCGGTGTCCGCGAAAATGGCAAGAACATGTATATTGTAGATGTTAATGATAGTATCTACGTTTTAGATTGCGGGTTGAAGTACCCGGAAAACGAATTGTTGGGGATCGATATCGTGATTCCCGATTTCAGTTATTTGCGGGAGAATAAGGATCGCATCGTGGGGGTCTTTCTCACTCACGGGCATGCGGATGCAATTGGTGCATTGCCTTATTTCTTAAACGAATTCAAGGTGCCGGTATTCGGTTCTGAAATGACGATTGAACTGGCAAAAATCAGCTGTCAGTCGGATCCTAACGTGAAGGGCTTTGATGATTTTCACGTGGTGGACGCTCAGACTGAAATCGATTTTGGTGACGTGACGGTTTCCTTCTTTAAAACGACGCACTCAATTCCAGAATCAATGGGCATTGTGTTAAACACCAGTGCCGGCAGCGTGGTTTATACTGGTGATTTCAAGTTCGATCAGACAGCTGCACCTGGCTACCAGACCGATTACGCCCGCTTAGCTCAAATTGGGACCAATGGTGTCTTAGCGTTATTAAGCGATTCAGCTAATGCCGAAAATCCTAATGAAACGGCTAGTGAACGCGATATTGCGGAAAACGTGATCGAGACGTTCAACTACGCCAAGAGTCGGATCGTGGTGGCCAGTGTTGGTTCCAATATCTCACGGCTTCAGCAAATCTTTGACGCAGCTGCAAAAACCGGTCGGAAAGTTTATCTGACCGGTCGCGACATTGAAAAAATTGTTGATACGGCAATGCGTTTAAACAAGCTGGTACTGCCACAAGATGATCTGCTGGTTACTGAAGAACAGCTGGCCAAATTACCAGCCGAGCAAGTTGTAATCATTCAGACCGGTAAAATGGGCGAGCCCATTAAAGCCTTGCAGCGGATGGCCAATAAACAGGAAAAGGGCCTTAATATAGAAGAGGGCGACCTCGTCTTTATTACCACCACACCTTCCCACGCCATGGAAACCACGGTTGCTAAGACCCGGGACATGATTTATCGGGCCGGTGGCGAAGTTAAGGCGATCTCGGATGATCTTAACTCGTCAGGTCACGCTAGCAAGCACGACTTACAACTGATGATCAACATCCTGCACCCACGCTACCTATTGCCAATTCAAGGCGAATACCGGTTGATGTCAGCTCATCAGCGCGCCGCTGAAGAGGTGGGTATGCCTAAAGACCGGATCTTCATGACCGCCAAGGGTGATCAAGTGGTCTACGATGGCAAGGACATGGTTCTAAGCGGCAGTGTTGAAGTTGGCAATACGATGATCGACGGTATCGGTGTCGGCGATATTGGTAACATTGTGCTGCGTGATCGTAAGGTGCTTTCTGAAGACGGTATCTTTGTAGCGGTCATTACCATTGATCATAAGAAAAAGCAGATCATTGGTGAACCTAAGATTACTTCGCGCGGTTTCGTGTACGTCAAGGCGAATAAAAACCTGATGCATGAAAGTGCTGAGATCATTAAGAAGACGGTTCAGACGAACCTCGATAATAAGGAGTTTGACTGGACGCACCTGAAACAGGATGTACGAGAAAAGCTCAATCACTATCTGTTTGATCAGACCCGTCGCCATCCAGTGATCTTACCAGTCATCATGGAAGTTGACCCTCGCCGGCATAAGCCGAAGAGTAAGCACAAGAAACAGGCTGCTCAAAAGAACCAAGAAGCACCAAAAAAACAGCCAACAGCCAAGAACCAACCAACGCCAAACAATCATCAGGCTGATAACAAGACTGACGATCAAGCTGAAAAATAAAGGTTTTAAATCTCGTATGTTGACCCAAAAACGTACGGGATTTTCATTTATTGGAGGTGGTTACTAGAATGGATCGAAATTTACAGCGGGCAAACGAAGCGTTTAAGCAGCAGCAGTGGGGGCAGGCAGCCCAGTACTATGAACAGGAGTACCAGACAGCGCCCAGTGCTAAGATCAATCACTTGCTGGTTAAAAGCCTGTTTGAAGATCATCAAAACAAATTGGCTTATTCGATCATGATGGATAATTTGAACAGTTATTTGATGGATAGTGAACACGTGATCTTAATGGTGCAGGTGCTGCTGGCTAACCGGCAGTTGCTGATGGCCCATATTTTAACCGCTACGGTCACGCAGCTGCCCCAAGAAGTTGGTGGGCTGATTCAGCAAGCTGAAGCAACTGCCCGGCTGCAGCCGGATTTTAAGAAGGATTATCAGACCTTCTATCAACTGAGTGCCTTAACGTTAACGCAGCAGCGACGGATCTTTGAAGCGGGTAAGCAGCTCCCTTTAGAAGAGTGGTTAACGGCAACCAAAGCGTTACTGGTCGATCCGTTTGTTAAGCCGATTATTCGCGTCAGTCTGTTAGAAATGGTCCAAAAACTTAAGCTGTCAGACCGAATGACATTTCGATGGCTGGACAATAAAAACTACGAGATTATGGGTAGTGAGTTAAAATCACTGGCAGAGTTTGAAAAAGTTGGTATACTGGAAGGTATACTGCAAAAGGCGATTGGGGATCATGATCCGGTTACCCAACAATTATTCCAAAATGAACTGGGCTTACAAGTTACCCTGCTATATCCGTTTATTGACCGTGCTATTCCAGACCCGCAAGTCTGGGTGGAACGATTGATTCAAGGTGATCAGGTGCAATCAGCAGCTTTACCGGCACCGTATAGTGTTGAATGGTGGCAGCGAAAACTGTCTCAGATTATGTCCGAAATGACGGGTGCTTAAAAAAGTTCGAGTGAATTTGGAGTTTATTGTTTACAAACGATAGCCTAATCTATATAATATTTAAGGATTCTTCTTGAGGGATTCTCGATTTACCTTTTCGAGAAGAAGTAGTATAATTTACTGCAAAGGGTTGTCAGCAACTCGTTTACTGACACAATCTTTGTGAAAAATACAGGAGGTTTCATTAATGGCAAAAGAAACATACGAACGAACTAAGCCCCATGTAAACATTGGTACTATTGGCCATATTGACCATGGGAAGACTACCTTGACTGCAGCTATTACTAAGGTATTAGCTCAAAAAGGTTTAGCTAAAGAAGAAGATTATGCTGATATTGACAAGGCACCTGAGGAACGTGAACGTGGTATCACGATCAACACTGCCCATGTTGAATACGAAACTGAGAAACGTCACTATGCTCATATTGATGCCCCAGGACATGCTGATTACATCAAGAACATGATCACTGGTGCCGCTCAAATGGATGGTGCTATCTTAGTTGTTGCCGCAACTGATGGTCCAATGCCACAAACTCGTGAACATATCCTTTTGGCTCGCCAAGTGGGTGTTGAATACATCGTGGTCTTCTTAAACAAGATCGACTTAGTTGACGATGATGAATTGATCGACTTAGTTGAAATGGAAGTCCGTGAATTACTTTCAGAATACGATTACCCTGGTGACGATATTCCTGTTATCCGTGGTTCAGCTCTGAAAGCACTTCAAGGCGACGAAGAACAACAAAAGGTTATCTTACACTTAATGGACGTTGTTGATGAATACATCCCAACTCCAGTTCGTGATAACGACAAGCCTTTCTTAATGCCTGTTGAAGATGTCTTCACCATTACTGGTCGTGGTACTGTTGCTTCTGGTCGTATCGATCGTGGTACTATCAAGGTCGGCGATGAAGTTGAAATCGTTGGTCTTAAGGAAGAAGTTCTTAAGAGTACTGTTACTGGTTTGGAAATGTTCCGTAAGACTCTCCCATTTGGTGAAGCCGGCGATAACGTTGGTGTCTTGCTTCGTGGGATTAACCGGGACCAAGTTGTTCGTGGCCAAGTTCTTGCAAAGCCAGGTTCGATCCAAACCCACAGTAAGTTCAAGGGTGAAGTTTATATCCTTTCTAAAGAAGAAGGTGGCCGTCATACGCCATTCTTCTCAAACTACCGTCCACAATTCTACTTCCACACCACTGATATCACTGGTGTTATCGAATTGCCTGATGGCGTAGAAATGGTTATGCCTGGCGATAACGTCACTTTCGAAGTTGACTTGATCGCTCCAGCTGCCATTGAAAAGGGTACTAAGTTTACTGTTCGTGAAGGTGGCCACACTGTTGGTGCCGGTGTTGTTTCAGATATCATGGACTAATACCTACCTAAATGAACATAAAAAGTCCGAGAAGGTTATCTTTTCGGACTTTTTTATTTGAATGTTTTATTATTTGAATGAAGGACGACTTGAGAATATTGAGAGGCGTCGTGTAACCGAATCGATTCATGCGAAAAAGGACGGCTTCTATATGTTGCAGTGCAGTCTAATGTTTACATTTAGGCTTCCTTACGTTAAACTAAAAGCTGTACGCAATTTGAGTATGATCGTATTCGAAGATATATTTAATTTCGGAGGGAATATAATGGCTGCAAAATGGGAAAAAAAGGACACCAACAAAGGCGAATTAACCTTTGATATTGATGCCGACCAAATTAAGAAGGGCTTAGACCAAGCCTTCGCAAAGACCAAGAAGAACTTAGCTGTTCCTGGCTTCCGTAAAGGAAAGGTTCCACGTCAGATCTTCAACAAGATGTATGGCGAAGAAGCACTTTATCAAGATGCTTTGAACATTGTTTTGCCTGATGCATACGAGGCAGCAATCAAAGAAGCAGGTATCGAACCAGTTGATCAACCACAAGTTAGTGTTGATTCAATGGAAAAGGGCAAGCCATGGGTCTTAAAAGCGGTCGTTACAGTTAAGCCAGAAGTTAAACTTGGCGACTACAAAGACTTGAGCGTGACGAAGCAAAACACCCGTGTCTACCAAAAAGACATTGATGCTGAACTAGAATCTCGTCGTCAATCACAAGCTGAATTAGTTTTGAAAGAAGACGAACCAGCTGCTAAGGGTGATACAGTTGTAATCGACTTTGATGGTTCCGTTGATGGTAAGCCATTCGATGGCGGTAAAGCTGATAACTATTCACTCGAATTAGGCTCTAACTCATTCATCCCCGGTTTTGAAGACCAATTAGTTGGTCACAAGGCTGGCGAAGATGTTGACGTTAAGGTCACCTTCCCAGACGACTACCAAGCTGAGAACTTACAAGGCAAGGAAGCCACTTTCAAGACGACCATTCATGAAGTTAAGGCAAAGCAATTACCTGACCTTGACGATGAATTTGCTAAGGATGTTGACGAAGAAGTTGACAGCTTAGATGAATTGAAAGCTAAGATCAAGGATGAATTGAAGGAAAAGAAAGTCACAGCTGCCCACAACGCTATCGAAGACGAAGCCATTGGCGAAGCTGTCGACAACTCTGAAATCCAAGAAGTTCCCGAAGCAATGAAGGAAGAGGATATTCACCGTCAGATGGATCAATACCTAGCTAACATGCAACAACAAGGTATCGACCCTAAGACTTACTTCAAGTTAACTGGTACTAGCGAAGATGATTTACACAAGCAATTTGCTGCAGATGCAGAACGCCGTGTAAAGACCAACTTAGTTCTAGAAGCCGTTGTTAAAGCCGAAAAGATCGAACCTTCTGAAGATGATTTAACCGCTGAAGTTAAGGATCTTGCCGGTCAATATGGTATGGAAGAAAGCGCTGTTCGCTCAGCCCTTTCAGATGACATGTTGAAGCATGATATTGCCGTTAAGAAGGCAGTTGATATGATTACCGACTCAGCTAAGCAAGACAAGTCTAAAAAAGACGAAGAAAACGAAAAGAACGAAAAGTAGTTTTCAACGCAAGCATTGCTAACAAAGGCCCTAAAGCGAGGATATTTGATTCTTGTTAGGGCCTTTGTTTGTGTTTACAGGCCTCTTGCGCAAAGTCACTGGAGGAGTTAGGGTGCATTCTAACCGTTAATTGACGGTTGTTTCACATGAGCTTTTCCTTTCCCAGTCCCGGCTTTGTATGGTATAGTAGCAGTTGCGTTAAAGAAAAATATAACCGTAAAAATTAAAGAGGGGTGACTCTTAATTGTTTGAAAATACTGATACAACTGGCCCCGTAAATTGTTCTTTTTGTGGTAAGTCACAGGATCAAGTAAAAAAAATCGTTGCTGGTCCTGGTGTTTATATCTGCAATGAATGTATCGATTTATGCAAAGAAATCATCGATGAAGAATTTAGTGAAGAGAGCTCAGAAACTGTTTTTGACGTACCAACTCCACAACAAATCGTTGATTCTTTGAATCAGTACGTTATTGGTCAAACTGAAGCTAAAAAGACGCTTTCAGTTGCCGTTTATAACCACTACAAACGTGTGAACGAAATGGCCACTAACAAAAATGATGGTCCTGAATTGCAAAAGAGTAATATTACGATGATCGGGCCGACTGGTTCAGGTAAGACTTACCTGGCACAGACACTGGCTAAAATTTTAAACGTGCCGTTCGCAATTGCGGATGCAACGACCTTGACTGAAGCCGGGTACGTTGGTGAAGACGTTGAAAACATCCTTTTGAAGCTGCTGCAAAACGCCGACTATGACGTGGAGAAAGCTGAAAAGGGCATCATCTACATTGATGAAATTGATAAAATTGCCAAAAAGGCTGAAAATGTGTCGATTACCCGTGATGTTTCCGGTGAAGGTGTCCAACAAGCACTGTTAAAGATTTTGGAAGGCACTACTGCTAACGTTCCGCCGCAGGGTGGCCGTAAGCATCCGCAACAGGAGTTTATTCAGATCGATACCACGAATATTCTCTTTATTGTGGGTGGTGCGTTTGATGGTATTGAAACGATTGTTAAAAACCGTCTTGGTGACAAAACAATCGGCTTTGGCACGGATTCAGTCCATCAGCCAATCGATACGTCGGAAAGTCTCATGCAGCGAGTAGCACCAGAAGACATGCTGGAATTTGGCTTGATTCCTGAATTTATCGGGCGTTTACCAATTCTGACTGCCTTAGAGAAGTTGTCTGAGGATGATCTGGTACGGATCTTAACGGAGCCGAAGAATGCCTTAGTTAAACAGTATCAGCGGCTGATCTCACTTGACGGTGCTGAGCTTGAGTTTAACGATAGTGCGTTACGTGAAATGGCTAAGTTGGCCTTGAAACGTAATACCGGTGCCCGTGGTCTGCGGTCAATTATCGAAGATGTAATGCGCGATATTATGTTTGAATTACCAAGTCGTGATGACGTTGCTAAAGTCGTTGTTACGGGTGATACTGTAAAGGATCATCAAGAACCGGAGTTAATCTTAAAGGATCAAAAAGCGTCATAAGGCGCTTGTGGTCCGCAACTAATGTCGAGTGACATTTCAAGCCGTATGTTCCGCGTTATGGAGCATACGGCTTTTATTTGGTCAAGCAAACGGAGGTCACAATGGAAGTACACAATGTTGAATTGGTAATGAGTGCGGTTGATCCCAAACAATATCCCAAAACCGGTCAGCCAGAAATTGCGCTAGTAGGTCGTTCAAACGTCGGTAAGTCATCTTTGACGAACGTGTTGATCAACCGCAACAGTTATGCCAGAACGTCGAGTCAGCCAGGAAAGACCCAAACTTTGAATTTCTATCACGTGGAAGATGCCCTTTATTTTGTGGATGTACCTGGTTACGGGTATGCGAAAGTATCTAAATCAGAACGTGAAAAGTGGGGTCAAATGATTGAAACTTATTTGACTGGCAGACAGACACTGAAAGGTGTGATCTCGCTAGTTGATGGCCGTCACGCACCAACGGCGGATGATCAGACGATGTATACTTGGCTGAGCTACTATGATATTCCAACGTTGGTTGTTGCGACCAAAATGGATAAGATCGCTGGTGCCAAGTGGAATAAGCAGCTTAGTCTGGTGAAAAAAACGTTACAGATCCAGCCGCAAGATGATCTGCTGCCATTTTCGGCGCAGACTAAATCAGGCAAAAAAGAAGTCTGGCAGTGGATCGAACAACATGCATTTGGGGGCAAATCATAATGGAATTTAATGACTATCAAAAAGCTGCCAACCGAACGTTATTTGGCAGTGAACAGGTTTTAACTAACTGTGCCCTGGGCCTTTCTAGCGAAACCGGCCAGGTCGTGGATCTAGTCAAACAGTATACGTTTCAGGGGGAGAAACTGGACAAGCAAAAACTGTCCAAGGAAATGGGCGATGTCCTGTGGTACTTGTCCCAGGTTGCTGAATGGGCTGATATTCCCTTTGAAGATGTGGCCAGTGACAATATTGACCGCCTAAATAAGCGTTACCCCAATTTACCAAACAATCATTAATGAGTTTATGTTCAGATCAAAAAGCTCGCCGGTTAGTCAATTCGTTGATTAATCGGCGAGCTTTTTTGGTTGTCTAATCGCATGACGAGCGAGGCCTTGAAACTGTAAATTATTTAAAAATATGTATATAAACTGTAATAACGGTACTTTTTATGTATAAATAGCAAAAAACACTTGCATTTACTGAATACAGGTGTTAATCTCGTACCATTAAGTTAAAAAGTTGAATTGAGAGGGCGTAAAAACATGACAAAAAATAAAAAAGTTGTATTAGCATATTCCGGTGGACTTGACACTTCAGTAGCGATTCCTTGGTTAAAGGATAAGGGCTATGACGTGATTGCTTGCTGCATCAACGTTGGTGAAGGTAAAGACTTGGATTTCATCAAGCAAAAGGCACTGAACGTTGGTGCTGTTAAGGTCTATGTGATCGATGCTCTGGAAGAATTTGCAGAGGATTACGCGATGGTTGCTTTACAAGGCCACACGTATTACGAAGGCGAATATCCATTGATTTCAGCATTGTCACGGCCACTGATCAGCAAGAAGTTAGTTGAAGTTGCGCAACAAGAAAATGCGCAAGCCGTTGCCCATGGCTGTACTGGTAAGGGGAATGACCAAGTACGGTTTGAAGTTGCCATCCACGCCTTGAACCCAGCGCTGGAAGTTTTGAGCCCAGTTCGGGACTGGCACTGGTCACGGGAAGAAGAAATTGATTACGCTAAGAAGCACAACATTCCGATTCCAATTGACCTTGACTCACCATACTCCATCGATGCTAACATTTGGGGCCGGGCCAACGAAGCCGGGGTTCTCGAAGATCCTTGGGTCAGCGCACCAGAAGATGCTTTTGCGTTAACGAATCCCATCGATAAAACACCGGATACGCCAACGGACCTTGAGATTACCTTCGTTAAAGGGGTACCAACCAAGATTAACGGTAAGTCAATGCAGCTAGCTGATCTCATTCAAAAATTAAACAAGATTGCTGGTGAAAACGGGGTTGGCCGGATCGACCACATTGAAAACCGGTTAGTCGGGATCAAGTCACGTGAAGTTTACGAAGCACCCGCTGCCACCGTCTTGATGAAGGCGCACAAGCAGCTAGAAGACCTTACCTTTGAACGGGATCTTGCCCACTTCAAGCCAGTGATTGAAAAGCAGTTAACGGAAATGATCTATAACGCACTATGGTTCTCACCATTGATGGACGCTTTACTCGCCTTCTTGAAGAAGACGCAAGAAGTCGTTACCGGTGTGATCAAGCTGGAACTCTTTAAGGGCAACGTGATTACATTAGGCCGGAAGTCAACTAGTTCACTGTACGATAAGAACTTGGCAACGTATACCTCTGCTGATTCATTCGACCAAGAGGCTGCGAAGGGCTTCATCAAGTTATGGGGCTTACCAACGACCGTTTATTCACAGGTTAAGATGAGGAACCAGCAATCTGCCTTTGTGAACGCGGTAACTCAAAACAACAAGTCGAAGGTCAAAGTTGCGGTCAAGTCAGACGAAAAGCAGGATCAAACGGAGGGGGTAACCAAGTAATGGCAACCAAAAAGCTCTGGGGTGGCCGGTTCCAAGAACAGGCGGCTGAATGGGTCGATGAATTTGGGGCTTCCATTTCCTTTGATCAACTGATGGCCGAAGAAGATATTGAAGGTTCTTTGGCCCACGTTAAAATGCTTCAAAAAACCGGCATTGTGCCTTCTGACGACTGTGATCAGATCATTGCGGGATTGGAAGGAATCCAAACCGATCTGGAAGCCGGAAAGCTCAAGTTTACCGTTGAAAATGAAGATATTCATATGAATATTGAAGCGATTTTAACGGATCGCATCGGTCCCGTGGCTGGTAAGCTGCACACCGCGCGATCGCGTAATGATCAAGTGGCTACGGACTTTCACCTGTATTTAAAGAAACGGTTACCTAAAGTGATCGATGAAATTACCACGGTTCAAAAGACCTTGGTGAGCTTGGCTGAAAAAAACGTTGAAACCATCATGCCAGGCTACACCCATTTACAGCACGCTCAGCCCATTTCTTACGGTCATTATTTAATGGCCTACTACCAGATGTTCAAGCGTGACAAGGAACGGTTTGCGTTTAATGAAGTGCACACCGATATCTCACCGCTGGGCGCAGCGGCTTTGGCCGGAACGACCTTTCCAATCGATCGGCAAATGACGGCGAAAACGCTGGGCTTCAGCAAAGTTTATGCGAATTCACTGGACGCGGTTTCCGACCGTGACTTCGCGCTGGAATTTCTCAGTAACAGTTCGATTTTAATGATGCACCTGTCGCGATTCTGTGAAGAACTCAGTATGTGGGTCAGCCATGAATTTCAGTACTTGGAATTATCAGATGCGTATACAACTGGTAGTTCGATCATGCCACAGAAGAAGAATCCCGACATGGCAGAGTTGATTCGGGGTAAGAGCGGCCGGGTCTATGGCCATTTGATGGGCTTATTAGCCACTATGAAGTCGTTACCGCTGGCGTATAACAAGGACCTGCAAGAAGACAAAGAGGGTGTCTTCGATACCGTTAAAACGTTATTGCCAGCCCTCAAGGTTTTCAATGGTATGTTGTCCACGGTAACGGTTAAGACCGATAACATGAAGGCAGCTACGGAAAATGATTTTTCAAACGCCACTGAGTTAGCTGATTATCTGGCAACTAAGGGCGTTCCCTTTAGAGAGGCGCACGGCATTGTGGGGCAGTTAGTTTTGAAGGGGATTCAGACCCATCAAAACTTACAGGATATGTCCTTGAGTGATCTCAAAAAGGCTTCACCGTTAATTGAAGAGGATGTTTACCACGATTTGAAATCAGAAGTAGCGGTTGAACGCCGTCATTCTGAGGGCGGTACTGGTTTTGATCAGGTCCGCAAACAAATTGAACAGGCGAAAAAAGAAATTAAGGCATAAAAAAACGACACCCATGTGGGTGTCGTTTTTGTGGTTATTTATGATAGTTGCGATGCTCTTTAATTAAAGCTTTGGCCTTTTTAGTGGCGTCTTTTTGTTCATCGTGTTTTAAAAACTTGTCACGTTTTTCATCCTTTAGATCCATCTCGGCAAACTTGCCAAACATGGCGTCGAGGTTATCTTGACGCTTTACTTTTAATCCCATGATGTAGTCAACTCCTTCACTGCGCTTAGTTTATCATGAGTGGGGGTGGGAAGCAAGCAAGGTGCGAGGGCAGGCGTTTAGGGAGTGAAGTGTAAGGGGCGATGAGGTGTGCCGATGGGCTTGCGGCAGACCTCATCGCCCCTTACATGCAACTCCCTGCCTGACCGAGCCCGATTAGGCAATAGAGAAGTGAACGGGTGTGTGCCGGTGGGCTTGCGGCAGACCTCATCGTCCCCTTACATGCAACTCCCTGCCTGACCGAGCCCGATTAGGTTATATAGAAAGCATTAGCGCTTTTAACTAGCATAACTGGTATATACCTAAATTGAATAATGTATATAAAAGTGTATATCAATCAAAAAATCAATTTATCTTGTATAAATGAGACTTTTTCCCGTTTTTTATTGCATAAAGAATGATTTGGGTGTAGTGTAGAAGTTACTTAATTTAGAGAGGGAGTTAGCGCGAATGAAAGTCAAGGGGAGAAACATATTACTCACCGTTATGACATTGTGTTTGTCATTATTATTCTTATTTACGATTCAGCCATCACATTCCATTACCACTACCACTGCATATGCAGCGGATAATTCACTGCAGAGGATTAAGGATCGCGGTAAGATCATTATGGCGACTTCGCCAGATTACCCGCCTTATGAATTCCAAGTCAGCAAACACGGTAAATCTCAAGTTGTTGGGATGGATGTTGACATTATGAAGCAGGTTGCTAAGGACTTAGGCGTGAAATTAGTCGTCAAGAGCATGTCCTTTAGTAACGTGTTAGTTGCCGTTGAAACTGGGAAAGCCGACGTTGCCATGAGTGGGATCAACCCAACTCCTGAACGGCGTCAAAGTGTTGATTTCTCAAAGATCTACTATAATGGTGGTCAATCCTTCTTGATCAACAAGACGGATGCCGGTAAGTATACAAACAAGGCATCGTTGGCACATAAGATCATTGGTGCCCAAACCGGGACCTTACAATATAATTTAGCTAAATCCAAGATTCCTGGTGCTAAAGTCAAGGGGATGGATAAGAACACCGACCTTGTGTTAGCACTTAAGACTCATAAGATTGATGCACTGGGTATTGAAACCCCATCTGCTGAAGCTTACGTGAAAAATGATCCTGATTTAAAGATGATCAAATCCGGTTACAATCTGAACAAGAACGATACCGGTTCAGCTATGGCGCTCAAAAAGGGTTCTGGCACCTTAGTTGCTGCCATCAACAAGAGTATTACTAAGATCAAAGCTAAAGGCTTACCTAACCAGTATCTGGCACAAGCTGGTAAGTACATGAAAGTTAACACACATAACACGTCAATGATGCATTACTGGACTTACTTTGCCAAAGGGATCGAATACACGCTGATCATTTCAGCTATCTCAGTTATCTTTGGGGTTTTGCTAGGGACGATCTTAGCTTTGATGCGGTTTAGCAAGAGCAAGCTGCTTCACGCTATTTCAATTGCCTACGTTGAATTCGTTCGTGGGACACCATTGATGGTTCAAGTGATGTTCGTTTACTTTGGGATTGGAATCGTGGTCAACCTGCCAGCGTTATTATCAGGTATCATTGCCGTTTCACTGAACAGTGGTGCTTACGTTGAGGAAATTATTCGTGGCGGGATTAATTCCGTTGATAAAGGTCAAACGGAAGCTTCCGCTAGTCTAGGGTTAGCTAAAACGGATACCATGCGGTTCGTTGTTTTGCCTCAAGCGTTGAAGAATATCTGGCCAGCACTTGGTAACGAATTTGTCTCACTGATCAAGGAAAGTTCAATTGTTTCCATCATCGGTGTCACTGATCTGATCTACCAGTTAAACATTGTGCGTGCCGACACGTATCGTGGGGTTATGCCAGTGTTCGTTGCCATGATCATTTACTTCGTGATGACGTTTATCTTAACAAGAGTTCTGAACTACTTTGAGGGGAGAATGAAGCATGCCAAATAAACCATTAGTTGAAGTTAAAAAACTTAAAAAGAACTATGGCGATACCGAAGTCCTAAAAGAAATCGACGGCACGGTTATGCCTGGTCAAGTGATCTGTGTGATTGGCCCTTCAGGTTCTGGTAAAAGTACGTTCTTACGTTGCCTGAACATGTTGGAAACACCAACGTCAGGTCAGGTGTTATTTGAAGGAAAAGATACGCAGAAGTTTTCAGAAAATGAATTAACGACTTTACGTGAACGGATGGGCATGGTTTTTCAAAGCTTTAACCTGTTCCCTAATTTGACGGTGCTTGAGAACTTGAAGTTAGCACCGATTCGGGTTAAAAAGATGTCTGACAAGGACGCTGAAGAAAAGGCTTTGGCCCTGCTTAAACGAGTTGGCCTTGGAGAAAAAGCCAACGTTTACCCAGACAGCCTATCTGGTGGTCAGGCACAACGGGTGGCCATTGCCAGAGCCTTAGCAATGGATCCGGAAATGCTGCTGTTTGACGAACCTACCAGTGCGCTGGATCCCGAAATGGTTGGTGAAGTACTGGCCGTTATGAAGGAACTAGCCGAGGAAGGGATGACAATGGTCGTTGTCACTCACGAAATGGGCTTTGCCAAAGAAGTTGCTAACGAGGTCTGGTTCATGGCGGACGGCTATATTCTAGAAAAGAACGAGCCTAACGAGATGTTCGATCATCCGAAAAACCCACGTACTAAAGACTTTATTAGTAAGATTATTGGTAACTGATCAAAGCGTTAAATGATGTCAAAAACACCCTGGTTCGATTGTCGAATCAGGGTGTTTTTGTGTGGACTTGGCTGGGCATCTAGCTTGCTCCAAACATGTATTCGGCGTTATAATTAAACGTCGAAACTGGGGCAGTGTGACGTAACCACTGAACCGAGATCATGAAGTGAAAGGAGGCCTTTGATTTGGCCACCGAATATCTTGAACACAAATTAGCGCTTTTACCCGATATGCCGGGAATTTATATGATGAAAAACATCAACGGGCACATCATTTACGTTGGTAAAGCCAAAAACTTAAAAAACCGGGTGCGGTCCTACTTTAAAAGCAGTCATGAGGGGAAGACCGCCCGTTTAGTCTCTGAAATTGCTGATTTTGAAACCATTGTGACTTCGACTGACAAGGAAGCCTTTTTGCTTGAAATCACCATGATTCAAAAGCATCAGCCGCATTACAATATTAAGTTAAAGCAGGGGACGGGCTACCCGTACATTAAGATTACGAATGAACGTGATCCCACCATGCTGATCGTCAGTTCGATTCGAAAGGATGGCGCGTACTACTTTGGCCCGTACCCCAACGTTTACGCCGCTGAAGAGACCCTGCATTTTTTGCAGAAAGTGTACCCTTTACGCCGTTGCAACGGGTTCCAAAACCGGCCTTGTCTGTATTACCACATGGGGCAATGTCTGGGAGCCTGCTTTAAAGAAGTTCCCAAGGAAGAGTATGATCAGCAGATCGAACGCATCAAATCCTTTTTGAACGGTAACGTTGCCACGGTGAAGCGGCACTTAAATGCCCGGATGAAAAAGGCGTCCGATAACCTCGAATTTGAGCGGGCTGCCGAGATTCGCGATCAGATGCATTACATTGAAGTGACGGTGGAAAAGCAGAAGATCATTTCTAACGATCAGACGCCCCGAGATATCTTTAACTTCTATCTGGATAAGGGCTGGTTATCGGTTCAGGTCTTCTTTATCCGTCAAGCGCGGCTGATGAAACGTGAAAAGCGGCTGTTCCCGATCGTCAACGATGAGATCGAGGAAATGACCAGCTTTATCATTCAGTTCTATCACCGTAAAAACAGTGTCTTTCCAAAGGAAATTTTGGTGCCTGAAAGCTTGCCTAAAGAGATCCTAGAAGAGATGCTGCCAATGCCGGTGAGAACGCCGCAGCGGGGTGAAAAACGGGCGCTATTAGAGATGGCTGGTAAAAATGCGCGGTTAGTCTTGGAAGAGAAGTTCCGGTTATTGGAACTAGACGAAAAGAAAACCACTGGTGCCATGAAGGAGATCACCGATGCTTTGGGGATCGCGCCGGGACATAAGATCGAGGCGTTTGACCACTCACACATCCAGGGTGCTGATCTGGTTTCAGCAATGGTCGTGTTTGTTGACGGGCAGCCGAATAAGAATTTATACCGGAAATATAAGCTGCGAACCGTAGATCACGCGGATGAAGCGGCCAGTACCCGGGAAGTCATTCGCCGGCGCTATACGCGTCTGCTGAAGGAACACGCTGCCATGCCGGACCTGATCTTAATGGATGGCGGCACGATTCAGCTGGACGCCGTCAAAGACGTTTTGATCAACGAACTGGGGCTGAACATTCCGGTAGCTGCCATGGTCAAAAACGATAAGCATAAAACGGCCGATCTCCTGTCTGAAGTGCAGGATACGCCGCTTCACCTTGATCCTAAATCACAGGGATTTTATCTCCTGCAGCGGATTCAAGACGAAGTTCACCGGTTTGCCATTACCTTTCATCGCAAGGTCCACGCTAAAAACTCGTTGAGTTCGCGTTTGGATGATATCGAAGGGGTGGGGCCAAAGACCAGAAATAAACTGTTGCGGAAGTTTGGCTCAATGAAGAAAATTGCGGCCGCAACGCCGGAAGAACTGCATGAACTGGGTATTTCGAAGTCAGTTGCCGACACAATTCACCTCACGTTAGCGAAAACGACTTTGACCAGTTAACAGTAAACTTAAAAAAAATTCAATAAACGGTGGTAATTTAGCGGTATTCAGTAGATAATAGCAAGGTTAGGAATGTTCGAATGAAATGGAATAATGGAGAAATGCTATGTTTGTAGATCACGTAACAATAAATGTTAAGGCCGGAAATGGTGGCAACGGAATGGTTGCCTTCCGGCGAGAGAAGTATGAACCAAATGGTGGGCCAGCTGGTGGCGACGGTGGCCGTGGCGGCAGTGTTATCTTTAAAGTTAACTCGGGCCTGCGGACACTGATGGACTTTCGGTTTAATCAGAAATTTAAGGCTGACCACGGACAAAATGGCGGCATTAAAGGGATGACTGGCCGCGGTGCTGAAGACCGCATTATTTTGGTGCCTTTAGGGACCACCATTATTGATGATGAGACCAATACGGTCATTGCGGACCTTGTGCATACTGACGATCAAGTCGTGATCGCGCAAGGCGGTCGTGGCGGTCGTGGTAACGTCCACTTTGCCACGCCGAAGAACCCCGCACCAGAATTAGCTGAAAACGGCGCCCCTGGAGAAGAGCGCCGCGTTCGCTTGGAATTGAAGCTGTTAGCTGACGTTGGGCTGATCGGGTTCCCATCGGTTGGAAAATCGACGTTACTGGCGGCGATTACCAGTGCTAAGCCGAAGATCGGTGAATATCATTTTACAACGATCACCCCTAACCTCGGGATGGTTAAGTTAAGTGACGGCCGTGACTTTGCGGTGGCTGATCTACCCGGTTTAATTGAGGGTGCAGCCAGCGGTGTGGGTCTCGGAATCGAATTTTTGAAGCACATCGAACGGACCCGGGTACTGTTGCATTTGATTGATGTCAGTGGGTTTGAAGAACGTGATCCCTACGATGATTTTCTGAAGATCAACGCTGAATTAAAGAAGTATGATTCAGATTTGCTGAAACGACCGCAAATCGTCGTGGCAACTAAGATGGATCTGCCGGACTCAGCTGAAAATTTGGCAACTTTGAAACAGAAGCTGGCCCAAGATACCACGCTTGAGACGCCACCAATTGTGATGGCCATTTCAAGCGTGACCCATGATGGGTTAACACCGCTGATTCGCAAGACGGTTGAAATTCTTGATCAGACCCCAGCCTTTCCGGTTAAGGGTGTCGATGACCTTGAACAGATGCTCAACCCTGAGGATCAAGCAGCGCAAACGGCTGACTTTGCAATTAATCGTGATGAGAATGGCACGTGGGTCCTGACTGGTGCCAAATTAGAGCGGTTGTTCCAGATGACGAACATGGATCATGAAGAAAGCACACTGCGCTTTGCACGGCAAATGCGGGGGATGGGTGTCGATGATGCCTTACGAGAAAAGGGTGCTCGTAATGGTGATCTAGTTCAGATCGACGACTTTACCTTTGAATTTGTAGAATAGCATTATTGGCATAATAAGAGTATAAGAGGAAACGAGGGAGAATTGATGCAACACGCAGGGAGCAGACGGCTTAAGCATAGCCGTTATATTTCTGGATTTGACGGAATCCGAACTGTTGCGGTAATCGGTGTGATTGTTTATCACCTATTGCCCTATAGTTTGCAGGGAGGCTATTTAGGCGTTCCCATATTCTTTGTGGTTTCGGGATATTTAATCACTGACTTGCTCTTACAGGAATACGAACAAAATTCGCGAATCGACATTATCGGGTTTTATATCCGACGAATGAAGCGACTGTATCCAGCATTAGTGACGATGGTATTGACGACGGCAGCGTACATTACTTTATTTCAGCGCTCACTGTTTGTCAGTTTAAAGGCTATCATTAGCACTAATTTACTTTACGTGTATAACTGGTGGGAAATCGGTCATGGTCAATCTTACTTTGACCGGTTCAACGGAGAGTCGCCGTTTACACACCTTTGGTCACTATCGATTGAAGGGCAGTTTTACTTGATTTGGCCACTGGTTTTAGTGGTGTTACTGTTTATTTTTAAGGAACGTAAATCCATCTTTTACCTGATTTTAGGATTGTCAGTTTTGTCGGCGATCTGGATGGGCTATCTTTATACGGGAACCGCGATGACCAACCGGGTCTATTACGGGACCGATACCCGAATGTTTGCGATTTTACTAGGTGTCGCATTAGCCTTTGTTTGGCCTGCGACGAAGTTAAAGTCAGAGCTGAATAGTCGAGCGAAGTGGTTATTGAACGGTGCTGGGATCGTTAGTTTTTTGATCTTGGTAGTGATGTTCTTTACCATGTCCGGTCAATCAAGCCTGACTTACCATGGCGGGATGTTCCTGTTTACGCTGCTATCAGCTATTTTGGTCGCAACTGTAGCGCACCCAGCTGGATTTATGAATCAGCTGTTTACTAACCGGGTCTTCGACTGGGTCGGTAAACGCAGCTACGGGATTTATCTGTATCAGTTCCCAATCATGATTTTCTACGAAGCCAAGGTGACTAACATCGCTGCTCACCCAGTGCTGAACGCGCTAGTAGAAGCCGTTTTAATCTTGATCGTGAGTGATTTATCCTACCGTTATTTGGAAAATCCAACGCGGCATTACACTTATAGTCAACTGCCAAGTTTGATCAAGCAGTTCTTCCAGAGTCCGAAAAAGTTTGGCTGGCGTAAGTACGTCATTATTCCGGCAGCCTTAGTCACTGGTGTGGCACTGTTTGGTGCAGCTACTAGTCCGACCCATTCGGAAGCCAATAATTCGGCGCTTCAAACCAACATTAAGCATAATCAAAAGCAGGATGCGTCTTCTAATCGCGCGGCTTTAAAGAAGCAGCGTGAAGCGAATAAAAAGGCGGCTGCGGAAAAGAAGCGTGAAGAAGCTTGGAAGAAAGTCAAATTGTCAGCCCATCAAAAAGAGCTGATGAAGACGTATGATCTTTCCAAGCGTCAATACGTTCAGGTGAAGGATCTCTCGGTAACGGCCATTGGGGATTCCGTCATGGTGGATGTCTCTAAGGATATTCGTCAGGTGATCCCGAATACCTACGTTTCCGCGGGTGTTGGCCGACAGATCTGGCAGGCACCTAAGGAGATTGAATCACTGAAGTCACAGGGTGCCCTGGCTGATAATGTGGTGGTCAATTTAGGGACTAACAGCCCCATGACTGATAGCCAAATTGACAAGGTGATCCGGATGATCGGCCCTAAACGGCATATCTTCTGGGTCAACACCCACGTGCCGACCCGTAACTGGGAAGCTTCCGTGAACGCCACGATTGCTAAAGCGGCTAAACGGTACCCTAACGTTGAAATGGTTGACTGGCATGATTTGAGTAAGGACCATCAAAACTGGTTCTACTCTGATAATGTCCATCCTAACCCAACTGGGAACCGTAACTTTACCCGCTTATTAATTCAGCGGCTGACGGCTTCTAATTCACCACTAGAAAAATAAAAAAACACCGTGTGCGAACGTTTAACGTCAGTACACGGTGTTTTAGTGGTTATAAAGTTAAAGATCAATCTGAATGGCAGCAGGTGTTTTTGAGACCGGCTGGCCGGATTGATTGAAGCTGCCTGAGAATTGAATGCGCAACTGGTTGATCTTAAAGCTGGTGGGGCCAGCCAAGATCATGGCCGAAAATGTGCGGGTCTGATTTTTATGAATGACCTGTCCAGCGCTAGGATCACTGATGCCGGTTGAAGAAAATGGTTTTGAGCCATTCAAACTCACTTTTTGAATCCCGTCAATTTTAACGCTGTTTTCTGAGCTGTTGTTAACGGTGAATTTAACCTGTAAGGTTTGATACGGGTTAGGCAGCTGGCCAACATTGAAGGCCTGCTGTGCCATTTGAACGGCCCGTTTGGTCTTGGCGTTATTGTTAAACCGCTTCGTATCAGTAATGTGATACGTGATGCCGCGATTAGCCGTTTGCTGGTTTTGGGGTTTGTTTTGAGCTAAAGTGAGTTTGGTGCCAGCCTGGTCATAGGCAAACTGACCCGGAACGGAAAGCAGTCCTGATTTTTGATAGTTCTGGTCGTTCTTTTCCGAACTGGGTACCTGATAGGGTTTCATGGTCGCCTGATCAGACGCGGACCGCTCAGGCGTTTTAGCTGATTGGCTCGACGAAGACACCGAACTTGATTGTGCTTGTTTGTTGGTTTTAGCCTGGCTCCCGCAGCCAGTTAAGATAAGGCTAGCTGTCAAAATGACAGTTAACATGAAATGTTTATCTGACATATTAAATCCCTCCATTATTTAAATAACAGCCAGTGCCCGGATTGGCGAAAACCGTATAGGCGTTCATCATTAGATCGAAATACGGTTAAGTCCTGATCAAAGTGGGCTGCATGCTGCCGTAAACCAGCGACAGTTAAGGGCGTCTGGGTAACGGTGTGCAGTAAGAGCTGCTGGTCAGCAGCTGACATACCGCTAATTGGCTTTATTGGACTGGTATCAAGCCCCAATTTTAAGCTGGGATCCAATAGATGGACTAGTGTGATGAGTTCTCCTAGGCGCATTTTTTCACTCCCTCTAAGAGCCATTATACATTATCTGGGTCACAATAAGCGGGCCGGGTGATTTTAGTTTTTCAGTGATAATCGTCACCGTTTCAGCTAAATAATCAAACAATCCGACGTTGAATCTGATACAATTGTAGGGTTGAGATCCACTTTAAAAAGGACCAGATGACACCGGTCAAATGTTCGGTGCAAGATAGATAGAAAAGGAAGACAGATATGCAAATTGAATTTTTAGGTACCGGTGCCGGTTCCCCAGGAAAGTTTCGTAATGTTAGCAGCCTGGCATTACGGTTACTGGAAGAACGCAATTCCATCTGGCTGTTTGATGCCGGTGAAGGCACCCAGCACCAGATTTTAAGAACCACGATCAAGCCCCGTAAAATTGATAAAATCTTTATTACCCACTTGCATGGCGACCATATTTTTGGGCTGCCAGGCTTACTTAGCAGCCGTTCATTTCAGGGCGGTAATGATAAGTTAACGATTTATGGACCGAAGGGGATCCGCAATTTTGTGCTGACCAGTTTAAAGGTTTCTGAAACGAAATTATCCTACTTCATTGAATTTGTGGAATTAACTGATGGCGGTAAGATCTTTGAAGATGATAAATTCACGGTGTACGCCGCGCATTTGGATCACAAGATCGAGGCCTTTGGTTACCGGGTAGTTGAGCACGACCACCCCGGTGAACTGATGGTGGATAAACTGCAGGCTGATCAAGTCCCGTCTGGACCGATTTACGGGCAGCTTAAGGCCGGCAAAACAGTGACTTTACCCGATGGCAGAGTGATTAACGGTCAGGATTATATCGGTCATGCCCAAAAGGGGCGGATCGTGGCTATTTTAGGCGATACGCGCAAGACGGCCAATAGTTACAAACTGGCGGAAAACGCCGATGTATTAGTTCATGAAAGCACCTTTGCGAAGGATGAAGCAGCCATGGCGCACAGTTATTACCATTCAACTAACGTGCAGGCAGCTAACATTGCCAAGACCGCCCACGTGGGTAAGCTATTGCTGAACCATATTTCCGCTCGTTATAACGGGAAACTGGCGCATGATCTCGAAAAGCAAGCGCAAAAAGTCTTTAGTAACACGAAGGTCGTCAAGGATTTTGATATCGTTGATGTGCCGTTTGATAAAGAACGGAAATAGGGGGCTATTTAATGAAACGTCAAGGAAAAGTCATCATCGCGATTTTGATCGTGATCCTGATTGCCATTTTTTCAGTGATGAATACTGAATCAATACCGATTCATTTCGGTTTCGCGACCGTTTCGTGGCCATTAGTTCTAGTATTGTTAGTTGCCATTTTTCTAGGTGCGATTTTAATGTTCCTCTTTGCAACGGTGGCTAATTTACAGAATAAAAAAACCATCAAACAGCAGACCAGTCGCATTCAAGCTTTGGAGACCCGCTTGGATGAAACGCGGTCTGCTGATACCAATGCAAAAACGAATGCAGTAAAAACTGGTAAACCAAAAACAAGTCAACCAGAAGTAAAGGGTGATAAGCGTGATTGAACCACATTATGATTGGCAAGTAAAAAACGTCGATCAACCAAGTGACGAAGCCACTAAGCTAGCAGATGCATTGTCTGTTCAACCAATGGTGGCTCAGATCTTGCTCAACCGCGGGTACGATACCAAGGAAAAGGCGGAGCAATTTTTGCAGCCTGATTTATCGCAGCTGCACGATCCAATGAGTATGCACGATATGCAGAAGGGTGTTGAGCGGATTCAAGATGCCGTTGCGAATGGTGACCACATCACGATTTATGGGGACTATGATGCTGATGGTGTCACCAGCACCTCGATTCTTTATGAAACCTTGGATCAAATCGGGGCTAACGTAGACTACTTTATCCCCAACCGCTTTGTCGATGGATATGGTCCCAACGTGGCTGCTTTTGAGCGTTTGATTGAAGGTGGTACGCAGCTGATCGTGACGGTGGACAATGGGGTGGCAGGTAACGATGCCATTGCCCGTGCCAATGAATTGGGCTGTGACGTGGTGGTGACCGATCATCACGAACTGCCTGATAAGCTGCCGGATGCTTACGCCATTATTCATCCCCGTCATCCTGAGGGTCAGTATCCCTTTGGCGGCCTGTCCGGTGCGGGTGTGGCCTTTAAAGTGGCGACAGCATTGCTGGATGAAGTCCCGCAAGAAATGCTGGATCTGGCAGCGATCGGGACGGTGGCTGACCTGGTACCGCTAGTTGATGAAAACCGCGTGTTAGTGACCGCTGGCTTGCAGTTGCTGTCTCAAACTGACCGTTTGGGATTAGTGGCGTTGATCAAAGAAGCGGGCATTGCACCAGAACGACTCGATGAACAGTCGATTGGGTTTGGTATCGCGCCCCGGCTAAACGCGTTAGGGCGGTTAGACGATGCGGCACCAGCCGTTGAATTACTGACTACTCTGGACGAAGACCGGGCTGAAAAACTGGCTGATCTAACGGAGAAGCAAAATAAGTATCGGCAAAAACTAGTGGCTGATATCAGTGAAGTTGCCTTGGCGCAAGCCCAAGATGCCGATCACCGCGACCATCCCACTATGCTGATTACGGGTAAGGGCTGGCACGAAGGCGTCCTGGGTATCGTCGCCAGCAAGGTCGTTGAGGCGACTGGTAAACCAGCAGTTGTGCTCAACGTTAATACGGAAAACGGCACCGCTAAAGGGTCTGGCCGTAGTGTTGAAGGCTTTAACCTGTTTGAAGCCTTTGACGGTCAGCGTGACCTGTTAGTTAACTTTGGTGGGCATGCGGCTGCCGTGGGAATGACAGCGAAAGCAGATCAGCTTACGCAGTTACAGACTGGTTTTGACCAAGCAGCGGCTGACCAGAAGCTAGCAGATCAGCCGAAATCACAATTAACGGTTGCTTCTGAGATGTCAGTGAGTGACGTTAATGAAGATCTTTATCAGCAGTTACGTAAGTTAGCGCCATTTGGGACTGATAATCCAGTACCGATGTTTCTGTTTAAGCCTTCAGCGGTTCAAAATGTGAAAGCCATTGGCGCTGACGGGAAACATTTGAAGTTTCAGTTGGCTGATCAAAATCAGCAGCTTAATGCGATCGATTTTGGCGCCGGTGAGCTGGCACCAGTACTTCAAAGTGCACCGCAACAGGTTAAGGTCGTCGGGCAGATCAACGTTAATGTCTGGCAGGGACGCACTTCCATGCAAGTGATGGTGAAAGATTTAGCTGTTGATGGACTGGTGATCAGTGATCAGCGAACCCAAAAACTGCGGGCGGAAATGTTTCAGGATGCTGATGCCACTTACGTCTTCTTTAACCAGCGACTCTATGAGAAGTTGCAGTCACAGATTCCAGCAACCGCTAATTCTTGGCTGCTGGCGGATGCTAAGCGGTTAGGCGAGGTTCAGACACCCACGATGTATTTAGTGGACTGTCCGGCTCAAATCGGTGATTTAAAGACGGCATTAAAAGCGGTTAAAGCCGATCAAATCGTAAGTTATTTTTATTTAAAGGAATCTCATTACCTTTTGGGGATGCCAGATCGCGCACAATATGCTAAACTGTTTAGGTTCGTTCAAACGCATCATGATGTGGATGTCGCTCATCGACTGAATGAGCTGGCCAAATATTTACAGATCGTCCCCACTCAATTAGTTCTGATGCTACAGATCTTTCGTGAGTTGGAATTTGTGACCATTACCAATGGCAAGTTAAATGAAGTGAAAAAGCCGGCTCATCGTCAGATCACTGACGCACCAAGTTACCAAAAACGACAGCAGCAGATTGAAACTGAAAAACAACTATTGTATAGCGAAACGGCTGACTTGCAGTCTTTGTTGACCTCGCTAATTACACAAGATTAAAGGAGTTGCTCATTAAAATGACGATGGATTTAAAGAAGTACGTTGCTACGGTACCGGATTATCCCGAGCCTGGTGTGATGTTTCGTGATATCTCACCTTTGATGTCGGATGGTAAAGCTTACCGTTATGCCACGGATCAGCTAGTTGATTACGCACGTAGTAAGAATGTGGACATGATCGTGGGTCCTGAAGCCCGGGGCTTTATTGTGGGCTGTCCAGTTGCCTATGAATTAGGCATTGGCTTCGCACCCGCCCGTAAGGAAGGTAAGCTGCCACGAGAAACGGTTAAGGCAACCTATGATTTGGAATACGGGAAGTCTGCGCTCTATATGCATAAGGACGCCGTTAAGCCGGGCCAACGGGTACTTGTAACTGATGATTTATTGGCGACTGGCGGTACGATTGGTGCAACAATCAAACTAGTCGAAGATTTAGGCGGTATCGTTGTTGGTACTGCATTTATCATTGAACTCAAAGATCTTCATGGCCGCGATAAGATCAATGGTTATGACATCTTTAGTTTGATGGAATTCTAAAAAAATGATCAGCATACTAAATATTGACTGAGAATGGTTGCAAGTTTGGCTAGTTTTGTTTATAATTATTTAGTGTGTTGTTATGGAGAGTTGGCAGAGTGGTAATGCACCGGACTCGAAATCCGGCGAACCGGTTTATAGCCGGCGCGCAGGTTCAAATCCTGTACTCTCCTTAAATAAATTCGCTTAGCTCATGATAGCTACCTAAACGGTTGCTGTTATGGGCTTTTTTATTTGGTTTAATCCTAATAGTGACGTGTACCCCCAAAGTTGAGAACAACTTTGGGGGTACACGTCACAGGGCTAACATTTGATTTGGCATGATAATATTTTATGATTTAAATTTAGATTGATTGCTAATTTGTTGAAGTAAATCTATTAATTATCAACGACACTGAATGGGTTAGAATGATTCACAAAATAGCTGATGGTGGAAGCACTAACTTTATGGTAAGCAAAGCCACGAGTTGTGAATTTGTTTTTGGCGTAACGGTGAAGTTTAAATGTAGAATAATAGCGTTGACCCATGTCTTGGTAAGTATGAACATGGTAATAATGATTACTATAGGTAACAAATCTGACATGCCAATTGTACCAGTCAGCCTGTGGTATAGATGTCACTATTTGGTGTTTGGTAATTGTTAGTGCACTATTGCCAGGGCGTGAGATATAGTAACCGCGAATAGTACGTGGAACTGACTGATAAGTAACATGTGCATCTGCATTAGTTTGAGCGGTTGATAGGCCAGCAACCAAGGATAAAGCAGTAATGCCTAATAAGGTACACTTTTTTAACTTCAATTGAGTTTTCTCCCATTGCGTCATTCAGCTTTTATAGTCATCAGTATCTGGACTTATTTTTTTGTAATTATCTAATGTAATAGTGCCAGAATGAATTCATCGTCATGCGATGGTGATCGTAGTAGTGCAGGGTATAACTAAAATCTTCAGAAGTATCATAAGCATCTCTAAATTTATAGTAGTGATTGCCCGCATATTTCCATTGAACATGTCTCAGAGTGCCAGAACCCAGATAGTGAATTGTGTGTCGATAAATGTGTACCCCAGTTGACTGATTCTGCTTAGCGCGCCAGTAGCCCCTTAAATGTGCTGGGATAGATGAGCTGTGCCATGAAGAGGCTTGAGCGTTTGTTTGATTAAATTGGAAGCTAACTCCAAGTGATAATATTGCAATACCACCTAATACATATTTCTTTAACTTCATTTGAAATTTCTCCTTAAATTGCAGTTGCTAGGGCTGTTTAGTTTATGCGTCAGTATCAACGGTTGCATATTTGTGCCATGCTCCGTGTTTGTATTTATAAGGTGTGTAATACCGATTGTTATCAAAAAATTTATCCCATTCAAGGTGGGTTGGCAGAACGGCTGAATGTGCTTCAAAAATAACTTTTGATTTTTGTGTTGGCCGATAATCTGAAAGTATGCAGTGTGACTTTTTGTCATAAAAGGTATTATATTTGTCTTCCGCGCTGACAGTTTCAACTTTGTAGCCATGAAATGCTTTATAAGCAGTGTGCCAAACAAAAACGGCGCCCATATTTTGATATTCATATAGTTTCTTTTCACCGCCATTATAGCTTTTACGCCATTGACCGCTCATTTGGTATCCATACTTGGCCTTTGAATTAAAGGTATAATAAGCGTGTTTATGATTCATCGAATCACCAGGATCTATTTTTTTGAAAGAGAGCTGATGCCAACCGCCCCATGAAGTTTTATAAAGTGTTTCATTATCTTGAATAAATGAATATCGTGTAATTTTTATCTTTGTTCCATTGCTTTGATAGTATGTTCCTCGCCATGAAACTGGTGCGCGGTAGACTGCTGCGCTCGCTTGTACTTCACTAGCTTTCATTCCGATACCAAGTGACAGAATGGTGGTGCTGAATAATACATAATTTCGTAATTTCATTTGAAATATCTCCCAAGATTGCAGGCGTTAGGGCTGTTACTCTATAGTGTTAAATAAGAATCCTAGTTACAATTATTTTACTAGAACCGTGTCATATGAACTCTGCCATTCTTCCCAGGCAGTATGGTGTTAAGTACATCTTATGGCTGCTAGTGTACGTTATACTAAATGGTTGACCATTCTTGATCCATTCTTTGTAGGTATTTTTAGAAGAGGGCTTATAGCAAACACGTTTCCAAACATTTTTACCAGCATGTTCTTGATCAAAATTAGCATAATATTTGTGTACCTTTAACATGTACTTTGACTCATAACTGTAGCCTTCCCAATTATGCCGAAAACGAGCCGGAATAGCAATTTTCGCATGAGCATCCACAGAGGGTGTGCTAATGTTGCACTCGTTGTACCTAACGAAAGAGCAGTAATGCTTAACATAGTGAGTTTCTTGAAATACATAAATAAATATTCTCCGGTAACAATTCAGTTTTTTATGTCATCAGTTCTGGACAAAGGCTGCGTAGAACTAATTTCCATAGCCATGTTCTTCATTCCATTTAATATTAGGAGCATCCTCAGAACGTTTCCAAGCACCCACCGTAGCTTCTTTAGGTGAACCATAGAGCATGCCACCCTTTTTATGTGCCGCTATATTCTCAGCACTGTTTGGATCATCAGCAGAGGAAGTATGTGGCTGTGTTGTATTTTGCTGTGTGTTACTTTGTTGTGTAGTGTTTTGAGTGGGTTGAGAGCTTGAGGTAGCCGTTGATTGAGTTTCAGTGCTACTTCGAACACTAGCTGAGTTTGCTTGGTTAGTAGACGCTGCCTGCTTTTTAGATGACTCTTTGTTTTCTGATGACGCAAGCTTTCTACTTTCTGATTTAGCTTTTTTATTTTTAATAGATTCAGCCTTTTTCTGTTTGGCAATTTTAATAGAGCTTGACGATGATGAATCATTTTTCTTACTGGTAGAGTTTCCACACCCAGCTAAGCCAATGGTTAGTAGGGCAATAGTAGAAAAGATGATTGTTTTCTTCATTTGAAATATCTCCTTAGATGACAGTTACCAAGATTGCCTATTGACGTATTAATAGTTAATCTATGTTTCTTCGTGATAGTTATTAACGACCGTTTACACCATTCATGAAACCTGTTCCAAATCCAGTCATCCCGAAGTAGAAGAAAAGTATACTAAAAACGATGAGAACTATACCTGCGGCTTTATGGTTGTTCTTAACAGTATCAATTATTGCTAGTACAAGGGCCGCTATACCAGTTAAAGGAATGAATAATGATATAACCGCACATAACCATCCTAGGCCAATAAACATTCCATGATGTGGATTGTTGGAAACTGAAGTTATTTGATCTAATTGTGTTGAACTGTTTTGTGATTGTTTAGGCGACTCGTTACCAACCTGACTTGTACCACAATAAGGACAGAATTCTGAGCTTTCTGGTATCTTTTTACCGCATTTGATGCAAAATTTGGTGTTATCCATGTCTGTTTCTCCCTAAATTAAGTTGATTGATTTTATAAGATTACATTAACAATCTTTGATGCTATTGATGAATTCTGTACCAAATAACGTAATATCAAAATACATAAAGGGCAACTAAAAATAATTAAAACGATAGCTGCGGGTTTTTATGACTTACTCTTACAGGTAAATAAAGAAATAATAGACATACTTTTCACTAATTCGACGATGGAATGTAACTGTAGTTCAACGAGGTGATTTGGGTAGCTATTTTTGTTTCTTTAGTTGAGGCGAGGCATGTTTTTGTATTAAATATTAAACAATAGCTTTATCTATAAAAAGTATGCTCCATTGACATGGTAGTTATTTTGTGTGAATTGAAATAGTGCAGTGAAGTTGTTCCATAAAAGCTACCAGGTGTACCGTTTTCTCGAAAATCACCCTTAAAACGATAATAGTGACTACCAGTATATTGCCATTTAACATGAGTCACTTTATTTATACTTGGATAGTAAATAGTATGTTGATAGATATATAATTTTTGTCCAGTATATTTTCCATGCCATGTTCCACGGAGCTTAGTTGGAATAGCAGAGGTGTGCCAAGTAGCTGCAGTTGCTTTAGGCTGTGCAATTACCAGACCAGTCCCAAATGATAATGCAGTAATTCCTATTATGACCAGTTTCTTTAAATGCATAAATCAATTTCTCCTAAATTTATCATTCAGCTTTTAATGTCTTCAGTATTTGGACAAATTTTTAAAGTTAGACCATAAAAAATTTTTTGTAAATAAAGATAATTGGTAGCAGCTGCCTTAAAATAACAAAGCAGCCAGCATTAAGTATGAATGAAGTTAATACTTGTTTATACAGGATTTTATTCATAATAAACATATTACGCTAATTGAGTTATTAGAGAAAGAGAAAAATAAAAGACACTCCAAAGAGTGCCTAGGTTCTTAATGGTTTACCGATAATAGCCAGTCCCACTAACAACAATGTGATGTTTTGATATCCACTTGTAGTAGTGAGTTTGAGTTTTCTTGGAGTAAATGGGCTCATAGCCAGTTACTTTATATTTATGTGAGCCAAGGTAGCGGTAGTGAGTGTTATTTAAATAGTCTGGATCAAGGCCTTGAGCATGCGCATAGTTTTTCCCGATTTTTAGTTTGAAAGATGTTCCAAATGCTTTGGAATATTTAGTTTTCCATGTCCCTTGTAGTGCTTTTGGCATGCCTTTATGCCAACCAGCTGCGTTTGCGGTTGTAGAAGTAACACCGACACCCGCAAATAAACTGGCGGTTAATGCGAGTGACACTAAGATTGATTTCCTCATAATAATAAACATCTCCTTATGCTTCTAAATATAGCTCTAATTTATATATTAGTTAATATCTAAATTAAAGAATAATCGAATGAAGTGGGTGGGTATGCGATTAACTTTGCATAGTAATCAATGCTAAGAAAACGAGAGAAATCCATTATCCCATGAGGAAACGTACCAACAAGAAAAAAGGTGAGTAATATCAGTTATGGAGAGCGTGTTTTAAATCCAAATAGGGTTTAAACATAGTCGAATTTATAATATATCTCATTCACATTTAAAAATGGTATAGATAAATCACCCCAGGATAATATCTTCACAAGATAAACAATTATTCAAAAAAATACCAAATTTAGACCAAAAACAATATGTTCACCGTATCACAACAACACTAACAATCCCTTTTTATATTTAAATATTTAGCTTTTTTCTAAAAAAATTTACAAAAAGGGTTGAATATGTAATCCAATTTTAGTAAACTCTTAATTGTACTTTCTTTCGAGCTACATTTCTCAACTACAACTACAGATGTCGGTCCACTACACCCGGCATCACAAAAAAGCGATAAACAACCTCTTCCATAACGGAGGTGTTTATCGCTTTTTTTATATTGATAGGAACTTTTAAGTATCTATCCCACTTTTAAGTGCGTACTTGTAGAAAATAGCTCGCCCCTTATACTGATTACTATACAGAAAACACAATCAATAAGGAGCGCTTGAAATGCCTAACTACCAATTTTTAACACCATTTGAGTTTAAAAACGGTTTAACCTTAAAGAACCGAGTTGTGATGTCACCAATGACGACGATGACCAGTTTCTATAACGGGATGATCACTACGGATGAGCTGAACTATTATGCTGCCCGGGCAGGGGGTCCCGGAATGGTCATTACTGGCGTGGCCAACGTCGATGCTTCCGGTAAGGGGTTTGAAGGTGAATTATCGATTGCCAGTGATGATATGATTCCTGGTATGACTAAGTTAGCGAACGTTATCCATCAAAATGGTACCAAAGCTATTCTGCAGATTTTTCATGCCGGCCGTAAATCAAACCACATGATCTTGCGCGGTCATCAGCCGGTGAGTGCCAGTGCGATTGCTGCCGTGTACCCACCAGATTCTGAGCAGCCACGGGCCATGACGACTATTGAAATTTTGGACTTGATCAAAGCTTTTGGTGACGCTACTAAGCGCGCCATATTAGCTGGTTTTGACGGGGTTGAGCTGCATGGTGCTAATACCTATTTGCTACAGCAGTTTTATTCTGCAAATTCTAATCAGCGAACGGATGAGTGGGGTGGCAGTCGCGATAAACGATTAAGATTTCCACTGGCCGTTTTGAAAAGCGTGCGCGATGCAATCGACCAGTACGCGACTAAGCCGTTTGTGCTAGGTTATCGAATCTCACCAGAGGAAATTGAGACGCCGGGTATTCGGCTGGCAGACTCGCTTTACTTGGTTGATCGGATCAAAAATCAGGTGGACTATATTCACATGTCCATGGGGAGTTATAAGCGAACTTCTTTAAATGATAAGACCAACAAGCAGACGTTGATTTCACAGTTTGCCGCCCATACTAATGGGGTGGTTCCATTGATTGGTATAGGTTCAGTTGAACAGCCAGCAGATGCTGAAGCCGTTTTAGCGGATGGTGCTAATTTAGTTGCTGTCGGTCGTGAGTTGCTGCGTGAACCGCAGTGGGTGCAAAAAGTGCAGACCGGCGATGTTGATAGCATTCGCACGCAATTAAGTCCGGCCGACATGGATGAATTGGCGATTCCACCTGTGATGCAGACTTATTTGACCACTTCTTTTAAGACGGTGATGCATTTTACAACCGATACCGATAAAGCGCAGAACTACCAAGATGAACTGGCACCAATGGAAGGGTTTGAAAAGAAGCTGTAAAAAAATAACATCATTTAGCCGTTGGTTTGGCTAAATGATGTTATTTTGATTTCATACTAGTTTAGATTATTTGTGAGCTCGGACGCAGCAACACTTCATTAACGGCAACGTTAGCTGGTTGGTCAATAGCGTAAGCCACTGCATTGGCAATGTCTTCAGCGTTTAAGCCAGTTTCCTTTTCTGATTTTTCGGTTTGAGCACGTTGTTTAGGATCGCTAATAGTGCTAAATAGTTCAGTGTTAACAACACCAGGTGAAATCATGGTTGTTTTGATGTGGTTACCGACTTGTTCTTGACGGAGACCATCCATAATTGCTTGAATGGCATATTTAGTACCAGCATAGACGGCGGTTCCAGGATGGACGACGTGGCCAGCTACTGAATCAGTTGTGATAATTTGGCCACCTTTTTGTTTGATCATGATGGGAAAAACTGCTGCAATACCATACAGGACACCCTTGATGTTAACGTCAATCATGCGCTCCCATTCGTTGACTTTGAGCTCAGCCATCTTTGAAACGGGCATTAAGCCAGCGTTGTTATAAAGGACATCTACACGTTCAAAGTTATCGGTTGCTAACTTGACTAGGCGATTGACGCTTTCACGATCAGTGACATCTGTTTGCTGGAACAAAACTTGGCCTGCAGGAAATTCATTCGCAATTTCCTTTAAACGTTCTACCCGACGAGCACCAATGACCACTTTGGCACCTGATTGTGCTAATTTTTCCGCAGTTGCACGGCCAATACCGCTAGAGGCACCGGTAATGACAACAACTTTATTTTTGATTGTCAAAATCTCAACTTCCTTTCAATTTACGAGTCCATTTTAACACGCCAATAATTTGGTAGATTCTAATAAGTTTGGTATATAACAGCTTGACTTCGCCTACACTCTAACTGCTATACTAAATTTGTATTTTTGAGGGTCTGATCGTTGGGCCTCAACAGATTTTGAAAGGGGACATTTTTGATGAAAACAACGGTATTTGAAAAAGCTGGCCAAGTTGCGATTGAAGAGGTGGCTAAGCCAACCATTCAAGCCGATGACGATGCCATCATTAAAGTTGTTAGAACTTGCGTCTGCGGCTCTGATTTATGGGCTTATCGCGGCTTAGAAGATAAGGATGACCATTCAGCCAATTCCGGCCATGAAGCGATCGGCATCGTGGATTCAGTTGGCAGTGCCATTACCACCGTTAAGCCGGGCGACTTTGTGATCGCACCATTTACGCACGGCTGCGGTCACTGTGCAGCTTGTTTAGCCGGTTTTGATGGTGATTGCCAGAGCCACGACGACAACTTTAGCTCGGCCGTTCAGTCAGAATACGTGCGGTTTCAGCACGCTGACTGGGCATTAGTTAAAGTGCCGGGTCAGCCAGCTGATTATAGTGATGGCATGCTGAATTCACTGTTAAGTCTAGCTGATGTCATGGCAACCGGCTACCACGCTGCTCGGGTTGCTAACGTGACGACTGGCGACACGGTGGTCGTTGTGGGTGACGGTGCTGTTGGTCTGTGCGGTGTGATTTCAGCTAAGCTGCGTGGTGCTAAACGCATCATTGCCATGAGCCGGCATGCAGATCGGCAAAAATTAGCCACAGAATTTGGCGCTACCGATATTATCCCTGAACGGGGTGATGAAGCTGTTGAAAAGGTGATGGCTTTGACGAATAACGCCGGTGCGGATGCTGTATTGGAATGTGTTGGGACTGAACAATCCAATGACACTGCCATGAAAGTTGGCCGTCCAGGTGCCATCGTTGGCCGGGTTGGCTTACCACACGAACCGAAGATGGATATGGCTAATTCATTCTACCGCAACACAATTATTGCAGGTGGCCCAGCTTCAGTGACGACTTATGATAAGCAAGTCTTATTAAAGGCAGTACTAGATGGTGATATTCACCCTGGTAAAGTCTTTACGAAAGCATTCAAGTTAGATGAAATCAATGCTGCTTATCAGGCAATGGCAGACCGAAAAGTAATCAAGTCATTGATTATTGTTTAGTGTTTTAATGGTAAGTTATTGGTCAAAGAAAGCTTGAATAAATCAATTTAAAAAGCGTCCAATTCTTAAATTTAAGAATTGGACGCTTTTTTTATGGCGAGCATACAGTAAATATTTTCAATGAATGAAGTGTTGGTTTTGCTGTTTCTGATGATTATTAACGCTTAATTCAATTTAATTTAAATTATTTTTTCACAGTTAGGTTTGCTAATGATCAATCAAATAACAAATTTAGCAGCACACTTTGTAACCGTTTTAATTGTTAAATTAACGGAGATATTGAATTATAGTAATTTGATAAAAAGAAATATATTTTACAGATTTTGTTTATTAAAATACAAATTAAAATGTTAGGTGCTACAAAAAAACAATTGATATTACAAATAAATAATGTACACTTATAGAGTAATAAAAATTATAGGAAAGAAAGTTGGGTTTATGTTTTGAAGAATGATGACACGAACAAAAAGCACCATTTGATTCAATATGCCAACGGTAAGTCGTTGGAAGAGATCAATGGTACCGTTGAAGTTCCAAAGGGGAAGGGTTTCTGGCGGACCCTGTTTATGTATTCAGGGCCTGGTGCACTGGTAGCGGTTGGTTACATGGATCCAGGTAACTGGTCAACTTCAATCACTGGTGGGCAAAATTTCCAGTATTTACTGATGTCTGTCATCTTAATGTCAAGTTTGATTGCGATGTTATTGCAATACATGGCAGCTAAACTTGGCATCGTGAGTCAGATGGATTTGGCCCAAGCCATTCGAGCGCGTACCAGTAAATCATTAGGGGTCGTTCTTTGGATCTTAACTGAGTTAGCTATTATGGCGACCGATATTGCCGAAGTTATTGGGGCTGCAATTGCGCTTTATCTATTATTCCATATCCCACTGGTATACGCGGTTTTCATCACCGTATTTGACGTATTGCTACTGTTATTATTGACAAAAGTGGGCTTCCGTAAGATCGAAGCAATCGTGGTTTGTTTAATTTTGGTTATCCTGTTCGTCTTTGTGTATGAAGTTGCTTTGTCTCATCCTGACTGGGCGGGCGTTTTTGCGGGCTTGGTTCCAACAACTAAGACCTTTGCCAGTGACCCACACGTACAGGGAATGTCACCAATTTCAGGTGCCCTTGGAATTATTGGGGCTACTGTTATGCCGCATAATTTGTACTTACATTCAGCTATCTCACAATCACGTAAAATTGATCACAACGATGAAGAAGATGTGGCACGGACAGTGCGTTTCTCAACTTGGGATTCCAACATTCAATTATCGTTTGCATTCGTTGTGAACTCACTATTACTGATCATGGGGGTTGCCGTATTTAAGAATGGTGCCGTTAAGGATCCATCATTCTTCGGTTTATTCCAAGCACTATCGAATACCTCAATGTTAAGCAATGGTTTATTGATTGGTGTTGCCAAATCAGGTGTGCTGTCAGTACTGTTCGCGGTTGCACTGTTAGCTTCTGGTCAAAACTCAACCATTACTGGTACCTTAACTGGTCAAGTCATTATGGAAGGTTTCGTCCACATGAAGATGCCATTGTGGTTACGGCGGTTAGTAACGCGTTTGATCTCAGTGATTCCAGTGCTGATTTGTGTTGTGATGACTGGTAGCAAGCCACCGCTGCAACAACATGAAGCCTTGAACACGTTGATGAATAACTCACAAGTGTTCTTGGCGTTCGCACTGCCATTCTCAATGCTGCCATTACTGATGATGACTAATAGCAAATTGGAAATGGGCGACCGGTTCAAGAACAACATCCTAGTTAAGATTTTCGGTTGGATCTCAGTTATTGCACTGACTTTCTTAAACATGAAAGGTCTACCAGGTTCAATTGAAAGTTTCTATGGTGATGCTGCTACTAAGTCCCAATTAGCTACCGCTGATATGATTGCTTACGTCTTAATTGCAGCTGTTTTAGCTTTACTGATCTGGACGATTTACGACTTATACCGTGGTAATCGCCGGCTTGAAGCTAAGATAAAGGCAGAGGCAGCAGCCAAAGACTAGGAAAACGTTCATAGCAGTACGACAGATTTTAAATGCTTCTTAGTTGGGGTGGATGACGCAAAGAACGCACTGTTAGCGTTTGATTATGCCATCAAGTATGTGAAAGAACAATAAGCTGAATTGGTAATTGTTTCAGTTTTAGTGGAAAAGACATTAACGTTTATCAGGCACTGCATCAGTACTGGTAATTCGTTAAAATTGAACCTAATATTCAGCGAAATTGGATTGATCGTTGAATAAGATTAGGTATGTAAAGAGGAAACTGATGAAATGACTAAAGAAAAGACATTTTCAAGACGTCAATTTATTTCCGTTTCTAAGGCATTATTTGCCACTCAGGGATATACGGGGACCACTACAAGAGAGATCATTCAACAAGTAGGCGGTGCCGCTAAAGGATTGCTGTATTATTATTTTCCAGGGGGAAAGCGGGAAATTTTAGGCTGTATCTTAAAGCAAAATGGGTTAGAAAAGTTAGGTCACCTTGAGGTTGATCTTAGCCGTGTTTCAACCACGGCCGAACTTGAAACAGCCTTAATGACAACTTTTAAGCAAATTGAGACTATTTTTCAAGATCAGGCGATTTATCAACTGTTTGTGATTGCTGTCAGGGAGCGGTTATTATTAACGGATGAAGAAGCAAGCATAGTTACTCAAGCGTGGCAGCAGCTAAGCGAGACTTTGGGTAATGCACTGAGTAACTGTCAAGTGAGTTCAAAATTGGGAACTGAAGCTTGTCACGTATTGGGACAAGTTATCGTTTCAATTTTTCAAAAAACCATTAATGATGTGTTGTTGATTAGAAATAATCAGCAGCTAAGCAATCAGGTGTATGGTCAGATTCAAACGGAAATTCATTATCTACTAAGTGCCTGATTAAATAAAGCGGACGACTAATACCGATATTTCGGCATTAGTCGTCCGCTTTGCTTTTAATGGCATTGATTTAGTTACTGTTTCATGTTTTGTTCCCAACTAGCACGAGTATCAACGCGTGCCTGATCAGCCAACGACTCAAGGTCGTGCATGTCATTGACAGTTAGCGTCAGTGAAATAGCGCGCTTCGTGTCCGCAATGTAGTGCTGTTTAGTGACACCGATAATTGGCGTTGTACCTTTTTGAATCACCCAAGCAGTGGCAATGTCGGCGACAGCAACGTGATATTGTTCGGCCAATGCAGCCATTTTAGCTAATAGGCTAGTTAATTTCGGTAACATTGGGTTATAAGTCCGTGCCCGATTATTATCGCCTTCAAAGGGATGAACGGCATCGTGTTTCCCAGTTAGAACACCTTGTTCCAATACCATGTAAGGGAAGAAAGTGATCCCGTTTTTATGGCAGTAGTCTAACAGCCCAGTGTCTTCAGACTGACGGTGAAGCAGGCTATAGTGGTTTTGCACGGCATCTAACTTGATGCCGCCAGCGTTTAAAATCTCGTTGACCCGTTTAACTTGATCTAGGTTATGGTTTGAGACCCCAACGTGTTTAATGACGCCCTTTTTAACCAGTGGAATGATCTTTGGCGTCCATTTTTCCACGTCGTCAGAGTTATGGATCCAGTACAGATCAATATAATCAGTATGCAGCCGCTTGAGACTGCCATTTAGCATGTCGCTCACCGGATCAGCGCCTGAACTGGCGAAGACCGGCGTGAACTTGGTGGATAGAAAATACTCATCGCGGCTGTAAGGCTTTAAGCAGTTACCCAGTAACGTTTCCGAAGAGCCTTCACCATACGCGGCAGCGGTGTCCCAGAGATTTAAGCCATTAGCCATCGCTGAGTCCACGACAGCTTGTAAATCCTTTTGGGTCAAGTGGTTACCAAAGACTTGGTCACCGCCATTTTTACCTGATCCCCAAGACCAGGTACCCAGTGCTACTTTTGCATCAAACATCGTAATCCCTCTTTTGAAATAACAGTTTGTGATCACCATTAATTATGGTGAAAACCTGCTGGGAATGCAAATAACTGGTTTAAGTCACTCCAGTCAAAGGGTTTATTTAAGTAAAATAATAGGGGGTGAGTTATACTGCCATTAACCAAATTAACGTCTAAATGGGGTCTAGGCGACTTGTGATGGGGTGAGATGGTCAATGGCTTTTGAGAGACGGGGGAATTGACGATGAAGAAGAATCAGTTGCGGGCCATCGTCTTTACGATGGTGACCTTTCTGTTAGGCTGCAATGAGTTCATGGTAGTGGGGATATTATCGGAAATCGCGCATCAGCTGAATGTTTCGCTAACGGCAGTCGGTTCCCTGATAACGGTGTTTGCAATCGTCTACGCGGTGAGTACGCCTATCATTACCATTTTCACCAGCAAATACAGCCGCTATAAAACACTGCTGGTGCTGATGGGCATCTGGTGGCTTGGCAATACCCTAAGTGCTTTAGCACCGACTTATGGCTGGCTGCTGGTTTCACGAATACTGGCCGCCAGTGTGGCCGGTGCCATTATTTCCTTATTGATGGCGTTGACGTCCGCGGTTGCGACCAAGGAAAAACGGGCTGGCCTAGTGGCTTGGATCTTTGCCGGTTACAGTATTGCGTCAGTTTTTGGGGTACCCATCGGCACGATAATCAGTCTTCAATTCTCGTGGCGGCTGGCCTTTCTGGTGATTTCAGGACTCACGCTTTTGCCATATGGCCTACTAGTCTGGTTACTGCCAAGACACGTTCAGCAAGTCACCGGAACGGTTTTAGAACAGCTCACCTTATTCCGTGACCGCCGCGTTCAGATTGGTATTTTATTAGCGCTCTTTACCGCTGCGACCATGTACGGTTACTACACTTATCTTCGACCGTTATTGACCAGTGGGTTAGGGTTTCATCGCAGTAATTTGAACGTACTTTTATTTGCCATTGGGCTGATGAGCATTGTCTCGAATCGGTGGTCGGGTCATTTAGCCAAACACGGCGGATTAGCGCAGTTACCTAAATATTACGTGGCGGATCTGGTGATCTTAATGCTGCTGCCAGAAACACTGAATCATGAAGTAGTGGGCTTTAGCGCACTCCTGATCTTAACCATGATCGTCACGTTGCTCAGCGCACCTTTACAAGTCTATCTGTTGGAGATTGCAGAGAACGATTACCCGCAAGCATTAGTATTAGCTTCCTCATTAAGCTCCATTTTCTTTAACTTTGGGATTTCCCTGGGTTCGGCAACGGCTTCCGTGATGTTTGATGTGATGGGGTTAAAGGACCTCAGCTTGGGTTCCGCAATCTACGCCGTTATTTCGTTGGCCCTGATCATCACGTTAAATCGGCTGATTAAAAAACGGCCTAATCAAGTTAAAGTTAAGCAGATAGACAAAAAGTGATCCATCAGTAGATCAATACTGGTGAATCACTTTTTTAATGTGTATTTTAGTTGTTGGCACTAGCGTTTGGAGTACCGCCAATCCACCAATTGAGAGGTTTCTTGGAATTAAGGATGCTGCTGGCATCAACGTGCTTTTTCAGTGCCGGGAAATACTTGTGGTTGGAAAACTGCCAGAGGTCGGTTTGAATCGTTGGCTTCTTGCTGTAATTAGCGATCCACTGCGCATCGAACTTTTTGCGGGCCTGGTTAGCATAGCTGGTAGCAAATGACTGGTAAGAATAAAAGACGAGCTTCTTGTTGGTCAAATGATGCATTTCATTGTACCAAGCGTTAACGGCAGCGTTGGACTGACCTCTGCTGGTGTGCAGCGCTTCGTAGTCCAGCACGTAGAATTGAGCGTTCGGGTTAGCTCTTTGGTAGAAAGTCTTGGCTTCAGCCTTAGCCCGAGCTGGACTGCTGAAGGTGGCAAAATCATATTCACCAAACGGAATACCATACTTTGTGTAGAGGGCAGTATTATGTGATGCGTAACGGTCAACGTGGCCAATGCCGTACTGCCGCCGGTTGATCACAAAGGCGACCTGAGATTTTAAGCCGGACACCTGTTTATCGGTCAGCTTACCTTGCCATTCGGAGATGTCAGGGATCGCAGTGGCAGCGTGTGCGGATGTCCCAGCTAAGGACACCAAAGTCATTAACGGTAAGATGAGGAGAAGCAGATATTTAGTCCATTTTTTCAAAATTAACACTCCTAATTTGTGAGTAATATGTAAGGGTTACATTTTTCAACAGGTTCTAACATACGCATTTCTAAGTGCGATAGCAAGACCACCAAATTGATAGAAACGTGATAAAAGCTGATTTAACAGTGTTTGTAGCGGTTGTTTCATTTCTGTGATAGTTTGATGTCAAAATGTCATTTTCAGAAATAATCGGAGGAAAAAAGTAAAAAGTAATAATTACTATTTACAAAGAAAGAAAAATCACCTATTATTTAAAGAGTAATAATTACTATTTATTTTGGAGGCTAGTTGTATGTTGGGTTCAAAACGTATTAAGATCCTGTTGTTATCATTGTTAGTGATGGCTGGTTTTGGGACAGTCTTAAGTGGTTGCAGCAGTCATGCTTCAAAGCAATCATCCTCAAAGATCAACGTGGTGGCCAGTACGGATTTCTATGGCGAAGTGGCCAGAGCCGTGGTGGGAAATAAGGGGACGGTCCATGCTGTGATCAACAAGGCGTCCGTTGACCCGCATGATTACGAACCGACACCTAACGTGGCGAAAACGGTGCACCATGCCGATATTGTGATCGCTAACGGCATCGGCTATGACAGCTGGATGGATCGCCTGGCAACTGGTAAAAAGACTACTTTGATCCGGGTGGGTAATGAACTGTTACATAAGCAGAATGGTGATAATCCGCACCTCTGGTACCGGCCGCAGACCATGCCAACGTTAGCTCGGGCACTGGCAAAGAAGTTTGGTCAAGAACAGCCTCAAAATAAAGCCTATTTTGAGCATAATGCCACGCGCTACATCAAGTCATTAGCACCAATCAACACGGAAATGACGCAGATTAAGCGGCTAAGTATCAAACAGGGACAAAAGCGGGTCTACGTCAGCGAACCAGTCTTCGATTATGCTTTACAAGCACTAGGCTTTAAAGTCGCTAACCGTGATTTTGAAGAGGCGATTGAAAACGAAAGTGATCCCTCACCGAAAGCGATTCGCCAAATGCAAAATGGTCTTGAGAAGCACCAAGTGGCCTTCTTTGTTTTCAATCAACAGGTGGACAGTAAGACGGTCAACAATTTGGTGGCGATTGCCAGGAAGAATCACGTCCCGGTTTTAAAGGTGACGGAGACTTTGCCGGATGGGTTAACTTATAAGCAGTGGATGCTGAGCCAGTATCAGCAATTGGCGCACATTTTAAAGTAAACTATTAGTCAGCAAAAAACAGCCGTTCAAAACGTCAATTTTAACGTTTTGAACGGCTGTTTGCTGACCATTATTTAATTAGCGGTCGTAATTGGAATACCGGCGGCACCACCAGTATTCAATTTGATCATTTCAAGGAAGGCTGGCTGAATGCCTAGGTCGACCAGCTCACTTGGTGAAATAGCATACCGAATTGAGGCTTCATCGCCAGTGGATACCTTTTGCACCCAATGCGGTTCCCGAATGCTCTCAAGACCCATCGCGACTAAGTCAAATTGTTCGGCTGCGCGTTCCACTTCTGCCGGTGTTTTTAAACCACCGACCACGATTACTGGAAATGCACCGTCAACTTGTTGCTTAATAGTTTGATTAATGATTGCCGAATCAGAGGGATTGCGAATCGAAGTCTTCCAGACGTCATTATTGGAGACGTGCAGGTAATCAATGCTAGTTTGTTTCAAAGCATCCACTAATTTTAAAGTATCTGAAATCGTAATGCCGGGTTCTTCACGTTCCTCTGGTGACAGACGGTAGCCAATGATGAAGGGGGGGTTAGCATATTTAGCAACGGTAGTTTCCACTTCTTTGATAACCGCTAACGGAAAGTGCAGCCGCTTTTCAAGGCTGCCGCCCCAATCGTCCGTGCGCCGATTGGAATGCGGTGAGAAGAACTGCTGGATCAAATAGGTATTGGCACCGTGAATTTCAACCCCATCAAAACCAGCCATGATGGCGCGTCTAGTTGCCTGACCAAAGTCTGTGATCGTTTGTTTGATCTCCGCATCTGACAAGGCACGAGGCACTTCGTAACCTGGTCGTGGTGCTGCCACAGCACTGACACTTACGGGTTGCTGGCCACGCAGAACGCGGCTGTTGGTCATTCTGCCGGCACTAAAAATTTGAATCACGGCTTTGCTGCCGCCTTGTTTCATTGCGGAGGCCAGTCTGGTTAAACCGGGGATAAACTTATCGTCAGCAATACTTAATTCACCTTCGAAACCTTTACCCACAGCGTTAACGTTTGCGACGGCGGTAATAAATAATCCTGCGCCACCAGCTCTTTGCTGATAGTAGGCGATCTCATCGCGGCTGACTGCACCGTCTTCCATGGCCATACATTCCGTCATTGGGGGAATCACGATTCGATTTTTAAGGGTGATGCCCTTTGTAGGTAGGGTGTAAGGCTTTAAAAATTGATACGTTGACATAGTTTGCTTCCTTCCATTAAATCTAAAATTCGTTTCGATTCCACTATACTTTAATAGTCGCTAAAAGGTAATGAATAAGATCAATTGATGAATTGTTAGGCACATCGAACATTAATTTATGAAATTTGAAATTATCTCTTTTAAATATGCTATATGTGACATATAATATATTTGAAGTAAAAGAGGAGGAGCACGTTTTGAATTATTGGGTATTAGCGTTAACTTTTTTAAGTGTTAACTTGGATTTTTTCTTTATGCTCATTTTCCTGTTGAAAAAGTATCAGGTCGTTAAAGTGATGATCGGGTATCTATTAGGGAACATGATCTTACTTATTTTAAGTTATATTGTGGGTAAGGCGTTGCTGGTGTTCTTACCAGAATGGTTATTAGGGGTATTAGGGCTCCTGCCAATCTACTTGGCGTTCCATGATGATGACGATGAGGATGGTGACAAGCACCATCGCTCGCAGATTCTCAGCGTGACGCTGACGTACTTATCGGTCTGTGCCGGCTGTAACTTATCAATTTTCTTACCAGTTCTCGTTGGGGAAAGCCTGACGCATTTTTTGATGACATTAGTGTTCATTGGTGCCCTGACTATTTTGGTGGTCTTTGTGATTAAACTGATTGCGGATGTACCAGTGATTACCAGTATCATGGAAAAATACGGTGAAAAGTTAATGAAGGTCTGCTATATCTTAATCGGTCTGTGGGTGTTCTGGGACAGCGGATTAATCAGTCACATCATAGCTTTCTTCTAACAGTTGTACCATAATAGAGGTACTGAATAGAAGTAAAGTTGAGGTGATCGGTTTGAAAGTGAGTAATGCACTTTTAGAAGAAGCCGTTAAAATCTATAAAGTTTTGAGCAACATCAACCGGATCAAGATCCTTTATTTTTTGGAAAACAACGAGGCGGATGTGTCCAGTATTGTGGCCCACGTTGAGCTGCCACAACCCATGGTATCCCACCAACTGGCAATTTTATATCGCTACCAGCTGGTGACGAAGAATAAGAAGGGCACCCACGTCTATTACTGTCTGGATGATCCCCATATTTTAGAAATGGTGGATGCCATGCTGGGACACGTTTCTCACGAAATCAAGGGTGAACCGCATCCTTATAGTCATACCGAGCAACATTCTAACAAATGAAACATGATTTCAATACCGAAGAAGCAGGTTGATCGTTGGTTAGCGATTAACCTGCTTTTTGTATCGAATATACAGATAATTTTCTTCAATACGGTAATCAAAATAGATGATATAAAGAAGGCTAATCATTTGTTCTGGTTGTTTGTTAATCGTCTAAGGCGGTATCTTGATAGTCAGTTCCACGTTCCATTAAAGTATCTAGCAAGTTGGGAAGTTCAACCCCGTTCTAAACGAATACACTATCATATCATTCTATTTGATTTTCCCTACATACCCGTTCAGCAGTTATCACATATCTGGAAGAATGGTTACATCTTCATTGAAAAGATTGATAAAGTGGATAGTGATCGGCGTGGAAGTTACATTGCTAAGTATCTGACCAAGAACATCGAAGAATATGGTGTTAAACTACATAAGGTTAAACGCTTCTTCAAGTCACAGAACTTAAAACCTATCAATGAAAAACACTTCTTGCTTGATAGGGGCGCCTTTGATAAAGATAGCGCCGAAGGATTAGTATTTGAAAGTATCTATTTTCAAAAAAGATACGATAGTTTGAAACAAGAATGGTATTCAAACAAAGTTCATTACTACATATATCGTGACCAATACAATCTAAATAAAAAGAAGGGCTAAGATTAGCTCTTCTTTCTTTGTTTTAGTTAAGTAAAATTATTACCGCTGTTCTTATTTTAGCGGTAAAACTATTGACCTAAGCTGTTCTTAAATTAGCTCTTAAAATAGGGCGCTGGAAGTAAATTAGGCGCTAAAAATTATCCTTAGACTGTTTTTAATCCAGTTAAACAAGGGGTATTTATTGCTGGTAGTAGTTTAGTAACAAGGTTATCCAATTAGCTAGGAATTAATTAAGCTCCAAAACTTCATCTGGTAAATAAATTAGCAAAACAGGCGTATTCTGCTATCAATTAAGTTTCGAGTTAGTTATTAATACTGATTAAAAAATAGCAGCCGAAAACGACTGTTATTGGCTTAGTAGATAGTTCTTGGGCGGCTGATTAATTACTGTATTTAGTATAGAAGATTGAACTGATAGCTTCAAGAAAATTAGGAGGATAAAACCTAACTAATATAAGTTCAGCTAATTAAAATTAAAACTACAACAAAAAAAGAACACCTACTAGGTGTCCTTTACGGATTTTAATTATTCGTGATAATTAGTATTCCAATCACTAGCATTTTGAATTGAAATCGCCGGGTAGTTGATCGCAATCTTAGCTTTCTTATTAATCAATGTAGCGCCATTACCTTGATCAGTTTTACTATTAATATGAGCCATTGAATCCAAAGAAACATCCCCAACATAATCTCTTAAATTATGGTAACCTGCTTTTTTATCAGCAACTCGAGTTGGAGTCCCATTATCGGTTTCAGCATAACAGCGTTCATTTTCATTAGGAATACGACCATTACCATGCACGAAGTATAATTTCCAATGCTTAGTATTATTAGTAAAATGATCATTTAAATTATGCCAGCCAGGGACAACCTCCACAGATTTAGAAGGATTAGCGCCTAAATAAATCTGGTGGCCGTTCGTCATATAAGCAAAAATGTCACAATGTAAATTAATGTGCCAGACACCAGTTGCTAATTCAATATCAGTCTTAGGGATATAGCCTTTATGAGAATATGCAGGGGTACTACCAGCATATTCTCGGTTTTTATACAGTTTAGTATTCTTATATAACATTGAATACTTCTCTATACCATATTGATCCAGCTTGTTCTTATACTTGCTAGACCATAATTGCTTCCAGGTCTTTACAGTATATTTGCTAGTCTTTTTACCAGTATTTTGAACTGAACTAGTCTTAGCAGAAGCATTAACATAATTATTAGCTACAACACTACCAGCTCCAAATAATCCTATTCCTAGACTTAAAGAAGCTATTCCTTTCAGTATTCTGTTTTTCATAAAGTTTCCTCCCCAATGAATTAAAGCTTTCCCTTTTCATACGATAAATACAGGGTTATTATATAGCCAATAAGGGGGTATTACAATGCCGAAAAAGGGTAGTAAGTTAGCTGGATTAACGGAGCAATTAAAGCAGTTGAATGCTGATTTAAAATTAGCAAAAGAAAAAAAGGATACTAATAATCTGCCATTGCTTCAAGTTCAAATTAAAAATACCAAAGTAGATTTACAAGCGGAACAAGCTCGTCTTGATAAGAAAAAGGTTGAAGAACAGACGATCGTTATTTTAGGTAAAGCGGTAATGTCAGCTTATGGTGTTAAGAAACCAGATGAAGCATTAGCTTTACTTCAAGCACGGAAGCCGTTTAGAAAGTAGTCCAATTAATTACTTAACATAATCTGTATTAAGCAAAGAAGCCCGCTAAACGCTGTTAGCATAGGGGTTATTTTTTTTACATTTGTGAAATCGTGGATTGAAAAAGTTTATTAGCATTGTATCAGCCTTTAGTGCTGATCAAAGTTAGTGAAATGATTGGATTTATTTACTAGACCGATTTTTCCCAAGGCTAAGCAAACTTAACTGGTTCTATCATATCTGTTGTTGGTCATGTCACAAGACATGATCGACAACAGATTTTTCTTTCTGTAATCTATGTATGTTGACACGAAAAAAGGATATCGCCATTGCTTTATCCTTCC
>NZ_BCMG01000011.1 GCF_002217945.1 Secundilactobacillus silagei JCM 19001
TTTAAGAATTTCCGTTTGCGCGTCCTTGTTATGTTAAGGACAAAAACAAAACACCCAATCATCAAATAATGATTGAGTGCATTATGGTCGTTACCAACAACAGTTGACAGAGAACCTTAATTTTCCTCTGAAGGAGATTGATTCGGCTTTTTGTTTGCGTTTTCATTTTGAAGATGACCAAGTTTTGGAGGGTATATCTAATGGAACATAGTCAACCATTTAGCATTCGCCAGGTCGTTATCATGTCGTTATTTGCCGGTATCTCGTTTTTGCTCTACTTCATTTCATTTCCCATTTTACCGTTCGTCTCTTATATGAAGGTCGATTTTTCAGATATCCCGATTTTATTGGGGATGATCATGTTTGGTCCGCTGGGCGGCATCATCATTGCAGCTATTAAAGGATTGCTTTACTGGCTGCTGACCGGCGTGGACGTGGCTAACCTGATTGGGGTCGGTGCGGGTTTTGTCGCTTCGGTCAGCTTCCTGCTCCCAATTTATTGGGTGTTAAAGTACGTTCGTAAATATAGGACGGTGACCCGCTTAATCTTGGCGGTCATTGCGGGGACAATCAGTCTGTCAATTATCATGGCGTTACTGAACTCAACGGTGCTGATTCCGCTTTACATGGCGGTTTTGCACATGAAGATCACAATTCCGCTGTCCAAAATGTTACTGTTTGGCGTGATCCCGTTCAACCTGATCAAGGGTGTGCTGGTCGGCGCGGTGTTTGTTTTAATAGCTGACCGTATGAAGACGTTTTTGCGCCAGCAATCAGATCTGCTTTAAAAATGATTAATGTGATATGAATCGGTAACAACAAGGATGGCAATTGCGCCATCCTTTTTATTTGCCAATTTCTGCTACTAGACAGTCAAATTACGGTGTGGGAGAATGAATGCAGTTAGCAAAAAAACGGACTTTGAAGACGGGGGATATCGACGATGGATGCAGCACAGTTAATCATATTTTTATCACCGACAGCCCCAAGACGTTTACGGGTGATCGAAAATATTTTAGTGGGTAAGCGAACCGTTTCCACCCTTTACTGGGGGATGCGCTACCACCAACTATCCTGGTTAGGTTACGAAAAAAGGCTGACCCGCAAAGTGATGGATCAGACGGTTTTAGAACTGAAAAATAAGGGCCTAATCACCGTTGTCAAAACCGATGCCCAGTTAACTGAGCTTGGTGTGGCTGAGCAGCAGCGACTGTTTAAGCAGCAATATCAGCCCCAACACTTAAATATTCGGCTGGTCGTGGATGTTGAGACCTTCTGGCAGCGGTTGTTACTGGCAACCCAGGTGGTTTCGGAACAGGCCTACCAGAACAAGCACTATTATCCACTGCAGGTGAACTGGCAGGTCAAGCAGTTTATTAAACGCTGGTTTCGCCAATTTTACACGACCAATCTTAAAGGTGAATTTCAGGCTTTTTGGCAAACCTTTTTGACCCAGCTGCCTAATGACCAGGCGTTATTGATGAGTCGGCTATTAGTCGGTCATCAACGTCCAGGTGAGACGCTGATGCAGGTGGGACATGATTTTGAGTTGACTGAGACAGAGGTTAAGGTGATGACAACCGATTTGATCTGTCAGCTGGCTAAAATGGTTTCCCATACTAAGATTGATAGTTTCAGATCACTGTTAACGGGATTGAGCCGGTCACTGATCAGTACTAGCGCGCAGCAGACCCTGCACAGCTTTATGGCGGGAAAGTCACTAGAAGTTATCAGTCACCAGCGTCAGCTTAAGTTAAGCACGGTGCGGGAGCATTTACTGGAGGCGGCCATCATGCTGCCACCGGAGCAGTTTGATTTTCAGCGGATCTTACCGGCACAATTAGTAACACAGATGCAGGCACGGTTAGCAAAGACGCCGCTTGATCAGTGGCAATTTACGCAAGTAGCCGATCTATCAGTAGAGTTCTGGCAGTTTCGGCTGCTGGAGATTTTAAGGAGCAAACAAACGGATGATAAGCACTGAACAACTCTATCAGACCCTTCAAAAACGGTTCGGCTTTAGCCATTTTCGAGCCGGCCAGCTGGAAGCTTTGACCGCTTTAACAGCTGGTCAAAATACGTTAGCCGTCCTGCCAACAGGTGCGGGGAAGACCCTTATTTATGAGCTTTACGGGGCAGTGACTCAGCAGTTAGTCCTGATCGTGTCCCCCTTGATCTCGCTGATGCAAGACCAGGTGACGACTTTAAATGTGAAGGGTGAAAAGCGGGCGGCTGCCCTGACTTCGCTCATGACTTATCCGGAGAAAAACTGGGTCTTACAGCATTTGGCGGCGTACCGGTTCCTATTTGTGTCACCGGAAATGCTGAGCCAAGACGCGGTCCTCAGCGCGCTGCAAAACGTCTCGCTTGGGTTACTCGTCGTGGATGAAGCCCACTGCATCTCCACGTGGGGGCCAGACTTTCGGCCGGAATACCTGTTATTAGGACAAATTAGGCACCAGTTAAATGATCCGCTGACACTGATGACCACGGCGACGGCGACTCAGCACGTTAAAACCGATATTAAGCAAAAATTACAGTTGCCGGATGCCACTGAGGTCGTTTTACCGATCGACCGGCAAAATATTTTTTTGGATGTGGCGCAGTTTGAAACCCAGCCCGATAAGGATGATCGTTTGGTTGAACTGGTAACCACCCTTAAAAAGCCGGGCGTGGTGTATTTTTCCAGTAAAAAGAAGGCCAACGAAACGGCCGAACTGCTGGCATTAAAAACCCATTGCCGAGTAGCCGCCTACCACGCGGATCTTGATGCTGAGACGCGCTTTAAGGTGCAGCAGCAATTTATGCAAGACCAGTTAGACGTGATTTGCGCGACCAGTGCGTTTGGCATGGGCATTGATAAGAATAACGTGCGCTTCGTGATCCATTACCACGTCCCCAGTGACCTGGAAGCCTATTGGCAGGAAATTGGTCGGGCTGGCCGGGATGGCAAGCAAAGCATCGCCATTTTGCTTTATCAACCCGGTGACGAACAGATCGCGCAGTTTTTGAGCGATGCAACCGTCCCGCAGGAAAACGAAATTCACTATTACTTTCAGCAAAACGAACCGCAAGTAGCTGGTGATGAAAAGGCGAATTTGATCTGGTTTTACAAGCAGCATCACTACCGAGAAAACCAGGTCCAAGTCCTGTTTGAGCGTCGCCGCGAACAACGAATGGTGGCGTTTCAAAAAATGATGGGGTATTTGCGTACCCCAACTTGCAAGCGGCAATATGTTCAGCGTTATTTTGACCAGGCAGCCACGTTGGATGAACTGCCAAAAGACTGTTGCAGCAGCGATCAGCCAGACATTGATCTCGCAGCGTTAGGGCTGATAGCTGCAGATGACAGTGCAGCAACTGGTCAAAGCGAAGATTCAGCCAGCTGGCAAGCTATTTTGACCCAGCTGTTTAATGGTGACAGTGGCGCGGATGCAGTTTAAAAAAATTCCCACTCTCGTGCCAGCTATGGTACAATTCGTAATGAAAGTTTTTGAGGAGGTTACATGATGGATCCAAAAAAGGACGATCACTCATCCGAAACAAAACCTTGGGACCAATCGTTTGGGGACGATCGGGACGACCAGGGCAATTTGTCACGGACTAAGCGTCATAAACAAAGTCACAATAATCGGCTGGTCACGATTATCTTAGTGGCCATTATTATTCTCATTGCGGTAGGCTCTTTGATCTACGGCTTGGCACGTCAAAGTGCGATGAATAAGCCTGATAATTCAATGAGCGTTGCCAGTGAACGGACCAGTTCAGTCAGCCAGCCGCACCGTAAGAAAGCTGCTAAATCGGTCTCTAAAAAGTCGGTTTCTAAAAAGCCAGCTTCAACGTCTGTTTCTGAAAAAAAGACGCCCGCTGCCGATACTAATGCCAGCTCAAAGGTCAGTGAGCACAGTTCTGCAAAAGCAACTTCTGCGGTCACAACTTCTTCACAGACCCAGCAGACAAGTGAACCAGCAACCGCCAAGCAGCCGACTACGCACGCGAAACCTGCTAAGTCGACCGCTTCGCAGCATGCAACGAGTTCAACGTCGGGTTCCGGCTCAAAGTACGCGACTGTTGGCCAGGGCCAAGGTATCTATCGCGTGGCTGTGAATAACGGGATCTCAGTTGAGCGGCTGAAACAGTTGAATGGTGGTTTAACGGGGCAGACGCTGCGCCCAGGACAAAAATTACGCGTCAAATAAGTTGATACAGGTGGACAGAATGTCAAAAAAAGAGTTGCAAGTTGCAATTGATGGACCAGCTTCTGCTGGTAAAAGTACGGTGGCCAAGAAAATTGCGCACCGTTTTCGTTACGTTTACTGTGATACTGGTGCCATGTATCGCACGGTCACGTTAAAAGCGATGCAGCAAAACGTGGCGCTGGATGATCCGGCTGCTTTAGCAGCAATGCTGAAAACAACTGAGATTGCGTTTAAACCAGGAAATCCCGAACAATTAGTTTTTCTTGATGGTCAGGAAGTGACCATGGCAATTCGCCAGCCAGACGTGACCAATCAAGTTTCTACAGTGGCTGCGCAAGGCACTGTGCGGGCCGATTTAACGGAACGGCAGCGCAAAATTGCTGAGGCGGGCGGTATCGTGATGGACGGCAGAGATATTGGCACGTCAGTATTGCCAAAAGCCGAAGTTAAGATCTTTTTAGTGGCCAGCGTTGAAGAACGGGCTCAGCGGCGGTTTAAAGATAACGCCGAAAAGGGGATCCACACCCCAATGGATGTGCTTCGTGATGAGATTCAAACGCGGGATCATAAAGACTCCACGCGGGCAATCTCACCCCTGACGCAAGCAGCGGATGCGGTCCGTTTGGACACCACTTCATTGTCAATTGATGAGGTTGTTGACCAGATAAGTGCCATAATTACTAAAAAACAACAAGAATTTACATAAAACTTGGTCATGCTACTGGTATTTATGTTAATTTTCGGATAAAATATAAGTTAGAGTTGTCGCAAGGAGGAAAAGTTCGTATGAGTGAAAACAATAGTAATGATAACAATGATTTGTTAAATGCTTTAAATAGCATTGAAACGGTGAAAGTTGGTGACGTCGTTAAGGCTGAGGTATTAGCCATTGACGATGACAAACAAGCCATCGTGGGTATTGAAGGCACCGGTATCGAAGGTGTTGTACCACAAAAGGAACTTTCAACAAAACCAGTTTCAGATATCAATGATGTCGTTAAGGTTGGTGACACCCTTGATTTAGTTGTTATCTCAAAGATTGGTAGCGATAAGGAAGGCGGCAGTTACCTATTATCTGTTCGTCGTCTTGAAGCCCGTAAAGTTTGGGACGAAATCCAAAAGAAGTACGAAGCCGGTGAAACCATTGAAGCACCCGTTACCCAAGTGGTTAAGGGTGGCTTAGTTGTTGATGCAGGCGTTCGTGGTTTCGTACCTGCTTCAATGATCAGTGATCACTTCGTTGAAGATCTGAACCAATTTAAGGGTCAGACTTTAACCTTTAAGATTATTGAAATTGAACCTAGTGAAAACCGTTTGATCTTGTCACACCGTGCCTTAGTTGAACAAGAAAAGGCTGCTAAGCGTGATGAAATCATGAGTACCCTTAAAGCCGGCGAAACAGTTACCGGTAAAGTTGCTCGTTTGACCAGTTTTGGTGCCTTTGTTGACCTTGGCGGTGTTGACGGGTTGGTTCACGTTTCTGAAATTGCTTACGAACGGGTTGAAAAGCCTTCTGATGTTTTGAAGGTCGGCCAAGAAGTTAAGGTCAAGGTCTTATCAGTTGACCCAGACCGTAACCGGATCTCACTTTCAATCAAGCAGACCTTACCAGAACCATGGGACGGTATTGAAGAAAAGGCGCCTGAAGGTTCCGTACTTGAAGGAACTGTTAAGCGTTTGACGAGCTTTGGTGCCTTTGTTGAAGTCTTCCCAGGTGTTGAAGGTCTAGTTCACATTTCACAAATTGCCCACGAACACATTGCGACACCAAATGATGTTTTATCAACTGGTGAAACCGTTAAGGTCAAGGTTTTGGAAGTTCACCCAGACGCTCACCGTTTGGCACTTTCAATCAAGGCTTTAAAGGAAAAGCCTGCTGGTAGTGAAGAACGTCATGAACAACCAAAGCAGCAACAACGTGCACCAAGAAAGCAAGCCGCACCTACTCAGATGTCAACTGACGATGACGATGAAGGCTTTACGTTAGGTGATTTGGTTGGTGACCAACTGAAGAACGCTCAAAAGAAAGCCGATTCAGATAACAAGTAATCGATACAATGTTTCAAAACACAGATTTTCTTTAAATTAATTAAAATGTCATTTTGAAACGGAATGCCAGTTTCAAAATGACATTTTTGTTGTGATTAAACCGTTACTATCCAAGAACAGAAAAGAGGGATGTTGTATGAGTATGCCAACAATTGCCATCGTGGGCCGTCCTAACACGGGTAAATCAACCATTTTTAACCGGATTGCCGGTGATCGAATTTCCATTGTTGAAGATACCCCCGGTGTGACCCGTGATCGAATCTACGCGCACGCTGAATGGCTGGGAACCACTTTTAGTTTGATCGATACTGGTGGGATCGACATGGGTGATGAACCCTTCATCAAACAAATCACGCAACAAGCTGAGGTGGCAATCGATGAAGCCGATGTGATCGTGTTTGTTGTTTCAGTCAAAGAAGGCATTACTGATGCCGATGATAAAGTTGCGCAGATTCTTTATCGCGCCAATAAGCCAGTTGTCCTAGCCGTCAACAAGGCTGATAATCCAGAATTACGTCAAGAAATCTACGACTTTTATTCATTAGGTTTTGGCGATCCATACCCGATTTCGGGGGTCCATGGCTTGGGCCTCGGGGATCTATTAGATGCTGCTATTAAAGCCTTTCCAGATAAATCTGGCGAAGTTAAAGACGACTCCATTCGGTTTAGTCTGATTGGTCGGCCTAACGTGGGTAAATCTTCCTTAGTGAACGCTTTGCTGGGTGAAAACCGGGTGATCGTTTCTGAGATTGCCGGGACTACCCGTGACGCGATCGATACCAAGTTCATTGCCGACTCAACTGAATACACCATGGTTGATACCGCTGGGATCCGTAAACGTGGAAAAGTTTATGAAAACACGGAACGGTACAGTGTGATGCGTGCCATGAAAGCCATTGATAATTCGGACGTGGTTTTGTTTGTACTCAACGCTGAAGAGGGCATTCGTGAGCAAGATAAACGGGTCGCAGGTTACGCCCATGAAGCTGGTCGCGGGATCATCATTGTGGTAAACAAGTGGGACACCCTGAAAAAGAATAACCAGACGCTGCACGATTTTGAAGTGCACGTGAGAGAAGAGTTCCAGTACCTCGCTTACGCCCCAATCGTGTTCGTGTCTGCCAAAACCCATCAGCGGTTAAAGGAACTGCCAGCAATGATCAAGACGGTTGCGACTAACCACACTAAGCGGATTAAGTCATCAACACTGAACGAAGTGATCATGGATGCGATCGCGATGAATCCGACGCCAAATGATAATGGGCGCCGACTGCGGGTCTATTACGCGACTCAGGTTGCTATTCAGCCGCCAACTTTCGTACTGTTTGTCAATGATCCAGATCTGATGCATTTTTCATACGAGCGTTATTTGGAAAACCAGATCCGGGAACACTTTGATTTTACCGGGACACCAATTCATCTGATCGAACGTCACCGAAAGTAGTCTAAACCGTGATTGGGCCTTGGATTACGCTCATTTTTCGGATTTATACGGTGAAAATCGGTTTTTTGGTATAATTATTGGCCGTAAACCGCAAAAAACCTTGCTATGATAGGCTTTGTGTGCTATCTTGGAAACAGAAATGATACGGAACACCGCTATTATTTCAGTGGCCTGATTGACTTGTTGATCGGCTAGGTGAGATGAACTTGTACTCATCATATTTTATCCAAGGAGGCGAATCATTCATGGCAAATAAAGCACAACTTGTTAACGATGTCGCAGCTGCAACCGGCTTAACTAAGAAGGACGCAACTGCTGCAGTAGATGCAGTATTTGACTCAGTTCAAGCAACTTTGGCTAAGGGCGAAAAGGTACAATTGATCGGCTTTGGTAACTTCGAAGTTCGCGAACGTGCAGCTCGTAAGGGCCGTAACCCACAAACGGGTGCAGAAATTCAAATTCCTGCAAGCAAAGTACCAGCATTCAAACCTGGTAAAGCTTTGAAGGACGCTGTTAAATAATTTATTATTGACGGTGAGGCCAATCCTTAGGGGGTTGGCTTTTTTATTTGCCTATGAGTGATTAACCTCGCAGCCAGTGCGAATGCTTGTTTACCGACTTTTAAAGTGCTAACATATAAGCTTATGATTTAACGAAACGGAGGATCTCAATGAGTTACTCACAAAAAGCCCTTGACCAGCTAGAACGCGGTCAACTGGATGAATTTAAAAAAGCCTATGCCAGTGCCTTACGCCATGATGACGACGACACCCTCTATAACTTGGCAGAGGAACTCTATTCACTAGGGTTTTTAAACCAGTCAAAACGAATTTATAAAAAACTGTTAGAACGTTATCCAGATGAAGACGATATTCGGGTCAACCTGGCAGACGTGCTAATTGACGATAATAAAAATGATGAGGCACTCACCCTTTTAAGTGAAGTGCATCAGGGTTCAGAAGCCTATGTTCGCTCGCTGATGGTGGCGGCTGATCTGTACCAGACGCAAGGACTATTTGAAGTCAGTGAGCAAAAATTGCTAGAGGCGCGACGGCTGGCACCTGATGAACCAGCTATTCAATTTGCGCTGGCGGAACTTTATTTTGTGATGCGAGAATTCGAAAAGGCGATTTCACTGTACCTTGATTTGATCAAGCAGGGGATTCCCGAATTCAGTTCGGTTAACTTAGTGGAGCGGCTAGGCGTGGCGTACGCTAACGCGGGCCGCTTTGAGCAGGCCATTGGTTATTTAAAGCAGATCCATTCGGGTGATATGACGCCCGATGTGAAGTTTGAGACGGCCTTTACTTACTTGCAATTAAAGGACTATAAACCGGCGATCTCACTGTTTGAAGAACTCAAGGAGTCCGATCCGCAATACACCAGCCTTTATCCGTATCTGGGGCAGGCGCTGGTTGCTGAAAACCGGCTAGAAGACGCCCTGAAGGCCTTACAAGAAGGACTGGGGGTCGATCAGTACAATGAGAAACTCTGGTCATACGCGGCTGATATTGCGGCGAGATTAGAGAATGAATCACTGACTGAAACTTACCTCAAAAAGGGCCATGATCTGAACCCGGACGATTTAGACATTGTCATTAAATTATCGAACCTTTACGTCAAACAGGAACGCTTTCAAGAAACGGTGGACTTTTTGGCGGATTACGTGGGGCAGGACAACGTGGATCCGCAGCTGTATTGGAACTTAGCGGTGTCTTATGCCCGGCTGGAGAAGTATGAGCAGGCGGACCGCTATTATCAAGCAGCGGTACCGTACTTTATGGATCAAGCTGACTTTTTGAAACCCGCCGTTTACTTCTTCCGGGAAATGGGCGAGCATGAACCGATGATGAAAGTCTTAAAAGCCTACGTCAAAGTCGTTCCTGACGACATGGAAATGGCTGAAATGCTGGAAAATGAACAGGAAAATGATTTTTAACGAAAAAAAGGTCGTCAGATTGACGATCTTTTTTAATAAAAGCAAATAATAAGTTACTTTAACTTAATTAATAAAAACAAAAAAACACACCCCTAACCAGTGTGCTTGAACAGATTATGCGATGGCCGAGCATAAGTAAACCCTTCGCCAATGGCCTCGTTGACGTCAAAAATCGTCATAAAGGCCGATTTATCAAGTTCACTAACAATCATCTGCAGATCATGCAATTCACTGGGACTGACAACAACGTACAGCACGGGACGGTCTTTATGCGAATAGCCGCCTTCACCGTGGAGGATGCTGACCCCACGTTCCATGACGGTCATCACTTGATCAATAATTTCCTGTGACTTCGAGCTGATAATCAGCACACCCTTAGCGGCGTAGGTTCCGCTGAGGATGAAGTTGACCAGGCGTGAAAAGACGTAAGAATAAAGAATCGTGTAGGCCATGTGGCGAACGTCGATGTAAACCAGGGAGACTACCAGAACTAAAATGTCTAACCATAGAAGGGTCTGGCCCATTGGAATCCCCCGAAAGCGTTCAAAAATGCGGGCGATAATATCGGTTCCGCCAGTGGTTCCGCCATAGCGATACAGTAAGCCACTGCCTGCGCCACCGGTAATACCAGCAGCCATTGCGGCTAAAAATAAATCATGGTGGAGATCAATGCTTAAGGGGACTTGCTGCCAGATCCATAGGAATACTGACAGCATGACCGTTCCGTAAAGCGTATAAATAATTGCCCGACGTCCTAAAAACCGGTAACCGAATAAAATTAATGGAATATTGATCAAAATTGTGGAATAGGCCGGATTAAAATTAAACAAACCCTTTAAGATCAGTGTCACACCACTAATCCCACCATCCGCTAGCTGATTAGCAATGTTAAACTTGATGAGTGCAAACGCGTAAGCTGCACAGCCAATAGTGATCATCAGTAAATCAATGAAGCGCACTTTTTCTTCAACGTTATTGGTCAAATTAATGCCTCCAATTTTTTCAATTTTTATCTTGGCCCGCCAAGGTCGATCTCTTGATAATCATAGCATATCCAATTGAAGTGCAGTTGGTTATACTTAGGGATATCTGGTAAAATTGAATAGGCTAAAGATTGGAAATGCAGTATAACTCACACAAAAGGGTCGATCAAAATGAGAATTGAAACATTACCGGAAGAATTTATAAAAGCACAGCCCATCATTGACACTATCGAAGCGGCTGGCTATGAAGCCTACTATGTCGGTGGCTCAGTACGCGACACCCTGCTGAACTTGCCGATCCATGACGTGGACATTGCGACCAGTGCCTATCCGGAAGAGGTTAAATCGTTATTTAAGCGAACAGTGGATACTGGCATTGAACATGGTACCGTCATGATTTTAGACCACGGGACGGGGTATGAGACGACCACGTTTAGAACTGAATCCGGGTATCAAGATTACCGGCGGCCAGATTCGGTCAAATTTGTTAGATCGTTAAAAGAAGATCTGAACCGGCGCGACTTTACGATCAACGCGCTCGCATTAAAAACGGACGGGACGATCATCGACTACTTCGATGGTTTAGGCGATCTTAAAAAACACCGGATTCGCGCGGTCGGTGATCCCGAAAAACGGTTCAACGAAGATGCCTTGCGTATGATGCGGGCGGTTCGGTTTGCCAGTCAACTCAACTTCGATATTGATGCAGATACCGTTGCTGGCATTGAACATCATGGCCGTTTGCTGACCAAAATTGCGGTGGAGCGAATCCACGTTGAATTTGTGAAAATGCTGTTGGGCAATTGGCCGGCGAAGGGGCTTGATGTTTTCATGAATACGGGCTTATACCAATACTGCCCGGACTTTGAGCCGTATAAAGACCAGTTCAACCAGCTGCGGAGCCAGTTAACCCGTGGTATGAGTAATGAGACCGCGGTTTGGACTTTATTGGCAGCTGTTTTTGAGCTATCCAGTAAGCAAGTCAACCAACTGCTGAAAGACTGGAAGTCAGCCAATCAGTTGATCGACGATGTTCAGGTGGCAGTTAAAGCCTTCCACGCTATTACTACCCAGACAGTTGATGCTTGGACACTTTATCAAACGGGTCATGATCTGATTGCTATCGCTAATGAAGTGGCTGGACAGCTGGGATCTGCAACGTATCAAACAGCGGACCTGTTAGCGCAGTACGATGCCTTGCAGATCCATTCCAAAAAAGCGCTAACCATCACTGGTCAAGACCTCATGGCAGCGGGCATCAAACCTGGACCGCAACTAGGCCAGGCGTTAAATTATCTAGAACGACAAGTCGTTGAAGGTCAATTAAACAATCAAGAAGCAGATTTATTGACCGCAGCAATTAATTATTTAAACGAGAAAGCGTGACCAAATGCAAACACTAAGAGCAGAAGGATTGACCCGAACTTATGGCGAAAAAACGCTATTTGATAAGGTCGACTTCATTATTAATGAAAATGATCGAATTGGTTTGATTGGAACTAACGGCAGCGGCAAGACGAGTCTGCTGAATACCTTAGCAGGAATGGCGCAGTATGACGGAGAGATCATTACGCCAAATGAGTATTCCATCGCTTATTTAATGCAAGATCCCGAATTTAACGATCAGCAGACCATTATGGATGCCGTTTTTTCCGGATCGCAAAAAGTCTTTAAAATTATTCGTCGCTATGAAGATACATTAGCAGCTTACAGTACCGATCCTGAAGACAAGAAGAAACAGCAGCAGTACATGGATGCTGAAGCACAAATGAATGAAGCCGATGCCTGGACCGCGGAAAGTGACGTCAAAACGATTTTGACGCAGCTGCACATTACTGATCTGACCCAGCAAATGGGTACCTTATCTGGTGGTCAACGTAAGCGGGTCGGATTGGCACAGGTCCTGATTCAGTCACCAGACTTATTATTGCTGGACGAACCGACTAACCACTTGGACTTTGATTCCATTGACTGGTTAGAGAATTACTTAGCGAGTTACAAGGGTGCGCTGATCGTCGTTACCCATGACCGTTATTTCTTGGATCAAGTTGCTAACCATATCTGGGAGCTGTCCTTTGGGCGCTTATTTAATTACGATGGTAACTACCAAGACTACGTTGGCCAAAAAGCCACTCGGGTTGAACAGGAAGCGACTGCTGATCATAAGCAGCAACGGCTTTATAAACAGGAACTGGCTTGGATGAAGGCCGGTGCGCATGCTCGGACAACCAAACAGCAGGCCCGGATCAACCGGTTTAATAAAATCAAGGAACAAGTGGGGACGACACCCACGGAAGAAGACGTTTCCATTGATTTAGGCCAAACCCGGCTAGGCAAGCAAGTCATTGACGTGAAAGACGCTAATTTAAAGTTAGATAATCACGTTTTGCTAAAAGATTTTAACCTCTTAGTTCAGGCTGGCGACCGAATCGGTATTTCCGGTGAAAATGGTGCGGGAAAATCATCACTGTTAAACGTCATGGCGCAGCGGCTGCCACTTGATTCCGGTACCGTGACCATTGGTGAAACGGTTAAGATGGCATACTACACGCAACGCACGGAACCAATCCCAGAAGATAAGCGGATCATTAGCTACCTCAACGAAGTGGGGACTAACGTCACTGATAAAAGCGGCCATTCGATCTCCGTTTCCGAACTGCTGGAAGAATTCCTATTTCCAAGTTTTATGCATGGCACGCTGATTCGGAAATTATCCGGTGGTGAAAAACGGCGGCTGTACTTATTGAAACTCTTGATGGAACAGCCCAACGTACTCTTCTTGGACGAACCGACTAATGATTTGGATATTTCAACACTGACAGTGCTGGAAGATTACATCAAGCACTTTAACGGGACGGTCATCACCGTTTCTCATGACCGTTACTTCCTTGATAAAGTGGCCGACAAACTGCTGATCTTTGATGGCAACGGTCAAATTGAACGGTACAGCGGTTTATTTACGGATTATTTGGCGACCCAGAAAAAGGCTCAGTCTAGTCATAAAAAGGAACCGGCTAAGCAGCCAGCACCAACAGCAGAAACACCAACACCGGCTAAAAAGGCTAAAACTAAGTTGACCTACAAGGAACAGCTGGAATGGGACGGCATTGAAGACGAAATTGACGCCTTAGAAAAGAAAAAGGCTGATTTGCAGTCACAAATGACCAAAAATGGCAATAATTATGATAAATTAGCTACATTACAGGCTGACTTTGAAACCACCGATCATCAATTAGATCAAAAAATGGATCGCTGGGATTATTTGAGTCAATACGCGGAATAGGAGAGCTGTTCAATGCTAGAAGACGCATATTTAAACTTAGAACGCTATGTTTTGGAAAACGGCCATCGCAAAACTGACCGGACGGGAACGGGTACCATTAGTACCTTTGGTTATCAGATGCGCTTTGATCTGAGTCAGGGATTCCCGTTATTAACCACTAAAAAAGTCCCGTTTGGGTTAATTAAAAGTGAGCTATTATGGTTCCTGCATGGTGATACCAATATTCAGTTTCTACTGAAGCACCATAATCACATCTGGGACGAATGGGCCTTTAAAAACTTTGTTGAATCAGCTGACTACCACGGCCCGGATATGACCGATTTTGGCCGTCGTTCACTGGTTGACGAGGCATTTAATAAAGCCTATCAACAAGAAAAGAAAACTTTCTGCAAACGAATTGTCGAAGATGATGCCTTTGCTGCTAAGTATGGCTCATTAGGTAATGTTTACGGGGCGCAATGGCGTACTTGGAAGACCAGCAAGGGTGATACCATTGATCAGATCAGCAACGTTTTGGAGACGCTGCGGACCCATCCGGATTCACGCCGAATGATCGTTTCAGCGTGGAATCCGGAAGATATCCCGGGCATGGCGATTCCACCCTGCCACACGATGTTCCAGTTTTACGTGAATGATGGCAAGTTGAGCTGCCAATTGTACCAGCGTTCAGCTGATATTTTCTTGGGTGTGCCGTTCAACATTGCCAGTTACGCATTGCTGACGAATTTAATTGCCAAAGAAGTGGGGTTAAAACCCGGTGACTTTGTTCACACATTGGGTGACGCTCACATTTACAGCAACCATATTGAACAAGTGAAAACGCAATTGTCACGGACGCCGGCTGAAACACCGCAATTAGTGCTGAATCCGGATAAATCCAGCATTTTTGATTATGACATGGATGATATTAAAGTGACTAATTATCATCCAGCACCAGCTATCAAAGCGCCAGTAGCCGTTTAGGGGTGATCTGATGATATTTATTTGGGCCGAAGATACTCAGCACGCGATTGGTCATAAAGGGCAATTACCGTGGCATTTACCAGCTGATATGGCGTTTTTTAAACAGCATACGATCGGTAAAACACTGATTTCTGGTAGCCGGACGTTTGCCAGCTACAAGAAGCCGCTGCCGCATCGCAAAAACATTGTTTTAACGACCCGGACTGCTACGGATTATCCCAGCAGTGTTGAAGTGCTGCACAGTGCTTCAGAAGTGGCGGCCTATGAACAGGCTCATCCGCAAGAAACGGTGATCGTCAGCGGTGGGGCGAAAGTCTTTAAAAGTTTGTTACCCTACGTTGACACGTTACTACGGACCCGGGTGCAGCACACCTTTAAAGCGGACACCTACATGCCAAAAATCGACTATGACCAGTTTGAACTGATTTCGTCTACCACACACCAACCTGACGAAAAGAACCCATATAGCATGATTTTTGAGCATTGGCAACGTCGCTGATTTTAATGATTGAAAATGAGATAAAGTGAAAAGCCGACTTTCCTGAAACAGAGGAAGGTCGGCTTTTTGATTAATGGCAACGCTTGTCACGCTTTAAAACGCTTAGCATATTCTAAGAATATTATTCCAACAATTTATCAAAAAAATATATCAGATTTTAAAATAAATTTTTTAGTTAGATAATCGTTGATATAGAAGCAATTATGTGGAATCAGCAATAGCAAATCTTAAGCAAAATTAATTAAAAGTAAAAATAATTGTTGACGAATTATGAAATTATGATTATAGTTATTGCATTCACCAAGTTAAAAAATTCTGACAGGAGGTTACATCACATGACTAATTCAATCGTAAAACAATTTAACGTAACCTCTGCAAGTCAGAGTTTAGTCTTATTATTAAAATCCAAGGACGCAACGATTAGCTAGTAGCTTAGCCTACTAATTAAATTCAGTTGAGCCCTTATTTATGTATTTTAATGATGAGGGCTTGATGATCAAATTCTGACTTTAGACCTCATTCATTAAATTGAATGAGGTTTTTTTATTGCTTTGACACGGGGAGGGAAGCTCGTCAGGCAAGTTGTACCATACATAACACAAAAAAATATTTGGAAAGCAGGAGAAATTTATGAAGAAATCAACGATCAAACGCATTACAGGATTCGCCGCTATCGCAATGTCAGCCGCTATTTTTGCGGGGTGTACCACCGCTAAAACCACCACTCAAGGTAATGACCAAACCGGCAACACCGTTAAAATTGGGGTCAACATGGAGCTTTCCGGTGCCGCTGGTGGCTACGGCAACCAAATGAAACAGGGGATTCAGATGGCCACTAAAGAGATCAACAGCAAGGGCGGCGTGAACGTTAACGGGAAAAAGAAGAAGATCAAGCTGATCATCAAGGATGATAAGACGTCGACCAGTACATCCGCTTCGGTGGCCGCACAACTGGTCAACAACGATAAGGTCAACGCCATTATCGGGACTGCCACGACCAACGCCGGGACGGCTGCCATTCCAAACGAAACTAAAGCTAAAGTACCAGCTTTGAGTCCATCCGCTACCGACCCCAATTTCACTCTGCAAAAGGATGGCAAAGTTCAGCCATACGTCTTCCGGGCATGCTACCAAAACAACTTCCAAGGCGGTACCGGCGCCAAATTCATCTATAACAATTTGAAAGCTAAGCGGGTCGCCGTGCTTGGTGACAACTCAACGGATTATGGGACTGGCCTTGCTAAAGCCTTTAAACAGCAGTTCAAGGGTAAAGTCGTTGATACCCAGTACTTCTCAGGTGGTGATAAAGACTTCAACGCGATTTTGACCGCCTTTAAGAACAAGAAGATCGATGCCATCTACGCGCCAGGTTATTACTCCGAAATTGGCCTGATCATCAAGCAAGCGCGTCAAATTGGTTTGAACGTGCCAATCGTTGGTTCTGATGGCATGGCCGACGCTAAGCTGGTTCAAATTGCTGGTGCTAAGAACGCTTCTAACATCTACTACACCACACCATTCTCCAAAACGGTGGCTAAGCAAAACCCAGTCGCAGTTAAATTCATGAACGCTTACAAAGCCCGTTACCACACTGAGGCACCAACCTTCTCAGCCTTGGCTTACGATTCAACTTACATGATCAAGCAAGCTATCGAAAACGAAAAATCAGCCAACTCAGTTAAGATCACCAAGGGCCTCGCAAACATCAAAGACTTCAACGGTGTCACTGGTAAGATCACCATCGATTCTAAGCATGATGCCACTAAGCCAATTGCCGTTGAACACTTGAACAACGGTAAGGTCGTTGGTTCAACACAAATTAAATAATTAATCAAGAGCTGCCCACTAGGGGGCTCTCGTGAGCAAGCCAAGCTGTCTGTTGACGAGAACTTCCTAATTGGTACGCTACTACATAAAGGAGGGTGACACCTTGACAACACTCTTTCAACAACTAATAAACGGCCTGTCGTTGGGCAGTATCTACGCGCTGCTGGCACTGGGCTACACCATGGTTTACGGCATCATCAAACTGATCAACTTCGCTCATGGTGACATTTATATGCTAGGCGCCTTCTGGGGCTATTACACCATTAACTATTGGCATTTTAATTTTATCTTCGCTCTGTTATCCGCCATGGTCGTTTGCGCGGCCAGTGGTGTGATCATTGAATACTTCGCTTACCGGCCACTGCGCCACGCACCACGCATCACCGCTTTGATCACCGCAATCGGTGTCTCATATTTTCTGGAAAACGGCATGTCATACCTCTACGGTGCTGATACCAGAGACTTTCCGCAAGTGATCAAGCAGGTCAATTACAGTCTGTGGGGCGTTCGAGTATCTAATATTCAAATTTTGATTCTTGCTACTGCTTGTCTCTTGATGATCTTGTTGCAGCTGATCATCAAGAAAACCAAAATGGGGCGGGCCATGCGGGCGGTTTCCGTCGATCCCGATGCCGCTGAACTGGTGGGGATCAACATTAACCAAACGATTTCATTTACCTTCGCATTAGGGTCTTCAATGGCTGGTGCGGCGGGTGTTCTGATTGGCCTGTACTACAACTCGATTGACCCGCTGATGGGAATGACACCAGGTATCAAGGCTTTCGTGGCTGCGGTAGTTGGTGGGATTGGTTCAGTTCCAGGTGCTTCACTAGGTGGTTTCCTGATTGGTCTGCTGGAAACGGCCGTTCAATCGGTTGGCCTTTCAGCCTACAAGGACGCCGCGGTCTATCTGGTTCTGATTATTATCCTGCTGGTATTGCCATCCGGGATCTTCGGTAAAAACGTCAAAGAAAAGGTTTAGGTGATGATTTTGAAAGCAAATTGGAAATACAATCTTTGCTGGCTCATTTTGATGGTCGCTGGCTTTTACTTGATGAACACGCTGATCTTAGTTGGCGTCATCAATTCGTTTCTGGAAAACATGATGGTCACCATTGGCATCAATATTATTCTAGCGGTTGGTTTGAACTTAGTGATTGGCTTTGCGGGCCAGTTCTCGCTGGGTCACGCGGGTTTTATGGCTGTTGGCGCCTATGCCACGGCGATCATCATTAGTAAAACGCCCACGGCTGGTGCCTTTTACGGCTCAATTATTGTGGGAGTCATCGTCGCCATTGTCGCAGCCTTAGTCGTGGGAATTCCCACGCTGCGGCTACGCGGTGACTATCTGGCAATTGCCACTATGGGCGCTGCCGAAATTATTCGGATCATCATTAATAATCTGAAAATCACTAACGGCCCATCCGGGATGTTCAACATTCCCCAATTTGCCACTTGGCCAGTCATCTACATCATGGCCTGTGTGACAACGCTCATTATCGTGAACTTTATTCATAGTCGTGGTGGCCGGGCTGCCTTGGCGGTCAGAGAAGATGAGATTGCGGCTGATTCAATGGGCATTAACGTTTTCAAATGGAAGCTGGCCGCCTTCGTTTTAGGCGCGGCAACGGCTGCCGTAGCTGGGTCCATGCAGGCCTCCTATCTGCAGACCATTGCGCCAAGTAACTTCAACATCATGGAGTCCATCGCCATTTTGATCATCGTGGTTCTTGGTGGCGTTGGCAGTATCACGGGTAGCTTTGTCGCCGCTGGAATTTTAGGCGTGGTGGACGCAGCACTGCAATCCTTTGGGGCACTGCGAATGGTGATCTACGCTTTGGTCTTGATCTTGATCATGATCTTCAAGCCATCCGGCATTATGGGCGCCACCGAACTGTCATTTAAACGGCTCTTTAATCGCAAAAACAAAAAACAAGAAAGTGGGTGCTAAATCATGACAACCTTGCTCAATGTCGAAGAACTGGTAAAAAACTTCGGCGGACTAACTGCTGTTTCTGATGTTAATATGCACCTCAACGATGACGAATTGGTCGCCTTGATCGGTCCAAACGGGGCGGGGAAAACCACGTTGTTTAATCTATTAACGGGCGTGATTGGGCCTAGTTCTGGTTCGATTACTTTCCGCGGCACTGACGGTACCATTTCACTGAACGGGATGAAGGCTTATAAGATTGCTAACCTGGGCATGGCCAGAACGTTTCAAAACATCCGGCTTTTTAAGGAGTTAAGCGTTTTGGATAATGTGTTGATCGCCATGACCGCCCACTATAAAGAAGGTTTTTTTCAATCGGTTTTCCGACTGCCAAAATTTTATAAAACAGAGAGCCAGATCCGCAAAGAAGCCATCGAACTGCTTAAAATTTTTGATCTTCAAAATGACCTTGATAAATTAGCCAAGAACTTACCCTATGGGATTCAAAGACGTCTGGAGATTGTTCGAGGCTTGGCTATGAAACCTAAAGTACTGTTTCTCGACGAACCAGCCGCTGGGATGAACCCGGAAGAAACGGCGGACTTGACCCGGTTGATTCGCCAGGTTCAGCGGGACTTTCACATTACGGTCTTATTGATCGAACACGATATGTCACTGGTCATGAACTTGGCCTCACGCATCTACGTACTGGACCATGGTTCATTGCTAGCGGAGGGCACTCCAACTGAAATTCAGCAAAACAAGGCGGTTATCAAAGCCTACTTGGGCGAGGAGGCGTAACTATGACAATGCTTGAAGTAAAAGATCTCGCCGTCAACTACGGTGTGATCAACGCGGTAAAGGGCGTTAGTTTTCACATTAATAAAGGCGAAATTGTGTCTTTGATCGGCGCTAACGGTGCTGGAAAGACGACGATTCTAAAAACGATTTCCGGCCTGTTAAAACCGGTCAGTGGCACGATTACTTATGAAGGCAAAACCATTCAAAAACACAAGGCGCCGAAAATCGTGGCAGCCGGAATCTCACAAGTCCCAGAAGGTCGGCATATTTTCGCCGGCATGTCCGTACGGGAGAACTTGCAGATGGGGGCTTTTTTACAAAATAACCACGCTGAGATCACTAGCAGTTTCGAAACGGTGTATTCCCGCTTCCCGGTACTGAAAGAACGGATCAATCAGGATGCCGCCACGTTATCCGGTGGTGAGCAGCAGATGCTAGCCATGGGCCGGGCACTGATGTCCAAGCCAAAGTTGTTACTGCTAGATGAGCCTTCAATGGGACTGGCACCGATTTTCATTAACGAAATTTTTGAAATCGTTAAAGCCATCAAAGAGCAGGGCACTACGGTACTCTTGATCGAGCAAAACGCGAAAAAAGCACTGTCGATTGCTGACCGTGGCTACGTTCTGGCCAGTGGCAAGGTGAAGATGACGGGAACTGGTCAGGAACTGCTGGCCAATCAAGATGTCCAAAAAGCATACCTAGGGGGTTAAAAATATGAGTGTTGCAGATTATATGACAGCAAAGATCATCACGATTTCACCAGAGACGAAGGTCAACATGGCTATTAACCTGATGAAGGACCATCAGATCCACCGGTTACCAGTGATCGATGGTGACAAGTTAGTCGGAATCGTAACGGAAGGCATCATCCGCGCGGCGTCACCATCTAAAGCGACCAGCCTATCGATTTACGAGGTCAACTACCTCTTAAATAAAATGACGGTCGCAGATATTATGGAAAAAAACGTCAAAACGATTGCTAAAGATGCCCAGTTAGAAGATGCCATTTCGATGATGCGTCACCACGACATTGGCGTGTTACCGGTCATGGATACGGATCAAGTAGTGGGAATTATTACCACGAATGATATTTTAGACGGTTTCTTGGATATTACGGACTATTTTGTGGATGCCACCGTGGTGCAAGTCATGATCGAACATGACCGCACGGGTGTCATTTATGAGATTGGTAAGCTCATGGCGGATAACGGGTTTAATATTCAAACGCTGATTGTCACCCGTAACCTGGGTTCAATCATGATTGAAATGCACGTGGATAAAACGGCCGGTGATGGCGTTAAACAGGTGTTAGAGGATGCCGGCTATTCAGTCCGGCTAGTCGTCAATCAACAAGTCAATTAGCCAAATCAAAAGGGCGATAAACTCCTCAAAGTAGGAATTTATCGCCCTTTTGATATTTAATATTTTTAAGCGTACAGCAACACTGAAAAGTACATTAAGATCGTGCCTAACAACACAAACAAATGCCAGATCACATGGCCAAATTTAATCCCCTTAAAGCTATAGATCACGGCACCCACGGTAAAGGCAACGCCACCTAAAACGAGTAACGTGAAGCCACGGACGCCCAGACCGTAGAATAACTGTTTGAAGCCCAGCACGCAAAACCAGCCCATAACGACGTAAATAATGGTGGACAGTTTCTGAAATTTACCTAGCCAAAGACACTTGTAAATCACACCCAAGATAGCCATTGCCCAGATCACACCAAAAATCACCCAACCTAACGTGCCCTTAATCACCACTAGACAATAGGGTGTATAGGTACCCGCAATTAACAGGTAAATCGCACAGTGGTCAAAAATCTGAAACAGGTGGCTGGCACGGGTAAAATACAGACTGTGAAAAAGCGTTGAGGCTAAGTAAAAAATCACTAGGATAGCACCGTAGATCGTGTAAGATGTGATCCGCATGGCGCCACCTTCTTGGACACCACGAATGATCAGCAGCACTAACCCGGCAATGCTTAGACCAACGCCAATGCCATGGGTCACAGCATTCAGAACTTCATTGACGATCTGATACCTTCTTGAAGGCTGTGATCGTGTTTTAAGGTGTTTTGATTGAATCATGGGAAACCCTCCTTGACGGAAATAATGGTTTATTTTAAGTCTGAAAAAATCGCTAATAGTCATGAAATAAGCTGATTACAAGCGTTTTCGCGCCTTGTTACACATTGGTTCATCTGCTATACTATTATCGAATAGTTTTCATGCGCTGCAAATAATTGTAGCATGAAAACACCTACAATGGGGAAGAAAGCGTGGTTATAAATCAATCATGGCAACTGTCAAAATAGTAACTGATTCTTCAGCCGGATTAACCGATGAAGAGGAAAAAAAGTACCATATTACAATCGTGCCTTTAACGGTCATGATCGATGATGTGGTTTATGTTGAACGCCACACCATCACTAATGATGAATTTATTGATAAAATGGAACATTCCAAGGCATTTCCGAAGACCAGTCAGCCGCCATTAGGCGATTTCATTAAAGTCTTTGATGAACTGGGTGCAGATGGCAGTTCAGTCATCTGCATCAACATGATGGAATCCATCAGTGGGACGATCCATACCGCCGAACAAGCAGCGAAGATCTCAAAGACTGACGTTACCGTCTTTGACAGCGGCACAACTGACCGGGCACTGGCCTTTCAATGCATTGAAGCCGCTAAGTTAGCCCAAAAGGGTGCTTCCGTTGATGAAATTTTGGCGCGAGTTAAGAAGGTTTCCGACAACACCCGGCTTTACATGGGTGTGATGACGCTGAACAACTTAGTTAAGGGCGGCCGGATCAACAAAATGACCGGTGCTATTTCATCATTGCTGAACATTAAGATCGTGCTGCAAGTGGGCCAGGGTAATTTGAACATCCGGACCAAGGGCCGTGGCATGAAGACTATTGATCGGTTTTACGACAAGGTCTACGAACAAATGAAAAACACGCCGAACATTAAGGCTATCGGTATTTCACACGTTCATGCTGAAGGTATGGTGGATAACATTTTGAAGCATATCCAACCGATATTTCCTAACATCGATATTCTAGTCCGTGAAACGGTACCGATCATTGCGACTCATGGTGGCCCAGGAGCCTTTGCGCTAGTCTATTATTTTGATGATTAGCAGGTTTCAATCGAAATTTAATTAAAATTTAGTCCACTAGCGGCAGTTAGCCGTTTAGAATAAATGAGATGGCCCAGCTGGTCATCTCATTTGTCATTTTAACTGGTGAATCAGTAGCTTATACAATAATGCGTACGCGCTTAATAAGGGAGTTTTGATATGCAGCGATTTTTAAAATGGGTCTTAGCTCTGCTCCTAGTGGTGATTATCATTGGTGGCGGGTGGTTTTGGCTTCAGCGTCAGCCAAGTTCAGACAGTGCGTCGCCTAGAAGACCAATCATCCAAAAAACGGTCAGGGTAGTTGGCGTTGGCGATTCACTGACACAGGGAATTGGCTATGATGATGATCATCAGGGCTACTTACCGATTTTGAAGCAGCAGCTGCGCCGGGATTACTACGTGAAACCTAAGACCGCTAATTATGGCATTGGTGGCCAGCGCAGTGACCAGATCGATCGGCGGGTGCAGACAAATAAAAAGTTACGCCGTTCTTTACGGCATGCAGATGTGATCGCCGTCACGGCTGGCGGTAACGATCTGTTGCAGGGACTAGAGAAAAATATTTTAGTGAACAGCGATGAGCAGATGGCGCGAAAAATGCTGCCGCTGAAAAATGAGTATCAGCAGAAACTCACGCAACTGATTGCCGATGTCCATGAAGTGAATCCCCGAGCTCAAGTTTATTTATTTGGGATCTATAATCCCGTGTATGTCTACTTTACTAACGCCACGATGATCAGTACGGCAGTTGATCAGTGGAACCAAGTCAATCGCCGAGTGGCTACAGAGCAGTCGAAGACCCACTTTGTCAACGTGAATTCAACGCTGACGCATGGGCAGTACCGAACAGCTGATGCGCAGGCCAAGCTGAAAGCTGAAAATCAGTAAAATGATCAGGCCTTCATCGATCCCACCACGGTGGAAAAGCTGCTGAAGACCCAGAACAACAAAGAAAAGAACGCTTATTTATCAACCGAAGATCATTTTCATCCTAATAAAAAGGGTTATAATGTGATGGCAACTCGGCTGAGTCATGAGATTCAAAATAACGTGAAGTGGCAAAAACGGTAATGAGAGATTTTGAGGTGATGTTTTGAACACAGAAAGTCGTCAAGAACATGTTTCAACTAAAAAAAGCAGCAACCCATGGAAATGGGCGTTCATTGTGCTGGTTGCACTTTTATTGATCGGTGCTGGGACAACGGCAGTTAAGCTGTTTTCCGCGCCTAAAAATAACACCACGCAGACCAGTGCGCCAGCCACTGCTGCCAATTTTAACGTCAAGCTGGATAAAAAGCAGTTTAACGCGATGGCTGCGTATTATTTAGGCCAGTTTCAAAATGAAAGTAAGCAAAAGGTCGACTATCAGTTTGAGGTTCACAATGATGCAGTCTTGACCGGGCAAACCAAATTACTGGGGTTGCCAGTAAACTTTGGGTTGTCATTGACCCCTAAAGTGTTAGCGAACGGTAACGTCCAGCTGACCGCAAAAAAATTAGCTGTTGGTCAATTAAACGTGCCAGTCAGCGCGGTATTGGGCTACATTCGCTCACAGTATAATGTTCCCAGCTGGATTGAATTAGACGTGCATCAAAAAACGATTACGATGAACTTGAAGAAATTTAGGACGAATGGGGTACAGTATCGTGCCGAAAAGATCGATATGAACGGTGCTGGCCAATTCGAGTTTAAGGTGCTAGTACCAAAGCCGAAGTCATAAAGGGGTGATCATCAATGCGACAAAGTTTTTACCAATTTTTGATGACGCAGCGTAATCCTGAAGATTATGAACCAGTGGCGCAGTTTGCCAATAATGCCTTTTATGATCAGTCGTTTCCAAAACAGGAGACCCACTTTGAAACTTTGTCAAAGTACCTGGAAGAAAATGCCAGTTATTTACCGTCAATGACGATTTTTGACGATGCCTGGGCACTGTATCTGGAACAAGATTAAAATAGCGTCAATAAAGCCCCTAACTTTGGCTGATTCGTCCAAGGTTAGGGGCTTTATTTCGCTGTAAAAGACACTTTTAGTTTATAATGTGCTAGATAACTTACATTCCCACAACAAGTCTCAAAAAGCCTAGTGAGATAACACCAACTACCACGGTGACCAGTAAGTTTTTGGAAATTACCGCGCTCAAAACGGTTGGTAAGGAAGCCAGTAAGTTAGGCACGTTTAATGACGGCAGATGGCCTAAATGCTGGATAAATAAGTTTTCAAACCATAACACCGACATAATGGAAATCGGCACAAAGCTTAAGAACTCAACTACCCGGGCAGACAATCTAAACTTCTTTAAAATCACAAAGGGTATAATTCTTGATAGCCAAGTGGCGAGTCCGGAGCCTAAAATCGTCAATAGAATAAAGCTAGAAGAAGGCATGTTTGATCACCACCCCAAATTCACAAGCGATTAATGTGATGACTAACGTTAATAGATTTGCCGGAATAAAAATAATCCCGATAAACGTTGCGACTAACACAAAGCCGACCACGAGTAGCTGTAAATTAAATTTAATTGATTTATCACTCACCAACTGCAGGTAAAGCAGGCCAATAAACATGGCAACTAAGGCAAAGTCCAGACCGAATTTATCGGGATTACTAATAAAGTTTCCTAATAAGGCACCCACCAAAGAAGCAATTGCCCACACGATATAGGCAAAAAAGTTCACCGTATTGAACCACGTAAAATTCAATTTTCGGTCGGTATAATTGACCTTATTCATGCCCAGGGCAAAGCTTTCATCCGTTACCAGTCCGCCTAAAATAATATTTCTAAACAGGCTTTCCTTGCGAAAATAAGGGGCTAAAGTGGTACTCATCAGGATCATGCGAGAATTTACCAAAAAGGCTGATAAAATGATCGAGATCATCGGGCTATGTGTTACCAACATGCTAATAATGATAAATTGTGAAGCACCGCCATATGTAATCAACGACATTAAGGTGATCATCAAGGGAGTCAATCCGGAAGCCCTGCCGACGATACCATATGCTAGACCAATTCCGATATAGCCAAACACCGTTGGTAATGTTTCCTTTGCTGCGCTTGAAACCGTTAACTCATTGTCCACGTATCAATTCCTCCGTTCTTTAATTTATTGTTAAACAATAAGTTTGCCATAATTGACTTTGGTCTTGCTTATCGTTTAAAATACTATACAGACGTATAATATATTGAACACTAATAAAACTTTAATGCATTTTTAATTCTATGTCAATAACAGTTAGGAGGTTTTGTAATGGATATTGGAGTGATTGTGAGTAAGAATCTGAAAAGGATCCGTCATGAAAGAGGGTTAAGCCTAACCGAACTTGCTGAGCTTTCTGGTGTGAGCAAGGGGATGCTCTCGCAAATTGAAAATAATGGGACCAGTCCCACGATCAATACCATTTGGAAAATTTGTATTGGACTAAACATTCCTTATACAACGTTACTGGAGGGGGATAATAAGCCTACCAATAACGTGATTAAAAAAGCTGAAATTAATCAGCAGCAGTCGCTAGATGGCCACTATCGGATTTACGGCTACTATTCCGATTCGCCGCACCATAATTTTGAACTTTTCCAGATTGAATTGGATGAAGGGACTAGCTACACTTCAGTGGGTCACGCTAAGACCAGTCAAAAACTTGATTCAGAAGAATACGTAATGGTTTTAGCCGGCCAATTAACGTTGATAAGCGGTAGCAAACAATTAGTTTTAAACCAGGATGATGCCACTCGCTTTGATCCAACCAACCAGCATATTTACCAGAATTCTGGTCAGGGTACCTTAAAAGCGATGATCATTAACTTCTATCCAGTTTAAACCAGTCTAAAAATTAATAATGACTAAAGCTATCAAGTTTTCTGAGTTTTGGCACGCGATTAGACTATATTGAAGTATTGAATAAATAGACACTTTCTTGCTATCTTCAGTTAAGAAGTTAGTTGAAATACTTACCAATATCGACTTATGCCACAGGTCCATTTTTACGCTCTTGGTGGCTATGATATGACGATTCAATAGCAGGTTTAAAGAAATAACTGTGGTAGAATGGGAGTGCTGATTTTCAAAATTCATTAGTAAAAAACTGGATGATGAGTAGCAAAATATGATTTAAAAATAGTGTCTCTAAAAGTAAAAGCTAAGCAACAGGGTGTTATCTCCCTTGGTATGAAAGGAATTTAAACATTATGGCAACAATTCAATGGTTTCCCGGGCATATGGCAAAGGCCATCCGTCAACTGGAAGAAAATTTACACGTGGTGGATATTGTGTTTGAGCTGGTTGATGCCCGTATCCCGCAAGCGTCACGTAATCCTGAGATCGAACGTCTGATCAAGGAAAAGCCGCATCTGGTGATCATGACTAAAAGTGATCTAGCTGATCCAGAAGAGACGACTAACTGGATCAAGGCATTTAAAAAACAGGGTCTGCCAGCAATTGCGGTAGATTCCAAAGCCAATATCACCACTAAGACGATCACGCGCATTACGCAGTCTATTTTGGCAGACAAATTGGATAATGAACTGCAAAAAGGCCTGAAAGAACGGCCCATTCGTGCCATTACGGTGGGAATTCCTAACGTGGGTAAATCAACGCTGTTAAACCGGTTAGTCAATAAACGGGCGGCTCAAGTTGGTGACCGGCCTGGTGTCACTAAGGGTCAGCAGTGGCTGCGGTCATCTTCAAAATTACAGTTATTGGATACCCCAGGGATCCTGTGGCCTAAGTTTGAAGATGAAAGAACTGGTCAAGCGTTAGCCTTAACCGGTGCGATCAAAGACCAGCGCTTCGCCAGCGACGATGTGGCCCTGTTTGCCTTAAAATTCTTTCGCGCCTATTACGAGGGTGCCTTACGTAAACGTTATAAATTAACCGATGATGATCTAGTTTTAAGCGATGTTGATCTCCTGCTTAAATTGACCAAACAGTTCGGGATGAAGGATGATTACGACCGCGCCAGTGACCGGCTGATCTTAGACATTCGTAAGGGAAAGCTGGGCCGCTATACGGTAGATCGTACGGAGGAAGAGTAATGAGTAAACCATTATCAATTCGTGAATTGACCCGGTTATTTCATGGCATTACGGCGGAAACGGATTCTTTGTTTCAGGAGTACGCTGATGATCCACGGGCGGGCGTTCAAAAATTGATGCAAACCACTCATCATCGGCTAGCTAAACTGATCGAAGAAAAGCGCGCCTTTGAGCAGCGCTTTTTTTATGAACGCAAATACCGGCAAGAAGGGCATCAATTAATTGCTGGTGTTGACGAGGTGGGTCGTGGCCCGCTGGCAGGACCGGTGGTGACCTGCGCGGTGATCTTACCCGAAGATTTTGACGTGATCGAAGTCAATGATTCTAAGCAACTTTCAGACCATCAGCGAGAACAGTTATATCCGCAGATATTAGATCAGGCGATTGCAGTGGGCGTTGGGATGCAATCGGCCCAGCAGATCGATCAGTTGAACATTTATCAGGCCACCCGAGTAGCAATGCTTCAAGCGGTTACTCAGTTGCGGGTGCAGCCGGATCAACTGCTGATCGATGCCATGCAGATCGATAGTGATATTCCACAGCTAAAGCTGATCCATGGCGACGCTAAGAGTGTCTCTATCGGCGCTGCTAGTATTGTGGCTAAGGTTTTCCGGGATCATCTCATGCAAAGCTATGACGTTTTATATCCGGGCTACGAATTTGCTCATAACGCCGGTTACGGCACCAAAGCGCATTTGCAGGGTCTAAAAGACCTTGGGCCGTCTAAAATTCACCGCCGGACCTTCGCACCAGTTTCAAACTATTTTAACTAATTCACCGTAGTTTGCTGAAACTAACTATGAGGTGATCTAACCATGAATTTGAACCAATTTTTACTGCGTCTGCATTTAACTCCCGGCATTGGTATTAAAGGGGAATATCGGATCGTCCAGTGGTTAGCTGAACATCCGGGACAATTGAGAAATTTACTGCCAGCCAAAATGAGTGAAATTGCCGGCATCTTACCCCAGCACCGGTCAAAATTCGAGCAGGGGGTTATTTCTGATACAGTGAGTCAGGTATTAACGCGACACCAAAACGAGTCGCAGTACCTGACTTTTTTTGATCCCGAATACCCGTTAATGTTAAAGGAAAGCTGGTTGCCGCCGATTGTCCTGTTTTATCAGGGTAACCTGGATCTACTGAATGCACCACAGTTACTCAGTATTGTTGGCAGCCGTCGCAGCAATGCCTATGCTGAAACGGCGTTAAATACCATTTTACCCAAGATTACCGAAAACGGACTGGTCGTGGTTTCGGGCTTAGCCGCTGGGGTGGACAGTTTGAGCCACCAGTTCGCGCTTCGTAATCACGGCCACACGATCGGCGTGATCGCCACGGGCTTAAATCTCAGCTACCCGGCTAGTAGCCAAAAATTACAGCAGTATATGGCCCAGCATGAACTAGTGTTATCTGAATATCCGCTGGACGCGGTAGGTAAACGCTACCACTTCGTTGAACGGAATCGCATTATTGCTGGTTTAAGTCAGGCCACTTTGGTGGTGCAGGCACAAGAAAAAAGTGGCAGTCTGATCACGGCTAATCTGGCGCTGCAAAATAACCGGGATGTCATGGCGATTCCTGGCAGAATTGATGACCCGCTTTCCTGCGGGTGCAATCAGTTGATCCAAGCCGGTGCCAAAGCGGTTCTGTGCGCCGAAGATATTTTGGATGAATACCCATCACTAAAGACTAAATAACCGGCATGAGACCGTTTATAATTTGGTAAAACGACATCCATTTGACATATAATATAGTAGTTTTTGCGAACTTTTTCAGTTGACAATCTAATTTTTATGAAATATGATGTGAAAGATTTAGTAATCTCGCATCAATCAATATTTACAACTCGATAGAAGGGGTAATTAGATGGCAGCAACAACAACTAAAAAGACTAAAACCACTAAAACTAAAAGAAGAAAAAACCGTAAAAAGCTGGTTATCGTAGAATCACCAGCCAAAGCCAAAACGATTGAAAAATATCTTGGCCGAACTTATAAAGTCATGGCTAGTCTGGGCCATGTGCGGGACCTGCCCAAGAGCAAAATGGGTGTGGACGTTGAAAATAATTATGAGCCCCACTACATTTCGATTCGTGGTAAGGGTGACGTGATCAAGGAATTGCGTTCCGAAGCCAAAAAGGCCAAACAAGTTTACCTCGCAGCCGATCCGGACCGTGAAGGAGAATCCATTGCTTGGCATTTATCTCACTTGCTGAATCTGGATCCCACCGAAAAAAACCGGGTCGTGTTTAACGAAATCACCAAAGATGCCGTTAAAGACGCGTTCAAGACGCCCCGGACCATTGATATGGATCTGGTGGATGCCCAGCAGGCTCGCCGGATTCTTGATCGACTCGTGGGTTATTCCATTTCGCCACTGCTCTGGAAAAAGGTTAAAAAGGGGCTCAGTGCCGGCCGTGTACAATCCATTGCCTTAAAGCTGATCATTGACCGCGAAAACGAGATCAAAGTCTTCGTGCCTGATGAATATTGGACAATTGACTCAGAATTTAAGCTTAAACGGACCAAGTTTGCGGCGAGTTTTTACGGTCTAGCCGGTAAGAAACACGCGTTACCCGATAACGATGAAGTCCAAAAGATGTTAGCTAAACTGGATCGTGACCAGCCGTTTGACGTGACTAAAGTTACCCGTAAGGAACGTAAACGGACACCGCAACCACCATTTACGACTTCGGCGATGCAACAGGAAGCCAACAAGAAGCTGAACTTTAGAACCCGTAAAACCATGATGGCTGCTCAGCAGCTGTATGAAGGGATCAACATTGGTAAGGAAGGCTCTCAAGGGCTGATCACCTATATGCGGACCGACTCCACTCGGATCTCGGTGATTGCGAAGCACGAAGCGTCGTCCTTTATTCATGAAAAGTACGGGGCCGAATACGCGGCAACTAAGCCGATCAAAGGTAAGTTACCAGAAGGGGCCCAAGACGCCCATGAAGCTATTCGGCCATCATCCGTCTACCGGACACCAGCCGACCTGAAACAGTATCTGACCAATGACCAGTACAAACTCTATTCATTGATCTGGAACCGGTTCATGGCTAGTCAAATGACCAACGCCATGATGGACACCATGGCAGTCACCATTGAACAAAATGGTGTCACGTTTAGAGCTAACGGTTCTAAACTGAAATTTGAAGGCTTCTTGAAGGTCTATAAGGACGGTAAGGAAAAGGATAACCTGTTGCCTGATTTAAAGGAAGGCGACCAGTTGACCTTATCTAAGACTGATCCGGCGCAACACTTTACCCAGCCACCGGCACGTTTCTCTGAAGCCAACCTGATCAAAGCGCTGGAAGAAAATGGCGTGGGCCGGCCATCAACGTATGCACCAACCTTGGATACCATTCAGCGTCGGTACTACGTCAAATTAGTGGGCCGTCGTTTCGAACCTACCGAACTGGGTGAAATCGTCAATACGATTATTCAAGACTACTTCCCAGACATCGTTGACATTAACTTTACGGCGGGCTTGGAAAAGCAGCTGGATGGCATCGAAGAGGGCGAGCAGGATTGGGTCAAGGTTGTTGATACTTTCTACCAGCCATTCTCAAAGGAAGTCAGCCACGCCCAAGATACCATCGAAAAAATTCAGATCAAAGACGAACCAGCTGGCTTTGACTGTGACATCTGCGGTGCACCCATGGTGATCAAGATGGGCCGCTACGGTAAGTTTTACGCTTGCTCGCGGTTCCCAGATTGCCGGAATACTAAACCGATCGTTAAAGAAATTGGTGTGGTTTGTCCGAAGTGTCATAAGGGGCAGGTTATCGAAAGAAAATCCAAGAAGAACCGGCTGTTTTACGGCTGTTCCCGCTACCCTGACTGTGATTTTGTCACTTGGGATAAGCCAATTGGCCGTGATTGTCCTAAGGATGGTCACTTCTTAGTTGAAAAGAAGATCAAGGGCGGCGTTCAAGTTATTTGTCCAAACGGCGACTACGAAGAACCCGTTCAAAAATAGTTACAAGAAAATTAAGTTTGACCAACCTTGACCAAATGTATTGCATCGGGGTTGGTTTTTTGTTAAATTATCATCATGGAGGTGGTTAACATGGCAACACCAGTTGAATTGTTTATCACCTACCTGGAAAGCGAACGGCAATATTCACCAGAAACGGTTAAGGCTTATCGTGAGGATCTGGCCGCCTTTCAAAAATTCTTAACTGACACCGGTGGCACGACTGATCTATTAGCGGTATCAAAGCTGGACGTCCAAGTGTATCTCAGTCAGCTATATGATGAACACAAGGCCCGGACAACGATTGCCCGTAAAATTTCCAGTTTACGGTCTTTTTACGACTTTCTGATCCGCGAAGACCAAGTAAAGGTCAATCCATTTGCCTACGTCACGTTAAAGAAACGTCCGCAGCCGCTACCGCGATTTTTTTACGAAAAGGAAATGACGGCGCTGTTCAAAGCAGCTAAGGAAAATCCAGATGCCGCGTTAGCCAAGCGGGATTCCGCCATTTTGGAAGTCCTGTACGCCACCGGTATTCGGGTCAGTGAGCTGTGCGGGTTAACGTTAACGGCAGTTGATTTTGACGGTCAGCTGATGCTGATTCATGGGAAGGGTAACAAGGAACGTTACGTGCCCTTTGGCAACTATGCTAAGAACGCGCTGCTGACCTATTTAAAGTCGACCAGAGAGTCGCTAATGGCCCAGTACCATAAGCAGCATGAGCTCGTCTTTATCAATCATTACGGTGATCCCATCACGCCCACGGGAGTGGAATACGTGCTGAATCAAATGATTGACCGTAGTACTTTGACCGGTGACATTCATCCGCATATGCTGCGGCACACGTTTGCCACGCATTTACTGAACCATGGTGCTGATCTGCGGACGGTACAGGAGCTTTTGGGCCACAGCAGTTTGTCGACGACTCAGATCTATACTCACGTGACCAAGTCGCAGCTTCAACGGGATTATCGCCGTTTCTTTCCACGTGCTACTCATGATTAAAGAAAGCAGGGGTTTTATACATGCCAGTAAAATTTGAGGCAACCACCATCGTTGCCGTGCGTCATAACGGGCACAATGCCATGGCCGGCGACGGTCAAGTTACGATGGGTGAAAAAGTCATCATGAAGGGAACTGCACATAAAGTTCGCCGGATTTACAACGATAAAGTCGTTGTTGGTTTTGCGGGCAGCGTAGCAGATGCCTTTAAACTCGAAGAAAAATTTGAAGCCCGCTTGAACGAATTTAGCGGCAACCTGGAACGGGCTGCCGTGGAACTGGCTCAAGACTGGCGTTCAGATCAAAACTTACAAAAACTAGAAGCACTGCTGATCGTCATGAACGACAAGGACATGTTGCTGGTCTCCGGTTCTGGTGAAGTGATCGCCCCAGACGACGACATTTTAGCCATCGGTTCCGGCGGTAATTTTGCCCAGGCGGCCGCCACTGCTTTGCACCACCATGCCAAAGACATGAGTGCCAAAGAAATTGCGGAGACGGCGATCGGCATTGCCGGTGACATCGATATCTTTACCAACCACAACATTATTTCTGAAGAATTATAAACCCAACAGAAAGCAGGGATTTGATTGGATCCAATTACAAAAACACCACGCGAAATCGTTTCGCTTCTTGACCAGTACATTATTGGTCAGGACGCTGCTAAAAAGTCGATTGCGATTGCGTTACGTAACCGTTACCGCCGGATGCAGCTTTCACAAGACATGCAAGATGAAATTACACCAAAGAACATGCTGATGATCGGCCCGACTGGGGTTGGTAAGACTGAACTGGCACGACGGTTAGCTAAAATTGTCAAGGCACCGTTTGTGAAGGTCGAGGCCACTAAATTTACCGAAGTCGGCTACGTCGGCAGCGACGTTGAATCGATGGTTCGTAACTTAGTTGACGTTTCCGTGAAGATGGAAAAGGATTCCCAGTTCGAAAACGTCCGGGCAGAAGCCACCAAACGGGCAAACAACCGGTTAGTTAAGTTGTTAGTCCCAGGTAAGAAGCCCAAGCAAAACCAGCAGGCTGATTTCTCCAACCTGATGAACATGTTTTCTCAGATGCAAAAGGGGGATATGCCCACTGCTGAACAGCCTAAAGAAGAAATCACGGACGAGATCAAGAACCAGCGAATGTCCGTTTCTGACCAGCTAGCTCACGGGCTATTGGAAAACTCCGAGGTCACCATTGAAATGGATGATCCGCAGCAGTCAATGGCCGGCAGCAATCCTATGATGAACCAAATGGGGATTGATTTAGGCTCAACTTTAGGCCAAATGATCCCTAAGAAACGGATCAAGCGCACGGTACCGGTTTCTGAAGCGCGTGAAATTTTGATTCAAGAAGAGTCCGAGACTTTGGTAAACGATGCCGATATCAACCACGCTGCCATTGAACGGGCGCAAAACACCGGGATCATCTTTATTGATGAAATCGATAAAATTACCTCAACGTCAAAGCAAAATAGCGGTGAAGTTTCCCGTGAAGGGGTTCAGCGTGATATCTTGCCAATCGTTGAAGGCACTCAAGTTCAGACCAAGTACGGTGCCATCGATACGGACCACATTTTGTTCATTGCCTCCGGTGCCTTTGCCGAAAGTAAACCCAGTGATCTGATTGCTGAACTGCAAGGCCGCTTCCCAATTCGGGTGGAATTAGATGAATTAAGCCAAGAAGACTTTGTTAAAATTCTGACAGAACCGAATAACGCCTTGATCAAGCAGTACATTGCTTTGATCGGCACGGATAATGTGAAGGTCACCTTTACGATTGAAGCCATCAATCGAATTGCTGAACTGGCTTACCAGTTGAACCACGAGAACCAAAACATTGGTGCCCGTCGTTTGCATACCGTACTTGAAAAATTACTGGAAGACCTGCTCTATGAGGGGCCGGATATGCAGATGGGTGACATTACCATTACTGAAAGTTACGTGAACGATAAAATTGGCAACATTGTTAAGAACAAAGATCTGTCACGTTACATTCTTTAATTCTTGTGACTTTAAACTAAAAACGCCTAATTACTTCAAAAGAGTAATTAGACGTTTTTGTTAACTAATCAATTCAATTTTTTATCACTGAAACTTGGGACTAATCCTCTCCAATCTTCAAAACACAGGCACCGCGGATATCGCCCTTCTTAACGTAACGTAAGGCTTCATCCGCTTTATCGAACGCGTATGGTGTGGTTTCTGGATGAATGTCCAGCCGATCAGCTAGCTTTAAGAACTCCTCGCCATCGTGTCTAGTATTACTTTCAACACTGGTCAAGTTCTTTTCGTGGAAAATGTGGTTCTGATAATTCAACGGTGGAATATCAGTCAGGTGAATACCAGCTAAAGCGAGTGTGCCACCGGGTGCCAATCCTTCCAAAGCGGTAGGAACAATATCACCAACTGGTGCGAAGATAATCGATGAATCCAGTTTGACAGGTGGCAGATCATAGGCACCAGCAGCTGATTTAGCCCCCAGTGACAGTGCAAATTTACGGGCATCCTTACCACGGGTCAGGACATGAACTTCAATGCCTTGGTCAATGGCTAGTTGCGCGGTGATGTGCGCCGAACCGCCAAAACCATACAAGCCTAGCCGACCGCCAGTTGGTACGTTAGCTCGCTGAAAAGCCCGGTAGCCAATGATTCCAGCGCAGAGCAGTGGTGAAGCAGTTTGCGAATCGAACCGTTCTGGAATGCGATAGGCAAACCCTTCTGGCACCGTGGTATATTCCGCGTAACCGCCATCGTGATCCCAGCCCGTATACTTAGAGTTCGGGCAGAGGTTTTCACGCCCTGAACGACAGTACTGGCAAACGCCGCAGGTCCATCGCAGCCACGGCACACCAATCCGATCACCCAGTTCAAAACGATGGGCGTCAGGACCGATTGCGACCACTTCACCGACGATTTCGTGTCCCGGGGTCACATGGTCTTGATGGACCGGCAAGTCACCCTCAGAGACATGTAAATCGGTGTGACAGACACCGCAAGTCAATACCCGTACTAAAACTTCACCGCGCTGTGGGGTTGGAACCGGTTTCGTGGTAAATTCCAGTGGGCTTTTTTCACCATCGATGGGGCCTGGTTCAGTAACGGCCCAGGCACGCATGGTGGTTGGTAAATTAGAAACAGATGTAGTCATCATTATCGCCTCGTATGAAAGATCAACTTTCAATTTAGTTTAATTGTAGTCAGGTTGACACCCCCGCGCAAGCGATGCCATCGCCAACCCTAATTACGGCGGGCAAACTATGTTAATCGGTTGAAAGAAATTAGCCAATGGTCTATACTAATCTTGAAGATTGGTCAGAAATGGGGTAAAAAACGTGATTGAACTTAAAAATGATGATTTACGCGTTAAGGTAAATGAACATGGTGCTGAGCTAAGTAGCGTTCAGAGTGTGGACGATAAGATCGAGTATATGTGGCAGGCGGACCCGAAGTTTTGGGGCCGTCACGCACCGGTCTTATTTCCCATCGTTGGTCGCTTAAAGGATGATCAGTACACGGTTAACGGCAAGACCTACCATATGACCCAGCACGGCTTTGCTCGCGACATGGACTTTATGGTGATCGAACACGAAGATGATCACGCCGTTTTCCAGCTGAATGCTACTGATGAGACCCGCGAAAAGTATCCCTTTGATTTTGATTTAAGGGTATCCTTTACCCTTGAAGCACACACGCTGTCGGTTCATTATACGGTGACTAACCCCAGCAGCGATGTCACACTGCCATTTTCCATTGGCGGTCATCCGGCCTTCAACGTTCCTCTAGAACCGGGTCAGGGCGACTTTTCAGACTACTTTGTGACCGTGGCACCCAAGAAGGCTTACCCGCAAATTCCGTTAGTGGGGCCGTACAATGACGTGAAGCACGAAAAGACGTTGAATTTGACGACGCCCATGACCCTTGACCATGATCTATTCGACCGGGACGCTTTGATCCTCGATCTAGACCACGTTGAAACCACGTTAATGTTAAGCACACAGTTGAATGATCACGGGGTAGCCTTAACCCTTCAAAATGCGCCTTACGTGGGAATCTGGTCACCCTATCCTAAACGGGCACCATTCGCTTGTTTGGAACCATGGTGGGGCATCGCTGACAACGTTGACAGTGATGGTCAATTTACCCACAAGATGGATCTCCAGACGGCTGGACCGAAAAAATCCTTTAACGCCGGTTTTCAGATTCGTTTCTTCTAAAATTTAAAATTAACCTAAAAAAGGAGCTATGCCAAAAAATGATTTTGACATAGCTCTACTTTTGCCTATAAACTAGTAATTATGATGCTGCCGGCACTTAGTCTTGTTTTTGTTGTTGTCGCTGCCGGCGTTTGTTGCCTAGACCAAACGAGACCATACTTTCCGTTCCGTTCTTGATGCGTACGATGTTCGTCCGGTGTCGCCAAAACACGAAAATCGTGAGGCAGACGGCTAAGACTGACAGGTACCAATCTTGAATGACGAAGCATAAAATTGTGATAATCGTAAAACTAATCATTGACGCCAGGCTAACCATGCTGGTTAAATAGATAAGGCTAACAAAACAAGTTGCCGCGATCACAAAGAGCAACGGATTGTAAGCGAGTAACATCCCCGCACTGGTTGCAACGGCCTTACCGCCTTTAAAATGATCAAAGATCGAGACCGTGTGGCCAAGGATTGCCATCAGGCCAAACAGTAGCAGCATTGGTGAATGCGGACTAACGTGCAGAAACCAGACTGGTAATAGCGTGGCAACCGTGCCTTTGGCGAGATCTAAGACCAAAACGGCACTGCCGGCAACTGGGCCGAGTACCCGAAAGGTATTGGTGGTGCCAATGTTGCCGGAACCGGCTTTTCTGATATCGGTGTGAAAGAATCGTTTACCGATCCAGACACCGTTTGGAATCGCGCCTAAGAGGTAGGCAATTAATAATAAAAGTGCGAGTTTCAAGTTCCATTCCTCCATTGTTATAATGACGTGTCACGGCTAATATTTTAGCATGTTTCCCAGGACTTAACAGAATAATTTTAGCGGTCGCATGCTTTTAAAGTCAATCTCAAAATATAAAAATTGAAAGGGGTCTTTTTGGTGCCGAGTAAAAAAACAACTTATGATGATTCATCGATCCAGGTTCTAGAAGGACTTGAGGCTGTTCGTAAACGGCCAGGAATGTATATTGGTTCGACTGATACCCGGGGATTACACCATTTAGTTTATGAAATCGTTGATAACGCGGTCGACGAAGCCTTAGCTGGTTTTGGTAAAGAGATCAACGTGGTCATTGAAGCGGATAACAGTATTACCGTCACTGATCAGGGGCGCGGCATGCCAGTGGGGATGCACGCGTCTGGCAAGCCCACACCGGAAGTCATCTTAACGGTGCTGCATGCCGGCGGTAAGTTTGGCCAGGGCGGCTATAAAACGTCTGGTGGCCTGCACGGGGTCGGTGCCAGTGTCGTTAACGCGCTGTCTTCTGAACTGACCGTTAACATTGTGCGTGACGGCAAGATGTATGAGCAGCAGTTTAAAGATGGCGGCCATCCGATGACAACGCTGATCAAAAAGGGCAAGACTCGCAAACCGACTGGCACCAAGATTCACTTTAAGCCGGATAGTACCATTTTTACCACCACGGTCTTTAACTTTAATACGCTATCTGAACGGCTCCGTGAATCGGCCTTTTTGCTGAAGGGCGTTAAGATCACGCTGACTGATAAGCGAAAGGATCAAGAACGCGAAGAAATTTATCATTTCGAAGACGGGATCAAAGAGTTCGTCGCTTATTTGAACGAAGATAAGGAGACCTTGGGCGACGTCATGTACTTTGATGGCAGCAAACAGGGCGTTGAAGTGGAAGTAGCCGCGCAGTATAACGATGGCTACTCGGAAAACCTGCTCTCCTTTGTTAACAACGTTCGGACACCGGATGGCGGGACTCACGAAGCTGGGATGCGCAGCGCCTGGACTAAGGCCTTCAATGAATATGCCCGCAAGGTCGGTTTGTTGAAGGAAAAGGATAAGAACTTAGACGGCTCCGATGTGCGTGAAGGCCTTTCAGCCGTCATTTCATTACGGGTTCCTGAAGAGATCCTGCAGTTTGAAGGTCAGACCAAGGAAAAGTTGGGCACACCAGAAGCACGGGCCATCGTTGACAGTGTTGTCAGCGAACAGCTGGGCTATTATCTAATGGAAAACGGTGAATTTGCCCAGATGCTGGTTCACAAGTCTCTGCGGGCCCGAACTGCCCGGGAGGCTGCTCGTAAAGCCCGTGATGAGACCCGTTCCGGTAAGAAACATAAGCATAAGGAACGGTTATTATCCGGTAAATTAACACCAGCACAGTCTAAGAATGCTGATAAGAACGAGCTCTTCTTAGTCGAAGGTGATTCTGCCGGCGGTTCTGCTAAACAGGGCCGAAACCGTAAATTCCAAGCTATTTTACCCCTACGCGGGAAGGTTTTGAACACTGAAAAGGCGAAGTTGGAAGACGTCATGAAAAACGAAGAACTCAACGCCATGATCTACACGATCGGTGCGGGTGTGGGGTCGGAGTTTAACATTGAAGACGCTAACTATGACAAGATCATTATTATGACCGATGCCGATGATGATGGAGCCCATATTCAAATTTTGCTGTTAACGTTCTTCTACAAGTACATGCGGCCAATGATCAATGCCGGTCGCGTTTATATCGCGCTGCCACCACTGTACATGATTCAAAAGGGCAGCGGTAAAAAGCAAGCCGATGAATACGCTTGGACTGATGAAGAGTTAGCTACCAAGACGAAGAATTTGAAGGGTTACAAGTTGCAGCGGTTCAAGGGGCTTGGTGAAATGGATGCCGAACAGCTCTGGGCAACCACGATGAATCCGGAAGGCCGGACGCTGGTGCGTGTTCGAATCGATGACCCAGCACTGGCTGAAAGACGAGTCACGACGCTGATGGGGGATAAAGTTGAACCTCGGCGGAAGTGGATCGAAGCAAACGTGGCTTTCACCATGGAAGAAGACGGCAGTATCCTCGATAATAATTTAGCGAATGAGGCGCATCACGAGCCGACATCAACGACGAAATAGGTATGAAAGGAGTCTTTTGAGTGGCGGGAACTAAGATTCAAGAGCTCACATTAGAAGAAGTTATGAGTGACCGGTTTGGTCGCTATTCAAAATCAATTATTCAAGAACGGGCACTTCCCGATATTCGCGACGGCTTAAAACCGGTTCAACGGCGCATTTTGTTTGCCATGAATAAGGATGGCAACACCTACGATAAGCCGTTTCGAAAATCAGCTAAGGCGGTAGGGAACGTCATGGGTAACTTTCACCCCCATGGTGACAGTTCCATCTACGAAGCCCTTAACCGCATGAGTCAGGACTGGAAAGTGCGCGAACCGTTGATTGAAATGCACGGTAACAACGGTTCCATGGACGGTGATCCGCCTGCTGCCATGCGGTATACGGAAGCCCGCCTAAGTAAAATTGCCGGTGAAATGCTCCGCGACATCGATAAAGAGACCGTGGATATGGTCTTGAACTTCGATGACACGGAGTACGAACCAACCGTTTTACCAGCTAAGTTTCCCAATTTGCTGGTCAACGGTGCAACGGGGATTTCCGCCGGTTATGCCACGGATATTCCGCCGCATAACTTAGGTGAAGTGATCGATGCCTTGCTTTATTTACTGGACCATCCAAAAACTGACCTTGAGCATCTCATGCAGTTTGTGAAGGGCCCTGATTTTCCAACTGGCGGGATCTTACAAGGCATTGACGGCATCAAAAAGGCTTACGAAACTGGTCGTGGCCGGGTGGTTGTCCGGTCAAAGACCAGTATTGAAGAGTTACGTGGCAACAAACAGTTGATTCGGGTCAGTGAGATTCCTTATGAAGTCAATAAAGCCGTTCTCGTGAAGCGCATCGATGAGTTACGGTTGCTGAAAAAGGTGGACGGTATTTCAGAAGTGCGCGATGAATCTGACCGTGATGGACTATCCATTGCGATCGAACTTAAACGTGATGTGGATGCCCAGGGAATTTTGAATTACCTATTCAAAAATACCGACCTGCAGGTAACCTATAACTTCAACATGGTGGCCATCACCCATAAGCGGCCAGAACACGTGGGCCTAAAGACGATTTTGTCAGCTTATCTGGAACACCAACAAGATGTGATCACTCGGCGAACTAAGTTTGATCTGGACAAAGCTTTGAAACGCCAGCAGATCGTTGAAGGCCTGATCAAAGCTTTGTCAATCTTAGATCAAGTAATCGCCACGATTCGGGCAAGTAAAAACCGCAAAGATGCCCGTGACAATTTAGTCGCCAGCTACGATTTTTCCGAGACGCAGGCCGACGCCATTGTGGCTTTACAGCTCTACCGGTTGACGAATACCGACGTCACGGCGTTAGAAAAAGAAGCCGCGCAACTCGCGAAAAACATTACCGGCTACAAAGAAATTCTGGCTGATCCTAAAGCGTTAAACAAAGTCCTGCGAAAAGAACTGCGTGAGATCAATAAGCAATACCGCAATGATCGTCGGACCGAGATTCAAGCGGAAATTACACCGCTTAAAATTTCAACTAAAGTCATGGTTCCGGACGAAGATGTTGTTGTACTGGTCAGCCGCGATGGTTATTTGAAACGCAGCGGGGTCAGATCTTATAAAGCTTCTGATCCAGAAGATAATGGCCTTAAGGACGAAGATTATCCGATCTTTACGGAAAAGCTCAGTACGTTAGACCACTTGTTTATGTTTACCAATAAGGGTAATTTAATTTACCGGCCGGTTCACGAGATCACCGATGCCCGCTGGAAAGACACGGGTGAGCACATTTCTCAAACCATTGGCCTGGCTGATGATGAAGAAATTATTGCCACCTATGCGTTTAACACGCTGAAGGCACCTGGTGAGTTCCTGATTGCCACCGACGATGGCTACATCAAGCGCACGGTCTTTAAGAATCTATTACCAGGGCGGACGTACAAGTCCAGTGCTAAGATCTTTGAAAAATTAAAATCTGATCAAGCGAAGGTTGTCAATGTGACCTACCTGCCACAGCCGGCTAAAGCCTCCGTTTTACTAATGTCTCGATTCGGTTTTGCTTTACGCTACGATCTGGCAGAAGTATCGATCAACGGGGCTAGAACGATTGGCGTTAAATCGATGAACCTGAGTGAGGGTGATTCGGTAGTTGATCTGCAGTTGGTTAACGATGACGATACGGTTGCCTTGATTACCCAGCGGGGCGCCTTTAAGAAGATGCCAGCTAGTGAAATATCCGTGACGAGTCGGGCACGAAAAGGGGTACTAGCCCTGCACGCGCTTAAGTCTAAGCCGCACGAAATCGTTGATTTTATTAAACTTAAGGATGAGTCGTCACCACTAGAAGTCATTACTGATCGACGACGGCTGCACGATATCTTACCAGCGGAACATCCCATGAATAATCGTTATTCAAACGGGTCATTTGTGATCGATACCGAAGTAGAAGGAATTCCGGAAATGTTACGAAATAAGCCAACTATTTTAACTTTATCTTAATTTTTATTAGTAATTAGTTATTTTTAGATTACAATAATTGCGTATTTCGCCAAAGATGGTTATTATGGTTTTGATAATAAAACATTTAGGACAACCTATCTAGGAGGTTCCCACATGAAAAGTAAACAAGAAAGTATCTTTTCGTCTAAAACACTGACTTATTTCTTACAATTGTCGGAGACTATGAATTACACGCAGGCCGCACAGATTTTGGGTATTACGCAGCCGGCGTTGACCCAGCAGATCAAAAAATTGGAACGGACAGCTGGCGCTCGGCTATTTTATTCCGTGGGTAAGAAACTGCGGTTGACTGACGCCGGGTATACCATGTTAGATGCAACTCATCGAATCTACGATGTTTTAAACCAGGCATCGGATGAGATTCAGCAATCGACTAGTGCCACTCAGGGTGATATTAATATTGGGATGCTGGCATCGGTTGAAGATAGCGTTTTTGAAGACTTTATGATCCAGTCATACCGCGAAAATCCTGAAGTTAAGATTACGCTGCACATGCTGACCCGTAAGGAAATCTGGGACAAGCTGGAAAACAACCAGATTGATCTGGCCATCATGTACCTGCCGGATGAATCGATCAAGAATTGGAAACCATACGAATCTAAGCGCATTATCAGTGATGATCTGCTCTTTATTCACCATGATGAAAAACTCAGCAAGAAGAAACGGATCAAGTTTGCTGATACCCCCAACAAGCCGTGGGTCACTTATCCCGTTGATTACTACTTGAACCACGTAATGCGTGAATCCTTTAAGAACGCAATGGTCGATCTGCCAACCAGTGTGGCGCAATTTACCACACCGGGACAGCTATTGCAGTTCTCCGAACAGACCGGTGCCTACACGGCATTGCCGAACTCATTCGTGGTTGGTCAAGGCGAACAGCCCGATACTTGGACGGCTCGGTTTGAACCCAATATTCGGTTTGAATTAGCCTTTGTCTTCAGAACTGGGAAGGATAAGATTCCCCGTATTGGTCATTTCTTAGCACAATTTGATCAATATCTGAAAACCAAAGATTATTTGGCCCGTTTGCAGGAAATTCAGCAGAATTAATAGTATGATTAATATGTAAAATCATAAATCATAATTGATATGAGGAGCGATAATTTTATGTCAAAAGAACTTGTTTTTGGACACAAAAGTCCCGATACTGATGCCATTGTTGCCGCTATGGCATACGCATATTTACAATCAAAATTAGGCTATGATGTTGAAGCCGTTGCACTTGGCGAACCTAATATGGAAACTAGCTTTGTTTTAAAGCATTTTGGCGTTGCTGCACCACGAGTCGTCAAGACGGTTTCAAACGAAGTCGATTCTGTCATGTTAGTTGATCACAACGAACCACAGCAATCTGCAGACGACATTGATAAAGTAACGGTTACCCACGTGGTTGACCATCACCGGATCAATGGTTTCAACACGGCTGCACCATTGTATTACCGTGCAGAACCAGTTGGCTGTGTCAGCACCATCATTACCAACATGTTTGCTGAAAACAAGATCGACATCCCAGCTCAATTAGCCGGTTTGATGCTGTCAGCCATTATTTCTGACACCTTATTACTCAAGTCACCAACAACGACTGACAAAGATCGTGAAGCCGTTAAAGCACTGGCCCAAATTGCTGATGTGGATTATCAATCTTACGGGATCGAAATGCTTAAAGCGGGGACTAATTTATCAGCTAAGTCTGATGCTGAATTGGTCTCAGGCGATGCTAAGTCATTTACCATGGCTGGCAAGAACATTCGTATCGACCAGATCAACACGGTGGACTTGAACGATGTTATCAGTCGTGAAGATGGCATTAAAAAGGCGATGAGTGACGAAGCTGCTAAGGAAGGCTACGACTTATTCTTAGTCTTAGCTACTAACGTTTTGGACAGCAACTCTGAACTATTCGTCTTTGGTGAACCAAAGGACATCGTTGAAAAAGCCTTTAACACGACTTTGAAAGACGATCGTGCTAACTTGCCTGGTGTTGTCTCACGGAAGAAGCAAGTGGTGCCACCATTGCAAGAAGCTTTTGAAGGTTAATTGAAATCCTGAATCGTACGTTAAAAGAGCAGTCCAAGTCATTGGATTGCTCTTTTTGTGTTACTAAATGATGATTCAAAAGGGTTGTTATGAGGCAATAAATTGGTATAATGGGGCTAATAAATTGTACACAATTTATTTAAATTGAAAAGTAAAGGAGCTGCTAATAATAATGACAGAGAACGATAACAAATTACGTGAACAATTATCTCAGACAGCGTATGAAGTGACCCAGAACGCAGCCAGCGAAGCACCATTTAGCGGTGAATATGATCAATTTGATCAACCGGGAATCTACGTTGACGTGGTCAGTGGCGAACCACTGTTTAGTTCGCTTGATAAATATGATGCCGGCTGTGGCTGGCCATCATTTACTAAACCAATCGAAAAGAAAGCAGTCAAACGCCATTTGGATACGTCACATGGTATGTTTAGAACTGAAGTCCATTCAACGGATGCCACGTCACATTTAGGCCACGTGTTCACTGATGGTCCACAGGCTGCTGGCGGTTTAAGGTATTGCATCAATAGCGCAGCTTTAAAATTTATACCAGCCAATCAGCTGAAACAGGCCGGTTACGAGCAATATCAACCGCTATTTGAATCGTAACGATTACAACCGCTATTTGAATCGTAACGATTACAACCGCTATTTGAATCGTAACGATTAGTAGGACGGTTGCAAATCCCATAAAATCACCGATAATAGAATATAAGTAGGTATCTACGTTATTGGTTATTTAGGGAGCTGAGCCTTGTGTATAAAAAAACGGTTATTACGTCATGGATCACGGGCATCTGTCTATGTTTAATTACGGTAATTTCAGCATTGAGTCAACATCATTTATCGTATCAGAGCCTAGTGAGCGTTTTAAGTTACCTTGGCGTCTATGCAATTTCGCTGTATCTAGCAAAGCATAATGGGACTGAAAAAATCATTCTCACATTCGTTAACATTTTAGCTGTTGCCATGTTAACCGCAATGATGATCAACGCTGTAAGAAAGTATTCGGGATTAGTTACAGTGTCATTATTAGTGATTTGCGTGGTTGGTACGGTTACAGGCATCATGGCAATTTGGTTTAATAATCGGTTTGCAAAAGTTAATTCTGGAAAATCTAAAGAGCACTAATCATGGTGCTTTTTTATTTTGGCTATTTTGATTTAATTCAAGATGTTGAAATTAAGTTTGAAAAGATAAGCAAAGAAAGATTTATTACTGATGACATGTTAATGACTTGGTACGAGCATGAAAGTGACGACAAAAACGACGATATTAATTTGTAATCATTTAAGCGCACATTTAGAAGCTATTCAGGAGTAGTCATTTGCTCTTTATCACTACTTTGAATAATACATATTATGTAAAGTAGAGCAAGTAATCAATGAGGTAGCACTATTTAACGATTTAATAACTTCCCTATTTTGTTTACTGCTTTCTAATTAGTTAAATAAAAAATGCACACAGATTCGTTAAATGAACTCAGTATTTAAATCACGTGTCTGAACACACGACTCGTAGAACTACACATTAAATAAACGAACGTGTGTCGTATGAACGTCGAATAATAACCTATTTTGTGACGGTATCAGATCTGTCCTTATCAGATCTGTCCTTAATTGAAAGATTTAAGCAGCAAGCCGTTTTTTTAATTTGCTCACGATAGTCATTTTCTGTGACCCATATGATTCGAGCGATTATAGCTATGAAACTCGTTGATTTCTAGACGACCGGCAAATATTGATCTCAGACGCAACACGTCAGTAATCATATGCTTGCTGAACTTAGTATTTATAAATTTATGCTACTGGATACTATTGCTCATTTAAAACTTTGTTGATTTAGCGGTCATTAACCAGTTAAACCAGTTAAAAATACACTATTAATTAGTCATTTATTAGACTAAAGCAACCTCTAAAAGCTGATTTTACAGGCTTTCAAGCAATTAAACTCATTAATTAAATTAACTCCATTTACTAGCAATATAATCTTAAGAAACTACCTTTTATAGTCATTAAATACTGTTATCATGCACTTTCAAGCGCTTTTTATCTGATATGGTTAACCGCTATTTATCCCCCCTCAAAAGCATTTTACGCTAGGGGAAGGGTTAATCATCTTTTTTGAGTAAACTTAATAAAACCTATATTTTATTAAGTTTACTAATTAGCCTACTTTATCACTGATTTATAGCTAAATTACCTCCATTGTATTGAAACCGGTTGCAAAATATTCCTAGCATGCTAAGATATAGGTAATAAATCCTAGCTAGCTAACTATTCTGATTTATAATTTGCTTTTGGGGGGTAATGACTTGCTGAACCAACGGAATCGCATTGGTATCTACTTAAAAGAAGCGGCAATTGAATTTGATAAAAAGAGCAATCACCTCTTGGCACAGTACCATTTAACCCAACCGCAGTTTAACCTGCTCTCCTGCTTGTTTGTCAATCAGGACCGAGTTGTTCGCCAAGTGGATCTAGAAAAGCAATTTGGCCTTTCCAGTCCTACGGTGACTCGCCTTTTACATCAGTTAGAAACTAAGGGCTTCATTCAACGTGTGCCCAATCCGGACGATGCCCGTAGCAAACAAATTGCACTGACGCCGCAAGCATTAGCTAAACAGACGACCCTCCTTGGCTCAGCTGACCAATTAGAGGCTGAGATCAGAACTGGTCTGAGTGATTCTGAATTAAAATCGGGAATCAGCTTCATGAAGAAGATCTTGAAGAATCTCGAAAATTAATTAAGTCTAGGAGGAAGTTATTATGTTACTCATTACAAGTGCTTGTGGATCTGTTGGCCGCCAAATTGTCCCTTATTTGGCAAAGCATGGTGTTGATATCCGTGCAGTGGATATCAACCCTAAGGTAGCCGACTATAAGTCACAAGGTGTCAAAGAGACGATGGTCATCGATGCCACTAAAGCCGACCAGATGGAAAAGGCAATGACGGGTGTTGACCAAGTTGTTTACATCCCTACCCTGTTCTCATTTCAAGAATATGTCATGGGCAAAATTGCCATTGATGCTGCCATTAAGGAAGGCGTTAAGCAATTCATCGATATTTCAGTACTCTTCCCTAATCTGGATACTAAATTACACCACATGATGAAGAAAAAGGTTGAACATTACTTGTTATACCGTGGATTTGAAAGCCATATGTTATGGACAGTTCTGCAGCCATCGGGCTATAACCACGATGTCTTCTTGAATCAGTTTTACAAGTTGGGTAAGTTCCCGAACTACACCCCACTTGATAAGCGGATGTCTTGGTTTGATGCCTTGGATGAAGCTGATATTATCTTGAAGGTTATGGCTCGCCCAGAATACTTTGATAAGGGTGTTTACCAACTTTGCAACGAAAAACTAAACAGTTACGAAGTTGCCGATATGATGACTGAAGTTACTGGTAAAAAGATCACTGCTGAATATGTCGATGAAGATCATCTTGCCGATTACTTCCCACAGTATTTCCACGGCGGTGACAGTTATTCATACGAAGCCTTCATTCGTTTAGTACGTACCATGCGTAAATGGGGCTGGGACAGTTCTTCATTTACCTTGGAAGCCTTATTGGATCACAAGCCACGGACGATGCATCAATATCTGGAACGGGAATCAAAACGTCTGGGTATTTATCATCCTGCTACTAAGTAAAAAATAAGTAAAAAAATTTCTCAATGCTTGCTAGATAAGTTTATCTAACAGACATTGAGAAATTTTTTGTGTCATTTATTTATAGATTTTACAGAATTGGTGCTAACAAACGGGAAAAAGCCTGTTTAAACCGTAACCACAGGGACATATTTTCAAAGTCTTCCGCAGAAATTAATTGGCTCTTTTCGATATCAGCGTCAAAAATATCACGTAGTTCTTTGGCAACCTTAAAGTCGTAAACAAAGGCGTTGGCCTCGAAATTCAGTTTAAAGCTCCGGAAGTCTAAGTTAGCGGAACCCACTGACGAAATTGCGTCATCGATCATGACCACCTTGGCATGGATGAAGCCGTCTTGATAGAAATAGATTTTAGCGCCATCTTCCGCCAAAATCCGTGCGTAGTACTGTGTCGCACGATAGACGAAGGGATGATCGGGCATGTGCGGTACCATGATGCGAACATCAACGCCTGACAGAATGACACTTCGTAAGGCGTTTAAGACACTATCATCTGGAATCAAGTAAGGCGTTTGAATATACAGCCGTTTTCGGGCACTGTTGATCATGCGCAGATAGCCCATTTTAATTTGTTCCAAATCGGAATCAGGACCGCTAACCACGATTTGCATCATCGTATTGCCAACAGCAACATCATTGGCCTTAGGGAAATGCGTCATCTTGCGGTCCAGTTCATTTTCAGGGACTGTCGCGTTCCAATCGGCCACGAAATGCTGTTGCAGCGCTAGTGCTGCGTCGCCAGTAACCTTCATATGAGTATCGCGCCAATGCCCAAACTTCTTAGACCGATCGACGTATTGATCGCCGATGTTAAAACCGCCAATGTAGCCGGTCCAGCCGTCAATTGCCACGATCTTACGGTGGTTTCTAAAGTTCAACCGGAAATCACGCCAGTTGGAGTGAATGCCCAGGAAGGGTTCAGCAAACCCGCCAGCCTCACGCAATGGTTCGAAAAAGTCGCGTTTAGTGCCCATGGATCCCCATGAATCATACAGAACGCGGACAGTCACCCCTTCTTGCGCCTTTTCAACTAAGGTACTCAGGATTTCTTTACCAATTAAATCATTGTAAAAAGTGTAAAATTCAACGTACACCACGTGCTGAGCATTTAAAATTTCCTGCTGCATATTTTTAAACAATTTAGGACCATCAATAAACAGCTCAGTTTTATTATTTAAAGTCACAAAGGACTGGTCAATATTTTGAAACAGCCTGATCATATTCTTAACGGATGATTCCTCGTGAGTATCACCGGCGGAATACGATGGTAGAGAAGATTGCTGCAGTGCCAGAGCATCCGTTAATTCAACGGGTGGCTGCCGCTGAATTTTGTGTAATTGCCGGTGAGTCAGTTTACGGCCAAAGAAGGCGTAAAATAAGAACCCGATGACCGGTAATAGGTTTAAAACAAGTAGCCAAGCCCAAGTGGCCGCAATATCACGACGTTCACGGAATACCGTAAACACAGCCGCCACGGTGTTTAAAAGAATAATAATGATAAGAAACGAATAAAATAGCGTCCAGTTCATACGTTGTCCCCCATTTTTTTGATACTTTTACATTAACGCATAAATGGTTAATAAAACAGGGAAAATATCATTTTAACAACGAAAACTGGACGCTACGTTTAATTTTTTGATACGTTACCGAACCGTTTCAAGTATTTTTCGATTCGCAAGTTTAGTTAATTCAAGGGTCTGCTGCATGAGTGACGTGATCGTCATGGGACCAACGCCGCCTGGTACAGGTGTAATAGCACCGGCCACCGTTTTGGCGTGGTCGTAGTCCACATCCCCCACTAATTTACCATTTTCATCGCGGTTCATGCCCACATCGATTACGGTAGCCCCCGGTTTAATATCGGTAGCTTTGATCAAATGAGCAACCCCGGTTGCCACGATCAGGATATCGGCCGTTCGGGTATAGGATGATAGGTCTTGCGTCAAAATATGGGTGTAGGTCACCGTGGCGCCCGCGTTTAGCAGCAGAGCCCCCATTGGCCGGCCGACAATGTTGGAGTCGCCAACGATGACCGCGTGCTTATCCGCTGGATCAATGTCATAGTGTGTGAGCATGGTCATGATTCCTTTGGGTGTGCAGGATACGGAATAGTGTTCGTCGCTGTTGCTGAACAGCTTACCAACGTTTTCGGGACTGAAACCGTCAACGTCTTTTTTGAGGTCAATGGCCCGGATAACGGCAGATTCATCGATCTGTTTGGGTAACGGCAACTGCACTAAGATGCCGTGAACGGACTCATCTTGATTATACTGTTCGATTAAGGCTAATAGATCAGCCTGTGAGAAGTCTTCCGGCCGACGCTCGATAATCGAGGTGATTCCCAGCTTAATAGCTTTACGGTGCTTATTACGGACGTATATTTGACTTGCTGGATCATGGCCGACAATAATCACAACGAGTTTTGGTTCAATGCCTGCTGCGCGGAGGGCCTTGACCTCCGCTTTCATACCGCTGTCTAACTGATTGGACAATCCCTTACCATCAATAATCAATCTTCTCTTCACCCTTTCGGATTCTACGTTAAAAGCAATCTCACTTATGCCTGTAAGTTAATACATTAGTTAAAAATCGGAACAATGTTCTAATTAATATAGCTATTATTCGTATTATAACTGATTTTTAGTGAAAATGGCCTGTTATCGTGCTTAAACTTTTTTAATTTTTTGAAAAGGAGCTTAAAATTTGTATTCAAAACGGTTGATCTCGCTTATTTTAAGCTAAGATTAAACTGTTGCTAAAGCCATTTTATAGTTGAAAAAAGTGGCACAATATCAGATTATAGCTAATAGACATTTAAAATTCAACAGATAGGAACTGAGATGATGCACATGCGACAACAAGCCAACCGAGTTTGGTGGCTGATAGCAAGTTTAGCCTGGATTGGGTTTTTGATCTTAGCTGTCAGTGTTTGGATTCAGGCACCTTGGGTAAGTCATTTTGATCAAACCCTTCAGCAGATTGCGATAACCGTTAGGCAACCAAGTCGGACAATTTTTTTTGCGAAACTGGCCTTTTGGGGCACCGCCACGTTTAACTTGCTGATCTGCGGTGTGATTGCGCTATGGTTATGGTTAACGCATCATCATTTAGCAGCTGGTTTTGTACTAACAGCCCAAGTGGGCATCAATATGCTGACCACCATTTTCAAACTGCTTATTCAGCGTGCCCGTCCAGCAGGTAAGTTAGTCGCTCAGGGAGGGTATAGCTTTCCTAGTGGTCACACGACTGCCACCGCCATGCTGGTCTTAATCCTGCTCTTAGTTGTGATTCCACTTTGCCACCACCTATCCTGGCGATTATTATTAAGTGTACTAAGTTTAGCCTGGCTGGTGATGATCGGTTTTGACCGCATTTATTTGTTTGTTCATTATCCCAGTGACGTACTAGCGGGGCTATGCCTAGCATTAGGCTGGTGGAGCATTTTACAGCTGACGATTGGCAAAACGGTAGCAAAACAGCCAGAATATCTTTGATTAGGAGTTAATCATGCGAATTAAGAAAATCAGTATGACCGCCATTTTGGCGCTATTATTAGCCTTGATGATGGTCATCGGTATTATTTCAAATCTTTTAATGCCCGCCAATTTAAAAGCCACTTGTCTGGTATTGGCAGGCGTACTCATTATCTGGTACATCAAGCCCCGCTTCCTTAAATGGAACGAACGGCTTTCTGAAGCCAACACGACTCGGATCCTCACCGTCATCATGCTGTTGATCATGGTGATTCAGTTACTGGTCATCCGGTTCTTACCCGCTTCCGTCTATCATGATCCGTTCCGGGTATTGGTCCAGGCTGAGCAGCTGAGTCATGGCAACTTAAGCTGGAATGATTCAGTCTATTTTTGGCGCTTTCCCAATAACGTGTCTTTGACCATTCTCCTGAGTGGCTGGCTGAAGTTCACTAATCTGCTCCATCTGGATACGTATTGGGGTGTTCATTTATTATCCTTTACGTTATTAGATATTTTTATTTTTGCGATCTTACGTTCTGTGCGCCGCTTGAGCCATCAGCACGGTGTCACGCTCTTAGCTGCCCTGTTCTTTTTGGTCAGTCCGTTTGCTTACACGTATTATCTGCAGGTCTTTTATTCTGATCTGCCAACGCTGCTGTGTTTAGCCATTGTGTTTAACGTTCTGATTGGCTGGTCCACTTTTAGCCACGTGAAGAAAATCGTCACGGGTGTCGGCCTGGTTTTATCCGTCGTGGTCGGTGAAGTGGTTAAACCAAATTTGATTGTTTTATTGATAGCCGCGGTATTAGTGACGGTTTGGCTCCTTTTGAAGGATCGCCAACAGCTTAATTTAATTAAAATGCCGTTGATCCTGATCATTTTAGGTTTTGTTCTAGCAGTTCCCACTTCTGTAGGACTGAAGTCAGCCAGTCATTTTCATAATAATAATGAGTACGCTTTTCCGGCGACACATTGGATCTGGATGAGTTATAATCCGCAAGGTGACGGTCGCTACCAGTCTAGTGACGTGCAATTACTAAGCTCAATTCAAGGCAAGCAAGCCAAACAGAACTACCTTAAAAAGGCTTTGCCACAGCGGTTAGAGACATTAGGCCCCGTGGGTATTGGTCGGCGCTGGATTGAAAAAGCAGGGATTTTATTAAACGTGTCGTTAATGCCCCAAGCTTATACGGGTGGGTTTGTCGCCGCACCGAAACTCTACCAAAAATTTGAGCCCCAACTATCCGCGTTAGGAATGGTGATCATGCGGGTCGGGTTTATCCTGCTGTACGCCGAAACGCTGTTACGCTGTTTGCGGTTATGGCGCCGACGCTCACAATTGACGGATGATCCGCGGATTATGCTAACGGTGCTGACCGCTTTAGGGTACATCGCATTTCATACGTTACTATGGGAAACCGAAAGTCGTTATGGTCAGGTCATGATTCCCTTACTGGGGATATTGTGTGCGATTCCTAACCTAGCCTTAGATTCTGATAAACGTAACCAGTTCCGTACAAAATCAGAAAGTTGGCTGACCTTTGGTGCTTTGGTGTTAATCGTAGGAACTTACGCCACTGCGCCCCACGCGCTGTATAACAATAGGGGTCACGACGTTGCCGAGCAGCAGAGCCAATTATCACTGCAATTTGATGCCAAAAAAACTCAGATTCGGCCCTATGATACGCTCAGTCAGCAAGTTACACTGAACCATCAGGCCCGGTATTTTGAGGTGTCACTAGCCCCGGCTGCCGAGTTCAGCGGGACGCTTATCAATGAACGGACCCAGCAGCATTATGAACTGTTTCGCGCCTATAAAGCCCTCACCTTAAAGCGAACTTTACCGACCGGTCAGTACCGAATTCAACTGAGGAATGACTTGCAGCGTTCACAGTCGGTGCTCATTACTAAAACACAATCATACCGTCTGGCGCCCTATCCTCTGGAGATCGACCAGCATCCGCATCCTTACTGGTCTTTTGTTTATAAGTTTGCCCGGGCACGCTGATTTCTGTGGCGTAACATGCTATAATTAGAACGTATGTTCTTAGCTCTAAAGGAGGTGTCTGCATGGATCAGTCCGATTACGTTACCCATAATGAAAAGCTCGTGCATCAGCTACCGGATTACGTTGCCGATTATTATTTGGCAAAGTCCACTGTGCCGTTGTCACCAGCGACTTTGTACCAATATTTAAACGAGTTCAACCGCTTTTTTGAGTGGCTGATCGAAACAGGCGTTTCCTCGGCGACTTCAGTGAAGCAAATTAAGCTTCAGGAACTTGAAAATTTAAAAAAACAAGACGTTGAACTGTACAAGGCTTATTTACTTAATCGCGGTAAGCAGACCTCCCAGAATCCTAAGGGGGTTCTGTCTCACCGCACAGTGAACCGGTCTTTAAACGCGCTGTCAGCACTGTTTCGTTTCTTGACGGTGGAATCAGAAAACAGTGAGGGTGAGCCCTACTTTTACCGTAACGTGATGAAGAAGATTTCGCTGGTTCAAGACAGCGAGACCTACGCCACACGCGCCCGTCATATTAAGGATAAACTGATGTTAGGTGATCAGGATAAGGCTTATTTAAACTTCATCCAAGACGAGTACGGACAACACTTAGATGCCAAGCGACTGCGGTACTATCAACGTGACCGTGAACGGGATGTCGCCATTAACGCCTTGATGTTAGGGACTGGCATCCGAGTGTCAGAACTGACTAATATGGACGTTGCTCACTTAAGTCTCAAGGCCGCCAGTGTGTCGGTTCGGCGAAAAGGCGGTAAATGGGATTCCGTGCCGATTGCTAAATGGGTCCTGCCCTATTTAGCCAGCTATGTCAGTATCCGCCAGTCACGCTACCATGCGACTGCAGCCACCCCAGCGCTATTTCTCACTAGGGGGACGGATGAACCCCGGCGAATCACAACGGCCACGGTGGAATTACTCGTGGCAAAATATTCGACGGCTTTTAACCACGTCCGGATCACGCCACATAAATTACGGCATACCTTGGCTTCCAAGTTATATTTAGAAACTAAAAATGAACATTTGGTAGCGACTCAGTTAGGTCAAAGCTCGACTTCAGCTACTGGATTGTACACGCATATTATTGATACTAAGCAGCGTGAAGCGCTTAATCAGTTGCATGGTGATGAAGACGATAAGTAAAAAAATTTACTTTTATTTTGGCCTTTTTATAAGTAAAAAAATTTTTTAGCTATTTTTCGTCAAAAATGTACTTTATTTTGAATTTTATTTAAAATTATCGACCAAATTTTAGAAAAACCAGATTTCCTTATAAAAGGAGATCTGGTTTTTTAGTTTAAATTCGCACAATTATTGTGTGTTTTTCAGTTCTCAGATTAAATTAATAGGTCCTAAAACCCTGTATACCATAGAGAGTTGCCAGCGTCAGACTACTGCCATTAAAATACCGTAGCTCATATTTGAAAATTGAGTAATGGCTTGCTGCGAAACATGAAATTAAGTGTTACTTCAATAGCGAGTAGTTCAACTGAGACTTAAGAAGCAGTTGATAGTTAGATAGGTACTTTTTCTTGACTAAAGTATCTACATAGTAGATACTTTAGTCAAGAAAAAAGGAGGGTTTGCTATGGATCAAACTAGAAAACAAGAAACTAAGATCACCCAGTGGGGCCATTCAAAGGCAACTCGTATTCCCAGTAGTGTAATCAAACAACTCAACCTTGAGAATAATGACAAACTTTCCATCTCGATTGAAAATGGTTCGATTGTGCTCACACCGTTAAAGAAGAAACCCAATAATATTCATGAACTTTTCGATGGTTGGATCGATGATGGTGTCAGAGATACCGAAGTTGATTGGGGCAAGCCTAAAGGAAACGAATTTAAATGGTAAAACAAGGCGATATTTTCTACGTGGACTTCAATCCAAGTCTAGGGCATGAACAAATGAAGCGGAGACCAGCAATTGCTTTGAGTAACGACATACTTGCTCAAACAAGTGGTATGACGATTGTTGCCCCAATCAGTTCTACTACCCGTAATTATCCTGCATATTATAAGTTACCAAAGTCTCTCAAAACACATGGTAAGATTCTATTAGATCAAACAACGGCATTTGATTTAAAAGCCCGAAATGTTTTTGATGGTGATGTGGTTGAACACCTCGCTAAATCACAATTGAAAGATATTATTGATACTTATAAGCTCCTATTTAGTATCGATTAACTGCCTAAAGATTGAAAGTTAGAAAAATTTACTTTCCCATTTTTCGGTAAAAACGTACTTTATTTTGGATTTAGTTTAAAATAATCCTCTTAATTTTAGAAACCCAGATGTCCACTTTTAAGGATATCTGGGTTTTGGTCTGATTTAAATCCGGATGTCCATCACCCAAAAGATTGAATTTATATGTGTAACTTTGCAGGAAGCAAAACGAAGTACCCCGCCCAAGTTTAAAAGATTTAACAAACTTCAATCACTAGAACAGACTATTCCCTGAAAGTGTGAAATAATGAAGCTTCAAAAAGAAGGGACGAAATTAAAATGATTAAAGCTCGGTTGCATCATTGGACATTAATTCTTGGCCTAGTTTTTCTGCTTGCTGGCGTGATCTGTTTTATTATTCGACTTTTCATGCCTGGTTATGTTGGTGCGAACGGGATTTTACATGAACCCTTTTACTTGGTAATTCTTGGTTACTTCGGTCTGTTTGCCGGCGTGATTTTCTCGTGTATTTCATTTCTAACGCGAAATAATACAAAGTAACTAGTATTCAAAAAGGCATTCCAGCTGATATAGCTAGAACGCCAATATTCAAACAAGTACCCGATTAGACAGATACTTGAATGGTTAATTTAAATTGATTATTAGGCCCTGCCAGCTGGCGTATAGAAAAGATTGTGACTATTTCCAACCGAATAGACAAGAGGTGAATTTGTCACGTCCGCGGTTTCTATACCGTTGAAGTGCACGGTTAAACGATAGCGATAGTTACCCTTATTGCTAATTTTCTGATCAGGTAATTTGAGCATGTTGTTCTTGGCATAAACGTAAGTTGTATTACCGGAAGCCTTTGATTTAGTTACTTTAGTTGATGAGATAGGTTTTATATTAGTCTTGTCATCTTTAAAATATTCTACATACCCATCTGTGGTAAAACGAATTGTAGCAGCTTGGTACTGGTTAGCCTTTGTTCTAGGTTTCCACATGCCCGGTAACTGATCCATTGCTACGGCTTTAGATGCTTTAAAGTCATGGTTGACACGGACTTTTAGGTATTTAGCTGATGTTTCGTGTCTAATGCGATAGCGTAAAGTGCCTAATTCAACGTTAGCATATTGTTTGTTACCTTTTTTCGTAAAATAAGAGACATACACACGCGTATTAGCTGGAATGGTTACCCTACCAACTTTTATGGTTTTTGTGATTACTCGGTAATTACTCTTAGCAGTTGTTTTAGTTGCGGCATTGGCAGTGCCAGAAAAGCCAGCTACCCCTAACGCTAAACTAAGACCTACAATGATTAATCTTTTTAATTTCACTGTAATTCGCCCCTTCCACCCAAATTATAGCACTCAAGAAGGAATGAATAGATAATGTGATTTTAGCAGTGCTTCGAGGTTGATTCCAACATTTGAGGGTACACGTGATTACTGTATTCTTTATCTTATGAGTCCTAAGTATTAGATATTAATTTTGATACCTAAACTGGCATAAAAATAAAGAAGCGCCCTGGCATTGCTGTCGAGGCGCTTCCTATTGGCTGCTATTAGGCTTACTTTGCAAATACACGCTCGTTACACTTGGGAGCATATATAAGCTAACGTAGCCGCCTTTGAAATTAAACGTGGTTCGCTATTTTGAATCTCCAGTTTCTAACTGGTAATTACAATTTTTACACTCGCTCTGACAATTCAAATACATATTTTAAACAAGTTTTTATTGCGCAGTTGCCCCGCCATCAAGCACGAACTCGGATCCGGTTGAAAAGCTTGAATCATCAGAGGCTAAGAACAACACCATCTTGGCAACTTCTTCTGGTTCTGCAACCCGCTGTAGAGGCGTTTTAGCAATTCCAGCTTCAAGTACCTTGGCAACGGCGGGATCATCAAGCATTGGTGTTCTTACAGCGCCAGGGTGAACTGAATTAACCCGAATATTGTAATGACCGAGCTCAACCGCAGCAGATTTAGTCATCCCACGAACTGCAAATTTGGTATCCGTATACACCGGAAGTGCCCCAACTAAGCCAGCAATTGAGGAAATATTGATAATGCTGCCGCCGTGCTGTTTCATTTCCGCAGCTGCGTACTTGATTCCTAAGAAGGTCCCCAACTGATTAACTTTGATAATCTTTAAATAGTTATCAGCCGTAATATCAAATAAGCTCTTGAAGTTATCAATACCAGCATTATTCACCAATATATCGAGCTGGCCAAATTGATCAAGTGTCGCTTTAATAACTTTTTTCCAATCGGCTTCACTGCTGACATCTTGCTGTACGAATATCGCATTGTCGCCAAGTTCATCGGCCAGTTTTTGACCTTCAGTGACTTTAGAATCAGTGGTGATCACAACTTTGGCGCCTTCGTCAACGAATAGCTTTGCATCTGCCGCCCCCATACCTTGAACACCGCCAGTGATAATAGCTACTTTCCCAGTTAATTTTCCCATTTAATCGAGCTCCTTTTCTTGTGTAGTGTGTTTATCGTAAACGTATCGTTAATTAGAATTCTTTTAAGCGAAGAACCACTTGCTGGCATCGCTGTAAACTTTCTCAACCGTTTCCGGCTGGTCTTCACCAGGCAGATCTTGGCTGCTGGGCAGATTGGTGCGCTTGAGGACGTAGCAAAGTCCTTGGTAGCTTTCGCGGTACGATGCCAGTTCTTTAGTGTCGATTTGAATCGGTTGACCGGGCACCACTGGAATCAGTTCATCACGTTCGTAAATGCAATCGCCGTCAAGAATCTTCCAGGTACCATTCTTCTTTTCCAAACGCATGAAAATCCGTGCGTAAGAATGCAGATCAACTGCTTGACCGCCGAGTTTAACGCGTGGTGACAACATCATGACCGGCATTTCGCTGATGGCTTTGTTGCCGTTGACCCAAACAGCGGTGTAAAAGATCTTATGTTTAGCGCCGCCACCGTTAGCTTGAGCGACCTTTTCAAAATACCCCTTGGCAGGACCGTCATACCAAGAGACGTGCATCTGAGCGTCATCACTGTAACAGGCGCTTTCTTGGGCATAAAGGTTGTTATCCCGAGCGTAGCGCTCATACTCCAGCAGTTCGCGAATCTCCGCGCGGTCGGCGAAGGCCTGTTTATCCGTTTGATCCAAAGGTGCGTCATAGAATTTTTTATCAGTCATGATAATTCCTCCTTAAAAGTTAAGAACATGATATCTAGTCACAATAAGATACAACGTGTTTCTTATTTATGATTAGTATACACGCCTATAGCTTATTTTCAATAAGAAACAGGTTGTATCTTATTTGTTTTACGGTACAATTAGGCTAACATCGTTTCTAAGGAGGAATTTTCATGCCAAAAAGACGTCGCGGTGATAATCTTGATGAACAAATATTTCAGGCAACTTATGATCTAATGACTGACATTCCACTAGAAAAACTGACTTTCTCAGCCATTGCCAAACAGGCTAACACCAGCCGTTCGGTTCTTTATCGCCATTGGGATACACCGTTAGACCTGATTATCGACGCAATTATGTACGAAATTAACCAAACGGAGCACCCATTCGGAACACCCACTTTCGATTACGGGTCGCTCAAGAATAACCTCGTGCATTTAGGAAAAGAATTCATGACAACGACGCAAACACCGCCGGCTAAATATATCCGCCCACTTTTCAATATGGCACAGGAAAAACAGCAGAAGCGTGCCAGTAATCAAATTTTAAAAGCAGTCGAAGTTTCTAACCTGCAACTGATCGACCACGTCATTGAACTTGCTATTCAAAATCACGAACTGAACCATGAACCTTCACAGACGGTCAAACTCGCCTTTTTCGATCTTTTGCGCTCTTCATCTATGACCGGTGAACCCGTGTCGAATGATTGGGTCACGCGCTTAGTTAACGAAGTGATTTATCCTGCTATGCGTTTTCAGGATGAACAAACCAAGGATTAACAGTATTGCATCGGACTCATATGTCAGGGACCTATGTGACGGACACTTTCTAAAATGAAATAGACCCGAATTGTTAAATCAAGTGCGATACCCGTAGCTACAAGATAAGAACTGGAGACTCCTAAAACTGATCACAGTTCAATTGGTGCCAAGCTAGTAACTCAAAGGTTGCTTGCGCACTTAGATAAATAAAACTCTTACGTAAACGATTGTTGAGCACCATTTGAATTTAGCAATATAGGCATCAGTGAGACCGCTCCTTAGGGAGATAATTGTTCTACATTTTAAATAGCCACTAAATAGCTCCAGCCAGATTCACACTAATACACGTGTGAATCTGGCTGGAGCTTTCTTAATTTTATAGAATTGCAACTCAGGGTGATCCAATTCAGCTGCGAATTCTCTATTTTAATCCATTTAATCGCCTAAACTCTCGCAAGAACGCTGCAGTTCTATTACCGGGAAATTTGGTGCTCAGTAGCCCATATGGCACCGTGATATCTGTCTTCAAGGGTATTGTCACTAGATTCGGGTGAATCCTTTTCCAAGGTGTAAGCGAGATTAGTGCGATGTTTTCTTCAACTGCTTTATTGAACGTATTAATATCATATCGGCCTTCCGTATCGATTGCTTTAATACTTGGGGTAGCAGCCAATAACTGTTTACGTAACAGATCATTTTTCTCACTGATTCCCCGTGGCACCATTAAAATTTTTTGATTAACTAAATCCGAAAACGTAATTTCGTCCAATTGAGCCAGTGGATTATCACTGCGGACGGCAATACCAAAATGATATGCACCTAATTTAATTGCACTAAATGATTGCTTTAGCGTGGTGCTGTCGAACGTTCCTACAATCAAATCACTACTCCGACCAAGCATTGCATACTCTCGATTACTAGAATTCAAGTCTTCTGTTAGCTGAACTAGGTGAATCTGAAATTCTGGCATTTTTGGAGAAAGCTGTTTCCACAATAACATGAAAGGATCAGCTGGGTGTAACAGCGAAGTCCCTAGCCGAATCAACAGCTTGTCATCGATGCGAACACGCCTAGTTTCTTCAATTGCCGTATTCAGTATGCCCAATATTTGATTGACGTATGGCTTAAATTTTTTGCCTTGTGGTGTCAGCGTCACACCGTTAGCGGTACGAACAAATAGTTTTAAGTTTAGTTCACTTTCTAATCGGTTCATCTGTTTCATGACTGCCGTTCCAGAGATGAAACCTTGTTCACCTGCCTTGGTAAAGCTACCAAATTGACTAACTCGCAAAAAGGTTTGTAATTGATTGATATCCACTTCAACACCCCCTCTCGATTAGTATAAACCAACAGTTGATACTGTTACAACTGAATGACGCTTCTCAGACACATTTATCCGCCATATACTAAGACTCGTAAACAAGACGTAGCCACATAAACATTATGAGCTACCGTCACATTTTAAACAAACTAAATTAAGGAATGGAGCGGATTAATATGACAATTGAAAACAAGATCGTAGTTATCACCGGAGCATCATCAGGAATTGGTGAGGCCAGTGCCAAACTGTTAGCGAGTCATGGTGCCAAAGTGGTACTCGGTGCTCGGCGCAAAGAACGGTTGGAAAACATTGCAGCTGACATTCAAGCCCAGGGCGGTCAAGCGGCTTATCGGGTTACCGATGTCACAAAACCAGCGGATCTTATCGCTCTGGTTGAGTTAGCTAAGCAAGCGTTCGGCGGCATCGATGTCATCTTCAACAATGCTGGTATTATGCCAACATCACCGATCAGTGCACTAAAAATTGACGATTGGAACGCCATGATTGACGTCAATCTCAAAGGTGTGTTGAATGGCGTTGCCGCAGTGATGCCGAGTTTCACCCAACAAAAGCACGGACAGATTATTACCACTTCTTCGGTTGCCGGGATTAAAAGCTTCATTGGTTCTGGGGTGTACGGAGCCACTAAATTTGCGGTTCGCAACTTCATGGAAGTTATTCGAATGGAGAGTGTCAAAGAGCAGACCAACATCCGGACAACTAGCCTGTACCCTGCCGCAATCAATACAGAATTGTTGAACACGATCACCGATGCCAATTCTTTAAAAGGAATGAACGCACTCTATGAAGCAGTTGGTATTAGTCCGGAAGCTGTAGCTCGGGTAGTTGACTTTGCGATCGCTCAACCAGACGATGTCAACGTCAATGAATTTACTATCTATCCAACAGCACAAGCCTAGTCACCACTGAAAAAATAGAAGCCAATCAAACAACATATAAGAAAGAGGATTTTAAATTGAAAAAAGTTATTTTATTAGGCGCTACCAGTAACATTTCACGATATCTAATTCCACGTCTCTTAAAAGAAGACGATATTGAACTAACGCTATTCGCCCGGCAGGCAACAAGTCGTCTTGCCCAGTACGCCAATCAACCAAGAGTAACCCTTGTCAACGGTAACTGGAACGACGAGCAAGATCTAGTGACGGCAATTGAGGGCCAAGATATCGTCTATCTGGCAACCGGTCACTTTACCATTGCCAACCAGAAAATTGTTACTGCCATGAAGCAGACCGAAGTGGACCGGATTATCATTGCCGGTGGCCTTGGCATCTACGATGAAGTAACTGGTAAATTTGGTTCCTGGAACGCCCGAATGATGGGCGATTATACCGAGATAAAACGGGCAGCTTTAGTATTTGACGATAGTCATCTCAACTATACGTTTCTACGCATGGCCTGGTTGTACAACAATGATCAGCATCTCGACTACAAAATAATTCCCAAAGGTGCAGACTTTGTCGATACCCAAGTCACCCGACAAGCGGTTGCCAGATTGATCACTGAAATCATTTTGGACCCCACACTTTACGAGCGAACCAGCATTGGTGTGGCCGAGCCCAATACTGCTTGGGACAAACCATCATTTTACTAGGAGGTGCAAAATGAAAATCAAAGTTGCACTTGAAAACGGGTATTTACCACAAATTTACACCCGCAAAGCATTAATCAAACAAAGCGGTCAGCCAATTGTCTCCTTTCCAATTTCCTGCGTTTATTTGCCGAAATAGACCAACTCATTGGCAATCAGTCTGATTGACTATGATGCTGTTCCGAGAACTGGCTTCCCCTTCATTCATTGGCTTGCTGCAAACATTCCAGTGAGCCAAGAAATATCCGCGGATTTTAGTCGCCGGTATAAGGGACCACAAGGCCAAAATTCCTGGATGTCTCGCTTTTATGCTTTAGATGATTCATACTTCATGGACCATTATGCTGGACCAAATCCGCCAGAAATCCCTCATCGTTATACCCTAACTATGTATGCACTAAGCAGGAACACAACTCTGAAAAACGGATTCTATTACAACGAATTTTTAGACCAGTTAGAAAACTGTGTGCTAGATGAAGCACGGCTACAAATCCTTGCTTTATAGCATCCGAAAGGAAAAATAATATGAACAACAAAACAGAAGTCACTCATGGACTATTTGATATAGGCAATTTAAACACCGCATTTGTCAACAACTTTGTCGGCGATAGTTATCATAACTCACTGGTGAAAGAGACCAATATTCCGGTCACTGTCAGCAATGTTTTCTTCGAACCGGGAGCGAGAAATAACTGGGATATCCACCATAATGGCTACCAGATCTTACTGGTTACTGGCGGTGAAGGCTGGTATCAAGAAGACGACCATTCAGCACAGAAACTGCATTCTGGTGATGTGGTAATTACGCACGAGGGAGTTAAACACTGGCATGGTGCAACCCAGAATAACTGGTTTAGCCATGTCGCTATCACGGCGGGTACACCAATTTGGCTGGAACCAGTTAACAACGAAGACTATCAACAACTAAACTAGGAGGCTACACAATGGTTAAAATTAAAATGATCGTAAACGGTAATACTCTGATTGCTGATTTCGAAAATAACGCGACAGCAAACGCCCTACTTAATTTAATGCCCACGCAATTACCGATGCTTAATCTGTATTCACGTGAATTAACTTATCGGTTTAAACAAGCTTTACCAGCAAATGACACGCAACGGAAAGGCTATCGAGTTGGTGATATTGCTTATTGGGCGCCACGACACAGTTTTGTGATCTTCTATAAGCAGACTGGTGAAATTATTAGTGATCTACAACCTATTGGACATATTGATAGTGGTGACCTCAACCAATTTCAATCGTCTGGGAACGTCACCGTTAGTTTTGAAAGGGTTTAGGGACAGTGATGAAAAAAGTTCTAATTTTAGGTGCAAATGGTCGCATCGCTAGAATCGTCCGCAGCAGACTGCTTGCCCAACACGATGTTCAACTCACATTATTTCTGCGCAACGCAGATCGGATTACGGTTTCGAATCCTAATCGAGAAAGTATCATCGAAGGCGACGTCAATAATACTGCTTTACTCGATACCGCCATGGTCGGTCAAGATGTTGTCTATGCTAACTTAGCTGGTAATATGGAACGGATGGCAGCCCAAATCGTTAATGCAATGGTCCAACAGCACATTCATCAGTTAATCTGGATCACTGGGTCTGGTTTATACCACGAAACACCTGAACCCTTTGGATCATGGGTTGAACGAACGGTTGGTCATGTTTCTAAGGAAGATACCCGGCGTGCAGCAAAAGTTATTGAAAGTTCAAACCTAGACTACACTATTATTCGTGCCGCTTACATGACCGACAACCCTGAGATTGATTACGAACTGACCCAAAAAGGAGAATCGTTCAAAGGTACCCTGGTTTCACGGGCAAGTATTGCCGACTTGGTGTTAAAAGTGATTGGTTCAACCAACAAATACACTCGAACCAGCCTAGGTATAGCAAAACCGGGAACCGACAATTCACTTCCACTTATAAAACAAATGGAAAATAAGCGGATTTAATCAAAAAATCCGTTTAGCTGAACCACTGATGCGTTATGCTCAATGCGGTAATCTATCCTTCGGCAGTCGAATAGTTTGTCTGGTACGAGACATATGCATACAAATCGCCTTTTTGCAGAGAGCAAAACTCAGCGCTTCACATGAGTTTAAAAGATTTAATAAGCTTCGGGCACTAAAAAGATTATTTTCTTAAAGTGTGAAATAGTGGAGTTTCAAAAGGAAGGGACGGAATTAAAATGGTTAAAGCACGCCTGCATCGTTGGACATTAATTCTTGGCATAGTTTTTTTGCTTGCTGGTGTGAGTTGCTTTATCATCCGATTTTTCACGCCTGAATATATTGGTGCGAACGGGGTTTTACATGAGTCTTTTTACTTGGTGATCCTTGGTTACGCCGGCCTGTTTATTGGTCTGATTTTCTCCTTTATTTCATTTTTAACGCGAAGTAAATCGTAGTTATAATATTTCAATGTTCCTTGATATTACATGGATATATCAATACAATACGACAATACGAAATTTGAAATGATGCGGTTGATTCTGATGAAGTACCATTTAGTCGTATCATGCATCATCATTTAGAGTCATTTTAAAATAAAGCAAAAGAATCGACCTTGGCCGATTCTTTTGCTTTATCCAATTATTTAGCTGTTTGAGAACTATTTTGACTGGGCGCTTTAAGTCTGACAATGGTTGATACAGCATTTTGGAGTGATCTTTAAAAAATTACCAAACATCTACCAAACATTTACAGCGAGTCGTGTCAATGCAACAAACGAATCAAATATCTCTATAAAGTAATAACAAGTTTACCCGTTGTATGCCTGCCAGCAACACGATTCTGTGCTGTGGTTACCGATTCGGCACTGAATGGAAGTGTCTCTATTGATTGTTTGACCTGCCCCTCAGCCACTAATTTGCCTAGTGCTTCAAGCATAGCCCCGGTACCCTGAGTAAATTGGAAAGCGACCTGTTGTGGCGCTGCCAGTTCTTCAGGAGTCGGCTGGGCCGCAACGGTAATGAGTCGGCCGTTGGTTTGCAACGTTGCTAAACCACCATCAATATCACCAACCGTATCGAAGACCCCATCGAAATCATGCAGAACATCGCTTGGTGTAACTTGATGATAGTCTATCACTTGGTCAGCACCTAAGTCCGTCAGCAATTGAGTGTGGGCCGGGCCTGCAGTCGTAGCAACGTATGCACCACGTAATTTTGCGAGTTGCACGGCTAGTGAGCCCACACCGCCAGCACCGCCTTGAATCAGGATCTTTTCTCCAGATTGCACGTTCAAGCTCTTGGTAATTGCCTGATAAGCGGTCATCCCCGCAATCGGTAAGGCCGCTGCTTGAGCATCAGAAAGATCAGTTGGTGTATGCGCCAGTTCATCTAAGGGGGCAACACAGTACTCAGCGTATGAACCGTTATTTCCTGCATGATCACTTGGTAAACCACCGAAGACTCGGTCACCGACTTTGAACGTTGTCACACCAGCGCCAACCGCAGCCACAACCCCTGCCATATCCCAGCCTAAAATTAGTGGGTAAGACCAGTTATCAGTAAAGGGACTGCCCAACATACCTAGTTTAGCAGCGACGTCCATTGGATTGATGCTAAAGGCCTTGATATTCACCAGCACCTGTCCGGCTGGTAAAGCTGGCTGCTGCACGTCTTGCAGAATAAATTTGCTATCAACACCTAATTTATCGATTGTAATTGCTTGCATGTAATTCCTCCTAAATTCTAACGTTGTTCATTGAAATGTGTAGGAGTATTCTAGCACTAGATAATTGTGAATGCGCAACCGGTTTCCACTGGCTGTAGTGCAATCCAACAGATAGAAAGAAGTGTCGGAAAAATGGCTTCTCAACAAGCAGCACGTATGGAAAAGAATTTACAACAGGCATTACTAAACTTATTGGCACAATACCCTTTTGAGAAAATCACCATTCAGCAGATTGCTGAAGAAACAATGGTGAATCGTACCACGGTTTATGCGCACTATGAAGATAAATTTGCATTACTCAATGCGACACTTCAAACTCAATTTACAGCAACTGAAATTGCACCCGAAGATCTAAAGACTAAACCGTTCACCAGCCTATCACTGCTCTGCAAAGGTACACTAACGCAAGCGGTTGAACGGCAGCGCAATGATATGGCTTTCCAAACGGCGATGATGCAGTTGTTTTTCCATCAATTAAAGCAAACAGATGTCGTGCCAACCGGGTTACCAGAATATATGCTGATTTGGCGCGTCAAAGCCGTGATGCATTGGGTGCGTGAAACCCAGCAACCGTATAACCTGTACACTGCTGGTTCAATTCTGGATGGGTTAACGGTGCATGCTAATGAACTTTTAGACTCGAGGCTTTGATCGTACCAGTCCATCTGGGAGTGTTAAATACTTTTGTGTAAATGGAATTTCTCTCCCATTAGCTAGCCGTTAATACATTGATCCTAACTTTTTAGGAGGTCTTATGCGTTATCAAAATCAGTATGACATCAAAAGGATTCATTTAAAGTCTAATTCATGCTCTACTATTTTTGTCAAAGAAAGGACTGATCAAAATGACTGATACAACTGTTACATCATTGCGTTTCAACAAAGACCAATATCGCAAAGTAAAAGAACTTGCTGATTTTAATGGTGTTTCAGTCACAACGTATATGCGGCAAGCCGTCTTAGAACATGCTGAAGACGAAACTGATTACCAAGACGCGGCTGCAAATTTAAAAACCAGTCACGGTGAAACTGTCAGTCGAACTGAAATTATGACTCGTCTTGGACTACGACCATGACTGCTTATCATTGGAGCTTTGACAAGCATACCGAAAAAAATTTCCAAACTGAATCTACAAATTCAGCGCCGACTTATTCACTGGTTAGACAGCCATATTGAAGGCTATGACAATCCTCGTGCTTGGGGAAAAGTCTTGGAGAGCGATTTAGGAACATTTTGGCGCTACCGTGTTGGTAGTTATCGAATCATTGCTGATATTAATGTTGGACATTTTAATGTGCTAGTTGTTAAAACGGCTAAGCGTAACGATGTCTATAAATAATTGCACTAAAGAAGGGCCATCTCATTTTGAGGTGGCCTTCTTTTCGGAATTATTCATCCTTTAGAGAATGGTGTGATTGTAGAGAATTTCTGGCAACGGCCACGCAATGATATGGCTTTCCAAACCTATAACCTGCACACTACTTTTTGATCTAGCGCGTATAGATCTGGTTGACGTACTTAGATGGTTGCGTTAAATCTTTAAAATACATCTTGTGTGAACTATAGCGTTTTACTTTGTACTTCCAAGCCATTCCACCAGCTGGCGCATTATTATATATCCGGCCTACTAAATAATAAGTATGATGACCAAGGTACTTGTACTTCATTTTATAAGTGGGTGTGGAATTCATTGCGCCAACGGGATTGGACTTTAACGTTTTGTTATAAAACGTGACTGTTGAACGTAGGGTCATGCCACTCATATGGAACTTCTTTGAATGCCATTTAGTATGTCTCAAAACACTCGGAATGCCAGAGTGAACTTTTGCGGCATTGGCAGTTGTGCTAGTTGTCCCCATTGCCCCTATTAAGCCAACACTTAAACCAATTGTGACTAAAATCGATTTTTTCATAGCTGTATCCTCCCTATTTGCCTACATCATACGCGTTTACGACTATAACGCAAAAAAGCTTTCACATGACGTGAAAGTTTTCCCGAATTGTCAAGTCAAGTGCAACACCTGTAACTACCAGTTAAGACTGAAGACACTAAATAAAGAACCACGATTAATTAGCAGGGTAGTAGTGAATCAAAAGCTTCCTGCGAACTCAGATAATTGAGACTCTTGCGTGGGCGATTATTGATGACGGTTTGAACTTTATCAATGTAGTCTTCATCATATGAACGAAGCGAAACGCCCTTAGGCAGATACTCACGTATCAAGCCATTGGCATTCTCATTACTGCCACATTCCCAAGGTGAATATGGATGCGCAAAGTAGATCTGTGAACCACTAACCTGATTCAGCATTGAGAATTCACTGCCGTTATCAAACGTGATGGAGTTAAAGATATTAGCACCATAGTGATCAATGACTTTTTGGAGCGTATTAAGGCAGGTAGAAGCGTGAAAGTTGGGAATCTTCACCACAATCTCAAACCGAGTGAGACGCTCGGTGAGTGTCATGAGTGCTGGCTCGCTAGCAACCTTTTTGCCTTTCACTAAATCACCTTCCCAATCGCCGAAGGTAATTCGGTCATCGATACTAGCTGGTCGATCTTCAATTGATGTTCCCAGCGATTTTTTGTTCAAACGATCATGGTGAACATGGCTGCCTTTCACTCGCCGACGTAGCTTCTTAGAAAGGTCACTATTATCTAACGATAATAGTCCGGCATCAATGTAGCGATAAACAGTCGGTGTTGAAGGGCATCTCAATGTAGGGTGCATGCGGTGAAAACGGTGAACAAAGCTGTCTACACTATCAGTCCTTAGGTGCCTCTTTAAGGCTTTAACTAGCATCTTAAAGAACAACCAACAACGATTCAGGAGGTCATAGGAATGACACTTTAAACGGTGTTTCTCATAGATTGCCTGACCAGTATCAGCAAAGTAGCGGTAATAAGGTAAATAGTCGCTATTGAGCTGGCGAACGGTTCCCCGCTTAAGCTCGCGGCAAATTGTGCTAGGATCCCGATGGAGTTTGATCGCAATCTGTCGAATAGAATAGTGATCTTCATGCCAGGATTGAATCTGACCTCGTTCTTCAGCTGAAAGTTGTTGATAATGCTTGGCAGTGCTAGTATTTAATTGGGTCATGGAGATGTCCTTTCTTTTTCGTGGTAGTTAAAGTATAGGTCTCCATGGCCTATTTGTGTATTTACTGGGTGTTGCACTTAGATCTTAAATCGGGCTTTTAAATTCTGTTTCATATTTAGTCATAAAAATACCCCCAAAGTTGGAAACAACTTTGGGGGTACACGTCATCTTGTCTAACTATTATGGGGCATTTCTTTTAGAAATTATTTGTTGGTTGATTTCAATGATTTCTAGGTGGCTGACTAATGTCCAGTAACCACTTTTTTAACTAATTTCATGCCACCAAAGCGGATAACTGTTTTACCCTGATGATTATGCTTGTCCAGAATCACGTTGACCACCGAACCAGCCCCATCTTCAACTGAACGCATGAAGCGGTTATTCATATGATGATTCAAATCAGTTGTGACACCACCGGGTACCACACCAAAAATCTCCACTGGAATGTGTTGAGCTTTGAAAGATTTAGCAAACATTGAAATCATTTGGTTTAAAGCCGACTTGCTGGTACAGTAGCTGAACGGATGAAAGAATCTGTTAGGAGCGGGAATCGTCATATTGACGATTCGCCCGTGATTTTTCTGCAAGATTGGCGTAAAGGCTTTGATCAGTTCAAAGTTACCGATGACGTTAACGTTCAACGTGGCCTGTAGATCCTCAGTCTTAGTTGCTAAGGGTTCTGCGCTCATATCGCCGGGAATACCGGCGTTATTGACCAACACCCGTAACTCTGGATGCATTTTCGCAACGTTGGCAGCTGCAAAATGGATCGTCTCAGGATCATTGAGGTCAATTGGAATCCATTCTACAGTAATGCCCTCTTCCTGTAACTTTTGAACCGCGGCCATTCCCCGCTGTTTATTGCGGGCACCTAACAGAATTGTCCAGCCTTTTTGACCTAACTGCCGTGCCATTTCAAAACCGATACCCTTATTGGCACCGGTAATTAATACTGTATTTGCCATTTTTAGCCCTTCTTTATTGGAAAATAATCGTGTTTCTAGTTTAACACGTCATAACTGATGTACTACAGTTTAAAATAATATGATTCGATTAAAAAGACCAATTCCATAATTGAATTGATCTTCCAGTAAATTAACTTTTTATACTATTTTTACAGTTGAATACAGACTGATGTTTTAGTAACGCTGAACTAAAAATTGATGCAGCGGATGCGTAAACTGGGTGTATTTAATGGCATCAGCAAAGTTACCAGTGACCATATCTGCGTCATGACCCGTGATTAATTTTTGAACCCAGGTCGGATCAACTAACAGCTGCTGGCCAACCGCCGCAAACTCGGCGTGCTTTAGCAGCCCTTCAACATCTGAACGGGTCCGCACCCCGCCAACACCAATTAGTGGTTTACGGCCGGCGATGCGTTCGTGTAAGTAAGCCATAATCGATTTTTCTTGGTAGGCTTTGGTCCGTGAGACCCGGTCAAATTTATCCAGTGAAACGTGCAGATAGTCTAGCGGCCTTTGCAACAGCTGATCAACGAGATAAAAGGTATCGTCTAAGTTGATACCCGGCGTCGTGAATTCTTCAGGCGAGAACCGGTAACCAACGACAAATGGGCGGTCAGCGTACTGATCAACTGCGGCAAATACGCTGTCTAAAACCTGCTTGATAAACGTAAAGCGTTTCTCACGGGTACCGCCGTATTCATCGGTACGTCGGTTAGAATGCGGTGAATAGAACTGCTGCAGCAAATAGAGGTTAGCACCGTGCAGTTCGACCCCATCAAAGCCGGCTTCAATGGCCCGCTTAGTTGCTTGACCAAAAGCGGCAATCGTTTCGTGAATCTCGTTTAGCGTCATGGTTCTTGGAGTAGCTGTTTTGGGTGAGCCATCACGGTGCTGTCCCGCAACGGCACTGGCACAGAGCGCTTGTTGCCCGTTTAACGCATCCGAACGGCTCATGCGGCCAGCATGAAAAATCTGAACAAACGCCTTGGCACCCTGCGCCTGAATTGCACTGGCCAATTTGGTCAGCCCTGGTAAATCGTCATCATGAGCGATACTGAGCTCGCCAGCCCAGCCTTTGCCCATGTCAGTGACGTTAGCAGCACCGGTGATTACCGCACCAACACCGTGTGACCGTTCAGCATAGTAATTGATTTCATCGTTAGTGATCGTGCCATCATAGAAGCTCTGTAAAGTCGTCATTGGGGGCATGATCAGCCGATTTTTAACTGTAACGCCCGATTGAAATGTAAATGGTTCCTGATAATTTGTCATGGTTTCCTCCTATCCATAATAGTGATGTTCATTAGATATTAATTATTTAATTCCAGCCTGATTGGTGCATGATCAGCCCGTTTGCCGGTGTCAATCACGGTAACGTCCTTAATTTGTTGAATGAGATCATGATCAACTAAGAAATAGTCTAACCGCCAGCCGTGATTATTAGGCTTGGTTGTTTTGTTACGCTGTGACCACCAGGTAAAGACATCATCCTTATTGGGATATAGATAACGGAAGGCGTCCACATAGCCATCCTTAAAGAAGTTAGTAAAGCTGTCGCGCACGACCGGTGGGAAACGTTTAACCATCATGTCAAACTTTTTGGGTTCATAGATATCTAATCGAGTAGCTGGCCGATTGAAGTCACCGAACAAGATCACTTGCTTTCCTTGTTGATGATACTGTCTTAAGGTTTTTCTTAAGTCAGCCGTCCAGTTGACCCGTTGTTCCCGCCGTTCAGTGGAATGACCAATCGGGACGTACACGGATAAATACACCGTGCTATTGATTTCGATACCAGTGATACGGCCTTCTTCTAAGGTATCTAAATCTAAAATTGGCTTACCCTGATAGCTGTTCTTATACAAGATCAGTGTCCCGGCGTAGCCTTTTTTCTGCTGACTATTCGTATAGACGAAGGTATACTCTGGAAAATATTCCTGTAACTTAGCCGTATGTTTTGGCAATAACTGACTTAACTTAGTTTCTTGTAACCCAATAATATCTGGCTGTAATTCAGCAATTTTATTCAACGTCTGCCTGGATAGCTCGGCCCGTTCTGAATGACCGACGAGTGCGGCGTTTAAACTATCGATATTCCATGAAATAATTTGCATCTGCCGTTTTCCCCTCCCCAGATTAACTTATTTAAACTGACGTCATATAGTCTAACATATTCCATTTCAGTACCAAAAAAAGACTAAGCAGTTTGCCTAGCCTTTTTACGTGATTTCGTGTCCCTTAATTCAGAGTCTTAATCTTTTATTTGCGCTTTAAGAGAATAGCTTCTTAGTGGCTTTTGCTAACGTCTTTAAGTCCTTATCATAACGCGGTGTATGAACCAATTTACTCATTGGAATACCCGTGAAATGATAGGCAGCAATTTCACCGGAACGAACGGCACTTTGTTCAGTGAAGACCATTTGATATGGCTGTTCAGCAAATTCACCGGTGAAGGCCAAATTAGTGCTGTGGTCTGGGATGACTTTTGGTCGATCCGTTTTAGCCCGGTTATTGAACAGTGCCGAAGCGTATGGCATGTAGACTGGAATACAGTTGACGATGCTATCCATGATATCGGCTTTCTTGTCCATAATGTTACCTGGACCCGGATCAACTTTTGAAAGCTGACCAATTAACTCTTCAGCCATTTCTTTACCGTTCATCTTGATGTATGGCTTGTCGACAAATTCACCGTGACGTCTCGGGTACAGGAAATAGCCCCAGATGACGGATTCATTCGGCTTTTGAGTGGTAAAGTGCGGCTGATGGTGAACCACGATGGACATGTTAACGTCCTTTTGGCCAAGGTCAGTAATCGGTGTGGTCGAGATAAAGGAGTTCAAAGCGTTACCGGGTACCTGCGTGGTGATCCGGGTAATTTCATTTAACAGTAAGTGATTCTTAGTGGTCAATGTGAAACTGCTCCACTCGCAGGCGTTTCGGTCGGCAAAGAACTTGTCGGGGTTACCCAGGTTGTAGAAGTGTTCCGTGGCTTTCTTCCACAAACCGGATGCGGCCCCGTAATCCATGTTTTCAGTGACTGGCGTATCGTAGTCACCCATGGTTGCTGAATCGGTGATGGAACCGTTGGTAAAGATCACTGCGGTCTGTTCATCAACGTCCACCGTTTCTTCTTCGCCGGTTTCCGTGTTGGTCATGACTAAGCCGGTGACGGTAATTTCATCTTGCAGCGGCGTGTCTTTAAAGTGCCAGTCAGTAACGCGCCGGTTCAAAACGAAAGTGCATCCTTGGTCTTTGAGATAGTTGATTAACGGCAGCATCATGGATTCGTATTGGTTGTAACGGGTCCGGTTAACACCGACTAAGTGTTCAATTTGCGTAAATTCATAGATCATTTGATGCATGTAGCGCCGGAGTTCCTGGGCTGAAGATTGAATCCGGAAGGCAAAGGTGGTCTCCCACATGTACCAGAAATTAGTTTGGAACATATGCGGATCATTCTTGAAGTAGTCCGCAATCATCACGTTGTCCAGTCGCTGTTCCTGGTCATCAGGCATCAAGATCAGTTTGGTCAGTAGCGAACGGTCCTTGTTGTTCAACCCCAGTTTACTGCCGTTAACAATGCCTTTGCCACCCTGTAGCAAGCGTGCTTTATCAAACGTTTGGTGACGCGCGTCAAATTCATGGGTGTCTGCTGCGGCCGTCATGCCGGTTTCAGTACCGGACGGAATCCGTCCCAGCAGATCCATGAGGTCAACGTATGTGCGGTAGTTAAGCATCCGACCGCCACGTGCAACGTAGCCGGCCTGGTTTTCAGTGGGATGATTTTTATTCCAATAATCATCCTTGGCATACTTCACTTCATCACCGTCGTTTGAACCATGGTCATCAATTGAATAAAACGTGATCTGATCACCAGACCAGTGAGCCTCTTGAATCAGATACACTGCACTTGCCATGTTGGCTAAGCCAGCACCAATCATCATCGCTTTTGTTTTAACCATGCAAAAGCCTCCTTTATCTTTTATACCGAATCATCCTTATTATAAAACGCTTTCATGAAAATCAAAAGCCCCAGAAAATTTTTGCATCAAAAAAGGACCCGCAAACTTTTGCGAAGTCCTTGAATATCAATCTAATATGATAGCAAAATCAAGCTTTATCGGTGTCCATGAGCCAAGCTAAGGCTAAGGATTTTTCACCTAAATGAGTCCCGATAACCGGGCCAAAGAAACTGCGTTCAATGGGAATTTCGGGAAATTTATTTTTGATCTGTTTCATCCAGTTATCGCCGCCTTCAGGATCGTTACCATCGATAATGATCCCCCGGAGCGGATAATCCGCGTTAGCCACAGCTTCGGCAAAAAGATCTTCAACCCGCAGCAGCGCTTTTTTGCGGGAACGTACCTTTTCAAAGGCCACGATTTCGTGACTTTGGTCGTCAAAGGTCAGTAGCGGTTTGATTTTCAGCAGGCTGCCAACAAACCCGGAAGCGTTTGAAAGCCGACCGCCACGAACCAAATTTTGCAGGTCATCCACCACAAAAATTTCATCAATGGTGGCTCGAACAGCGTTTAAACGGGTAATAATCTCATCAACGTTCTTACCCGCGTGCGCCATCTTAGAAGCTTCAATGGCCAAATAACCCATTAGTTTAACCGTGATCTGTGAATCGTAAACCACCACATGGGTATTGGTTAGATTTTCATTCACTTGTCTAAGTGAGTTCACAAAGCCGGAAATCGTGCTGGCTAAGTGAATGCTGATGATGGTGTCATAGCCCTCATCACCCAGTTGCTGGTACAGCTGAATCATTTCACCCAGCGGTGGCTGAGAAGTACTTGGAAATGATTTCGAGGATCGCAATTTATCCCAAAATTCTGCGGTGCTAATATCGACACCTTCATTGTAGGAACGGCCGTCAATGATCACTGGGATCGGAACGACGTGGATCTGGTAGCGCTCAATGTCTTCTGTTGACAAATAGCTGGTACTATCAGTGACGACAGCTATTTTCATTGTAAACACCCGTTTCTTTTTTCAATTTAATTAACTTACTTTTTAAGTCTGAGATTAATTGTAACTAATCCCGGAAGTGAAAGCAAGCACTCACCAAAACGTAACGATTGTTTAAATTTTAAGCAGTTTGGCGGCTATTGAGTGTCTTCTTCTAAAATACTATCAGCCCGGTCAAGACTGCGGCTCAGCCGGTTCAGCATGATCTTCATCATTTGCTGCTCATCTTCCGGCCAATAATGGAAGACCGCATCGATCAACGCCTGGTAGTCGGTATCAATATTGGTCAGTGTGCCGTGCCCCGTTGCCGTTAAGGCGTATTCCAACTGGCGGCGGTCTTTACCAACCGCGGTTTTGGAAACCAGTTCTTTGCTGGTCAAACTCTTTAACTGCCGACTTAGCGTTGACGTATCCAGTTGCAATGCTTCAGCCATAGCATCTTGCGTGATGACTTGATTCTGAATTTGGCGTAAAAGTCGCCACTCAGCAATGGTCACGTGGTAATGTTTCGTAATTTTCGTGGTTTGCGTCTGCAATGATTTGGCGGCTAAACTTAAATTATCTAAGATTCCTTCCAAGGCACGTCTCCCCCTTATAAGACTAATTTACTTGTATTATACATCTTTTTAGTTAAAATGCGGCTAATTTGCGCTATTTTACGCTATAATATAGAACCAATCGGTTTACTAAGCCTGTGAACACCGTTATACTAGTAGCCGTGCGAAAAAACGAACGAAGGAAGTGAGACCATGTCATTTGATGGTGCATTCACCCACGCGATGGTTGGCGAATTAGGTCAACAACTGGTTGGCGGTCGCGTTTCAAAAATCAACCAACCCTATAATAATGAAGTGATCTTAACCATTCGGGCTAACCGTAAGAGTCTGCCGTTACTGTTATCAGCAAACCCCGCTTTTGCCCGGATTCAAATTACCGATATTCCCTATGTTAATCCGGTCACCCCGACTAACTTTACGATGATGATGCGGAAATACTTGAGTGGTGCAATTTTAACCGCAGTTTCTCAGGCTGCTAATGACCGTGTCGTTCACTTGGACTTTACCAGCCGTAACGAACTGGGCGACCAAGTGACGCTGCGCTTGATCATTGAAATTATGGCCCGTCACAGTAACGTGATCCTGATCGATCTAGCAACGGCCACGATCTTAGATACGATCAAACACGTCGGCTCCGATCAAAACCGTTACCGAACGCTGTTACCTGGTGGCCATTACATTAATCCACCAGCTCAAGATCTCATTGATCCCTTTGAAACGGCTGCGAGTCAATCCGTTGCAGCACTGGTCCGTGATTATCCCAACGAAGATGTGCTAGCCAAACAGCTGCGACATACTTATCAGGGACTGGGTCAGGATACGGCATTGGGATTAGCTCGGGCACTGCATCAGCCCGGGCAGCCCGATACTAACTTTAACGCCTTTTTTGACCGGTTTGATCAGCCAGAGCCGGTTTTAGTCACAACGGACAAAGGGAAGACCGGCTTTAACGCCTTTCCTTACGGTCAAGAACACGTTACCAGCAAGTCATTTGACAGTTTAAGCGCCATGCTGGACTTTTACTATCAAGACCGTGCCGAACGTGACCGGGTTCAGCAGCAAGGCAGTACCTTGATTCACGTGGTTCGCAATGAATTAAAGAAAAATAAAACCAAGCTCAAAAAACTGCAGTCAACGCTTAAATCGGCAGAAGACGCGGATGAGTACCGGGTCAAGGGTGAATTGCTGACCACCTATCTGAATAAGGTTTCCCGTGGGATGACAGAGATTTCTTTGCCCAACTTTTACAATGACGAGAAACCGTTAAAGATTGCCTTATCTAATCAAATCAGTCCCTCTCAAAACGCGCAGAAGTATTTCAAACGCTACAACAAGTTAAAGGCTTCGGTGGCTTACGTTAACGACCAAATGGCCAAAACGAACGCCGAAATTGATTACCTGGATAACATCAGTTCACAAATTGAACTGGCGGCCCCCAAAGATCTGGCTGATATCAAAGCTGAATTGCAGCAAGGCGGTTACCTGCGTGATCACGAGCATAACCAGCGCAGCGGCAAGAAGAAGCGCCGGCAAGTTTCCAAGCCAGAAGTTTTTGCAGCCAGTGATGGGACCAAGATCGAAGTTGGTAAAAATAATCTGCAAAACGAAAAATTAACGCTGCATAGCGCGGCCAAGACGGATATCTGGCTGCACGTCAAAAACATGCCAGGTTCACACGTGATCATCCATAACCCGGCGCCAACTGATCAGACTCTTTTGGAAGCTGCCAATATTGCTGCTTACTATTCCAAGGCGCGGCAGTCCAGTTCGGTGCCAGTTGACTATGTACAAGTCAAAAAGATCCGTAAACCCAATGGCGCTAAGCCCGGTTACGTGATTTATGAAGGCCAGAAAACCCTGTTTGTGACACCGGATAGAGCGTTTGTAGAAAAATTAAGTACTAAGTAATAGAGACAATAAAAACCATGCGTTCAGCCAATAACTGACAGCATGGTTTTTTAAGTTTACAGCGTTTCAAAACTAATTCTAGCACCCACTTCTTGCGTTGTGAGCCCTAACTGATCAGGCAACTGCAGCTGTTTGAACGGGAAGGTCCCACGAACTTGCGAGCGCCGGTCCGACCGAATATCCACTGCTAACTTCGCAATCAGATCTTCATCGATCTCACCTAGGGCTTGCCGGACTAACATGCGTACCCAGTTAATCCCGGTCACCTTATTTAAGTAAGCAATGGTCGTCAGCCGCGTTGGCCGTACCCCCGCAAACTGAGGCGCCTGCTGACCATTAGTTGTATATAGCATTTGGACCATGCCAGTCCGTTTGTGGGCACCAAGATAGTCCTTAGCATGGGCGATGATCGCCGTTAACTGCTGATCCGTTAGAGTGGCCGGCGTACGCATTAACGTGATCTGATCCAGCGTTGTTGCAATACCCTGATCCGAACGCAGGTCACTGGCTAAAATCGGTACAATGTGGCCCTCAGTGACGAATAAATCAAGGCCGATATTGGCGTGGTCATTGAGCAGTTCACTGCGCTTTTCCTGGTCTGGCGGCAAAATGGAAATCGCGTAGTTGCGCTGACGTAACTCCCGCGTGAGGTAGTGCCGGTTGCCAGGAACAAAAATTTTGACGGGATGCTCAATGGCAATAACGTTCATAATGTCCCCTAATTGCACGGGATCAATGATCTGTTTATCCGTTAGCGTAGCCGTTAACGAACCGGCATTCGGATTGGTATTCATGATCACCGTTTGATAGCCCGATTTGCGCAGCTGTTTGAGCATTTCGGTCGTGAAATAATCCGCTGAAGCATTCGGCCCCAGCTGATTGCCGCCACGGCCTAAGACCAGCACGGTTTTGGCCGAGATCTGCTGACTTTCGTTTTCCAGTTCAAAGGTACTGTAATAGGCCGTTGGCGAATTGAGCAGTTCACCAGCAGATGGCTCAATACCCTTGTAGGTTGGCGAAATGTGGTTATCCTGACCGAGCCTGCGGACAGTTTCAATATCGGTATGCCAGATTCGGGCGATCATTCCGTCACCAAAACCGTAGTAACGGCCCTCGTGAAGCGCGTCGACCGCCATGGGGTGCGTCTTGATCTGCTCTTCGATCTCTAAAATATGTCTTAGCTTCACAAAGTAAAACGGGTCAATTTTAGTTAATTCGCTCAGTTCATCGACCTGATACCCCCGTCGCAGTGCTTCAATCAACACGAGAATACGGCTGGATAGCGGATGAATCAGCTGTGAAATTAACTGTGAATCCGTTAGGTCGCTCATTGACGGCAGTTCATCTTGCGGACTGAACTGTGATGAGCGCAGGGCCTTTAAAATGGCCTCTTCAGTACTGCGGCCCACCCCGATAGTTGAACCCACGGACTTCATGACCGTGCTTAAGTGCTGATCTGCATTTTTGACATCTTCAAACGGCCACAGTGGGATTCGGACGACCACGTGATCCAGACTTGGCTCTAATAGCGCCGTCTGTTTGAAATGATAGATCTCTGGTAAATGCACGTCGGTCAGTTTTTGATTTAAGTATAAATTAGCGGCCACGTAAGCAATCGGATAGCCGGTAGCACACGCAACTAATGATGTCCCCCGATCATTATAGGGGGTGACTTTAGTCACGTAGTAGCTGTCTTCAGAGCTGCCTAACGCAAAATGGGTGTGAACTACGCCAGTAAACTGAAATTGATTGTTAATGGCAAAGGCAGTGTCGCGCAGTGTTTCGTATTCTTCGTTGCTTAAAGTCAATGTGGGGGTGACGACCATTGAATCACCCGAGTGGATCCCGATTGGATCAATGTTTTCCAACCCGGCAATGAGAACTTGGGTGCCCATGGCGTCACGCATGGAGACCAGTTCAATTTCCTTATACCCCACGATACTTTGCTCGATCACGCACTGTTTAAAGCGCGACCAGGAAAAGCCCCGGGAAACCGCGCTGATCATGTCCTGTTCATTTTCGCACAGCATCCGGTTGGTATCGATGCGCGGTGCGATCGGTTTGACGATCACGGGATAGCCGATCTTAGCGGCCACGTTGATAGCTTCATCTAACGTACCGACCGTTTCCGAAGCAATCACGGGAACGCCGACATGGCGCATCACGTCATTGAGCCGATCTGGATTATTAATATCCATCAAAGCATCGGCAGGAATACCCAGCGTTTTCACATCATTGTCAGCCAGTACACCATTTTCCTGCAGTTCTTGAACTACACTGATCGCCGTTACGCCACCTACTGAGGCTAAAATTGCGTCGGGCTGTTCTCGTTCAATGATACGCTGAACGTTATTTGCCGTGACCGCCTGGATGAACATATTGGTTGGCTGAACGTCCTCCAGCGCGACTGAAAACGGGTTATTATCAATTAAGAGTGAGCGGATGCCCTGTTTCTTAAAGGCCTGAATGACTTGAACGCAAGCCGCGTCTAATTCCGTTTCATGGCCAATTTCAGTTGGTCCGCCACCGATTATAAGTACTTTTTGAATTTCATTATCCATCTGATCACTCCCGTGTCCCCATGATTTCAACAAATTCATCAAATAGGTCCACCGAGTCGTCAGGACCGGGTGCACCATCGGGGAAAAATTGGACCGAAAACGCTGGATAATCTCGGTGCCGTAACCCTTGAATCGACCCGTCGATCAAATCTAAGTAAGTCGTAATTAACCGGTCACGGTCCACCGAATCTGGATCCACAACGTATTCTTCACTTTCCATTGCATAAATAATTTCATTGGTGATGATTTTTCGAATCGGGTGATTAGCGCCATGGTGAGACAGCTTTAATTTAGTGATCTCAGACCCATTGGCTAACGCGAATAACTCGTGGCCTAAACCGATCGCAAATAACGGGATGCGCTCTTGAATCGTCCGAATCATGTCTAAGACACTTTCCGGCAGGTCAAGCGGTGAGCCCGGACCAGTGGATAACAGAACGCCATCCGGATCCAAATTAATAATGTCTTGTGCACTGGCATTCCACGGTAAAACGGTCACGTTGCAATCCCGTTTAGATAACTGCCGTAAGATCCCGTGTTTAAGGCCAAAATCGATCACGACCACGTTGTAGCCCTGATTCGGGTTTGGGTATGGCCGCGGCGTAGCAACTTGCGCCACTTGCTGGTTCGTTAACACCGTGGCGTGCAACTGATCGAAGGCGTGGTCGTCGGCAACGTCCACGATACTGCCCTTAATCGTTCCGGTCTGATTGATCTGGCGGATGAGATGGCGGGTGTCGATTCCGCTAATTCCCGGAATATTATGCTGCTTTAAAAATTGGTCCAGTGACAGTGACCGTTGCCGATTCTTCGAAATATCAGTGATGTCACGGACTACCATACCCTTAGCAGTTGGCAGAATGGATTCATAGTTGTCATGCGCAATACCGATACTGCCAATGATCGGCTGTGAAAAAACAATGATCTGGTTGTGGTAGATCTGATTTGTCACGATTTCTTGATAGCCCAACATACTGGTGTTAAAAACGATCTCGCCAGTGGTCGTTGCGCCAGCACCAAAACTGTGACCTGGGTAGATTGAACCGTCTTCCAATATTAAAAAACGTTGTGCCATTTATATCTCATTCCAATCCTGATTACTGGACTATCTTTCGATGATCTCAACGCTGTCTTGACCGTCGATCTCACTAACGGAAACTTTAATCCGTTCCTGCTGAGAACTGGGAATGTTCTTGCCCACAAAATCGGCGCGAATCGGCAGTTCTCGATGGCCACGATCAACTAGTACTGCTAAGTTGATCTGCTTTGGCCGGCCAAGATCCATGATGGCACTCATCGCAGCCCGAATGGTGCGGCCAGTGTACAAAACGTCATCTACTAAGATCACTTTCTTATCGGTAACCGGAAAATCAATTTTGGACACAGTGACCGTGGGATCAACATCTTGCGCGTCGTGTTCAATATCATCGCGGTATTGGGTCACGTCTAATTCGCCCACTGGTACGCTGGCGTTTTCTAATTGTTTTAACCGGCTGGCGATGCGCTGTGCCAAATAGACACCACGGGTCTTAATACCGAGAATCACCAGCCCGTCGATACCCTTATTGTGTTCAATAATTTCGTAAGTAATGCGTGTCAGTGCCCGTTGCATTGCCATTGCGTCTACAACTACTTTTGCCATGAGTGGCCTCCTATTTTCTAATCCTATAAATGCTCAAAATCTGTTATAACTTTACAATATGCTGGAATGGCTGGACTTGCAAGTTCGATTACTTTAAGCCCGGTGTCTGTTCTCTGAGGCGATTGACTACCCGTTGAAAGTCATCAGGCAGCGGTGCTTCAAAAACTAATTGCTTACCCGTCACGGGGTGTTTAAAGCCCAACTTCTTTGCGTGTAAGAACTGACCGGAACCGGCAATGGTTTTACGCGGTCCGTAGAGCGGATCGCCGGCTAGCGGATGGCCGATGGATTTCATATGCACCCGAATTTGATGGGTTCGGCCGGTTTCCAGCCAGCATGAGATCAGCGTATAGTTCAAATAGCGCTCTAAGACCCGGTAGTGGGTAACGGCGTGGCGGCCATCGGCTACGATCGCCTGCTTTTTGCGATCTTTCGGTGAACGGCCAAGCGGCGCATCAACCGTTCCGCTATCTTGTTTGATCACGCCATGAACCAGCGCGATATATTCCCGGAGATTAGTCTTATTTTTGAGCTGTTGGGCTAGTGACCGGTGCGCGTTATCGTTTTTAGCGACCATCAAGAGCCCCGAGGTATCCTTATCGATGCGGTGCACGATGCCGGGGCGGTACGTCCCGTTAATGGTGGACAGCGGTGAATGATATAGCAGTGCATTAACCAGCGTGTGATCAGGATGGCCGGGTGACGGATGCACCACCATGCCTGACGGTTTGTTGACGACAATGACGTCATCATCTTCGTAAACGATATCTAGGGGAATATTTTCCGGTTCCAAGTCCAGCGGTACGGGATCTGGAATCGTCACTTCGATCTGATCACCAGCCTGAACTGGATATTTAGGCTTCTCAACGTGACCGTTGACCAGTACCCGCTGTTCATCAATGGCCAGTTTAAGCTGCGAGCGGCTTTCATCGGGCATCATACTGCTCAGGACCTTATCTAAACGACCCGTCTGATCTGTAATCGTCAACTGTTCTTTTCTAGGCATGATTAGCCTCCGCTTTATCTTCCAAAAATAACACGATCATGATCCAAATAACGCCAACGGTAAGACACGTATCGGCAAAGTTAAAGATTGGGAAGTTGATGAAGTCTAACTGAAACATATCCACGACAAACCCGTTCACCAGCCGGTCGTAAAAATTACCGAGGGTGCCGGCAATCATGAATGAAAGTCCGATCTCATACTGCCAGTTGTAACGGTAACGGACAAAAAACCAGATCATTACGGCTAAAGCTGCCACCGAGATCACTAGAAATAGCCATTGCTGACCCGCCAGCATGCTCCAGGCCGCCCCGTTATTGCGCAGGTACGTCAGCGACAAGACGCCGGGGAGCACGGTATGGGTACCGCCTAAGGCAATACTGGCCACAACCAGGTGTTTGATCCATTGATCGATGAAAAATAATAAAATAATAAATACGGTACTTAGCCCAATTAACAAGTTGGCAACTCCCTTTATTCTTGTAGTGTGTGAACCACCTGCTCAATTTAAACGACAGGTAGGGTTCGGATAGTATTATTATATCAAAAAAGCGGCTGATAAACTTAATTGTCATCAATCCGCTTTGTTTGATTTAAACTTTAATTTAAAATAGGCCGGTAATCTTGCCGTCAGCATCAATGTCCATATCTAAGGCTGCCGGATGTTTTGGCAGCCCTGGCATGGTGAGTACGTTACCGGTCATGGCAACGATAAAGCCAGCACCTAGCTTTGGCACAAATTCGCGGACGTGGATAGTAAAGTCAGTTGGTGCCCCAAGGGACTTCGCGTTATCCGATAGCGAGTACTGCGTTTTGGCCATGCAGACTGGTAATTTATCCCAACCGTATTTAGCAAAGCGCCGTAACTGCCGCTTAGCCTTGGATTCCAAAACCACGTCCTTGCCGCCATAAATTTTTTGGACGATGGTCGTCATCTTGGTGACGAGGTCATCGTCTGGCTGGTAAAGCGGCTTGAAAGTACTGGACTGGTTAGTTGCATTAACCACGGCATCGGCTAAGTCCAGCGCACCGCCACCGCCATTGGCCCAAACGGTCGTGTCAAAGGCTGGCACTTGCAGGTCGTTTTTAATGTAAGCTAATAATTGCTTGATTTCAGCATCAGTATCTGAGTTAAAGCGGTTCACAGCAACGACGACCGGTACGCCGTAACGCTGCATGCTCTCCACGTGGCGCTTCAAGTTAGCAGAACCAGTTGCTAAGGCGTCTAGGTTCTCAGTTTCCAGGTCCTTTTTGTTAACGCCGCCGTTGTACTTCAAGGCACGGACAGTTGCGACGATCACCACGGCATCTGGCGTCTTGCCTAAAACCGGTGTCTTAATATCCATGAACTTTTCGCCACCCAGATCGGCACCGAAGCCCGCTTCAGTGACCACGTAGTCAGCTAATTTCAAAGCGGTTTGGGTTGCCAAAACGGAGTTGCAGCCGTGGGCAATGTTAGCAAATGGTCCGCCGTGAATGATGGCTGGGGTGTGTTCCAAAGTTTGGACCAGGTTAGGCTTGATCGCGTCCTTTAACAGCAAAGTAATGGCACCGCCGACCTTTAGATCAGCCACGGTCACGGGCTTTTTATCATACGTATAGCCGATCACAATGCGATTGATACGGGTCTTTAAGTCAGCGAGGTTTTTGCTGAGGCAAAGGATCGCCATTAGTTCACTGGCAACCGTGATATCAAAACCGTCTTGACGCGGTACACCGGATGTCCGGCCACCCAGGCCAATTACCGTTTGCCGCAGTTCCCGGTCGTTAATGTCTAAGACCCGCTTCCAGATGACCTGGCGCGGATCAATGTTAAGTTCATTGCCCTGCTGAATATGGTTATCGATCAGGGCTGCCAGCGTATCATGGGCTTCAGTCAGCGCATGCATATCACCAGTAAAGTGAAGGTTGATGTCTTCCATTGGCACAACTTGGGCGTAACCACCACCCGTGGCACCGCCCTTCATGCCCATCACTGGGCCTAAAGAAGGTTCCCGCAGTGCGATAGCGACTTTCTTACCCTGGCGTTTAAGCGCATCGCCTAAACCAACGGTCACCGTTGACTTACCTTCGCCAGCCGGTGTGGGGTTGATCGAAGTCACTAAAATTAATTTAGAATGCTTAATGTCTCCTTTAACGGGCAACTTAATTTTGGCTTTGACCGCACCATAGGGTTCAATCTGGTCGGCAGACAGGCCAAGACCAGCAGCAACATCGGTAATTGGGTCTTCTTTTGCAGCTTGTGAAATTTCAATATCGTTCAAGTTAACAACCTCCAATTTATTTAACAATTCCCTTTTGGGTCTCACTAATGATATTACTCAGTTCGATGGTAGAATTCAATGGCATTAAAAATTGATAAATTTTGCCACCGTAAATAAAGCCTAGGCGATACTTGGAAACGGTCACTTCTTGAACGTCTTTTAATTTTATGTTGACCCAGTTATGATTAATAACGCGACTGACCCGAATGCTGCCATTATCGAGGTAAATGTGACGAAAATGAATCTGCGCCCAGGTCAGTATGAGAAAGGTAGCGCCTAATACGTAAGCCACCCACTGTAATTTAATGGAAAACTCTAACCCCCAGATCAGGGCTAAAAAGAGAACGCAAAACGTCCAGGACCAGAGGATGATGCTACTTAACGGCGCTGGCTGATATAAAAATTTACGTTTTTGATTTATGATAGAAATACCTCATTTCGAAAGGTTTGATCACATGTATACGTTATACACAGATGCAGCAACCAATATTGACACCCAGCACAGTGCCGCCGGAATCTTGATTATTCACGCGGGTAAGCAGCAGCAGCTGCATGCCCAGTTACCCGATGGTGATAATCATCATGCGGAATTCTACGCGGCACTGGCAGGTTTTAACGCCCTATTAGAGACTGTAAATGACGCGGCAAAAAACGTTACCGTGCAATATTTTACCGACTCTAAAATCGTGGCAGAGAGCGTTGAAAAACGCTATGCTAAGCATTATCAGGACCTAGTGGACCAATTATTAGCGAAACAGGCCCAATTTGGTCTAGTGATTACCCAATGGCTGCCGGAAAAGCAGAATCAAGGGGCTCATAATTTAGCTCAGCAGGCCTTGCATGAAACGAATTAACTCAGGTAATCCGCCAGTGGTTTTTCGTAGTTAGACCAGTCGGGGATCCCACCGTAGATCAAGGTACCGGCTAATAACCGGCCGATGAGCGGTCCGGTGGTTAACCCAGAAGCGCCTAATCCACTGGCCACTAATAGCTGCGGATGTGCCTTTAAGCGACCGAAGAACGGTGCAAAATCAGTGGAATAAGCACGGGTACCCACTTTTACCTTGGTAATGTTGTCTGCCGTTAAGTAATCCGCGAACTGCTTGGCACTATCCAGTAGATCCTGAGTCGCTTCAGGAGTGGGTGTTAGGTTAAAGCCGGCTTCGTCATCATGAGTAGCGCCCACGATCAGCTTGCCGTAGCCAAACGGAATAAAGTCCCGCTCACCTTCTGGCATGAGTGCTGGCATGTTTTCCTGCGTATTATAATCAGGGACCGACAGTTCGATCAATTGTCCCTTTTGCGGCCGAACCGCCGTCTTGATACCCAGTGGCTGCAGCAGGTCATTGAGCCGTGGACCAGCAGCAATGATCACGTTATCAAAGTGCTGCTTACCCGTTGAAGCTTGCAGATTGCCGTCGCTATCAAGAATCACCCGTTCATGTTTGACCGTTAAATTCACCTGCTGGGCCTGTGCTAACAGTTCGTTAACTAAGGCTTCACCGTCAATTCTGGCACCGCCGCTGACAAAAATTCCCGGTTGCGGGTTAGTCAGTAACGGAATCCGTTGTTGAACCTCTTTAGCAGTCAGTAATTCAACGTCACCCATATCGGGTGCGTCAATTTGCCGTTCCTGCGCCAATACATACAGGTCATGCAGATCTTTTTCATTGGTTCTGGTAATAATAGTCCCCGTTTGATGGTAGATATCGGTGGCCAGGTTGGCCCGCCGAGCTAATGTCATTAAAGTCGTTGCCCCATCCTTGGCCAGCTGATACCAGCGTTGATTGCGGCGCTTGGATAACCACGGTGAAATGATGCCGGCCGCGGCTTTGGTTGCCTGACCCGCACCATCATCGTATAACGTCACACTGATTTGGCTGCCCCCAGGTAAACTACTGAGATAATAAGCAGCACTTGCCCCAACGATACCGCCACCAATAATTGCTACTTTTTCGTTCATGATATTGACCACACTCCTGATATCAATTTTATTCTCATAGCGTAATTCTAGCATACTATCGCTTTCAAGATTAAACTAGGAAATTCTGTAAATTTATGTAAATCTTGTGAAAACTGGTAGCTAAAAAGGGCTCGTCATCATGGCGGGCCCTTTGGTGTTAGTTATTAATGTTTGGCTTACTTCAGAACCTTAAACCGATCGTCATCAGCCATAAATTCTTTATCACCGGCTGGGGCTTCAATGGAGCCGAAGTCCATTTCGGCCCGTAACTTCCAGCTATCCGGAATGTTGAAGGCCGCTCTGACTTCATCGTCGATCAGCGGGTTGTAATGTTGCAGGTTAGCGCCCAGACCGTTTTCGGCTAACGCGGTCCAAACTGCAAACTGGGCGTTGCCTTGGCCCTGTTCTGACCAGTCATAGAAGTTATCAGCGTAAAGCGCAAAATCATTTTCAAATTGGTGCACGATGTTCATGTCAGTAAAGTACATCACGGTACCATAAGCAGCCTTGAAGCCGTTGATCTTCTGCAACGTTTTTTGGTAAGCTTCTTCGGTCGGTACTTCGGACTTTAAGCGTTTAGCAACGATGTCCCATAACTTTTCGTGGCTGTCACCAAACAGGATCACGGCACGGGTGGTTTGGTTGTTAAATGAGGTCGGTGCCCATTTAATGGTGTCTTTGATCAACGCTGCTAATTCATCTTGGCTAGCGGTCACGTTGCGGCCTAATGCGTAGATTGAGCGGCGGTTCTTGGCTAAATTTAATAGTTGTTCTTTCATTTGATTAACTCCTCCAGTTATGTAAGCTAGTTGTTTTTGTTTACAAGAATTAGTATAACAGCTTACTTTTTGTAAGTAAAGCACAATGTTGATTAAAAACCGGTTTGTTCTCTTACAGGCAGCATGCTAAACTGAGAGCATTGACTAATATGAAGGGCGTGACAACATGTTGCATCAACGAGCTGGCCGTCAACTGCTCGGCCAGTACGGCTACTTTTGGGTTTTATGGTTTGTGATCCAGGTCTTTGTGAATGTACCAATTCTTAATTTAACCCGTGGCTGGACTCAGGAATTACTAACGGATGCGGTTAAAACGCTGATTTGGCTCGGTGTGGGGTTATTTATGATTCACCATACAAAAAAGGACCAGTTCGCTATCGAACGGCCCTTTCAGGTGAATTTAAAGTTTAAACCACTTTATATCACGCTTTTAGTAATCGTGGTTTATATGCTAGTAACAGCGTTTATTCAACGTCATAGTGTCGGCATCGTGGCCACGTTTAAACCCACGATGCTGCTGCAGGATTTTTTGGTTGTCGGCATCTGTGAAGAAACGGTTTTTCGGGGCTATCTGCTGAATCGCTTGCGCAAGTTAGTCCCCTCAGAACAAACGGCATTGATCATCCAGGCCATTTTATTTGCTCTGATTCATTTACCGCGCTATCTGACCACGTATCCGGCACTTTCACCGCTCACGATCATCAGCCAGTTAGTCACCGTTGCGCTGCTTGGCTACCTATTCGGCTGGCTGTTTCTCAAGAGCCGCTCACTGTGGCCGGGAATCATCGTGCACTCCGTCTGGGACCTATTGATCGTCCTTTTGATCGGCAGTTAAGTGTAATTGACCATTCATCACTGAAGACACCGCTGAAACGGTGTCTTTTTTTGTAAAAATGGCAAGCATTTCCATAAAGCTTTCAGCCGTATTTGTGGCGTTCAATGCCGTTAGCGGTAACCAGAAGATGCGGCCTTCATCGCCCTGTTTAATGGTACCCGAAAAGTGACTGGTACGGTACAAGAACCCAATTTTTCGGTAATCGGCTTGCTGGTCGAACCATTCGACGCAGCCACAGGCTTCAAGCTGGCTGATTCGCAGCCCAGTTTCTTCAAAAACTTCACGAATAACGGCATCAGCCACGGGTTCACCAGGTTCAACGTGGCCACCAGGAAACGTGTGACCAAACTTCCATTTGATATCCGTTTTATCTTCAACTAAGACCTGCTTAGTTGCCGTATCGTAGATCATGCACATATTCACTAATTCAACGCGCTGCGTGCGATCCAGTCCCATGTAACCACCTCATTTAATTTAATAGTTTCATTATAAGGTAGTTGCTTATTTACGTAAATGAGCTGTTTGGCCCTTAAATTCAGTGGCGTAGAGTTTCATATCACTTTGAGCTTTAGCCATGTCTGCGCTGAGCCCAATGGTGTAGTCAGCTTCTTCACCATGTTCACCAATGTCTAGGCCCAGAGCTTCTTCGTTGCGGTCGACCCGCATTGGCATGACGAGCTGGAGCGCTTTAATGAGAACAATACACATGATTGCCACAAAGAGAATGGTCAACGCCGTGGCGGCCAGCTGAACTAAAAACAGGTGTGCCCCGCCGCCATAGAACAAACCGTTTCCGGTTAAACTGCTGTTCACTGATTTGGTGGCAAATAAGCCGGTGGCAATACTGCCGATAATGCCGCTGACCCCGTGACAGCCAAAGGCATCTAGCGCGTCATCTACGCCGATACGGTCCTTTAAAACGTTCACAAAGAAATAACTGCTGCAAGTGGCAATCAGCGCAATCCAGAAGGCACCGGCGATGGTCACATAACCGGCTCCCGGTGTAATCCCAACTAACCCACACAACGTCCCGGTACAGACACCGACCAAGGTTGGCTTGCCTTTAGTGAAGATGTCCAGAAACATCCAGACGACCATGGCCGTAGCGGTGGCTACCGTTGTGGTTAAGGTTGCTTGAATCGCCACGTTGTTAACGCCCAGTGCTGACCCCGCGTTAAAGCCGTACCAGCCGATCCACAGAATCGTGGTCCCCAGTAAGACCCACGGTAAATTATAGTGGGTGTGCGGAATATCGCCGAACTTGATGCGTTTACCAAGAAAGGCTGATAACACGAACGCCGTGACACCAGCATTAATATGGACCACGGTCCCACCAGCAAAATCAACGGTTCCTAATTTAGCTAGAAGTCCAGAGGGGCTCCAAACCATGTGCACCATCGGGTAGTAAATGAAGATGGACCAAACGACTAAAAAGGTTAGCAGAAATTTAAACCGGATCCGCCCGACCACGGCGCCTACGAACAAAGCGGGGGTAATAATGGCGAACATCATTTGAAATAATGAGTAAAGACTAGTTGGAATATGAGTGCTAGTTAACGTATTTAAATTTAAGTGACTCATGAACGGATGCGCAAAGCTGCCAAAAACACCGCCATGATCACCCACAAATGACAAAGAATATCCAATTAAGATCCATAACATAATGGCAACACCGGTCATAACAAAGACTGACAGCATCGTATTGACAACGTTTCGCTTTGACACCAGACCACCATAGAAAAAGGCTAACCCAGGTGTCATGAACAAGACTAGGATACTAGCTAGAACCATGAACGAGACGTTAACGAGACTCATAGAATCACTTCTCTCTTTTATTATGTTATGAATACTAACATGCTTTTAAACGCTATTCCAGCAGTATTTTGCTGATGTCAGCTCAAAAAAATTAATAGTTTACCAGTAAACAGCGTCGACTATACATGAGGATAGCATTAAATTTTTTTAATATTTTTCATAGTGATGTGAGCTTTTAATACGTTGAAAGATCATAAGTAGCAAAAAAGCAGCAGCCGACATGATTCGGCTACTGCTTTAGTATTAGATACAGTTAGTTTTTACGGTGACTAGCCCAGAATTGGAAGTAGTCCGTTCTTAGCGCCCCGTTATAGAGCTTCCGGCGCTTAGTGGCTTTTTGGCCGTAGAAGGTTTCAAATTCGAGGTCAGCTGTCAAAATATATTTTGACCAAGTTGTCAGCGGTTTGAAGACGTGTCCCATTTGTTCGTATAACTTCCGGACACTCTTTTGATCGCCCATTCGTTTCCCATATGGTGGGTTCACGATGATCACGCCGTCTTCCTTATCGGTCTTGAAATCTTTGACCGCCACTTGCTTAAAGGTGATATCGTGCAGTACGCCAGCGCCATTAGCGTTGAGCTTAGCGATATCGATCATTGAACCATCAATATCACAGCCAGTAATATCAACTACGTCATCGTTTTGCTTCGTCTTAGCTTCTTCTTTAAGCTCATTGGAAGCCTTTAGATTATCAGGATGCCAGTTCTCACATGAAAAATGACGGTTGATCCCTGGCGCAATATTACGTGCCATGAGGGCTGCTTCGATAGGTAACGTCCCAGAACCGCACATCGGGTCAACAAACGGCATATCGGTATGCCAGTTCGTCAGCATGATCAGGGCAGCCGCAAAGTTTTCCTTTAACGGTGCTTCACCTTTTTCCTGACGGTAGCCCCGTTTAAATAAACTGTCACCAGTGGTATCAAGGGTTAAGGTCGCTTCATCCTTATTCAGCGCAATTTCTAGTGAGAATAGCGCGCCCGTTTCTGGGAAGCGGCTCTTGCGGTGATAGGCACCGGCCATTTGATTAACGATCGCCTTTTTAGTGACCGCTTGAATATCGGGGACACTAAAAAGTTTGGAATTTTTTGATCGGCCGTTCACCGGAAATTTAGCATCCATTGGGAGTAATTGATCCCAATCCATGGCCGTTACCGTGTCAAAAATATCATCGAAGGTCGTTGCCTTAAACGTCTTTAAAATAATTTTGATGCGGTCTGCCGAACGCAGCCAAATATTGGCCCGCAAAATATCGGTCATATCACCTTCAAAATAGATCCGGCCATTATCGACACGCACCTTGTATCCTAAATCCCGTAATTCTTGACCCGCTAACGCTTCAAGTCCACTGGCGGTTGCTGCATACAGTTGAAATTGTTGTTTTGCCATGATTTGCCTCTTTCTTTTATGGTGAGTGGCCGTTTAAGTGCAAAAAAAAGGTGAGAGTCGCCTCTCACCAATCCTGAACTGTAAATCTCTATAAGCCATGTTCCGTACTTTACTAGATGTCAGGGACAGTCTAATAAAGCGGTAATCATCTATCTCGAGAGTTAAAAACTCTCCCCCCACATTTAGTTCATTTCCAGATGTGAAGCTCCCCTACCATAGTTTGGGTTGCCCGCTCGAGGGGTTTACCAACGTTCCACCGCATCAGTTTTCCAATACGTCATCGTCGCTGTGGCACTTTTCAGGGATATTAACGCATAGCCGAAACCTTAGCGCGTTTTCCCGCCGTAACTTCTTGCGAAGTCCCCCGGCTTATTTTTTCACCGAGCACGAACACTACAAGCATCTCAGCTTGTGCGAGCATGGACTTTCCTCAGCCGACATAAGCCGGCCGCGATTACCCGAGATTTACAAGTTACTATCAAATTGTTAAAGACGGTGTGATGTGTTAGCACCACTGTCTATTTGAGAACCAAACACGTGACGTTCCAAGTTAGAAAGACGCTTCAAAATATCCATGTTAGTCACATTGGTAGCTGGCTGGCTCGGTTGAGCCGTTGTTGTGCCACCGACAGATAATTGTTTCGTCAATTCATCAACCTTTGCACGCAGACGCTCGTTCTCGTCTTGGAGGTGCTGATTTTCCTTCGTGAATGCTTCATAGTCCTTAATCACATTGTCTAAAAAGCTGTCAACGTCAGCAGGATCATAGCCCCGCATCTTCTGACGGAATTCTTTTTGAAGGATGTCTTTTGGATTATAATTAATGGTTGCCATTTAAATACACCTCATCATTTTTCAACACCAACATTTAAGATGTTATCAAATTTTAGTTTGAATTGAAACCCTTTTTTGAATTTTCTTTTGAATTTTCTGCAAATTCGTACGAAAACTCCTGTAATTGATCGAAATCAACGAGTTGCAGCGGATAATCATGCTCATCTTGCCATTTCACAATTGCATTATAATCGTACCTCGATTTGCCTTCGTTGTCTACATCGTATACTAATATTGCGCCATCGGTGTGCGTTAACATGAATTCTTGATAATTTCTTAATTGTTGCGGCGACGAATAATCGTGGTTGCTGACACTGGCATGAAAGTCAACCTGTGAGATCAACGTGGCTAATTTGGCTTGATTATCCGGTTTCCAATTGTTACCAAAGTGGGTAAAGGGCGTCATCATGGCAACCTGAAGTTCCGGATAATCTTTTTTTAACGCCATACCGACCTGGGCTGCCCACTGTTCGATCCCCATTTGACCACCCGTGATCAGCCAGTTCGTGCCGTCTTCAACGGCCTGTATCATGAGCCGTTTCAAAGCGTATTGCAAAACTAAAAACTTAGGTTCTTTTTCAGAAAAAACACCTAATTCATAGGCGCGATAACCTGTTATCCACACACGTTGCATACCTCTAAATCCCCTTTTGTGGTATCATTTCAACCATGAGTATGATGTAAGAACTGATTTTCTTACATCATCCTTAATTTAATAGTTTCATATTCCAGTTTTTATTCACTAGCCAACTTGGTATAATAACCCTAACTGGGTATGCACTTTTTTTCAATATTTTACGATAGAAAAGAGATGATCCAGCTAGTGACAATTCATTATCCTAACGGGACACAATACCGACCGCAACCGGTCAATCAGCCTGAGCATGCCAAATCTGCCTTAGTCAAACATGGTGGCCGTGGCATGACGTTAGAACAGGAAATAAACGAAAGTAATCAATATTATCTTGCTCACGACATCGCAGTTATTCATAAGAAACCGACTCCTATTCAAATCGTCAAGGTTGATTACCCTAAGCGGAGTGCCGCAGTGATTCGAGAAGCTTACTTTCGACGGCCCTCTACTACTGATTATAACGGAATTTATCGCGGCCGGTATATCGATTTTGATGCCAAAGAAACCAAGGAAAAGACCCGTTTTCCATTGGATAATTTTCATCAGCATCAAGTTGAACATATGCGTAGTTGTTTAAAACAAGGCGGAATTTGTTTTGGTTTGATTAAATTTGTCACACTTGATCAATTATATTTATTGAAGGCAACTGATTTAATCAACTATTGGGATGCGCAAGGTAGTGCGAAGGGTCGAAAATCGATTCCACTCACCGCGTTTCAAACACTGGCCATTCCAATTAAATATTCACTCAACCCCACCATCGCTTATCTTGATGCGGTTGATCAACTCATCTAACGCCTTAATCAAAGGAGTCTATTTATGTCAAGTAATCAATCCGATCCACAACCGACCCGTTCAGAACTGCGAACGAAACGAAAGGGCAGTTCTAATAATGGTCACCACTATATACGGCGGATAATTAAATGGGTGATCGGCCTTTTCTTAGCGGCCATCCTAGTAGGTGCCGTTGTGTTCTTCTACTATGCACAGGGGGCACCGGACATCTCGCAGTCCTCACTGAAAAGTGACACCTCTACTAAGGTCTACGATGCTAATAACAACGTCATTTCAAGGTTAGGCGCCCAAAACCGTGATTACGTTAAGTCGAAACACATCCCTTCACAGTTAAAGGGAGCCGTTGTTTCCATTGAAGACCGGCGTTTCTATAAAAACCATGGTGTTGACCCCATTCGGATCATCAGTGCGGCAATGCATAACGTCACTGGTTCTTCACTGGGACTTCAAGGTGGTAGTACGCTGACGCAGCAACTCGTTAAGTTGTCCGTCTTTTCAACCGCTAAGTCTGACCAAACTTTGAAACGTAAATCGCAGGAAGCCTGGTTGGCAATTAAAGTTGACCAGAAGTATAGCAAACAGCAGATCCTTGAATTTTACATTAATAAAGTTTACATGGGTAATGGTGTCTATGGGATGCAGACTGCTGCTCACTACTACTATGGTAAATCACTGTCTAAGCTGAATTTACAGCAGTTGGCCATGCTAGCTGGGATGCCGCAAAGCCCGACTAACTATGATCCAATTCATCACCCTCAATATGCGAAATATCGGCGTGATCAAGTGCTGACTGCCATGGTTGCTAATAAGCAAATTACGGCTAGTCAAGCAGCCACTGCTAAAGCTACGAGTGTTCAGACCGGCTTAGCAACAACTCACCCAGTAAGTACGATTAATTTGACTAATCAAAAATACATCGACGCTTACCTCAAACAGGTTTATGCCGAACTGAAAAGCGACGGATATAATACCAATACGGATGGATTGCGAGTCTACACCAACCTTGATATGGCTGCTCAAAAGCACCTTTATAACATTGCTAATAGTAATAATTACGTGGCTTACCCAAGCAATAAGTTCCAAGTGGGTGCCACGATGGTCAATCCACATAATGGTCGCGTGGTCGCGATGCTGGGTGGCCGTAAAACTGGTAAGGTGACTTTCGGACTTAATCGCGCGGTTCAAACTGACCGTTCCAGTGGGTCAACAGCTAAACCAATCGCTGATTACGGGCCAGCCATTCAGTACCTGAAATACCCGACGTATCAGCCGGTTCAAGATACGCAGTACTACTATCCAGGATCTAACCGCCAGTTAAATGACTTTGATAATAAGCATGAAGGCACGATCACCATGCGTAAAGCCCTGGTTGAATCACGAAACATTCCAGCGGTAAGAACGTTAGAGGCGGTTGGTATCAATCGAGCCACCAATTTCTTAGGTAACCTGGGCATGACGTTTAATGATAAGTTGACGCTTCAAAATGGGATTGGCCTTTACATTTCCACGGAACAGGAAGCTGCCGCCTACGCTGCTTTCGCTAATGGCGGTACCTATTACAAGCCGCACTTGCTTAATCGTGTAGTGACCGCCGATGGTAAATCACATTCCTATGGGGCTAAGGGCACCCGGGCAATGTCACCCGCTACGGCGTTTATGATTACGGATATGCTAAAGGGTGTCATGACCAGCACGAATGGCTCTGGTACCGCAGCCAACATCTCTGGTCTGTACCAAGCCGGTAAGACTGGAACCACTGCTTATCCTGATGATTATGCATCACAAGTTCCTGCTGATGCAGCGATGGATTCCTGGTTCACTGGTTACACCAAGAATTACTCACTTTCAATATGGACTGGCTACGATAAACAGTTCCAGACTGGTCACTACATTCCTGAAGCGCAAACCAGAATCGCACAAGAGATCTATCGTTCTGAAATGAGCTACGTTCAGCAAAATGCAAGTAATACTGACTGGACTGCCCCATCGGACGTAGTTGCTACGAAGCGTGGTAATTCAACTGAGTATTACGTTGCTGGGTATCCTGGCGATGCGTCGACCCCAACTAACGATGGGAATAGCAGCAGTACCAATACCAACGATACAACCGGTAATAACCAAGCCAACACCAATAACTCATCCAGACCGACGACTTCAAGTGAACGGCCAAGCACCTCTACTGAACAACGTCCAAGTGGTGGTAACGGTGGTAATGGCAACGGCAATGGCGGTGGAAATGATAACGATAATAATTCGCGAAACACTAATTCCGCTTCTACTGAAAGTTCCCGAACCGGTAACAACAATAATAACGACAGTAATAGTAATAGCACCACTGCTAATTCCAATGCTAGTTCTGGCAGGTCAAGCACATCAGCACCCAGGGCTGGTCAATAAACAAGCAACTAAAAAAGTTCTGGTATTAATCAATGAAAATTGGTTAATACCAGAACTTTTTGTTTTTCGAGACAATATGAAATATCACCATCAACGCGATTGATTAAAGCTGATTATTGGCATTGACGAATTTACTGATCAACCCGGCTTCTTGTTTTAAATACTTGGCATCCTTTAGATCAACGATATCTCCAATTACCGATATCAGCGGTATGGTGCCCGTTGAATGGTTAATATGGGCGTCAATAGTCGGATCGTACACGAACTCAAGACTGGCGCTATACATGATTTCCATCTCAAAGGGGTCGTTGATCGGTGTGTCTAAATAACTGGCCATGATTTTAGCAATCTTTGAAATAATCGTTTCGCCAGTTAGTTTGGCATTCTCATTACACCTAATAAAGAAATGCAGGGCATCACTATCAGGCATGCCAACGGTGATGTTGGTTAAGCTAAGACTGTCGGCATCGCCCGCTTCATGAGTGACGATAACTTCCCTATTCAACATGTTAAAAACTTCTTCAAGAAAGCCCTTTAGTTCACTGGGCGAATAGTTCTGAAATAGATTCATATCCTTTACCACCTTTTTTCAAACAGTGAGAAAGTACAAGTTTATAAGTCCTTAAATATAAATCATATGAAAGGGTTTGTCTATTCTAATGTTTATTGTTTTGTTGGTGGTTTTGGGTTTGAGTTTTTGACAATAAGTTGACAATAAGTTAAAGTAACTTATTATTTATTTACTTCATTAAAAAAAAGACCAATTCTCAAATAAATTGATCTTTCCCAACTTGATATTAAGTACAACTAGCCTACTTTTCAGGCTTTTGCGGCTGCTCCCCAATCTTAAACATGGGAATATCTGGCAGTCCCTTCTTTTTGGCACCCTTATTCGCTTTATTTGCGCTTGTAGGCGTCTGTGCTTGACGGTGCTGTCGTTCCTGCTGAATCTGTTCAGGCGTCGTCAGGTGCCGTTTTTGCCAGTTAAGCAGAATCCGGTCCATGTACTTTAAACTGTAAACTTGATTTAAAACTGCCTCTTTTAATGCTAAGCGAATAATTTCAACTTGATAATGGTCTTCATCCAGCCATTGAGAAATCATCTCTAGTTCAATGGGCGAAAGTGGCCGGCCAAATTCAGTCTCAATCTGGTTAAAAATCGTTTCACGGTTATTTTCAACCTGACTGGTCACTGCTTGCGTTTCAGCTTTTTTGACGTACTGGGCTAACTTTTCGTACAGTAAGGTAAAATCATACGAATCACGCGCTAATTGGCCTGGCTGCTGCACCGTATCGATCTGCATTAAGCGTTTGGCAATCATTGTATGCAGCTCTTGGAAGATCTGGTTATCGGTTAAACCGACCGCTTTGGCAATCGTTTCAGTCTGCGGGAAGCTGATGCCGCGGTCATTATAGCTTTTGATCTGCAAATAAATCAGAAATTCAGTATTGCTCATGCCCAGTTCGCGATAATGTTCCAGCAGCAGGGTCGAAAGACTAGTATCGCCCGATTTAAGTAACGCCTTCGCAAATGCATCCATATCGACTCCTCCAATCATTTTAAACTGTTCTAAACGTGAAGAAACTCCCCCATTGCACTAAAGATTAGGCACTGGAGAAGTTTCTGCATCAAAAATAATTGTCTATGGTCTACGGGTAGATCCGGTTCAATAGACGTGGGAATGGAATGGCTGCCCGAACGTGGTCTTCACCAGTGATCCAGGTAATGGCCCGTTCAAGTCCCAGACCAAAGCCTGAGTGAGGCACACTGCCGTACTTACGTAAGTCTAAGTACCAGCTGTATTCCTTAGGATCCAAACCGTGCTTGACGATTTGATCATACAGGTAGTCGTAATCGGTTGCCCGTTCAGAACCGCCAATGATCTCGCCGTAACCTTCAGGGGCTAATAAATCAGCACAGATTACAACGTCTTTACGGGTCGGGTGTTCTTTCATGTAGAACGCCTTGATTGCCTTCGGATAGTTCAGAACAAACACGGGTTGGCTAAAGTGATCTGCCAAGAAGGTTTCTTCTGGTGAACCGAAATCAACGCCCCAGTCAACATCAAAGCCGTTTTCCTTCAGCATATCAACGGCTTCATCATAACTGATTCGTGGATAAGGCAACTGGGTGTAACGCTTCAAGACATTAATGTCTCGACCCAGTGTGTCCAAGGCGTCTTTACAGTGATCGATCACGTTTTGAACCAAGAAAGCGATGTATTGTTCTTGAATTTCCAAACTTTGTTCCTGGTGCATGAAGGCCATTTCTGGTTCGATCATCCAAAATTCAATCAAGTGACGACGGGTCTTGGATTTTTCAGCACGGAAAGTTGGGCCAAATGAGAAGACTTTGTCAAATGCCATGGCACCAGCTTCTTCGTAGAGCTGACCAGATTGTGACAAATAAGCATCACGATCGAAATATTCCGTATGGAACAGATCAGTGGTTCCTTCAGGTGCGCTACCAGTCAGGATTGGGGCATCAATCTTAGTAAACCCTTCCTTGTTGAAGAATTCATAGGTTGCCCGAATCACTTCGTTGCGAATAACCATCGTGGCGTGCGGACGTGATGACCGTAACCATAAATGACGGTGATCTAACAAGAAATCGATCCCGTGTTCCTTAGGTGTGATCGGATAGTCTTCGCTTTCGCCAATGACTTCGATAGATTCCACAGCAATTTCGTAGCCGAACTTAGACCGGCTATCTTCATGAATCACACCGGTGATCCACATACTGGTTTCTTGCCGCAGTTCTTTAGCAGTTTCAAAGACTTCCTCTGAGACGTTGTTTTTTAACACAACGCCTTGGAAAAAGGCGGTGCCGTCTCGTAACTGCAAGAAAGCAATTTTCCCGCTGGAACGCTTATTAGTCAGCCAAACACCGATTTTGACTTTTTCGTCAACATGGTCTTTGGCGTTGATGATGTTAATCTGTTGCACAATGTAACCCCCAATAAATAATTAGTCTTTAAATTGTACCATGAACTTGTTGATTCTAGCCATAGCTGTTTTTAAGGCGTCCATGTCAGTTGCGTAACTGATACGAACGTGGTTTTTAACACCGAATGCAGAACCGTCGACTAAAGCCACGTGGGCTTCAGATAATAAACGGCTAACGAATTCACCAGTTGTGGCAATGCCCGAGATCTTCAACGCACCACTCACGTCTGGGAAAAGATAAAAGGCCCCTTGCGGTTTAACTGGCAGGTCGAATCCAGGAATCGCTGTGAGCAACGGATAGATCGTGTTTAAACGGTCTTCAAACGCTTTGCGCATCACTTCAACCTGGTCTTGATTACCCGTAAAGGCTTCTAGCAGCGCGTATTGACTAACCGCAGTCGGATTCCCGGTCGCGTGGGACAGAAAAGCCGAGATCTTACTGATCAGCTGTTCATCCGCCACAACGTAGCCCATCCGCCAGCCAGTCATGGAATAGGTCTTGCTACCACCGGAAATGATAATGATTCGTGGATCTAACTGGTCATCTAATTGCGCAATGGAAGTGAAGCTCGCCCCGTTATAAACCAGCTGGCCATAAATATCATCCGTGATCACCATGACATCGTGAGCCTTCGTCCAGTCATTCAGAGCTGTCAGCTCCTGTTGATCATAGATCACGCCAGTCGGATTTTCAGGACTGTTCAGCACGAAGGCCACCGTTTTATCAGTTAACTTCGCTGCTAAATCAGCTGGTGTTACCTTAAAACTTGACCCCACTGGTACTGAAATTGGTACCCCGCCAGCCAGTTTGATCTGTTCAGCATAACTGACCCAGTATGGTTCCGGTAATAAAACTTCGTCTCCCGGATCAAGGATCGCCTGAAACGTGCTGTACAGTGCCATTTTGGCACCAGTCGTAATGGCAACGTTTGAGGCTGACAACCCGGTCAGGCCGTAGTCACTCGCCATTTTATCCGCCACGGCAGTCCGTAATGGTAAAATTCCGGCAGCCGGGGTATAAAAGCTGGTTTTGCCTGATTTAATGGCGTCAATAGCAGCTTGTTCAATATTTTTGGGCGTTTCAAAGTCCGGTTCACCAATACCAAGGTTAATCACATCAATCCCGTCAGCAATCATTTGTTTTGCCTGAGCAGAAACTTTCATGGTAGCAGACGGCTGAAGCTGTTGTGCACGCTGCGAAATCTTCAAAAGAATGGCCTCCTTGAATAACTAGATGTTTTCGATAGACTGCAATACTTTACCAGATTTAAAACCTAACGTTTCATAACATAGTTGACCCTTATGATTCATATAACTAACGACCCATGCTGGGTGGCCGTTAAATACGCTGAGTGCCGCTGAGAGTACCTTCTTAGGATTATGCTTGGACCAGACTCGGCTGAGAGCTTGATTTCGGGATAAGCCATTTTTTTGCTGCAGGACTCTCACGTTGCCACCCTTTTGGGGAACAATAATGTACACTGACTGATTCTGAGCGTTTTGACCAGCAACGGTGTAGTAAGTATCGTCTAAATTAGTCCAGTAAAAGCCGTCAGTCGTTTTTAAACCAGCATACTTTCTGGCAATCGAAACGGACTGCGCTTTGGCTTTGGTCACTGGAGAAGTAGCATGGTGAATTCCCCCAAAACCGACCAAGATTAAAACGATAATGATGCCAAGTAACGTCAGCATAAGCCGACTACCAAACCGCTTTCGGCTTGCATGTTCCCTTCTCATGTTCTTTCACACGCCTTCTTTCAGTTATCACCGCGAACAATTATATCAAATCTTAGCTGTCGTGGCTGATACTTTTGTGTTTTTTAAAAAATTTAGTCATATCGCTAAGTAATTGCGGCACCGTCCCGGTCATTGTTGGCAAGCTGGCCGGTAAGGTCTTCAAAATGGTTTGCCCATAGTGCCGTGAAACTAACCGGCTATCTAAGACGATCACCGCACCGTAGTCCTGTCGTGTTCGAATCAGCCGGCCTACACCCTGACGCAGTCGCAGCGTCGCTTTAGGCAGTGAGAGGTTGTAAAACGGATTTTTACCCTTGGCTTTCATCCGTTCGTACTGGACCTTCGTTTCCAACTGATCAGGCGAATCAAACGGTAATCGGGCAATCACCAGCAGCTGCAGTTTATCCTGCGGCAGATCAATGCCTTCCCAGAAGCTCGCTGCCCCCAGTAAAACGGCATTATCTTCATCCATGAACCGTTTGATGAGTTTTTCCTTAGACCCCGAAATTCCCTGCGCTAAGATCAGCCGCTGCTTGGGATGAATGGCGTCCGTTAGCCGTTCATAGACAGCTTCGATCGCTGCCAAGGAATTAAACAGGACCAGTGTTGGCCGGTTAACCTGAGACAGTGCTTGAATCAGCGTGTGTGAGACGTACTGGTTATAGGCGTCCTCGTCTTTAATGTCGGGCGCGTCATTACTAATGTACATCTTGGCCTGAGCCGCGAAATCAAAGTCCGATTTCAACCGGCGCATCTTCACGGCAGCCCGGTCAAGGTCTAACTGATCATACAGATACTGTGAACGGTTGGAAGAAAAGAGCGTCGCACCCGTAAACATCGGGGCTTGAAAATGCGAGTAGATCTGCTGTGATAAAAAGCCTTCCACGGTCATCAGGTTAGACGCCACCATAATATGACTCAGATCATTACTGATCGTCAGCCAGTAGAGATAGCTGCCCGTGCCGGCTTCTTCATGTTTGGGTGCCTGCCGAATTGCCGACAGCGTGTCCCAGGCATCCGTGATGGCGTTGACCGCGTGACTAAAGCGTAAGAACAGTTCTTCATCGCTCTTCAGCCAGCGGTTAGACTGCTTGTAAAAGGAATCGGTGATCTTAGCTAACCGATCCTGAAATTTACCCACTAAAATGTCTAATTGTTCAAACAAGCCTTCACGCTGGGTGAGAAAACCGACCCAGTCGTCCTCGGAGATCACGATCTCCTTGTATGGCTTGGTAAATTTGCCACCAAACTGGGCTTTAAAGTGATTGGTTAAATAATCGCTTAAAGCGCGCAGCTGGCGACTAAACTCAATTAACCAGCGATAAAAGGTATTCAGATCATCATTTAAGGTTAACCCGTCAGTGGCAGCCGTCAGCCCGTACTCGTTTTCTGGGTCCAATAACTCCATTAAGCGGCGGCTGGTTGAAAGTGACACTTGAAAATCAAATTTTTGCCGCTGGGTCTTTAACGCGTAATCCGCTAGATGCTGGGCTTCATCAACAACCAAGTACGGCTGATGAAAATTATCGCCTAGTAGATCAGCATGCTGAATTAAAAACGCGTGATTCACAATGATAAACCGTGTGTATTTCAACCGCTGATACAGCCGACGGAGAAAATCGTCTTCGTAAAAGGGATCCGTATCCGTTAAGTCGGCCATACCATGGTGGTAAACACTGTCCAGATACGGCGGTTCATTTTTAAAATGCAGTTCATCTAAGTCCCCAGTAGCGGTCTGTGTTAACCAAACTAACAGTCTGAGTTTAATTAACTGCGTCTGCTTGGAATGGTCAGTTTGGCTCAACGAGATCTTAAACCGTGATAGATCCAGATAATGGGCGTTGCCCTTAACCACTTCTGCGTGGGTCTCAAAGGGCAGCATCCGTTCTAGTAGCGGCATGGTCTGATTGATCAGCTGATTTTGCAGCAGTACCGTATCGGTAGCGATGACCACCTGTTTATCAAATTTTTGAGCGAGGTACGCCATTGGCAGTGCATAGCCCAAGGTTTTCCCGGTACCAGTCGGCGCTTCAACGATCAGCGGCTGATTGGCCGTTTGCGCATCCGTGTACTGCCGGTAAACCAGGTTCATCATCTTGGCTTGATCAGCACGCCATTCAAAGTGTTCGGGGAAGCGTTTTAACTTATTCTTTTTCGTCCGTGGATAGGTATATTCCCGGTCATCAGTCGCCGTGATCACCGGTGTCTTACGCAGAGCGATCCCGTGTGACACGTACAAGTAATCTGGCAGACTGCGAGGGTGTCTGCGGACTTCCGCTAAGCCCCACTTGAACACCTCACCGGTATCCCGCGGTAGTTCAGCCTCTTCTGCAACCATCTGCTGCAGCGTCACGATCGGTAATTCCAGCATCCGCTTGAACAGCACGATCAGCAATTCACCGGTCACTAACGCATCGTCGTTAGCCGTATGCGGGTGATCATGAACGATATTTAAGTATTGGGTTAGATCATGCAGCCGATAACTCGGCACGGTCGGCATTAAGATTTGACTCAGCGTCACCGTATCGATGGCCTGAATATCAAGCCGCGGATACCCGACCCGTTCCAGTTCAGCGTTGACGAACGGAAAGTCGAAGTTGACGTTATGCGCCACAAAAACCGTGTCAGACAGCAGACTAAAAATCGTCCCAGCAACGTCATCAAACAGCGGTGCCCGTTTGACCTGGGCTTCTGAGATCCCGGTCAAAGCCTGAATCGACTGCGGAATTGAAGTTTGGGGATTAACGTCCGTGTTAAAGTGGTTAATAATTTCACCATTTTGCACCAGGACGCACCCAAATTGAATCATTCGGTTGCCTTCAGCAACGTTAGTACCGGTCGTTTCAATATCAACGACGGCATAAATTGTATTTGCATCCATTAATTTCACCAAATTCTCTATTAGCTTTCTTTGTTTATCATACTACACTTGGTTCCTAGGCGGAAGCAGGCGTTAACAGATGACCCGTTTTAACTGTAAAATGACTACTTTTTCAAAGCTTAGTAGCCGTTTAATGCACCTTAATAATGATAGTTAAACATCAATAACCAGTAAACCATTCTTAACAAAGCATTAAATTTAGCGTATTTCCAGCGCTACAGCCCCGCACTATCTTGTAACCACGGGCTATTTGTCGTATGATACCATGTGTTTGTAATCATTAGAAACACTACTAATTTTAACTTGAAAATTAACACTAACTATTTGAGGGGAGCAGTTGCAGTGGAAACATCGGCTAGTGGCAGCAGTCACGCAAAAATCATATTAATTGGTGAACACAGTGTGGTTTACCAGCAGCCTGCAATTGCACTGCCCTTACCTGCTGTCCGTGAAAACGTCATTTTGACGCCGCGCGCAGACGGGGTTCAGCAGCTGGTCAGCCGCTATTATACGGGTAATCGGCAGTCGGCCCCTGCACAACTGCATGGCATCAATGAATTGATCGACGAACTACTGGTGCGGTTTGGCGCCCAAAAGATCGGTTTTGATCTCACCATCAACAGTCATTTACCGGCTGAACGCGGCATGGGCTCATCCGCAGCAACCGCAGTGGCGGTCATCCGTGCCCTGTACCGCTTCTTCAAACAACCGCTCTCCCACGCCCAATTATTAGCAGATGCCAATATTTCAGAAAAAATTATCCATGGTAATCCCAGCGGCATTGACGTGGCAACTGCTAGTGCCGACAATCCGATCTGGTTTGTCAGTGGCACGCAGCCGGTCACGCTGCCCTTTCACCTGCACGGCTATTTAGTCGTTGCAGACAGCGGGGTTCATGGCCAAACTGGCTTAGCCGTCAAAGCCGTCGCCCAATTGCGTACCGCTGACCCGCAGTCCGCCAACCACGCCATTAAGGGTCTCGGCCAGTTAACGTACACTGCTAAGGACGCGCTGGCTAACGATCGGCTATCTGAGTTGGGGTCGATTTTTGATCACGCTCAGGTGCTGTTAAGACAGCTCGGCGTCAGTCATCCGCGGTTAGACGAAATGATCACGGTGGCCAGACAAAATGGCGCGCTGGGCGCTAAGTTAACTGGTGGCGGCATGGGCGGCTGCATGATCTGCCTGGCAGAAAATGAAGCTACCGCTACCAAGATCCGTTTAGACTTAGCCAATCACGGCGTGGCCCAATCATGGGTTCAGCCCTTAAAAAGTGAGGAAACCAAATAATGGCAATCACAGATCACCCGATTACCGCTAAAGCCCATACTAATATCGCTTTAGTGAAGTACTGGGGAAAATTAGACGATCAGCTGATCATTCCGCAAAATGACAGTTTATCGATCACACTGGATGAATTTTACACCCAAACGGCGGTGCAGTTTAGTCCCAGTTTAGCCGCAGACAAAGTCGTTTTTGACGATCAGACTTTATCCGCTACTGACAGTCTAAGAGTGCGAACGTTCTTAGATCAGGTCCGTGCTTTAGCCCACATTGATTATCGGGCAAGCGTGACCACCCAGAATTTCGTGCCAACCGCCGCTGGATTAGCTTCTTCAGCTTCTGGGTTTGCTGCTTTGGCTGGTGCTGCCAGTCGTGCGGCAGGACTTCATTTAAACCGCCAAGACCTGTCTCGATTGGCACGGCGCGGTTCTGGCTCAGCTACCCGCTCCATTTTTGGGGGCTTCGTGGCTTGGCAGCAAGGCCATGACGATGCGACTTCCTACGCCTACCCCATCGACGAACAACCGACTTGGGATATCGCGGTGGTGGCCTTGGTTTTGACCGCCAAGCAAAAGAAGATTTCCAGCCGGGTCGGGATGAAACGGGCCGTTGAGACCAGCCCCTTTTATCCGGCCTGGATCACCGCCAGTCAGACTGATTTTAAAACAATGAAAACGGCCATTGAAACGCAAGACTTTGAACTCCTTGGTCACACGGCCGAACAAAACGCCATGCGCATGCACGCTTTGACCCTGAGTTCTGACCCCACCTTTACATACTTTAACGCCGATTCGATCAAGGCAATGAACATGGTGAGAGACCTTCGTTTGCGTGGTATTTCGTGTTACTTTACAATGGACGCTGGTCCCAACGTCAAGATCATCTGCCACGGCAGCGACGCTAAGCGCATTGCTCAGCATTTTCAAACGGCATTCGGTCAGGATCACGTACTTGTTACCCGACCCGGTGCGGGTATTTCAATTTCAGATTAAAAATTTAAATGAGTTATCAATTAGCAGCGGCTTCCTTTAGCCTGCTAGTGAAAGGACATGATGTTTTGATTTCTGTGAAAGCCCCAGGCAAACTTTATATTGCGGGTGAATACGCCGTCGTTGAGACTGGTTTCCCCGCAATCATTGTTGCCTTGGATCAATTTGTAACGGTGACGATTCGATCAGCTGATCAAATTGGCAGTATTGTTTCCAGTCAGTATCAGGAGAATTCCATTTATTGGCGTCGTGAAGAGGGCGAAATGGTCTTTGATAACCGTGATAACCCCTTTCACTATATCTTATCAGCGATTAAAGTCACTGAAGATTACGCCAAGACTGTGGGCAAGGATCTAGGAATTTACCACTTAACTGTAGAAAGCGACCTGGATAGTAAGGACGGCCGTAAATATGGTCTGGGTTCATCCGCCGCCGTGACTGTGGCCACGATCAAAGCACTCTGCGAATTTTACGCCCTGCCAGTCGACCATGATAAATTATTTAAACTCGCTGCCATCGCCCACTTCCACGTCCAGGGCAACGGTTCTTTAGGAGATATTGCCGCCAGTGTCTATGGTGGCTGGATCGCCTACCGCTCATTTGACCGCGACTGGTTAAAACTAGCCGAAAAGAGCTATAACTTTGCTGAATTGCTGGATATGGATTGGCCGGGACTCGACATTGAGTTACTGACCCCGCCGAAGAGCTTAAAGTTACTCGTTGGCTGGACGGGTTCGCCGGCCTCCACCTCTCATTTAGTGGACCGGGTCGCCCTCAACAAAGCCAAGCGCCAGCAAGCCTATCAAGACTTTCTTAATAACAGTCAGGCCTGTTTGAAACGGATGATCGCCGGTTTTCGCAGCCAGGACCTGCACGCCATTCAGACGGAAATTGCGATTAATCGCAAATTACTGAACGAATTGGATCAATTTACCCACGCCCACATTGAAACGCCATTACTGACGAAACTGTGCGACATTGCTGAAGAGTTTGGCGGCATTGCTAAAACTTCCGGTGCCGGTGGCGGTGACTGCGGTATTGCCATCATCGATTCTCACAAACAGTTAAACCAGTTGATTGAAAAATGGGCCGCTAACCAGATTATTCCCTTAAGTTTTAACGTGCACCACGTTAAGGAGTGATAAGATGACTTCGCAACAATCCCATCGTAAGGATGAACACGTGTCACTCGCTGAAAAATTCCACCAACCGGTCACCGACAGCAGTTTTAATCAAGTGCGAATTCTCCATCAGAGTCTCCCTGAACTGGGCTTATCTGATGTGGACACCAGCACTGTCTTTGAGGGCCATCGTTTGGCTTACCCCATTTTGATTGAAGCCATGACCGGTGGCAGTGAACAGACTGGTCGGCTCAACGCGCAAATTGCACGGTTAGCTGCCGCAACTCACCTGCCAATGGCGGTTGGTTCGCAAAGTGTCGCTTTAAAACAGCCGGAATTAGCCCCGACCTTTTCCGTAGTGCGGCAGTATAATCCCGATGGCCTGGTGATTGCTAACATGGGTGCCGGTCATAGCGTGGCTGACGCGCAGGCGGTAGTTGAGATGGTGGCAGCCGATGCGCTACAGATTCACATCAATGCCGCTCAAGAAATTATCATGCCAGAAGGCGACCGGGAATTCTACTGGTTAGATCAGCTGGCAGCCGTCGTCGCGAAGCTTGATCTGCCCGTCATCGTAAAGGAAGTCGGCTTCGGTATGACGGCCAAAACAGTTCAAAAATTAATGGCCATCGGCGTTAACAACGTTGATTTAAGTGGTCGTGGCGGGACTAGTTTTGCTAAAATCGAAAACTTTCGCCGTCCCGAAAAGGAAATGGCCTACCTCGATAACTGGGGATTGACTACCACCGAATCACTGCTTGAGATGCGTAAATTATCAACGCGACCGTGGATCTTTGCCAGCGGCGGTATCAAAACCCCGCTGGATGCCATTAAAGCCTTGGCTTTAGGCGCGGATGCAGCTGGTATGGCCGGTGAAGTGCTACACCATTTGATTACCACTGACTACGCTGCTACTGAAGATTGGCTGCGTCATTGGCTGCAAGGGTTTAAACAACTGATGCTGCTGACTGGCAGTCAAACCGTTAAGGACCTGCGCAAGCAATCGATGGTCTTTTCGCCAGAGCTAGAGTCATTTGCTCGACAAAGATTTATTTCACTTGAATAACTTTGAGATAATAAATAAAGGACTAGCAAATTAACGTTAATTTTGCTAGTCCTTTTTAGTTTGGTTTTGTTTTGATTGTGTTTATATATAAGTTAAAGTAACTTTTGTCAATTTAACTTTCTCAATCAAAAAAACAGCCCTTTACATCAGGCTGCCTTGCTAAATTTTTAATGCACGTTAAACCTTAATCCCTTGGGGAAGAAGTTTTTAACCGTCTGATTAACTGCCTTGCCAAAGGCCACTGGCTGTCCGTTACAAAACAGTCGGACCCAGCCTTTTTTAAGCGGGAGATCTGTTTTGGTGAAAATGTCACCGTGAACGACTTGTTTCCAGTCATCCTCCGAAATTTCGGTTTCATACTTAAACTGACCGGGACGTAAAGCCAACGCCATGGCGTAACTGGGTTCAAAGCGGTGCTTTTTAAGGGTCCCCAAGTGCAGCCCTGGCCGAACGACTTTTAACCCTCTGAGTGACGGCGTACCAGCCGGTAATAAGTAAAGCTGATCACCAAACGCCACTAAGCGGTGCGAATCCACTTTAAAGTTTAAGTATTGCTCGGCAAATGCTTCAAACAAGTTCGATTGGTCGCGAGAAACGTTTGACGGCTGCTGATGGTATTTTGTTACCCTGCCAATGGCCTCTTTCAATTTTAGCTTGGCAACAAAGTGACCTTCACCGCGCATCAAATGTGGGAACAACCGTGCAGCCCCCTTCAAAGCGGGATCACCATTGCCCCACTCCGGTTTAGCATCAATGATCCCGGCCGTTTTTTGAATCGGCACCACTTCAAACTGTGGGTAAGTTTCCAGCAGCCAAGAGATCATCTGCTCATCTTCTTCGGGCGCAAAGGTACACGTCGAGTAAACCAGTTCACCACCCGGTTTAATCACTTTCACCGCTTCAGTCAGAATTTCGCGCTGCCGCTTGGCACAGGTTGCCGGATAATCGGGGGTCCAATAGCTGACAGCATCCGGATCCTTGCGAAACATCCCTTCACCCGAACACGGTGCGTCCACTAAGACTTGGTCAAAAAAAGTGGGAAAGGCTTTCGCAATCGAGGCTGGATCTTCATTAAGAACCAGTGTGTTGCTTAACCCAAAACGCTCGGTATTTTCTGCCAGTACCTTGGCCCGTTTTGGCATGATCTCGTTGCTGACGAGCAGACCAGTCTGCTGCAAAAAGCTGCTAAGATGCGTCGTTTTGCCTCCCGGAGACGCACACAGATCAAGCACGCGCATACCTTCACTAGGATGGGCAACTTCTCCCACAAACATTGCGCTGGGCTCCTGGCTATATACGGCACCGGATTGATGATCCAGCGTGTGGCCGCTGACTTTGCCATAATACCCCCATTTGGTGTAGGGTACCGGATCCGTTAAATCAAGGTCATCCGGGGTTGGTCGCAGCGGGTTGATTCGAAAGCCGCTATTTTCTGATTGGTCGAAGCTGGCAAAAAAGGCTGGCGCCTGATCACCAAGTAATTGCTGATATTTAGTTTTAAATGCTGCTGGTAATTCCATGATCTATCCCTTTCATTGCGCAAAATTAACTGAAAAAAGTATACCTTTTCAAAGCCTAACGGTCAATTCGAATCACCCTTGCACCTTCACCGCGTAATGCAAGCTATCTTGCTCTAACCCCATTGATTGTGGTAAATTAGGGCTATTAATCTTACAGAAACTAATCGACAAGAACGGATGTGTAAACTTGAATCAAAAATTAATCGCACTAGACCTAGACGGCACGACCTTAAACAATGAAGCAAAACTCTCTCAAAAAACAATTGCCACCATTAGGGCAGCTATTAAAGCCGGCCACATCGTTACTATTGTAACGGGGCGGCCAAACCGGCTGTCACAGACCTATTACGACCAATTAGGACTCACTTCTCCAATGATCAACTTCAATGGCAGCTTGGGTCACGTGCCGCATCACCACTGGCAGTATGAATATCAGTATACTTTCGATCGCGGTATCGTTTTCGATTTACTGAAACATCAGCAGGAGTTTAACATTTCCATGATTGCCGCGGAGGGTAAGCACCTGTTCTTAGCGCACCAAACGGCAGCCACTCAAGTCGGCTTCTTCCCCACTGTGCTAACCCACGACCAGCAGTTGAGTCCGGCTACCTTGACCCAAAACCCAACCAGTATGACGATTGCGGTTGACCGGCCACTGCAGAAAAAACTGCAAACCTACATTGAAGCCCATTTCGGCAATGACGTCGACGTGGCCCCGTGGGGCGGCCCCAACAGTGTCCTTGAAATTGGCACTAAGGGTGTCCAGAAAGCGGTTGGCCTAGAGCGTCTGGCCAATTACTATCAAATTGACCGTCAAAACGTGATCGCCTTTGGTGACGAGCATAACGACAACGAAATGATCGCCTATGCTGGTCAAGGGGTGGCCATGAGTAACGCCACCGATAAGTTAAAGGCCATTGCCGACGATGTAACGACCCTTAATAATGATCAGGACGGGATGGCTGACTACCTCGCTAAAACATTGAAATTAGCTTAAACTAATAATCGCCTAGCACTACTATCTTTTAGTAATGCTAGGCGATTTAAATAGCGTCTGTTTACTTCCAAAGTGTCTTTTCAACGCGTTGAATGGTGTTCAGGTAGTCCCCGTTTGCTTGGTGCTGTGACTGACCGAAATACACGTATTTGCCCAACAGTGCGATACCCGTTAGCACCGTGTTTTCTGGTAACTGATCGATTGGCTGATCATGGAAACCATTTTTCAGCAGCCAGAATCCTTTGCTGACGGCATGTTCGTCGCCATAACTCTTAGTCGCGTAAAGCGCTCTGCCGTTTGAAAAACTGATGCTTTGAATACTGCCGATCGTTTCGGGTGCCAGTTGCTTAGTATTAGGCTTAAAGGATTGGTAAACCGTGGCCATCATTTTTAGATTGCCCGCCTCAATGGTCGTTTGGCCATGAGCCGTCAGCTGTCGGAGTAAGTGACTCATCTGCGCCAGATTATAGACCGTACCTTGCAAGTGCTGGCCCCGATCTAATACCATGACGGCCAGTTCGCTGCGATCACTGGATAAGGCCGAAACAGCGCCAATGACTGGACCTGGCAGCGGTGTCCCCGTAATGTTGGCACTTTCTAAATGGGTTATCTTAAAAATCTCCAGCTGCTGGTCTTGAGTACCCGTATCAACACTCACGCGCCATAGTTCGGGAGCGTTTGGCTGACCATTGGCATCAGTTGGCTGACCGCACAGCAACAAGCTTAATTTGGGCGCACTGGCAATCAGTGCTAAACTATGCACGTTAACCAAGTTTGGCAGGGTGATCTGTGCCTTTAAATCAGCCGTAGCACTGGCTGTTGAATCATCTAAATGACATGCCGTGATCACCGTAGCTTGCTTAACTGTTTGCGCGACGTAGCTTGTCTGATGGTCAATACAAAAAGCGGTCACAGGCGATTGGTGTGCTAATCCCTGGATCGTATAGGCTAAAGTTGACTGCATTTCAAAAAACTCCTTTTCTTTACAGGTGTTTATCAAGATATAAGTAAAGCGTCTGTATAATTATTAACATAATTATACCATAAGAATTTAAAGTAAATGGCGGTGACAAAATTGACCCATCAAAAAAATCGTTTTACAAGCTCTCTGATTGACGGCCAAATTCTTCATCAATCAGGCAGTTTCACGCCTAACCGTTTCTTGGTCAGCCGCAAACAGCCAAATAGAATCAGTCCGCGGCAACAGCTATTTCCGACGCACCAACCGGTTCACTATCGCGGCAAGCTGAAAAGTGACGGTCGCTATTGGCTGATACTGAATGATGGCTATCTTTGTGTAGCGACTATGCGACACGTGTTATATGGCCATGATGATCATCCCAATTGGCAGGCAGTCACCAGTTTCCCCATAGACTCTAAACTTAAGCTGCGGTTATCAGCCGCTGACTCACAATCTGAAACCCATGAATTTATCGCTGCTGAACCACTCGCTTTTCGAACCGTACCGGAGTGGCCAGCAATCCGAAAAGGCGGTCAATTGTTACATACAGGAGGTCTAATTGTATATAGCAAGATCGTACGAAATCAGTCAATATCCTATCTACAGACTCAACACGGCTTTTTACCTTACTACAATCATCAAACGGGTAAACGGTATGGCGTCCTGATCAATTCGAGTTTGGGCCTGCCGCTTAAACCTCGGCGAGAGCGACCCACCTTTTTCAAAATGAACGGCCAATTTTGTTTCAGTCGGCGAGGTGTTAGTTGCTATCAGCATCCTGACCTGCACGCACCGATCATCGGTCACCTTAACCAAAATACGGTGGTCAATTACACGGGTAAATTAGCTGATCAGCACCGTGGCTGGTTACAGCTCACCCATGCTGGCCGCCAGACTTACGTACCCTTTATGAGCAGATATCCCCACTTTGAACACTATTTTGGCTATGAAATAACCGGTTCAAAAAACGTCTCTCGTTTACGGGAACCCTGGACGTTTGATCAGGCTGATACGCCGGTTACCCTCAAACCAACTTCATTAGAAAAAACGACACTGCTTAAACTCACCCACCAGCTTAAACAGTTACGGCAGCCAGGAGACATCGTCATCGGCCTCATTAACGACACCCATTACGATTCACACCAGTCAACGTATAGTCAGCGGTCATTACGTGATCTGCAGCTGATCAGCACCATGGCACGTGACCAGCAATTTGACAGTTTAGTTATGAACGGCGATCTTGTTGATGGTAACCAACCGCTTAGTCGGACAATTATCGATACGGGCGATGCGGTGTCTGCGTTACAGCAAAGTCAGGTGCCGACCTTTATCACCCAAGGCAACCACGATGACAATTCCGGTTTCGCCCGTTACCTAAATGGCTATCGAACGGAACAGGTCATGACCGAAAAGCTCGCTCATAATCTCCGTAATCGGCATCATAATAACTGGTTAGCAGCTCAGAACAACTTTTACGGCAAATACCGTGTTCCTGACACGAAGGTAAGCCTGATCATGCTCAATACCTTTGACATTCGGGATTCAAGCACTAACGGCTATTTTAGCCGCAATTATGACGACCAGCCAAACGGCATTCATTGGACGGGAATTTTGCAAAATATCCGCCACAGCCGGTCACGCATCGCGCATCAGCAAGCTACTTGGCTCACAAATACGTTGGATCAATTAGCCCCAGACGAACAGGTCATCGTGTTTACCCACGATTCCATTCGCTCTGCTACCGATAAACAAGCTGTCCGCCCCTTTTGGACTTACGACTGGTTTGCTAATAATCAGCAGGGGGACTTTGCCTGCGTTTACAACAGTTTAGTCCAACACCGCCGGCAGATTATCGCCGTGATGTCCGGCCACACCCACGTGGATGACTGGTCGCACCAGGACGGCCTCAATTGGATTGCCACCACCAGCGACATTGCCGACCGGCGGAAAACCAGTCGCCTAAACAGCAAGACACTGGGCGCCTGGGACGTCTTAGTGCTTCGCCCTCAGCAGCACCAGTTGTTCCGCTTACGCTACGGCTGGCAGGATCGTGCTGGCCGGCTGCGTCACTGGCAGTACCGCTTGTTTGGTGATGGCACCGATACTAGGCACCGTTCGTTAAAAGAAATCTTAAAACGCCCCGATTCACGGCCGCTAACTGGCAACGCACGCTACTATCGCAATCAAAATAAACAGGCCGATCAAGTTTGGCGTGGGTTCCGCGGTTATTTTAAATATTAATTGGCTGAAAACACAAAAATGGACTAATCCGGTGGATTAGTCCATTTTTGTATCATACAAATTTAACCATCAAGCTTAACTTTTTACGCCCTCACCAAGGACTGCTTGCCATTTTTGCCAAATTGATTCAGTACTAAAGGTCTTGGCTTTATTCACTGCAGCTTCGGCCATTTGATCAATATTAGGATCTGTGAGTACTGCCACGATCTTATCAGCCAACCCAGAAATATCACCACTTCGAACGAGATAGCCGTTCTTACCTGGATCGATCATTTCATTTGGGCCGTAGTTAATGTCATAAGCAACTTGAGGGATACCATGCGTTTCCCCTTCCAAAATAGTCTGACCAAAACCTTCAGAAGTACTTGCCAGTACAGCAACCTTACCGCCATCGTAAGTGCCGTTAAGACGTTTTTTATCAGTGGTATACGGTCGTTGAATTACCTTATTCTTTAATTTAAGCTCATCCAACAATTTCAAAATCTTTTTGCCGGTGTTGCCACTTACGTACCCCCTAAATTCAAGGGTTGCATCGGGAACCTGCTTAATCACCAGACTCAATGCCCGCACGATATCTTGTGGCCGCTTTTCATCTGAAATTCTCGAAACGGCAATGATACGGTTAGGTTTTTCACTCAATTTTTTAGGCGCCTTTAATTGATCAACATCGACCATGCCAACTGGTACTTGGTGTAATTTATTGTCTAAATTAGGGTACCGCAGGCTTAAATCATTTCGCTGATGCTGCGTAGAGACAATAATGGCATCCAGTTGCTGTGAATGGTTTTCTAAAATATTGGCATAAACCGGGTTCAGCTTCCCATCCACTTGATTATCGTCATCCAGTGATACGGTGCTATGAATAATGGCAATCTTCCGACACTTTGTCTGCATACTCAATAACCCGGTGTCCGCGTCATTCACTCTACGATCAGACATAAAGGTATTATTGCCGCCATAAGAAGTATTCAATTCATCTAAGAAGAACGTAAATAGTTCCAGTAAGCTATTGAAGTAATAGTCTTCACCATGATAATTCACTAATTTTAACAGCGAATTCCGCTGCTTACCACTGGCATCTTTTGCGTAATAGGACTCGTAAACAACTTCGCCAGTCGGAGTCAGCATCTGTTCCTTAACCGTAATCCCGTTTACATCGTAGTATTGCTGCATGGATTTAAACCCACGCCAATCATAGTAGTCGGTTTCAACACTATTACCAAAGCGGTCAAAGTAAGTGATGGTATTAATTTCTTCAAAAGTACCAGGAATGTAGTCAATCTCCATCACCAGACGATCGTTGTCGTAAACCTTGGTGTACTTACTTTGACGGTCTAACTCATAGGCGTTATCGATAGTTAGATCATCGGTATGAAATGGTTTACGCTCATAACCGATGGTGTGCTGAAAAAAGTCGAACATACTAATTGACTGCTCAGCTGGGACACCTTCATCTTTGAGAAATTTATATAAAAACCGATTATAGTTTCGAGTGACCAGTTTGGCCTCTTGACCGTGGTCTTTAAATAGTTTAAGCCGATTAAAGGCAGCGTGCTCAACGCCAGAATTATTCTGTGCCACTATTGGATCAATAAAAAAGTACATTAGTTTTCAGCCTCCTCGTAGTATTGAAGCACGTCATTATTCAACGCGTCCCATTTATGCCACATACTGTCAGTTGAAAACCTCATTCGATCTTCATAGGCTGCGTCTGACAGACTTTGCCAGTGTTCTTTATCAGCTAGCGTCTTAACCAGTGCACTAGCAATGTTATCAACGTCTTTTTTATCTGGCGCGATCAAATAACCATCTTTCTCGTTAGTAATAATGTCGTTTGGACCATAAATCACGTCTCGAGCAATCAACGGGATACCGTGAGATTGCGCTTCAATCAACGACAGTGGCAACCCTTCCGCGTCACTGGATAGCACCGAAACCATGGCTTGATCATAAATCGGATTCAAGTTGTTAATGTAACCCTTTAGCTTAATTCGATCAGCCACATTGAGGTTTTTGATCAATTTTGCTAAATTATCGTGTTCGGGACCCACACCGTAAACATCAAGCGTAATATCTGGAATTTCCGTCTTAGCTTGAGCAACTGCTTTAACCACTTTCTCAACGTGTTTGTCCTTAGTCAGGCGTGCGATCACGACAACCTTATCCATCGTCCGCTTTTCATATGGAATTTTAGGTCCGTTAATGACATCATCATTAATAATACCACCACCAATGGCATAAATTTTACTCTTAGTGAACCGTTTTTCCACATCATGCTGCTGCGTTTCCCCCAACGCAATCACACCGTTCCATTCACTCTGATGATCCAGGCCATACTCGTAATTGTAGTTGAGTCGTCCCGTTTCAAGATTATTAGTATTGGACTGAACGTTATGCAATTGAAGCAGTTTAAATGCTTCTGTCTGCATATTTTGCATTGGCCAATCGATGCCATAGTTCCGGTCAACGACAAAGACGTTCTTTTCGCCATACGAGCGGTTTAATTCATCGATGAAAAAGCGGGTGAAATTTTTCAAACCAACAAAGTTAATTTCCGGATTACCTTTATAATTGATAAGCCTCAGCGCAGAGTTGGCTAATTTCCCACTACGATTTCTCATGTAATGGGATTTATAGACCACCCGCCCATTGGCATCAAACATCGTTTCCAAAATCACCTGGTGCTTATTGGAAAAAGTCTCTGTCATTGACTTAAAGCCACGAGAATCATACACATCAGTAGAGACATTATTACCGTACTGATCGAAGTATTCTACTTTATCGATCTGCTGATCATCCCAATCAAATGTATAGATTTTAGCAGCTAATTGCTTGCCGATATAAACATTCATGCTGCCTTCCTTAGTCCGCTTGGTGATCACTTTTTGACCATGAATAACCGGTAAATCTTTCAACTGAAAAGTCCGGGCTTTAAAATCGGTCGTATTTTGGAAAAAGTCAAACATACTGATCATATCTGAATCAACCAGTCCAACATTTTTCAGATAGTGATGGAAAGTGCGGTCGTAATCTCGAACCACAATTTTGGCATCACGGTGATGCTTTTTGAAGAGCTTAAGTCGTTTGATCTGCGCATGTTCAATCCCCGTTTTTTTATCACGCATAACTGTATTTACGAAAAAATACATGTTACATTCCTCCTATATCTAACAAAAGCCTCAGATTAATTAGTCTGGGGCTTTTGTAGCGTTAGCCACATCCAAATTCAATTATACTGCTATGACATCGTATTCTTAGAATTATTTTTCGTCATGACGCTTACGTTTGATTCCGAATAATCCAAGCAAACTCATGAGTTCAGCACCCAGTAGTCCTAAGACGCCACTTTGGTTAGTTTCGTTTGTTTGTGGTAACTTCTGCTGTTCATTTGATGCTTTGTTACCGTTTTGAACGGACGTATTTTGTGGTGATACTGAGGCATTTTCGGTACCAGTACTCATCTCACTATTGCCAACTGTTTGAGCATCGGCAGAACTATTCGTAGTCCCTTCACTTAAGCTAGCTGCGTTAGTTTCAGTAGAATTACTACCAATATTCTTCGAGCTGCTGTGGCTGATATTATTCGTACCACTCGTTTCGGAAGTTGCCTTGCCATTTCCTGATTCAGTTGTGACATTGTTCTTAGCATTGGCTGAATTATTATTTTTAGCCAATGTCGCTTGACCTTGACGACTGGTGGTACTGCTTTGACCATTAGACGAACTATTCCCGTCAGACGTTGCTTGACCTTGGTCACTAACGGTACTGCTCTGACCATTAGATGAGCCATTCTCATCAGATGTTGCTTGACCTTGGTCGCTAGTGGTAGTGTTCTGGTCATTGCTCAACGCATTCGACTTCGCACTTGCGGCACTCGTGACGTCGTCACTGTACTCGCCGGAATCGCTCTGGTAATTACTATTATCTTTGCTCTTCTGCGTCTGGTCAC
>NZ_BCMG01000012.1 GCF_002217945.1 Secundilactobacillus silagei JCM 19001
CGGATCCACCGAGGGTTCAAAGGACTCCAGGACACCTTGGAAGCATCATTTATTTAAGTTAGATACATATTATATGTACGAAGGCATTTCATTTACACAAGATTCTTGACGCTACCCAAAATTTTGTAATTAATGGTGATGCTGGTACTGGTAAGACAGTATTATTAACGCACTTAATCGCAAGAATTTTGAACCAAGAACCAGACTTTAATATCGGTGTTGTCGTACAACCAAATTGGGAAAAAACGGGTAAAGAAATTTTTAGGGTTTATGGAATGAATAAGCGTAATTTAACGGTTACGACTTCAACTAAAATGATAAAAAGTGGTAAAAAGTATGATGTCGTTGTGGTTGATGAATCGCATAAGTTATCGCGTAGGTATGGGAAGCAGCATCCGTCCTTTAATGCTGTTTATAAAATTAATGGATTTGAAAAATGTCAATCACATTTAGAGATTTTAAAGGCTCTCGGTAAGCAAATTATATTGATGTATGATGTTTTACAAGCAATTCGTCCAGCTAATGTAACTAGAAAACAATTCCATCAACTGACTTCAGAATTTGAACAGCGATATTTAACTACTCAATTTAGAATTCAAGCACCAAAAGGGAAAAAATATACTTCGGATGATTATATCAATGGTATTAAATATCTTCTCTATAAAGATACAGGATTGTTAAAATATACAAATTTTGATTCTAACTTTAATCGTGATGTATTTAAAGACAGTACGCCTGATGCTTATTTTGGTTACTTTACCGAACAACCATTACATAACCTGATTGATTGGGTTGAGGAAGATCGAAATTTTCATCCAGAACATGTTAACCGAGTTTTAGCAGGATTAGTTGAGCCTTGGCAACAAAAAGATGGTAAAGATAAAAGTATTATGCATTGGCATGAAGGAGATATTTATAGAAGATGGAATTCTAGTCAGGAAAATTGGATTAATTCTAAGGATGAGGATGCTGAAGATCAAATTGGGTCAGTTTTTGCAGTGCAGGGAATTGATTTAAACAAAGTAGGCGTTTTGATTGGTAATGATCTTCAAGTAGACCCAAATGGTCATCTATTTGGTAATCCTGAGCACTTTTTTAATACAAATGGGAAATTTACTAAGACGGACTTTAAGGCTCCTAAAAATCGTAAGGAATTTACTTTCTTTGTACTCAACATCTATTATGTTTTGTTGACACGGGGAATTGATGGCATCCGTTTAGGCTTTTGGAAAAACAATGAATTTAAAATGTATATGGAGGAGACGTTGGATATAATTTAAGCTTTAATAATAAGTACAAGAAGCTTGTTGTTACGAGGAAAGATAGTACGACTCCCCCGTACCTAACGAAATAAAAAGACTTTTTACTGATCAATAGCCAGCGCATAGCAATATACACAACATCCTGAAATAAATTTTTGCTGGAATAAAAAGAACGACCTAGTATTCTTAAAGAGTATTAAATCGTTCTTTTTAATTAAATGTGTAAATTAATAGTTATTTGTTAGTTGGATTAAATTGTTTTTGTAGCTCATTCATTTGATTGATATCCTGTTGAAGTTCACTTTTTGCAGTACGGTACTCATTTTCGTAGTTAGGATCATTTTTAACTGTTTGTCTAGCTTTTTCGACTAAGCTATCGTGTTGCTGTGTTTCATTAAGTTCAGTTGTGATATTGTCAACCAAATCATCAGCAAGCATACGTTCGTTTAAGGTTGAAGTTTTTGATGAATCAAGACTGTCCCTATCAGTTTGAGCTTTTTTTAATTGAGCATTCATGTTTTGATAGTATAAAGCACTTTCTGTAGCTGTTTCAGTAGCTGTATCAAGTGTTCCTTTCATACTGTTCACTTTAGACAGTAGAGAGTTAATCGTTTCTCCTAACTGACTAATTTGATGTTTAAGTTGTTCATTTTTACTTTGAGTGGAATCACTAGTTGAAGCAGAATCAGTGTTAGAAGATGAGTTGATTGATTGGGCAGTTGAGAATGTTGTACTGCTGGTATTAGTGGTACTAGAAGAGGTGGCTGAGCTTGATACAGTAGGTGTGCTGTTTGTAACACTATTGATTTGATTATTACTTGATGATGGTTGATTAGAGGTAATATTATTTGCATTAGTTGTAGAGGTGTTACTTGTAGTATTTTTTACATTGTTTGATGATGATGCTGGGATTTTAGCACTTTTAACATACGTGGTTGTTGTCTTATATCCCTTTTTAATAACAGTTAAACGATATTTCCAATTAGCATGCAGCTTATGTTTTAATTTTAAGCTGAATTGACCTTTGCTATTGGCTTTTCCATAAGCATAAGTAGTGTGATAGCGGCTAAGCTTGATGGTAGCCAGTTTTGTGGCTGATCCTTTCACATATGTACTTTTGCTAGTTAATTTAGCAAATTTAACACTTGTACTTCTAACATTAGCTTGAGCAATTCCGCTAACTAGAAAAATACTAGCAGCGGTGGCAATGGTGACAACGGATTTATTCATAATTTCTCCCTTATGAAGTCTTTGATACTATTAATATAGTCCTACTTTTATTACTTGAATAGAGCATTTGGTAAATGGTTTTAAATGTATGCTGCTTTTGACATATAGGAGTAGGCAATATACTGTTTTATGACCTAATTCAAGTTTTAAATGGTCAAAAATACGGAATAAAATCAAGTTTTTATCAAAACACCTTTCAATGTGCTATAAAGCCCGTTGTAAAGGCGCTTTTGATTTAAATATATTAGCTATATTTAATTGTGTTCTGTTCCATTATTGCCTTATCAAAAAAGTGATGTAATTATCTCCGTTGAGATTGATTACATCACTAATATTAGTAAGTTTGTGTATCAGCGAAAGAGGTGGAAGTTGGCTGTCTAGTAGGGGAGGACTGGATAGTTGAACAAAAGCACTGATACACGATTTGAATAGATGAAAAAATTTAATGGAAAGAAATAGAAAGTGAGAAAGTGAATTTATGTTTGCAAGTGATGCAAGCCGTTAATGCTTATTACAACGGTAAGTTATGCGGGGCGGGCAGTATCTACCGCTGTAAAATCAGAAACGGTTTTCACCTGGCAAAACGCATTCACTGAATCAGCCTGGAGAACGGCTTTTTTGGGGACAATTGGCTCGAAAAAGGTTTGCTGTAAAATTGGGGCATTAGTTGTAGTGTCATTAGCGATCAACGTGTGATAGTCTTTTTCCACCGCTGCTATATCGACTGGTTGGATGGATAAGTAGCGGTTTTTATAATACATCACACTTTTTTGCGAGGGGTTATGCAATAAGCCCATCGTATGACCGAGCTCATGTTCTGCCACGTTGGTTTTCTCGGCATTGGTGTAACGGTATTTGTTTAGGATGCCCGTATTGAGCCGAGTTTGAGCTGACAGCAGTTGGGTACCAGTATAGTTGGAATAAGTGATACCAGCGATCGTACTGTAGGCTGGTGCCAAACTTGAAAAACTATCAGCTTGAATAGTGCCACCAGTAGAAACAAGTTTAAAATCAAAGGCATGAGTAGCGTTCCACTTCTTAATAGCGGCGTCCCAAATGGACTTGGTTGAGGTAGTTTTAACTTGAATCGTGGCACTAGGAGATTCGTATCGATAGGAGCTATACGGGGTCGCAGAGATGGTTTGAGCACGAATAGAATGACTTAGGAATCCGAAACCTAGCATGGTTGTCAGGATGACAATGGCAGCCATGCTTAAAACATAGTGAATGAAGCCATCTTTAGTTTTTTTCATTGCTACTCCTCCAAAGTAAACACATCAAAAAAATAAATTAGTTAATGGCATATACAAGCTGTGATAATGGGATGAGTATAGCACCGGCAAAAATACAGCTCCAAGAAAAAGACTTATCTTTACACAAATAAAACATAAATGTGAAAAGACCAAGAAAATGTTCTAACAAGCCTGTGCGTAGGGCGTTTTATGCTCAGAAAAATTGACCTTTAGAGATAAAAAAGAGCTTCTCATAATGAGGAGCTCCGTGACTTTGAGGTGATGCCAAAAAAGTCACCCTGATAACTTTAGCTGGTTTAGATATCTTGATTGTACCACGGTTAAAGCTTGAAGGCTGGATTGAAAAAAAGAGTGAAAAAACTGGTGTTAATAAAGCGTACGTTCAGTGAACGATTTATTTTAACCAATTATGTAAAACTATTTCGTTGAATTAACTATTAGTTTAAGGCCTAACGAGTATAATTAAACTCATATTAAAATAATAAGAGGTAGAGAAATTGGATTTCTTAGGTAAGACAGTGGTTTTAGGGTTATCGATTACATGTTTAGGGGTTGTTGGGAATAGTCAAACAGCAAAAGCGTCAACAGTAAAAGTAATACAATATAAGAACTTGAAGGCTGCTCAATATAAGGTAGTTAAAGATGCTAAGGGTTACTTGTACAAGACTGCAACACTAAAGACTAAAGTACATAGCATTAAGAGTTATTCAAAAACAAAGTTTGCTGTGTCTAAAGAGGCCATTGTAAGACAGCATAATGGTAAAAAGGCTGTATATTATCAGGTTAAAAGTAGCAAGGTTTCAGGGTGGTTCTGGCACGGTTATTTAGTCAAGGTAGCGTCTAAAAAGCCTACAATGACTCAGACTGCGGCTCAGCAACAACAAATTACTAATTTACAACAACAGATAAGTGATTTAAAACAGCAATTAAGCGATTTAAAGACTCAAAATTCTAATTCTACAACCACAACACCAGTTTCCACATCAACTGATGTTTCAGCACAGATTGCTAGTTTACAAAACCAATTAAACACTCTTAAGAGTGTTGGAACTGCTTCTGTTTCAAAATCAACTACCATGGGGAGCACCGGTGATGATACAACTAACCCAGATGATATTGCTAAAATGGCAACCACCGATGATGTGTTTAACGGAACACCTACGGAATATTATGTAGAGAATGGAGACACGATCTATTTGTATCCAGATAATCATGGTGATGGATATCCCACTATTATTGGCAATAATGATGGTTTACACTCTAGTGACTATTTAAAAACTTTACAAACTTATTCTGAAACCTCCACAAATAACTACGGTACTTTTTGGCTCACAGGGGGATATGTTCCTGTAGAGTATAAAGGGCAAAAAGGTTATGTAGATCCAGGGCATATATCTATTGTTCCTGTAAACAAGCCCTTTTATCAATTGGGAAATAGACCAGATGATGCTGGTTATGGCAATGTGGCACCTACAGACACAAAAGTTAAATTTACCAATTCGCTGGTAGATGGTGCTACTTGGACGCAGTATAGTAAAGACGTAAAAAATGGTAATACAATTAGATGGTATTACAATGCTACTACAAAGACTTGGAAAAATTAGAACGATTAGAGTAAAAGCGATGTTTAACGACACCGCTTTTTTTGTTCTAATTGTATTTAGAAATATGAAGACTAATTGGGGACAGCATGTTTTAAAGATAGGTGTTAAATCTTTTTATAAAGTTATGATGCCTGTTATTAAAATATAGTTCCATTGCGAAATTACATGGTTATCTTTGACACCTTGTTTTCTACAATTATTTTGATTTAGGATAGTAATTATAAATGGAATAATTTTTCTAAAAGACTGAATAGTAAATTAATAATTAAGCTAATTGAAGTAAGTGGATTAAACATATTGCATTGCAACATGTTTATTGATATAATATATGTATCATATTTCAAAGGGGGCATATTAGAATCATGGTTGAATGGTATACATTTAGTACGGCTAGTAAAAGAATAAATAAAAATAGAAATTATTTTATTAATAGATATAGAAAAAGTCCAGAATATTTTGAGCCCGATACTATTAAAATTTTAGATGGAATTAAATTTATAAGTGATGATGGTATTGAACATGTTTTGAACAAAATAAAAAAAATGGCCGCCCACGTAAGCAGCAATAGTGCTTTTGTGGTGAACTATTGAGTTGCAGCTCAATAATTACGGCCTATATTATTATACTTAGAATTGAGGATAAATTAAATTGAAAATTGCATATAAGACAAATTTAGGTAAGGCATATATAGGTGATTCGCTAGATTTATTAAAGCAATTACCTGAAAAAAGCGTTAATTTAGTTGTAACATCACCACCATTCGCACTATTAAGACAAAAAGAATATGGGAATAAAAATGGCGAAGCGTATATAGAATGGCTTGCTAAATTTGCAAAATTGATTATGCCCGTTTTAACGGATGATGGTAGCTTTGTGATTGATTTGGGAGGAGCGTATCAAAAAGGAAAACCAATTAGGTCTTTGTATAATTATAAAGTACTAATTAAATTTTGTGATGAACTAGGATATAAACTGGCAGAAGAATTTTTCTGGGATAACCCATCCAAGTTACCTTCACCAATAGAATGGGTCAACAAAAGAAAAATACGTGCTAAAGATGCAGTAGACACTGTCTGGTGGTTTTCTAAAGGTGATTTTCCAAAAGCCGATGTTACCAAAGTGCTTGTACCGTATTCCGATAGAATGAAAAAGTTATTAAAGAGTAAAAAGCATTATTATGATCCTGCACTTCGTCCTTCAGGTCATAATATTTCAACTGGTTTTAATAAGGATAATGGTGGGGCACTTCCTTCAAATCTGCTAACAATTCCCAACTCAGAGAGTAATTCACATTATCTGCACTATACAAGAAAATTAGGAATAAAGGCGCATCCAGCTCGATTTCCAAGTAAATTACCAGAATTTTTTATTAAATACTTAACTGATCCTGGAGACGTTGTTGTAGATATTTTTTCTGGTTCAAATACAACTGGACAAGTTGCTGAGTCCTTAAATCGAAAGTGGATTTCTTGTGAACTAGAACCACAATATGTTGCTGCATCTGCATTCCGCTTTTTTGAGGATATAGATGATGGAAAGCAAGCATATGATAATATTATGGATAGCAAAAGTATTACTATAAATTAAATTAATATGATAAGATTAATGTCATTAATATGGAGGTATATTGATGACATTTTTTGATAGTTCCCATAAAAAAGAAATAGAAGGACTTAATAAGTTATGGGGAGCACTTGCAGACCTGGAAAAATTAGGAAAGCAAAAAGGAATTGACGATATTTTTCAAGATAATGGTGCCAAAGTTTTACAGCAAGTAATTATTAGTGACTTATCATTTCTACCTGGTAGAGAGGGAAATGATGCAATTGATAAAAATAATGTAGAATGGGAGTTTAAGAGTCTAAATACTGAAACTACTGCCTCGGGATTCTCTACAGATCATCATGCAACGCATGAGCTATTACAACGATTTAACTCTGTGCCGTGGTTGTTTTCATTTTATGCTGGTATTCATTTACAAGAAATGTATGTTTTGTCACCTGGTGGGTTATCAAAATGGACAGAACATCAACGTAATCATTTAGATGAAAGAATAAGGGAAGGCAAAGGAAAATCTCTTAATAATCCTAAAATTCCGATAAAGTATGTTAAGAAACATGGAACTAAGATTTTTCCCTTCCCGCAATCACCAATTGATCCAGCAACCTTAGATGGAAAATAATGAAGTTTGCAAAACATTTTATATTGATTAGATTGATAATAAAAAGCCGTTGCTCGAACTGAGTAACGGTATTTCATTGCCCTCATTAATATGATATTTACAGAAAACTTACAGAAAAAATATTGAATATATACGATCATAGCAACTAGTATAATTTAAAAAATGCTATTGTTTCGGTGTTTTACTAATCTACACTAAACTAGCCGAATTACATTATTACCAATTAGAGTCCTCGGGGGGCGCAATATAGTGTTTACCGGTTCGTACGGTTGAGCAGAATGCTGATGTATCGGCATTCTGCTTTTTGTTTGGTGACAGAATTGGTGACTTTTTGAATCGTTTTCGGTAAATTTTCGGTAAATTATTAAACTTTCAAAACTCAATGGAAGGATACTCCCATCTAAGACAATGTATAAAGAATTATTGAAACTAGTTAAAATTAGAATCGAATAAATCGTTCAGGGAGTGTCAAATATTTTGTGTAAATGGAAGTCCTCTCCCATTAGTCAGCTGTTAATACATTGATTCTAAAGTATCCTGAATTGGTTTGAATCCTCGATGGACTCGCTCAAAGTTGCGACCATTATAGTCACGGATAACTGTAACCAAGATCCGTTCTAAAGCCGATTCATTGGGGAATTGTTCCTTCTTTTTGGTCTGACGCTTTAACTTTTTGTTGAAGGATTCAATCAAGTTGGTGCTGTAAATACTACTGCGAATTGCAGCTGGAAATGTGAAACAAATCAAGAGGTGGGGATTATCTTTTAGGCTGTTCGTTACCTTGGGATAAGCCTTTTGCCACTTGGTGATGAAACTCGTTAAAGCCTGTTTGGCATCGCCCATGGTGGCTGCTTGGTGAATCAGTTTGAAGTCATTTAGGGTCTCTTGACGGTCCTTAGTTCGGACGTGAGCCTCGATATTTCGACTGATGTGGACTAGGCACTGTTGAAGCTTAGCTTTAGGGTAGTGATTGCCAATCGTGTTGGTAAGCCCAACTAAACTATCGGCCACGAATAGGAGAACCTCTTTTACGCCACGCTGCTGGATGTCTACGAGAAGCTCTTCCCAAACTGTACTGGATTCGGTTGGGGCGACTTGATATCCTAGGACTTCTTTCATCCCATTTGGCCGAATACCAATTGCGATATGCACCGCTTCTTTAGCTACTGAGTCCCGGCGCAAAGGTAAGTAGGTTGCGTCCACGTAAATGACTGCATAACGGCTTGCCAGCGGTCGAGTCTTGAAGGCGGTGACCTGTTGGTCAACGACCTTCGTTAAGTTAGATACGGTTTGTGGTGTGTAATGAGCCCCATACATTTTCTCAATCAGATCGGCGATTTCACTGGTTGTGATCCCTTTTTCGTAGAGCTGAACAACTGTGGCTTCTAAGCTATCCGTTTGACGCTGATAACTTGGGACAGTCTGCGTATTGAAGGCACCATTTCGATCACGAGGGACCTCTAAACTTAGTTCTCCATACTTAGTCTTAAAGGTCCGCAGATAGTGCCCATTGCGCGAATTACCGCTGTTAAAGTCTTGACGATCATAGGGCTCATAGCCGAGGAACGACGTAAGTTCCTCATGCATTAAATCATTGATAGCCGTTTCCAAATATTGCCGGAAAACTTCATCCAAATCTTGCTTTTGTGCTAGTGCTGCCATAATTTCTTTGTTAAACTGAGTCATGGGGAAAGCCTCCTATGTCCTATGAAGTAAGTGTGGTTGCTAATTATCATAAGGGAGAGGCTTTCCCTTTTCAATCGCTTATTTTTCTATTTACACATAATTATTTAAACACTCCGTTGCCAGTTAGTATGAGCGTTATTCAAACAATTGCGCACGGTGCGTTTTGAAAAATCATTGGCTTTTTCGGCTCTAAAAATCGAGTAGCGGTTAAAGATGGTGGTCAGTAACCATTCGAAGAGCAACTCGGTGCGAATACCACGCGATTTCGAAATATTAGATTGGCGTAATGTAGCGGAAAGGTGTACCAATTTAGAAAAGTGACGAAAAGAATGGTGAATATTAGTGGAATTGTATTGTATAGTAGACATGGGCATGAAACTCCTCCGTATATTTGGGCTTGGACACTTTAAGTATACAGACGTGGAGTGATTCATGTCTATTTTTGTACAATAAAGCCCCGGCAAGCCGGGGCTTTATTGTACATTTTTAACTTTCAACCTTTAGTTGAATTAACGCTTTTTTTGCTGATAGTTGTCCGAATGCGAATTATATCCTTGGAATAATTTTTGTACTCTTGGTGTCATTTGGTTTGCCACTTACCTTGAATAGTTTTAGGTGTTCCTCTGTACCAACTGGCAGCATCCGCTACTAAAATAGTATTACTACCACTTAGGACGGCTAATCCCATGATGAGACTTAAAGTTCCGGTAATTATTTTGTTATTCAATGCAATTTTCCCTTGCTTTTAGTTATTTGAGATTATTTAACGTCTATAGAGGTATTCTTTAAAATGTCGTTGGCTAATTTTTAGCTTATTGTGGCTATACCGCTTGACCTTAATCACACTAGTACCTGAAAAAAGCTCTTTCCCCTTAATTTGATATGTATGATTACCTAAATATTTATAACTTGCCCCGATAGCATTTGGTGCTGCTATATCTTCAGTAGTGTTCCCATCCGGTTGTTTTTCTTGGTCAGTTGAATTGAAGCTCTTCCTAGTGATGGTAACAAGCTCGCGTTCTTGGGGCATTTTCTTTTCTTCACTGTGCCAGTTGGTTTTCCATTTTCCTTGAACTGAAATAGGCGTACCTTTATGCCAACTAGCAGCATGAACAGGAATGGTGCCGTTACCTAAAATAGTTAAGCCGATAGCCAGGCTTAAAGTTCCGTTAACTAATTTACTATGCAATGTAATGCTCCTAACTTATTTATCTTCTGTAGAGGTACATTTTGAAGTTATATCCGTAATCACGTCCAAAAAGCTCAATTTTAGTATGACTGCATTTTTTTGCTTTAAACGTCCACGTACCAGTCATTTCCTTCCCTCTAATCTGATAAATGTGTTTGCCTAAATACTTATAGCTTGCTCCTATAGCGTCTGGTTCCCCCATATCTCCTGTGCCATCAGAGTTATATAAACCTGAATCAATACTTCTTTTGCTAATGGTTGTTCTCGTTCTTGTTCTAAGTGTTTTTGAATCACGGTGCCATTTGCTCTGCCACTTGCCTTGAAGTGATGTAGGTGTACCTTTATGCCAGTTAGCAGCGTGGGCAGAAATAGTATTACTATCACTTAGAACGACTAACCCAATGATAAGACCTAAAGCTCCGTTAATTATTTTACTATTCACTACAGTTTCCTCTTATCTTCTATTTATTTAACGTCTATAGAGGTATTCTTTGAAATGCCGTTGGGTAATTTTAAGCTTGTTGTGGCTGTACCGTTTAACTTTAAAGGTGTTAGTCCCTGCTAGATCTTTTCCTTTAATCTGGTATGAGTGGTTGCCCAAATACTTATAACTTGCACCTATGGCATCTGGCATTCCCATATCTGTCACCGTATTGTAGTGCCCTTTCAGTTTTGTCTTGCTAACATCAAGGGATACAACGTTTTTTCGGCTGATGTTAGACAATTCGCGTCCTTGAGAGACTCCTTTATCAATGACGTGCCACTTTGTTCGCCACTTGCCTTGAAGTGATGTAGGAGTACCCTTGTGCCAGTTAGCAGCATGAGCTGAAATAGATTCACTACCCAACACAGTTAGGGCAATAGTACAAGTTAAGACCCCCTTGATTAAGTGATTATGCATCGTGATACCTCCTAAATGTGATAATAAAAGTATAGCACTGACTAGTCGGACAATTTGTGTACCTTTCTTAAGGTGTGAAATGATAGATTAGATTCATAATATGTGTGCTATAGTTCCCCCTGAGATTGACAGGTGAAGTAATATAAAGTTAACCATGCAATGTATTTCAAATTTAATTTAAATATTGGGGGGATTTATGTGAAACAGCGCAATGCATTTTATATGTTATTGATGTCGTTAGCATCGGTATTGCTGTTTTTAGGGATTAATACTACGGGCGCTTCGGCCAAGGATAGTTTTGGATATCAAGGATTTTGGTATGAAGCTGCTGGAAAGCAGGCCACAGCTTGGGGAATTGACGATTCAGATGGAAACGAGCACACATATCCAGCTAATATCGTTATTCCAGAAAAGGTTGTAGATCCAGATAATGGGCAAACGTATACGGTGACCAAAGTTGGGAAAGGGGCCTTTCAATCGGGTGCATATGGAACCACAAAATCCGTCCATTTACCTGATACAGTGGCTTCAATTGGCGAATCGGCCTTTGAATCTGACCGTCTTACATCGTTCACTGCTCCGCGAAATTTGAAATACGTTGGTGAAGATGCGTTTGAATCCAACAAGATTTCGTCCTTAAAACTAAACAAAAAGTTGGTTAGTATAAGTTGGGGTGGGTTTGCTTTTAATAAGATTACAACCCTTAATTGTCCATCAACTCTTCGGTCCATTGGAACTGCCGCATTTGTATCGAATAAATTAAAGACAGTTAAGTTTAATAAAGGACTAAAAAATATATCACGGTACGCATTTGAAGGTAATAAATTACACGTTCATACACTGCATATTGCTAAATCAACAAAGGTTTCCAAGCTTGCCTTTGACGAGAATTACAAATAAAATGATTTTTGAATGGCTTATTGATAAATTCGAGATATAAAGCAACTGAATTTCTAAAGGTAGATTTTGGCCTAGTTTGAGAATCCAATTTTTCTAAAATCAATTAAAACTATCTGAAATTGAATATAACTAAATTACTGATGAAGTCCGGTATTCGAGGAGCTTTGAAACTATAAAAAATGATTGAAATAGGATCCTTAAACTTCGGTGCTCATGATTCGAGTTAGACCCTTAAAGGGTGCAATATATATATGTTAAATAAAGAGATTACATCGACTTTAATGACGTCAATGTGGTCTTTTTTAATGGTTCTACCTGCATAACTAATCTGCTAACCAATGATCCCCCAACATAATCTCAACCCCAAATAAATTTATAACCGGCAAAATCCGTGCCATGGGTGTTTTTAGTTCACGTAATCGAACTTGTGTTCAAACACTGCATATTGATATTTAATCCCGACCACGATACTATATATAGTGTTGAGAAAGGGGAATCGCTATGCAAGTTGCAGTTAAACGTTTAATAACATTATCAGATGATTTTATTGAAAGGGTCAAAGCCGAGATCACACCACATTGGGGTCCACTGGGCTGGGTCACTTACAAACGTACATATTCACGTTGGATCGAGTCAGAAAACCGTCATGAAGAGTGGGATGAAACCGTTAAGCGGGTCGTAGAAGGTAACGTTAACCTGGATCCACGCCTTCACGAAGACCACATTGATCCAGCAGTGATCAGTGAACTTGAGACCGAAGCACAAGATCTCTTTAAATTAGTTTATAGCCTTTCCGCTACACCATCAGGCCGCAACTTGTGGATTTCTGGGACACCATATCAAGAACGTAACGGCGATGCATTAAACAACTGCTGGTTTGTCGCAGTTCGGCCGCAACCATACGGCGACAGCCACATTGTGCCGGAATATCTTGATCAAGACCAGCCAGCGGTTTCAATGCCGTATTCATTTATGTTCGATCAGTTGATGAAGGGCGGCGGTGTCGGCTTTTCAGTTGTGCAGGATAACGTGCGCCAGATTCCAGCTGTGGACAACAACATTACCTTAACGATCTTGGTCGATAAGGCCAGTCAGTCTTACACGGATTCCGTTGCGCTGGGTGCCACCGATAAGCAGCAGTGGTTAGCTGACCACACCTTGGATGACGGTCGCTACTACAAATTACCAGATACTCGCGAAGGCTGGGTTTTAGCGAATGCCAGTCTGATAGATATGCACTTCAACGGGACTAACCCGGACCGCAAGACTAACCTGATCTTAGATGTTAGCGACATTCGGCCAAAAGGTGCCAAGATCAAGGGCTTTGGCGGTACCGCTTCTGGTCCAATGCCGTTGATTGAAATGTTATTTGATATTAATACCCTACTAAATTCTCGTGTCGGTCACAAGTTAACGTCGGTTGACTGCACCGATGTGGGTAATTTGATTGGTAAAACGGTAGTGGCTGGGAACGTGCGGCGCTCCGCTGAGTTAGCCTTAGGTTCCAGCAACGACGATGCCTTCATTACCATGAAGCAGGATCAAAAGAAGCTCTATCACCATCGCTGGGCATCTAATAACAGCGTGGCAGTTGATACGCATAAACAGGATTACACCGCGGTTGCCGATTCCATTTTACACAATGGTGAACCAGGAATCGTTAACCTAGAATTGTCTAAAAATTACGGCCGGCTAGTCGATGGTCGTCAGGAAAACATTGACGGCGCCGTTGAAGGAACGAACCCCTGTGGTGAGATCTCACTGGCTAACGGTGAGCCTTGCAACCTCTTTGAAGTCTTTCCTTCCGTCGCAATGGAGCAGGGTTTTGACCTCGACCAAGCCTTCACGTTAGGGACCCGTTTCGCTAAGCGGGTGACCTTTAGTGACTACGATTGGGAAGTTTCCCGCAACGTCATTAACCAGAATCACCGTATTGGGATCTCCATGTCAGGTATTCAAGATTGGATCTTAAAGGCCTTCGGTAATCGAGTAGTCCGTGGCTTTAAGGACGGCATTGACCCCGAGACTCACGAAGCCATCAAAGAACCCATTTATGATCAACGGGTAGTGGCTAAGTTTGACGAACTGTATCACGCTATCGTGGCAGCCGATAAGACCTATTCCGAAGCATTGGGCTGTGCACCTTCCCTGAAGCATACTACGGTTAAGCCATCCGGAACCGTTGCCAAATTAGCCGGTGTTTCTGAAGGGATGCACTTCCACTACGCCGGGTACCTGATTCAACGGATCCGGTTCCAAGACAGCGATCCGCTGCTACCAGCATTACGGCTGTCTGGCTACAAGATGGAACCAGATATTTACACGAAGAACACCGTTTGTGTTGAGTTCCCGGTTCGGGCCGCTCACGCTGACAGCAAAGAGTTTGCTTCAGCAGGGACCGTATCGATTGCAGAGCAGTTTGCCACCCAGGCCTTCTTACAGAAGTACTGGTCAGATAACGCTGTCAGCTGCACGATCACCTTCCAGTTGAAGAAGGAGAGTGACCAGATTGCTGGTCTGATGAAGCAATATCGGTTCAGCATCAAGTCCACTTCGTTGCTGCCATATAGCGGTAGTGGGTTGAAGCAGGCACCTAAGGAACCAATTTCTAAAGACGTCTACGAGCAGCGCAAAGCCCAGATCACCAATAACGTGAAGGACGTCTACACTTCACTGAATACGATGGATAAGAAGGACCTGGAACTGATCGACCAGTCCGACTGCATCGGGGGCGCTTGTCCAGTTCGGTAGATTTTGGTAATCACGCAAATTCATAAGAATAGTTCTGACCCATTAAATTTAAGCAAAGCAAAAAACGTTTTGGCAGTAATGCTGAAACGTTTTTTGATTGTCATGATGTATTCGGAAACTTAACAGTTTTTGCTTAATATCAAAATAGAAATATAGTACGGCATTTCCTTGCTACTATCGCCGAGATCACATATCAGGTACAATGAGATTTGTCGCAACGCCTTGCACGCGTGATACCGCGCCGAGAGGTGGTGATGATTTTGTCACAATTTGATAGTGCGATCATCGCGCCTTTACTGGTTGGCGTGATCTTACTTTTTGTGGGTCACTGGCTAGACGGCCGAAAGTAGAGTAAGTTGCGATAACGTCTAGCAATTTGGCACTAGAGGCATCACCTTGTAGCGGGGTGATGCCTTTTTTATTGCAAAAAAAAGACCGTTACGTGTAGCGACCGCAACGGCTTGTAATGATTTTGCCACAATTTGATATGACTATATTTTAACACGAGTAAGCGTCGTTATCTACTGAAGAACTTTAAGTATTCTGAGTAATTAATAGTCAGGAACATAATTTTTTGGCGCAACCTGCCACTAAGCAAAATACCTATTTTTGATAAAGAAAATCACGCTAATAATCAAACAGGTGATGCTAATTACACGACCGGCAATTACGTCTATACTGTTGATAAGGGTAATTGGTAATCTAATTTCAAATAGTTTCATGGAAAAGGCTACAGAGTCCGTCATTATTGACGGGTTTTGCAGCCTTTTTTTTTACATTAGTGGCACATTTACTTTTCCGTTAATACTTCCATGCTATAATTTAAATTGAATCAAATTTAAGGGGGGCTCATCATGAAAAAATGGTTGAAGGTCTGTGTTGCTGCATTTGCACTGACGCTTGGTTTAGTAACTGCTTCATCGGTTGATGTTCACGCCAGCTCATTTACTTACTTTGGCAACAATGGGACAAAAACTTATCATCATAAAGTGATTAGCTATCAGAAATACACGTTAAATAAGACTTATTACAATACGACAACTGGTACTGTGGATAATATAACTAAGGAGATCACATATATTCCTAAAAACAGCATTGGGAAGGTTGTTTTCTACCATGCTTACGTGTTCCATGTATCGCCGAAGGTATCACGTTATCAAACTTGGGTTAAACTAACAGGTCGGGTATATAACAATTCTAATTCACCAGCCAATGCTTATTGGCGCGAATACGATGCAGATGATGAAGACGTTAGTTATTCACAGAACAATATTTTTACAGTAATATCCAGATCTACCTATGACTATTACTTTTCTAAGGGTACTAGCAAGAGTCCCGTTTTGTTCAGTCAAGCAGGATTAGTGCCTGGCAAATCTGAAGGCTTTCAACTTCTAGCTCATTCAAAGTACCCAACATCACGGCTTGGAAAGACAACGCTTGTTGCTCGGTTGTATTGCAATGGTGACAAAATGAAAGCATTTAATGTGAATATGAAGTAGATACGAAAGCTCTCTGGCAATAATGCCAGAGAGCTTTTTTATTTTTCACAAAACGTTATTTAGGTATCAAAATATCATTAAGCTTGGTCTAAACACGGATACTGTGTGTGCCATTGATGTTGAAGATCAGTTTTTACAGTACAATGTGATCGCTGATATCAATCTATTTTTAGACTACGTGTATCAGCATGGGTTTCATTACTTGGTCGTCTATGCCTCAGCCAGCTATCTGGATTGCTTCTTACGGCGTCAATCAGCCCGGAGTAGATAATGTCCAGGATTGGCAATATACCAATAATGGGTATCAGTTAAAAACGGATTTTAATTATGATTTTGCCGGTATTTTATCGTAAAAGCCACCGAGTCTTGGTGGCTTTTTTCATGCCTACAGATTGCAACAAATCCGGGACACGGACAACGAAGAACCCTTTAGTATAGTCACTGTAATCGCCGGTGATTAACCAAAAAATTGAAATGAGGTTTTAATATGGATGGTTCTTATACAGGTGCAGGTGCACATTTAAAATACAGATTAAATTTGGAAGATACAAATCATGCGATTCAAACGTTTTATGCCGGTCCTTCTAATGTTTATACATTACAACGGGTTGGTAATGATTCTATTCTAAGTCGTTGTGCTATTCAGTCAGATGGCGAAACAGCGGTTCAGGCTGAAGCTTCCATGATATTACAAGGATTTGGGCACAGTCAAATTCTACAATACTTTGAACATGGTGCAGATAATACGCCATATTTCTGGGTTGGTACACGTGGTGCTCTAACTGATCAGGGCAGTACCACGGAATGGCCTACACAGCTAGGACGTGTACACTATGTCTCAGGTGCTACCTTAGATTATACAGCTACTACGCGTCTTATTAGTGCACGTTATATTGGTGGAGCTTCATTCAGTCATATTCTTCGAGTTGAAGGGGCTCTATCTAGTGATAAGTCTACCTTAATGGTAATTGGCATTGATACTGAGCATCCACGTCATGCACAGTTTGCTATTTATGATAATGAGGCAATCAACAATATCTTAGACACTGTTGATGGTAGTGGTGATCCAACAATTGGTTTTGATGATTCACGAGTAAATGCTAGTGGTGTTCGATTAGGCACATTCCCAGTATCTAGTGTTTACCCCTTGTCTCAGTATGATTCTATTCAAGGAACGGAATTGGCTGATAATAACGCTATTTATTTTTCAGCTAGTGCGTCTGAAAAAAACGCAATTGCTATTTCTAAAATGAATTGGGGCGCTCAATCGTCAGAACATCAAGTTGTAGATAACATGTACTGGACTTCTAGAGAAACGGAAGGTGAAGGTATCCAACTTTCTGGCGACGATGTACTTATCGGTATTTGTTTGTATCCAGATGGTTCAACTGGATCTGCTCGCGATAACCGAATTTACTCATTTCCTAAGTCAGCATTTTAGGATAGAAGTCTTCGGGAGCAGCAGTGAAAAAGGCACGCAATTTTGCGTGCCTTTTTCATATCATGAGATATAAAATAATCTAATTTGCTGGTTTAGCAAGAATGATGCCAACGCTGTTTTCGTCAACATCTTTAAGTGGTGCATTTTGATAGTAAATTCCAATTTGATAATCTTTTAGTGAAGCGCGTTTTGATGCGGTGTAACCCGCTGCATCAAGCGCCCTTTCGATTGCCTGAAAGCGTTGTGATTCAGTCTGTGTATCCTGATAGCCATGGTAGAATAATTGATTAACATTAGTGAGTAGAATTGGGTCACGATATGATGCGTTAAAAGTGCTTGCCTCAGTTTTAAGGTTAAGTAGTGCATCACGGTTTTCAACGTAGTGTGACAGATTCAGTGATAGCTGACTATTAGGGAACAGCTGAAGCACTTTGTTAGTCAAAGCTTGAGACGGTGATTGCTTAATGTAGTTCAGGTAATCCGAATCCGACGTAAAGCCACGTAAGTAGAGGTTATTCCAGTGAGAATAATGACGGTTGTATCCCTTGGTTAAGTAATTGTGCCAAACATAACCGTAAACTGGAGATTTTTTTTGCGTAGGAGTGTATGACTCAACGGAATAATAGGTGGCGTTACTGCCGTTATGTTTCATCGTCACTGAAGCTTGAACGCCCCAAGACGTATTAGGGTAGTTCTTCAGGTTGTGCAGCTTCTTGGTATGACTCTTGTTCCAAAGATAAACGTTTTTGGTAGCACTTTTGGCATGATAGACTGGTGAGTTTGTATAAGTTTTGGTTTTGATAACGGTGTAGCTACTTGCGCTAGCTTGTGTTGCTCCAAACGAAGTAATTCCCGCTATAGCAACAGCTAAACCGAGCAAGATTTTGATTTTCTTCATGATATTCTCCCTAAATAATTCATTCGTTATAGATTAAGATTAATCTATTCGCTAATTGTTGTAAACCTTTTAAGCCTCCGAATTGTCAAATTAAGTGCAACAAATCTGGGACACAGGCAGCGAAGAACCCTCTAGTATAGTCACTGTAATCGCCGGTGATACAAATAAAATTAAAAAATGAGGGAAACTATTATGGCTGTTATTAATACAAACGAAACTAGGCAACCAATCACCACTCGAATTTGAGCGATAACTGGTTGCCTAGAAGAATAAAACTACTTAGTTCCAACTTTTTGGGTACAGGTCAATTAGCCCCTTTTATATCAATATTTTTTTAATTTATCGGCTTTGCCAAAATAAATTCTATTTGAGTAGTTGCTGGAGTAGAAGCTGGCATATTATTTTTATCATTTGCTGTAGTGCTTACAGCATTTTGAACATATACACCTAACTCATAATCCTTCATACTAGCTCGCTTTTGTGCATTATAGCCATGTGTGTCAAAATAATTTGATAATTTGTTAATAGTGGTGAAGCTTAATGCTAAAGTTTGTGGAGAAAAAATTTCACGTGCTTTTTCAGGGGCGAAGACATCTTTGTATCCAGGAACGTTAGAAGTATAGCCCGGTTGGTTTGAGGTAACATCGGTCTCAGTCATTGGGTTGTCATGAATATACTTTGAAAGCTTTAAAGTTACTTTACTATTTGGAAAGAGCTTCATTAAACCTCTTGCCAGTTTTTGAGTTTGAGAGCTTTCCAGATAGTTCTTGTAAGACAGATCGTTATTAAAACTAGTAATTGGTGTAACCTTAGCTTTAATAGGATATCCGCCATATACCAAACCAGTTATTTTTTTACCAAAATTAGTGACTTTAAAGTAAGTTGATTTTTTACTATTCACTGTTCTTGTAAAAGTTTGTACAATATACCAATCGGTGTTCTTGTAGCTATTAAGATTGTGGATTTTTTTGGTATGTTTCATGTTCCACATATAGGCATTATGAGATTTGATTTTGGTTAAATTCGGGAAGTAAGTGACCCAATTTCCACCATTATTAATATTATCAGGTGATGTAGATTTAAGAGTTGCAGCCCGACTTGTCGAGGTATTAAATATAATTCCAAGTCCGAAGACTATTCCTATTAGCAAAACGTTTTGGATAATTTTTCGCATATCATATTTTCCCTTCGTCTGTGTGATTTTTAATATGGTACTGTACTGTGAATAATTTATACTTTGATTGAGATCGTGTTTCAGAATTGTGAAAAAATCAGAATAATGTGTTTCATGGTGCTTTCAAATGTATTTATACTATTTTATGGTTACAATTTATAGTTTATTTGAGTAAACAAAACCTCGTGATTGACAAGGGTGAGTTAACATTGCAAGACTTTTTAGTTATTTACTAAAGGTTGAATATGAAGTAGGTTAAAAAGCGTTCCGACAATCATGCCGGAGCGTTTTTTTAACTTTTCATAGAAAGCTATTTAGGTATCAAAACAATAGTAAAAGCTACCGAGTCTTGGTGGCTTTTTTCATGCCTACGAATTGCAACAAATCCGGAACACGGGCAACGAAGAGCCCTTTAATATAGTCACTGTAATCGCGATGACATGGAATTCCGGAGTTCCAAAATAATATTAAAGGGGTTAAAATTATGGCAACAGCTACAAAAGCATATACATTAATTAATTTACCGATTGATTCTACAGGACATCAAAATGCTGTTCAAAAGACCTACGTTGGTACGACAAATATTTATTGTTTACAAAAATTTGGAAATGATACTGTTATTTCACAAGCGAGTATTGCAAATGGACAAACAATAATCGATTTTTCTGGAAGTCCGCAGATGAGAATCAAAAACACAGGACATGCACAAACGCTAGATTGGTTTTCGCATAATGGCAGTGACTACTTTCTTGTAGCAATTGATGGTAGAGCTAACGACTCATCTAGTACTGAGGAATGGGCCACACAACTTGGTCGAATTCAATTTCGTGCAAATTCACAAATCGATCTATATACAGAAGTTACGCGTTTGTCAGTTTTAAATCGGGCTAATAAATCAGGCAATAACTTTGGGTCTTTGCTTCGAGTAGAAGGAGCAATTTCAACTTCTCACGAATATCTATTAACCGTGGGTATCCGTGTTGGCGATCATCACGCTCAGTTGGCTTACTACGATTTGGAGGGTATTAATAATGTCCTTGATTCTGTAGAAGCAAGTGGTGGTCATTATATTGAGTGCAATAATTCTGATGTCCAACAATATTGCATTGACGACTGGGAAACACCAGGGAGCCTTTACCGAGCAATGGGAGTTAATGATGGCGTTCAAGGCTTGGATTTCTCAGATGGCCTGGCCGTTTACTTTACTAGTGGTAATCAGGATGAAACTCCTACGGTAATTAAAGTAGATTGGAAGAGTACTGACTTTCGAGGACGCACATGTTCAGGAGATTGGGGTAATCTCAATCTTGTTGAGACTGAAGGTATTCAAGTCAAAGATACGCTATACATGGGAATTACCACACATGCGTTACCAAAAAATGATCCTAATAACTATACAACCGCAAATTATGTTTACACCGTCGATAAAAGTAATTGGTAACGCGTGGTGCTAGTTAATTCTAAACCAAGTATCGACAAACAAACATTGTTCAATTCGCGTTTGAAATCCTGACAATGATCTAGCACGATTATGCTCCAGGTCAAAACAACTTACCCACTTCGAAAAGACCGTTTCGATACGCCGACGTTGCCGCTTTAGTAGTCGCTGATCTGCTTTCGGTTGCTTCATATTTCGGCGTTTCGGCGTCCAAAAATCAACGCCGATTTTGGCTAACTGCTGATGTAGTTTTTGACTTAAATACCCGACATCTCCTAGAATATGCTGACACAGATATTGATCAACCAGGATTGGTACCATTTTAATATCGTGTTTTGATGCTGCTGTGATGGTATAAGCCACGGCAACGCCTTGATTAGTGACTTCAAAACTACCTTTAAAACCGTAATACCACATTTTTTTGATGGCATTATAGCCAATATCAGCCTTCGATTTGAACAGTTTTGCGCGCCGATTACAAATATTTTGACACAGTGGCATCGGAAAACTATCAATGATGGTATAACTTGGTTGGGGCATAGCTGTCCACATTAAACCGCAGCGAATCAATTGAAAAAGTCGATTAGTACGGGCACAAATTCGGCTGAAACGAGAACGTTCTGGTAAGTTCTGAAAGCCCAGACTGGTTAGGAAGCGATAGAATCGTCGTTGATCGGTCATGCCTAGTTCGACTTGCCAACACAGTAAAGCTAATACCACTACATCAGTTAATTTAGCTTGTTTAACGTTCCGTCTAAACCGAATCGAACTGGGAATAAAGCGCTGATATAGCGGTTCTAAAACCTCACTCCGGCGATTCAATGGGGATTGAAATTTAATCGTACTTTGGTTACACTTAGCGTAGTCTGACATTGGTCTCACTTCTTTAGTTAGTGGTAACTTAAAGTGCAGCCGATTCAGGCTATTTTTTGTGCAACAATATTTAACTAGCACCACGCGTAATTGGTAATATAGTTTTGAATCTTCAAAGGTGCACTCAGATTGGTGCACCTTTTTTTGGGTGGAGATGTATGTGACTGTTTGAATGATATTTAAATTGTGTGTTAGTATACTAAAGATAAGATCAGAAAATCAATGAAGGGGATATCATTCAATGAAAAGATGGTTAAAAATCTGTGTTGCTGCGTTTGCACTGACGCTTGGTTTAGCAACTGCTTCAACAGTTGATGTTCATGCTAGTTCATTTACTTACTTTGGCAATAATGGGACAAAAACTTACCATCATAAAGTGATTAGCTATCAGAAGTACACATTAAACAAGACATACAATTTAAAGGATCCTTGGACGGGAGCCAGCTCCCAAGTTAGGCTTTACCATCTGTACGTTTTTCACGTTGCCCGTTCACAATCGCGGTACCAGACTTGGGTGAAGTTAACGGGACATGCACACTGCACTAACTCTACTTCTAATCCTGTTTCGAATTTGAATTTTGAAAATTCGACAATGGATGGTTTGACGACAGTAGGAATCATGAGAATTTTTGATTCTACACCAGCTGGTTATACGTTTTCAGCCAATGCTAGTAAAGCGCCTTACATGTTGAGCAAAACTGGTTTACCAAATGGTAAATCAGAATCGTTTCAGTTGCTTGACCACTCCAAAACAGCTACTCATAAACTCGGTAAAACCACTATTTGGCTATACATTACCCAAGGATTTGCGCAGTATCAGACTCTTAAACTAAACCTTAAATAGTCTAAAAAACGTTTCATTAAATGATGTGCACTAACTACACGACTGACAATTACGTTTATACGGTCGATAAAAGTAATTGGTAATCAAATTTAGGATAGTTTTATAAGAAAGGTTACGGATCTCTTCATTACTGAAGGGGGTCTGTAGCCTTCCTTTTTGAAAACAAGCTACTTTCATTTACATCTCGGTTAATACTCTCATGTTATAATTCAAGTGAATTTAAACTTTAAGGGGGAAAATCACCATGAAAAAATGGTTAAAAATTTGTGTCGCTGATTTTGCCCTAGTACTGGGCTTAGCAACTGCATCGACAGTTGATGTACATGCCAGCTCATTTACTTACTTTGGTAATAATGAAACGAAAATCTATCATCATAAGGTGCTTAGTTATCAGAAATACACGTTATCAAACTTGGGTTAAACTAACAGGTCGGGTATATAACAATTCTAATTCACCAGCCAATGCTTATTGGCGCGAATACGATGATGCAGATGATGATTCAGACGTTAGTTATTCACAGAACAATATTTTTACAGTAATATCCAGATCTACCTATGACTATTACTTTTCTAAGGGTACTAGCAAGAGTCCCGTTTTGTTCAGTCAAGCAGGATTAGTGCCTGGTAAATCTGAAGGTTTTCAACTTCTAGCTCATTCAAAGTACCCAACATCACGGCTTGGAAAGACAACGCTTGTTGCTCGGTTGTATTGCGATGGTGACAAAATGAAAGCATTTAATTTGAATATGAAGTAGATACAAAAGCGTTCTGACAATAATGCCAGAGCGCTTTTTTGATTATATCTTTAGACCCAGTTTTGCACCTAGTGGTTTTCTAGGGACAGAACAAAAGGCCACCTGCTGTACGGGTGGAAGATAATTTTTACTGGCTACGGGTTATTATTCTAGACGGATAAATGATTAACACTATGTTATCTATACAAATGGGCAAAGGGTTAGTTTAATTGTAATTCATTTATTTTTACTTATTGGACAATGAGTAAATTTGATAATTGAGGATAATTGAAATTATAGCGAAATTTATTTATTTGGATTTAGCGATTTATTGTAGGTTTGATTTCCTGTATCTAACGGGAATCAGATTTTTTTTGACTAATTTTCTAAAATATTAGATATTCGAGTTAAATCACCTTGAAAATATGGGAACATACGTTCTGTAGTCGTCTTCGAATGGTTCGATATAAGGACCATTTAATGATTGTACCCGTAATAATTGCGGCGAATATATCAAAATTCCAATGGGAGACGATTAAAAATCGATGGACTATGCAACAAAAACGGAACGCATTGTTTTCCTAATTAATTAACATAGGTTTTGAGTTCTTATTAATAAGGAATCTGTTTAAGTTTCCAAACTATAATAATGAGGTGATCTGTAATGGACGATTACGAACGTCAGCATCTAGAAAGTATTTTAAGAGATTATCCAAAAATCGATAAGTATATGGCGGTACGAATGGCCGAACTTTCATATCCTTATCAAGGACATAGTCATGTGCTTTCTAAATTAGCAGTAGGGACCATGCTATTTGATGACAGTATTGGTACTGATCGTTGTTTGGCACAACTAGAAATCAATAAGGAATGTATCAATTTTTGCTTAAAACATTCCGATTCGGATACACGAACCATTATCGAACAACTGTACTTTCATCATGAGAATAATCTGACCTTGGAAGGCATAGGAATGATTTTAAATATGAGTAAGTCCAATGTCAGTCGGAAGCGGGCAGCTTTTTTTGAATTTTTGAAGCAAGAGCTGGGCTATTAATGAAAGGGGGGCCTTTAACATGACAACAGGAACGTTAGATTTTGCGTCAATCGTAACTTTAATTTGCACCACTATTCCGGCAATATACAGGTTGCTGCATCCCTTTATTGCCGAAAAAGTGGCTACCGAAAAGAACCGTCAAGTTCAGCAGTGCTTACAGATCGCTGATAATTTAGCTTATTCAGCTGTGGCTGCGATGGCAAATTATGCCGCACTGTCTAAGAGTGAACGAAAAGTCCAAGCGGTAGACTATGTATTACAGCATATGGCGAAAACAGCTGGGAATATCTCTAAAGACGTTGTGGCCGATAAGGTTGAACTAGCTTACCAGGAATATAAGCACGTCACTTTGGGTGATAATCACAAAGCAGCAAGAGTTGATGAAACCGTAGTTGATCCAGATCTATTAATTGCGAATGGGGATAAATGAAATGACAACTGAATTTGCCGATATCAGTTCGTTTCAGCCAGATACTTTAGACTACATGCGGAAGCTACATAACCACGCAACGGGGTTATTCGTTAAGCTCACTGAAGGTTCTGAAAACGGTTCTCATTATGTGAATCCTAAAGCTGGTATGCAGCTGTTAAATGGCTTTGAATTCTTCAAATCAATTGGAGTCTATCATTATTTTAGAGGTAACAGTCAGCGCTACGGAATGAACGACCCCGTAAATGAGGCTAAGTGGTTCGTTAAAAACATCATTAAGCTTGGTCTAAACAGGGATACTGTGTGTGCCATTGATGTTGAAGATCAGTCTTTACAGTATAATGTGACCGCTGATATCAATCTATTTTTAGACTACCTGTATCAGCAGGGGTTTCATTACTTGGTCGTCTACGCCTCAGCCAGCTGGTTTAACAGCCAGCGAATCAAACGGGAGCAATTAAAATATCAGCCAGCTATCTGGGTTGCTACTTACGGCGTCAATCAGCCCGGAGTAGATAATGCCCAGACTTGGCAATATACCAATAATGGGTATCAGTTAAAAACGGATTTTAATTATGATTTTGCCGGTATTTTATCGTAAAAGCCACCGAGTCTTGGTGGCTTTTTTCATGTCTACAGATTGCAACAAATCCGGGATACGGGCAACGAAGAACCCTTTAATATAGTCACTGTAATCGCGATGACATGGAATTCCGGAATTCCAAAAAATAATATTAAAGAGGTTAAAAATTATGGCAACAGCTACAAAAGCATACACATTAATTAATTTACCGACAGCTGGTGGTGAACACCAACATGTTGTTCAAAAGACCTATGTTGGTACGACCCACATCTATTGCTTACAGCAATTTGATAACAGTACCAATACTTATATTACTCAAGGAAATATTGTACCGGGCCAAACCACTGTTGATTTTTCGCAAGGTGAAACAATGACTTTGGCTAATACTGGTCACGCACAAACGTTAGACTGGTACCAACATGATGGTAAGGACTATTTCTTAATAGCAACTTATCCTAAGGATACTGGTGGTACAGAATGGGCTACTCAGCTTGCGCGGGTTCAGTTCCAAGCGGGTCCCGTTGATCCCGCTTCACTTGATCATTTATCATGGCTAGATCATGCCAATAAGTCCGGGACAGACCTTGGAGACATGGAACGTGTTGAAGCAGCTATTTCCACTTCCCGTCAGTATCTACTTATTTTGGGCATTCGTGCCGGTGATCACCATGCACAGTTGACTTACTATAATCTTGAAGGTGTCAACAATGCACTAGACGCTAGTGTGGCTAGCGGTGCAACATCATTACGATGTGATTCCTCAGCAATGAAGGCTCAGGCAATTGATACTTGGCCTATGGACTATAACATCTATGGCAAAGTGGGTAATGGATCCGTTCAAGGTATGGATTTCTCTGATGGCTTAGCAGTCTACTTTAGTGGAGGTGCTATCGGGAAGGCACCATCAGTTACTAAGGTAGCATGGAAGAGTACAAACTTCCGACCACTTTACTTTACTGGTGACTGGGGTCCAAACCAAGAAACGGAAGGTATTCAGGTGAAGGATACCTTATATTTGGGGATCGCAACTCACGCTAATGATCTCAAGGGTGATGCTAATTACACGACTGGTAATTACGTCTATACTGTTGATAAGGGTAATTGGTAATTTAATATAGTTTCATGGGAAAGACTACAGAATCCGTCATTACTTGACAGGGACTGCAGCCTTTCTTTTTTAAACATTAGTGCCATATTTACTTCTCAGTTAATGCTTCCATGTTATAATTTAAATTGAATCAAACCTAAGGGAGGATTATTATGAAAAAATGGTTGAAAATCTGTGTTGCAGCATTTGCACTGACACTTGGTTTAGCAGCTGCTTCAACAGTTGATGCTCACGCCAGTTCATTTACGTATTTTGGCAACAATGGGACAAAAACCTATCATCATAAAGTAATTAGCTACCAGAAATACACGTTAAATAAGACTTATTACAATACAACTAACTTTCGGTATGATCCTGCAACAAAGAAGACTACTTACATTCCTGAAACTAGAATTGGGAAGGTTGTTTTCTACCATGCTTACGTTTTCCATGTATCACCAAAGGTATCCCGTTATCAGACTTGGGTTAAGCTAACAGGTCGGGTATATAACTATTCTAATTCGCCAGATAATGCTTATTGGCGGAATTATATCGCAGATTATGATGAAGACGAGGATGTTACGCCAGTATATACCCAGAACGACATTTTTGGTGTAGAAATAGGAGCAACTAGGTCGTACACACGAGCTACCTTTGACGTTAACTTCTCTAAAGGCACTAGCAAGAGTCCTGTCCTGTTTAGCGAAGCTGGTCTGGCTCCAGGCAAGTCTGAAGGGTTTCAATTGCTAGCTCATACTAAGCATCAGACATCACGACTTGGGAATACAAGGCTTTCTGTTGCCTTGTATAGTTATGGTGATCAATCAAAAAATTTATATTTGAATATGAAGTAGGTTAAAAAGCGTTCCGGCAATTATGCCGGGGCGCTTTTTATGTTGTGACGTATTCAGAAACTTAATAGTTTTAGATAATTAAGCTTTCGGGTGTCCATTTATTACAAATAGCTACCCGTAAATACTGTTAAAGCAGCATTCTCATTTAATTTCTGCTCAAACGATATCTATAATTAAGCTAGTCAAATAAATGGATACCTAAAAAAGCACTTTAAGTGGTTTCAACGGTTAATTATCATGTGCTGGCCTATTTAATATTGGTGAGTATTCCCCACTGTATGTATAACAAAGTACCTACCACAAAAAGCATCACAATTGAAAGAAAGCCATAACCAATACAACCCAAACATGAGTTCATTACGCCAAAACAGCCGTCTGGTTCATCATCATCCATGCTGACATTCCCCTTTCTAAATAGCGTTAAAACGTTATTTCAAACAATTACTCGTATAACTATACTGAATGCGCCGTAGTTATTCAATGTGTCATCATTCGTTAGCTGATACCGTATTTTTGGGGTAAACTATTTAGTAGTAGCATGATTAATTATAAAGGGGATAAGTTATGATAATGACGACTCAAAAAATTACTGATTTTCTAGCTGCAAATAACGTGGATCCTAACACATTAGGTGGATTCGCTGTGCAAAATAACTTTGGTGATGATTTGGTGATCGATGAAAAACCAGTCGATGATTTTTACACCTGCTTACAGGTTACTCGCCAGCAATTCGAAGAAAAGGCAACTAAAACTAAAATGGTCACCGCTTACAATAATTCGAAAATTGAAATCGTGTTGTTTAGCTGGCGTAAAGAACGGGCAGCGGGCACACCTAAGTATACCGATAGCGGTGATACTGGGGTCATTGTTAATACTGGTGCTGCGGTTTACGTCGACGTCTTTTCAGATAAAGACTTAAACAAACAGTTAGGCGCGTTGATCAGTAACTATATCGTTAAATAGATGCCTCATTGATAGGGGTGCTGGTTAGGGCTGGCAGCCTTTTGAATTTACTCAAGTCAATCATTCGTGAAAGCCCTAACATGGTATACTTAACAAGATAATCAATTATTGTTTGGAGGATGGTTTAATGCATACTTATGCGATAAAGTCGATTTCACAGACGGACAGGGAAGCTATGCAACAAAAGCTTGACCAGCTTGCTAAGCCCATAGCCGGTTTAGGCCGTTTGGAAGAATTAGCGGTGACGATAGCTGGGATTCAACACCAGCCTGAATTATCGGTATCAAAACGGTGCTGTCTGGTCTTTGCGGCCGATCACGGTGTCGCCAGTGAAGGTGTTTCAGCTACTCCTCAAAAGGTAACTGCCATTCAGTCCGTTAATTTACTTAACGGGCATACAGCTGCTGGGGCGATGGCCGCTAGTGTTCACTGCGGCCTAGAAGTCATCGATATGGGTGTCCGCGCCTCTCTGCCAGATAAGCGCATTATTCATCGTAAAATTCGCTGGGGGACCCGGGACATGCTGGTAGAACCAGCCATGACGCGCGACGAAGCGCAGCAGTCTATCGAAACTGGGCGAGAAGTCGCCAAGCAAGCGATTGCGGATGGCAACCGGGTGCTGTTACTAGGCGAGCTGGGTATTGCGAACACGACTGCGGCGGCGGCCATTTTAGCTGCCCGCTACGCCCTTTCTCCAGCCCAAACGGTTGGTTACGGCTCCAATATTTCTGAGAAACGTTATCAGCATAAAATTGACGTGGTGACCCAAGCACTTCACAAATGGCAGCCGGCTAGTGATGACGCGCTTGAAATTCTGCGGACGGTTGGCGGTTATGAAATTGGTGGTAATGCAGGTGCTATCATTGGTGCTGCGGAAGAGGGTGTGCCCATTATACTGGATGGGTTTATTTCTTACGCTGCCTTGTCCTTAGCCGAATTATTGGTGCCAGGAATCGAGCAGCACGTAATTGCTTCGCACGCCTCTAAAGAAAGCGGCACGGCATTAGTCACCAATCTGTTAAACATTAACCCGTTATTAGACCTGAACTTAGCGGTTGGTGAGGGCACTGGTGCGCTTTTAGTATTGCCATTGATCGATGCCATTCAAAGCGTATTAACCCAAATGAATACGCAAACGGATATGCAGTTTGGGTATCAACCGTAGAGATTGTGCTGGGCTGCTGATTTAGAATCATAAAATCTTATACATGAAGGCTACTGCTCTAAATTGAGACAATAGTCTTTTTTATTTCTAATTGAATGAGTCATTAATAGGTATTTTGCTTGAATCAATAATTAATCATATAATATGACGTATATTGAACACAATAAACTACATATTTGGAGGCACCGTTTTATGAAAATTCGTCCCATTGAACCCAAGGATAATCAGCCGTTAAAAGCGATTATTCAATCAGCAATTCGCGAGTATGGTAATAATTTACCCAATTCGCCGTACTATGATACGGTTTTAGATCATCTGGCAGAGCATTATGCGGCCCAGGATAAAGCCAAGTATTGGGTGGCAGAAGTTGACGGTGAATTAGTCGGTGGCGCGGGTTTAGGTCCATTTAGCTACCCGAAAACCGCTGAATTTCAAAAGCTATACCTATCGCCGAAAGCCCGGGGACATCATATTGGGCATCAACTAGAAATTACAGCTGAAAAGGCTGCTAAAGAGTTTGGTTACGAAAAGTTCTACATCGAAACCTTTATGAACTATACAGCGGCTCGGGGGCTATACAAGCACGTTGGCTTTAAGCAGCTGGATCAGCCGTTAGCGAAACCGTCTCATAGTGCTTGTGATGCTTGGTATGTTAAGGATATTAAATAGGTGAAAGGGACAGCTATTCTGATTCAAAAAGAGTAAACAGCTTTTTACTCTAAACTTAATGGAAGAATTGAAATGAATCTAAAATTTAACAATAAATAATTGTACATTTGCTATATTGGTCCAGACACTGATGACATTAAAAGCTGAAATTAATTGGAGATTCTAGTGATGAAACTTTTTTTAAAGTCCTGTGTAGTATTAATAGCAGGGTTATCTTTTACCATTGCAACGCAAGTAACTTCTCATGCTTCTACGTATCATAGCTATATACCTGCTAAGCTTAGGGGGACATGGCAAATGCACGAGTATGACGATGCAGTGTCTGGCTCAGATTTACATATGTATAAACACAGTGTCGCCTGGGGTCATGCTCATATGAAGTTGACTAATTTACATGAGTATAAACACGATCATTTTTCTCTTCAATTTAAAAACCATCAAGGGTTTAGGGTGATTTATAAGAAACGTGTGATCCAGAGTCGTACGGGGGTACCTTCTATTTCTATTGCTGTGGGGTCTCAATTTGATTCTGATGCAATCCTTTATAAGGGGAATATATTTAAGTATCCTCTTAAAAAAGTTGATAATTTTATAGAACTCACTGATGAAGATGGTGAATTGGATTCTGAAGACTCACAACTTTATGACGATGATGTAATGTTTTTTGGAAAAACGAAGCCTTATTCAACCGTCACTTTTGATGATGATAGCGGGACAACTGCTATTGCTAGAAAAGATGGTACTTTTACGATGCATTTAAATGGGCGGATACATGATTATGCTCATGCAGGAGAAACCGTTACTTTAACCTCTGTTCAACCTCATCACTATCGTGGGGTTACTGAAACTTACATGGTTTATGAAGATCCAGATAGAGATGATGATGACGACGATAGCGAAATTGAAAATAATGATCTTCCAAGTAACGATATCAATTCATATGATCGGATTTTAGACGGTTATGCCAATTAGTGTTTAAATGTTTATTTGGAGCTGGGATACAGTACTGTAAAATTGAATTAAGTAGTATTTGTATATGTAATTACCAATCTTTAACTTAGGGTGTGACAAAATGGCAAATTTAGTAGTCGATTCAGCTTTTTGGGAACTATTTCCAGACGCACAGATCAGTGCGCTGTCCGTTCATGGACTGAATAACGCAATTGATGAGGCAAAGAAACCGCATTTTCAAGCGTTGCTAGATGACGCGATGGACAAGTCCCATCAGTATCTAACGGCAGATCCGTTTCGCAGTAATCCAGTGGTTGCGCAATGGCGCGAGGCTTATACGAGATTCAAAAAGAAGCGGGGTGCTCGCTCATCGATTGAAGCATTACTGAAGCGGGTCGATCAGGGGAAGAGTCTTTCACCGATCAATCCCTTGGTCGACGTATATAACAGCGTCTCCTTGGAATTTGGCGTGCCTTGTGGCGGTGAGAACTTAGCTGCGATGGATGGTCCAATGCATCTGGGCGTTGCTAAAGGTGGCGAGGCTTTTAAACCGCTGGGTGAAGATGAAGACGAACCGGCTCTGCCAGGTGAAGTGATCTACTACGACAAGATTGGCGCCATCTGCCGCTGCTTTAACTGGCGCGATGGTGAACGAACCATGTTAACTGATCAGACCACGGATGCCATTTTAGTGATCGAAGCCATCAATCAGGAACAGCGCGTGCGCCAGGCCGAAGCGGTGACCGCGATGAAGGCGCGGATTAAAGCCGAGTTTGGCGTTGATGCTGAAGTTGACGCGTTGACGGCTGAGTAAATAAGATAGTCATTAATTTTAAACAATAAGTGCCCAGTTTCATCTTTTTGGATGAGGCTGGGCACTTATTGTTTTGACTATTTTAGATTATAACGCTGATAGTATCTGCCGTAACCGTACCTGCAATTGCGGAATCTGGGCCGAATTCAAATCAGCGAACCCCATGCGTAGCTTGTTTTGATGCGCACCAAATAGAAAATCGGGTTGAACCAGCACCTTTTGCTTGAGAAACAAGGTGTAGTCCGTGACATTTAGCTGGCGTGTCAGCTGTAAATGCACCCAGAAACTATTGCCGTTAACGGGGAGCTGGTAGGTTAACTGTCCCTGATCAACAAAAGGTTGCAGGGCCTGTTGCAGCAAGGCTTGCTGTTGCTGCAGACGGTTGGCTTGACGCTGAATCTGCTGGTGCAGATCAGGCTGCGCTAAGAACTGCGCGGCGATAATCTGGGGGAAGATACTCATGCCGGCTTCCATTTGCTGGCGAATATCGGCTAACTGATCCACGATAAACGCTGGTGCCAATAGCCAGCCGACCCGCGCGTGGTTGCCGACCAGTGAAGACAGTGAGCCGACGTACAGCACGTTATTAGGATCCAGGGCTTTTAGCAGCGGCACCGATGCGGGCGCGTCAAAGGAGTTGGCGATACCAAAGGGATCATCTTCGACAATGGGGAGCTTCAGTGTTTGGCAGACCCGAATCAGGGCTTTTCGTTTAGCCAGCGGCATCATTTGCCCAGTGGGGTTTTGACCGTTGGGGTTAACGAACAGGAAGCGAAAGCGGTGTTTGTAGTATTCTTGCTGGAGCCGATTCAGGTCCAGACTGCCATCCGCCAGCAAGGGGATGCCGTAGACCCGGATACCAGCCACCTGAAAGAAGGTCAGCTGGTAAAAGTAAGACGGTTTTTCAATGGCGATCGCGTCGCCATAGGAAAGTAAGCCCTGCGTGATTAGATAAAAGGCCTGCTGCGCGCCAGAAGTAATCAGCAACTGGTTAGCGGTGACTGGTTGCTGCAGTAACGTTGATAGCCGGGAAACCAATCGTGATTTAAGCGCGGCGATCCCGCTGATATCGACCTGATTTTCCTGTTCCACCACTTGCTTGGCCGAGATGTGGTTTGGCGAAATGGGCAGTGCCATGGTGTTGGGAACCTTAAAATTGGTCAGATTAATGGCCTGCGGATCTGATTCTAGGTTACGCAGTTGGGTCAGGTAGTTTTCAGGGTCGCTGAAGCGGTTAGCGGCGAGGTAGGTGCGCCAATTAACGGTTTCGTTCAAAACGCCCCATTTATCCGTACTGACCCAGGTACCGCTGCCACGTTTTCGCGACAACAAGCCGTTACTGACGAGTTCGTTTAACGCTCGTTGAATGGTTGACCGGTTAACGGTGAGCATCTGGGCTAATTTACGTTCGGCCGGCAGCTGCTGACCGGGTAATAGATTGCCAGTATTGATGGCATTAGTGATCAGGGTAATGACCTTCACGTATAACGATTGGTTGCCACTGGGAAGCTGCCAATTCATGCTGTCACCTTCTTTTTAAAATTGGGTGGTTAATTTACCATCCAATTGGTTGCTGTCATTATAGTTGTTCAGCCTTAGTATGTAAATAATTTAAAGAGATGGAGGAATGACGATGAAAGAAACAGGAACAACAACGGTTAAACGTGGTATGGCGCAGATGCAAAGGGGCGGCGTCATTATGGATGTCGCTAACGTGGAACAGGCGAAGATTGCGGAGAATGCTGGTGCGGTTGCCGTCATGGCGCTGGAACGGGTCCCTTCAGATATTCGTGCAGCTGGTGGTGTGGCCCGGATGTCTGACCCAGCAATGATCAAGGCGATTATGGCTGCAGTCACGATTCCGGTCATGGCGAAGGTCCGCATTGGTCACATTGCTGAAGCCCGTATTTTGGAAGCCATTGGTGTTGATTACATAGATGAAAGTGAAGTATTGACGCCAGCCGATGATAACTATCACATTAATAAAAACGATTACAAGGTGCCCTTTGTTTGCGGTTGCCGTGATTTAGGTGAAGCTTTACGCCGAATCGGTGAAGGCGCCTCTATGATGCGGACCAAGGGTGAACCGGGTACTGGCAACATTATCGAAGCGGTGCGCCACATGGAAAAGGTCAACGAACAGATCGGTCACGTCAAGGTGGCTGATCCGGATCAACTGATGACTATTAGCCGGGATCTTAAGGCACCTTATGAACTAGTCAAGCAGGTGCATGATCTAGGCAAACTGCCCGTTGTAAACTTTGCGGCCGGCGGGGTCTCAACACCAGCGGATGCGGCCCTCATGATGAACTTAGGCGCTGACGGCATTTTCGTTGGTTCCGGGATCTTTAAGTCGGAGAACCCAGCGAAGTTCGCGAAGGCTATCGTGACCGCTACGGCGCACCCAACGGACTACGCGTTGATTGCTAAGGTATCCGAACATTTGGGCAAGCCAATGAAGGGTATCGACATTTCAACGTTGACGGAAGACCAAAAGATGGCGGATCGCGGTATCTAAAAAGGGGGCAATGTGCGTGAAAATTGGTGTTTTAGCACTTCAAGGTGCGGTCAGCGAACATGTGGATATGTTAACGGCTTGCGGCGTCACCGCACGTCCCGTTAAAGAACAGCCGGATCTTACCGGTCTCGATGGACTGGTGATACCCGGTGGTGAAAGTACCACGATGCGCAAGCTGCTGGTTCGTGAACAGCTGTTATCCCCAATAAAGACACTGGTTCAGCAGGGCTTCCCAATCTTTGGCACCTGTGCCGGACTGGTTCTGCTCGCCCAGCCGGAATCGCTGGACGGCTTGAATGGTACGGTAGTGCGTAACGGCTTTGGCCGGCAGCGTGAAAGTTTTGAAACGGCGCTGACGGTTAAAGGCTGGTCAAAACCGTATCATGGTATTTTTATCCGGGCACCGTACTTGTCTGAAGTAAAGCAGCCGGCAGAAGCATTAGTCACGTTAGCGGATGGGCAAATCGTCGCTGCTCAGCAGAAAAACGTGCTGGTCACGTCGTTTCATCCGGAGTTAACGTCAGATCCGCGGTTCCACCAGTATTTTATTGACCAGATGGTGGCAAAGCGGTCGGATCAAGTGAATTAAAATGATATAGCTTAAATGATTAGTGCCCAGTTTCATCATTTTTTGATGAGATTGGGCACTTATTTTTAACCATTTATTTTCCTTATAATTCCCCGGTTCTTGATGATCAACAAGACACCCCAGACAATTGCGATGAGTCCAATGACCAAGAAGTAGGCCGCTTCATGACCCTTGGTATAAAAGTTGGCGGCAATGGCTGACAGACCGGACCCGGCAGCTTGCGAAAGGGTGAAGATGGTCATCATTTGCGTCATGAATGCGGTGGGGGCGACCTCACTGGCCATGGCCCGACCAACTGGAGACGTGAAGGTTTCACCGGCCATGATCAGCGCGTAAAAGATGACGATCCATAATGGCGATACTTTAACGTTAGCCGGAAACAGGGACACGGGCAGCACCATAAATAGTGGCCCGGCGCCCCAAAGTAATAGACCAATACCAAACTTTAAGCCGTCATTGGGCTGATGAGGTCCCAGTTTACCCCATATTTGGCTGCTGATGGTGCCAAACAAAACGGCAAAAACGGCTGGGAACGTTTGAAAGCTGGCAGCGGAGAGGTGGATTCCCCAGACGGTCAAATTAACGTGATCCAGCGTATAAAGTGAGAGGATCCCGGTTGCCTGGCCGGAAACCAGCATGCTGATGCTCGTTCCGATCAGGAAGATACCATATGTTTTGACGCGACTGGCTTCTTGATGAGTCACCTTGGAACTGCGGACAATTTTAATCACGTATCCCACTGGTAAAACGATGCCAATAAGACCGACAGCACCGCTGAAACTTTTGGCGGTCAGCCAGCCTAAGCGGATGAGTATTCCAACTAAAATGATGACTACCGCAGTGATTCCCAGTAACCTTTTTGCTAACAGGCGGCGTTCTGCCGGCTGCATCGGGTCTGGCGGTACCATACCGAGATCACCGAAGTAACGGTGGTTCAAGAAAATGTAGGGCAGGGTCGTCAGTAACAGGACAACGACCGCCACTAAAAAGCCGGCGTTGTAGCCGAACTTCAGTGCCACGGCACCAGTAATGATTGGTCCCGCCGCACCCACGTTATTCATGATGTAAATCAGGGTAAACGCCGTATTGCGCATGGTCCCCATTTGCCGATAGATTAGGCCTACCAAGGCGTAGAGGCTTTGGCCGGTGATGCCAGAAGCGATGATCTGCAGGGCTAGGCTTATGAAGAACAGGGGCAGCCCGCCATGGGGCACGACCAGTAGTGAGATGGCTACGGCATTCAGCAGGGTCCCGTACAGGTACGGTTTCCGCAGCCCGACCAGTCGATCAGCGGCATAACTGCCAGCGATACCAGCGAAGTAGCCTAGTGAGGAGAACACCGCCATGATCTGGGTAGCGGTGATGCGGTCAATTCCCAGACCGCCGAGATGCAACGGTTCGTAAAGATATAGAATCATGATGGCGCTGACGGCGTAGGTAGCAAACCCAGTGCCTAGTGCGCCTAATGCCATCAGCCGAAATGCCTTTGGCTGTTTTGTAATGATGCCGTTTTGTTTTGACAATATGTAAGATCCTCTATGTTGCAGATTTTTGTTAACCAATCATAATACCACAACTGCGAACTTCGAGGACAGGTTGCTTCTTTTGTGTTAAATAAGTTACGCGCGCATTAAATCTCGAAAACTCCACTCGATCAATGCGTGATCCAGCTTCACTGCCAAGTTAACATCTTCGGCACTGATGGCATCTAAAAGTGCCTGATTGCGTTTAATAAACTCAGCGTTGCCACCGTCTTTGCTATTCCATTCGGCCAACTTTAAATACATCGGCCGAAAACTATTAATGATTAACGGATAGACCTGGTTTTGGGAGGCTAGCGCTAGGGCATGGAAGAAGTCAAAGGTGGTTAGCGACCAGTCTTGAATGGTGTTGCTCTGCTTAAATTGATCTAAAGCTGCCTGAGCTAACCGCAAACTGGGCTTGTCTTGGCGCTTTGCAGCTAACGTCACGATGTTTTCTTCAGTGACCTGGCGAAATTCGTAAATTGATTGGAGCAGTGACGGCTGGTAGTAGCCGCCATCAAAGGAGACGACTTGATTCAACGTTTCCAGAGTGCCTTCAGAGCGATAATCGGCCACGACAGCACCTTGCCGTGGCTGAATGTGGATGAAGTGCAGCTGCTGCAGTCGGCTTAACCCGGTATTAATAACGGAACGACTGACATTCATGCTTTCTGAGAGTTCCCGTTCATGGGGCAGTTTTTCGCCAGGTTTTAATTGACCAGCGATAATGGCATTTTTAATTTGCGTAACGAATAAGTCAGTCGCGCTGGGTGCTTCGATTGGTTTAAATTTCATGAGGACACCTTCTTGTATTGGTCATACCAGATACCAAGAACCATTTTAGCACCGAAAATGGAAAAACGGGTAAATGTGTATTTACTCACAAGTCGAAATTCTATACCCTGTAATTAACTTAAATATATGGAGGAATTTAACATGGAAATTGAACACGTAACCGTGATCGGCGGGGGCATTTTGGGTAGCCAAATTGCTTATCAAATCGCTTTTAAGGGACTGAAAGTTGTTCTGTATAATCACAATTCAGTAGAGAAGGCTAAACAGCACGTTCAGCAGTTAAAAGCAGACTATCAGCGTGACTTAAAAATCACGGCTGGTGCGTATGAAAAGGGACTGGAACAACTCAGTTATTCGACTGATCTGGCGGATGCAGTCAAAGATGCCGATTTAGTGATCGAATCAATTTCTGAAAAAATTGCGGTCAAACAAGCGTTTTACGAATCCTTAGCGAAGGTTGTGCCAGCTAAGACAATTATTGCCAGCAACTCATCGACGTTATTACCTAGCCAGCTGAAAGATTTCACTGGTCGGCCAAAGCAATATCTGCACATTCATTTTGCTAATCAGATCTGGATCCGGAACACTGCAGAAGTAATGGGCTCACCCGAAACTGCTCCTGAAGTCTTTGATCAAGTAGTGGCCTTTACCAAGACCATCGGCATGGTGCCGATTCCGTTGAAGAAGGAACAGCCGCGTTACGTGCTTAATACCATGCTGATTCCGTGGCTAAATTCCGCTTTGATCCTCTGGGCTAAAGGCGTTGCGGAACCGGCAACAATCGATAAAACCTGGATGATCGATCTGGGTGTTGCAGTAGGGCCCTTTGCCGTCCTTGATGCGATTGGGATGAAGACCCATTACAACATCGTGGTGACTGAGGCTGAGGCTACCGATAATGATGATCTCAGGTTGGTCGCTAAAAAGATGAAGGAACGCATCGATGCCAACAAGCTTGGCCCAACTACCGGTGAAGGTTTCTATCACTGGCCTAACCCAGAGTTCATGACACCCGATTTTTTAACTAAATAGACGATTAATAGGCGCAATCCCATGTTGAAAGTTCATGGTATCGCGCCTATTTTATGGCATTATTGAAAGAATCCCGTATAAGTGATAACTTATATAATTTTAACAATTAGTGAGCATATCAGCGTGTGTTTTTACGCGTTCATGCTAATATAAAAAGCAATTATAGGAGTATGGTGCTGTTAACTAGGAGTAGTTAAATGTGAATGGGGGATTCATTATGTCCACGACGAATAGGGAAACCAGGATACTTTTATTAGTGGTGATGGTGATTGTATCTGTGTTTTGGTTTCCAGTTAAAGGTGTCGCTGCAATTACGCCGGCCAATCCTTACCGGTTTAAAACCGCGCAGGCAACGGTTCATCTATCGGTTGATGCCCACTACAATAACATCTGGCGTAAAGCCATCGCAGCTTGGAATAGTAAGGGCGTGTTTGAATTTAAGATTACTCAAAGTTCAACTGCCCAAATTAATATTTTATCCATGCCAGCCGCTTTAAAAAAACCTAATCTGACGGGACTGACCTACGTTTATCATGATGAAAATGGCGTGATCACTAAAGCAGATACCTACTTGAACAATACGGCACTGACAGCGTATCGTTATACGGATACGCAACGAGTCAACGTTGCGGAACATGAACTCGGCCATACAATGGGACTGGCGCATAATCCAAGTCAGAAAAGTGTCATGTACTATGAAAACCGGTATTATCCGATTCAGCCGGTAGATGTTGCGGCAGTTCGGGCCCACTACCAGCAGACGGCAACGGTGCCACCAATGCCGGCAGCACAGCAGATGGATACGTTCACACGAACTGGCATACGGCGGCCAGAATTACTTAATCACCTATGTCCAGTTCTGTATCCGATTCGGGGATTAGATATGCAGATTATGACGTATGATTAACTTAAAAATGAAGCTGTGACAAAACTCGGTAGATTCCAGAATTTAACCCCAAAAATGCTTGTTCCGGCGAACTTTGTCGGGACAAGCATTTTTGGGGTTAAATGGCCGGAATCTGAGCTTTGGCACGTGATTAGACTATATAGAAGTATTGAATAAATAGACATTTTCTTGCTATCTTCAGTTAAGAAGTCAGTTGAAATACTTACCAATATCGACTTAAGTCACAAGCCTATTTATTTTAACTATTTTGCCTGTTAATGATGTTCCCATAGCATACTGATCAGTTCTATTAGTGCAAAGAATACAGCGGAACCACTTATACCTCTAAGAAAGAGTAGCCAGTAATGAAAGAGGTAGAGCTGACCAGTTGTAAACAGGTCAATGGCACCCTTAATTAGGATTAGAACAATCAAGAGAACCAACATGAGTAGCAGATCAAATAGATAGCTACTGATGTGTTTACGCCAATTCATAATGGTTTTCACTCCTTAACTAATCTACTTTCATACTATCAAGGACAGTTAAATCGAGTCAATCATCACCACAAACGGGATTGTATATTAACGATGTGAGAACTCACTTAATGCCCTGAATCACCAATTTCAAAATATCATCTAAGGCTTCTTTGCCCTGTTTCTTCTCATCTTGAAAGAAGTGATTGCGGTCGTTTAAGACGAAACCGACAAACACTGACATTAAGGTTCGCTTGTAAAGCTGAATCTGATTCGGATCAGAAGTCACACTGGTTAACAGTCGCTGGAGAATCTGGATGACCGCGCGAAACGACTGGTCTAAGGCTTCCGAACTTTCCTTACCCGGCAAAAAGAGCACTTCGTAAAACTGATCGTACTCCACACTAAAGGCGTAGAAAATCGTAAAGTAAGCTTCAATTGCTGGTTTACCCGTTAAGCCCAAGATGCCTTCCAACAGCCGATCCTTTAGGGATTGAAAAAGTGAAATACTCATATTGGTTTTGACTTCATTTAAATTACTGACGTGATTATAGAGTGATTGGGATTTGATACCCAAAGCTTTGGCAATTTTGGGCATAGTTAAACTGGTCAGCCCATCTTGTTTAGTGATGGCAATGGCACTTGTTGTGATTGATTCGGTACTAATTCCGCGATGCTGCATGTTATTCACCTCAAATACAGTATAAATTAAAAAAAACCATTTCACAATTACAAGATAACGTGTTAAACTACATTCTAACAAATTAATACTTCATAGTGTAGTTTAAGGAGACGCGGAATGAATAATCAAGCAAAAGCGGTCGATGTAAAAAGCAAACCATATAGCCGAATGATCCTGGTGCTGGTCATGTCGCTAGGCAGTTTTACCACCACGATGACCGTCACCATGTTACTGAATGCTTTTCCTAATTTAATGAGTGCGTTTAATATTTCAGCCGATACCGTTGAATGGCTGACGAATGGATCAATGCTGGTGCTCGGTGTAATGGTGCCCATCAGCGCGTTTTTGATCAACAAAGTACCAACCAAAACGTTATATCTTTCGGCACTGGTCTTTTTCAACGTGGGGCTTGCCATGAGTGCGGTTTCCACGAACTTTGCCACGCTACTGACTGGGCGATTGATTGCCGCGGTAGGCGTGGGGGTCATGGCACCGCTGATGCAGACCACGTTACTGGTGATCTTCCCGGTTGAAGAACGGGGAATGGCCATGGGGCTCAATGGTCTGGTGGTGGCGTTAGCGCCCGCGGTGGGGCCAACGCTTTCTGGCTGGCTGCTGCTGCATTATTCGTGGCGGATGCTGTTTTGGGCAATCTTATTGCTTGGGGTACTGGTCTTTGTTTTGGCGCTGTTCACCATGCGTAATGTGTTGCCGAACACGGCTGCCAGTCTTGACGTGATATCGGTCATTGAATCCACGTTAGGCTTTGGCCTGTTACTATACGCCTTTACCGAAGTTGGGACTTGGGGCTGGACTAGTATTGAATTCTTTACCTATTTAATAATTAGTTTGTTAGTGATCCTATTGTTTGGTTACCGGCAGCTTAAGCTTGATAAACCAGTCTTAGATCTGAGCGTTTTAAAATCTAAAAAATTCACCCTTTCAATCATTATTGTGGCGATCAACTATGCCGCCATGATCGGGGTTCAAACCTTATTCACGTTGTATATTCAACAGGTTCGCGGCGAATCAGCTTTTCATGCCGGACTACTGCTATTTCCAGGGGCCATTGCCGTGGCCATCACTTCGCTGATTTCCGGCCGGACGTTTGATCGACTGGGGGCCAAAGGGATGGGTGTTGCTGGTTTTACCTTGCTGATTGTCGGCAGTTTAGCCATGACGCAACTGGACGCGCGATCATCATTGGTTGTGATCATGACGCTTTACGCCGTGCGGATGATTGGGATTGGCCTAGTATTGATGCCGATCACGACTTCTGGAATGAACGAACTGCCCATTAACAAAATGGGTGATGGGACCAGCGTGAACAACACCCTGCGGCAAATTGCCGGGGCGGTTGGGACCGCGGTTTTAATGAGTATTTTAACTAATCAAGCTAAGCAGAACCTACCAGGTAAGCACGTCTTAAAAGCGACTCCGTTGAAGTACAAGCATTTAGCGGATAATGCTGTACTGACAGGCTATCACACAGCCTTTCTAGTTTGTGCGCTGTTCTGTATTTTAGGGCTCGTTTTAGTCATGTTCTTGTCCAATAACAAACAGCAAAAGGAGGGAGAGCAAGCATGATCTACATTTTCCTATTTGTCGTGATCACGTTATTTTGTATCAGTGCCGTGGCGATGTTTTTGAATAAACGCTATATCGGCACCACTCTTCTGACGCTGTTATTGGTGATCGGTTCCCTTGGGTTGATTGCTAAAAACGATAATGATCATCTAGGAATGCACGTGACTGAGGAAACGACCACTCAAAAATTGGCCAGCAGCTATCACAGCCCATTGCCATTCCTAGTGTACAAACAGTTAGGGACCACCGATCAGATGAAAGAACGGGTGTACAGCTATCGGGTTGCTGGACAATCAAAGCGGCAGGAAACGAAACTCGACCATTTTAAGATTCAGGTCACTCGTTCTAATCAATCCGGTGATCACGCTAAGTTAGTAAAGACGGTCAAACAGTATCAATATAAAAATAATCTGTGGCACAGCCTTTTTCTAGGCAGCAAGGCCAAACGAACCAAATCGACCAGCTACGTTTTTGAAGTGCCGCAAGACTGGTTAGTATTAGAGAGTAAGCAAGCAAAACGGTTACCAAAAGTTGCTAAGGAACTGCAAGTTCAGGCGACTCAAACTGGTGAACGAGAAGTTAAACAGCGGGTCACCCAACTTGTGACCCAACAAGTAAAAGCCCAAGCGCCAGCGGTAATTACCGCCCAGATGAAGGCGAAGGTCAGCGCTGATCCTTCATTGATGCAGGATCAAACGCAATTTCGTGCGCTGCAGCAGCAAGTGACTACGCAAGTCACGGCGAGCTTGACCCGTAAAGTAACGAAACAGGTTGAAGCTAAAGAGCTGCCTAAGATCAAGCAGCAAGTGACTGCTAAGGCTAAGTCTAAATTGATTCAAACGCTGCGACAGGAACTGGAATAACGAATTTAAAGAGTGATCAAAGTAAGGTCGGACAGCTATTTTGTGTCCGACCTTGCTTTTTTGACTTTGCTCCAGCCATTCGATATAGTTAGTGTACTAAACGATATTAAAAGGTAGTGGGCTCAACAATGAATAATTTTGGTTATCTGATCATGATTGTGGGCAAAAAGTTACGGTATCAGTTAAACATCGCATTGGAAAAAGAGGGGGTCACCAGCAGCCAGTGGGCGGTAATCGCGCAGATCAATCTGTCTGATAAACGGCTAACTGCTTCTGATATTGCGGATATAGTGGGGATGGATCGCGCAACGGTCTCTGGTATCGTTAAGCGGCTGGAAGCCAAACAGCTGATTGCAACTCAGCCTTCTAGTGAAGATCGGCGAGCTCGCGTTTTAACGTTAACAACTGACGGTGAAAAGATATTTAAGCACTGTGAGCGCATCGCAAACGTCCAAATGTCAGAATTTGTGGGCCCACTTAATCCAGAAGAACAGGAAACATTATTTCACTTATTACTTAAATTGGAAGAGGGACACAAGGTTGGATAAGATTCTTGTACTGGGTAGTACGGGTCATATTGGCTGGCCGATCGTTAAGCAGTTGGCAGCAGCCGATGATGTTGACGTGGTTGCAGGTATTTATCACACGGAATCAGCGGCCATGAAACAGCTGGGAGTTGAAACCCGGCACTTTGACTTTTTGGATGCCGGTACGTTTGAATCGGCTTTAAAGGGCGTCAATAAAATCTTCTTCGTTCGCCCGCCAGAATTGGCGAAACCTCAGAAAGATATGCTGCCGTTTTTGACGGCGGTAAAGCAGCATGGCATTGACCAAGTCGTCTTTGTCTCCTTAATTGGCGTGGAGAAGAATCCCATGGTGCCGCACCGGAAAATTGAACGGATGATCACGGAGATGAAGCTGCCGCACACCTTCATTCGGCCCAGCTTTTTCATGCAGAATTTATCTAGTACCCATTTGCAGGATATCCAGCAAAACCACGATCTATTTGTACCGGCGGGGCATTCTAAAACCAGCTTTATCGATGCTGAAGACATTGCTGCCGTGGCCGTGACGGCTTTGCGCGACCCGAAGTACCTTGGGCAGGCGCTGGAAATTACTGGTCCGGAAGCCATCACTTATAACCAAGCCGCTCAAATCATGACGACCGAATTAGGGGTACCGATTACTTACAGTAAACCCAGTTTGTTGAAATTCCGCCGCACGATGCTTCAGCGCGGGATCAAAAAAGAGTTCGTCAATGTCATGATCATGTTATACGTCATTACACAGTTGGGTAATGCCAAGACGGTCAATCATACGATTGAAACAATCTTACACCGGCCAGCGACGACTTTTACCGAATTTGTGCGGCGTAACAAGGCGCTGTTTTTAAATCAAAAATAAGCATAAAAAATGTATAAAAAAACACCGTGATGTGATATCACGGTGCTTTTGCTATTATTTACATGGTAAATTTAACTGCGGAAATGATTTTTTGATCAGCACCCACGATATCACCGTTGTGGTCCTTACCGTCAAAGATGATTGCCATCAGCTGTTCGCCGGCTTCTTGAACGGTCTTCATGAACTTGCCGGTTCGGTTATTGTTGATGTCAGTCGTGACACCGCCAGGGAAGATGCCATAGATTTCGACTGGTGCTTTTTCATTATAGAAGTCAATTGCAATTGATTGGATCAAGCCGTTTAACGCAATCTTGGAAACCCGGTAAGCGGCTGGGTTATAGAATGGTGTCGCAAAATTAGGGCCAGACAGGTTCACGATTTGACTTTGATGTTTTTTCAAAACGGGAACTAACTGCTGGATCACTTGTAAGGTACCCAGCACGTTCACGTTCCAAGTCGCCTGGTATTCAGCTGGCGTAGTGGCCAGAGTGGCTTTTTGCATATCACCAGCAATCCCTGCGTTATTGACCAGTAGATCGAGATCAGGGTGTTTTTCGGCAACGTAGCCAGTGGCCTTCTTAATTGAGTCCGCATCGTTTAAGTCGATCAAAACGTGGTCGATTTGATCTGGGTCAATGCCGTCAGCGACCAAGGTCTGCTTGGTTCGAGTGGCGTGGGCTTCGGTTCTGACGCCAAGAATCACGAAGAGTCCCTTGTGTGCTAACCGTTTCGTCAGTTCCAGACCAATTCCGCGATTGGCGCCAGTAATCAGTGCTTTTTTCATGAGTTTAGATTGCTCCCTTTTAGTTGTAATGATAAGTTATTTTTAACGTATTATACAACCCTGACAGGTAAATGGAAGCCCCGTTATGAGACATGCAAAGCATTCGTGTCGCATAGCCGATGATCGTGGGGTTGGCAACGCTATCATATGAATAAATAGTCAGATTTGCTTTTTTTAATCATCAGTTGGTGATAATATATTAAGGGTAAATGATACTCATAAGCAATTTTTCATTTTTAATTCGAGTTTGATTCTCGAAGAGCATATTGGTAAGATTTAACTTCGGGCGTAATGATTCGGTTGTCACCGGCATTACGCCCAATTTTAAATCAACTAATAATTTTGGTAAGTTGGAGAGGCTGTTAGGTAATGAAGCGAAAAGTAAAAAAGTCACCTGCGTTACGTCGTTCAATGACGGCGGGCCAAATGGAAATGATTTCCTTAGGTGGCGCGATTGGTGTTGGACTGTTCATGGGCTCCACTTCGACCATTAAGTGGACCGGGCCTTCCGTATTACTGGCCTATATGTTTGTTGGTTTGATTTTGTACATCGTTATGCGGGCGTTGGGGGAAATGATCTACGTCAACCCCGGAACTGGTTCCTTTGCGGACTACGCCACCGAATACGTGCATCCCTTGGCAGGCTATCTAGCCAAATGGGCGAACGTCTTCGAATACATCGTTGTGGGTATGTCGGAAGTTGTGGCGGCGACCCAGTACCTGCAATACTGGTGGCCGCACATTAATACCTTTACGGTGGGGGTCATCATCATCGCCTTTCTGGTAGCGGCCAACTTGGCCAGTGCCAAGGCGTACGGTTCACTGGAATTCTGGTTCGCCATGATCAAGGTGATTACGATCATCATGATGATTATCTTGGGCCTGCTGGTGATCTTCTTTGGCCTTGGTAATGGCGGCCATCCGGTTGGGTTCAGTAACCTTTGGTCTCATGGTGGCTTCTTCACCGGTGGCGTTAAAGGGTTCTTTTTCTCAATGTCGATCATCGTCGGCTCATATGAAGGAATCGAATTACTGGGAATCACGGCTGGTGAAGTTGCTAACCCGCAAAAAGCGATCGTTAAATCGGTTAAATCAGTTCTGTTCCGGATCTTGATCTTCTACGTTGGCGCGATTTTCGTGATCGTGACGATTTATCCTTGGAACCGGCTGAGCGCGATTGGGTCACCATTCGTATCGACCTTCGCTAAGGTGGGGATCACCGCAGCGGCTTCCGTGATCAACTTCGTGGTGCTGACCGCTGCCTTGTCCAGTGCCAACTCCGGTATTTATTCATCTAGCCGGATGCTGTTTAAGCTGGCACATGAAAGTGACGCGCCGAAGATTTTCGGCCGTCTGTCTAAGCGAGTGGTACCGGATGCGGCTATTTTAGGGATTTCCAGTGGTATTTTCTTAGGTTTCCTGTTAGATATTATCTTTTCAGCTTATAACAAGTCCACCTCGGACCTGTTCGTTGTGGTGTTCAGTTCATCAGTCTTGCCAGGGATGATTCCGTGGTTCGTGATTCTGTTGGCTGAACTGCGTTTCCGTAAGAATAATGCTATTGTCATGAAAGATCATCCGTTTAAATTACCGCTCTATCCGTTCTCAAACTACTTCGCGATGTTCGTGTTAGTTGTCATCGTTGGGTTTATGTTCGTTAACCCTGATACACGAGTTTCCGTTATCGTTGGGGCAGCAGTCCTAGTAGTGGCGACGCTCTTTTATGTCGTTCGTCACCGTAAGGGTCGATTAGATTAATAGTCATAACGTCAGTCTGATTAGCAGATTGGCGTTTTTTTGCGGCTTAAATTAAACAGATGTTATTTGATGTTTTAGGAATAAACGTTATTCAGACATTGCTTTATGCTTATATAGATAGTACACTAACTATGTAGTTAGTGTACTATCTATAATTTAAATATATCTGCTCACTTTAATGTTCATTATTAAAGACGACCCGTGCTCAGGACAACTGTTGCTGAGCGTCTTTTCGTGTGGTTCTCGTCTAGTGAACGTGAGCCACATTTTTTATGGGGAAGATAACGCTTATTGATAGTTCAAATATTGATTGAATGCAGGAGGATAGATTTTGAGACAAAGAAGACAGCAAAATATTAGGTTGCATTACAAGATGTATAAGAGTGGCAGAACATGGATCATTGCCGGTTTATTAGCCGGTTCAATGAGTTTCTTTATGATGCCTGGGGAAGTATCAGCGAAGACCGCCGTGCCTACTACGCAACAGGAAAATGTAAATAAGGATAATGTTAGTTCTAAACTGGGAGAAGTATTGTTAAATGGTGGCACCTCAACAACGGTGTCTGATAGTACTACGGCAGCGGATAAGGATGCTAGTCAAGCAGGGCTTCAACATCATTCTGAAAATGAACAGCAACCAAAAAAAACGCAATCTGCTCCAAGTGAAACAACTGATCAGGTTAAAGAAGACGATTATCAGCAAGACAATCGAGTTTATAACGCTGCCATGGCTAATTATCAGCAGCAAGAAAAGCAGTATCAGCTTAAAATGGTTAAATACCAGCAGCAAAGCAACCTTGATCAAGAGAAAAAAGGTCAATATGACCTTGAAATGGACAATTACCAGCAACAAAGAGAACTTAATCGAGCAGAGATTAATCAGTATTATCTTAATATGGAAAATTATTTTCAGCAAAAAATACTTAATCAAGCACAAAATAATCAGTACAATCTAAGAATGGCTGATTATCAACGAGAAAGCCGGCTTGATCAGGCAGAGACCAATCAGCATGCGCTTGATATGACTAATTACCAACGGGAAAGCGGTCTTTACGATGACTATTTGCAGGATAGTAGAGTCCTCACAAAGGAACAAAGTCTGTATACAAAAGATCAAGAAAAACTGGCGCTCCAAGAAGCGGACTACCAGCAGGATAGTAGAGTCTACAAAACGGCTTTAATTCTGTATGGCACTGATAACATCAAATACGCGCTTGATAAAGGTACATATTCAACAAGACTGAAAAACTATAATGATGAAATGCACCAATTAAGACAAGCAGGGATAACTGGTAAAAATTCATCAGAAATTATTCAGGATTTAACTTTAAGTCACGAACCAGGGGCAAAGATGACCATTACTACTAATGATCCAGCCAATGTTCAGGAAAATAACAAGGATGCTACGACATTTGATGACAAGGAGGGTGGTGATAGTAACGCAGAAGCAGATATGAGCATTCATATCAGTAACGCCCCGGATGCCAAAATTAAAGTCACCTATACCGGTTTGAAAAATAGTCGCTATCAAGGAACCAAAATTAATAAAATTGTGTTCAAGTTTAGTCAGATTAAAGCACAACAAGGTCATCCTTGGGTGACGTTAAAGTTGCTGAATGACCCACTAGATGGGTTTTGGTACTACGATATTAAAAGTTTGCGACTGGATGCTAACCTATATGGATTGGATAATAAGTTGATCAATATAGGTGATAACGCGCAATTAACCATTCATTCCTTAAACACATATGATACTAATCACCAACCATCACTTGTTGAAAAGGTAGCTTCTTTAGGAAAAGGTGATACCGCGGAAGCAATGATGGGTTCCAGTGTGACTGCACACAAAGATAATTCATTATATTCGGATGGTGATAATTCGGGTGGTAATAACGACCCAGCTTCTAGTTGGGATAATAATCTGTCTCCAAACGAAGGCTACGGAGCAGGGATCATTCATGTGAAGAGTGGTCATTTTGCGTTGAAATTTTCGACAGAGATTGCGCCAACGGTCCCTACTGTCAGAACGTGGGTAGAATTTACGACCCGAATTTTGAAAGTTAAAGGCATGCCAGAAATGCCAGGCAAGCCTAAAAGACCCATGCAATTTAATCTGAAGCCATTGACACCACCGCAACTGCCAAATAACCACAATGTACCGCGATTACTGACACCACCGACGCCACTTGGTCAGCTACCAAAGCTGTCGCAACAAACAAAACTGACGCCGCCTACACCTCCTACGCAACCGGTTCGACCCGTAAAGCCGGTAATGTCAGGTCACCCAGGCGGCCTACAGCGGTTCCGCAGCCAAGTGCCACCGGATGCACCGCACGTAATGCCAGGTCACCCAGGTGGCCTGCAGCGCTTCCGTAGTCAAGTGCCACCGGATGCACCGCATGTAACGCCAGCACCAAAGACGCCAACACCGGATGCACCAACACCAGATACATCGGTAACTCCAGACACACCGGAGCCAGCAACACCGGTAGCACCAGATACGCCGACAACGCCGGATACGCCAGAACCAGCGACACCGGTAGCACCAGATACGCCGACCACACCGGACACGCCAGAGCCAACGATAGTGCCAGACACACCAGAGAAAACGGTAACGGTCAAAGCACACACACCTGCTTCACCAGTTACCCCACTTGAACCAAATGTTCCAGAAAGAACAACGGTCCAGGGTACACCGACTAAGGCAGGTAAGCGCACATCAACAGGAACGCATGCTGTAAAGCTGATTACCTCTTCGGAGTTGGTGCCAACAGTACCCAAGGCTGCAACTAATGAAAAATCAGCAAGCTTGCCACAAACGAACGAACAAAGTAGTAGTCTGTTTGGGCTGATCGGTTTAAGTTTACTGTCATTAGCGGGTGTACTTGGACTTCGGAAGAAGCAAGAAAACTAGTTTTAAAGATTCTAAAATTGATTGCTTGACCAACTGAGGCTGTGACATAAGTCAATATTGGCAAGTATTTCAACTGACTTCTTAACTGAAGATAGTAAGAAAATAGCTATTTATTCAATGCTTCAATATAGTCTAATCGCGTGCCAAAACTCAGATTCCGGCCATTTAACCCCAATAATGCTTGTCCCGACAAAGTTCGCCGGAACAAGCATTATTGGGGTTAAATTCTGGAATCTACCGAGTTTTGGCACAGCTTGATTTTTATGTTTAATGGTACGATTCTGAAATTCCTAATCATAATCTCATATTTGTGATATAATACTACTTAAACTACTACATGTGCAGTGGTTAACATATATTGTCCATTAGTCATAATACATATAGAGGAGTGTTTTTAAATGACATATAAATTTTCTAAGCGTGTTCCCGATCCTAAAAACGATGCTGTTGGTGACATTTTAAAGGCTGCGGCTGATCCTAAAGTTACTTCATTTGCGGGTGGGTTACCAGCGCCAGAGCTTTTCCCTGTTCAAGGCGTGAAAGCTGCTGCGGACAAGGTCTTAGATGAAAAGGGCCCAGCTGCCTTACAGTATGGTTCTGCACAAGGGGTTCCGGAACTCCGTAACGTGGTCTTGAAGCGCCTAGAGGTCGAAGGCATTCATACCACGGCTGATCATGTCATGATTGCGACTGGTTCACAGCAATCAATCGATTTAACGGGTAAGATGTTCCTTGATGAAGGCGATGTTGTCATCGTTGAAAAACCAACTTACTTAACTGCCGTTGATGTTTTCCGTTCATATGGTGCACGGTTTGTCGGTGTTGATATGGATGAAGACGGGATGAAGATGGATTCGCTTGAAGAAGCGTTAAAGAACAATCCTAGAGCGCGTTTGATCTATACTGTACCAACGTTCCAAAACCCAACTGGTCGGACGATGACGCTAGAACGGCGTAAAAAGTTAGTCGAATTAGCTGACAAATACGACGTCATGGTCCTTGAAGATAATCCTTACGGTGCAATCCGCTGGGAAGGTGAGAACTTACCTTCACTGAAATCATTAGACAAGACTGGCCACGTCATCTACATGGGCACCATGTCGAAGATCTTCTCACCAGGCTTACGGCTTGGCTGGGTAGTGGCTGAACCTAAACTGCTCAAGCGTTACACAATGATGAAGCAATCGGCCGACTTGCACACTGATAGTTTTTCACAGTATGTCTGTGCCCAATACTTCACTGATAATGATATCAATGACCATATCAAGAAGATCACCGCGCTTTATCACAAGCGTGAGCAGCTCATGATGTCAGCCATTGATAAGTACTTCCCTAAGGGTGTTCAGCACAGTAATCCTGAAGGTGGGATGTTCCTGTGGGTCATGGTACCCGGTGTTAAGGACTCCAAGGAGCTGTTTAATGCAGCTTTGAAACGCAACGTTGCCGTGGTTCCTGGCGATCCATTCTACGGCAGTGACCCAGTCCCAGGGACGTTCAGAATGAACTACTCTAACACTCCTGAAGACGGCATTGTCGACGGTGTTAAACAGTTAGCTGCTGCACTGGATGAAGTCATGTCTGAACCTGCAACTAAATAATTGAATCAGTATTAATGAATTTTAAGCCTCGTTATGTTTAAGCATAACGGGGCTTTTGCGATATACTAGATTTAAAAGACTACAAGGAGGTTGGGGAGAAATTACCCGCAAAATAAAATGAATCTAGACGAAAAATTTGCTTACATGGCCACTGGACAGCCCTATGATGATGTTGATCCCAAACTGATGAAAGCCAGGGAACGGGCGACTGCCATTACGCAGAAACTTAACAACACCATGGATCCGACTAAACGAAATGCACAGTTTACCAAGCTAGTTGGACAGGCTGGCAAAGACCCCTTTGTCGAACCGAATTTCCGGTGTGAGTTTGGCCGTAACATTACGGTTGGCGACCATTTTTATGCCAACTATGATTGTGTCATGCTGGATGGCGCGCCCATTACCATTGGCACCCACGTTTTATTTGGACCTAAAGTGGGGCTGTATACCAGCAATCACTTGTTTGACCCCGTTGAGCGGCGGACCGGTGGCTGCACGGCCCACCCGATAACCATTGGCAACGATACTTGGCTGGCGGCTAACGTCACGGTTTTGCCCGGCGTCACCATCGGCAGTAACGTCATCGTTGGCGGTGGCAGCGTGGTCACCAAGGACATTCCAGATAACGTGATTGCGGCTGGTAATCCTTGTCGGGTATTGCGACCAATTACGGCGGCGGACAAGACCGGCTTTAACGGTCAGGACCTTTCAGCAAATTAGGCATAGGGTTTTGCTTTAGTCCTACCATAATGAGATATACTAAGAGATATAACGGATAGGGAGGAAATGCAATTGACGACAATTACGGATACATTTGAATTAAACAACGGCTTAAAGATGCCTAAAGTTGGTTTTGGGACTTGGCAGACCAAGCCTGGTAAGGAAACTTACGATGCCGTTAGCAACGCCTTAAAGGCTGGCTATCGGTTCATTGATACCGCTACGGCTTATGCCAATGAGCAAAGTGTTGGTGAAGCCATCGCAGATAGTGACGTGGCCCGCAAAGACATCTTCGTTCAGACTAAGCTGCCTGGCGAATCAAAAACTTACGATAAAACCATGGCCGATTTCGATCGTAGCTTAAAAGCCCTCAATTTGGATTACGTTGATTCTTATATCATTCACGCACCATGGCCATGGGACCAAATGGGTTCGAACCACGATGCTGAAAACCGCGATGTCTGGCGGGCTATGCAAGATATTTACCTTAGTGACCGGGCTAAGTCGGTCGGGGTTTCTAACTTTAACTCCCACGATCTAGAGAACCTCTTAACCTGGGATGGGTTGACAATAAAGCCTGCTGTGGATCAGATTCAGTACTATATTGGCTACACCCAGGATTCAATCGTTAAGACGGCTGAGGATAACGGGATTGTGGTGCAGGCTTATTCACCACTGGCAACCGGTGATTTAGTTAACGATTCTGACTTGAAACGCATGGCTGACAAGTACCACGTGTCAATTCCGCAACTGGCTTTGCGCTTCGTGATTCAAAACGGCGTCGCACCATTGCCGAAAGCCCGTTCAATGGCCCACGTTAAAGCTAACGCGCAGCTTGATTTTGAAATTAGTGACGCGGACATGGCCTTCTTGAAGCAGGTAAAGGCTGTGGACCATATTCATCCGGCTGGTGATTAAAAAAAATTACAATAAATAAGAGCAGTGTTGATATTTTTAATCGCGATGCTGTTCTTTTTTTATAGCGCATGAGGGAATCTAATTTCACGGTATTTTACCGAAAAAAGACGGTAATTAAATTTAATTTGGCTTATAAAAGTGGTAAACTAATGGTACCCAAGGTAGTATTTTAATGGGTATTCGGTGCCTCGAAAATAGCGGGATCACCGAGTTACCGTTCTGATAGTGATGATCAACTTTGTAGGTATGCGCACGCTTTGACGTGTCACAAGTTGATTAGTCAACTTGGCCAACAATCTTTGTATTTAAACTTCTGAACGGTCCTGTATCTTTTCTTAAAGATCCACTGTAGTTGAGAAAACCGGTCGGTATAAGTCCTGGCGAGATAAAATAAACTTCTCCCTGTAAATTTTAATAAACTAAGTGTTATTTCCCCCATAATAGATAACCAATAGTTCTCGCACAGGTTGATCAGGCGACTATTAATTATGGTGTTAAAGAGCTTCGAACCTCCCCAGTTCGGAGCTTTTTGTTTGCTCAAATTAAGCGCCGATAATGACCCTCATTCAGTATGGTATGATAGGGTATCATTAGCATTGCGCAAAAATCGATAGCTGGCACAATCGGCTGAACGGGAACGTGATTGAAATGGAATTTAGACAACTCGTCTATTTTAGAACTATTTTACAAGCTGGCAGTTTCACTAAAGCTGCCAAACAATTACATATGGCACAGCCGCCCCTTAGCCGGCAGATCAGTCAGCTGGAGGCTGAACTTGACGTGCAACTGCTGAATCGGCGCTCGACCGGGGTGACACCCACGGATGCGGGTACCTTGCTGTTCAATTACGCTGAACAGCTGATCGTGTTACGTGACCAAGCGGATCATCAGGTGCGTTTCCTAGGTACCGCGGTTTCTGGCAAGCTGCGAGTGGGCTTGATCTCGTCGGCAGCCGGGGTGTTGCCTAGTGGGCTATCTTCAATGACGACGCACTATCCTGACATTCAGTTACTGATCACGGAAGGGCACACTTACCAGTTGGTCGATCAGCTCAGTAAACGGCAGCTGGATGCGGCCATTGTCCGCACACCGTTTTCGGCCACCGGGATGCAGGAGAAGCCTTTGCGAGCTGAGCGGATGACTGCGGTGGTCCCCAAGAAGTATGAACATGACTTACCGGCCCATTTATCAATCAAGGATCTCGCTGACTTACCATTAATTGTGTATCGGCGCTTTCGAAGCATTTTCGCGCAAACGTTTTATCAGGCACAAATCAATCCCTTCATTGCCAGTTACTGCGACGATGCCCGGACGGCGGTTCAATTGGCCAATGCAAGACTGGGAGTAGCCTTGGTGCCGGAGTCAGTGGGTTTAGCTTATTTGGGAATCGGGATGACGGTACACCCAATCAATTATGCTGGCTGGCGGACGCAAGTGAAGCTGATTTGGCCTAAATCACAAGCTGAAAGTCCGCTTCTCAAGCTGTTTGTCAGCCAATTTTATGACTGATTGTGAAAATAAATTAGGAAAACTGATTATGTATTGTTCCCATACTTTTTAGGTATACCATGCTAGAGTTGATATACCAGTGATGACAGTGCTTTTATGAAATTATTTGACTAGACTTATCTAAATTCAAGAACCGCACGCTATCAGATAAATACTGGTAACGTGCGGTTCTTTATTATCTAATTTTTCACAATATACCCTGTAGGTAATTTAAAATGGCCACGATAATCATACGCAATTATTCCATAATCATTCCTGTAGACCAGATTGCAGGAGGAATTTGTTATGAAAAGAAACGCTGTACTAACGTTTATTGCACTAATGATTTTTGTGGTCGGTGGAATAGGAGCCGTTTTGTACCGAACCAATATTCAGTTTACCCACGCTGCCAGCCGGAAAATTGCGCAGCAGCAACCCCTTAACGTATTGGTGATTGGCACCACTCATAAGGGCGCCAAACAGGCCAACATGGTATTGGCTTCGATCAATCCAAGCAAGCAGAAAACCTTATTGACCGTGATTCCCCAAAATGAACAGACGATCATTAACGGTTACCGCAGTAATGACGAAGTTCAAGTTGCGACCGCCTATAACTCAGGTGGGGTGGCGACCGCTGCGCAAACTATTCGTGAGCTGATGAGAGTTCCAGTCGATAACTATATTGTGACGGATGCGGCTACTGGTGAAAAAGTGGTTAAAACCGGTTCGTTGAAGTCGATCAAAGCCCCAATTAAAACGAATCTGTCAAAGCAGAAATTCCAAACGGTTAGAAAAAACTACTTTGATTCCGCTAAGGTAATTGATATTCAGCAGCTTCAAGGAAAAGAGCAAAATGACTTATTAGTCTCGACACCACGTGAAATCAATATCGCGCAGCAGGGTATCAAACGGGTCATTGATTAATACGTTAAAAAACGGTAATTCCTGTTTTAGGAATTACCGTTTTTCGTAGCATTAATATTGACCTTAATCGTTTTCTTTGAGCCACTTATCCAGCACACTGATAAATTCATCATGCTGATCTAGTAGGGCCAGGTGGCGGCTGTTTTCAAACAAGTGCCATTTAGCACCTGGAATGTGGTCGTAGACTGACTTGGCGATGAGCGGTGTACAGAGATCATCCGTTCCATCAGTGACTAAAACGGGCACGTGGATTTTATGCAGGTCATCGGTCACATCGTAATCGCTGATCGTGCCGTTTTCAGTAAATTCGTTAGGGCCTTCAGCGATTAGACTAGCGCGCTTACCGTTGGTTTCCCGGCGAAGTGGTTCTGGTGAATTTTCATCAGGATCGTCCCAGCAGTAGCGTTCCATGTAGCGGTCATTGGCGGCTAAGTACTTAGGGCCGGTAAAGTCCCCGGTGCGTTCAGCTTCGGCGATCGCTTCGCGGTCTTCGTAGCTTAGATAGGAAATTAAACGGTGCTGTTCTTTTGTCCAGAGCTTAATTGAAGCAGGGGAGCCATCGATCATGACACTCTTTACACCAGTTTGGTCGTATTGGGTCAGGTACAGCATTTCTAGCATCCCGCCCCATGATTGGCCCAGCATATGAATCTGGTCGAGGTGCAGGTATTTCCGCAGCGCAACTAATTCTTCAGCCCAAGTTTCCTTAACGTAGACACTTTTATCTTCTGGTAATGATGATTTACCGCAGCCAACTTGGTCGTACATGATTAGCTGACGGCCAGTTTCGGCATAGTCGTCCAGTAGTTCAAAGTAGTTGTGTGATGAACCGGGACCACCGTGAATTAGCAATAGTGGTGCTTTTCCAGGTGTTTTTTCACCCACGATACGATAGTAGGTTTTGTAGCCGTGAAATGGCATGTAGCCTTCTTGGATCTTCATTGTCTATCAATCCCCTTTGTTATGTAGTTTCGGTTTTAATTGTACTCCTGATTTTGGCGGGTGTTGAGGGGGAGGTTAGTGCATTTATTTTACCTAGCCGAAACGTGCAAAAAAAGGCATGTCCCTGCCGTATAAGACGAAAAATAGGAACCCAGTCAAGGTTCGACTAGGTTCCTATTTTGGTGCATTAATTTTACCTAGCCGAAACGTGCAAAAAAAGACAGCTCCCGGCCATATAAGCAAAATAACACCACACAGTCAAAACCGGACTGTATGGTGTTATTTCACTTATATTCTGGGAGCTAAGCGTCTTTTTTTACACTCTACTTCTTTAACAACTCCTGCCCATTCTTCATAAAGATCCGTTGCTTCAGCGCATCTGACAATAGGCCAGTGGTTTCCAACTGTTTAGTTAATGACAATACCGCTGGAGTTGGCGTATATGGTGTATCTGAGGCATACAGTAATTTATTCGAGTCGATCAGTTCCAGCAAAGTTGGCAGTTGCTGTGGCAGAACCATACCGGCTACATCAAAGTACTGGTTGCTCATCACACTCATGATATCAACTTGATCATCCGTTAAATCATGGTTTAAGGCCTGAGTCAAATTCTGTACTCGGGCAGCAACAATTGGTAACACCGCACCGGCATGAGGAATGATGAAGCGGATGTTTGGATAACGGGTGAAGATGCCATTTTGCAGCATGTTCAAGACCGTCCGCGTAGTATCAAAGAAGAATTCCACGATTGGTGCTGGAATCTGACTGGTAACCGTTGGATCTTCGACGCCAGGTGCGTTGGGATGCAAAGCCACGATGGCATGGTTATCATCCAGCGTCTGCATGATTGGATCAAGACGCTTATCACCGAGGTAAATCCCACGAGAGTTTGTTGGCAACGTAAAGCCGGTAGCGTCATCCGCTAAAGCAGCAACGATTGCCTTTTGGCTGGCGTCCACGTATGGCAATGGTAATGAAGCGAAGAAACCAATTTTATCTTTATAATTTTGGTGTTGCTTAGCGGCGTATTCGTTAACTTCCTGCGCTAATTCAATGGTGCTGGATTTTTCACCCGTATTGATATGCGGTGACGAAATTGAAATCACGGAGTAGTCAATGTTGACTTGATCCATGATGGAAAGGGTGGTGTCAATCGTGTATTCAGGCGTTGGCACACCATCGCCCATGTCGTTAAACTGATTCTTTAAATACTTCTTGTAACCAGGTGAGAGATAGTGAGCGTGAAAGTCAATTTTGTGATAAGTCATCAATAAAACCTCCTATAGTAAAACTGCTTCTAGCGTCGTTGCGAAACCTTCTGGCTTTTGAGCATAGCCCAAGTGACCGCCAGGGATATCGTAAATCGGTAGGTGCCAGTAGTTAGCCAGAAAGGCATTCACATCTTGTGGATAAGAACCAACTGAATCGGTCCCGTTTAACAGGTGGATGCGGTCACTGTACTTGGCTAGTTGATCAATGTCGATCTTTCGGCTGGTATATTGACGGATCTCGTACTGGAACCAGTATTTCATCCCTGCAATCGCGGGATCGTCATTACCAGATAAGGCAACGGCTGGCTTACTCATCATTTTAGCATCTAATTCACCGATGCGCATGAATTGACCAAACTTCTTCATAGCAGCACCCATGTCTTGTTCAAATGCGGTTTTAACAATCGCGTTGTTGTTTGCTTGATCCTGCTTGGCGTTGGGTAAGAAGCTGTTGATTGGCGGTTCGTGGAAGGCAATTCCCTTCACGATATCGGGATAGTCCTGCAAGGTTTCCATGGCAACGATTGAACCAGAGCTGGAACCCATGATGTAAACGGGAGCGTTCGGGCTGAGTTTCTTCGCTAAGGCCGCCACATCACTGGCATCGGTCTTTAACCGGTAAGTGCTGTGAATATCAGCGACTTCATCTGGCAGCGATTCAGTCAATTTACTGTTACCGTAACCGCGACGGTCATAGGTGACTACCGTGAATTTGTGCTGTAAGAACTTGGCTGCACCCTGGAAGATGTTACCAGTGCCGTTCGCACCCGGAATTAAGATTAAAACTGGGCCGTTATCACCCGTTACGTGATAGTCCAGGTTTGCGCCAGTTTGGTTTAATGTTGTCATAATTAGGACTCCTTTGGTTGATTTAAGACTTGCTGAATCCAGTGATTTAAGATAAACTCATGTCATGAGTTTTAAACTGTAAATGTATTATAAACTCATACCATGAGTTTTGCAAGTGAGGAGATTAAAAAATGAAACGTGGACAATTATCCCGTGAAATTATTATAGAAAAAGGGTTGGAAATTGCCAGTGAATCAGGTTTAAGCGGCATTACTTATAACGGCTTAGCCCGCGAGATCGGTATTCGGCCGCAGTCGATGTACCGGTACGTCAAGGATATTGCTGCCGTTAAAAGTGGCATTGTGGCGTTATACGTCCAGCAGTTAGTGACCTATCTAAAACAGCAACTGAGTAGCCTAACGAGTAAATCCGCGCTGCGACAGCTGGCGGTTGCCTTTATTGACTTCACTCAATCGGGAATGCCGTTTACTGATATGGTGTGGGGAATCTCTTATTATAGCGACGAAGTACCGGTGGCGGATGCTATGGCGCAACTGCGGCGATTGACTCAGGGGTTGGTTGCTGAGGTAAGTGGGGACGAAAAGCTGGTGAAGGCGAATACGGCGCTCTTTTTAGAATTTGTGATCGGTCATCTGGCACTGCTGACGGCTAGAAAGGCGCCCAAACTGGATCAGACGATTTTTGACCAGAACGTTGACCGGATCATTGATCAATTTTAGTGAGGGCAATGGCTGGAAATGCTAAGGATCGTATCGTAAAATGGTCTTAGTGATTTTGTACACAATACAGGGTGAAGGTATGGTGAGGTCAATCATGGCGGATTCAGTGGTTCAGTTAACAACGGCGGATGTGACAAAGCTGCAGATGATCAGTCAAGAAACGTTCAAGGATACTTTTGGGGCCTATAATACGGATGAAGATATGAACTGGTATCTCAATAACCAGCTCAGCATTCAGCGGCTTCAAGAACAGCTCCAAACTGAGAATTCCTTTTTCTACTTTTTGGAAAAAGAGCATCAGGTTGTGGGGTATCTGAAGTTAAATATTAACGATGCTCAATCGGAAGATCAGGGTAAAGATGCCCTAGAAGTTGAACGAATTTATGTCCGTCCAGATTATAAGCGGTTGGGGTATGGCCGTCAGTTAATGGATTATGCGGTGACGCGTGCGTATCAGCTGGATAAAAAATTTGTCTGGCTAGGGGTGTGGGAGTATAACCATGCTGCGCAAAAATTCTACGCGGCGTTAGGCTTTAGCGAATTTGGCGATCACTTATTTACGTTGGGTGGTGCCCGGCAGCGAGATGTGCTGATGAAAAAAGAATTGAGAGCGAGAGTGTAACAAGAGGCGTTTTGCCCCAGAGCGTAAGACGAAAATAGCGGTGACCGGTTGAACTTTGACCGGTCACCGCTATTTTTGACTTAGGCGGCCGGGGCATGCCGACTTGTTGCACGTTTAGACAGGGTAAAAGTAACGAACTGCAATGGCCTCTCCTAAAATTATCATCGTTTTCCCCTCAAAACACCAACCGACAACGGTAAAATAAAAGAAGTATTTTACGTATAGGGGGGAAAGTAATATGACTACGCAAAAACTAAGCAGTCGCAACTTGATCGTCATCGGCATGATGCTGTTTGGCCTATTTTTTGGTGCCGGTAATTTGATCTTTCCCGTTTTTGTCGGCCAACAGGCAGGAACCCATTACTGGCTGGCCTTAATGGGCTTTTTAATTTCGGGAGTTGGGCTGCCGCTGTTAGGCGTGGCCGCTATCGGAATTACGAAATCGGCGGGTGTTTTCCAATTGGCGCAGCGGGTCAACCGGTTTTACGCTTATGGCTTCACCGTTTTACTGTATCTCTGTATCGGACCGCTGTTTGCGTTGCCGCGTCTGGCTTCCATTTCCTTTGAAGTGGGGTTGAGCCCGTTTGTGGCAACAGCCCATCAAACCAGTGGGCTGCTGATCTATTCAATCGGGTTCTTTCTAGCAGCCTGGTGGTTTGCCCGTAAGCCCGGTAAAATTATGGTCTACGTTGGCCAGTTTTTAACGCCGGCGTTCTTGATTCTGCTGGCGGCGCTTTTGATCTTAGTGGTGGTCAAACCCATGGGCAGCGGGCAGGCGCCAGTTGGCGATTACGTGAAAGCGCCCGTTATAGCGGGTTTTACAGCCGGTTATTCCACAATGGATGCCTTGGCCGCCTTAGCGTTTGGCATCATTGTGGTCAATGCCATTCGGGAGTTAGGCATCACTGAACCCACACGGATTGCTAGTGATACCATTCGGGCTGGCAGTACCGCGATCGTTTTGATGGCGCTGATATACGGCTTGCTGGGGTTATTAGGACGCAATGCGTTAGGTCAATTCAGCCGGGCCGCAAACGGCGGACCGGTATTGGCTAACGTGGCTCACTATTATTTTGGTGCTTTTGGGAACTTACTGTTGGCTTTACTGGTAATTTTAGCGTGCCTGAAAACAGCGATTGGTCTCATTACAGCGTTTGGTGATACGTTCAAGCAACTGTTTCCCCGCGTGCCTTACGCCATGTTGATCATCTTGGCGAGTGCCGCGCCGTTAATTTTTGCTAATATTGGGTTAAACCGGTTACTGGCTTTTTCCACGCCGCTGCTGTACTTCATTTATCCGCTGGCCATTACCCTGATCTTAATGAGCTTATTGACGCCGATTTTGGGTGAGTCACACTGGTTATTTGGGACGGTGACGGTCTTTACACTGATTCCGGCACTGCTGGATGGTTTAAATGCCTTGCCGGCTAGTCTGCATCAGGGCTGGATCAATAACATTCTAGCAGTTGGTCACTTACTGCCGGGGTTTAGCATGGGGCTCGGCTGGACGGTGCCGTCATTGATTGGTTTAGCAGTCGGCTGGGGCTTGTCGGTGACGGTTGGCCGCAGTAATTAAGGGTAAAGAAAAAAGCACTACGACCAGTGTCGTAATGCTTTTATTATTGGTTAGTGTTTAGCTTATAAAGCCCATGCACCCATACCTTGTGCTTTGTAAAGTGAAACTGCAGCGTTCACTTGGGCGTTAACATCGCCGCCGCTGATGTGCATGTTTTGGAACAGACCGTAAGCACCAGATGAACTGTTACGGATGTTTGAGTTCCAGCCTGATTCACGGGTGATGATGGCGTTCCAAGTAGAAGCGGGAACACCGGTCCGTGAAGCCATTTGGTTCAAGACGTAACTCTTGGAGCTGCCACCATTGGTACTTGCTGCGCCAGTGTTGCTAGTAGTTTGAGCAGCAGCCGTGTTCGTGTTGTTTGACTGTGCTTGGTAACCACTGTAGTTGCTGGTTTGTTGGCTTTGAGTATTGCCATTGTATGCTGAAGTTGATTGACTAGCGGCTGCTGGTTGAGTTGCAGTAGTCTGACTAGTGGTTGAGCCATCAGGGATCGTTAAGTTTTCACCGGGGTGAATCATGTGAGCACTGATGTGGTTTGCTTGTTCGATTGAGTTCATCGAAGTATGGAAGATCTGTGAGATGCCCCATACTGAGTCGCCTGACTTAACCGTGTAAGTCGTAGATGCGCTGGCGCCAGTTGCACCGGCAAAGAATAATGCGACAGCTGCTGCGGATGTTGCTAAGATTGAAGTAACAAATTTTTTCAAGTATATACACTCCTATAATTTAAACCTGTAAGGTCCATCAATGTGTCGATTCATATCAATCAACACGACAGAGTTTACAGGTTCGGTATTACCTGGACGTATCATGGGTTTTAAGAAAATAAGTCACTATGCAACAAGAAGTCAGGTTTTTGTAATATTTGAAATATTAAAGGTTCCATTAAGCAAAACGTATAAATAGGGTGATATCGAGTAAAGGTGACGCTTCCAAAATCAGTTATAGCTTAGATGGATGTTAAATATATTACTGAAAAATGAATTTTAGAAACATGAAAATCGCTTAAAAGCATCAAAAAAGGGATTAATTTGAAAAAAGTTGCCAGACGGCTTTCTAGAATATCGTCATGAGGATTACTATATATTGTGGTTATATTGGAAAATTCTTTCAAATTGCACACAATATATGGTTGCAGTGCGAGATGTAAATCGATATTATGGTCTTATGTAGAAAAAATTGGAGTTGATCGGAATGCAAGAACCAAAAGAACTAACGATTGAAACGTTAACAGTTCTTAAACGGGATGGTCGTGCCGTTAAGTTCGATACCAAAAAGATCGAACGGGCAATCAAACGCGCCGCTATTTCGGTGAATTCAGAACTAACAGATGAAGACCAGCACGCCATTGATGACGTGGTGGAAGCTGTTTTGACTGAAATCAGCAGTCGCTTCAAAGAAAACGTCAAGATTTACGAAATTCAAAGTATTGTCGAACATGAATTAATGGAACGTCAGCAGCTTGACTGGGCAAAAGCCTACATTAATTATCGGGCGCAAAAGGATCTCAAACGCAATCAAGCCACTGATATTAACTTTACGATTCAGAAATTGCTACATAAAGATGAGACAGTGGTCAACGAAAACGCCAATAAAGATAGTAACGTTTTTAATACCCAGCGTGATCTAACAGCCGGCACGGTTGCTAGAACAATGGGGCTTAAGATGTTACCGCCAAAGGTTGCTAATGCGCATTTGAAGGGCGATATTCACTGGCATGATCTGGATTACCAGCCATACAGCCCAATGACGAACTGTTGTCTGATCGATTTTAAAGAAATGCTGAACCACGGCTTTAAGATCGGTAACGCCGAGGTTGAACCACCGCACTCAATCCAAACCGCAACGGCGCAGATGTCACAGATCATTGCTAACGTTGCTTCCAGCCAGTACGGTGGCTGTTCGGCTGACCGGGTCGATCAGTTACTGGCACCATTTGCGCTGCGTAATTACGATAAGCACATGGTTGACGCTAAGGAATGGATACAGGGTGAAGACAACCAAAAGGCCTTTGCTAAGCAAAAGACGATCAAAGATATCGATGATGCCATGCAGGCTTTGGAATACGAAATCAACACGCTGTATTCCTCTCAAGGCCAGACACCATTTACCACACTGGGCTTTGGCCTTGGTACTAGCTGGGTCGAGCGGGAGATTCAAAAGGCAATTTTACACGTTCGAATCGAAGGTTTAGGTAAGGAGAAGCGAACGGCGATTTTCCCGAAACTCGTCTTTACTATTAAACGCGGCTTGAATTTGAAGCCGGAAGATCCTAACTATGATATTAAAGAACTGGCTGTGGAATGTGCCACTAAGCGGATGTACCCCGACGTTTTAATGTACGATAAGCTCGTTGAACTGACCGGTTCATTTAAAGCACCAATGGGCTGTCGCAGTTTTCTGCAGGGCTGGAAAGACGAAAACGGTAAGGAAGTCAACGCTGGGCGGATGAACTTGGGCGTTGTGACCTTGAACCTGCCGCGTATTGCGCTGGAATCAAAGGGTGACAAGGATAAGTTCTGGTCAATCTTAAAGGAACGGCTAAGCATCTGCAAAGAAGCCTTAGTGTTCAAGGTTAACCGCGCTAAGCAAGCCACACCGCAAAACGCGCCGATTTTGTATGAATATGGGGCCTTTGGCAAACGTCTGAAGCCAACTGATTCCGTGGACGAATTGTTCAAGAATAAGCGGGCAACGGTTTCACTAGGCTACATTGGTCTTTACGAAGTCGGCACCGTCTTCTACGGTCCAACTTGGGAACATAATCCAGAAGCTAAACAGTTTACGGTTGATGTGGTTAAGAAGCTTTATACCAGCTGCAAAGCCTGGGAAAACCAGTACGGCTATCATTTTAGTGTCTATGCGACACCTGCTGAAAGTTTGACCAACACTTTCTGCCAAGCTGATATCAAGAAGTTTGGCAGAATCAAAGACGTCACGGATAAGGAATACTATACCAATAGCTTCCACTACGATGTTCGGAAAGCACCGACGCCATTTGAGAAGATCGATTTTGAAAAGGACTATCCGCCATACAGTGCCGGTGGGTTCATCCACTACTGCGAATATCCTAACTTGAAGCAAAACCCGAAGGCCCTCGAAGCCGTTTGGGATTACGCTTATGACCGCATTGGTTATTTAGGAACTAACACGCCAATCGATCAATGCTTCAAGTGCGGGTTCAAAGGTGAATTTAAACCAACTGCCCGGGGCTTTGCCTGCCCGAAATGCGGCAACACGGATCCGGCTACCTGCGACGTGGTCAAGCGGACTTGCGGTTACCTCGGTAACCCGAACCAGCGGCCAATGGTCCATGGCCGGCACGTTGAAATTGCCAGCCGGGTCAAGCACATGACGTTAGGTAACGATCAAAACAACATTGCAAGACAGTAAGGATGACGGTATGCCGACAAAAAAAGTGAGATTACCAAATAACCCGCAGCCGAAAGAGTGGCTGGCGGATGAGTTAAGTGAGCAGCGAATTGCGAGCTATAAACCCTTTAACTTCGTTGATGGCGAAGGGGTGCGCTGCAGTTTGTACGTGAGCGGCTGTAAGTTCAACTGCCCGGGCTGCTACAATAAAGTCGCTCAATCCTTTCATTTTGGGACGCCCTATACGCAAGAACTGGAAGACCAAATCATTGAAGATCTCGGTCAGTCTTACGTTCAAGGGTTGACCTTACTGGGTGGTGAACCATTTTTAAATACTCAGGTCTGTCTCCGTCTGTGCCGACGGGTTCGCAAAGAATTCGGCCACGACAAGGATATCTGGAGCTGGACGGGGTATAAATGGGAAGAACTCATGAAGGAATCTGACGATAAGAAGGAACTGCTCAGTCTGATCGATATTTTGATCGATGACAGATTCCTGCAGTCCAAAATGGATCTGACCCTCCAATTTAGAGGAAGCAGTAACCAGCGCATCATTAACGTGCCTGAATCATTGAAGAGTGGCAAGGTTGTGATTTGGGATAGGTTAGTAAAGTAGAGTGCGTAGCAACACGGGTTGATTCCAGAATATAACGCAACTAAGGCAGGTTCCTGGTTTTGGGAACTTGCCTTAGTTGCGTTATATGGCCGGAATCAGTGTTGTGAAGCACGTTTCGGCAAGGTAAAAGTCTTGTACCATACCCTAACCCGTATTATTTTCCCCAAACAGCTTATGTTTCCATCAAAAGTGTAGTAAGCTAGAAAAAGTAAAAATTCGGGGAGGACGCTAAATTGAGCAAATATCGGTTACAGGCGGTTGTTTTTGTTTTAGTTGCTTTTATGCTGGGCTGCAATGAATTCATGGTTGTGGGGATCTTGTCTGATATTGCGAGTCATCTGCACGTGTCAATTGCAGCAATTGGGTATCTGGTAACGATCTTTGCCATGGTATACGCTGTGAGCACACCGTTTATCACGATTTTAACCAGTAAGTACAATCGGTATAAGACAATGCTGGTACTCATTATCATCTTTTTAATTGGCAATACGTTGAGTGGCCTGGCCACCAACTACTGGTCAATGTTAGTGTCGCGGGTTGTCACAGCGGCCGTTGCCGGTTCAATTATTTCATTGATCATGACCTTTACCACGGTTGTTGCGCCGCGGGAAAAGCGGGCCAACTTGGTCTCGTGGGTCTCTGCGGGCTTCAGTATTGCAGCGGTTATTGGGATTCCCATTGGGACGACCATCAGCACCAACTATGGCTGGCGCTACGCTTTCTACGCAGTTTCAGTAATTACTGTGATTATTTTCTTCCTATTAATATGGCTATTGCCCAAGCATGTTAAACAGGTTCAGGGATCAATTAAAGGGCAATTGAGCTTACTGAAAGACCGTCGAATTTATCTAGCAGTCATACTGGTGCTCTTTACAGCTGCCAGCATGTACGGGTATTACACTTACATTCGACCATTGCTGACCACCACGTTAGGCTTTAGTAATGCCAGTTTGAATATTTTGCTGTTTGTCATCGGCTTTATGAGCATTGTTAGCACTCGGTGGTCAGGGCGGATCGCAGACCATGGTGGGTTGCGTGTCATCCCGAAATACTATGTGGTCAACACGATTTTTCTAGTTTTTCTGCCATTAGCATTATCAACTAAGGCGACTGGCCTGACGTTGTTGCTGATGATCTCATTGATCGTGACGATCTTTAACACACCGGTTCAAATTCATTTTTTAAACGTTGCAGAACGGGACTATCCGCAATCATTGGTACTTGCATCGTCGCTTTATTCCATTTTCTTTAACTTTGGCATTTCCTTGGGCTCAGCTACTTCATCAGTTTTAGTTGGCACGGTCGGGTTGAGAAATATCAGTCTGGGATCGGCAGTTTACGCCGTGATCTCACTGAGTTTGATCATTGCTTTGAACCGTGCGATTAAGGCCAAGAAACAAGCCAGCAAAAGTTATCAGCCTGAATAGAAAAAACGCCTCGTAAATCATTTAATTGATTTACGAGGCGTTTTATTTTCTATTCGATGACATCAAGGTTACTAGGTTTCTTTAAGTACGGAATCTCGAAAGCTTGAGTAGATTTTTTATTGGGGGCAGTTACGGTATAAGTTAAGTTCGATTTATACTGACTTAAGGGTAAAGTGAAGACTGCCTGCTTACCGTTACCGGTATTTTTAGTCTGCAGTAACTGGTTACCGCTAAAGAGGCGGACAGTTCGTAATGTATCCAAGGTGTTAACGGTGATGGATGCACCCGTTGCCGTTCGAACTTCACCGAAATCAATGACCTCGGTAGTGGCGTAGTCGGAACTTGAAAGTTTCGCTACTTGAGTAACCCGTTGATGGGCTTTAGAAGTGCCATACAGTTTAAAAGTGTTGTAACCAGAGAACTTATAACTGATGGCAACGGAATTCTTCTTTAAATTGTAGTAATTTGTACGATGGCCATACTTAACGGCGAGCAGTTTTGCTGCTTGCGGTGTTTTGACCTGTGCATTTAATCTTGATGATGTATACGTGACGTTTCGAGTGCTAAGCTTCGGTAATGATTTCGCCGAGGCTGTTGAAGGAATAATGTTGCCTCCGAGCAGTACCAGAAACAAGCCAGGAATAAACAATAACTTTTTCATGCACGCTCCTTATCTGATCGTTAAACAGTCGACAATCGGAATACTACCACATTGGAGACAGAAGGTAAAGAAAGTCTTAAGGTTCTACAACTCCTAAAGGACTTCATTATGTCACGATAGGGTTGATATAGCAAGGATAAGCGCTGATTTAAAAAATAATAAAAAAATAGTGTTTTTTTGAAATTTTTTAAATCAGACTTTACCGTTCTGGCGATGGCTTATCAGTTTACCATTGTGGTCAAAAACCATATAATTAAGAAAATGATTCGTGGAAGAGGGTGTCACGATGGGAATGATAACGACAATCTTTCTGCTCAGTTTCGTCAATATTGGGGTCATCGGGGTTCTGCAGCGATTGATGCATATGCTGGACCCGGATATTGAGGGGAACAATCCCTCGCCATGGCGGACAGAATTGCTTTACACGCTTTATTTTACGGTAGTCATCGCGCTTGTGTTCGTGCTGGCAACGCGGTCATCATCAATTGAGTGGTTGATGTGGGTCAATCTCGCACTGGTTCTAATGATGAGTTATACGGATGCGGTGAAAACGCGGTTAAATATCATTTTACCATTGGTGATCACGGTGGCGCTGTTTTTCCTCTTTACGAAGTCAGTCAGCTATTGGCTGGTTTTGACCTTAACGATCGGCATTATTTCACTACTGGTCGAACGGCAGTGGTTTTTCCCATTTGATAAACATCCGGTAATCGTTTTAAGCGTTAAAGCAGGCATAGGTGCGATTTCGTGGGTGGGCCTAGCAGTGATGCTGCATCTGCCGCTGAAGGTCCCTGTTAGCATGTATGTCGTGTATCTGGTGGTTACAGCCTTGACCTATGTCTACATGGTGCTGATGCGCCAAGAACACATTAATAATGTTGATACAGCTCGAAATCTGCTTTACGATAATCTGACGCACGCCCGTAACTGGTTAAGCTTCCGGTCAGATGCCGAGGATGATTTTCAAAATGACCGTCAGTTGGGGATCATTGCCATGGATATTGATCATTTTAAACAGATCAACGATACTTATGGACACTTGGCGGGCAATACCATTTTGATTCATTTTTCAGACCGACTGGAGGAAATCTTAGCTCAGCAAACGGACGGTGCACGGCTTTATCGTACTGGCGGTGAAGAGTTTACGATCCTTTATCCTGATGCCACTGAAGCTGACGTCAAGCAGACCGCTAAGCAAATTCAAGCAGCGATTCGCGGTCTGCAGGTTAAAATTGATAAGGGCAGACAAATCAGTGTGACGGCCTCGATGGGTGTTGAAAGCCGGCACGCGGCGGATAAAAACGCCTTTGATACCTTTAAACGTGCTGATCGACTGTTATATGAATCAAAGCGTAATGGTCGGAATCAAATTTCAATTGGAACAGAGCATTAAGTTTTGGTATAATGAAAAGTGAAGTCAAAGTTCGTTTAACTTTTTTACAAATACAAGAGAGGGAGCAGATTAGAATGGCTGAATTAAATCCAAAGAAATTCAAGCACATTTTAGTTGGGGTTGATGATTCACCGGATGCACAGTTAGCTTTTCGGTATGCGATGAACCGTGCCAAGGAAGATGATGCGGAACTAACGATTACTTCGATTCTGGAATCTGATGATATGAATGTGTACCAAGCTTTGAATAAAGACTTTGTGCACGGTCAGCGTAATGACTTGGAACAACACGTTTTAGGCTATCAGGACTTGGCAGTGCGGTTTGGCATTAAGAACGTCAACGTCATTATTGGCGAGGGCGATCCTGGTGAAACCATCGTGAAGCAGATCATACCGGAAGTGCAACCCGATCTATTGATTGTAGGTTCATTGTCCAAAAAGGGTCTTCGTAAGCGTTTTGGTTCTCAAGCCGCTTATATGGCCAAGTACGCACCAGTCTCAGTGTTAGTGATTCGGTAATAGTGCTTAGCTCGTGTTAATAAAAAAGGATTGATTTTACCGCTAATGGTAAAATCAATCCTTTTTAGGTTTTTGCCCCTTATGTTGCCAATATTTAGTCACATAGTTATTCTGCCGGCTGACGTAGTCGATAACCATCACATCTGATTTATCGATCAGCGTTGGTGCGCCAAAGGATAAGGATTCGAAATCCACTAACTGCAGTCCAATCTGGTGCGCACTGATCAAGGAGACGTGACCCGTGTAAATTTCTGAGTCAGTCACCAAACTGATCAGTCGCCGTTCGTTTTGACATTCCGTTAATAGCCGATCCATTGACTGCCAGCTGGTTGGTAATTGTTCTGCCAGCTGAAAGGGGTCGAAGGCATTGACGGCTTTATTTTCGGCGATCATTGACTGACAAAATTCGAGATAGGTGGTGTCAGTGACGATCTTAGATACGTGGGCGCGGCCAATCAGCTCAACGCTGTCCACCTGACCGTTGTCGTCGATCGACACGATCAGTAACTGCTGCGGTGTTTCAGCAACGGCGGTACCAACAACAAAGGAATCGGCATCGTCTTCTAAGTAAAGTTCAAACAGGTTATTGGCCATCTTCCATCTCGCCTCGTTCCTTGGCTTCTTGATTGAGTTTTTGCGCCTTGTGGAAGTCTTCGGTCACAACGTAGCTGCGGATACCCCACCAATAAAAGCCCAGCGATGCAATGATAATAACGACAAAGTCCAGTGGGTACGGAATCCAGTTTTGACCGTTGAACTGATGACTGCCGATGTAGGACATGATTGAAATGAAAATCAGGTAACCAATCATCCAGCCACTGGCTTTAAAGGCCTGCTTCGTTGAGACAAAATGGTTGCGCCACTCGTAATAGAAGTAGAAGGGCAGTCCCAGTAAAATGATGAAGATCACTTCAACGGTGGTTGGCCACATGGCCCAGTAAGTTGCTAAAGAGGCCAGGACAAATGAAACGGGTGCGATCCATGGTAAGTGTTTCAAGCGAATTGGCCGGTAGAGCTTCGATCCCATTTTGCGCAGTGACACCGCGGTGACGGGACCAGTCAAATAGGCGATCAGAGTGGCTGTCGACAGCACCGTTGCCAAAACGGCCCATGACCGGAACACGGAGACCATTACCATGCTTAGAACGGTATTGACCACCATGGCGTTGCGAGGAATCCCGTATTTTAAGTTAATTTTACCCAAGAAGTGCGGCACGTGGCGGTTCCCTTCCATAGCAAACAGCGCCCGAGCAGTGTTTGCCACGAAGGACACACCAGTACCAAATGGCGAAACGAAGGCGTCCATGTACAGTAGGACGGAGAGCCAGTGGATTCCCAGCAAGATGGCCATGTCAGCAAAGGGTGAGTTGAACACGATACCGTGCCAGCCCGTTGCCGCAATCATTTTCGGTGGGATGGCGGTAATGAAGGTAGATTGCAGGATCACGTACAGAATTCCACTGATCAGCAAAGAAATGGTGATCCCACGGCCGATATTTTTCTTCGGGTGCTCAATTTCACCGCCCATGTTAATGACGGTCTGAAAGGCATCAAAGGAGAAGATGATCCCAGCAGCCGACGTGGCAGTAAAGATGGGGGCGGAACCATAGGGCATGAAGTCGTGTAAATTGCTACCATAGTTACCCGGATGGAAACCCGACATCGTCAGCATTACGATCGTTAACAGTGGAATGCCGATCTTAAATACGGAGATCAAGCTGGTAAAGCGGGTCAGAATCGTGACTGACCAGAAGTTAAGGGCGGTGAAGACCAGAATGAAGCCGAAAACGATCAAGAGGCCACTATTGGTAATCACGCCGTTACTGAGAAAGTGGTGGGTCCAATGCGCCCACGACCATGGCCAGGTACTCATGTACTGAACCGCCGCCACGGCTTCGATGGGGATCAACGTGATCAACGAGACCCAGTTGGCCCAAGCGGCGATGAAGCCTAACAGTGAGCCGTGGGAATACTGGGCGTACTTGCTCATGCCACCGGATTCGGGAAACATGGCGCCAATTTCAACGTAATCGTAGGCGATGGAGCCGATGACTAAGCCCCCAATGATCCAGGAAAAGATCGCCGCCGGTCCAGCAATCTTAGTGGCCTCCCACGAGCCAAACAGCCAGCCGGAACCGATCAATGATCCCAGTGCCAGCATGACTAATTGGAAGAGGTTTATTTTTTTAAATTTCGGTGCTTCCATATGCGATCTCCCTTAATTTTATAACAATGTGTTATTGATATGTACGAAAGAAGGGCCGAATTGACAGACTGCTCATTCGACCCTCCAGCTAATTACGTTTTAACTATTGTTTCTTTTGTTCTGCTTGTTCCTGGCTCATCTTTGTTCGAAAGGGACTCTCGATTTTTTGTCCTGGTTCGTTGGCTAAATTAGTCCGGACGACCAGCACGTCACAAGCCGCGTTACGGGTCACAAAGTCCGTTACGGAACCGGTCATGACACGTTCCAGTGTGTTCATCCCGGTTGCGCCCATCATAATCAGGTCATTATGGTGTTCCCGAGTAAAATCAAGGGCAATGACTGTTTTGGGGTTACCAAAGCGAATATGGGTGCTGACATCAGTCAGGCCATACTTGTCCTTGATCTGACTGGTTAATTCAGTCAAATATTCCGTCGCATCTTCTACTAATGAATTAACGAGGTTGCCATTTGACAGGCCACCATAGTAGTTGGACTGATGCGTATCAATGATACTGATCAGATCCAGATGGGCTTCATTTCGCGTTGCGACACCAATGGCTTTGGCGAGAGCCAGTTCAGCAAATTTCGAGGTGTCTAGTGGTACAGCAATCGATTTGTATTTTAGCATGTCTCTTTCTCCCCCATATCAAGCAGTTTAGTGCTTGTTAATAGATAAACCGGGTTTCAATTGAACGTTATACACGGCCTAAAACAACTTGCGTAGTTTCTGCTAGGACGTGACCAGTCATTGCGTCATGCAGCTGGTTGAGCCAAAAGCCGTTTTCTAGTGGCAACTTTGTATCTAAGGCGTAGACCGTTACCGTGTAATGATGATCTTTATCGGGTGGTAGCGGACCGCTGTAATGCTGGCTGGTCTGTGGATTTTGATTGTTCACTAAGCCGCCAGCAGTGGAATTATTACCGAATGTCATGGGCACATCGCCACTTTGACTGGCATTTTCAGGAATCGTTGTTAAGTTACCCGGCAGGTTAGCGGCGACCCAGTGAATCCAAGTAAAACCGCCGACTGGAATAGCGTCGTGGTCGATCATGGTCACTGCATAGGTCTCCGTTTCTGCGGGTGCGTCTTTGATGTCAATGGGAAATGACCGGGTAGGGCCGTTATCAATACGATACTCTGCGGGTGCGTACTTACCGTAAATATCAGGCAAATAGCCATTTTCTTCAGGCACTTTGATTTGCATCATACCACGCTCCTTTATCAAACTTATCTTCATTATTATAACGCATTTTAAAGGCAGTGCGACAACCACTGTTCACCAAGTGTGGCAAAGGCGTATTGCAATCCTAGTTCAGAGCGGAGTATGCTGGTTCTAAATAACAATAAGGTGGCGTCTGCAGTGGAGAATACTGAAAAAATTGCGATATTACAAAAACTGATTCAAATTAAGTCGGTCAATGGTAATGAGGCAGCCGTTGCGCGCTACATCGCTTCGTTGTTTGCACCCTATGGACATCAGGCTAAGGTGGAAGTTGTCACTTATGCTCCCGGCCGCGATAATCTGGTGGTTACGATTGGTGCTCCTGAGGGTCAGCAGCTGGGCTTTTCCGGCCACGAAGACGTGGTGGCTCCCGGCGATATCAGCGCCTGGCACCATGATCCATTTGCGGGTGAGATCGTTGACGGTAATCTGTATGGCCGCGGGGCCTCGGATATGAAATCCGGGCTGGCGGCGGTCGTGATCGCCATGCTGGAGTTACTGGAGGATAACATAGCACTGAAGGGCTCAATTCGTCTGCTAGCAACGGTTGGTGAAGAGACCGGTGAATACGGTGCTGCCCAGCTAACCAAGGGCGGTTACGCGGATCAACTGGCTGGTTTGGTCATTGCAGAGCCAACGGGATTAAACAGAATTGCCTATACCTCTCGTGGGGTGATCGACTACCATGTCGATTCGATCGGTAAATCGGTACACAGTGCCCAATCGTCTAAGGGCATCAACGCCATCGATAATCTGATCGTTTTCTACAATGAAGTGACGGCCATCATGCAGCAGTTTGATAAAATTGATCCGGTACTGGGTGGCTTACTGCACAACGTGGATCTGATCTCTGGTGGCGAGCAGATCAATAGTATTCCAGGCAAGGCCCGCTTATCAGCCAACGTGCGGACCATTCCGGCGTACCCGAACCAATTGATCTATGATACACTGGAAAAGCTTGTCCATCGCTTAAATGACCGGTCCGGCTTTCAGTTGAAACTGTCATACAGTTATCCGGAAGAGGCGATCCCTGGTCGAGCAGATGCGCCATTAGTCAAACTAGCCCAAAAGATCGGCCACCGCATCATCGGTAACCGCGTGGTGCCAGTGGGCGCTGGCGGGGCCAGTGACGCCTCGGAATTTTTACAAGCCAACGCCCGCTTCTCGGCGATCGTTTACGGTCCGGGAAGCGATACGTCTCATGAAGCGGATGAGTACGTAGAAGTTGAAGAGTTTTTACAGTCTACGGTGCTGTATCGGAAGCTGGCGCTGGCGTTTTTGGCGGGGTAATTTTACATTGCCGAACTGGGCTGCGAAAAGCAAAGAGCTGCATGTAACCACGTGGCAACCAAAATCCAAGTTCGGGATTTTCGTTGCCCCGCAGTTACACTCCGCTCTCTAAGCGCTTTTCTCCGCACCTTAACATTGGAGGTTACTATATATGCAAGTTTCAAAAGGACGCGCCAACTTAATGTTGCTGTTGGCCGCTATTATTTGGGGCGCTGGCTACATTTTTTCTAAAATGGCCACCAACGCCCACATGCAAGCCGGCTTGATCAATGCTATTCGCGGATTTATCTACGCAGGCCTTGCCTTTATCTTTTTTCACAAATTTATTTTAAAAATGAACAGCGTTGACCTGCGAATCGGGTTAACAGCAGGCTTTATCAACTTTTTAGGGTATCAGTTTCAGACCTGGGGCTTACGGTTTACCACGCCCTCTAATAACGCGTTTTTAACGGCGATCTACGTGGTGATTATTCCCCTGATTGTATGGGTGATGTTTCGGCGCCGGCCGGAAGCCAAGAGTTATCCAGCAATTATTGTGGCCATCATTGGCATGGGCTTTTTGACTAACATCGTGCAAAATGGATTTACCTTACATATTGGTGATCTGCTGACCCTGATCTCGGCCTTTTTTTATGCGCTGCAGATCGTCTACTTCGGTATGCGGACCACCAGCACCAGTCCCTTTGTGCTGTCGTTTATGCTGGGAATCACACAGGGCACCTTTGGCCTGATCTGGTCCCTGCTGTTTGAACAGACTTCCTATGGTGTAATCAATTGGCAGGCCGGTTTGTGGCCGGTGATCGTGCTGGGCATTCTATCGTCGTTTGGCGCGCAGACCCTGCAGATTATTGGTCAGCGGTTTACGGATCCCACGCCAGCCGGCTTGATCTTAATGACCGAGTCCATGTTTGGCAGCATTTTCTCCGTGGTGTTAGGCTTTGAACCGTTCACCATGCATCTGCTACTGGGAGGCGTCTTGATCGTGATTGCGATTTTGATCATGCAGCTCGATTTTTCCCGTTTTCGGTCAGTTGAATAGTCTTTGAAATCAAAAGCAGCGTTCAGATAACACCATCTGGTGTTTCTGAACGCTGCTTTTGATCAAGTTCGACTGAATACTGCGCGACTCATTACTTCACGAAGCGAAGCACGTAGTTACCCTGTGCATCCGAAGTAATCGTATAGGTAGAATATCCATCCTTCAGCCATTGCGATTTCGTGGCTTGAGCCCAACTCTTGGCGTCTGAGACGGAGGAGAAGGTATGAGACTGACTGAATGTGATGGATCCTGAGTTGTTTTTGTTGTTGTCGGTTTTCTTGGAAGATGACCCAGCTGAGTTAGAAGAAGTAGTATTGGCAGAGCTAGACGATTGCCGGGTATCGGACTTGGCTTTCGCGTCGTTTAGCTTTTTTTGTTCGCGGTTCTTAATTGTTGCATCTGATTCCTGATTAATCGAACTTTGCAAAGAGTTTCGCTGAGATGAAGTGACCCCTTTATCATACGTTGACCCGTTTGAAGAGTCTTCGGTAGAATTATCTGGGACTGAACGGGACGCCGTACTTTGAGACGAACTGTCAGCCCTTTTATTACTTGAACTATTATCGTTAACAGATTGTTCGGTGTTTTCGGCACCATTTTCGACTTTAGTCGTGCGGTTAGCAAGCCAAACGCCGACACCGACCACCAGCGCTAGTGTGACTAAAAAGCTGACGATGATCTGCCGTAAACGACTGGGACGTTTAGGGCCCTTCCGCTTTGGCGGCTGATTCTTATCGGTGTTGAAGTTATAGCGTTGCATACGCGATTGCGGTTCTTGATTATTCACGTAAAATACCTCCAATATCAAGAACGAGCGAACAAGCCATTAAAATACTACTAGGATTAGTTTAACTCATTTAGGCTTAAAGTTTACTATTTTTTACTCATTTTGTAAAATTTGCGTTAAATATATTAAATGGTCAGTTTATGGTAAAATTAAATGTGACGGTGTGCAGGGGAAAGGGTTGATTTGAATGTCTGCAACGATCAAGGATATTGCGGAAGCAGCCGGCGTTTCTGCCGCGACTGTTTCCCGGGTACTGGGTAACAAAGAAGGGTTTTATTCGCAATCCACAGCTACTCGAGTTCGTAAAATTGCAGCATCGTTAGACTATGAAAAAAATACCAGCGCGGTTGAACTGGTCACCCAAAAAAGCCATGTCATTGGGGTGATCATTTCGGCCACTAAGACTAATTTTTCCGATAAGATCATTGAAGGTATCCACGCCGAAGCGATTCGGCATGGCCTCAGTGTGATCATGCTGTACGCGGGGCAAAACGATCCGCAACTGCAGGAACAGGCGTTACGGACCCTGATCGAACGTGCTGTGAAGGGTATTTTGGTAGTGGCTATTGAACTTACCGATAAGAATTTAGCCCTATTGCAGGACTCCCAGATTCCTTATCGCTTCTTATCGACTTCGTACAATAGTAACAAGCTTCCTTCGATTGCCTCGGATGATTATCAAATCGGCTATCAGGCAACCAGACATCTGATTGAGCGCGGGCACCGTAAAATCGGCTTAGTCGCCATGGATACCAGTGGTCATATCGGTCAGCAGCGAGTCGCTGGCTATCGGGCGGCCATGATCCAAGAAGCGCTGCCGGTCAAGGATGAATGGGTCAAAGTGGGGATGTATACTTATGAAGATGGCATCAAGGCCATGCAGGCGTTTGGCCAGCAGCCAGAGGTTACTGCAATCATTGGTGCCAGCGATCTGGCGGCGATCGGCGTCTTGAATCAAGCTATGCAGTATGATATTCAGGTGCCCAAACAGCTCGCCATCGTCAGTATCGATGGCACCTATCTCGCCCGTATCGTGCGCCCGCAATTAACAACGGTCACGCAGGCGTTTTATGAGATGGGGACTTTGGGCACGCAAATGTTACTTGATCAAACGCAGCAAACGATCTCGCAATTCACGCCCATTAAGATTGAAACAAGACAAAGTACATAATTTGAAAGGTGGTTTTTCTTGTGCATAATGATATTCCGCAAATTCCGTTAGCAAATGGTCAAACGATTCCGCAACTGGGCTTAGGTGTTTTTCAAGTTGATAACGAAAACGACATTAAAAATTCGGTGAAGTGGGCGTTGGCAGCCGGCTATCGTCACATTGATACCGCTGCTTACTACGGCAACGAACAGTGGGTCGGTGAAGCCATCCGTGAAAGCGGCTTGGATCGTAAGGACCTCTTTGTAACGTCCAAGCTATGGAACAGCGTGCGCGGTTATGATGAAACCAAGCAGGCCTTTCAAGCTAGTCTGGATAAATTAGGACTGGATTACTTAGACCTTTACCTCATTCACTGGCCAGCACCCGGTTACGTTGACAGCTGGAAAGCCATGGAAGACCTGTACCGCGATGGTAAGATCAAAAACATCGGTGTTTCTAACTTTGAACAAAATCAACTAGAAGACTTGATGAGTAAGACTGAAATCAAGCCCGAAGTGGATCAAATCGAGACCCACCCTTATTTCCAGCAAACTGAAATGCACGCTTACCTGGAAAGCCAGGGGATTCAACACGAATCATGGAGTCCGCTTGGTGGCGGTAAAAACAACGCAGTTAACGATCCGCTGTTCAAGAAGTTAGCGGCTGCTCACAACGTAACACCGGCTCAAGTGATCTTACGCTGGCACGTGCAACGTGAAGAAGTGGTCATTCCCAAGTCGATTCATGAAGACCGGGTTAAGGCTAACCGTAATATCTTTGCGTGGGGTCTTGATGAAGACGAAATGGAAGCTATCGCTAAACTGGACCAGGGCAAACGAGTCGGCCCAGGCCCACAAGATGCTGCTTGGCTGAAGAAGTCACAGAGTTATAGTGGGCGTAAATAACAGTGTGCGATAAAGCTCGGTAGATTCCAGAATTTAACGCCAATAAGGCCTATTTCGGCGAACTTTGTCGGAGTAGGCCTTATTGGCGTTAAATGGCCGGGATCTGAGCTTTAGCGCATGATTAGGCTATATTGAAGTATTGGAAAAATGGTCATTTTTTGACTATTTTCAGTTAAGAAGTCAGTTGAAATGCTAACCAATATCGACTTATGGCATAATCTCCATTTTACGTTAACGCTGTTGCTTACCACCGCCGCCTTGGTTAAAATGGTGATATGGATTTTAATCGATTAAAACAGTTAAGTGAAGGAGGGATTTTTTGACACATCGAATAAAGTGGGCAACGTTATCGATTGTGATTTACGTGATTTTCGTGGTCTGCGCAATAGCGTTTAAGCTGCTTGACCCAGCTAAAATCGGCCTTTCTTGGACCGTTTTCTGGTACATTGCTGCTGCCGGCTTGATGTACTACTTTTACTTTAAAAACATGGCGTATCAAGAAGTGATCTATTACGCGCGACAGTTTCATTTAACCAGACTAGATCTGGAAGCCATGGTGCCGAACCGCAAAAAGACGGCTGAAGTGCCGGATCCGGACCATCCCAGTATTTTTACGCCACTCATTTCAGTACCGCTGAGCGTGACGAACCGACTGACGGATATATTGGAAAAGCGGGCCAAGGATGAGCACGTGGCGCCATTTAAATAGGTTTAGATAGTAAAATCCTCACCACACTTGAAATGTGATGAGGATTTTTAATCACGGTATCAACTAAGCTAAATCACTGATGCACCAACGATACTTGATAAGATCATGGTTAAAATGCCATCCGCAATCAACGCAATCAACAGGGCGTGGACTTTATCCAAACCGCGAGTCTGTTTGAACTCCAGAATGGTATATGCATAACCAATCGAGTAGACGGTAGATGTCAGTAGGATGAAAAGAAATAGTAAAAAGGCACCTGACAATGTATTCAGCAGTGCAATGAACACCATGCCCAGTAATAGGAAAATGAGGCTGAGGTTGGTGTAACCGGCTAAGCGAGTCGCAAACCCGAGGTAGGTTTCGTGCTCATCACCGATCAGGTAACGCCGGGTTAACCAGCCGACCAAAACGAATAGGGCCATAAAAATAAGTGCAATTAAGAAAATTTTGAGAAAGATGGTGAAGCCGCTACCGGTTGGATAATTGGGAAAAGTTGAGCCGTTACTATCCGATTGACCGTTCAATTCACTGATGGCTGAACTGAGGTCATTAATAAGTAACGTCAACTCTTTGATGATCCGGTAAAGAGCGACCATGCCAGTAATACCAATCAAAAGAGCTGCCAGAATAAACGAAGTGATACCGAAAAATTTATTACCTTCTAGATCAACATCACTGGGATGCTTGATTGATTCCCAGAGCCAGCTGAAATAGTTAGTGGAGTACTTTTTGGCTGCCTCCACGTTTGGGTTAGGCTGTGGTGCACGTTGCTGTGTTGCTTGCTGTTGAAAAGGCTGTTCCTGCGCGGATTGCTGCTGTGACTGAGCATTAAACTGCGTTAAATTATACCCGCAATTGGTACAAAATTTTGCGTCTGGCTTCAGTTTGGCGCCGCAATTGGGACAAAAACTAGGACCTGATGATTCACTCATGATGATTCCCCCTAAAAATAAATACAATACACTATAAAAGTATCACAAATAGTTAATGGATAGGTAGACTTTTTTCAATCTTTTTGGGCGATATTAATTAATTGGGTTTCAAAAAGTAAAGAGTTGCCGGTAAGCTATCTTGCACACCTGGTTTTTTTATGCTATCATCAACCTACTTTATTGCTTCTCAAATCAAGTAGTGCTCAGTCTGGGTGTCAGGAAGTCGGTGGTTGCTGCGAACCGATCAGGGCTGAGTTATAAAATACTGAGAAGCATCGTACGGAAAAACTAGAGCCGTTATCATCTAGTGAGTGGGGAGTATTTGCGTACTCCTAAGCTGGGTGGTACCACGGTTAGTCCAATCGTCCCTGTTGCGTCTTTTGACGTAGCAGGGACGATTTTTTATTTGAAGGGATTGTTAACAATGGAAGAACGGTCAAACGTCAAATTTGGCGAAGCAATTGCAGTTTTATTAATGATGTTAGTGGTCATGGGGACTGGTGTGATTGGGTTTGGAATTAGTCCCCAGATCCCGGTATTGATCGTAATCGGTTTAGTCATCCTCTGGGCGCGGTTTCGGCATTTTAGCTGGGACGAGATTCATAAGGGGATTACCGAAGGGGTCACTACGGGGATCGTGCCGATTTTTATCTTTATTTTGATTGGGGTTTTGATCAGTGTCTGGATTGCAGCCGGGATTATTCCGTCCTTAATGGTGGCTGGTTTTCACCTGCTGAGTGTGCAATGGTTCGTGCCATCAGTATTTTTAGTTTGTGCGCTGATTGGGACTTCGATTGGGAGTGCCTTTACGACGATTTCAACCGTGGGGATCGCGCTGTTCGGGATGGGAACTACCATGAACCTTAACCCGGCGTTAGTAGCGGGCGCCATTATTTCCGGTGCTATTTTTGGTGATAAGACCTCGCCATTATCAGATTCAACTAACCTGGCCGCCGCAATCGCGGATGCCGATTTATTTAAACACATTAAGAATCTGATGTGGTCGACGATTCCAGCTTTTCTGGTGTCATTAGTACTTTACGCCATTCTCGGTCATGGTGCTGCCAGTAGTGACGCGTTGACGAAGGTCTCCACAACGGTCAACGTCCTCAATGTTCACTTCGATATTACCTGGTGGGCGGCCTTACCAATTCTGCTGATGTTCATCTGTGCCTTTATGAAGATTCCAGCCATTGGGACGCTACTCATTAACATTGCAGTGGCCGTTGGCATGATTTTTATTGAAGACCCGACCACTAAAGTTCAGCCACTGGTCAAAATGATGGAAACCGGTTTTATTTCACATACTGGCAATCAAGCGGTGGATGCCTTACTGAGCCGAGGTGGTATTTCGTCGATGATGGGCACGGTGTCACTGATCTTTATGACACTTTCGCTAGGTGGCTTACTGATGAAATTTGATTTGATTCAAATTGCCATGAAGCCACTGGTTGATCGGCTGCATCGTAACGGTGATCTCGTTACCGCGGGTATTCTTGGCGGGATTGCCGTGAACCTGTTCGTTGGCGAACAGTACTTGTCAACGATCTTACCTGGTAAAGCCTTTAAGAAGCCCTTCAATGATCACGGCTTGGATAATTTAGCTTTGAGTCGGGTCCTTGAAGACGGTGGGACGGTTATTAATTACTTGGTTCCTTGGGGTGTTGCCAGTGTGTTTGCGGCGAATACTTTAGGTGTTAGCACGATGGCGTTTCTGCCATTTTGTTTCTTTAGTCTCCTGTCACCAGTCTTCTCAATTTTGAGTGGGTACACGGGAATTGGGTTGAAGAAGTTACCACAAAATGTGACTGAGCAATAATGATGTAGCAATCAAAAAGCGTTCGACGATTTTATTTCGCCGAACGCTTTTTTAATATTTAAATTAGTAAGAATCACCATTCAAAACAGAATTCTTAACCACCACGTAGTCAACTAAGCGGATATCCATCAGCTTGTTGCCACCAGCGTATGAAATGGAACTTTGCAGATCCTGCTGCATTTCTGACAGGGTATCGGCAATGTCACCGCGGTAAGGCACTAACATTTGCTTGCCTTCCACATTACGGTAGGCGCCTTTTTGGGTTTCTGAAGCGGAACCCCAGTATTGCTTGTAGTTCTTGCCATCGATTTTGATCATGGTACCAGGGGATTGCTGATGGCCGGCCAATAGTGAGCCAATCATGACCATGGTAGCGCCGAAGCGAATCGACTTGGCAATATCGCCGTTATAGCGGATCCCGCCATCGGCAATCAGCGGTTTGCTGGCAGCTTTGGAACAGAGCCGTAAAGCGGCTAACTGCCAGCCACCGGTACCAAAACCAGTCTTCAGCTTGGTGATGCAGGCTTTACCTGGGCCAATACCAACTTTAGTGGCATCGGCGCCGGCGTTTTCCAGTTCACGGACGGCTTCGGGTGTACCAACGTTACCGGCAATCACGAAACTAGCGGGCAGGTAGTGCTTGATGTGCTGAATCATTCGAATGACGGAGTTGGAATGCCCGTGTGCGATATCGATAGTGATATACTCTGGGACATCGTCGGCATCTGCTAACTCTTGAATGAAATCAAGCTCTTCCTGCTTCACGCCAACACTGATGGAAGCAAATAAATCTTTGCTGTGCATCATTTTAACGAAGGCGTGCCGTTTTTCTGGTTGAAACCGGTGCATGATGTAGAAATAATCGTTTTGAGCCAGCCAAACTGCCAGATCATCGTTAATCACGGTTTCCATGTTGGCGGGAACGACGGGAATTTTAAATGTTCGGGGACCAAATTTGACTGAAGTATCGGCTTCTGACCGGCTCTCAATAATACATTTATTCGGGATCAGTTGAATGTCTTCGTAGTCAAATACTTCTGGGTTGTTCATCATTGCATTACTCCTTATTCGTGGACGGTGGCGTCAGTATCTTGCCAGGCGTCGATCAAAACGTTGGTTTGCGTCCGGTCAGGGCCAACTGAGAAGGTGGCAATGTCTACGCCGACCAATTCAGCAAGCCGGTTAAGGTAATTTTGAGCGTTAACTGGCAGATCTTCAAACTTTTTAACGCCGGTAATATCGTCGTTCCAACCAGGAAATTCTTCGTAGATTGGTTTGCACTTTTTCAGTTCTTTCAAACTAGCTGGATAGTGGTAGATCGTTTCGCCATCGAGTTCGTAGGCTGTCGCAATTTTTAAAGTCTTCAGACCAGTCAGGATATCCAAACAGTTCAATGACAGGTGGGTTAAACCAGAAACCCGCTTTGCGTGACGCAGTACCACGGAATCAAACCAGCCAATTCGACGTGGTCGCTTGGTAACGGTGCCGTATTCATGGCCGGCTTCACGGATGAAGTCGCCCGTTTCATTATTTAATTCAGTTGGGAATGGGCCATCGCCGACACGTGAGGTGTAAGCTTTGCAGACACCGATCACTTCGTCGATTTTAGAAGGACCAACGCCGCTACCAATGGTGACTCCGCCGGCAACGGGACTGGAACTCGTCACAAATGGGTAAGTCCCGTGGTCGATATCCAGCATGACACCTTGAGCGCCTTCAAACAGCACGTGTTTACCAGCATCGATGGCATCGTTGATCACCACGGATGTATCGGTGACGTAGCGTTTGATTTCTTGCCCATATTCATAGAAGGGTTCAAAAATATCTTCAAATTTTAATGGTGCGTGATCATATAACTTGGTGATCATTTCGTTCTTTTCTGCGAGGTTTTGACGCAGCTTTTCTTCAAACGTATCTTTCTCTAATAAATCAGCAACCCGAATACCGATCCGTTCAGCTTTATCCATGTAAGCTGGACCGATACCTTTATTAGTGGTCCCAATTTTATCTGCTTTAGCTTCTTCTTGTAATTGATCAATGAGGATGTGGTATGGCAAAATAACGTGTGCCCGGTTAGAAATTCGCAGATTATCCGTAGAAACATTGCGATCGTGCAGGTAATGGAGTTCTTCAACCAATGACTTGGGGTTGAGCACAACGCCGTTACCGATCACACTTAACTTGTCTGAGTAGAAGATCCCAGATGGAATTAAGTGTAACTTGTAAGTTTCACCTTTGAAGACAATGGTATGACCAGCGTTGTCGCCGCCTGAATAACGTGAGACAACATCGGCCTGTTTGCTCAGAAAGTCGGTAATCTTACCCTTACCTTCGTCGCCCCATTGACTCCCTACTACTACTATAGATGACATTTAAACACCCCATATCTAAGATTGCTGAGCTGATGTAAATACGAACAACCCAGCAATTTATATATTACCAGCTTAGAAATTGGAAAGCAAGCAAAAACACGAATAATATTTTAAATTACGGCAATTAATGTTCACATTTTAGCTAAACGTGTTAAAACAAATAAGCTATATATAGGAACTTTTTAATAATTATCAATTTAATCATGCAAAGCGGTGCATATTATGTTATGATTTTGATGGAAATTCAGCTGTGAATTTCAATTAATGTTCGTCTTTTAATGAAATCAATCAGAAATGAGGATCATAATGCTCGAAAGATATACACGCCCAGAAATGGCGAAAATTTGGTCGCTTCATAACCAGTATCAATCTTGGCTGGAAGTCGAAATTGCGGTGGATGAAGCGTGGGCTCAATTAGGAGTCGTTCCTCAAGCAGACGTTGATAAGATCAACGCGAAAGCTACTTTTAATGAGGATCGAATTGCTGAGATCGAAGCAGTTACTCATCATGATGTTGTGGCGTTTACCCGCGATGTGTCTGAATCGCTGGGGGAAGAACGCAAGTGGATCCATTATGGCATGACCAGTACCGACGTTGTGGATACGGCACAGGGTTACCGGTTAAAACAAGCCAACGAACTCTTACGACAAGATTTACTGCACTTAAAAGAAGTTGTGCGCAAACAGGCACTTAAATATAAGAATACGGTGATGATCGGCCGAACCCACGGGGTACAAGCTGAACCAACTACTTTTGGCCTCAAATTAGCGCGGTGGTATTCTGAAATTAATCGGGATATTGACCGCTTTAATGAAGCCGCTAATGAAGTTGAAGCTGGCAAGATCAGCGGTGCGGTGGGAACGTTCGCCAACGTTCCGCCATACGTTGAAAAGTACGTCTGCGACAAATTAGGCATCCGGGCACAGGAAATTACCAGCCAAGTGCTGCCACGTGATCTGCATGCCCATTACATTGCTACCTTGGCGCTGATCGGGACGAGTTTGGAAGAATTTGCGACTGAGATCCGGTCACTGCAGCGGTCTGAAATTCATGAAGTTGAAGAACATTTCAACAAGGGACAAAAGGGCTCTTCAGCAATGCCGCATAAGCGCAACCCAATTGGTTCAGAAAATATTACCGGTCTAGCACGGGTACTCAGAGGCCATGTTCAAACGGCTTATGAAGACGTGGCATTATGGCATGAACGTGATATTTCCCATTCATCAGCGGAACGGATCATTTTGCCAGATACCACAACGCTGTTAGATTATATGCTGCACCGGTTTGCGAACATCGTGGAGAATTTAATGGTCTTCCCGGATCGAATGAAGCACAACATGACCTTAACGTATGGCTTGATCTATTCGCAACGGGTCATGTTGAAGCTGATCGATGCGGGGTTAACTAGGGAAACGGCGTATGACCTTGTTCAGCCATTAACGGCTAAGGCCTGGGATGAACATCTCCAGTTCCGGCCATTAGTAGAGGGCAACAAAACCATCATGTCGCACCTATCAGAAAAGGATATCGATGATGCGTTTGATTATCATTATCATATTCGCAGAGTGGGCGAGATATTTGAGAGGATTGGGTTAAAGTAAGTAAGGTGCGGAACCAGGCGGTTAGATAGCGTAGTGTAAGCCCACTATGGCAAAAATCCCGGGCTTGGATTTATGTCATAGTGGGCTTACATGCAGCTATCTGCCTGGTGGAGCCCGATTCAAAGTAAGGTGCGGAAGAAAGCGTTTAGAGAGTGGAGTGTAAGTTAACTACGCCAAAAATCCCGGTCTTGGATTTATGGCGTAGTTGGCTTACATGCAACTCTCTGCTTTCTGTAGCCTGATTCGGCTAGATAAAATAAAAAAACCAAACTCAAATGGGTTTGGCTTTTTTTATGCACATTTTTCAGATTACCTTGACACACACAGTAATCCAGCGTAGATTATTATGTGACAAACAGTAATCAAGGAGGTCACAAAAATGACCAGCCGACACGATATCTCCAAAGACCTGATCCGTGGCGCCACCGATGGGATTATTTTAAACATCCTGTCACAGGGCGATTCGTATGGCTATCAGATGGTGCAGCAGGTGACTGAACTGTCTGATGGGCATTATGAAATCAACGAAGCCACGCTATACACAGTTTTTCGACGCTTAAGCAAAAACGGGTTGATCGACAGCTACTACGGAAACGAGACCCAGGGTGGCCGTCGTAAGTACTACCACATCACCCAAGCTGGCAGCGCGGAACTGACCCAATTTCATAAAGACTGGCAATTTGCCAAAGAAACCATTACGCAACTAACGACTGGAGTGCTAAAACATGATTAACGACAAACTCATATCCGCTGCCTTAGACCCGATTTTTACGGTCTACGCGCAAAATGATGACGTACGGGATTTTTATAAGGAAGTCACGGCTGACGTTAAGGAGGCCGCGCAAGCTCTGCTGGATAATAAGCAGGCTACGGTTCCGCAGCAGGCCGTTGAAATGGCGGTTAAATCCTTAGGTGACTTGACCGAACCGCTACAGCTGATCAGCAGTCCCGCGGCATCTGCAGCAGTAGCGACGACCTCTGCGACCGTTGCTCAAAGCTGGTCTGACACCGAAGTTCGCCACATCATTTTGCGGGCGGATGAAACTCAAGTTCGGTTAGTGGCCAGTGCCGATGCTCAGATCCACGTCCACCAGTTTCAGCAGCCCAAGTTAGCTGCCAGCAAACTGCAGCTTAAACAAAGTGAAGACACGCTCTATCTGGCAGCACCATCGCCGCGCTGGTTCCAGTATCTGATTCCGTTCCGGCACCCCAAGTCAGTGGTCGAGATTGCTTTGCCAGCGCAGTTTGCCGGGACCTTAGACGTTGACTTGAAGTCAGGGTCGCTTTCAGCAACTGACCTTACCAATCAATTGCGAGCAACCTTAACGTTGCGGTCTGGCGGCATTACCATGGAACACGTCCAGTTCAAGACGCTTAGCGCGCAGCTGACTTCAGGATCATTTAAAGCTAACCACCTTGTGTGTGAGACGTTATCGCTGAATGCCCATTCCGGTGCGGTTCATCTGGCGAACGTTGAGACGATATTTGATCTCAGTGCCCATTCTGGCCTGGTTAAGGGCAATATGCTGGCAGGTGCCGGCCAATTTGATGTTCATTCCGGCAGTTTAACCCTGAATTGGCAGCGAATTGACGGCGATATTGCGGTGATCAATCATTCTGGAACGGTCAAGCTGCAGGCACCAGCCGCTGATTCATTCAAATTCGATCTGCAGGCGCAATCGGGAACCGTTAAAGTAACGCGCAACGCGACTTATAGTCTCCAGGTTCAAGGCGCGGCACTGGGTCAAGTTGGTGAGGCCCCGCAATACAGTGTGACAGTTAAAAACCATTCTGGGACGATTCGGCTAAATTAAACGAGTACACAAAAAAACCAAACTCGATTGAGTTTGGTTTTTTTAATGGTTCTATCATATCTGTTGTTGGTCATGTCACAAGACATGATCGACAACAGATTTTTCTTTCTGTAATCTATGTATGTTGACACGAAAAAAGGATATCGCCATTGCTTTATCCTTC
>NZ_BCMG01000013.1 GCF_002217945.1 Secundilactobacillus silagei JCM 19001
ATTTAAGAATTTCCGTTTGCGCGTCCTTGTTATGTTAAGGACAAAAACAAAACACCCAATCATCAAATAATGATTGAGTGCATTATGGTCGTTACCAACAACAGTTGACAGAGAACCCCTTTTTATTAGAGTAAAAACTTGATTACTCACCATGTTTTAATCTATAATCTATTCAATGTTAACCACAAACAATGGGGGATCTCGGATGTTAGACAATCTTTTGAACGTCATTAAAACAGAAGGCGTCAGTGAACAACTTTATCATGGCTTGGTAGGGGTTGAAGTAGAAGAAAATCGAGTTGATAAGAAGGGGCAGTTGAGTCGTGAACCGCACCCGCAAATGCTGGGGTCACGGTCATTTCACCCTTATCTACAGACGGATTATGCGGAAACACAGGCGGAGTTAATTACGGATCCCAATCCCAATATTGGGGGCGTTTTGGACCAGTTAGATACGCTGCAAACGGTGCTGTACCGTTCTTTACAGGGAGAGGATCGCATTTGGCCGTTGAGCATGCCGCCACGGGTCACCGCTTCGGACGTCGATTATATCAAAGCTCACTTTAATCGGCCAGCCTATGCTGATTACCGTGACTACCTGACTAAAAAATATGGCGTTTGCCCAAAAATCATGACCGGGGTGCATTTAAATTACAGTATTCCAGATCCCGTGATCAATCGGCTGTATGCCCACTATGAAAACGAATTTAGTCGGGTCACCGATTTTCGAAACGCGCTGTACTTCAGAATGGCGCAAAATCTGGTACTAAATCGTTGGCTCATTACTTACCTGTTTGGGGCGTCACCGGTTGCTGAAAAGGGCTTCTTTGATACCGTACCTGAGGGCCTTTCACATCCAGTGAGAAGTATCCGCAACAGCCATTTTGGTTATGCTAACCTACCAGACGATGGCGTTGATGCAACGATCTATCAGTCGCTGCCGCATTTTATTGATCGCTTAAGCGACCTAATCGCAACTAAGAAATTATACAGTCGAGCCGAATTCTATGGTCCCGTTCGGCTGCGGGGTGCTGACAGACTTAACGAGCTGTCAACAAAGGGTGTTCGCTACCTTGAATTTCGTTGTTTAGACCTGATGCCGTTTCGCTCAAATGGGATCAGCCGTCATGCGCTTTACTTGATGAAACTCTTGTTCATTTACGCGTTAGTCACACCAGTGGATGACGAGCAGATCGTTGCCAAGCTGGAACAAGCGGAGCAGGATAATGAACGAGTAGCGCTGGAAGATCCCATGCAAGCAACCTTTAAAGCAGCTGACGGACAACGCTTTTTTAAGCGGTTACATGAGCTGGCAGTTGAACTTAAAGCCCACAGTGAGTTGATCAACGCAATTGACGATTTTGCTGAGGTGATCACTCATCCGGAATTAACACCAGCGGCCAAGCTAGTGAGTCATTTGGATGATCAAAACAGTCTCATGACCTTTGGCGTTCAGCAGGCAACAGCCTGGAAAGCGCAGCGTGTTGGTACTGAAGATCTGTTGCCCAGAATGCCACGATTATCAGCTAACGCGCAGGAATTAATCTTTCGGGCCGTACAGTTAGGCATTAGATACTATGCCGTGCGTGACGAGCATGGTGCGATTATGCTGATGTTGACGTTTAATTCAATTACCCAAGTGATCGAAGCTGATCGGGTTTCTGATGAACCGGCAACGGAGTATCTCAAACGGATGTTCCCAGATCTGCCGTTACCGGATGTGAATAGTGATCGGGCAATTTAAAAAGTGATTATAATCAAGTATTTTACAAAGAAAGGGTGAAGCGACCTTGATAATGGGCCGCTTCACCCTTTTTAGTTACTAATTTACTCTTCAATTTTACGCAGAACGTGGCAGGGATTACCCACTGCAACCACGTGGTCGGGGATGTCCTTAGTGACCACGCTGCCAGCGCCAATGACGGTGCCTTCACCGATGGTCACACCGGGCAGGATAATCACGCCACCGCCGATCCAGCAGCCGTGTTTGATATGAACTGGTAACGAACGGGTTCTCACAAAGTGCTGTTCGGGATGAGCAGCCCACTGGTCGTTTAACCGATCTGAGAGGGGCACTGGATGCGTCCCGGTATAGATTTGAACGTTGGGGGCCACCATAGTTTCCCCATCAATGCGAATTTCGGCAGAATCCATCAGTGAGCAATTCATGTTGATGGAAATCTTATCGCCCAAATGAATGTTCCGAGCGAAATCACAGAGAAACGGGGTACCCACGGTCACGTTTTTGCCGATGCTACCCAGCGACTGTTCCAAAAGCGTCCGCCGCTTATCAGCCTGATCGTAAGGCGTTTGGTTGTAAACCATTAAGAAGTGGTTGGCTTCGTCCTTATACCGTTTAAAAATTGGGTCATGAGCATCATATAATTCACCATTTTGCTGTTTTTCAAGTTCAGTTGTCATCTTATCATCACATCTACCAATCATTGTTTAATATTGATTAACCGCTTCCATTTTAGCACTGGTCATTACGACCAACAACTTGAGACAAATGCAGCAAACAAAAAAGTCCTCTCAAGGGGGACTCTTCAGGTAAATCGTTATTTAGCTCGTTTGCGTTGATGATAGTAATAAACTGGGACGCCGATACCCGTTAGAACCAGTCCAGTAACGGCTAGACCAGTCTGGGTCAAGATGGTGATGATCAAGATAAACAGGCCACCGAGAATCGCAATGATTGGAATCACGGGATAGCCTGGCACCCGGTATGGCCGAAGTAATTTTGGTTCTCGTTTGCGTAGAATAAACAATGCGATGAACAGCAAAACGTTGAAGATCCACATCACAAAGACCAGCATATCAGTTAAGGTATCGAAGGATCCCATGAACATCATGATCACAGCAATGCCAAACTCAGCTAAGCCAGCATAGTAAGGCACGTAAGTCTTACGGGAGATCTTGCGTAATTGCTTGCTGAACGGCAATGAATTTTCACTGGCCATCGCAAAGGGTACCCGCATTCCAGTCAGCGTATAGCCGTTGATGGCGCCGTACACGGAGATTAAGATGCCAACGGTAACCAGCTTACCGCCAATGGGACCAAAAATCATTTCAGCAGTTTCAGATGCGGTATTAAGGTTACCGGCAATGTGGTCAACTGGCAGACTCTTAAGAAACACAAAGTTGATAATGGCATAGATCACGGTGATAAAGACTAACCCTAGCACAATGGCGCGCGGGAGGTCTTTTTCAGGGTGTTTCATTTCGCCGGCAATATTACCGATACTGATCCAGCCATCATAAGCAAACATCGTGGCTAACAACCCGCTGCTAAACGCGGTCCAGAAATTTAAATGGGGACCAGCAGTCACTGGTAACAATGAGACTGAAACCTGAGCTTTTGAGAACAGGCCAAATACCACGATAATAAAGATCGGAATCAGTTTAAAGATGAGCGTAATTGATTGTAAGGCACCGCCGACTCGCGCACCCAAGAAGTTGATCAGGGTGATACTTAAGCCACAGGCGATGGCAATCGGAATGTGCCAAATTAATGGCAGGTGAAACAGGTTTAAGACCTGGGTAGAAAAGATGATGGACAACGCGGCAATGTTAGCCGGGTAATAAACCAGGATCAAGGCCCAGCCCATTAAGAAGCCCGGCAATTTACCATAGGTGTATTCAATGTATTTAATTGCGCCACCGGTTTGCGGAATCGCTGCAGCAAGTTCTGCTACGGTTAAGCCAGCACAAATGGTGAGCAGGCCACCTAAAATCCAGGCAGCTAAGGTCATGCTGGCCGAGCCAGTCACTTCAACGACACTGGCAACTTTGAAGAAGACACCTGCGCCAATAACGGTTCCCATCACGGTTGACAGGGCGGTAAACAAACCGATTTCACGTTTTAATTTTGGTTCACTCAAGATAACTTCCGTCCTTCCGAATTCAGTAGCAATCAATTATAGCAAAGAAAAACCCCGGTGACAACGCACCGGGGAAGGGTTTTACATTAGAAGTTTATGATAATTATTAATTAATGGAACAAGGCGTTCAGAATCATAACCATGCAGATCCCGACGACTGAAATGACGGTTTCAAGCACGGTCCAAATTGAGAGTGTTTGTTTCACGGTCAAATCAAAGTATTCTCTAAACATCCAGAACCCAGCATCGTTAACGTGTGAAGCGGCTAATGAACCAGCACCAATGGCAAGTACCATCAGGGCAGGATCAACACCGGCAGCGGCCATTAATGGGGCAACGATACCAGCGGCAGTTAAAGCGGCCACGGTAGCAGAACCTAATGCGATCCGCAGAACAACGGCAACTAACCAGCCGAGAATCAGTGGACTGATGCTTGAGTTGGCGAACATCTTAGCGACTTCTTTACCAACACCACCATCGATCAGCACTTGCTTGAAGGCACCGCCACCACCAATAACTAACAGCAGCATGGCAATGGACTTAACGGCGTTTTCAACGGTTTCCATGATATCTTTAGTTGCACGGCCACGGGCCCAGCCCATTGACCACATTGCAAAGAGCAACGAAATCAGCATGGCAATCGCAGGATCACCAATGAAGGCAACAATTTGGTCAAGCATCGTTGGGTTCTTAGTTGGCGTTGTACCACCATCAACGGTCATTTTATAAATGGTCGTAATGGCCATTAAGATAACTGGGAATAGTGAGGTTAAAGTAGAAAGACCGAAGCTAGGTTCGTCTTCAGGGGCCATTTCCTTAACTTCACCAAGAGAGCTTAAGTTACCCTTTTGCTTGAAAGCAGATGGGGCAAACTTTTCGGCTAACTTAGTGAATAAGGGACCAGCAATGTAGGCGGCTGGAACGGCGACGACAATACCAAAGAGCAAGACTTTACCATCACTAGCGCCCAAGGCTGCCGCAATGGCAGTTGGTGCTGGGTGAGGTGGTAAGAATCCGTGGGTAACTGATAAGGCAGCTGCCATTGGAATCCCAAGGTAAAGAATTGGCACTTCAGCTTCAACGGCAATGGCAAAGACGATAGGAACTAACAGAACCATCCCAACTTCGAAGAATAGCGCGATACCAATAATGAATGAGGCAAGCATAATGGCTAATTGAAGTCGTTTGCGACCGAATTTATCAATTAAAGTTGTGGCAATTTTGTGAGCACCACCGGAATCGGCAACTAACCGACCCAGCATGGCACCAAAACCAAAGACCAGTGACAATTCACCTAATTGACTACCAATACCAGTTTCGATACTGGTAGCAATTTTGGTGAGCGGCATGCCAAGTAAAATGGCAGTTAAAACAGAAGTTAAAATCAGAGATACGAAAGTGTTCATCTTGAATTGGATGATCAAGACTAACAGGAATAGGATCCCGATAACTAACGCTAGTATTTCCATAGTTAGAAAACCCTTTCAAAAGATGGCAACGGAAAAGCCACCAAGTGGCCTTTCACAGTGACGGACAATAATAACCCTTTTTAGTTTTAAAAGATGATACCCATAATGAATTAAAGATCTTTGTCGGCTGCTTTCTTTTTAGCATCCTGACTACGTTGAAAGTCGGCAATCGCTTTATATTCGGTTTGTAACTGACGGCTTAAACGAATGTAGATCGGTACTAATGCACGGTAGGCTTCGTAGGTTTCAGGATTTGGATGGTGGACGTTAGTGACACCAACGAACTTCTTAACTTCGCTCAGGTCATCAATCAGGCCCAGACTGTACATTCCGAGAACAGCGGCACCCAAAGCAGTTCCTTCAACACTTTCTGGAATGGTGACATCCTGTTCAAAAATGTCAGCTAACATTTGACGCCAAAGTGCTGAACGGGCAAAACCACCAGTCGCTTGGATGCTGACAGGCTTGCCAACAACTTCTTCCAAGGCAATCAATACGGTGTAGAGGTTGTAGACGATGCCTTCCAGCGCCGCCCGAACCATGTGAGCACGGGTATGCTTACGAGTTAAACCAAAGAAGGAACCACGGGCATTAGCATCCCAGATTGGGGCCCGTTCGCCACCTAAGAATGGGTGGAAGATCAGACCATCTGATCCAGCAGGAATCTTAGAAGCAATTTCAGTTAAGAGATCATAACTGTCGATCTTCATTTGTTCCGCCGTAATCTTTTCTGGGGCGAATAATTGATCACGAACCCAGCGGAAGACGATTCCACCGTTGTTAACTGGTCCGCCGACGACCCATTTACCAGGAGCTAGGTAGTAACAAAATACCCGGCCTTTAGGATCAATCTTCGGCTTATCAGTAACGACACGAACGGCACCAGAAGTCCCGATAGTAACGGCTACAACGCCAGGATCAATGGCGTTAACACCCAGGTTGGCTAGGGGACCGTCTGAAGCACCCATCACAAATGGTGTGTCAGGGTCAATCCCAATCACGCGGGCATAATCTTCATTCATACCAGAAACAGTATCAGTGGTATCCACTAATTCTGGTAACTTGTCGCGGGTCACACCGGCTAACTCAAGGGCTTGATCATCCCAGTCCATCTTGAAGATGTTAAACATCCCGGTGGCATTAGCAATGGAATAATCTTCCTTCAAGACACCAAATAGTTTATAGATCACGTATTCCTTGATACCAACAAACCAACGCGCCTTGTCAAAGAGATCTTTGTGTTCATTACGCAGCCAAATTAATTTGGTAAACGGCGTCATTGGGTGAATTGGGGTACCGGTTTTCTCGTAAATTTGTTTACCGACACCGTTTTCACGTAATTGGTCAGCGTACTTAACGGCCCGGTTATCAGCCCAGGTAATGGCCCGGGTCATTGGCTTATGGTTCTCATCCAGTAGAATCAAACTGTGCATGGCTGCTGAGAATGAGACACCCTTCAGCTCGCCCTTGCTTAAGTTTGCCTTGCGTAAAACAGTGGTTAAGCCATCAACGATTGCGGAGAAAATCTCATCAGGATCTTCCTCAGCCATATCAGGAACATCCTGGTAAAGGGGATACAAATTGTTGGAATAACCCTGTACTTTACCAACGTTGTCGAACAGAACCGTTTTGACACTGGTCGTTCCGATATCGACACCAATCATATAGTCCATTTTTCTATGACTCCCTTTCTTTAAATCGAACCCGTATTGTGAGTGTAAAGGAAATTTAAAACGGTTTCAAGAATTCACATTTCATAAAGAAACTTTCTTTATTGACCTGTCCATTATATGAAAAAAGGTTTCACAATTCAAGGGGATATAAGAAAATTATTTACAAATTGGCAAACAATGACTAGAATACTCGGTATAGAACTTATGATATGCCCCATACCCGTTATAAATGCGACATGTTAAAATGAATAAGCGTGTTATTAAATCTAAGTTTAGATGTTATATTGTATAAACAACGTTACAGTAGGGAAAACATGTAAAGTCAGCGATTCTCAGCGTAGGAGGCAGTGAATTTGACACAATCAGCAATCAGCAGCATCAGGTCTTACTATCCCAATTTAAGCAAATTACATCAAAAAATTGCGGATTATATTTTTGCTCAGCCTCAAATGGTGAGTGAACTCACCATTAACGAGCTGGCTGAGAGAGTTGGTGTTTCCACCGCCTCAATCTCACGGTTTGCTAAGGCTGTCGGTTATTCTAATTTTCGTGAATTCAGTCTGGATCTGGCAAATGTCAGTTCGGACGTTAATCGCAGCAGCATGTTCAAAAAGGTGAAACCTGATGATACGCCCAAAGAGATGGCTCAAAAGACTTTTCAAGCGATGATCGATGCGTTGATCTCAACGCAGTCACTGCTGCATAATGATGAGCTGGAAGAAATTTCAAACTATATATTAAAGTGCAATCAACTGGCCTTCTTCGGACTGGGGGGCTCATCTGTCGCAGCGCTAGATGGCTACCATAAATTTTTAAGAACGTCGATCAACAGTGAATACTACCCCGATTTTGATGTGCAGTTAATGCAGGCGGCTAAAATGGATGAAAACGACTGTGCGATCATGATCTCTCATTCTGGCGAAAACCAGCAAACTTTGACCGTTTTAAAACAGCTGCATAACAACCACGTACCGGTGATTGCCATTACCAGCTACGGGCGGTCTTCGCTGGCACAGCGGGCTGATATGGTGCTGCTGTCGCTGGCGGATCAAATGTCAACAACTTCTGACAGTATGTATACCTTAATTGCCCAACTAGCCATAATCGACAGTTTATTTACCATTGTGGCTGTTAAACTGTCAAATAAGACTGAAGCGGTCATGGACCGGGTCAAGGAAGCCATCGACCGTACCAGAACTTAAGAATCGGTAGCGGCTTTCGGTGGTTAACAAAAAGCGTGGTAAAATAGTCTGAAAAGGGACAAGGGATGAGCAGGTGTGAAACGACAGCGAATTGAACCCATTTATACCAACACGTATAAAAAATTGCGCAACCGTTCACGACGATTACGCTTTTTTTCCATTCTGTTGATTTTAATTGTAATCATCGGGGGCTGGCTGGGCTATCAGCACTACCGTAACCGGCAGCTTAGCAATTACGCCGTACGCGGTGTGTCGCTGACGCAGGCCAATGGATTTGTTGATTTTCAGCAGCTGCAGCATCAAGGCTATCAGTTCGCTTATTTACGGGCGACTTCCGGTGCAACCTATACGGATGACCAGTTTCAAAGCAACTATGACCGCGCGCAGGGCAGCAATCTGGAGCTGGGGGTCTATCACGTTTACAGCTACACAACTTCTCCACGGGCTCAGTTGCAAAACTTTACCCAGGAGGTTAGCCACCGGGTAGGTCAATTACCCATTGCCGTCCAAGTTGGAACGTATGGCAATTACGATGCGCGGTACTTAACGCGGCGATCAGCGCAAAATAAACTGCAGCGGTTTATTTCACTGTTGCAGCAACGCTATGATAAACGAATTATTATCTGGTGTACCCCAACGGTTTGGCGGGCGCTGAACCAGTCTGAACTGGTGAGGTATAATTGCTGGCTGCAAACGTCAAGGGTGACTGATCAAGATGATAAGGTCGTCTTTATTGAATATAACGAAACTGCAACGGTGAAGTTAAACGGTCAGTCTCAAACGGTTGGTGCGTCCGTCTTCAATGGCTCACAGCGACAGTGGCATTCGTGGGTCACAAATTAAATAAAAATTCAAAAAAATACAGCCTGATTATCATCGGTTCGTCATGGACGGGTGATGATCAGACTGTATTTTAAGTTGGTTTATTCATACTTGAAACGATATAGTAAATCACATTATCGGCTTCATCAAACAATTTAACCGGCACATTATGATCAGCTGTGATCGTGATATGGTAGCCATAATGGTCTAACAACACTAGGGTATCGTCACTTAATGATACAACCTTGCAGGGAATCGTCCGGTGATCGATACTAATGGTCAAATCGGGACCAATCACCAGTGAGTGGAGCCGGGTTGTTTCAGAGTGGCGCAACTTCCACGACCCAATAAAAATCATTGGGGAAGAGTCGGAAGTACCGGTATCATGTTGAGTTAAACGCTGAGAAGACCGCATAAAGTGCTGGAATAGTGTCCGGCCTGAATGAATAAAGTCCTTTGCCTTCATAATGTGGTCCCCCTCGCTCGTACTTTGAACTAATTTTAACATGTTTATAAACTAATTCCCCGTTCTTTAACTTAATTTTAAAAATAATATCGACTTCTAATTGTCAGTGGTTATCATTTGAGTTTGGAACTGCTATGATGGAGTTAAAAGCAGAAAGAGGGGCGTTTTTGATGATAAACTTTGGCATTATCGGGACCAACTGGGTCACTCAGAAATTCGTGGAGGCTGCCCAAACTTCTGGGCTGTACCAGTTAACCGGAGTCTATTCGAGACACCAGAATACTGCAACTGAATTTAGTCAGAAAAACGGTGGCGCACAGACCTATACCAACCTTGATGATTTCTTTACCCAGGGGGACTTCAGTACGGTCTACATTGCTTCACCGAATAGTTTGCATTTTGAACAGGCGCAACAAGCGCTTCAAGCCGGTAAAAATATCATTGTTGAAAAGCCAGCTTTTGAAAATCAGGCGCAGATGGAACGCATCCAAGAACTGTTGAAGCAGCATCCCAAACTGCGTTATTTTGAAGCGGCGAGAAATATTCATACACCAAACTTCCATGCGATTGAACAGCAGCTAAAAAAGATGCCAGTAGTACAGGGTGCCAGTTTAACGTATATGAAGTACAGCTCCAGGTACGATCAAGTACTAGCAGGTAAGGAACCCAACGTGTTTTCCTTAAAGTTTGCGGGCGGGGCCTTGCAGGATCTGGGTGTTTATCCGTTATATGATGCCGTGACGTTGTTTGGCATGCCAAATGAGTTCAATTACTTCCCAGAATTTATTCAGACTGGTGTTGATGGTAAAGGGGTCGCAATTCTGCAGTACGGGGAATTTAACGTTACCCTGAACTTTGGTAAGACGACTAATTCGTATATGGCTTCAGAAATTTATGGGTTAAAAGACACCATTGAAATCGATGATGCGGGTGAACTTGGTGAAGTGGCTTACTTGGATGAAACGGGTAAGAAAACGCTGCTCAGCAAACCAGTGACTGACAATCCGATGCTGCCAGAAGTGCGTGATTTTGCACGGGTCTTAAACGATCCCGCTAAGCCGCAGAACCAAGCTGATTACAGCTACTGGCTGAACCTCAGTGTCCAAGTCAACAAAATGCTGTTTAATCTGCGGCAGTCTGGTAAAATTGTCTTTTACGATGAACGCGATAACTAATAAGAAATGAGGGGGTCTGAATATGATTCCACAATTTAAAGATCGATTCGAAAAATTAGGCTTTGATGAATTATCACCCATTCAGTCAGCGGTTTATGAACCGCTTAAAAATGGCGACAGCGTGCTTGGTCTTGCACCAACCGGTTCTGGAAAGACCTTGGGGTTTGTAGTACCAGTATTGGAACGGTTAGCACCAGGACAAGGGATTCAAGCGGTGATCATTGCACCATCACAGGAGTTAGCGATGCAGTTGACCCACGTAACACGCAGTTTTGCGACGTTAGTTGACCTTAAAGTGGTTTCCATCACTGGTGGAGCTAACGTTAAACGCCAACTGGAACAGTTGAAAAAACACCCAGAAATCGTGATCGGCACACCGGGCAGAATTTTGAATTTGATCGAAGACCGCAAGCTTAAGACCCACGATGTCCAAACGGTGATCGTGGATGAAGCTGACGATTTGCTTGAGGGTGAAACCTTTGATACGGTGCGCACCATCTTGCAAGACGTTCCCTCTGAGGTTCAAATGGGGTTCTTCTCAGCAACTGAAACGCCGATCCTATCAGAACTGAAGAAGTGGTTTGGCACACCGGTTACCCGGGTAGATGTCCGTGATATTGACCACACACAAGGGGTCGTTCGGCACGGCCTGTTACAGGTTTCTAATTTGAAAAAAGCGGGCATGCTAGGAAAACTAACCTCAGTGAAACAGTTTAAAGCCTTAGTCTTCTTCAACCATGTGGGTTCACTGCAGCAAACTAAGAGCTGGCTGACACACCATCACGTGCCAGTCGCAACGCTTTCCGCTAATCAGCGACAGACGGAACGGCAAAAAGCCCTAACTGATTTTCGCTTAGGACGGGTTAAATTACTGCTGTCAACGGATGTGGCAGCTCGTGGACTGGATATCGCCAAGTTACCAGCGGTCGTTAACTTTGATTTGCCGGACACCGCGATCATCTATACCCACCGGGTCGGCCGGACAGGTCGGATGGGTGAGCCAGGACAAGTGGTGAACTTCGGTGACGACCATGATTTAAGAGATTTGAAACGACTTTTAAAAGAGACGCAATATGACTTAGTTCCCGTCTATTATCAGGATCATCAATTGGGGACTACTTATAAACGGCGTCCGGAACAGGAACAATCATTTGATGATGATCAAAGCACGACGGCAGAGGCGAAGGTGGCAGGCGAAGTTCAAACTGATCCAACGGCCATGCAACCAGCTAGTCGCAAGCCAAGAGTTAAAGCTTCTCTGCCAGAACCAATCAAGAAAAAGAAGGGTCACAATAAGCATTCTAAGCGTAAAGGTATGCGGCATAAACGCGAAGAAGAACGTGAAGAGTCAAATTAACAAGTAATGGCTATTGAATGTTCTCCCAGATAATAAAAACAACTAGCATGGTTTTCAGTACGCAAACGGACTGAAAGCCATGCTAGTTTTAGTAATGATATAAAAACGGTGCTCCTAGATCAAACATCCAGAAACACCGCTGAAGTAATCTCAATGACCCCACCCGGACTCGAACCGGGATCAGCCGCTTAGGAGGCGGGTGCCCTATCCAGTTGTGCTATGGGGCCAAAAAAGCACACTGCATATTTTCTCATGGATTGGGGTTGTTGTAAAGGTTAGTTAAGCCTTAATTGTTAGTGGGTTCAGCGATGACTAAAACGTTAGTCAAGGCGTTACGGACAACGGCTGCCGTAGTCGACCCAACCAGTAGCCGGTCAATGGCGTCAGTTCCTGATTTACCCATCACGATGAGGTCAACATCATGGCTTTCAGGATATTCCACGGCAATTACCTGTTTGGGGCTGCCATGGAGGACTTCAGTTTTAGCTGTCACGCCGGCGTCCGTCGCAATTTTTTTACCTTCATCTAAAATGGCCGTGGCGTGTTCGTCAAGCTCTTTATAGTAGCCCCCAGTATTAGCAATACCGGTTCCCGTAACCTCGTAAATCAATCGTTTATCATCAGCAACGTTAACTAAGGTCAATTCAGCATTGAACTGGTTAACCAGTTTCAGCGCTTCGGACAGTGCCAGTTTGGAATTATGACTGCCATCAAGCGGTACAACAATGTGCTTATACATACTATCAGCTCTTTTCGAATTATTAATGGCTCACCTACATTGTGAAACTTTTTGAAAATGGTTTCAAGACTTTTATCTCATCAACTCTGAAACCTTTCTCATCAAAATCAGGACAGTCATATCAGCGGTCATTTCAGCTTAAAATAACCGCTGATATGAACGATGCACAGAGCCAAACAGCTTTCTCAGTTTCGTGATTTATGATATAGTCTTTTTGACAGAAAATGAGGGATATAATTTGGATAAATTAGACTTTTATAAACATCATATTGAAAATTCACTGATCGATATCATGAATACCCGGGCTCAGGATAATAATTTTGAACGCCAATGGTTGCAGCTGCATATTCCGAATCGGGACCTGCAGTACGCTATTTCTCAGTTATCGACGTTAAGCTTAAAATTATTACAGCAAGTGGTGGCCTTAGCGCCAGTTACAGAAGATCAGCTGGTGGAAGCCATGGACCTCAGCTTTGGGGTGATCGCTAAAAGTATGAATAAACTTTCCCGGCTAGGCTTTGTCACTAAATCGGCACCGGAACAGCGAAAGGCAATTTATCAGCCAACCAAGGTTGGAACTAAGGTAGTTGCCGTTCAAAACCAGCTGACTGAATTGCTGGATAAGCAGCATGCAGAATTGGTCGATCGCTATACACCCGATCAACTGAGCTTAATTGCGGCGTTCTTGCAAGATTTGCAGCATGCGCATTAATAACAAATAGAGGCCGTGACATAAGTCTATGTTGGTAAGTATCCTAATAGACTTCTTAATTGAAAATAGTAACAAATGGCCATTTGTTCAATACTTCGATATAGCCTAATAGTGCGCCAAAACTCATTTGTTTTATCTATTGATAACAGATTGAAGTGTAACTCATTTTTTAAAGATGATCCACTTGGAGAAGAAGTAGTTAAGGACTACGACCACGACATTATCAATAATTTTCACAATTAACGGATTGCCATTAAGTAATGAAATGCCGACAAACATGATCAATTGATCGACTGCTAACGATAAGACGCGGAAGAAAAAGAAGGTCAGCGTTTCCCATAAAAAGGTGCGCCAGGCCATTGACTTGGAATTAAACACCCAGAGTTTATTGGTGATGAAGGCGAAGATCACGGAGGCTAACCACGCTAAAACATTAGCGAGTTGGTAATTCATGTGCAGGTTAAGCCAGCCAAAAACACCGATGTTGATCAGGGTCGTTAAACCGCCGAAGAACAAGTAGCTGATAACCGGCTTGTATTGTTTAAATAATTTCCATAGGGTATGCATATTAGGTACCTGATTCTACTTTTTTTCTTGAACAATGTATTTTGGCCGGTGTTTAGTTTCGAGGTAAATTTTACCAATGTATTCCCCTAAGATGCCCAGGCTGAATAGCTGAATACCGCCTAAGAAGAGGATAATGGAAACTAATGATGGCCAGCCGGCAACGGCACCGCCAATCGTGAGCGCGCGTACGATCACAAAAATAAAGCCGATAACCGCCAGTACGCAGGAGATACCGCCGACCCAAGTCGCAATTTTTAACGGGGCGTCTGAAAAATCAATAATGCCATCAATGGCATAGTTGACCAACTGCATGAATGACCAGTGAGAAGTGCCGGCAGCTCGCGGCTGACTTTCGTATTTGAGATAAGTTGTTTTATAACCGACCCAGGCAAAGATGCCCTTTGAAAAGCGGTTGTATTCAGGCAACGAGGTAATGGTATCCACCATTTCACGCGTCATTAACCGGTAATCACGGGCGTTTGGCTCGATGCGAACCTGTGAGATGGCGTCAATGACGTTGTAAAACTTGGTCGATAGGAAAGCCCGAATCCGTCCTTGACCGCGGCGTTCCTTTTGAATGGTGCCGACACAGTCGTAGCCGTCGTTTTCAATTAAATCAATCATTTTAGGGAGTAATTCCGGTGGATCTTGCAAATCGACGTCCATGACAGCGACCAGATCACCGGTTGAGGCGTCTAGTCCGCAGGCAAGGGCTGATTCCTTCCCAAAATTACGGGAAAACGATAGATAATGAACGGTTTTTGGGTGCTGTTTTTGTAAGTCTTTTAGGATCGGCAATGTTTTATCGCTGGAGCCATCGTTGACAAATAAATATTCTGGCTGATAGCGTTCGGTTGGTTTGTTAATTGAAGCAAACACCTTAGCTACGGCATCATAAAAAATAGTGATCGATTGTTCCTCGTTGTAGCAAGGTACGATCAGGCTGACGGTACGCATAGATATCCAACCTTCCCTTCTTATGCTTAAGTTCTATATTAAGACAAACATTATTGATAACAAAGTTAAAATTAATTAAGTTTTATTAATGCCCGATTTCAAAAGTGAAAAAACCGTCAGAATTGTATCTCTAAAACAAGGGTTCTGGTACAATTATAAGCGTTGATTCAATTCAAAAATAAACACGACTGAAACGTAAATTTATAACCTGGGAGTTTTTAAAATGACGAAACCAATTAAAGTAATGACCGTTTTTGGTACCCGGCCAGAAGCCATTAAAATGGCACCAATTGTATTACGGATGCAACAGGAACCCAATCATTTTACACCAATTACGGTGGTCACGGCTCAGCACCGCGAAATGTTAGACCAAGTTTTACACATTTTTAAAATTAAACCGGATTATGATCTGAACATTATGAAGCCCAACCAGACGTTGGCGCAGATCACTAGTCGAGTTTTGATTCATTTGGATAACGTCATCGATGAAGTTAAACCCGATATTATTCTGGTTCATGGCGATACGACCACGACCTTTGCTGCCAGTGTCAGTGCCTTTTACCACCAGGTACCGCTGGGCCACGTTGAAGCGGGGCTGAGGACTTGGGACAAGTACTCACCTTATCCAGAAGAAATGAACCGTCAGCTGACGGATATTTTAAGTGACTACTACTTTGCACCAACCGCTTTAAGTCGCGAAAATCTGCTGAAGCAAAATCACCCGGACGACCGGATCTTTATCACCGGCAACACGGCAATTGATGCGCTGGCACAAACCGTTGATGAGAACTATCATCACGCGGTACTGGACCAGATTGATGACCAGCACCGGATCATTTTACTGACCATGCACCGCCGGGAAAATCAGGGGGCACCCATGAAACGGGTTTTTCAAGCGATTCGCAAGGTGATTGCTGCTCACCCAGATGTCGAGCTTGTTTATCCGGTACATTTAAGCCCAGCCGTGCAAAAAATGGCCCAGGCTGAATTGAGCGGCGCTGAGCGGATTCACTTAATTGAACCGCTGGACGTCGTTGATTTCCACAATTTAGCAGCTCGCAGCTACCTGATTATGACGGATTCCGGTGGGGTGCAGGAAGAAGCGCCGTCACTTGGAAAACCGGTTTTAGTGTTACGAGATGAAACCGAGCGGCCAGAAGGGGTCAAAGCCGGGACGCTAAAATTAGTGGGAACTGATCCAAAGGTGGTCACTCAAGCAATGGAAACGCTGCTGACAGACCAGGCTGCTTATCGACAGATGGCTGATGCCAAGAACCCGTATGGCGATGGTCATGCAGCGGAACGGATCTTAAAAATTATCGAAGACCACCAACAACAATTATGAGGCTGAACTATGGAAACGGGATTTAAGGGTTTTGTCAAGCAGCTGATCCACCGTTTTGCCAACGCCAACGTTAACGATTCGGCAGCGGTACTGTCGTACTATATGCTATTATCGATTTTTCCCATTATGCTGATTGCTGGGAACTTGATTGCCTTTTTGCACTTTAACACCAATAGTGTGCTGAGTTACGTGGAACCAGTGCTGCCAGAACCGGTCTTTCAAACGTTAGCCCCAATTATTCGCTCGTTTCTAGAGCAGGGGAGTACCGGAACTCTGTCGTTAGGCATTATCGTGACGATCTGGTCTGCAGGACGGGCTGTCTCGGCTTTTCAGCGCAGTATTAATTTAGCGTATGGGATCGAACAGCCGAATGCTATTTTTAGCCGCTTCTTTTCGTTTATTTTGATTCTGTTAGCGATTGTTTCAATTATGATCATTGCGGTGCTTTTTAGTTTGAGTGAATGGCTGGGGCGGTATCTTAAGCCCTGGTTTAACCTTTCAAACCAGCTGACGGATTTTATTGGCAGCTTACGGTGGCCAATTTCATTTTTAGTTATTTTACTGCTCAGTACACTGTTGTACCGGGTGGTGCCATCCGCCAAGGTGAAGTTACGTTACGTTTGGATCGGGGCACTAATGACCACGGTTGGCTGGCTGCTACTGGCGCAGGGCTTTTCACTTTATATTCGTTATTTTGCCCATAATATCACTGGGTATCAAACGATTGGGACGTTTATTATTTTGCTGATCTGGATGAACCTTTCCGGGGTCATTTTGCTGGCAGGCGGGGTGATCAACGCGACGATTCAAGAGTGGCGTCAGGGTGAAATTGAAGAGTTGGATATCATGCAAAATCTCGTGGATCAAGCTAGGGTCAGCCATCATAAACGGCAAACAAAAAGAAGGTCAGCTTCCCATAAAAAAAGGAAGCGGCCTTCTAATAAAAAACAGAAAAAGTAATTATTTTGCTTGTTTAACGAGCTTTTCAGCAAAGGCATCTAGTGTCTTGATGTCGTCATCTTCAGGTTCCAGATTGATCTTGACGTTATCAGCACCCTGGGCTGCACCAGCATCTTTAAGTGCTTTGCCAAAGGCATCCACAGCGACACAGAAATCATCGCCATAGAAAGTGTCGCCAGAACCAGCCACGCCATAAACCTTACCGGAGAGATCTACATCCTGGAGGTCATCGTAGAAGTCCATACCTTCTTCAGGCAGTTGGCCTTCGTCGTAGGTATATGGACAGATCACGGCAATGTCCGTCTTTTCAAGTGAATCGGCATCCGTTTGAGAGATTTCTGACTCCGTGACGTCAACGCCTAACTGTTCTAATTTTTCAGTAATAATATCGGCAATATCTTCGTTATTCCCGGTGATGGTTGCAAACACAACGTGTGCAGTTGCCATTAAAGTCGCCCCTATTCTTAAGTATTAATCATCTTTAGTATATCAAACTAGCAAGGGAGTGTGAAATGACTTGGCAGAAGATTCGTCAACTAAATTGCAAATTACTAAAATTGAGGCGCAAAAACGGGCTGGCCGGTATAACGTTTACGTGAACGGCCACTATGCGTTCCCGGTCAGCGAAGACGTTTTGATCCGCTACCGGCTGCTGAAAGGAACAGAACTGACCCAGAAGCTGATTACTACATTGGCCTCGGCTGATGATCAATCTAAGGCTTACGAACTGGCTTTAAATTACCTGTCTTATCAGCAGCGCACGGAAAAGGAAATCAGCGATTATCTGATTAAAAAAGAAATTCCTGAAACAACGATTGCACCGGTGATGGCCCGCTTAGTCGATGACAACTTACTGGATGATGAGCACTACGCCCATAGTTACGTGCGGACAATGAAACGTACCAGCGATAAGGGGCCCAGTGTGATTCGCCGTCAGTTGAAACAACGCGGTGTGAAAGATGAGCTGATCGACAATGCGCTGGCTGAAGACTATCAGTTAGATGAACAGCTGGAACGCTTAGATGAGCTGGTTAAAAAACTGCAACGGCAATACCAAAAACTGACACCGAAGATTCAGCGTCAAAAGGTTCAGCAGCGACTGGTAGCAAAGGGCTTTTCGTTTGATTCAGTGGGGCAGGCCCTTGCTGAAACTAACTTTGAGATGGATGAGGAGACCGAACTTGATCTGCTTTCAGCGCAGGCCGAAAAGCTTTGGCGCCGCTACCATACCAAGCCAATGCGTGAGCGCCAGTTAAAAATTCGCCAGGCGTTATACCGAAAGGGCTTCAATGGTGATCTGATTTCGAAGTGGCTGGAACGTAAGGCTGAAGAGGAGAGTTAACGGGTTTAACCATTGTGTTGCTGAATTGGGTTTGCTATAATGGAGGGCGAATTTAATTAATCATACCCGACGCTTTGGAAAGTAGGGTTTAATATGGCGCGCGAAGCTAGAGGACCTAAGGAAGGCGACTTCATTACGATCAAAAGCTATAAGCACGACGGCAGTTTGCATCGAACTTGGCGCGATACAATGGTACTTAAAACAAGCGAAAATGCCCTGATCGGCTGCAATGACCATACGTTGGTGATTGAAGACGATGGGCGGCGATGGGTCACTCGGGAACCGGCAATTGTTTATTTTCATAAACACTATTGGTTTAATGTTGTCGCAATGATTCGGGATAATGGGGTTTCTTATTACTGTAATCTGGCAACTCCTTATGCCTTAGATAAGGAAGCATTAAAGTATATAGATTATGATCTTGACGTTAAGGTTTTTCCTGATGGTGAAAAACGATTGCTCGATGTTGACGAGTATGAAGTGTTCAGTCGCCGTTGGCAGTATCCGCCTGAGATCGACAAGATTTTAAAAGCGAATGTTTTGATTTTGGTCGACTGGATCAATAATCGTAAGGGTCCGTTTTCAAAGGAATACGTTGATTTATGGTATTCACGCTATCTCGAGCTTTCCCGTCATAAGTAATGGGGTTGCTTTAGTCATTAAAAGCGAGGTTGGACAAATAAGCTGACCTCGCTTTTTGTGTAGGATAGTGTGTGATAGAATAATGGCAATTAATGCGCATAGAAGGGGGGATCGGGATGTTTAATCAAGTACAGCGGTCTAAACTGCTTTTTTGGTCGCTGGAAATTTTAATAGTAGCGACGTTGATCTGGGTCTGTACGAAGCTGGGCTTCCTCTTTGCGCCCATTGGGACTTTCTTTAGAACGGTCTTTATGCCGATCCTGCTAGCGGGGATCCTCTTTTACATGTTAAATCCCATCGTTAAGCTGCTACAAAAAATCAGGATCGGCCGCTTCCGGTTAAACCGGACCTGGTCGGTGGCGGTACTTTTCTTAGCGCTCTTTGGCATCTTAGCTGGCGGGCTGTTCTGGTTAGTTCCCCGGCTGATTCAGCAGGTGGCCACGCTGGTTAATAACGTGCCCCACATTGTGCGGATGATTCAAGATACTTTGAATCATTTAAATCAGCATTTAAGTCAGTATGACTGGTTAAAAAACGTTGATTTTCAGTCGTATGCATCGCAGTTAGAACACGGCCTTTCAAATTACGCACAGTCCTTTATGACGGGCTTAACCAACAGCGTGGGGACCGTGATCGGTCTGGCAACCAGCGTGACTATCGTGGCCGTGACCGTCCCAGTCATGCTGTTTTACATGTTAAAAGACGGCCAGCGGTTAATGCCAGCGTTGCGGCGGCTGATGCCAGCCAAGCACGCCGATCAGACCATGAATATTCTTTCTCAAATGAGTCAGACGCTGTCCCATTACATTGGCGGTCAGGTGATCGAATGCCTGTTTGTCATGACGTTTACTTCAATTGGCTTTACCTTGGTGGGCTTAAAATACGGCCTGCTACTGGGCATCTTTGCCGGGATGTGCAACATTATTCCCTACGTTGGACCCTACATTGGGGTCTTGCCAGCCGTGATCGTTGCCATTGGTACGGGGTTAGTTCAGGTGATTTCAGTACTCATCGTCACCATTATTGTTCAGCAGATCGACGGTAATTTTGTTTATCCCAACGTGATCGGCAGAACGTTAAAGATTCATCCGCTGACCATTATCGTTATCTTGATGGTGGCGGGAAACATTGCCGGTTTGATGGGAATGATCCTCGGCGTACCGCTGTATGCCGTGGTCAAGGTGATCGTCGAAAATATTTACCACATCTGGCTGCTGCAAAGCGAGCGGCGAGATGAAAGTCAAGCCAAGCCGCCGTCAGAAACGTAACCTTTGTTTAAAACCAGTGATAATTCAGTGATGGGCTGTTGGGTTGTGTTAAAATTTATGATATTATAGTCGAGATAGTAAAGGCGTATTAAATTAATAATTAAGCAGGAGATTCCAATGAAAAAAGTAATTACGTATGGCACTTTTGATTTATTGCATAAGGGACACGTACGACTCTTAAAGCGTGCAGCCGCTCTTGGTGATCATCTGACCGTTTGTCTGTCATCAGATGAGTTCAACGCAGTCAAAGGTAAAAAAGCATATACCTCATATGAAGACCGTAAATATATTCTAGAAGCTATCCGGTATGTCGATGAAGTGATTCCTGAAAAGAATTGGGATCAAAAAATCAAAGACGTTCAAGATAATGACATCGATATCTTTGTGATGGGCGATGACTGGAAGGGCAAGTTTGATTTTCTGAAGGACTATTGCCAAGTCATCTACTTGCCTCGGACGGAAGGTATTTCAACGACTAAGATCAAGGAAGATCTTGGTCTTAAAGCCGGAGTTGACTGGAAAAAATAATCAGTTGAATGTAACGACAAATATCCCCAGTTGCGACTAGGGATATTTTATTGTAATTTAAAGTGAGGTTGATGGCATAATGAAACAAGCAATTTTTTTGGTCACGTCTTTGGCCGGCTTAAAAAAGCTGACTTTTAAGCAGAAAGTGCAGTCTTTAATGACTGATCAGGTTCAGGTGACCATTATCTTGGCGATGATCCAATTCAATCATTATGAAGGCGCTCGTCGTTTGATGCACGACCTGTTTCCCGCAGAGCAGGTGGCCAAACTGAAGGTGGTGTCATTGGCCAACTTAATGTCAGACGCACCCGGTATTGAAGTGACGGCTTCGGAACAGTTTAAAAGTGATTTTGAGACTCTGCCGGCCCACCGCTTTGAAGCCGCAGAAGGGGTCACGGTGCGCTACATTAAAGATGGTGAAATTACCGCTGAGGTTAACGAAGACGTTAACCAGAAACCACTGTTAAAGACGCGGTTTGATAAGCATCAGCCGGTTCAATCCGCGGTGTATGAAGCTGGTAGAGAATTTGGTATTTTAAGCTATGATGACGATAACAACTTGTCACAGGCGTTGTTGCTAAATCAGCAGGGTCAATTAGTGACTCGCTTTATTCGGCACACACAGCCCGTTAATATCGCGTATACGATGGGTCGGACTTCCAAGCTGGTCTTCACAGAGATGGTTTCTGAAACGGAAAAGGGCCATGTGAAGTATCAGGATTCAGAAGTACAGGCCTATTATGAAGTGGTGAGTTACCAAAACTACGACCGGTTTGACAGTGTCTATTCATTCTATGCTAGTGTACTGGAGCAGGTCGTTGCCGCTGATTCCGGTCTATTCATCGATCTCAATGACAATCCGAAATTGGCGCCATACTTACCGCAACAGTTGATCTTTAATTACTAAGGGGAGTCGTTACTCGTGCGTGCAATATTATCAGGGTTACACCAAAAAAAGAAAAAGCAAGAATTAGAATTTGAATTGATTGACGTTCCCGGCTCTTTTGATAATCTGAGAGTCATGTTCTTGGAAAAGACCAGTCTCGCTTCCGTAACGGTACCAGTCCGTCGGATAGTTGATAATAACTTGATCCGGATTCAAATCGATCCGGACCAGCTGCAGTTTGACGCCTTTGGCCAAAGTGAGTTTGCCTGGCAGCTGTTTCTGGCGTTTAATACGGCGGATGAACAGGTTATTTTACAGGTTGAATCTGAATATCTTAGTGACCGGCACCAGTTATCTTTGACTAGCTACTACCAAGTTAATTCTGATGCTGAGGGAATGGCGACCTTTAACATTCATACGCAGCAGCCAGAAGACGAGTTTACGATCAACTCCGTTAACTTGACGAACGATACGTTAAGTATTACTGGTTATAATCGCCTCAACGGCCAGCCAATCAAAAACCAAAAAATCATTTTAAAAACGCGTAACTTAGGGGCTAAATTAGCCTACCCAACAACCGCGGGGTCCCTTAAGACGCTGTTTACAGCTAATATTCCACTGACTGATTTGCCGTCTGACTCCATTGAAGATCTGTTTGTTGAATATACGGTGGGGACGCAGCAAATTGAGCAGCGGGTGATTTTAGCCCGTTCACTTGAAGGTCAGATGACGCAGGCTGTCCTACCCGGTGGCAGGATGATTTTGATTGAGAAGAGCGTTAATAACGGGATTGTCATCAAAGAATTCCCGGCACCGTCTTTGCTTAAGCGAGCGGGGGCACTGCCACAAAAATTGCAGGCAGTAGTCAACCTTGGCCGAACACTGCAAGATAAAGTTAATCTGCGGCGGATGCGCTGGTTATTTAAGTCAGGCCATCGCCCATATGAACAGCCAACCATCATCTTTGAAAGTTTTGGCGGCCGGCAAGTCAGTGATAGTCCATACGCGATTTATCGCTTGTTTGTGGAACTTTATCCGGGCTTTACCTTTGTTTGGTCCATTGACCGTTCACTCAAGAAGTTTTGTAAGCAAAACCAGATTCCCTACGTGGTTCGGCGGACTTCTAAGTGGGTCCGGACGTTAGAGAAGAGTTCGTATTGGATCAGTAACGCCCGCTTCCCAGCCTGGGTCAAAAAGCCCCGGTACGTGACCTATATTCAAACTTGGCATGGGACACCGTTGAAGAAATTAGGACTGGATATTGAAAATGTATCAATGCCTGGGACGACCACGACGAAGTACCACGATAATTTTGTGAAGGAAGCTAACCGCTGGGATGCGTTGGTTTCACCTAACGATTATTCAACCCAGATTTTCCGGTCAGCGTTTGGGTTTAACAACCAAATTTTAAAGGTCGGGTATCCGCGAAATGATGAATTGATCAACTCGCATCCCGAAGATATCAAGGCGTTGAAGGAACAAATGGGTATTCCACTGGATAAAAAGGTGGTTTTGTACGCCCCGACTTATCGGGATAATCAGTTTGCTGAAAAGGGCAAGTACACCTTTGAATTACCGTTTAGTTTAGATGACTTCAGAAAACAGTTCGGTGATGACACCGTGCTGATCTTACGGATGCACTATCTGATTGCCAACGCCATGGATATTAGTGACTACACGGATTTCGTTTATGATTTCTCCAGTCATCCTAATATCTCTGACCTGTATCTGGTTTCGGATATGCTGATCACTGATTACTCTTCAGTCTTCTTTGATTACGCCTACTTGAAACGGCCGATCCTCTTTTACCCATACGACTATCATTTGTATAAGGATGAGCTGCGTGGCTTCTATCTTGATTACGAAAAGGATCTGCCAGGACAAATTGCCAATAACGAAAAGGAACTGCTCGCGGGTATTACGGCTTGTCTCAAACAGCCTGATATGAGTGAAGACCCTAAATTTATGAAATTTTATAACCGATTCTGCTCGATCGATGATGGCTTAAGTTCACTTAAAGTTGTTAACTACGTTGTGCATCAGATTGAAAAGAACGGTTAATGTCAATTCTGGAAAGGAATAGTGCTATGACATTATCACAAGACGTGGCCAACCGGCGCACGTTTGCCATTATCTCTCACCCTGATGCCGGTAAGACGACCATTACTGAACAGTTACTGCTGTTTGGTGGTGTTGTCCGTCAAGCCGGAACCGTCAAGGCTAGAAAAAGCGGTAATTTTGCTAAGTCAGACTGGATGGAAATTGAACAGAAGCGTGGGATTTCCGTTACCAGTTCCGTAATGCAGTTTGACTACGAAGGTAAGCAAATCAATATTTTGGATACCCCTGGCCATGAGGATTTTTCTGAAGATACGTACCGGACCCTGATGGCGGTGGATTCTGCGGTCATGGTGATCGATTCTGCAAAGGGAATCGAACCGCAAACTAAAAAACTGTTTAAGATCTGTAAAATGCGGGGAATCCCGATTTTTACCTTCATGAACAAGCTGGATCGCGATGGCCGCGACCCAATGGATCTGATCGCTGAACTGGAAGAAGTTCTGGGAATCGAAGGCTATCCAATGAACTGGCCGATTGGTATGGGAAAAGAATTAAAGGGTCTGTATGACCGTTACCATAACCGAGTTGCCCTCTTCCGCCCAGAAAGTGACGGGACCACCTATTTACCATTGGACGACAACGGTGACATTGACGACTCGCAGCCGTTAAAGACCGATTCCTGGTATGAAGATGCCCGGGATAACATGGAACTGATCGAAGACGCTGGTAATCAATTTAGTGAAGCCAAGATTGCCAGTGGGGATCAGACCCCCGTTTTCTTTGGCTCGGCCTTAGCTAACTTTGGGGTTAAAACCTTCCTGGAAACTTATTTGAAATTTGCACCGCAGCCGGCTGCTCACCGGACTGAGGAAAATGATGACATCGAGCCAACGGACAACGAGTTCTCTGGCTTTGTGTTTAAGATTCAGGCGAACATGGACCCGAAGCACCGTGACCGGATCGCCTTTGTGCGGATCTGTTCCGGTTTATTCCAGCGTGGCATGGATGTCACATTGGGCCGGACAGGGCGCACGATGCGGTTATCAAACGTCACGCAGTTCATGGCTGATACCCGTGAAAACGTGGAAACGGCGGTGGCTGGTGATATCATTGGCCTTTACGATACTGGTAACTATCAAATCGGCGATACCATTTATACCGGTAAGAAGAAGCTGCAGTTCGAAAAGTTGCCGCAGTTTACACCAGAACTGTTTGTGCGGGTAACGGCTAAGAACGTTATGAAGCAAAAGTCGTTTCATAAAGGTATCCAACAATTGGTTCAAGAAGGTGCCATTCAGCTATACACCTCGTATACGACTGGGGATTACATCTTGGGTGCGGTTGGTCAACTTCAATTTGAAGTGTTCCAGTTCCGCATGAAGAACGAATATAATTCCGATGTCATTATGGAACCCATGGGGCATAAGATTGCCCGGTGGATCGATTCAGATCAATTGGATGAACGGATGTCTTCCAGCCGAAACTTACTGGTCAAAGATTTAGCCGGTGACCCTCTGTTCCTGTTTGAAAATCAATTTGCCGAACGCTGGTTTACTGAGAAGTATCCCGACGTTAAGTTGGCTTCAAAACTGTAAAAACTCCGCAAATAAAAACGAAAAAACCTGATGAACAGTCACAATTGACGTGTTCATCAGGTTTTTTGAGTCGTGATTAGAATTTATTTTTATTGAATAACTAAGCTTTAGCCGAAGCGAGCTTTTCTTGCGCCGCTTGTCCGAGAATGTTCAGATAGTTGAACGGCCGGTCAAAGTTTGGCTGAAATAACATGTCTACCATGGCAAGATCGTCGATGGTATTGTGGTTTTGAATGCAAACGGATAAGAGGTTGGCAGATTGCGAAATGTCGTACTTACTCATCAAAGCGCCACCTAAGATTTCACGAGTTTCTGGATTGAAGACCAGAGACATGGTTACGGGCAGGGTAGTCGGCATAAATTCTGGCCGGTAATTATCAGTGATGATCACCTGTTCAGCTTGAATGCCTTGTTCCTTGGCCGCTTCAGCCGTTAGCCCGGTTGAGCAAAGTGAGATCCCGTAAAGGGCTAAACCAGATGATGATTGCGTCCCCATGTACTTGACCGTTGGTTTTACTAAGTTTTTGCCCACTAAGATTCCTTGACGAACCGCGTTAGTTGCTAGCGGAATGTAGGCGTTTTTGCCGGTCGGATTATAGTGAACCGCTGCTGAGTCACCAGCGGCAAAGATGTCTGGATCGCTAGTTTGCATGTAATCGTTGGTAAGAATGGCGCCGTTTTTAGCCATGTCAACTTTACCAGCTAACAGACCGGTATTGGGTTTAAAACCAATGCAAAGCACGGCTAGATCAACGGTAATGGCTTCCTTATCAGTCGTGATCGTGACCGCATCAGCCGTTGTCTTAAAGCCCGCCACTTTTTGACCCAGGGCAAGCTTGACGCCGTGGTCGCGATAGGCATCTTCGATCTTGTCTGTAAAGGCACGGTCAAAGTATTTTGGCATGACCCGGTCTTGGGCATCAACCAACGTGACGTCGTGGCCCTTGAGTGAATAGGCTTCAGCTAATTCAGCGCCAATGTAGCCGGCCCCGATGACGGCGATCCGTTTCGCATCACCAGCACGGTGGAAGAGCTCTTGGGCATGTGCCCAGTTCTTGCAGAGCAGGACCTTATCGCTGTCGATACCCGGAATTGGTGGAATGACTGGCCAAGAGCCGGAAGTCATGACTAATTTATCATAACTGCTAGTCGTTGTTTCATGGGTTTCCAAGTCCTCAACGGTAATGGTATGGGCCTTGTTATCGATACTCTTCACGTTATGTTTCATCAAAACTGTTGCCCCGAGTTTTGATAATTCATCTGGACTGGAATAGAAGAGTCCCTGGGGATCTTTTACCTGGCCACCGAGATAAAGCGCGATTCCGCAAGATAAGAATGAAATGACGTCGTTTTTTTCGTAAACGGTCACCTCAGCATCCGGGTTCTCTGCTAAAATCTGCTTGGTGGCAAATGTGCCTGCGTGGGTACAGCCAATAACTGCAACTTTCATCATATTTCCTCCTTGGTAAAACGTTAAGCTAAAAAAGATTGCTTACAATTATATTTTACAGTCGCAGGATTAGTTGTCAAGCATTTCACAAGAAAATAGAAACCGCTTTCAATGTTTTCGAATGGTTAAATTGCGATATACTAATAACAGACAAAATTCAAAGGAGAAATCTAATGACACATCTTTCAGCATGTACCTCAGTTTTAGTTGGTAAAAACGCTTCGATCGACGGTTCAGTAATGATCGCCAGAAATGACGATACGTTTTCACCGTTGACCCCGCAGCGCTTTTACATGCACCAGCCAGAACAAGAAGGCAAGATCCTTCAATCGACGCAAAACGGGTTTCAGGCACCGCTGCCTAAAAATGCCGTTTGCTATCAAGCAACGCCTAACGTTGAAGTTAATAAAGTGGGCTTATATGAAGAAAGTGGAATCAATGCGCATAACGTGGCCATGAGTGCTACGGAAAGCGTCTACGGTAACCCGGCTGCCTTGGCCTTTGATCCATTGGTTGCTGATGGCATGGCGGAAGATACCATGCAAACCATGGTCTTACCCGTAATCACCAGCGCCCGTAACGGCGTTCAGGTGCTGGGCGACCTGATTAAAAAGTATGGCTCACCGGAAGGCAACGGCGTTTTGTTTGCTGATAAGGATGAAGCCTGGTATATGGAAATTGTGACCGGCCATCACTGGGTAGCTCAGCGGGTCCCTGATGATGCGTTTGTGATCACGGCTAATCAAGTGGCCATTCAATCGGTAGTGTTTGATGACCCCGATAACTTTATGTTTTCAGCAGGCATTCAGGACTTTGTTGCTGAGCACCATTTAAACCCAGATCAGACCGGCTGGAACTTCCGTCATATTTTTGGCACCAGTACGGAAAAGGACCGGCATTATAATACGCCGCGAGTTTGGTATGGCCAACGTTTCCTGATGCCGGATGTGGAACAGTCGCCAACTTCTGCCGAATTGCCGTTTATTTGTCATGCAAACCGTAAAATCAGCGTGGCGGATATCAGCTTTATCCTGGGATCACACTATAACGAAACCGACTATGATCCGTTAGGTAATGGACCGGCTGAATTAAAGACTAAGTTCCGGCCGATTGCGATGAACCGGACGCAAAATTCCCACGTGTTGCAGTTGCGAAATAACGTGCCTGAAGCACAATCCGCCATTACGTGGCTGAGCCTCGGGGTACCAGCATTCAGTCCTTACGTGCCATTCTTCGCTAACGCCAACGATACGGATCCTTCCTACGCGAACACGCCCGTTCACGCTGATCAGGAGAGTGCTTATTGGATGTACCGCAAGCTTTCCGTTTTAGTGGAATCCCACTACGCTGAATTTGTTCAGGATGACCGTGATTATTTGACCGCCAGTCTGGAACTGTTTGCGAAACACGTTGCCAAAACTGATCAAGTTGCCAGCAAATTAACTGGTGAAGAACTCACGACTTACCTGACGCAGCAAAATTATTTGATCGTCTCTGAAATGAAAGCCAGAACCACTAAACTGATGAACGATTTGTTTGAACATGGATTGGAACTTTCAAAATTAACGTTTAACATGGATGTTAACTTATAACATTAAAGATACCGTCATTGCCGAAATTAAGTCGACAGTGGCGGTATTTTTAATCTGGAATAGACTAAAGTTTAAATTCATAAAGAATTCTAATACTAATCATAATTAATTCATGGTATCTCGGCAGTGCTTTCGATAAACTAAAGGTAGGAGAAACTGGCTGGCGCCCCAAAGCAACAAGAAAGGACTGCTGACTATGACGAAGACAAATGCTGAAAGAGACCGTCAGAAATTAGCGACGGCACTTAAAACCAATTTTACCAGCGGACTGAGCGCTGAACAGGTCAAGCAGCGGCAAACTGATGGCCGCAACGTGTTGCAGGAAGAAAAGCCACCAACCATTTTCCAAAAAATTTGGCGGCATTTGTCTGACGTTGCGTCACTGGTGCTGTTATTTGCGGTGGCGTTATCAACTTACCTGGCGATTGCCGCAAATGGTGGCTGGACGAAGACTATCGTGATCGGCAGTATTTTAGTGATCAACGTGCTGATCGGAATGTATCAGGAACATAGCGCAGAGAAATCTTTAGCGGCCTTAAAAAAGATGAATATCCATGAAGTTAACGTGTTGCGTGATGATCACACTCAGGTGGTCGATGCGGCTGATTTAGTTGTCGGTGACGTTGTGTTGCTGTCAGGTGGTAATCAGGTTCCAGCCGATGGCTGTTTGATTGCAGCAACGGCATTACGAATTGATGAAGCGGTTTTGACGGGGGAAAGTGAACCGGTCAAAAAAACGGCCGAACCAGTGGCCGAAACAGCCGAAATCGGTGATCGTATCAACGAAGCCTTCTCTGGAACGGGCGTCACGCAGGGAACTGGTCAAATGGTCGTGACGGCCATTGGGATGGACACTGAGATCGGCAGTATTGCGGGCATGTTAAACCAGACTAAAGCGCGCATGACGCCGTTGCAGAAACGGTTGAATCAACTCTCTGGTCGGTTAACGGCGGTTGCCGTGGTCGGTGGGATCATCATTACTATTTTGGGTCTCTTTTTCCAAGGGGAGCCACTAACGGATGCCTTAATGATCGGGGTGTCACTGGCCGTAGCGGCGGTGCCGGAAACCCTGCCTATTATTGTGACCATCAGCCTCTCTCATGGAGTTGGCGTAATGGCCAAACAGCACGTCATTATGCGACGGGTGGACGCGGTAGAGACCATTGGCGGCGTGAACGTGATTGCTTCTGATAAGACCGGGACGCTGACTCAAAATCAAATGACGGTGACCCAGGTTTGGGCTGCAACTGATTCAGCACCAAGTGTAGTGGGCAAGAACCCGCTTCAAGAGCAGACCCAATCGCTGATGCGGTTAATGGGGTTAGCCACCAATGCGACCCGGGAAAAGATTCAAGATGAGTGGATTGAAATCGGGGATTCCACTGAATTAGCCATCGTTCGCTGGCTGGCTACTGAGGGATTAACGCGCGCCGACTTTGAACAGCAGGCACCGCGGATCGCGGAAGACCCGTTTAATTCAACCAAGAAAACGATGGCTACCCTGCATCAATTACCGGATGGCAGGGCGTTGCTGATCGTCAAGGGGGCGCTCGACCGGCTACCACTGAAACAGTCGGCTAAGGAACAGGCCAAAACCAGCCGGATCCATGATCAGTTTGCTCACGATGCTTTGCGGGTGCTGGCCGTGGGCTACAAATACTTTGAGACGCTGCCAGAAGCGCCCATTGAAGAACTGCAGCGTGATTTAACCTTTGCTGGGTTGATTGGGATGATCGATCCGCCACGGGAGACGGCTGTTGCCGCCGTTGCGCAGGCACGTGAAGCCGGTATTCGTACGGTGATGATCACGGGTGATCACTTGGAAACCGCTAAGGCGATTGCCAAACAGATCGGTATTTTACGTCCGGGAGATCAGGTGGTGACGGGGGCGGCCCTTTCCCAGCTATCTGATCAGGAACTGGCACAGCAAATTGAAAACATCAGTGTGTATGCCCGGGTATCGCCGGAAGATAAGATTCGGATCATTATGGCGTGGCAAAAACAGGGCGCTACGGTGGCCATGACTGGCGACGGCGTTAATGATGCGCCCGCCCTAAAGGCTGCGGATGTCGGGATTGCTATGGGCATTACTGGCACCGAAGTCTCAAAGAATGCCAGTGACATGATCTTAACGGATGATAACTTTGAAACCATCGTGGCAGCGGTTGCCACGGGACGCTCGGTTTATCAAAATATTTTGAAAGCCGTTGAGTTTTTGATCGGCGTCAATTTCGCGCAGATCTTTTTGATGATCTTTGCGGTTGGTATTGGCTGGGGCGCACCGCTGATTGCGGAACAGTTATTGCTGATCAACGTGTTAGCAGACGGGATTCCTGGCTTCTACCTCAGCCGCGAACCAGCGGAACCATTGAATATGAAACGGCCGCCGATCAGTCGGCAAACCAGTGTTTTCGCTGACGGATTAGGGCAACGGGTGGCGGTTCGGACGGGGACCTTTATTCTGCTGACGCTGGGAATTTACGGTCTGGGCCGTTTCGGACTAACCAATAATGATCCAGCCGTTGGGATGACCATGCTGTTTTTCACCCTTGCGTTAGGATCCATGGTCGATATTTATCCGATCAAGCAACGTTCGCCACTGTCCTGGCAGGGAATTGCCAAAAATCCCGCGTTAAATGCTGGCGTGCTGTTAGCTGCTGGTCTGGTGGTCAGTACAGCGCTGATTCCGGGACTGCGTGAGGCCTTTCAGCTGGTGACGTTATCGGGGATCAATTGGCTGATCATTCTCATCGCCATCTTTATTCCTAGCGGTATCTTGGAACTCAATAAGCGACTGCAGCGAACTAAGCTGAACCGGCCTGTTATTTTAGAAGAAGACTAAAAAAACAACCTCGATTGTTAGCTGACAATCGGGGTTGTTTTAGGTTATTCAAATTTAACGTACTGTGCGCGGATGATGCTGTCATCATCCAGCTGGTACCATTTTAATTGATTACTATCCGTGTATTCGCCGGTGATCTGAATTTTTGTGCCATCAGCAATTAACTTGATGGCGCGGCCATTAGGCTCAGCGTACACGTGCAAGGAATGGCCAGTAACAAAGTCGATCACTGCTGCATGATTGATGTCCTTAAACACTGCCGGTTCACGTTTACCGATCTGTTGATTTTCAGGTCGATCAGTTTGAGTGACGTTTTTGCCGTTGATCCACTGCGGACCGCCTAAATTAAACCAGGTTTCACCAGTCTGGGTGTTGACCCGAATGAAGGCGCGCCAAACTGAATTTTTTGGAAATTCGTAGCGGTAAGGCTGTCCATCGGGCTGATCTAAGATCTGAGTACTGTCTTTTAGACGGACAAAAATACTGATCCGCTGAACAGCAGTCCAATTATTGCGGCGCAACATCACCACGATAGTTTGGGATGCTTCCGTAAAATGCCCCGTTAACGGCCGATTAGCTTTAATTAAGTGAAAGCCATCAAGTTCAGTTTTGCTAAAGGCAAAGGGCTGGTTCACGGCCCCGGTTTGAATGACGGGGGAGGCAAGCATTTCGCGGGTATCGTAGTCGACTGAATACAGGATCACTGGGTGACCCATCTCTTTAGTAAATTGAAGGGTCATGATCCGGTAGGGGCTAGCGAAGTGGGTGGCAAAGCCAATAATGTGAAACAGTAGATAGTGTTCAATGTGATGGGGGTTAAAGTGAATTCTTTCACCCAGCTGGCCATTGAGCCACTGCGGTTTTCTCAACGGCTGGTTTTGCTCGTCCAAATAGAGCACCAGCATGACGGCTGATCCGCTCTGTTCTTCAGTAGGGGCATCAGCCATTACAGTGCTGGTGGCAGCCGGTTTGGCCGTGGCCTTTTGAACAGTCTTGGTCACATCACGTTTGGGTTTTAAGATCGAACTATCGGACAACGTTGAAACGATTCGCCGAGAAGGGGTTCTGGGTCGATTCTTAGTCATTAATTTTTTTAACCGGTCCCAAAAAGACATATGAATCCCCCTTCCAAATGGTTCTTTGTCTCTAGTATACCCCACTTACTGGGTATCGGAGAAGTTTTCAGCGAGATATTGCCGACCGGAAAAGAGCGCTGTGAACGCAAAAGGGTCTGCACATCAAATGATTGATGTGCAGACCTTTTTAAAGGCTAGTGACGTTACTTCTTGGTATCAGTTTCGTTAGTTGCAGGTGCAGCTGGCGATTCTTCATCAAGGGTAATGTCACCATTTTCAATTTTAGCAACTAGATTCTTGACGTTGTTGTGCGCCAGATAGAAGTCGGCAATTCGGTCTTCAATCTGTTCTTGAATGACTCGCCGAAGCGGTCGGGCACCCATAGCAGGATCATAACCCAATTCAACTAACTTAGCTTCCACTGGTTCAGTCACGTGGACGTGCAGGCCTTGGTTGGCGAGCATCACGTTCACATCATCGATCATTAAGCCAACGATCTTCATCAAGTTCTCTTTGGTAAGGGAATTGAATTCAACGATGTCATCAAACCGGTTCAAGAACTCAGGCTTGAAGTAGTTGGTCAATTGATCAAGGACAGAGTGCGTCTTGCCAGCAGCTTCAGCACCGAAACCAACGCTGGCTTCGGCATCACCGGTACCGGCATTTGACGTCATGATGATGATCGTATCCTTGAAGGAAACGGTGTGCCCCTGTGAATCGGTCAAACGGCCATCATCCAAGATCTGCAAGAACATATGCATGACATCTGGGTGAGCTTTTTCAACTTCATCTAAGAGGATCAAACTGTAAGGGTGACGACGAACCTGTTCAGTTAACTGACCAGCTTCTTCGTAACCCACATAGCCAGGCGGTGAACCGATCAGCTTAGCCACTGAATGCGGCTCCATGTACTCGGACATGTCAAAGCGAATCATGGCCTCCGTTGAGCCAAACAGTTCACGGGCTAATTGCTTAGCCAGTTCCGTTTTACCAACCCCGGTAGGGCCGACAAACAGGAACGAACCGATTGGACGGCCAGTCCCGTTAAGGCCGATCCGGTTACGACGGATAGCCCGTGCAACTTTATCTACAGCGTTATCTTGACCGATCACGTGAGTCTTCAATGAATCACTCAGATCACGTAGCTGCTGTTGTTCCTTGTTTTGCAGTTCGCCAACTGGAATACCTGTCTTTTCTTCGACGATCTTTTGCATATCTTCCTCAGTGACCTGGGGTTCATCGTCGGCAGAAGGGGCAGTCGTTTGTGACTTTTTAGCTTCTTCCAGTTTAGTGACTTGGTCACGGTAATAGGCGGCTTTTTCGTAATCTTCCTGCTTCAAAGCAGCTTGTTTTTGATCTTCAGCCGTCTTGACTTTTTCGTCAATCGTCTTGGGATCAACCACGTTAATGGTCAAGTTCTTCTTAGAACCTGATTCATCAAGTAAATCAATGGCCTTATCAGGAAGATAACGGTCTTGAATGTAACGGTCAGATAATTTGACCGCTGATTCCAGTGCGGCGTCCGTATAGTGAACGTGGTGGTAATCCTCATACTTCTTTTGGATGCCCTTTAAGATCTTAACGGCTTCCTCCGGAGTTGGTTCGTCCACGGTAACGGGCTGGAGACGACGGGCCAGTGCTTGGTCCTTTTCAATATCTCGGTATTCATTTAAAGTCGTTGCACCGACCAACTGGAACTCGCCACGCGCAAGTGCTGGTTTCAAAACGTTGCCGGCGTCCATACCGCCTTCAGCGTTCCCGGCACCCACGATTTCGTGAATTTCATCAATAAACAAGATGATGTTAGGGTTATCAGTAACTTCCTTCATTAACTGCTGCATCCGTTGTTCAAACTGACCACGGATACCAGTGCCTTGAACGAGGGAAACCACGTCAAAACGAATGATCTTTTTATTCAATAGTTTCTGCGGAACATCACCAGAGACGATCTTTTGAGCCAAACCTTCAACCACCGCCGTTTTACCAACACCGGCTTCACCGATTAAAACGGGGTTGTTCTTAGTCCGTCGGTTCAAAATTTCGATGACTCTAGAAATTTCCCGGTCACGGCCAATGACTGGATCGATCTTGCCCTGACTTGCAAGTTCAGTCAGATCGATACCGTATTGGCCTAATAGACCACCATTACCGTTGCCGTTTTGGCGGCCGCCGTTATTCGGACCGCTTGGCTGGGTAGGTGGGACTTGTTGTTGATAGCCCTGTGGATTACCATTTTGGTTGCCACCTTGCATGGCGCGGAAAATATCGTCTAGGTTACCAAAGCCAAATGGATCTTGTGCCATTTGTGCACCTCCATTTCCAGGATTAGAGTTATTCTGCTGATTTTTTAGAAGTTGATAGCAATTTTGACAAAGGTCAACTTGCTGCCTTTGACCATTTACGTTCAGGTACAAATGAATCGTCGCTTCACGTTGATGACAATTCTGACACAGCATATCTCGACTCCTCTCTTATTAAGTAGTCATGCCAATAACTGATCAAATGTCTGACCAATCTTGACCATTGACCCTATTATACAATACCCAAGTGTTTTCGCAAGTAGTTTGCTCGCACTTTAGGGGTAAAATTAGCACGAAGGCTATACGAGTGCTAACTCAATTTATGTTTTACTGCATTTTGGCAAATCTTGCAAGCAGTTTGATTGGATAATCGGTTTTTCAGCCGAATCAGCTGGAAATAAGCCACTTTTTAAGTTGTGTCCTTACTTTAAGTTATCAGTTATGGTACAATGTAACGAACTAAAAATTTCGGTGCTGTGGAGGTGACAGGTTTGGCTGAAGACTATGCCAATTTGATGGCACGGCTCAAATCAGGTGATTTAGATGAATTTACTGTTGAACCAGCTGATTTCATGGCCTTTCAGACAGCTTATATGCAGTTTGAGTCCCGTAAGCGAATCGTGGGGCAAGCTGAGAAGAACGGTAAAATTATTTATCACTATGATCACGACCAAACACAGTAAATAAACGATGTAAGCGGTTGATTTTTTCCGTCAACAGCTTGTATTTTGTTTAATAAATTGATATTCTTAGGATAAAGGTGTTTTTCTATTTATTTCATAAAAGCCGTTCTTATGAAACTAATGAAAAAGTAGCCCAATTTGTTTTTTAGCTGATAAAGGAGATTGATATATTATGGAAAAACGCAACTTTCGGATTACTGCAGAAGCTGGTATTCATGCGCGTCCTGCAACCTTGTTAGTACAAGCAGCCAGCAAGTTTAACTCAGACATCAACTTGGAGTATGATGGCAAGTCCATCAACTTGAAGTCAATCATGGGTGTCATGTCATTAGGTGTTGGTCAAAACACCCAGGTTACCATCTCTGCTGATGGCGACGACGAGACTGAAGCCATGGATGAAATTGCCAAGACGATGAAGGCAGAAGGCCTCTCTAACTAATAACAACCAATAGTAAGGTAATGATTACCATTGATAATCAGCGTTAACTAAAAGTTGGTTTGATAAAAGGGTTCCCCAGAAAAGTGTTGCTTTCTGGGGAACCTTTTTTTAAATTTAAGAAAAAGCAAAGGTGCTTGCACCTCTAAGCGTGATAAACTATTGTTAGTAGGTTAAATAACTTATACAGACTGACAAATTTACGTCGTCAGAACAAATTTTCTATTCTTGCATTACACACACCTAACCAATATAATTATTAACAATAATAAGCAGACAGGATTAAAGAGATGGGGGGATTGTCGTGAACATTGGTTTATTTACTGACACATACTTCCCTCAAGTGAGTGGTGTGGCGACTTCCATTAAAACACTGCGTCATGAGTTGGAAAAACAGGGTCATCAGGTGTATATCTTTACGACGACTGATCCGCACGTTGAAAAAGACGTTTATGAACGTAATATTTTTCGCTTTCCAAGCGTGCCATTTGTGTCATTTACTGATCGGCGAATTGCCTTTCGGGGCCTTTTGCATGCCTATCAGTTAGCCAAGGAGTTAAATCTGGATATTGTTCATACGCAGACTGAATTTTCAATGGGCTTAATCGGTAAGTTTGTTGCCCGCGCGATGAAGATCCCGTGTATCCATACTTATCACACGATGTACGAAGATTATCTCCACTACGTTGCGAACGGCAAAATTTTAAAACCAGTTCACGTCAAACAGATGACCCTGGCTTTTTGCAGTCACCTGGACGGCGTTGTTGCCCCCAGCGAACGGGTGATCGATACCTTGCAGGGATACGGTGTTAAAGCACCGATTCGCGTCATCCCCACTGGTATTGATCTGGAACAGTATGAGCCAGATGAAGCCGAATTAAACGTTCGTGAAAAGTATCATATTCCGGCAGACGCACCCATGATGCTGTCTTTAAGTCGGGTCGCGTATGAAAAAAATATCAAAGAAGTTATTGATGGGTTTGCAACGCTTTTAAAAAAGCTGCCCAACGCGTATCTCATGATCGTCGGTGATGGTCCTGCCAAGGAAACGCTGGAGCAACAAGCGCATGATCTCAACCTTGATGAACAGGTGATTTTTACTGGCGAGATCAATAATAATGAAGTTGCCGCGTTTTATCACGCGACGAATTTATTTGTGTCAGCTTCCGATTCGGAATCGCAAGGACTGACCTATATTGAAGCGCTGGCCTCGGATAAAAAGATCGTGGTTAAATCCAGTCCCTATACGGATGACCTGCTGCAAAATGCGGAATTAGGGGCGACATTTAAAACGCAAGCTGAAATGGTTGAGAAGATGATTTATTACCTCAAACATGATAAAATCGGTGATCATACCGGCTTGAATCAGACCTTAAAAGAGGTTTCAAGTGAAACGTTCGGTGAGAAGATCGTTGATTTCTATCATGATACGCAACTTAACTATGAGGAAAATCATGAGCGTTCAGCGGATATTGGTAATTAATTTTTAGGAAACGGAGCAAGTATGTTAAAAATCACAATGTTTTCGGCCGCAGATTCAGTGAAGGGGCAGGGTGTCGGCAGTGTCTATATGGAACTGGTTCGACTGCTCAAGACCCGTGAATCAGACCAGATTTCACTTCAAATCAATCAGTACGGTCGCAGTGACATTAGCCATTATCATACGGTTAACTTTCCGTTCTACCTGTCGACGTTTATGCCGGGAAGGGGACGGAAGATCGGCTTTGTTCATTTCCTGCCGGAAACCCTTGAAGGCAGCCTTAAGCTACCGAAAATTGCGAAAGCCATTTTTTATCGTTACGTGATTGCTTTTTATAAGCGGATGGACCAGTTAGTAGTGGTCAATCCGTCCTTTATTCCCAAGCTAGAAGCCTATGGGATCAGTAAGGACAAGATCACTTACATTCCGAACTTTGTGAGTGCGGAGATGTTTCATCCTGCATCTGACGATCAAAAAATGACTTTGCGGGAACAGTATCATTACCCTAAGAAGTTTACAATTTTAGGTTCTGGTCAGGTGCAAGTCCGCAAAGGGGTTTTTGACTTTATTGAATTAGCGAAACGGCATCCAGAAATGCAGTTTATCTGGACCGGCGGCTTTTCATTCGGCCGGATCACTGATGGTTACGAAAAATTGAAGCAGGTGGTAGATAATCCACCAGCTAATCTGAGCTTTCCGGGGATCATTGATCGGGATAAATTAGTCGATTACTATAACATGGCCGATTTATTTTTGCTGCCGTCATATAATGAGCTGTTTCCAATGTCTGTCCTAGAAGCGTTCAGTACCCATACGCCAGTTCTGCTACGTGATTTGGATCTCTATCACGCCATTATTAAGGGCGACTATGCGGCTGCTAAAGACGTTGATGAGATGGACCAGATTATTTCTGACCTCAGTTCAGATCCAATGGCGCTGACGGCACTTAAACAAAAGGCAAAACAAGCTGCAGACTATTACTCAGAGGAACGTTTGGCCAAAATTTGGCTGCAATTCTACACTGAACAGGCAAGAAGAGGATAAAGTATGTCGAGACGAAATAAAATTGCATTGTTCCTCATTATCCTATTGGGAGTTTCCATCTTTGGCTATTCTTTACGGGATATCAAATTCAACATTTTAATTCGCGACTTTACGACCATTCATCAAGGCTGGCTGTGGGTGGCGATTATCTGTATGCTGCTTTACTTCTTACTCGAAGGATTAGTGGTTAAGATTTTTGTGGACGCCAGGTTAGGGCACTATTCTTTTAAGAGCGCCCTGCGAATTCCCCTCATTGAACAGTTGTTTAACGGCATCACGCCGTTTTCATCTGGCGGCCAGCCGGCGCAATTGATCGCCATGCTTCAAAGCGGCATTGATGGCGGCCGGGCGAGTTCGATCCTGCTGATGAAGTTTATCGTCTATCAGGCGATGATCGTGATCAACTTTTTAATCGCTTTGATCATCGGTTTTCATTACATGGTCAGTAAGATGAGCTACCTCTCTTTATTTGTGGTGTTCGGGTTTGTGATTCACTTTACGGTGATCATCGGGTTGTTCTTAGTGATGTTTTGGCCGCAGTTCACCAAACGGGCAATGCGTCTGGTGATGATTCCAGTACGCTGGTTTACTAAGGCTGACCGGGTCAATGACTGGATCGTGCGTCTGGATACGAAGATCGATTTATTTTATCAGGAAAGTGTTCAGCTGATCGGTCAATGGAAACTACTGTTAAAAGTGATCGTGATCACCTTCTTCCAGTTAATGTGTTATTACCTGGTGCCTTACTTCATCATGCTCTCACTGGGCTATACCCACGCCAATATCGTCATGATCACCTGCCTGCACGTTTTGATCGTGATGGTGATTTCGATTTTTCCCATTCCTGGTGGGTCTGGCGGTGCCGAATATGCGTTTACGGTCCTGTTTAGCAGCTACATTACCAATTCTAGCAAGCTCGTGCTGGCCATGTTACTCTGGCGGCTGCTGACTTACTACTTGGGAATCTTGGCCGGTATGTTAGCACTGACAGTTAAACCGGATAAGATCAAGCTGAAATCTGAAATTGAAATTAAATGATTGTTAAAAAAGTAGCCTGATCATCAGTCAAACGTTGACTGGTAATCAGGTTGTTTCGTTTCATTTAGGCTGTTTATAAACGTTGAATTACGTGCTTTGAGCGCCTTGCCTGTCGGCTGTCATTCATGTTACAATCTCATAAGCAAACATACGTTTACTTAAATTAAAGAACTGGGGCTAGTATAAAAATGTATCAGTATTTAAATGGTAAGATCGTTGACATTCAACCGGCTTACGTTGTGCTCGACGTGAACGGCGTGGGCTATCTGATTCGGGTGGCCAACCCCTTTCAGTTTGAAGTCGGCGATGACCTCATTAAAATTTACATTCATCAAACCATTAGTGATACGGCTCAAACGCTATATGGGTTCAGTTCATTGAAGGAAAAGCAGCTCTTTGAAAAACTGCTTGCGGTGTCCGGAATCGGTGCTAAGAGCGCGTTAGCCATTTTAGCTAATGGCGATCAGCAGGCCATTGTGGACGCCATCGGCCAAGATAACGTTACTTACTTGACTAAGTTTCCGGGAATTGGTAAAAAGACTGCTCAGCAGATCGTGCTGGATCTCAAAGATAAGTTGGACGATTTTTCAGCTAACAGTCTCTTTGAGCAAAAGAGTTCGGCAGTTTCACCAGCTGATAACGCAGCCCTAGCTGATGCCTTAGAAGCATTAACGGCGTTGGGGTATAAGGACCGGGATATTAAACGGGTTGAGAAAGCCCTGCAAAAAGAACCTGAACAGACGACGGATACTTATTTAAGTATGGCTTTAAAATTATTGACCAAGTAAATTAAGCAAAATGTTTCAAAGGAGGCGAGCAGATGACTGAAGATAATCGCATCGTCGCGGGAGAAAAGCAGGATGACACTGAAACGTCAGTTGAACAATCCCTGCGACCAAGTCGTTTGTCGACTTACATCGGCCAAACGGCGTTAAAACGTGAGCTAAGCGTCTATATTCGCGCGGCTAAAAAGCGCGAAGAAGCGCTGGATCACGTCCTTTTGTACGGGCCTCCTGGCTTAGGAAAGACGACCTTAGCCATGATCATTGCCAGCGAAATGCAGGTGGGTATTAAGACCACCAGCGGTCCCGCCATTGAAAAAACGGGGGACCTAGTGGCGCTGCTCAACGAACTGAATCCCGGCGACGTGTTATTTATCGACGAAATTCACCGGTTGCCAAAAGCGGTTGAGGAAATGCTGTACTCCGCAATGGAAGATTTCTTTATTGATATTGTAGTGGGGCAAGGCCCAACAGCCCATCCAATTCATTTTCCGTTACCGCCGTTTACGCTGATTGGGGCGACGACACGAGCAGGGCTGTTATCCGCACCGTTGCGGGATCGTTTCGGCATCGTTGGCCACATGGCGTATTACAATACAACTGAATTGGAACAGATCGTCAAGCGGTCGGCGAAGATCTTGCATTCACCCATTCAAGAAGAAGGGGCCCACGAAATTGCCCGCCGTTCACGGGGTACGCCCCGAATTGCCAACCGGCTATTAAAACGGATCCGTGATTTCGCTGAAGTTTCGACCCACCATGATTCGATCGACCGCGCCATTGTCCAGCAGGCCTTACAGATGCTGCAGGTGGACGATGAGGGCTTAGATCAGACCGATGTTAAACTGCTGGAGACCATGATCCGCTTTTATGACGGTGGTCCAGTCGGTCTTAATACGTTAGCCGCCAATATTGGTGAAGAAACCGATACCGTGGCGGAAATGTACGAGCCGTTTCTCCTTCAAAAAGGTTTCATCAAACGCACCGCTCGTGGTCGAATGGTAACCCCATTGGCTTATGAGCACCTTGGTATTTCCCCTGATAAAAAGTGAAAGGACCTTCATTATGACACTGACCACAGAAGATTTTGATTACGATTTACCACACGAACTGATTGCCCAGACCCCGATTGAAAAACGGGACGCTTCACGGTTACTGGTTTTAGATCATCAGACCGGTGAGCTGACCGATAAGCATTTCTATGACATTTTGGATTACTTGAATCCTGGCGATGCCGTGGTCATGAACAACTCCCGCGTCATGCCAGCCCGAATTTACGGCATTAAACCGGATACTGGGGGTCACGTGGAAGTTTTGCTGCTGCACAACACCCAGGGTGACGAATGGGAAACGTTGATGAAACCGGCTAAACGGATGCGGGTTGGCTCAACTGTCAGCTTTGGCGACGGGGTCTTAACCGCCACCGTTACCAAAGAATTGGAACATGGCGGTCGGATGATTGAATTTCATTACGACGGCATCTTCATGGAGATCTTGGAAAAGCTTGGTGAAACGCCGTTACCGCCTTATATTAAAGAAAAGCTGGATGATCCAGAACGCTATCAGACGGTTTATGCCAAGACGGTGGGTTCGGCGGCGGCTCCCACGGCTGGCCTGCACTGGACCAAGGAACTGCTGCAAAAGGTTCAGGATAAAGGTGTTAAGCTGGTTTACCTGACCTTGCACGTGGGTCTTGGCACCTTCCGGCCAGTGGATGAAAAAAACATTGAAGACCACAAGATGCATTCGGAGTTTTACCAATTATCAGAGGAGTCCGCTAAAACTTTAAATGAAGTTCGGGCTAACGGTGGCCGAATCATTGCCACTGGAACCACTTCGATTCGTACCTTGGAGACCATTGGTACTAAATTCCACGGTGAGATCAAAGCCGATTCTGGCTGGACGGATATCTTCATTAAGCCCGGTTATCAGTGGCAGGTGGTGAACGCCTTTATCACCAACTTCCATTTGCCTAAATCGACGCTGGTAATGTTGGTGGCAGCCTTTACTGGCCGTGACAACATTTTGAACGCTTATCACCATGCCATTGAAGAACGTTACCGCTTCTTTAGTTTCGGTGACGCCATGTTTATTAAATAGTGATTACTTAACGACCTTTTGCGTAACTGTAATCGCAAGGGGCCGTTGTTAGTTAAATACGGAGGAACAATTTTATGGAACCAGCGATTAAATATCGCCTGATCAAAACGGAAAAAGATACTGGTGCCCGGCTGGGTGAACTGATCACGCCTCACGGGACCTTTCCCACGCCGATGTTTATGCCGGTAGGGACCCAAGCGACAGTCAAGTCACTGGCACCTGAAGAACTAGATGAGATGGGTGCCGGCGTAATTTTAGCCAATACCTACCATCTGTGGCTGCAACCGGGAGAAGACCTGATCAAAGAAGCTGGTGGTCTGCACCAGTTCATGAACTGGCACAAGCCAATTTTGACTGATTCCGGTGGCTTTCAGGTCTTTTCGTTAGCGGAGAACCGCAACATCATGGAAGAAGGGGTTCACTTTAGGAACCCTTCCAATGGCGATCAGCTATTTCTATCACCAGAAAAAGCGATGCAGATCGAAAATGACCTGGGGCCGGACATCATGATGAGTTTAGATGAATGTCCGCCATTCTTTGAGTCCTATGACTACATCAAACACTCCGTTGAACGGACCTCCCGGTGGGCTGAACGGGGCTTAAAAGCCCATGCTAATCCTGACTGGCAAGGGCTATTCGGTATTGTTCAGGGAGCCGGCTATGAGGATCTGCGGCGTCAATCAGCCCATGATCTGGTCAGCATGGATTTCCCGGGTTATTCCATTGGCGGTTTATCCGTTGGTGAATCAAAGGCGGAAATGAACCGGGTGCTTGACTTTACCGCCCCGATGCTGCCGACCAACAAACCCCGTTATCTAATGGGTGTCGGCTCGCCGGATTCATTGATTGACGGTGTCATGCGCGGCATTGATATGTTTGACTGTGTGCTGCCTACCCGAATCGCGCGTCGTGGGACCTGTATGACCAGTCATGGACGCTTGACCGTGAAGAACGCCAAGTATGCCCGTGATTTCACGCCAATCGATGACCAGTGTGATTGCTACACCTGCCGGAACTATACCCGGGCGTACATTCGCCACTTGTTTAAGGCCGATGAAAGTTTTGGCCTACGACTGACCAGTTACCATAATTTATACTTTTTGTTACACCTGATGGGCAAAGTGCGTGAAGCCATCATGAACGATAATTTGGTTGATTTTCGGGCGCAATTCTTTGAAGAATACGGTTATAATCAACCAAATCCGAAAAATTTCTGATATTTGATAGACTGATTGACGAATTTTTGTTAAATTATACAGTAGACAAAGGTGGGTGAAACAATTTGAACGTTTTAGCAGGCGCAAATGCTGGGAGTTATTCCAGCATGCTATTGATTGTGGTCATGATCGTTGCAATGTACTTCTTAATGATCCGGCCACAACGTAAACAGCAAAAGAAGCATCAAGATACGTTGAGCCAATTGAAAAAGGGCGATCACGTCGTTACGATCGGTCGGCTTCATGGTGTGATCGATGAGATCAACAATGAAGCTAAGACAGTTACCCTTGATTGTGATGGCATTTATTTGGTCTTTGACTTGAATGCCATTGGATCAGTGACCCAACGTTCTGCAGCGAGTGAAGTAACTGCTGCAGCATCAACTGAAACAAAACCAGCTGAAGATGACAAAGCTGATACGACTGAAGCAACACCTTCAGACGCAGCAACTGATGATTCTAAAGATGATACCAAAGCTGATAAGTAGCTTTAATCTCCCTTTTGTTGAGGGAGATTTTTTTAGTTATAAAGGGGGCGCCAGTTTGGATAATCCAGTGCACGTTGATGACAGCCGCCACATTCTACACGTTGATATGGACGCCTTTTACGCCTCCATCGAACAGCGCGATACACCCGCCTATAAGCAAAAGCCGTTAGTGATCTCACACGATCCCCGGCAGACTGGTGGCCGCGGGGTGGTGACCACCGCCAATTACGTGGCCCGAAAATTTGGTATTCATTCGGCGATGCCAGCGCAGCAGGCGTTAAAATTATGCCCCAAAGCAGTTTTTGTTACCCCTGATTTTCAGCACTACCGCGCAATTTCAGATCATATTCACCGGATCTTTCACGAATACACGGACATTATTGAAACCGTTGCGTTTGATGAAGCTTACCTGGATGTGACTACCAATAAATTGAGACTGGCCGATCCCGTTGAGTTAGCGGTCCGCCTACAAGCCGAAATTTGGGATCAGACCCATTTAACCAGTTCGATTGGGATCTCGTACAGTAAGTTTCTCGCTAAAGAAGCCTCGGACTATCGTAAACCGGTGGGCATCACGATCATTCACGCAGCAGACGCCCACGATTTTTTGATGCAATTACCCATCGAACGTTTTCGGGGCGTGGGGAAGAAGACGGTGCCGAAGATGCATGATCTAAACATTCAAACCGGGCAGGACCTCTTGGCCTGGGACGAATTGGATCTGATCAAGCAATTTGGACGATTCGGTGAAATCTTGTACCAGCGGGTGCGTGGTGCGGATGACCGGCCAGTAGAATACCAGCGGGAGCGGAAGTCAATCGGCAATGAAACCACCTACTGGCCGTTTTTGACCACGGATAGTGAGATCGACGCTCAGTTGGATAAGTTAGCTGAGATGCTGGCTAAAACGGTTAAAAAACAGCAGATGCATGGGCGCACACTGGTCCTTAAAGTGCGTTACGGTGATTTTAAGACCAAAACTAAGCGGACGACCCAGGCCGACTTTTTGGAAAATGATCCCAAGCTCTATGCGCAGATGGCTAAAGAGATCATGAACAGTCTGCCGAATAGTCCAGAGGGGGTGCGTCTGCTGGGCATTACTCTTACTGGGTTGGCGCCAATCAGTTTTGAAAACATTGCGCTAGATCTGTTTGAACACGAAGAACACAAAAAGTACTCTGATGATAACTAGCTAACCGGCTGATTAGTTTAACGGCAGAGCAACAATTCTTTCACCATCTGTTATGGCTTCTTGCTTTCAAGGGCGAGACAACTTATACTGTAGAAACGACTAAGCGAGTTGAAAGGTGATACACAGTAATGACATTAAAAGAAACACAGACTGAAATTTTAAACGCAATTAAACAACATCAAACCATTATTATTCACAGGCATCAACGGCCTGATCCGGATGCCATCGGTTCGCAAATGGGGCTGGCGGAGATCTTAAAAGCCAGTTTTCCCAGCAAAAAGATCTATTCGGTGGGGAAGCAGTATCCAGGCTTCGATTGGTTAGGCAAGACGGACACGATTGACGATGACGTCTACAAAGACGCTTTAGTCCTGGTCTTAGATACGGCTAACCAGCCACGAATCGATGATGACCGCTACAGCAAGGGTAATCAGCTGATCAAGATCGATCATCATCCAAATGATGATCAGTTCGGTGATCCGATGTGGGTTTCCCCAGAAGCTTCCAGTACTTCCGAATTGGTATTTGATTTTTATATGGCAATGAAGCCGGAACTGACCTGCACTGCTGAAGCGGCCAGATTATTGTATGCCGGAATTGTCGGCGATACTGGCCGGTTTATGTATCCTTCCACTTCGACCCATACCATGAAGGTGGCTGGTGAATTGATGCAGTTTGATTTTTCTGCCAGTGACGTGAATCAAAAAGAAGACGAAATTTCGATTCCACTAGCCCGATTGTCGGCTTACGTTTACGAAAACCTGACGATTCTGCCTAGTGGTGCAGCTTACATTAAGCTCAGTGACGAAGTCTTGGAACCCTTCAAGCTTGGTGACGAATCCACGAGTTCAGTGGTACCGTTACCTGGACGCATCAAGGAAGTTAAGTCTTGGGCTATTTTCGTGGAGTCCAAAGACCACACTTTCCGGATTCGGTTACGGTCTAAGGGTCCCGCAATTAACGAATTAGCTAAGCGGCACGGCGGTGGCGGACACGCCTTGGCCAGCGGTGCCGTGGCTCACGATGATGACGAAATTAAACAAGTCATCAAAGAACTAGACGCACTATTGTCAAAACAAGGAGAATAACATGAGTCAAACCTTTAAAGAGTTCGGTTTACAGTCCTATTTAACTGAGGCGGTAGACGAACTTGGCTTTACAGCACCAACCGCGATTCAAGAAAAACTGATCCCCGTTATCCGTTCAGGGAAAAGCGTCGTTGGTCAGTCAGAGACTGGGAGTGGGAAGACCCACGCCTTTTTACTGCCAATTTTTGATGCTTTAGATTCTGAAACCCACGAAGTTCAGGCCGTGATCACGACTCCTAGCCGGGAACTGGCTTACCAAATTTATGGGGATGCTAAGCAGCTGGCTAAGCACAGCCCGAAGCCGTTAAAAATCGGTAACTACGTCGGTGGCACGGATAAGAAGCGCCAGATTGAAAAGTTAGAGCGTGAACAGCCTGAACTGGTCATTGGGACCCCTGGGCGAATCCGTGATCTCATTAAAAATGGTGCTCTAGACGTGCATACTGCGACCCAATTTGTGGTGGATGAAGCGGATATGACGCTGGATCTCGGTTTCTTAGCTGATGTTGACCAGATTGCGGCCCGGATGCCGGAACACCTGCAAATGATGGTCTTTTCGGCCACCATTCCGGCTAAATTACGGCCCTTTTTACGCAAATACATGGAAAATCCGGTCGTCGAGGAGATTCCAGTTAAGTCAGTGATCAGTCCAACCATTGATAACTGGTTGCTAGCAACCAAGGGTCACTCCAAAAACGAACTGATCTATCAGCTCCTAACCATGGGCGAACCGTACTTGGCATTGGTTTTTGCTAACACGAAGCAACGGGTCGTTGAAATTGCTGATTATCTAAAAGCACAGGGGTTAAAGGTCGCTGTGATCCATGGCGATTTGCCTGCCCGAGAACGGAAACGGGTCATGCGTGAAATTCATAACTTGGATTTCCAATTTGTGGTGGCAACTGATTTAGCTGCTCGTGGGATCGATATCGATGGCGTTTCTCACGTCATCAATGACGGCATTCCAGACGACCTCGATTACTTTATTCACCGGGTTGGCCGGACTGGCCGTAAAGGTCTGCCGGGAACGGCGATCACTTTCTATACACCAGAGGAAGAAGAAAAGGTCTCCGCGCTTGAAGATATGGGCATCGTGTTTAAGCCCAAGCAGATCAAGAACGGTGAAGTGGTCGATTCCTTTGACCGTAATCGTCGGAAGAAGCGTGGCCCGCGGGCACCGAAAATTTCTGGGGCCATGGCTGGCAGAATTCAAAAGGAAAAGCGGACGGTCAAGCCTGGATACAAGAAGAAGATCAAGAAGGCGATCAATAAGGAACAGTGGTTTGAAAGTCGGATTCAGCAACGTCAAAATCACCGTAAAGCCCGGAAAAATAAAAAGGCGTCTTCCCAACGCTACAAATAAGGTGCTGGTTGCTTGATCTGGATAGCAAAGTAACTTGCACGACATTTGCAAAAAATGTATACTAATATGCGTATTAATTGCAAGGATATGCTTAGCGGCCGGTTTTTTCAGAAACGTTTTGGCTGATGCGAAAAACGATTCCCAGGCTAAGTGCTCCCTTACGAAGAATTGAATAACCGTTGCTCAGCGCATTGAGCCTTAAGTGGTAAACGATCAAACATCGTTGCAAGTAAAGTGGTACCGCGTCTTAGACGTCTTTACTAGCAGCGGTGTTTTATTATTTTTAATAAGGAGAAAAAGAGAATGAAAGATTTAAGCAGCAGTGAAATTCGGCAGATGTACCTGGATTTCTTCAAAAGTAAGGGTCACACGATCATGCCTAGCGCGTCATTAGTACCCGTGGATGACCCAACATTGTTATGGATCAACTCTGGTGTTGCTACCATGAAGAACTATTTTAACGGCTCGGTTGTGCCTAAGAACCCCCGGATGACCAGTTCACAAAAGAGTATTCGGACCAATGATATTGAAAACGTTGGCCGGACAGCGCGTCACCATACGTTATTTGAAATGCTGGGGAACTTTTCCGTTGGGGATTACTTCAAAAACGAAGCCATTGCTTGGGCTTGGGAGTTGCTCACGTCAGACAAGTGGTTCGGCTGGGATCCGGAAAAACTGTACATCACCGTTTATCCCGATGATGACGCTGCTAAAAAGCGCTGGGAAGAAGTCGGTGTTATACCCGACCACATCGTTGAAGCAGACGATAACTTCTGGGATATTGGTGAGGGTCCTTCTGGTCCTGATAGTGAAATCTTCTATGATCGTGGTCAGTCCTTCAATAATTTGGCGGAAGACGATCCTGAAAGCTATCCTGGTGGCGAAAACGAACGTTACCTGGAAATCTGGAACATCGTATTCTCACAGTTTAACCACGAACCAGACGGCTCATACAAGCCACTGCCACGGAAAAACATTGATACTGGAATGGGCCTTGAACGGGTCGTTTCAGTGTTCCAAAACGCTAAAACTAACTTTGAAACCGACCTCTTCTTACCCATGATCCACGCAACTGAATCTTATAGCGATGGTAAAAAGTACGGTCAAGATCCTAAATTAGACGTTTCCTTCAAAGTGATTGCTGATCATTCACGGGCGATTACGTTTGCTATTGGTGATGGCGCACTGCCATCTAACGAAGGTCGCGGGTACGTTATTCGCCGTTTGATCCGCCGAGCTGTGGTCAACGGTCAAAAATTAGGCATCAAGGGGGCTTTCCTGTACAAACTCGTTCCAGTTGTCGGTGAAGTCATGAAGGCTTACTACCCAGAAGTGCTGCAAAACAGCGACTATATCGCTCAAGTTGTGAAGTCAGAAGAAGACCGGTTCAACGTGACGTTAGCTGATGGTTTAAACTTACTGAATAACTTGATTGCGGATACTAAGAAGAAGGGCGAGTCCGAAATTAACGGTGCGGATGCCTTCAAGCTGTACGACACTTACGGTTTCCCAGTTGAGTTGACCCGTGAATATACCTTTGACGAACATATCACGGTTGATGAAGACGGTTTTAAAGCCGAAATGAAGAAACAACGTGACCGTGCTCGTAAGGCTCGGAATTCGGATAACTCCATGGGTGTTCAGACTGACGTGCTGATTGGTGTGAAGTCACCAAGTGAATACGTTGGTTACACGCAGCTTGAAGTCAATGATGCCAAGATCACCGATATCGTGGCCGATGGTAAGCTGACCGACGCAACTGAAGGTGAACTGGCCCAAGTTATCTTTGACAAGACGCCATTCTATGCTGAAATGGGTGGCCAAGTGGCTGATAAGGGTGATGTTCTGGATGAAAACGGCAATTTGATTGCCACCGTTGAAGACGTGCAGCACGCACCAAACGGTCAGAACCTGCATACCTTAAAGCTGCATCATGGGATTAAAGTTGGCGATCAAGTAACCTTAAAAGTCGATGCGCACTTCCACAGTAAGGTCAAGAAGAACCATACGGCGACCCACTTACTGGATCAAGCCTTGCGAAACGTCTTTGGTGAGCATACCCAGCAAGCCGGTTCACTGGTTGAACCAAACTATCTGCGGTTTGACTTTACCCACTTTGGTCAAGTTACCGACGAAGATCTAGCCAAGGTTGAAGCCATCGTCAACGAAAAGATCTTTGAAGAAATTCCGGTCACGACTAAGGTGACCGATCAAGCAACCGGTAAGAAGATGGGTGCCATTGCACTGTTCAGCGACAAGTACGGCGACAAAGTCCGGGTCGTCTCAGTTGGGGACTTCTCCATTGAATTTTGCGGTGGGACTCACGTCAAGAACACCAACGAATTAGGCCTGTTTAAGATCACCTCTGAAACGGGTATTGGTGCCGGCACTCGTCGGATCGAAGCGGTCACCGCTGGAGATGCTTACGAGTACCTCGAAAAGCATGATCAGGTTTTGACTAACGCTGCTGCTACGCTGAAGTCACAGCAAGTTGAAGAAGTTCCGGATAAGATCCAGCAATTACAAGAACAGATCAAGACGTTATCGAACAAAGCAGAGAGCCTTGAAGCCAAATTGGCTAGTCAACAAGCTGGTGCCATTTTTGATAACGTGCAAGACGTTAATGGCAAACAATTGATCACCGGTGTCGTTCAGGTTTCTTCCATGGATCAACTGCGTCAATTAGCGGATACTTGGCGGCAAAAGCAATTATCAGATGTGCTAGTCTTAGGTGCCCAAGTTGGCGAAAAAGCGAACTTGATCGTGGCTGTTAATGACGATACCATTAAGGCCGGCGTTAAAGCTGGTGACCTGATCAAAGCCATTTCACCAAAAATTAATGGTGGCGGCGGCGGTCGGCCTAATCTGGCACAGGCCGGCGGTAAGAACCCGGCTGGTTTGCAGGATGCCATGGCCGAAGCTGCAAAATGGCTGTCAAATTTAAACTAACGTGTTAAACTTTAAATATTAGGTTGAAAAAGCGTTTAAATTGCGGCTTATATATTTCATTCCAGTTACAACGCTCCACAACCATTGTCGTTCTTGACTATATTCGGTAGAATAAGAACAAATAGCATTGGTGGAGGTGTGATCATGAGTACGTTAGATAAAACCATGTATTTTGATTTCGGTGATAAGAAGCCGAAGGATGTTCATGAGACATTGGTGACTGTGTACCAAGCGTTAGAGGAAAAGGGTTATAATCCCATTAATCAGATCGTAGGTTACCTGCTATCTGGTGATCCGGCTTATATTCCCCGTATCAATGACGCCCGGAACTTGATTCGTAAGCATGAACGCGACGAAATCATTGAGGAACTGGTTCGCTTCTACCTAAATGAGAATGGGACGACGACTAAGTGATAAGAATAATGGGATTAGATGTAGGTTCAAGAACTGTCGGAGTTGCGGTGAGTGATATGCTCGGGTGGACTGCGCAGGGTGTTGAGATCATTCGCATTAATGAAGATGAAAAAGAGTTCGGCATTGATCGGGTGAAGGAATTGGTCAAGCAGTACGAAGTGACCGGTTTCGTCTTAGGCTTACCGAAGAACATGAATAATACACTGGGTCCCAGAGCCCAGGCTTCTCAAGATTACGGCGATTTATTGAAGCAAACTTTTGATTTACCAGTGGATTTTGAGGATGAACGGTTAACCACCGTCGAAGCTGATCGGATGCTCGTTGAAGAAGCGGATGTTTCGCGTAAAAAACGCAAAAAAGTGATCGATAAACTAGCAGCCAGCTTGATTCTTCAGAACTACTTGGATCGCAAAGGCCCTTTGACCAAAGAAAAGTGAGGCACACAAACATGAGTGAAAACAACGAACAACAAATTACCATTGTCGATGAAAATGGCAAGGAAGAATTATACGATGTCCTGTTTACCTTTAAGTCACCGGACTACAACAAGTCATACATTTTACTTTATCCAGCTGGTAAGGCTGATGATGAAGAAGTTGATATCCAAGCTTATCAACTGGCAGATGGTGACGATCCAGCTGATCCACAAGGCGGCGACCTGTTACCGATCGAAAATGACGATGAATGGGATATGGTCGAATCAATGCTGAATACCTTCTTGAACGGTGGCGGTACTGATGCCTCTGACCAAGACTGGGGCGTACCGGATCCCAAATAAATGAGCATTACTGAGTAGGTGTTTAGACCTTGTGTCTAACACAAAACTCATTCATTTAGCCGCTGGTCCGTATGGGTCAGCGGCTAAATGAGTCTAATAGATACTCTGGAGGTGAACGATTTGGATAACACGAAGAAGAAACCGCAACCGGCTCGCAGACGCTTTAAAGCGGTCATTGATGGTCAGAGCTATACGATCGTCGGTAACCAAACGGAGGCGCATATGCGGGCGGTGACAGAGTTGATGAATCAGCAACTTGCTCAGTTAAAAAAATTGGCACCAGACATGAGTAAGGAAGAAGCTTCGATATTATTGGCTTTTAATGCCATTTCAGATCAGTTAGAAAAAACTGAGGCCTATGATCAGCTTAAAAAGCAAGATCAAGACGATGAGGCTAAGTAGGGCCGTGATGTCTCTGTCTTGAAATCGTCAGGTTTTACAACAGCATTTGAGTTACGGGAGTTAGAGATGAATAACAAAATTTATAAAACCATGGCGTATGACCAAATTAAACAGCAGCTGCGACAGTACCTTGTCTCTGCTGCGGGTGACGCCGAGTTAAAGCAATTAGAGCCCAGCAATGACCTTGACTGGGTTCAAGAACAAATTGATGAAACTAAAGACGGTGCGGATATTTACCGGTTGGAAAGCGGCATTCCGATTCCTAAGTTGGCGGATGTTGGCCCACACTTAAAACGGCTTGAAATTGACGGTACATTGAACGGGACGGAACTGGCCCAAATTAGCCAGATCTTAAAAACCGTCCAAGCCGTCGTCAATTTTTTTGATGATCTGAAGCAGCGCCCCGTAGATCTGCGTCGTTTATATGACGTGGTCGGACACCTCGTTCATTTGCCTGAGATCAGTAAACGGTTAAGCGTGTCACTGGAAGATGATGGCCGGCTAACGGATGAAGCGTCACCTGAACTGCGGCGGATTCGGCGGCAGATCAATAATTTTGAAGGGGCTATTCGTAGCCAGATGGCGGGTTTTACCCGTGGCAAGAATGCCAAGTACCTCAGCGATAACTTGGTGACGATTCGTGACGACCGGTACGTGTTACCCGTTAAAGCGGAATATAAGCAACGGTTTGGCGGCATCGTGCACGATCAAAGTGCCAGTGGCCAGACCCTGTTTATCGAACCGGAATCAGTCGTGGGTAAAAATAATCAGCTCCGGGAATCTCAAATTGCGGAACGTCAAGAAGAACGGCGAATCTTATTGGATCTGTCAAACGCCTTGCGTCCTTATCAAGCGGAGATTCACGCTAACGCAACTATTTTGGGGCATCTAGACTTTATTAATGCTAAGGCCCGCTACGCGCATGCGTTAAAGGCCACTGAACCGATTTTGTCCACTGACAACCAGATTGCGCTCCGCCAGGCACGGCACCCCTTGATCGACCCGAAGAAGGTCGTGGCTAACGATATTGCGCTGGGTAAAGACTACAAAGCGATTATCGTGACTGGTCCCAACACCGGTGGTAAAACGATTACCTTAAAAACGGTCGGGATTACCCAATTAATGGCCCAGTCCGGGTTATTTATTGCGGCTAATGAGCATTCTCAAGTGGGGCTATTTGATGAAGTGTTCGCCGACATTGGTGATGAACAGTCGATTGAGCAAAATCTGAGTACGTTCTCGTCGCACATTGAAAACATTGTGTCGATTTTAAAGGCGGCCAGTGATCACAGTTTGATTCTGGTGGATGAATTGGGCGCTGGTACTGACCCGCAAGAAGGGGCAGCACTAGCCATGGCAATCTTAGATGAGATCGGTGCAATGGGCAGTGAAGTCATTGCCACGACCCACTATCCGGAGCTTAAAGCTTACGGGTATAATCGACCAGAAACGATCAACGCCAGCATGGAGTTTGATAACGCGACCTTGAAGCCAACGTACCGGTTAATGATTGGTATTCCTGGTCGTAGTAACGCACTGGAGATTGCTACGCGGCTGGGTCTTAAATCATCGATCATTGACGAAGCGCGGGGATTGACGGATCAAGATAGTCAAGACCTGAATAACATGATTGCCGATTTAACGGCGCAAAAGCGACAGGCGGACCTCGATGCTGAGGAGACTGCCAAGAAACTGGCAGAAACCGAACAGCTGCAAAAGGATCTGCAGGCTAAATTTGACGGTTATTTGAAACAAAAAGACCAGTTGATGGAACAGGCCAAAGATGACGCCAATCAGTTGGTTGAAAAAACCAGGCTGCGGGCGGATAAAATCATCAAAGATATTCGTAAGAAGCAGCTTAAGGCTGGTAAGACTGTGATCAAAGAAGACCAGCTGATCGATGCTAAGGGGCAAATTAATGCCCTGCAGCAAGATCAAAAGCTGAAGAAGAACCGCGTCTTAAACCGTGAAAAGAAGCGTCATAACTTTAAGCAGGGTGACGAAGTCGTGGTCCGGTCTTACGGTCAGCGCGGAGTGATCATGGATAAGCTGGATGCCCATCATTTTGAAGTTCAAATGGGGATCTTGAAGATGAAAATTGAGGATACCGATCTCGAACGGGCAGCGCCTGAAAAAGAAGCGCCAAGACCACGGGCAACGGTTCAACGCACTCGTTCCAACGGGGTCTCACCGACGTTAGACTTACGTGGTCACCGCTATGAAGAAGCCATGGCTGAAGTTGACCGTTTCATTGATTCGGCGCTTTTGGCCGGTTATCCCTCGGTTACGATCATTCATGGTAAGGGGACGGGTGCCCTGCGTAAAGGGGTTACCGAGTACCTGCAGTCTAATCCACGAATCAAATCGTTTGGCTTTTCACCAGCGAATGCGGGTGGCGATGGCTCAACCATTGCTAAACTGTAGGTTGCTAAATACTTGTTCTTTTGAAAAAATCTGATACACTTACTAAAGGTAAACAAATAAAGGAGGGATTGTTTTATGGCTGTTGTAGAAACGACAGATAAAACTTTTGAAAACGATACGTCGAAGGGCGTGACATTAACTGATTTTTGGGCAACTTGGTGCGGTCCTTGCCGTATGCAATCACCAGTAGTTGAACAATTATCCGGTGAAATGGACGGTCAGGTCACTTTCAACAAGATGGATGTTGACGCTAACCCGAACACACCGCAAAAATTCGGTATCATGAGTATTCCAACCCTCCTCGTTAAAAAGGACGGTCAAGTTGTGGATACGGTTGTTGGTTATCACACCAAGGACCAGTTAAAGCAGTTACTGTCTCAATACGTTGAGGCTTAGAGCTACCAGAAAGTTAACTAAAAAGGGTCTCATTATCAGCGGGAAAAGCTGATAATGAGACCCTTTTTTATTATTTAGTGTCGTTATTTAAAGCCAAGTTGGCTTAATCGATGATGGTCATCGGATCCAACTCTTGTGGATCAGAGACGCTATCTTTAGGATCCAAATGAACAATGAGCAAGATCCCCTCAGCGTGCTTGGGTTTCTCGCCCATTTCGGCTTCGGCCACGATGCCTACCATTTGCTGGGCAGTCTGGGCTAAAAAGCCGGCTTCCAGTGAAAAAGTTGCGTCTGGCTGCAGCGCTACCCGACTAGTCACGGGCTTACCGTTCAGAATAAAGCGCCATTCTTTTGCCGACTGTTTTTGCAGTGTGAGCTCTCCCAAGTCAGTTTGCTGGAAAAAGGTCACTAAATCTGTAATACTGCCTAAAGTGAATCGTCTGGCTAGCTGTTTACCTTCCCAATAAGCAATGTTGCCCGCATCGGCGCCTAACAGGTCGTTTAAAATGACGTCGCGAAAGAAGGCTTTCCCAAAAAGGGGTGCGGTTTCGGGATCTGAAAGATAATGTTTGTAAATCTGATTATTCATGAGATGTTCTCCATTCACTTTTCTATTACATTAAGGTTACAATGGATTGCGCTTAAATTGCAAGATAATTAACGGAACTTAAAAAAAACTGGGATTTCTTGCTTCCCGTGTTAAAAAGGATAATAATATAGTTTCAAGAACTATTTGAAAGGGAGATTGTGATGACATCTCAACCCATTGGTTTTTTAGATTCCGGTGTTGGCGGTCTAACCGTTGTTAAAGAAGCGCTCAAACAACTTCCAAACGAATCAATTGTCTTCTTAGGCGATCAGGCACGTCTGCCATACGGACCGCGGCCTACCGAAGAAGTAGCCCACTTTGTGCAACAAATTGCCGGTTTTTTATTAGACCAGCATATTAAGGCATTGGTGCTTGCCTGCAATACTGCTACGGCAGCAGCACTACCCATTTTACAAGCAAAATTATCGATTCCTGTAGTGGGGGTCATCGATTCTGGCAGCCAGACCGCCGTTAAGGTCTCAACTGGCCAGCACATCGGTGTTATTGCGACTGAAGGAACGATTAAGAGTCACGCTTACCAGCGGGCAATCAGCAAGTTATCACCGGCCGTTTCAATTGAGGGCCTGGCTTGTCCAGACTTTGTCACCATGGTGGAAGCTGGCAAGTATCATGATGCCAAGACGGCTCAGGTTGTGGCTGATCAGCTGCAATATTTCAAGACGCATCCGGTTGATACCTTAATTTTAGGCTGCACCCATTTCCCGTTACTGACCGATTTTATTCAACAAGCGATGGGACCAGAGGTAACGCTAGTTGATTCCGGTGTTGAAACGGTGAGTGTCATCAAGCAGTTACTGTTTGATCAACAACTACTGAATATGGATCATGGCACCAAGACCCGCCAGTTTTACACGACGGGTGACGTTGACAGCTTTACTGCAATTGCGAAAGATTGGCTGCAGCTGCCGCAATTAAACGTTAAGCACGTCCCAGTGGAACAGCTGATGACGTACGGTGATCTACCCACAAAGGAGCCTAGCAATGCCTAATACATTAGTGATCGCAACGCGCAATCAGGGTAAGGCGAGAGAGTTTACTGAAATGCTCGCACCAAAGGGGATTACGATCAAGACGTTAGCGGACTATCCGGACGTTGGCGCTATCAAAGAAACCGGCTCGACGTTTGAAGAAAACGCCACGATCAAGGCTAAAGCAATCGCTGACCATACGCAGTTACCGGTCTTAGCCGATGATTCCGGTTTGGAAGTAACGGCTTTAAACGGTGAACCGGGGATTTATTCCGCACGGTATGCTGGCGACCATGACGACGCAGCCAATAACGCGAAGTTGTTAAACAACTTAAAGTCGGTACCAGCTGACAAACGGCAGGCGGTATTTCACACGACGTTAGTGTTACTGAAACCAAATGGCTCGAAGCTGGTCGTGAACGGTGAAGTACAGGGCCAGATTTTGACGGCTTCGCGCGGTGAGAACGGCTTTGGTTACGACCCGTTGTTTTACGTGCCATCCAAGGGTAAAACCATGGCTGAAATGAGTGAAGATGAGAAGAACGCCATCAGCCACCGCGGGCGAGCAACTAAAAAAATGATGACGCAGTTTGATAACTGGTGGGAGGATTAGCATGAAGCTTTTAGCGGTTAGTGATAATCACGGTGATCGGCAGATTCTGCAGACCATTTTTGAGGCCTATCGCGATCAAGTCGACGCTATTTTTCATTGCGGTGATTCAGAAATGACCGTTGACGATCCGTTATTCAAAGACGTGTACGTCGTTAAAGGTAACAACGATTACGGCACGACCTTTCCGGATGAAATCCAGCCAGTTATTGGAGACACTAAAGTCTTGATGACGCATGGGCACCTGTACGATGTCTCGATGAGTTTGACGCGGCTAGATCTTCGAGCCAGAGAGATTGGGGCGAAGGTCGTTTTGTTTGGCCACACGCACCAGTTGGCAGCTGAGATGTCTCAGGGGCGGCTCTACGTTAATCCCGGCAGCATCTCACTGCCACGGGGGCAATACGCTGCCATCGGCGGTACCTTTGCGATCATTAACGTCTTGCCTGCTCAAGTCACGGTTGATTTTTATGATCGGCAGTTAAATCAGATCGATCAGCTCCACCAGCAATTTAAACGCTAGAAAGGTTGCGTGAGGTTTTTAATGATTGATGAACCAATTAAAAAAATGATCATGGCAGATCACGATAATTTGATTATTCCAGCTAATTTAGTTGCCAATGTGATGGTGAAAAATGATTGTTATCATGCCTTTTTAGTGTTAACGAAGGTGCGGTATTCAAAGGTTCCGGTGCTGGATAATGACCAGCATCTCTGCGGTTTGATCTCACTTTCGATGATCACTGAACACATGTTGGATACGGATCACGTTGCTTCAGAAAATCTGCGGCGTTTGACCGTGGCGGATGTTATGGAGACTGATTTTCGATCAATTGAAGATCCCACTGATTTAGATGAGATCATGCACCTGTTAATTGACAATAACTTTGTGCCAGTCGTGTCAGATGAAAAAACGTTCACCGGTATCATTACGCGTCGGGAACTATTAAAGCGGGTGAACTACGTCGCCCATAATTTGTCAAAACAGTATGATGTGCAACCACGTTTGAATTCGATGAAGAAAATCAGTAATGGTTAAAAAATTATAAGTAATTAAAATAGCCGGCAACAGTGATAAAGTCACTGTTGCCGGCTATTTGAGTTGAACGGCTTATTTTTGCGGATCGTTATGATAAACGGTCGGTAATTCAATGTGAGCGTCCTCGATGGCCTTTAAGTAGGCGGACAGCAGTTTATGCTGCACGGTAAACTGCTCGCCCGGTTCTGTAAAGGTGACGACTTGAATCACCACTTGGCCATCTGGCAGGGGAACCGTCCCCATGTTAGTCGGTGCCTGCGTGATGGTGGGAAATTGAGCCGGGACCGTTTGATTGACGGACTCAATAATGGTATTGATTTGATCAATGGGTGAATTGGGGAAAATGGGTATCTGGACCAGCGCCCGCATTTCGTGACGGGATTTATTGCTTACAATGGTAATATTACGGTTGGGAATAAAATTCAGGGTCCCATCGGCACTGATGACTTGCGTGGTACGGATGCCGACTGCGGAAACCGTGCCTTCCACTTCACCAATTTTGACCGCATCGCCAACGTTGATCTGTTCTTCCATTAAGATGAAGGCCCCGGTGACGATGTCTGAAACGAAGCCTTGCGCACCGAGGCCTAGTGCCAAACTGAAAATACCAGCACCAGCAACCAGGGTGCCAACGGGGACCCCCATGAAGGACAGCAGGGCGTAGATCCAAAAGAATAAGACCGTGTATTGGAAGATGTTCATGACTAGGGTAAAAATTGTATCTACGCGATTAGCCGAGCCAGCCGTGAACTTTGTTTTTTTATAGCGTTTGAATAAATGCCGAATAATTTTTTTACCGATCCAATTAACGAGTAGCAGTCCAATGGTCACGAGCAACAGTTGAAAGAGGGTCGTGGCAATTTGTTCACCAATGTGCTGCCAATTGAAATGTTGAACGAAACGGGTAAGATTAGTGTTCAATATCATATCATTAGCTCCTTGAATTAATTTCACCAATAAGTGTAACAGATTAAGCTCAAAAAAAGCAGGTGAACCGGTGTTTTATATTGCGTCAGCTTAAACGCAATGCTATTCTTAACCTAATGGGTTAAAGTAAGGAGGGGTAGTGTGACAGCAGGACAAGTGGCCGGCTTAATTGCCGCCATCGCATTTTTGATATTAGTCTTTTTTATCGGCGCTTTCTTGATGAAGATGGTGCGGACCTTGAGCGAGGTTAACAAAAGCGTGAAAACCATGACTGATGACATGGACGTGATCTCGAAGCATGCTGAAGATATTTTGGCAAGCACAAACACCCTGTTAGATGATGTGAACCATAAAGTAGCAACGATCGATCCGGTTTTTCAGGCAGCAGCTGATTTAGGGACCAGTGTCTCTGAACTGAATTCAGCCACTCACGATTTAACTGGTAAGGTGAAATCGACGGCTAAGAAAACTGCTACTACCGGTTTGTTCGCCAAACTAGGCGAGTCGCTTTTCAACGCTTATCGTGGCCGTAAGAATAAGGATTGATCATTGAAAGGAGTTTTTGACTCATGGGAAAAAAGTTAGGCTTTTTGGTCGGATTAGCTGCTGGTGCAGTGGCTGCACGCACTGCTTATAATCGGCTGAGTGATGAAGATAAGGCGGCATTTAAAGCCAACGTGCAGGATAAACTGGACGTTGCAAAAGACCGAGCCGTGGACTATGCGTTTTACGCGAGTGATGCTTGGGATGACTTTAAGGAAACTTTTTCTGATCAGTCGCAAACCGTTAGTGACCGGGTAAGGGATGCTGCCAGTCAGCTGGGTGATAAAACGTTAAATCATCCTGCTGATTCAGATGATACGGACGAGTCACTGCGGTCTGAATTAGCCGATGTTTCCTCAGCCGACTCGGACGACTCAGATGATATCGTCTTAAATAGCGAGGAAACCTTTGGCGGGGCTGACGTCGCAGACGAAACCGCCACACCAAAGACGGATCCTAAGCCGGATGACGATACTGACGATTCTCAGAAAGATTAAATGATCAATAAAATACTTTAAAAAAACAACCTGATCGCGTTAAAGTGATCAGGTTGTTTTTTTAGTTGTGCAACTGCCCGTTCAAATTAGCCAACGTAGGTTAATTCTTTTGGTGTGTGGGTGAAGGGTTCACAGCCGCTTTCAGTAATGTGAACACAGTCTTCGATTCTGACACCAGCCACACCCGGAATGTAGATTCCCGGTTCAATGGAGAAGCACATACCGGGTTGCAGGACCATGTCATTACCAGCCATAATTGACGGGAATTCATGTTCACTCATGCCCATACCATGACCCAGCCGGTGAATGAAGTACTCGCCGTAACCTGCTTTAGTAATAATTGCTCTGGCAACTTGATCCAGTTCCGCAGCAGTGATGCCGGGCTTAGCAGCAGCCTGTGCGGTCAACTGGGCTTCAAGACATACCTGATAAATATCAAGCTGTTTTTCAGTGGGTTTACCTAAGGCAACCGTTCTGGAAGCATCCGAGATGTATCCCTGCCAAATGGTACCCAGGTCAAACAAAATCAGTTCGTTGTTTTCAAATTGAGTGGCGTTGGTGGCACCATGCGGTTCGGCGGCGTGGGCACCAGCCTGCACAAGGGTCTCAAAACTCATTTGCATGATGCCCTGCTTCATTAACGCATACTGTAATTCGGCCACGACTTGTTCTTCAGTCCGACCGGCTTTAACGGCGGCAAAGCCCTTTTCAAAAGCAAAGTCGGCCCATTTGCCAGCTACGTTGAGTTTGTCGATTTCACTCGCGGTTTTAATGACCCGTAACTGATTGATGAAGGGGGTGATATCCTGGTTAAACTGTGCACTAGGGAAGACTTGCTGCAGGTGTTCCAGCCGCGTCACTGAAAGCTGGTTTTTTTCCAGAGCAATTTCAGTCGGCTGGCTGACACGTTTTTTCACGTTATCTGCAATCATCTGCCAGGGGTTTTCATGATCTAAGTAATCGTAAACCGGAAATGAAAAGCCGGTGTCCTTGATGGCTTCAACTTCCAGGGCGGGCGCAAACATGAAGGGTTCTTGATCAGGGAAGACGACGAGTGCTAACACCCGTTCAATCGGGTCACTGTAAAACCCAGTGAGGTACTGAATCGTGCTTGGGTCGCTGATATAAGTGACATCAGCATGGTGCTGGACGGTCCATTCTTGAACCTGTTGTAATTTTGACAAAGTAATCACCTCGAATTAGGATGCCATCATTATATCATGGCTTGACATCAGCAGAAGTGGAAATGGTGGCTTTCATCTAAGCCGGTAAAACTTGGAAAAGGGGTCAATAACCAAAATATTTTGTAAAGCCCTGTCTTTTCAGCTTGATTGGCGGGAATAATGCTAGCCTATCAATCAATAAAGCCCGTTGCAATAGGCCTTTTCAGAAACTAGTTGAATCGTCAAAGAAAATTGATTCTGCAAATTGCCGTCACTGGATGGGACAGAACTCAAATGGTGGTCTTGAAAAGTCCGTCGTAAGAGAGTATTATCAAGCTGAAAACGTTTTCAATTTGATTTCTGAAAATTTTTCTGATATATTTAACGAGTTGTTGAAAATCGATGAAAACGAATCAAACCAATAAAGAAAGGGCTATCGCAATGGATAAACAGACTGTAACAATTTATGACGTCGCCCGTGAAGCCGATGTGTCGATGGCCACTGTATCAAGAGTGGTTAACGGGAATCCCAACGTTAAACCGGCAACGCGGAAAAAAGTCTTAGATGTAATTGAACGCTTGGACTATCGCCCAAATGCTGTGGCACGAGGATTAGCAAGTAAGAAAACGACGACTGTGGGGGTCATCATTCCGGATGTCACCAATATTTACTTTTCAGCTCTAGCACGGGGCATCGACGATATCGCCATGATGTATAAATACAACATTATTTTAACCAATTCTGACGAGAATGGCCGCAAAGAAGTGCAGGTACTAAATACCTTAATGGCAAAACAAGTTGATGGCATTGTCTTTATGGGCAATGACATCAGTGATGAAGTTCGCAAGGAATTTGAACGGACTAAGACACCGATCGTGCTGGCTGGCTGTGTTGATGATCAAGATCAAATGCCAAGTGTCAACATCGACTATACCGCCGCTGTTGAAGAAGCTACCAAGAATTTGATCGACCATGGTAACGAACGTGTCGCCTTTGTATCCGGCAGCTTAGATTATCCGATCAACCGTGATTACCGGCTGAAGGGTTACAAGCAAGCTTTAAAGAAGGCTGGGTTACGTTACGATGACAAACTGGTCTTTGAAACGGATTATTCTTACAAGGCCGGGCAGCTGTTGCAGCCGGCATTGCAATCCGTTAATGCCACCGCAGCGGTGATCGGTGACGATGAGTTAGCTGCTGGTGTGATGAACGGTGTCACGGATGCGGGGTTAAGTGTCCCAGACGACTTTGAAATTATTACCAGTAACGATACCAAACTGACCGAAATGGTTCGACCAAAGATGTCGTCCATTACTCAGCCGCTATACGATATTGGTGCCGTTGCGATGCGGTTACTCACTAAATTAATGAATAACGAACCAGTGGAAAATAAGACGGTCTTATTGCCATATGGCTTAATGAAACGCGCATCAACTCACTAATTGCCAAGGTTAGTCAATAAGCAGGTTTATGTTATCTTCTGGTTAGAAGAACGCGTAACGCCTGCTTATTTTTTATAAATTTTTTTGGAGGTAGCGTATGAAAAGAGGAGCAGTGTTACTATCAGTAGCGTCAGTTGTGATGACGGTGATTATCGTGACGTTAGCGATGATGGTTGGTCGGTTGAGTGCAAGTGCGGTTCCCATGATTTCTAAACCGGGGGTTCAAATCATGACCGAACTGTTGGCCTTTGGTTGCTGGTGGGGGTTAAATCACTGGTATCCGAAAGCTAAAGTGAGCTGGCGGGGTCGTGGGAACCCTCGCCAATGGGTGTTGATCTTACCGATGATTATTGTTTTGCTGGGGGACTCAACACTGAATCCGCAGTTTAATTTGAGTTTGAGATCTATTTTAACCGCCATTATAGTGGGGTTTTCGGTTGGGTTATTTGAGGAATATGTCTTTCGTGGTGTTTTGGTCAGCGCGTTGCGTCAGCGGTACCAGTTGGGTGCCGTCATGACGGCGTTTATCAGTGGGCTGATGTTTAGTTTAGTTCACCTAGTGAATGCTTCCAACGGCAGTTTAACAATGACGTTGGTTCAGATGCTGGAAGCCATTGGTCTGGGATTTTTCTTTGCGGCCATCTATTTGGTCACTGCCAACCTCTGGCTGCCGATCCTAGCGCATGGTGCGATCGATGCCTTTGATACAGTGGCCTTTGGAACGTTAAACAATACGGTCGGCATGAGCGTTTGGACGAGTCTGACCTACGCGGTGGTCTTTGGTGCGCTCGGTTACTGGCTGCTAAAGACCAAGCGTTACGCGGTGAAAATTGCACCCAACAGCGCTACTCAAGTTAATTTTAGTCGTCGCTCTCAAAGACGTCCGGCAATTCAGCGGCAGTCGGTTTCGATGATTAAAACGGTCATTGCCATCGTCATTCCGTTAGCGGAACTCGGTCTAGGTGCAGCGGTGGTAGCTGTAACGACCAATCAGTGGCTCAGAGTTGTTCTGGCAGACCTGATCTTTTTCGTGGGCCTATGTACCGCACTGTATTTATACCGCGACGTTTTGGCCAGTCATTGGCAGCGGTTTAAGCGCCATTTAGGATCCGGCCTGCTGGTGGGGATTGGTGGTGTTGTCGCCGCTTATATCCTGTTAACCGTAGTTCGGCAGGGATTGAAATTAATCGGTGTCGCCGGTACTGGTTCTGGTTCAGTAATGAGTATTCAAACCGCTGGAATGGCATTAGTGGCCAGTTTGACGACCTTGATGGCGCCCTTTACGGAAGAGATCGTTTTTCGCCACGCGCTGTTTTATCAATGGCGTGGGCGCGGTGTCATGACTTGGCTGATGCTGGTAGTTTCGTCAGTGGCCTTTGGACTGGCGCACTGGAACAACTTCCACGGTCAATTAGTTCAGATGATCCCGTACATGTGTGTTGGCGCGTTATTTGGCTTGATCTACTATTTTTCCAGAAATATTTGGCAAGCTATTCTGACGCACTTTTTGTTTGATATTATTCAGGTGATTGCCGTTGTTGCAATGTTTATTCTGGCAATCGTTCAGCAGGGTTAGAAATAATTACTGGTTTCATTGTTGACTGGTTGTATTGAAAACCCTTGCGTGATATTATAATATAGTCTGTGTGTAAACGAATATAATTAAGAAAAGAGGAGTCGTGAAATGTCAGGACATTCAAAATGGCATAACATCCAAGGGCGTAAAAACGCCCAAGATGCTAAGCGTGGTAAAATTTTCCAAAAAATCTCACGTGACTTATATCAAGCCGCTAAAGCAGGTGATCCTGATCCAGCAAACAACCCTCAACTTCGATTGGTGATGGATAAGGCTCGTGCTGCTAACATGCCTAAGGATAACGTACAACGCGCTATCGATAAGGCTTCTGGTGTTGGTGGAGCAAAGTTCGAAGAAATCACTTATGAAGGCTACGGTCCTGGCGGGACTGCCATTATGGTGGCCGCGTTGACCGATAACAAGAACCGGACCGCTGCTGCTGTTCGTTCCGCCTTTACCCATCATGGTGGGTCTTTAGGCGCTGCTGGTTCAGTTTCTTACATGTTTGATCGTAAGGGCTACATCGTTATCTTACGTGATGGCTTAGACGCCGATGAAGATACGGTTTTGATGGATGCACTTGACGCTGGTGCGGATGACATGAAGACCAGTGATGATCAATTTGAAATCTTTACGGATCCAGCTAGTTTGACTGCAGCCCGTGATGCGCTGCAAGAAAAGTACAACTTGGATACAGCGGAAGTGACGATGTTCCCACAAAACACTACCGAAGTTCCCGAAGCAAAGGTTTCGCAATACCAAGGTTTGATTGAAGAGCTTGAAGATAACGATGATGTTTCGGATGTTTATGAAGCAGCTACGTTACCTGAAGGTGTTGAATAATTGAATTAATGCGTTTTAAAGGAGATCAGTTCAGTGATGAACTGGTCTCCTTTTTGTCGTTGATTATTAAGTTATTGGCACCGGGTAAAGGTTAAGCGCCAGTATGAGTTGGTTTTTCAGTGGTTGAGTCTTGTACCGCGGTAGTTTCTGGATCCCCTAATAAAACCGCTAAATAATGGTGAGCCTGTTTACGGGTCGTGGGCTGTTTTTTAAGAAAAATCCATTCAATGAGCAGTAAAATGGTTGAACTGCAATGATCGACCATCAGTTCGACCGGTACATCGAAATGCAGATTGCCGAAGACTTCCAGAAACATTTTGTGAGCAAGATTACGCAGGTAATTCGTAAAGCTGTTGACTAAATTACCAGAAATCTGATTATGCCGTAGAATAGCTAAAACCAGTTGACTGTTATTTTCAAATAGGTCATATAAGCGGTCAAAGTAAATAATCACGACTTCGTTTGGCTTCAGTTGGTCAGCCTCTTCAATATGCACTTTTTCGGCTAACACGTACCAGCAGTAATTGATGAGGTCGTATTTATCGTCAAAGTAATTATAAAAAGTCGCTCGGGGAAAATTACATAACTGGCAGATCTCATTAACGTTGATTTTTTCAAATGGTTTTTGAGCTAGTAATTGAAACATGGTCTGCGAAAACGCGAGTAATGTCCGCTGCGCACCACGCGTCGGCTTTTTGTCTAAATCGTATTTCATCATTAATCCTTCCTTGCATTTTTTATAAACTGTCTAATTATAAGCAGAAGTCTAATTTTGTTTCTTGCAGTCATTTCAACGTGAGCTTATCATATTGGTATAGGTTATACAAGTGTATAAGTATAGTCACTAGTCTAAGAGAGGAAGAGATTGATTCATGCAACGTTTTTTCAAAAAACACGGGTTAGCCCTGATCGTTTGGATTGGCTTAGTGCTGATTGCCTTTTTGACGATGCCAAACGTGACGCAGCTCGTTAAGACTCATGGGGCGGTCACGTTACCGTCATCGGTTCAAAGCGAAATTGCGAAGAATATCGCTCGTAAATCCGAGAATAATCGCGGTGTCCGGTCGCTAATTGTGGTTTTTAATAAAAAAGATGGCACATTAAACGCTCGAAATAACCGGCAGATCAACCGCGCCACCGCCAATATTAAACAGGATCCGAACCTGGATATTTTGGATATGACCAGCGCTAGTGATAATGCCGAGGCTAAGAAGCAGCTGGCTTCTAAGGATGGCACGACCCAATTGGCAATGGTCGATCTATCTGACCACGCCAAAGTGACTACCCAAGCTAAACAGTTACGTAGTCACCTGAAGATCAATGGTTTGCGGACCTACGTGACTGGCAGTGATCTGTTAAACGACGACTTTTCGACCACGACTCAGGCCGGGTTGAAGAAGACTGAAATCATCGCCGCTGTTTTTATTTTTATCGTGCTGATCCTAGTTTTCCAGTCCGTGGTCGTGCCGTTTATTTCGTTGCTGACGGTGGGTGTTTCTTACCTGGTTTCCGTGGGTATCGTGATGAACTTAGCAGATAAATTTAACTTTCCAATTTCTAATTTCACCCAAATCTTTATGGTAGTGGTCCTCTTTGGGATCGGGACCGATTACAATATTTTACTCTACAACCGGTTCAAAGAGGAACTAGCAAATGGGTTAGCCGCTAGTCAGGCGGCGTCAGTGGCCCGTAAACACGCTGGCCGAACAATTCTCTTTAGCGGTTCAACGGTTTTGATCGGGTTCACCGTGCTAGGACTAGCACGCTTTTCGTTCTACCGTTCAGCCGTTGGGGTGGCCGTCGGGGTAGTCGTATTACTGGCGGTTTTATTGACCCTCAACATGTTTTTTATGGCAACACTGGGTCAAAGGATGTTTTGGCCAAGTAAGAATCTGGCGGCTCACGGGAATAATCCGTTTTGGCATTTCCTGTCGCATTCAGCACTGAATCATACGACAATTACCGTTGTGATCATGGTGATCCTGATCGTACCGTTATTACTGCTTAGCCATCAGAGACTGAACTTCAATAACGCGGCTGAATTGCCTAATAACATTGAATCTAAAGCCGGCTATAACCTGATTCACAAACATTTTCCGGCCGGTATGTCTGGCCCGTCCACGCTGTACATTGAAAGCAGCCACTCGTTGAATAATCAAAAGGATTTAGCGGCCATTGACAATTTAACGACTTATTTAAAGGCTGAACCCGGTGTCAAGCAGGTTAGTTCTGTCACTCAGCCCGGCGGTTCTAAAATCAAGCGGCTCTATCTTAAAAATCAGGTAGGCCAATTAGTCACGGGACTCAACCAAGCTAACCAGGGCTTAGCACGGGTTCAAGCTGGATTAAACTCGGCTGACCAGCAACTGACAGCAGCCAATACCAGTCAAAATACCGCCCAGTTAAGGCAGCTCACTGCTGGTACTGGCCAGTTGCAAGCTGGCGCCCAGCAGCTTAATCAGGGGGTCTCAGCCTATACTGCCGGTGTTAACCAGTTAAGCGTCGGTACCAGTCAGCTCAGCGGCAGTACCACGGGACTCTCTAGCAGTGTTGGCCAACTTGCCAGCGGCAGTCAGCAATTAACGCAGATGTTGACGCAACTGCAGGCACAGACTAGCCGGCTGCCCATGGTTCAAAGCAGTACCAGTCAATTAGCAGCTGGATCAAGCCAGCTGTCTAATGGCCTGGGTCAACTTAACGCGCAGGTGACCCCATTTACCAGTGGCATTAATCAGCTCAATAGTGGGGCTGGCCAACTGGCTCAAAAGGGGGCTGCACTGAACAGCGGTGCCCAGTCCGTTGCCAGTGGCAGTACGCAGGTCAACGCCGGGGTGACACAGTTAGCTGCTCAAGTTGCCGAACTGCAGTCTAAGACCAAGGCACTTCAACAAGGCTTGACGAGTGCTAACCGTGCGCTAGGAAAAATTAGCCAGGGAACTTCCACTGCCAGCAATTACTTGAAAGGCCTGCAAAACTCTTACGTGGGTAATGACTTCTACATTCCGCAATCAGTGCTTGGCAGTTCGGCCTTTAAACCATCACTGGATGCGTTCATGTCCAGTAACCGGCAGATTGCTAAGATTACCATTATTCTCAACAGTGATCCAAGTACGACCCAGTCGGCCAGTCGAATGCGGACGATTTCCAGTGATGCTAAAGCCAGTTTGAAACACGGTGCCCTGAAAACTAGCACGATTGCTATCGGCGGTCAAACGTCGCAAACGGCTGACCTGCAAAAATTATCCAGCGGTGACTTTATTCGGACGGTTGCCATCATGCTAGTGGGGATTGGGATTGCCTTAATGGTGGTTACCCGTTCCTTGATTCAGCCATTGACCATCATTGCCACGCTGGTGACGGCTTATATTAGTGCCTTGACGATGACTAAACTGCTGTCAAAAGTACTGCTTTCACGAACGCTCTTGACGTGGAACACACCGTTCTTTAGCTTTATCATGATCGTTGCTTTAGGTGTGGATTACAGTATCTTCCTGATGATGCGCTACCGGGATGACGGTGCTAAAATTCCGGATGTTCGGCGACGAATTTTAAACGCTTCTGCTAAAATTGGGACGGTCGTGATCTCCGCAGCAATTATTTTAAGTGGGACCTTTGCGGCGTTGATGCCATCGGATGTTTTAACTTTGATTCAAGTCGCAATGACCGTGATCATTGGACTGGTGATTCTCGTCATCGTTTTGCCGATTATCATGTCCGTGATGGTCAAGTGGACCTACCCGTACGTTAACGATAAGATGAACACCCAAGAACAGTCCAAACAGGATTAAAGTGGCTGGTTATTATCTGAATTGAATGAAGACGTTTCCTGAAAAGGGGAGCGCCTTTTTATTATCTGCAAACCCCAGTCAGCCAATGTGCGTAGGTAGGGACAGGAGGAAAATGATGATAGAACAATTAGGACAAACTTTACTAAGCGCCGCAGTTGCATCGGGCAGTTCTGACCTGCACATTCAACCCGTTGGTGACGTTTATCGCGTCTTTGAACACCACGGTGATGGTCTGGTATTCGTTAAACAGTTAACAATCAGTGAAGGTCAGCAGTTGATTGCCCATTTTAAATACCGGGCTAACATGGCGATCACGGAGACCAGGCGCCCCCAATTAGGTGCCTTGACCCTGACTGTTGACGGTCAGACCGTTCATTTAAGGCTCTCTAGCGTGGGGAATTTTATCAACCAAGAATCCATCGTGATTCGTTTGCTGCTGCCACTGGCTGAACAGCGGCTAGCCTTTTTAGTACCGAAGCAGTTGGCACAGCTGCGAGACTGGTGTTCACTGCGAGGGCTAATCCTTTTCGCGGGGCCCACGGGTTCTGGCAAGACCAGCACGATTTATCATTTAGCTAAGGACTTGAGCAAGACGTTATCCGTTTTGTCAGTGGAAGATCCGACTGAGATCGTGGCACCGGACTTTTTGCAGCTCCAGGTGAACCCGGCAGCCGAAATGAGCTATCAAGCTTTGATCAAAGTGGCGTTACGGCACCGGCCAGAGGTCTTGATCATCGGCGAAATTCGGGATCGCGAAACGGCTAAAGCAGCCGTTGATGCGGCTTTGAGTGGCCATCTGGTACTGAGCAGTGTCCACGCCCAAACGGCTAAGGGCACCGTGACCCGGTTGAGCCAGTTAGGCATTGAGCCAGCCGCGATTGCGCAGGCGGTAGTCGGGGTGGCTTATCAGCGCCTATTACCAACCGCGGATGGTAATCTAACGGCTTTGCTCGATCTAGTCAGTGGTCCGATTAGTAAATGGCAACAGACCGCAGAAATGACACCGCAATGGGAGGAGAATCTAAAGCATGCAAGATACAGCAACCAAATTTCAGCAGCCGTCTACGAGCGGTTTAAAGCCGGTTAAGCCATGGTCAATTAGCACGCAGGCCAATATTTTCCGGACGGTCAGTGATTTATTGTTAGTGGGGTTTTCCGTTCGGCACGCGATCCAGTTTTGCGAGACGCTGTATCAGCCGCAAAAACGGGATCTGCACGTGATCAACGAACAGCTGCACGCGGGCTACACCGTTAGTCAGACTTTTGAGCCGTTTGTAGACGACCAAATTGGCTTGCAGTTGCGGTTAGCAGAGGAACACGGCCAGCTGACCCAAAGTCTGGGCCAAGTCAGTCGCCTATTGCAGACGGCCCATCAGCGCCATCAAAAAATTAAACGGCTGTTGCAGTACCCGCTGATCTTAGTGGCAATACTGGCCGTCATCATCACGGGGATGAAGCTCGTGATCCTGCCTCAAATTGAAGCTTTAGCACCAACCAGTTCGCAGCACAGTCCCAACTGGTGGTGGAGTATCGCGGTGATACCGGTGCTATTGATCATAATCTGCGGGTATCAGGCCATCAAGCAGCAACCAATTTTAAAACGGGTCGAACAGACGGCCCATATTCCCATTTTAGGGCCGATTATTAAGGCCTATTACGGCTACTATTTTTTGGCGACCTTGACCATCATGTTTGAAGGCGGCCTGGGTTTTCAAGAAATCCTGTTGACGCTGCGAAAAGCGAAAACGACGACCCTGTTATACCAGTTAGGCGGTAAATTGGAAACGGCTTTAGCTGCTGGTCAGCCGCTGTCACAAGTCATGACCCAGTTTTATTTTTTACCTAAGGAATTACAGCTGCTGTTTCAAAGCGGTAAACCGCGAGTGGAATTAGTCAAAGAACTGACCGTTTTGACGGAGCTGTACTATCGGCGGCTCACTAACCGTTTAGAAGTAATGATGACCTGGATTCAGCCACTATCGTTTGTGCTGATTGGTAGCGTGATCATCGGCGCTTATGCCAGCTTGTTTTTACCGATGTACCACACGATTGGAGGACTATAATGCAACGCAAACGCTCAGCTTTTACTTTAATTGAAATGACCATTGTCCTGTTTATTATTGGGCTGTTGATTCTGATCATCGCACCCAATATCAGTCATCAAAAAGACCGGGCTAATTCGGTTCATACCGGGGCCATGACGACGGTGGTTCAGACACAGTTAGACACTTATCTGGATTCGACGGATAAGAAAACCGCCAGTTTGGGAGAGTTGCAAAAAGCCGGCTATCTGACGGTCAAACAAGTGAAAATTGCCAACAAAGAGGGGATCAAAATCCATGGTGACGAAGTTAAAGCCAGTTCGTGAGGGGTTTACGATGATTGAAATGCTCATCACCTTAGTCATCATCAGCAGTCTTTTGGTGCTCGTTATGGTCGGCGGTCAGCGGTTTTCCCGGTCGTCGCTGCAAACGGAACGGGCCTTTTGGAACAGTTTTGACGGCTACTGGAAACAGGCACTCTATGAGGCGCAGTATCACGGCCGTAAAACGGAAATTACGATTGAAAAGAATGCCCCCATAATTTTTCGAACGGACAAGGGCGATCAGTCACTCACGCTGCCGCGGAGTTTGCATCCTGAACGGGCCGAAAAATTGCTGATTCGCTCGAACGCCACGATCTCACCGCGAACCGTGACGTTTTCATCCGATGTTGATCAGCGCAAATACCGGTTAGTAATTCAAATGGGTTGGGGGGTCTACCATGTTGATCGGGAAGCGGCGTAAAGCTGGGTTTATGTTAAGCGATGCGTTAATTGGCTTGGTGTTGATCAGTATTGGCCTCACGCTCTACACTCAAGCTCACGTGACGATGACCAAACAGTTGGAACAGCGGCAGGTCCGGGTGCAGCAGCTTAGGCATCAATTTGAAATCCAGTTTAAACCAGCAAAGCAGGTGAGTAAATGAAACCAGGATTTACGTTGATTGAAACACTAATCGCACTGGCGGTGACGGCGTTAGCTTTACTGACCCTGCAATTTGGTCTGCAAATGATGAACGGCCGCACCCAGCAAAAATACGATGAGCAGCTAGCCTGGTATCACATGCTAGCTGAACTTGAAGGTAAACAGTACCGCTTTTCTTTAGGCCAGGTTTACCGGCAAAAAGCCGCCCTGAAACCACACACTGATAAAGCCCGCACGTATTATTTAAAGGGCCATCAAGGTAAGTTGATGTTAACGACCGATAAAGGCGGGTACATGCCGCTGTTTACCGGCATGAACTACTATGAATTTGACGTGGTTCATGATCGGCTGAAGATCAATGTGAAAACGAAACTGCAGCAATTTTCTGCGGTGACGACGATTGGGGGTTACGATGGGTAATCGCCGAGGGTTCGTCACGATTTTAGCGCTGCTCTTTTTAATCTTGTTAAGTGGAGTTTTACTGTTCCAATTACAGGGTTATCAACGACAGGTTGAAGCCTATGATATTTTGATTCATCATTACGAGCAAAAACGGCCAGTGAAATCACCCAATAGACGTTAAATTTCCGATGTTAGCTTGAATTAACAGGCGAATATTTGTAAACTATAATTTGTGTGGAGAAACCATTAGGATAGGAGGTTGACAATTCTGGCTATTAAAGAAACGGAGGCGCTTTTTAAGGTTCTCGATGAATCCAGCGAGTTACTGAAGGATGCGCTTTCAACATCTTATTTAGATGCCTTTATTGAATCCGGTGATAATTTGATCGACGGACACGTTCAGGTAGAAGATGGTCGACCGGATGAAAAGACCGTTCAGCAGCTTCAGGCGCTATATGATTCTGTTGACCGCAACCAATTGAATGCTGAAACCGTGCGTCAAGCGATTCAGCTAGCGATGCTCAAAGCCATGCGTGAAGACGATATTCAGGGAAATCATCAGATGACCCCGGATAGCATCGCCATGGTCATGGGCTACATCGTCATTCGACTGGTTGAAAGTCAAAACCAGCTGACGATTCTTGATCCAGCTGTAGGGACGGCTAATTTGCTGACGACGATTATCAACCAATTAACGGCTGCGACTCACGAAAAAGTCGCCGCAATTGGGATCGATAATGACGAATCACTGCTGTCAGTCGCCGACATCAATACGACCCTGCAACGATCTTCAGTGACTTTGATGCATCAGGATGCACTGGGTGAACTGCAGATCCCTGAAGCTGACCTGGTCGTATCCGATCTGCCGATTGGGTATTATCCACTTGATGAAAAGGTTACAACGTTTAAGACACACGCTCAGTCCGGCCATTCCTACGTCCATCATTTATTGCTGGAGCAAGCGATGCGCTATGTGAAACCGGGCGGATACGGGGTTTTCTTAGTTCCAAGTCAGTTGTTTTCAACCCCAGAATCGAAGGGGTTGCTGTCTTGGCTTCAAGATGCCGCGTACCTGCAAGGTTTATTAGCCTTGCCGAAGGATCTGTTTACGGCTAAGCAATCGGCAAAGTCGATTTTGCTGTTGCAGCGTCACGGTGAAAATACGAAACAGGCTGATAAGGTCATGATCGGTGAATTTCCATCGTTTAAAGATCAGGCCGGATTTTCAAAGTTCATTGCGGAAATAGTCGACTGGGAACTAAATGATTTACTAAAGCAGTAACATAAGGAGATTATCACATGGGAAAAACACTTGCCGTCAATGCAGGAAGTTCAACGTTAAAGTTTAAATTATTCGAAACACCTTCAGAAAAAGTCATCACTAGTGGTGTGATCGAACGAATTGGTTTAAAGGATTCCATCGTGACCGTTAAGTACGGCGATGGCCAAAAGTATGAAAACACCCAGGATGTCAAGGACCACGAAGAAGCCATTCACCTCATGCTTAAAGAACTGATCAGCTTGAAGATCATTGCTGACTACAACGAAATTACGGGTGTTGGTCACCGGGTCGTTGCCGGTGGTGAATTCTTTACTGATTCAGCATTAGTAGACGATGATGTTTTACAGAAGATCGAAGATTTAGCTGAATATGCGCCACTGCATAACCCAGCTGAAGCAATGGGCATTCGGACGTTCCGTAAGATTTTGCCAAACGTGCCAAACGTGGCGGTCTTTGATACGTCATTTCACACCACCATGCCTAAGACCAACTACATGTACGCCATTCCTTACGAATACTACGAAAAATACGGTGCTCGTAAATATGGTGCCCACGGAACTAGCCACCGTTACGTTTCCGGCCGGGCAGCAGCCATGCTTGGCAAGCCGTTAAAGGATCTCAAATTGATCACCATGCACATTGGTGCCGGTGCTTCGATTACCGCGATCAAGGACGGCAAGTCATTTGATACTTCCATGGGCTTCACGCCGTTAGCCGGGGTCATGATGGCCACCCGTTCAGGTGATATCGATGCCTCATTGGTTACGTTCTTAATGGAAAAGTTAAACATTAAGGATCCTAACGATATGATCGAAATCTTGAACAAGAAGTCTGGCTTACTGGGGGTTTCTGAATACTCAGCTGATATGCGAGACCTTGAAAAGGTTCAGGATAAAAACGAGAAGGCACACTTGGCTCGTGATATGTACATCAACCGGATCGTCGGTTACGTTGGTAAGTACATTGCTGAAATGAACGGTGTTGACGCCATTGTCTTTACGGCCGGTGTCGGTGAAAACGACATTCCGATTCGCCAAGAAGTTGCTGATAAGTTAAGCTATTTCGGCATTGCTGTTGATCCTGAAAAGAACCATATTCGCGGTGTTGAACGTGATCTATCAACTGCAGACGCCAAGGTTAAGACGCTGTTGATCCCAACGGATGAAGAATTAATGATCGTTCGTGACGTTGAACGGTTAACGAAATAATTATTTTTAACTGATAATAGCGCTCGATTCGTTTTTGAATCGAGCGCTATTTTTTTTGCAAAAAACGTTCAAGTTAGTGATGGTATGATAATTTTCTTCAACCATTATTCATGAACGTGCAGTTTTTTCACTTAAAAGTGAACAATCATCATGAACGTAAGCATAACGATAACACCGCGATTTCTTATGTGTGAATCACAGTTAATTGGCAGTCATTGCGGTCGTTTTATCGTACTGGCGCTTTTCGCGTGTATAATTGTTCCTCATAAAGGGGTGAAGCTTATGGCGAAGACAGAATCTGCTAAACAGCGATCTGGCGGATTAAAGAATCGGCATGTGCAAATGATTGCCTTAGGTGGCACGATTGGGACCGGCCTGTTTTTAGGTGCCGGCCAATCAATTCATTTGGCTGGTCCGTCAATTTTACTGGCTTATCTGATTGCCGGTGTCGCGTGTTTTCTACTGATGCGGGCACTAGGTGAGTTATTATTGTCGGATTTAAACGCTCATTCTTACATTGATTTTATTAAAAGATACCTGGGTGAACGCTGGAGCTTTATTGCTGGGTGGACTTATTGGGTCTGCTGGCTAAGTATTGCCATGGCCGATTTAACGGCTGCCGGGCTTTACATGAAGTTTTGGTTTCCGCAGTTACCGCAGTGGGTCACGGGTTTAATGATTTTACTGATCCTAGTCTTGATCAACGCGGTGACGGTTCAGGCCTTTGGTGAAACGGAATTCTGGTTTGCAATCGTGAAAGTTGCGGCCATTATTGCCCTGATCGTTATTGGCATCGTTTTAGTGGTGATTCAGTTCAAAACCCCAGTGGGCCATGCTTCAGTGATGAATTTAGCCGACGGTCACTTTTTTGCCCACGGCGCTAAGGGGTTTCTCCTCTCGTTTCAAATGGTCTTGTTCGGGTTTATTGGAATTGAAATGGTGGGGATGACCGCCTCAGAAACCAATGATCCTAAAACGATTATTCCGAAGGCCATCAACGAAATTCCGATGCGGGTGATCCTATTTTACTTGGGGTCGTTAATGGCGTTGATGTGCATCTATCCCTGGCACTATATTTCGCCTGATCAAAGTCCATTTGTAGAAGTCTTTTCAGCGATTGGCATCAAGTCAGCGGCTGCCATTATCAACTTCGTGGTCTTAACGGCGGCAGCTTCAGCCTGCAATAGTGCCCTATATACGACTGGGCGGATGTTATTTTCCCTTTCTTACGGGGGTAAAACTAAACTGGCAAAACGGTTAGGCAAATTGTCACGGGCGCAGGTGCCGGTCAACGCGCTGTTCTTTTCAGCAACAATAATTGCAATTGTGGTCCTGCTAAACTTCTTTATTCCAGGTAAGGTATTTACACTGATTTCAAGTATCGCTACGACCTGCTTCTTGTTTATCTGGGGGTCAATTGTTCTGACCCACATTAAGTACAAACGCGCAACTGCGGCTGGACAGGCAAAACAGGTCAGCTTTAAAATGCCGTGGGCGCCATATTCAGATTATTTTGTGCTGTTATTTCTCACCATGGTCTGCATTATCCTGCTATTTCGGTTTGAAACGCTGGTTGCACTCATTGGATCAGTTCTCTGGCTATGCGGACTTTGGCTGTTTAAAACGGGGATGGATCGCTCACAAGCGAGAAAACTTAAAAAATAGATTGCTTAAAATCGGGACGATTCTGTGCCGGTTTTTTTTATTTGGTTTCAGTGACTTCTTAACGAAGCCGTTGAAAACACGAGTTCTTTCCTATCCGTGGGGTAACATGGTAAACTAATGGAGTGAAGTTTTTTTATGAGCTAATTTTGAATAAAGAAGGGGTTCGGCGTGCAACTGTATTTCACTGCAGATACGCATTTTTTTCATAAGGATTTACTCGGCAATAATGATTTTGCACCACGGCCATTTAAATCCGTCGAAGAGATGAATCAAACCATTATTGACCATTGGAACGCACGCGTGACACCAGAAGATACGGTGTATCATTTAGGTGATATTGCCCTGTACTTCATTCGACCGGAAAAAGCGGCTCAGGCGGCGATCTTAGATGTGTTGAATCAATTAAACGGCCATCTGATCCTCATCAAGGGGAACCACGATAACCGCGCGCTGTTTAAGTACTTGGCACAGCACAACTATACCTATGGCGGCAAGCCCAAGTTTCAATTTCATGATGTGGGCGCCGTCATCAAGGTCAATCACTGTCAGTACTACATGACGCATTACCCAATGATGATGGGTATTGTAAAACAGATCATTAATTTACACGGCCACATTCACCACTATTCCGTCAACATTAAAGAAGATATTAACGTGGGTGTTGATACACCTGAAACCGACTATTTAAAGCATAAGCCACCCTTTGGCACACCTTTTTCCATGGCGGAGATCGAAGAAATGGTAGCCGGCAAATATAACGATTTTCAAAAACGCAAATAAAGACATTAGAGGAAGGATGAATGATTATTATTTTGTTATAAAAGTCTCTAAAAACTTATCAAAAGGGGTAATATCAGGTTGCTTTGTCAAGCTTAAATGAACTGACTGATTTTGAAAATAGTTTCCCTCATAATTCCCTTAAAATGACTTTTAAAGTGATCTATCCGGTATAATTATCACGAACCCACTGGATAAAGTGGGTCACCAAATTTTAAGTAGACGGGGAAACCGAGATGTTAATTACCTACAAAGTTGAGCTTAAGCCAACGAATCAACAGGCTTGGCTGATCGATCAGCAGATATCCGGCAGTCGCTGGGCCTACAACCTCTTTTTAGATATTAATCGTCAACGCTACGAGTGTGGTTATCACTACATGAATGCTTATGAGTTCTCTAAGTGGTTCAATCATGATTATTTAGAGGCTAATCCAGATGATCAGTGGATCAAAGAATTATATGCCAAGTCTGTGAAGCAGGCGTTTATCGACGCGGATACAGCCATGAAACGGTTTTTTAAAAAACTAAGCGGTTATCCACATTGGCGTTCGTTTAAACGTGGCCAAGGCAGTTACTACTTCGTTAAGAACAGTCAGAAACAGATCATTGCTTGTGACCGACACCGGGTTAAATTGCCTAAACTGGGCTGGGTGCGGTTGAAAGAATTCGGCTATATCCCCACTGATGCTGAACATTTTGTCATCAAAAACGGGCGGGTGAAAGTTAAGGCTGGTCGGTATTATCTGACCTGTGTTGTGGAACAAGCTGATGCGATTCAACTCCCATTAAATGGCAATCCCATTGGCATTGACTTAGGCTTAAAAAATTTTGCGATTTTAAGTGATGGTTCCATTTACAGTAATCGGAACAAAAGCAGTCGTCTAAAACGAATCAGAAAGCGACTTCGACGACTGCAAAGAAAATTGTCACGCCAGTATCGTGCACTGAAAGCTAGAAAACAGAAGGAAGGCAGATCTGCTACTGATTTAAATCTAGCCAAAACCCAGCTGAAAGTGCAACGGCTTTATCAACGGTTAACTAACATTCAGATCGATAATCAAAATAAGATTATTGCCACTGTGGTGAGAACCAAACCACAATGGGTCGCCTTAGAAGATTTGAATGTTAGTGGAATGATGAAAAATCGACATTTGGCTAAAGCCATCGCTCAGCAAGGTTTCTATAACTTCAGAGTAAAACTGATTACTAAATGTCAGCAATTAGGGATTCCAGTGCATCTTACCGGGCGCTTTGAACCAACTTCCAAGCTCTGTCATAACTGCGGAACTAAGAAAGTGAGTTTAAAGTTGAGTGAGCGCACTTATCACTGTCCTAATTGTCACTATACCAATGACCGTGATTTAAATGCTGCCCTGAATATCAGGGATACGGAAAACTTTGCCTTAGCCTACTAAAACAGGCAGTAAAGCATGTACCGGTGGCTAGCCGGGAATTGACGCTTGTGGACTATCATATCAACTGCAGTAGCGAGTAACGTGCGAGACAGGATAGGATGAAGCAAGAACAATCGTTAACTTTTTATAAGTTATCAGTAGCAGTCGAGGGATGACTGAAAAAATTACAATTTTACACACCAATGACCTTCATTCCCATCTCGAAAATTGGCCGAAGATCCGCCGTTATCTGACTGAAGAACGGCAGCGCTACGAAGCAGCTGGCCATCAAGTCCTTACTTTTGATATTGGCGATGAGATGGACCGGGCTCACCCGTTAACCGAAGCGACTAACGGTCAGAGCAACGTGACTTTGATGAACCAGATCCACTATGACGGCGTAACGATCGGCAATAACGAAGGTTTGGGAAATTCCAAGAAGCAGCTCAACCACCTGTATGATCAGGCTAATTTTGATGTGATTTTGGGTAATCTCTTAAATCTGCCGCAAACGATTCAGCCTAAATGGGCGCTGCCTGGCAAGGTGATCGTTACCAAAGCGGGTACCCGGGTGCTGGTGTTAGGGTTAACGGCACCGTATAGTTTAACGTACCCGTTGCTTGGCTGGCAGCCAATTTCGGTGGAACGGATGCTGCCGCATTTGCTCAAGCAATTTGAAGGGCAGTACGACTGCAGTATTTTGCTGTCGCACCTGGGACTGGACGTTGACCGGTGGATCGCTAAGCGGTTTCCGGAAATTAACGTGGTTTTGGGCGCGCATACCCATCATTTATTGCCACATGGCGAATATGATCAAACCACCATGCTGGGAGCGGCCGGTAAATACGGCGAGTACATTGGCACGATTCAGTTGGAGCTGACGGACCATCAGATCGTGAAGTCTTCAGCTTCAGTTGTTCAAACCGCTAATCTGCAAGCAGCAACGAACGATCGACAAGAAATTGAGGGGTATCAAAAACGCGGCGAGCAGCTTTTAGATGAAAAAAAGGTCGCGGATCTACCCGTGGCCATGGAAAAAAATTGGCAGGGCCATTCCCGCCTGGTGAGTGAAGGACTAGCTGCTCTGGAAGGCTATGCAGATACCGATGCAGCCATTTTAAACGGCGGCCTGTTTCTGCAGGACCTGCCAGCTGGTATTATCTCGCGCAACCACCTGCATCAAATGCTGCCGCACGCCATGCACGTCATGAAGGTGACGTTAAGCGGTGATAATCTCTGGCGGCTGATTCACGAAATGGAGAAAAACCGGCTGTTCTTATCGCGGTTTCCAATTAAGGGAATGGGTTTTCGCGGTAAGATCTTTGGCGCGTTGAACTATTCTGGTATTACCTACAACGACTACGATGGGACGGTCCTTTTCCGTGGCGAATCCTTGTCACCGTTGCGGGCATACACCGTGGCCATGCCAGATAATTATTTGTTTATTCCGTTCTTCCCCACAATTTCGATCGTTGGGCAAAATGAAATTTTATATGGTAAACTTTTAAGAACGGTATTTGGCGACTATCTCGCTAAACAATATCCCATCAGAAAGGAGGGTTACCATGGATAAAAAAACCTTACAGACTTTGATTGACGATGCCCGTGCCAGCCGCGATCCTGGCGGTGTGATTGTGGCGGTTGATGAGACTCATTACCAGATTAACGATCATCCGTATGAGCTGGTGGTGAACTACCGTGACGGCTTTGATCGCGTGGAATTGAGCGACCGGTTTAACACTTATTTTTCCCGCTATGATTATCTAGTCGGCGATTGGGGTTTCGGTCAGTTACGGCTGCGCGGCTTTTATGATGATAAGCGCAACGTTGCCGGAGAACTTAAGATCGGTGCGTTACAGGACTATTTGGACGAAGCTTGCAATACGGGCAGTCCTTATTTTGTGATGCATAATGAAGATGCCAAAGTCGTGATGCCGAAGCGCACGACTCGGCAGCGTGAGAATCATCACCGGTCTAACCGCAATCAAAATAACGGCGGTAAATCGCAAAACCGCAATCATTCTGGTAACCAGACTAAAAAGTCGAAACCAACCCAGACTAAAAAAAAGGAACATCGCTCTGAAGCAGCGCCTGTCAATAAACGGGCGCATACTAAACGTCAAAACCGATCAAGTCATGGTCAGCAAAAGGCGTATACGGTCGAGAAGGTCAAACCGATCAAGAAAACGCCTGTTAGTCAGCGTCATGGGGCGGTTAAGACGGTTGGCCACAGTCAGCACCGTAAATTTACAATTCGAGAAAAAGAGGATTAGCGTTTGATGCAAAAACATTATGATGGCTACTTTATTGATCTGGACGGCACAGTCTACGCTGGCAAACGGCGAATTCCGGCTGCTAAACGGTTTGTTGAGCGGCTGCAGGCGGCCAACAAGGATTTTTTGTTTGTGACGAATAATACGACCAAACTGCCAGCGGACGTGGTCGATAATTTAGCCACTAATCACGATATTCACGTCCAAGCGACTAACGTTTATACGGCCGGATTAGCAACGGCGGACTACGTGGCTGGTATTGCTAAACCCGGGCAGAACAAAGTTTATATTATTGGTGAAATTGGGCTGATTCAGGCCTTTTTAGATAAGGGGTTTGAACTGTCTGAACGCCACCCAGACTTTGTGGTGGTTGGCCTTGATTCGGATGTGACCTACCATAAATTTGAACTGGCAACCTTAGCGATTCGAGCCGGCGCTAAGTTTATCGGCACTAACCCGGATTCCAATATTCCCAATGAACGCGGCATGCTGCCTGGTGCGGGCTCACTGGTTGAAATGGTAGCCTACACCACGCAGCAGCGGCCGATTTACATTGGTAAGCCAGAGACGATCATTATGGCGAACGCGTTGAAAGTAATGGGATTAGAAAAGTCTCAAGTTTTGATGATCGGGGATAACTACAAGACCGATATTACAGCCGGCATTCGCTTTGGTGTGGATACGCTGCTAGTTTATACCGGCTTATCAACTCGCGAGCAGGTGGCGCAGCAAAAGATTGCGCCAACCTATGAGATCGACAGTTTAGATGAATGGTCGGTGGCGGATGACTAGACTAAAGCGCATTTTGCAGTGGACAGCCCTTTTTTTGGCGATCATCTCAGCGGTGATCTTTATTACCATCAACAGTGTTTGGCTCTACTGGCTGAATGTACGGCTGGGACATTTGTCGCGAATCGTTCAGATTTCAAGCAGTCGTATCGTGCAGAATTATGTGCAATTATTAGAGTACCTGCAGCTGCCATGGATCACCAAGCTGGACATGATGGATTTTCCAACGTCTCCCAGTGGCCTGCAGCACTTTATTGACGTCAAGCACTTATTCTTATTGAATAATGGGGTGCTGATCGTGACCATCTGGCCAGCCCTGCATTTTCTCCGGTCGCTGTCGCTTAAGAAGCTGCTGTGGAAACTCATTCGACCGTTTCAGACCGCTGCTGTGGTTCCCGTTTTAGCAGCGTTACTCATGTTAGTGAACTTTAACCAGTTTTTTATTGATTTCCATAAGGTCCTGTTTCGCAACTCTGACTGGTTATTTGATCCCCGGTTTGACCCGGTGATCTTAGTTTTGCCAGAGAGTTTCTTCTCGCAGTGTTTTCTTTTAGCCTTTGGTCTATTTGAACTGATGATGCTGTGGGGCGTTTGGCGTGGCAGACGGACTTTCTTAGATACTAAAAAAACGCTCTAGAACGGTTTTGATAACCGGCTAGAGCGTTTTTTGGATTAATGGGTTTAATCTTCTTCCTTGGGCACTTGACCGCGACTCTTAAGTAGGCCAATCAAAGCTGGAATCATGGAGACGATAATGATGCCAATGACGACCAGTGAAAAGTGGGCTTTGACGAAATCAATGTTGCCAAAGAAGTAACCGCCACCGCAGCATAGCAAGACCCAGCAGATACCAGCGGGGATGTTATAGCGTAGAAAAGAGCGGTAGTCATAATCAGAAGTTGCCGCTACAAACGGGACAAAGGTTCTGATGATCGGCATAAAGCGCGCTAGAAAGATCGCAATTTTACCGTGCTTTTCAAAGAATTTGCGGGCGGATGCCAGGTTTTCTTCTTTAATAAACCGACTAAAGAATGGGTGGCGCGTGATGGCAATGCCGAAGTGGCGGCCAATCAAGAAGTTCGTCGAATCGCCACCGATCGCTGCCAGTAAAAAGATAATGGTAAACAAACTAATACTTAAGTGATAGTCCGGATTAGCAGCTAAGGCAGCCGCCGCGAAGAGCAGTGAATCACCAGGCAAAAATGGCAGGATCACTGCGCCAGTTTCAATAAAGATGACGAGAAATAAAATGCCGTATGACCAGCCACCAAAGGTATTAACGATGTTCACCATGTGACTGTCAATGTGAAGCACGAAATCAATTAATTGACCCATAATTTAGAAGGTTTCCTTTCAAAGTCTAAGATGCTGATATTGTATCAAAGAACGGGCATGTGTCAAAGCCTTTCAAATGGATTTAAGTGAATCGTAAACATGCCGTTCAGTGAATTAATTGGGAAAGTTATCTTAAATAAGGGTTAGAAGTTAGCGCTTAGTCGCATAAATACCAATAACCAAACGTCGATTGTGTTACAATTTCGTATGACTTAATTGACGTTTAGCAAGCTGCGACAGTTAGGGGGCAACCTGATGTTTCCGGAGCTTGAGGCTTGCTTTTCGTTATATTTCATGGATAATAGATATGAAAGAAAACTTGGAGGTTATTAATGTGAACTATCCACAGTTACAACCCGATAAGGCTAACGGCCCCCGGGCTACCATCCATACATCAATGGGTGATGTTGTGATTCAATTGTTCCCAGAGCAAGCACCTAAAGCGGTTGAGAACTTTGTGACCCTGGCTAAGAAAAACTATTATGATGAAGTTATTTTTCACCGTGTGATCAATGATTTTATGGTTCAAGGTGGCGATCCAACCGGTACCGGTATGGGCGGATCAAGCATCTGGAACGAGCCATTTGAAGATGAGTTTTCAAAGGAACTCTATAATCTTCGCGGTGCGGTTTCGATGGCGAACAGCGGTCCTAATACGAATGGCAGTCAGTTCTTTATCGTTCAAAATCAGCATATGTCTGATCAGCTGACGACGCAAATGAAGGATGCTCATTTCCCTGAAGAAATCGTTACAGCCTATCAAAAGGGCGGAACCCCTTGGCTGGACTTTAGACATACCGTCTTTGGTCAAGTCGTTGAAGGGATGGCGGTAGTTGATCAAATGGCAACGGTGAAGACGGATGAGTCTGACAAACCATTGGAAGATATCGTAATCGAATCAGTCAGCATTGATGACTAGGATGATTGATAACTGAGCTTGGGGTGTGAAGACCCTAGGCTTTTTGTTTTATATAGAAAAGAATGTGGAAAGGAGTATTGAATAATGCGTATTGGCGATCATGTTCACGGGACAGTTACGGGAATTCAGCCTTACGGGGCGTTTGTTAATCTCGGCCACGACATACAGGGGTTGATTCACATTTCTGAATGTCATTATGGGTTTGTTAAAGATATTCATGATTACTTATCTGTTGGCGATGAAATTGATGTTGTCATTTTAGACATTGATGAATTTACGGGTAAGATCTCGCTTTCGTTAAGGTGTATGGAAGAACCTCAGGTACCGTTAGCACCAGTGGCACCTCAAAACGAGGGCCATCATAAGCATTATTGGACCAATCGAAATGTTCATGACGGTTTCAAAACGATTCAGAAAAGGCGGCATGCGTGGGAACAAGAGGCCTTGAGAGAGTTTGTCGCAAAATAATTTGATTAATTTATTATTTATCCTTGACCCTGTCGCTGATAGCTGGTATTATTTTATTTGTTGTCAAAGAGGACAATATTAATTGATTGAATTTATATTCAGACGGTTAATATTCAATCGCTCTTTTAGGACGGCAGATGATTCATTAAATAAGTTGTTAATGTGAATGAATAAAGATTCAAAAAAGCGTTGACAATTTTTTCTAACTTAGTTATACTAATTGAGTTGAGTCATCTTGTAGACCTTTGAAAACTGAACAAAGTTTTGTTTCACAAATGTGCAGGACATATCAGTTTCGGCTGATATCAAATGTAATTTGCGAAGTCAATTTCGCTAGTAATATTAATGAGTCACAAACAATCATAAAATGAGAGTTTGATCCTGGCTCAGGACGAACGCTGGCGGCGTGCCTAATACATGCAAGTCGA
>NZ_BCMG01000014.1 GCF_002217945.1 Secundilactobacillus silagei JCM 19001
TGGGAATGCCTCCTGTGATGTTTTCTGTGGTTACTAAATATCATAAGGGAAGGCATTCCCTATTTCTATACAATTCAGAAATCTTTTATGCATTTACACAAGATATTTTACGCTCTCTAAAATTGGGAATAACTTTTTCGCTAACAATAATTTAACCTTGCTAGATGCGGGCTTGATTGAAATCGGCGACGACGTATTGATTGCCGGTAATGTTGGCATTTACACGGCTGGTCACGCTTTAGATCCAGAACTCAGGCTGAAGACTGGTGCGGAATATGCCATTCCCGTCAAGATTGGGAATAACGTTTGGATTGGCGCCGGTGTCACAGTCTGCCCTGGCGTGACGATTGGGGATAACAGTGTGATTGGGGCTGGTGCTGTGGTCACTAAGTCAATCCCAAGCAATTCTTTGGCGTATGGCAATCCGGCTCACGTTGTCCGTCAGTTCGATGAGCGTGATAAGCAGTACTACTTTAAGCAACGCAGAGTATCACAGGAATACCTGGATAAACTTGCTAATCATGAAACGTTTCATAGATGAACTTGTTTTGACAGCAAGTTATTGATAACAATTGCAGTCAAGCCGCCATTATCTGACCGGGTAATGGTGGCCTTTTTAAACATAATAGTTGCCGACCACCGAAAAACGGTGTACACTATCATAAGTGGTCAACCACATATTAATTTAACAACTCAAAAGGAGACAATAAAAATGTCAAAAGTATTAGTAATCAAAGCACATCCATTTAACGGTGACAAATCTCGGACCATCAAAACCTTGGATACCTTCTTAGCAACCTACAAGGCTAAGAATCCGGATGACGAGATCGAAACTTTAGACCTATTCGCCACTCATTTTCCAGAACTCGATGCTGGGATGATGGACGCTTGGGGTAAACTCGCTAAGGGCACAGCCTTTACTGACTTACCTGCTGACGTTCAAAAGGCCATGGGTCAGTTCAATGACGCCCTGGCACAGTTCAAGGCCGCTGACAAGCTGATCGTGGCTAACCCAATGTGGAACTTATCCATTCCAGCACAATTGAAGTCTTGGATCGATGCCATCACGGTGGTGGGCGAGACCTTCAAGTACACCGCAACTGGCCACGTTGCCTTGACTCCTGGCAAGCCATTCGTGCACATTCAAGCTGCCGGTGGTAAGTATGAAGGTAAAGACCTGGGTACCCAATACGTCCAAGCTGCCTTGGAATATCTCGGTGCTAAGCGCTTTGCTAAGATTGGCATTGAAGGCATGGATCACTTCCCAGATCAAGCTGACAAGTTTATTGCGGATGCACAAGCAGAAGCTAAAGAAGTTGCGGCGAAGTTCTAGAACAAAACGAAAGCTCATTCCTCAATTGGAATGGGCTTTTTTAAGTCGATAAGAAATTACTTTAATTTACTTGTGCACTTGTAGTCTGCTATACTATCAGGTACTAAACTTCGAAAGAATAGAGACGGGATAATGATTGAATTAGCTCTAAATAGTGGGTATCTTTCGGATGTTGATTACCTTATAAAAGAAACGTACACTGCCTTTGTAAGAAGAACGGTATCTAATATCCCTAACGGCAGAGAACTAGTTATTAGACATAGCGATAAAATTAAAAATATTTCTGAACAAACTATTTAGTGAAGGGAGTGGGTGTGATGTCATTATTTAAGCATGCAAAATCTGTGAAAATTCCTAAAGAAATTCTCAACACAGAAACTTGGATTTCTGATGATCAATTGAAAAAAGCTTTTTTTGAAGAGTCTAATGAAATAAAGCTCAATGTTGCTGAAGATTTTTTGGAACCCACTGAGACAGTTTGGAAGAGTTCTGTTAATCTTCAGACGGCTTCACAAAGTACAGTTTCTGTAAATAGTACATCAGAATTTGATTTAGATTTATTTAGCTATTTGATAAATGAAACAGGGGAAAATGATTCTGAAGAATATCAAATCTTTGATACTACTGTTAATAGTCATAATACTAAAGGAGAGCAGATTAAGCTCAAACAAAGTACCTTGAGAGCGACAGCTGCATAGTTAATATGAACACAAATAATGATCAAAGTAATGATCTTCAATTTAATAGGCCAAGTATTCAAGATTTGGTATTTTCGATAAATCCAGAGTTTCATTCAGAAAATAATCAGAAACAAGAATATCAAATTATGGTGAGTGCTAGTAGCCCTAAATATGATAGTCAAGTTGAAAAGAAGATATCGAAAGTCACATTAACTGTGACAAATAAAAAGAATTTAGATAAAAAAGAAGACCTTCCTTTTATCTTGCGAGTTACCATGAACGCAGACTTCTTAGTCAGTGGATCCATTGCGGATGATGATGTGAAACAGCTTTTAAAAGTTAATGGTGCCACGTTGCTGATGTCATATGTAAGACCTTTGATTTCGTATATTACGTCTCAAACCAGCATAGGTACTCAAGATATACCCTTTATTGATTTTACAAAATCACAATCTAGCAACTAAAGATTAAATTCAGAGCATCACTAAAAAACGGTGAGTTTCCTATTTTTAGGGGGAGTTCATCGCTTCTTATTTATGCGCTGAAATCGGGGTTGTGAAACGTGTGCTGGAAATATTTTACGCAGATAGATTGCATGTCTAATTTATTAAAATAAATCATTGGCTAAAATATCTAGAGTTTAAGTATTGGTAAGAACGGGGGCATCGTAATGGCACACATAAAAGAATTTTATAACCCAGAAACGGCAACCACTGAACCATATACAGAAGTGTGGCAATCAGAAAAGGTTAAAGTTAGAGACATTGATGATCTAACAGTGAGAAACCATTATTGGCAAGCTGCTGATGGTGAGCTGTGGGGCGACTTTGATGATCCGATGGAAAACGTCAGGAGCAGTTTTGATGCTTATCGAAAACGCCAAGGCTATCTGACACCAGATGATATTCGCGCATTGCGTCAGGCATTAGGATTGTCGGTCAGACAATTTGCAAATGGGCTTGGAATCGGGACATCAACGCTAACTCAAATTGAAAATAATCAACGTTTACAAGTGAAGTATCAGGAAAATTTGTTTGAAGCAGTCAAGATGCTTTATAAAGACGGTCAGCGGTTACCGAACATCTAAGCAGATAATCATGAAATTTTAGAGTAAATAAAAAAATCATTCCTCAGCTGGAATGATTTTTTTGTGTTTCAATTCAATTAGTTATTTTCCAGTCAGACTATTGCAAATCTTATCCGCAATCTTGACGAAAGCCGCTTGTTCCTCATCCGTCAGGCCCTTAATGGAGCGTTCTTCCGCGGTATCGCAGATGTGCTCGACCTTCTTCGCTAGGGTCAAGCCGGCTGGTGTGAGCTGAACCAAGGTCATCCGCTTATCCTGCTGTGATTTCGTAGTCTCGGCTAATCCGGCATTGACCAGTCGCCGAACCGATTTGGCCACCGTGGAATGATCCACCTGCATGGTTGCCGCCAAGGCGTTTTGCGCCTGCTGACCATTGTGTGCTAGGACGATCAAGATCGTGTCTTGGCCAGGGTACAAGCCCAGTGCGCGGATATCTTTAGCAATCAGTGCCTCGTGGGCCGACACGATGCGCAAAGCGGCTGCGCCAACTGGATAGTCATTAAATATCAGCATGGTAGAATTCCTCCTCGTAGTTTCCGTTGCCGACCACAAGTGTATCAAATTAATGGTGAAATTTCAATGAATCCTTTTTTAGATTGCCAATTGCGTTAAACCGATTGTCGTTCCATTATCCGATAGGGCACCGTAATGTTTTCAGCAGTACTATGCGCCATGATCTTCTCCACCGCCATCCGGCCCATCTCTGAGAAGGGCTGTTTGACGGTAGTCAGCGCTGGGGTCACGATTTTAGCGACGTGGGAATCATCGAATCCCAGGACAGCGAGTTCGTCAGGCACCTTAATGCTGTGTTCATAGGCGTAAGACAGTACACCGGCTGCGGCATCGTCACTGGCCGCAAAAATAGCGTCAGGCCGATTAGCGCCAGTTAACAGCTTTTTAGCCGCTTGTTGGCCCGCTTCGAACGAGAAGTCACCTTCGACGATGTTATCCGGAATCAGTGGTAGGTTGGCAGCTTGCAGTGCTTTTTGGTAACCGGTAATGCGCTGAATGCCATTTTGCGGATTATGGCGCGCCACACCAACCAACGCTGGGTGACGATAACCGCGGTTAATCAGAAAGGTAGTCCCGTCGTAAGCGGCGCGTTCATCATCAATGGTGATGGAAGTATGCTGCGGGACCGTGACGTTTAGCGAAATGAGGGGAATGCTGATGGCGTTGAGGTGCTTCAGATTGGTGGCATCGAACTGGACCGCCACGGAAATAATCCCGTTGACTTTCTGACCAGCCATCAGGTCGAGACAAAAGCGTAAGCGTTTAGGATCACCAGAACCGCAGTGGGCCAGTAGAATGCGGATGCCATTGGTGTAGGCGGTGTCTTCCACGCTATCGATGATTGGCGCGGCAAAACTAGTTTTGGAATCGGTGATGATCACCCCGATGAGATTAGAGGTCTTCGCCACCAGATTAGAGGCCGCTTCGTTTTTTTGGTAGTGCAGTTTGGCCGCAATTTCTAAGACCTTGGTCTTGGTTTTTTCGTTATAGCCATCGGCGTTATTGAGTACGCGCGATACCGTTGAGGGCGTTACGCCAGCTTGTTTTGCAATGTCTTTAATGGTTGCCATGCTGATCCTCCGTTTTGAATTCAACTCAAAGTATAGCAGTCATTGACAATAAATTAAAAGTCCTTATAATGAAAAATGTAAGCGGTTGCTAAAGAACCGCCATTTATTTTTGAAGAAAGCTCAAACGTTTGAGTCACCACATCGGTAACGCAGGTTGCCGATTAAATTTTAGCAAGTTACTCAAACGTTTGAGTAAACGATACGGAGGATATAACATGACACAGGCAAAACAGTATTGGTGGCAAAATGCAGTGGTCTATCAAGTCTATCCGCGCAGCTTTCAGGATAGTAATAACGATGGTATCGGGGATATTCAGGGCATTATTTCACGGCTGGACTACATTAAAAAACTCGGGGCGGATATTATTTGGCTAAACCCGATGTATAAATCGCCCAATGTCGATAATGGCTACGACATCAGCGACTACCGGTCAATTCAGCCGGACTTTGGTTCTCTGGATGATTTTAAGGTGTTATTAAAGCAAGCTCATAAGCTCGGTTTGAAGATCATGATGGATCTGGTGGTCAACCATTCATCGGATGAAAACAAATGGTTTGAAGAAAGCCGCAAGGGACCAGAGAATCCATACCGTGATTACTATATCTGGCGTGATCCCGTTGACGGTCACGAGCCAACTAACTGGGGGTCATATTTTTCTGGCTCGGCCTGGAAGTTTGACGAAACTTCTGGCCAGTATTACCTGCATCTATTTGCCACTAAGCAGCCTGATCTAAACTGGGAGAACCCAAAGTTGCGGCATTCCGTTTATGACATCATGAACTGGTGGGCCGATATGGGGATCGATGGTTTCCGGATGGATGTCATCAATCTCATTTCTAAGCCAGCTAAGTACCAAGACGGCAAATTAGCTGATGGTGAACGCTACGCTAACGTGGAACCCATCGTAGCGAACGGTCACCGGGAAAACGAATTTTTACAGGAAATGCATCAAAACGTCATGGCCAAGCATGATCTGGTCACGGTGGGTGAAGCACCGGGTTCTTCAGTGAAGGACGCTGAACAGTACGCAAACCTTAACGAAACGGAACTAAACATGGTTTTCCAATTTGAACACGTGTCACTGGATGGCAATCCTAAAGCCGCCTTTGGTAAGTGGGACGACCGTCACGTGACACTCAATGAAGTCCGAAACAGTCTTAGTAAATGGCAGACAAATCTGGGTGGCAATGCCTGGAACTCGCTTTATTGGAATAACCATGATCAGCCGCGGGCAGTTTCACGGTTTGGTAACGACGACCCGAAGTACCGGGTGAAATCAGCTAAGATGTTAGCCACGTTGCTGCACTTCTTGCAGGGAACGCCGTACGTTTACGAGGGTGAAGAGATCGGTATGACCAACGCGCACTTTAAGCAGTTAGCCGACTATCAAGATTTGGAGACCCACAATAGTTACAAGCAGTTAGTCACCGATGACAAGCTGATCGATTCAGCGACGATGATGAAGTACATTGAATTTCACTCCCGGGACAATGCCCGGACACCAATGCAGTGGGATGATAGTAAAAACGCTGGTTTCAGCGACCATCAGCCCTGGCTAAAAGTGAACCAAAATTACCCGGAAGTTAACGTTAAGCAGGCACTAGCAGATCCTGATTCGGTCTTCTACTACTATCAAAAACTGATTAAGCTGCGCCATGAGTTACCGGTGATCACGGATGGTAAGTACGAATTGTTATCAGGTAATGAATCCGACCCAGACGTTTACGTTTATACCAGAAAGAACGCGGACACGACGCTGTTTGTGATCGTGAACTTCACCAAGAAGCAGTTGACCCGGCAGTATGAGTTGCCGGATGAAAAAAAACTGTTGATCTCGAACTATGATGATGATCTGCAGGATGAATTAAGACCATATGAAGCCAAAGTCTATCAATTTTAACGTGTTATTGTAAATCAAAACAGCGCGGCAATTTCCTACGTGGGAGATTGTCGCGCTGTTTTGATTTAAAGGGTTATTTATTCTTTAAACTTCCCAGAACTTTCATCCAGTTGACTGGAAATGTCGTGGATCTGGTCATAACGGTAAGTGCTGTCATAACTGTGATCATCCTTGTTGTAGGCCTTCACCTGCAGCACGTCTTTGTGCGGCCAGCTGACGATGTAGGTGTAATCATCGTAGTCAAAGCCGTACTGATCGGCAATAGCATCGATACCGGATTGTTCGTTGCCGTGATACTCTTCTTCAAAATGACCGTAGTTGCTGTCGCTTGGCGTTGAATCATCGGAATCACTGTGGCTGCTGCTATCACTGTCGTTGTCGTTATCATCGTTGGTATCGGCATCTTGATCACTGGTGTCAGTACTGTCGGATGAATCCGGTGTTGAGAGATCGACCTTGATGTTCTTAGATTGAGTCGAAACTAGGTTCTTCGTTACTGACTGGCCATCGGTGTCCGAATCGGTACTGGATAATTTAAAGGTGTAACGGCCAGGGAACAAAGGACCGGCTTTGTAAGAATAATGGTCGTTGCTGGCAGTGGCCACGTTGAGGCCATTCAGGCTGATGGACGCTTGATCCACGTTGGTCTGAACAGTCGGGTACATGGCAACGACTTCCAGCTTGTAGGCCGGGAAGAACAGGAGGTGATGACCCTTAGTGACTAATTTGAAGGTGCCATCACTGGTCTGGTCATTACTCATCAGACTGGACTTCATATCCGCTAGGTAACGTTTGTCGGAAGTCAGGTAGCTCATAAAGGGCTTGATGGACTTGGAGTTAATTTCCAGACTGGGATCGGTGGACGTCATGTATTTGACCGTGGCATCCGTATCGTTGTCATGCATGGCAGTAACCATGTCATCCACCTGCTTGGATTTGCTGTACTTGCTGGCGCCATAGAAGTAGGTACCAGCCAAAATTAAAATAATAATGACAATTAAACTGAACCAAATAGCCTTTTTATGGGACCGTTTCTGACGATTCTTGTTGCGCTTGCGGATTGGCGTGGCCTTGACTGGTTTAGGTGAAACCGGTTTTGATTTTGGTTGTTCTGGTTCAGTCGGCTGTGGTTCAGGCTGAACTGAACTGGCTTCATTACTTTTACTAGTCGTTGCTGGCTTTAGTCGGTAGCCGCAGTTTTGACAAAAAACATCATCGGGGCTGACTTTAGCCCCGCAATTTGGACACGTTGACATATGACTCACCTCTGAGATTTAAATTGATTGAAGATGTAACGATAAGCATTCGGCAGCGCTCGGTTCCAGTACGGCCAGTTGTGATTGCCGAAGTGGTCGACCTGATAAGTTGGCTTGAGCTGGTGCTGTCGCAGCTGTTTGACGAACAAATTAACGTCGGCAATGGGAACGGTGGTATCCAGCGCGGTGGTTTCGATGTAGAAATGAGCCGGCGCTTTTTCCTGCTGCAGATAGCTGTCTAGATAGCGGCTAGGCTGAGCCCGTTCGAAAGTCTGCTGGCTAAAGGTACCGTTGACCTTGAAAGCATCGATCTGGTTGTTCGTCTGCACGGTCGGCGGGACCTTTTGCCAAATGGCCGGCGAAATCAGCGCGTCTACTGAAAAGAGGTGCGGGTGGCGGAATGTCAACCGCGCAGCCCCGTAACCGCCCATGGAGATGCCGCCGATAGCCCGCTTAGATTGACCAGCTAACTGATAGGCTTTGGTCGTCTGCGGAATCAAGTCATCAATCATGGCGTTTTCCAGCTTCTCCTTAGTGGTATTTAAGTAGAAGGAATTACCACCGTCTGGAAAGATGGCGACCACGGGTAAGTGCTTTTGGGTGACCAGCTGATCTAAGTAGGCCTTGGAATGTGCCTGCGCGGTGAGGTTAGTTTCGTCACCATACAGTCCGTGGAGCATGTAGATCACTGGAAAATGGGTGCCCTGTGACTTTAAGCGCTGGTAGTTACGCGGTAAGTACACCCGGTAGCGCCAGTTACGGTGCAACTGCGGGCTATAAAGCACTTTTGAAACGACCCGACTCGGTGTTGGCGGTTGGTTGACTTGTGTCTTAGCCGAAGATTGACTAGTTTTTTTAACTGGTTTTTTATTCGGTTGCTGCTTAATACGAGACTGAGCGGTCTGCTTGGCCGGTGGATTCAGCGAATGAACCAGTCCGCCAGCAATTACCCCAATAATTGCGATGGCGACAATCACGACTCCCCAGAGGTTTCTCTTCATGATGATTCCCCCTCATAGATCGATTAAAAATGAAAACCTGATATTAAGATAATTTTACGAGAATACCAAGGGCGTGACAAGTCTAGTACCGATTAAAGATGATGAACAGCTGTTTAATAAGCTGATGGCAACGCTTACTGAACGGGAATCGTACAACTAGATTAGTAGTGGTAAGAAATATTTTATTAGACGGTTAGTTATTCAAAATTAAGGTTAAATAGTTGAAAAATATTCTTTTAAACATTTTAAAAAGAATAATGATATTTTGAACAATTTAAAAAGATTGTCTCACGGGCGATGGTGGCGTTAACAACATGTAATCTTTGAATTCTATGAGTTAAAGTGGCTGCCAATTGGTACAAAACGGGCGTGCAATTTTCAATATAAGTGTTATGCTAACCTATCAATAAGTATGATTTTAGCAATTGAAAGTGATTGTCAGCGTTAGTTAAAAATAACCCATGGCTGTTAAATCAATTAATCAGCCGTGAGTTATGTTTTTTTGACTTTTTTCTAACGGTTTATTTAGCTCATATTCATAACGTAAAAGAACAGATAAACGTTGTTATTACAAGCTTAATATGTGATGAGTTCATCGCAGCTAAGAATTGTGATTGCCAACTTTTATTGAGTCAGCGAACGGAGGCACGAGATATGACAAAACGACAAAAAATGTTGTTAAACAAGGCAGAAACGGAACACAAAGAACATTATAAGATGTATAAAAGTGGCGCTGCATGGGCGTTTACCTGTATTACCTTATTGTCAGGTATTATCTGGGCTGCGCCAACTGTCTCGGCAAAAGCCGACACAACATCAACAACAAGTAAGGTTACAGAATTAGATAACGTTAATAGTGGCGCTACTCAGACTACTACTGATAGTGCTGCACAAACACAAAATGGCACAACTACGCCAGCAAATGGCAGTACCGCAACGCCAGCAGCCACACAGAAGACAGCTGGTCAGAGTACTGCTTCTCAAGGTATAACAACTTCAAGTGCAACACCTCAGGTTAAGCAAGCAGCTGCTACACCACAAAGTGCAGTCACTTCAAGTGCAACACCTCAAGCTAAACAAGCAACTACTACACCGCAAAGTGCAGTCACACCAAGTGCAACGCCTCAGCCTAAGCAGGCAAACACTGTACCTGTTAATGCTACAAAGGCTGTTACTAATAATGTAGTAAGCACTACAGCTGCTAACACTGTAGCAACTCCCACCCAAATCACCACGGCTAATTTAAATGGATCCAACCCTGCTAATATGCAGGCTGATGGGACTATTTCACAGACTGATAAGACGAATACGCAAGTCAACACGGTTGATGGGGTCACGGCTAACTTTAAGGCTGAGCAAGTTGTTGGGAATGCTAAGGAAAAAACGGTTAAAGATGTTACTACTTCTATTAAGGATGGCGGCGTTATCTTAACGCCTGCCAAAAAATCTAATGTAGCAGGAACCTTAGTTTATAAAAACCAGATTGACACCGCTCAAGGATTTACCTTTAATGCCACTTTAACATCAGAAGCTGCAGGGCATGGTGGTGGTATTGGTTTCATTTTACAACCTGTTGATCCACAAAAGGCTGGTGTCGATGATAGTAGTGATCCATCGGCTGATATTGGTATTTTTGGTCAAGCTAACACCACTTTTATTGGCCGAGATGGGTATCCCGATACAGACAGTAAGCCTGCTAGAGCTGATACTCAGTGGGATCAATTAACGGTTCGTCAAACGGATGCGGCTGGACATTTAACAACAACTTCGCCTACATGGGCTTCAAGTGAAAAGTCAAATGTTCCGCTGACGGAATACGTCACCTTAGCTTGGCAACCAACAACGACCAATACTGATAATACCGTAACAGGGACGCTGACCTATACGACTTATAGCGATGCGGCTCGGACAAAGAAATCTCAGATTCAGACGATCACGACTAATTCAAGCACTACTAAAACCAGTGGTCCTTCATCTGTAACGTTAAACAAGTCCGTTTCAATTGCAGCATTTGCCGCGGTTGGAAAACTTTCTGACGCTAACACAAACGATAGCGATCAGCGTTCAGTTTCAATCGTCGATCCGAGTGACAAGAGCAATACTAGTAGTGGTGGTTTCTCTGCCAAAGTGAACACCATGCCAGTTAAGTTTTCTTATATTGAAAACGATGATGGTAAGCAAACGTCTATTCACGATCAAGACACCACTAACGTCAACGTTGGGGATACCATTAGTATCGGTAAAACCACTGATTTAAGCACTAACACCTTTGCACCACGGGTGATCGACGGTTATCAATTCGTTAAAGCCGTGACCAGCCAGGGTGGCAAGTCATTATCAGTAAACAACGTTGTATTAAACTCATTAACGCAAAATAATGAAGCTAACACCATTAACATTTTTTATACGAATCAAGTGAACTACACAATTCAGCCAGTGGACGCTCAGGGGAATAATATCACTGGTTTAGCACCACAAACGATCAAGTCGACAATTGGCTCACAAGTGACAGCACAAGCTCATGATGGCTATACAACACCTAACATCATGGCACCAACCACTGACGGCACGATTGTGAAGGCAGTTTACACGGCTAATAAAGGCAGTGTACAAGTAAGCTATGCAGGATTACCGGCTAATATTACACCGACTGCGGTTACTGCAAATGGTACAGTTGGTGGCACTTATCAGGTGACAACACCTGTTATTGCGGGTTATACCGCGGATCTAGCTGCCGTTGAAGGCACTTATGTTCAAGGCGCAACACCGTTAACGGTTCATTACACCGCCAGCAACAACAGTTACCAAATTATTCCAGTTGATGGTACTGGTAAGGCCATTACCACTTTGCCTGCGACTACTGAAACTAGTAAGACGGATACCAACATCGCCGCACCAACTTACGCTGGTTACACGCTGGCAGATAAAACAATACCAACGACGCAAGCTGGTGTTAATAGCTACCAGTTGCATTACACGGCTAACTCATACCAGGTCAGTGTTAATTACACTGGTCTACCAGCTGATTTGACGCAGACTCAAGCAACGTCAACGGGGACTACCGGACAGGCCTATCAGGTCAGCTCACCGATAATTGCCGGTTACACCCCTGATCAAGCCTCAGTAGCGGGCACTTATGGCCCAGCAACTGCAGCGGATGGTACTTTTACAGTACATTACACCGCTGATACCAAGGTTTACAAAGTTCAGGCAGTGGATGGCAACGGCAACGCAATCACAACTTTAGCGCCACAGCAATATGACGGTAAAACAGGTGATGTCATCGACTATCCAACTTACGCTGGCTACACCGTTTCAAAGAATAACGAAATCGTGCCAGCTGAAGCTCACCCAACACCAACAATTAAAGTTAAATACGTAGCCAATGCGTCACAGTTAACGGTTCAATACGCCGGTCTACCAACCGACATCACACCAGCTGCGCAAACGCAGACTGGCGTGACCGATAACTCTTATCAGGTAACGGCACCAACTATTGCTGGCTACACCCCAGATAGCACTATTTTAAAGGGGACTTACAGCAACACCGGCGCTTTGACTAAAACCATTACCTATACCGCTAACGACAACAGTTACACGATTACGCCAGTTGATGAGAACGGTAAGGTCATTGCCGGTTTGAGCCTGACTAGTGGTACGACGAAGACCGATGTTGCGATCACTGCACCAGACTACAGTGCAGCTGGCTATTTACAAGATCCTAGTCAGCCTCAGCTGATCACTAAAGCCGGGGAAACGAACTACCAGGTTCACTACACAACTAACGCCCAAACCATCACGGTTAACTATGCGGGCCTGTCAACGGCGCCGGCTGCGCAGACGCAGATCGTTAAAATCGGTGATGACTACAGCCTGGTATCACCAACGATTACGGGTTATACCCCTGATCAATCGATCATTACCGGGACTTATCAGAACAAGGGTCAGACTAATTTTACGGTCAACTACGCACCAATCAACGTGACGGTTACGATTCAGCATACCGGCTTAGATTCAACTACAGCTGGGACTGACACACCGCAAACGGTGACTGGCAAATATGGGACTACTTTTAGCGTCAACGCGGCTGATATTGCGGGTTACACCCCGGATCAGAAGACGATTACGGGAACCTTTTCAGCGGATAACGCGGCTAATATGTATGCTATCAAGTACACTGGTAAACCAGCGACAGTTACAGTCAACTTTAAGGGTGCTTATTCACAGACACCGCAATCAATGACTTTGACTGGGGTAGTCGGTGGGACTTATTCACTGACACCACAAGGCTTGACTGACTACACGCCAGATAAAGCCCAAGTTAGCGGGATGTTTACGGCTGCTAACGCAAACGATTCAAAAACCAATCAACCAGTTACGGTCAACTATGTTCTTAATAAATCACTGCGGACTTATACGATCGTGCCAGTTGATGTGAACAGTAACCAAATTACTGGGGTGGCAGGACTTGTTTCAGTCACAGCCCACGCCAAGGCTGGCGCAACGGTTGCCACACCTGATTACACTAATTTAGGCTACGTGGCTGCGCAACCAGATGTTACGGTTGCTGATACAGCTACTCAGACCTTTAAAGTGCAGTATCAACGCCAAGTGGCCTATGCGATGCAGGCGGTAGACGCTAATGATCAGCCAATCAGTAGCCGACCAATCATCAACGCTACGGGCATCGTTGGTTCAACCATCACGCCGACTGCAATTGAAGGTTACAACGCGGTTAGCAACACGTACACGGTACCGCAAACAGCAACGACGAATGCCAACCCACTACAAATTCAATATGTACCAAAGGACGTTACTGTAACGGTCGTCCCAGTTGACGGCAACGGTAACGTGATTGCCGACCTAGCACCGAAGACCGTTACGCAAGCTGGTGGCACTCAGCTAAATGAAACAACGTTGGCGCAAGCTGGTTACCAAGTTAAAGCGCACAACACGATTGCGGTGCCGATTAGCGACACTGGCATTTCGACCACGGTGGCTTACCTAAAGGAAGTTACTCTGGGCTTAAGCGGCAGTGACACTGAAGTTTATTCAGGTAGCGCTCAAAACGTTAAACCAGCACAGTACAGCGTGACGTTGCCAGATGGCAGCAGTTACGCACTGAACACCAGTGACGTTGAATTGACTTCTGGTGCAGCGTCGGTCCAAAATGCCGGCACGTATCAGGTTCAGTTAACGGCTAGTGGCAAGGCTGCCATTAAAGATGCTTTAGCCCAAAACTACGTGGTTGCATTTGACGATGCGCAGACCGGTTCACTGGTCGTTGCACCGAAGGCTTTGACCGCTGCGTCAGCGAATACCGAACTGGTACCAGCGAACGCAACGAATGCTGCCCAAAACCCACAGTTAGCAGCTTCAATCGTGGTTCAAGGCAGTACCAAGACTTACGACAACAACGCCGCCACGGATGCACCAACCTTTAATGTGTTAGCACCCAGTCAGTACACCGACTTTACGGTACCGGCTGATTTAACTGCTAGTGACTTTGACACAACCGCTATTTCGCAGAATGCCGGCAGCTATCAAGTGACCTTAAACGCTAGTGGTTTAGGCAAATTACAAGCCGCTAACACTAACTATTCATTCGATGCTAGTGACGTGCAAGATGGCCTGTTTGTGATCAACCCACGGGCGATTACGATTACGGCGCCAACCTACACTAAGACTTACGATGGTGTGGCTGATGCTGCCAATGCCACGGCTGACACGCAGGTTACCGGATTAGCTGGCGTTAAGTTGACCGACGCTAACCAGCCAGTATTTACCACCACTTCAATTAGTGATGCAATCAACGCTGGCAGTTACGCTTTGACGGTGACGCTGGATAAAACTGCTAATCAGAACTACGTGATCAGCACGGTGGCCGGTCAATTAACGATCAACAAAGCGACGTTAACAACGGCTACAGCCAACACGACTGACGCACCGGTTAACGCAGATGATCCAGCAAACAATCCACAACAGGATCAGTTCATCGTGATTCAAGGCAACACCAAGGCTTACGATGGTCAAACTAACGCTGATCCAGCCACGTTTACGGTGTTAGCACCAAGTCAGGCAGCTCATTTTGTTGTGCCAACCTTAACGGCAGACGATTTTGACATGACCGGCATCACCAGTCAAAACGTGGGCAACTACGCGGTCAAATTATCCGCTAATGGGTTAGCGGCACTGCAACAAGCTAACGCTAATTACCAGATCACGGCAGCTAACGTGCAAACTGGGTTATTCGTCATTGCACCTAATACGGCTAGCCAGGTCAGCGTTAATGGTGCGCAAAAGACCTATGATGGGCAATCAACTAGCTATTCAGTTAACTTATCAAATGGTTTGACTGCACCAACTTGGAACGCGTCGGACTTTACGGTCACTGCGAACGATGGACAAACCACCAACGCGGTAAACGCCGGTGATTATACGGTAACGTTAAGCGCGCAGGGGCTTCATGACCTGCAAGCTGTTAACCAAAACTATCAAATTACTAACAATAATCTTCAGGCTGGTACTTTCACTATCGACAAGGCACCAGTAACGATCACTGCACCGCAAGGCTTGACTAAAGTCTATGACGGCAAGGGCTACGCGGTGGCTGATGCAGCCACGGTAACCGGCCAACCAGCAAATGGTGACGCCGTGAAGTATCAGTTATCATCACTGACGGATGCGGTTAATGCGGGCTCATATGTATTAAACGTTATTGGGACGGATGATAACCCGAACTACGCGATCACCGTTGTGCCAGGGACGTTTACGGTGACTAAGAATGCTCAGGCAGCCGTAACGCTTGGAACAGCTACGAAAGTTTATGATAACAATGCGACAACTACGCCTGCAGTTTACGGTGTGACGTTGCCAGCAGGGGTTTCCGCACCAAACTGGACGGCGGCTGACTTTGAATTATCATCAAACAGTCAAGACGTTGGCACCTACGCCGTACAGCTTAGCGCGCAGGGGCTTCAAGACCTCAACGCTGCTAACGGCAATTACAGCTTTACGCCAACCAACGTGCATGCCGGCAGTTTCAGCATTACTCCAGCTGCCATTACGGTCACGGCACCAACCTTAACTAAGGTCTATGATGGCACGGCTTACAGCGGTGACTATCAGGCTCAAGTAACGGGTGTACCAGCCGATGCGACTGCACCATCATTTGACCTGACTGATTTGAGTCAGGATGTTAACGCCAAGACTTATGAACTGAATGCAACTTTAAAGGATTCAACCAATAACTACACGATCACCTATCATGCTGGTCAATTAACAATCAGCCAAGCGCCAGTTACGATTACGGCACCAACTTTGACTAAGGTTTACGATGGCAAAGGCTATGCTGGCAACGATAACGTGGCAACCGTTTCTGGCCTGCCAACTGCTACCAAAGCGGATGCGCTGCACTATTCAATGACTGATCTGAGTCAAATGAGTGACGTTAAGGCTGGCGGCTATGGAATCGATATCGCGTTAGGCGATAACCCGAACTACGCGATCACCACTAAATCCGGAACATTAACGATCACGCCAATGACTGACGCCACGGTTAACGTAGCGGGTGCTTCGAAGACCTACGATGGCGCTGCTGCGAACTATGCAGTGACACTTCCAGCTGGGGTGAAGGCCTCAACTGCGGGCTGGACGGCAGCGGACTTTAATTTGTCAGCACCAACCAACGCCGGGACTTACACGGTGACGTTGAGTGCGACTGGTATCGCTCACCTCCAAGCAGCCAACAGTAATTACCAATTTACCAGTGACAACGTGCAAGCTGGTAACTTTACCATTGCCCAAGCACCGCTGTCAGCCGGTGACATTACGGTTAACGACAGTACCAAGACTTACGATGGTAAGGCAGCCACTGATCCTACGGTGACCTTGAGCCAAAAACTCGCAGCACCAGCTAAGGGCTGGACTAGTGCTGACTTTGATTTAAGCGGTATTACCAGCCAAAACGTCGGCAGTTACATCGTTAGTTTGAGTGAACAGGGCATTAACGATTTACAAGCCGCTAACGGTAACTATCACGTGACTAGCAGTGCAATCAAGAACGGTCATTTTGTGATTACGCAAGCACCGTCAACCGCTGCGGTTATGAGTGCTACAAAAGTTTATGATAACAACAGCGCAACTAATCCTAAAGAATACATCGTGCATTTGACCACGGGTGATCTGAAATTGCCGAGTGCGGACTTTAACGTCGCAACGGCAGCTGACGGTCAAAACGTTGGCAGTTACGCGGTAACGTTAAACGCTGATGGGTTTGCCGCCATTCAAGCAGCACAGCCTAACTACAGTCTGGCATCAGCTGATGTACAAGCTGGTCGTCTGGACGTTACACGAGCTAACGTTACTTTAACGGCACCAACTAACGCGACGAAGATTTATGACGGCAAGGTATTTTCAACTGACCCGGCAGCGCTAGTTACTGTTTCCGATGTACCGGCTAACGGGACACCAGTGAAGTTTACGGTCAATGATTTGAGCCAAGCACTGAATGTCGGCAAGTATGACATGACGATCACCCCAACGGACAACTCAAACTACACGTTTACCATTCACAACGGTAGTTTTACGATCGCACCGCAGACTGAAACAGCCGGCGCAATTCAAGTTGCTAACGCGCAAAAGACCTACGACGGGGATGCAGCGACTGATCCTCAGACGTATGGATTGACCGCTAACAGTCAGTATGCCGGACTAGTGATTCCAGCAACGTTGACGGCTGACGATTTCAATACCGATGGCGTTACAAGCCAGAATGTTGGTAGTTACGCGGTAACCTTGAAGCAATCCGGAATCGATAAGATCAACGCTGCTAATGCCAACTATGTCCTCGATACCAACAGCATTACTGGCGGTCAATTGACCATTAACAAGCGGCCAGTGACCATTACAGCCAAGGATGCTGAGAAGACCTTTGACGGCAAGCAGTACAGTGACCCGGTTGGCGTAACGTCAACGAATACGGTTGATACGGGTGCCAAACTGGTTTATACAGTCAACGTGCCAACTGGTGTGAATGCATCAACGACACCAATTACCGTCACGGCTAATGCGGCTGATAATCCTAATTATGAAATTACGACTGCTAACGGGAAATTAACCATTACCCCTGAACAGCTGGCTGCCAACGCAGTCACCTTCAGCAACAGCAGTAAGGTTTACAACGGTAATTTTGCCACTGATCCGGCAACGTACACGCTGCAGGGACCAGCTGATGACACTAACTTCACCGTGCCAACGGACTGGACGGCTGCTGATTTCGATAACAGCGGCATTACTAGTCAAAACGTGGGCAACTATCAGGTGCAGTTGAGTCAAGCTGGTTTAGCTAAGTTACAGCAGGCTAACCGTAATTACGTCTTTGATATGAGCAGTGTTCAAGCTGGTTCATTTGCAATCACGAAGGCACCATTGAAGGTGACGTTACCAACTTTGACGAAGACTTACGATGGCCAGGCCTATTCAGGTAAAGACGATCAAGTTGTCGTTGACGGTGTGCCAGCAGGCGTAGCGCAACCAACTTTTGGCCTAACTGATATTAGTCAGCAGGTTAACGTTGGCACGCTGCCAATCATGGCAAAAATCACGTCGGCGGATGCCGGTAACTACACGGTGACCTACACTAACGCTGGTCAGTTAACAATCAACAAAGCAGCTGTTACGATTACAGCACCACAAGGTTTGAGTAAGGCCTACGACGGTAGTGGCTACGCAGTTTCAGATAGTGCAGCCACTGTTACCGGCAAACCGGCCAATGGTACTGATGTGAGGTATCATTTATCATCACTGACTGATGCCGTTAACGCAGGTTCTTATGCGTTAAACGTGATTGGAACTGACGATAACCCGAACTACACGGTGAGCGTTGTGCCAAGTACTTTCACGGTCGCTAAGAATACCCAAGCAACCGTGACCCTTGGAACTGCCACTAAAGTGTACGATGGCAATGCTGCTACTACGCCTAAGCTCTATGCTGTGACGTTGCCAGCAGGGGTTGGTGCACCAAACTGGACAGCTGATGATTTTGAATTGTCCTCAGACAGCCAAAACGTTGGGGCATACGATGTTCAGTTGAGCGCTCAGGGGATTCAAGACCTGAATGCGGCTAATACGAACTACAGCTTCACGGTAGCTAACGCTAAGGCTGGAAGCTTCAGCATTACTCCAGCATCACTTGAAGTCGGCAGCATTGCGGTTCAAGATCAAGCGAAGACTTACGATGGCACGGCCGCTACGGATTCAACGCAGTATGCTGTTACCTTGAATAATCAATTAACGGCACCAACATGGACAGCTGATGATTTTGATCTGAGTGGTATCTCAAGTCAAAACGTTGGTAGTTATACAGTGACGTTGAGTGCTAAGGGAATTGCTGATTTACAAGCGGCTAATACTAACTACAAGGTATCCGCTACCGATGTTACTGGTGGCCACCAAGTTATTAGCAAAGCACCGATTACCATTACGGCGCCAACTTTAACTAAGACTTATGATGGCAAAGCTTATTCAGGTAATGATGTAGCAACGGTTACTGGCCTACCAACTAATGGGGCAGCACTAAACTACACACTGACTGATCTCAGTCAAGCTGTTAACGTGAAGGATGGCGGTTATGCGGTTGCTGTAACGTTGGGTGATAATTCTAACTATGCAATCACAACCAAAGCTGGGGCGTTAACAATCACCCCAGCATCGCTTGAAGCTGGCAGTATTGCGGTTCAAGATCAGACGAAGACTTACGATGGGACGACTGCTACGGATTCGACGCAGTATGCTGTGACCTTGAGTAACCAATTAACGGCACCAAAATGGACAGCTGATGACTTTGATTTAAGTGGTATTTCCAGTCAAAACGTTGGCAGTTACGCAGTGACGTTGAGTGCTAAGGGGGTTGCTGATTTACAAGCGGCTAACTCTAACTACAAGGTATCTGCTGCCGATGTTACAGGCGGCCACCAAGTTATTAGCAAAGCACCGATTACCATTACGGCGCCAACCTTGACTAAAGTCTATGATGGCAAAGCTTATTCAGGTACTGATGATGTAGCGACAGTCACTGGCCTGCCAACTAATGGGGCTGCACTGAACTACTCCCTGACTGATCTCAGTCAGGCTGTTAACGTGAAGGACGGCGGTTACGGTATCACAGTAACACTGGGTGATAATTCCAACTATGCTGTGACAACGGCAGATGGTAGTCTGACGATTAACCCAATGAAACCGCAGTTTAGATTCTTCATCGATGCGGTTTACCAGACGTATAACGGTAATACTACTGACGACTCAACGGTTTATCCGGTTAGAGTCGAAGGTAGCGAGCTGACGCAGCCGCAATGGACAGCAAGTGATTTTGTCAGAACAGGCACATCTACCAACGTTGGTTCGTATGAAGTGACGTTAAGTGCTGCTGGCTGGCAAAAATTACAAGCTGCTAACCCGAACGTTGTAGTGACTCCTAGTGCCGATAACGTGGTGCCAGGTAACTTGGTCATTCAACCAGCAACACTAAAGCAAGCTGATTTAGGCAGTATTACTGTTAGTGATCAAAACAAGGTCTATGATGGTGATGCCGCCACTGATCCAATGGGTTACACGGTTGCCTTGTCGACTGGATTGACGGCGCCAAGTTGGACCAGTGCTGATTTTACCCGGCAAGATGCGAGTGAAGATGCCGGATCGTATGTTGTTTCACTGAGTCAAGCTGGGCTTGATAAATTGCAACAGTCAAACCCTAACTTTACGATTACGTCAGCTGATATCACTGCGGGTCATTTAACGATTACCCCGGCTGCTGTGACGATCATCGCACCAAGCGGTATCTCAAAGACTGCTGATGGTCAGCCATACACTGGTAACGCCAAAGCGACATTGACCGGCGTGCCAGCGGATGGAACTCCAGTTGCCTATCAACTGAACTACGGTACAAACGGTAACGTGGGTGTTCACCCAGTGTTGGTAACGTTTGATTCAGCATTGAATCAAAACTACACGATCACCACGGTACCGGGTAGTTACACCATTGTGGCGCGCCCAGTTGTTCAAACAGCGACAACGAACGTAGCTAAGCCACAGCCGACTGCTCAGATGCAGTTGACGCCAATCGCAGCAATCGTATATTTGAGTCAGCACGTTCGCGTTTTTACGTCGCAAATGCTACACACAATTATGACCTTTGGCTTTGTTAACCAAGCAAAATTAAACGGTTCGTCAAAGAAGACGGCCAAAAAAGCAACTAAGAAGACAATCAAAAAGTCGACTAAGAAGACGAATAAGAAACATCATGCGCAAAAAAAGCGTTCATCCGTAAAGAAGGATCAACAGTTTAAAGCGTAAATGATTCAAAAAGCACATCTGCCATTTTGTGGTAGATGTGCTTTTTTGATACTATTATTATTGAAATACTTATAGGCATTAACTATTCTAGGCAAACTAATTGCTTTTAATGGTCAAGCAGGTTTTAAAAAAGATTATAAGTGCTATGATTAGATAGAAATAAAGTTTCGTTAATAATTAAATACATATAGTCAGCCTTAGCTGTCAAAAGTAACTCATGACCATCAAAAAACAAACGAGGTGGTTATGGGTTATTTTTGACAGGTGTAACGAGGCTCTTTTGGCTACGGTTAAATAATTTTAATGAACAAAGAAACGTTGTTTTTACAAACTTCGACAAATTATTTGAATTTGTAAACGATGACTTTAATTAAGTCAATAAACGGAGGTATGTATGACTAAACGACAAAGGCTGTTGTTGAACAAAGCAGCAACAGACCGCAAAGAGCATTACAAAATGTATAAGAGTGGCGGTACATGGGCATTTGCCTGTATCGTACTGATGACGGGGATGTTGTGGTCAGCACCGATGGTTCACGCCGAGGCGGCCGGTACAGATCAGTCAACTATCAATACCACACAGACAGTTAATGATACAAGCCGGCAGAGTTCTGGTTACAATTCTGGGACTGATCAGGAAAAGACTAATGATGCGGGTACAACTGATACTGGGAATACTGCTGAAAAGACGGCTACGGGACCAACTACGCCTGCTGATGGTACTCCAAATAATGCAGCTGCAACCACTCCAAAGCCGAGCCCAGCAACAGTTCCAGCACCAGCAGCTCCCGTGACGAATTCAACTGAGGCTGCTCAAGCAACAACCACTAACCAAATTACAACGGCGACCTTAAACGGAACCAACCCCGCTAACGTCAATCCTGACGGCACGATTTCCACGGCCGATAAGACCAAGGTAGCACTGACTACACCTGATCAAGTTGATGCGAACTTTAAGGCTGAGCAGATCGTTAAAAAGGGGTCTGGTACGCCAACCGCGTCAGACACCACGTCTACTATTAGTCAAGGCGGTGTCGTATTAGTTCCTGCTAACACACCAACCACGGCTGGAACCATGGTTTTCAAAAACCAAATTGATACCAGTCAGGCGTTTACCTTTACTGCTGAACTAAAATCTCAAGCTTCTGGTAATGGTGGTGGTATCGGCTTTATTATGCAACCCGTTGATCCACAAAAATCTGGGGTTGGCCAAGGTAGTGATCCATCTGCTGATATTGGAATTTATGGTCAGCCGAATACGACCTTCATTGGCCGGGATGGCTATGTTGATGGCAGTAAAGCTGATACTGCATGGGGACAACTAGTTGTGCGACAAACGGATGCTAAGGGTATTTTGTCCGGGACAACGCCAACTTGGGCTTCTAGTACTAGCAGCTCAGTTCCCAATGACGAGTACGCCACGTTAGTATGGACTCCGGCAACGGTTGACAGTAAAAATCATATGGTCACTGGGAGCTTTACGTATACCACGTATTCGGACGCTGCCCGGACCCAGCAGGTTCAAACGCTGACAACTAGTTCAGTTACTGCGAAAAGTACGGCCAAAAACAATCAAGGAAGCGTCTTATATCCAGATGTCGTTTTAAACCAATCCATGTCGATTGCCGCGTTTGCCGCGGTTGGTAGTCTCGGTGGCTCTAATAAAACCGACCAGCGAGCCGTTGAAATTGCTGATATTTCCGGTAAGGGTGGCTTTACCGCGACAGTCAACACGATGCCCGTCAGATTCACTTACGTTGATGCTGATAACGGCACCCAAACGACCATTCATTCTCAAGATGTTACTAATGTTGACGTTGGGGATACGATTACGGTTGATAAAACGACTGATTTAAGCACCCATACGTTTGCACCGCGGGTCATTGACGGTTACCAATTCGTGAAGGCTGTGACCAGTGAAGGCACCAATTCGCTATCAGTCACAAACGAAGTCTTAAACGCCGCAACTGAAAACAATAACGTCAATAACATTGTCATTTATTATACGAATCAAGTTCATTACACAATTCAGCCAGTGAACACTCAGGGGCAAGCTATCGCTGGGTTAGCACCGCAGCAGGTCACTTCACAGATTGGAGCGACGGTTGCTGCACCAGCTCAGGCTGGCTATACAGGAACTAGCATGACTGCACCAGCAACCGATGGCACAGTCGTGAAGGCCGTGTACCAGGCGAATGTCGGCAACGTCCAGGTGAGCTATACTGGCCTGCCAGCTAATCTGACACCCAAGACTGCGATTGAACAGGGTGCAGTTGGCAGCACTTATAACGTTGCCACACCAGTCATTGCGGGTTATACAGCCGATCTGGCTGCCGTTGGCGGTACTTATACTCAAAATGCTAAGCCGGTACAAGTGGCGGTTCATTACACTGCTAGTGACAACAGTTATCAGGTCGTTCCAGTAGATAGTACTGGTAAGGCCATTGCTGCATTGCCAGCAACTAACGAAACTAGCAAGACCGATGCCAGTGTTGCCGCACCAACTTATGACGGTTACACATTGGTCTCTGGTCAAACGATGCCAACAACTAAAGCTGGCGTGACGAGCTATCAATTACAGTACGCCGCTAATCAATACCATGTCAGTGTAACCTACACTGGGTTACCAACGAATTCATTACCAACTCCAAATATGGCAACGGGGACTACTGGTGAAAGTTATCAGATCAATTCGCCTGAGATTGCGGGCTATACCCCTGATCAAACAACGATTATGGGGACTTATGGTCCAGCAACTGCTACTAACGGTGCCTTTACCGTTAAATATGTGGCTGATACAAAGGTTTACAAGGTTCAGCCCGTTGATGCAAGCGGTAATCCAATTGTTACCCTGGCACCAACTCAATATAACGGTCAAACGGGCAATGCAATCGATTATCCAACCTACGCGGGTTATACCGTTGTAAAGAATGCTGAAACCGTGCCGACTGCATCAAAGCCGATACCAGTAGTGAACGTTAAATATATTGCCAATCCTTCAAAAGTAACCGTTTCCTATGCTGGTCTACCAACTGATGTCACACCGGCTGCTCAAATACAGACTGGTGTAACGGACGGCACTTATACGGTAAATGCACCGACCATTGCGGGTTATACACCCGATGCCACTATCTTAAAGGGTGTTTACAGTAACACAGGCAGTTTGGCCCAAACCATTACCTATACCGCTAATGACAACAGCTACACCATCATTCCAGTCGACAAGAACGGCAATGTGATTGCTGGTTTGAGCATGACTAATGGGACGACTAAAACGGATGCTGCCATTGCAACACCGGATTACAGTGCGGAAGGTTATTCACAAGTCGCTGGTCAAACACTCGTCACGAAGCCGGGCGTTACCAGCTATAAGGTGCAATATACAACCCAAGCACAAACCATTACGGTCAATTACGCTGGCACCGGTCTGCCGACTGACCAAATTCCGGCCGTTCAGACCCAAAGCGTCAAAATTGGTGATACTTATAGTCTCGTTTCACCAACCATTACGGGCTACACACCGGATCAAGCAATTATTACTGGCGTCTATCAAAACAAGGGTCAAACTAATTTTACAGTGACCTACGCACCAATTGATGTGACGGTCACGATTCAGCATACTGGCCTTGATTCAACCACGGCCAGCACGGATAAGCCACAAACGGTGACTGGTAAGTATGGCACGAACTTTAGTGTAGCCGCAGCTGATATTCCTGGTTACACGGCAGCGCAAGCGACTGTTAGCGGCACTTATTCAGCGGATCCAACTGCTAATATGTATATCGTTAAGTACACTGGGAAACCGGCAACCGTAAAAATCAACTATACGGGTGCAAATTCGGCAACACCTCAATCGGTAACGCTGACTGGGGTCGTTGGCGGGACTTATTCACAAGTGTCACCAACAGTGACCGACTACACACCGGATCAAGCAACGGTTGCTAATATGTTTACGGCCGCTAATGCTGCCACGGATACAACGACGAATAAACCGATTACGGTCACTTATACACTAAATTCATCACTGCTGTCTTACACGATCGTTCCAGTTGATATTAATCAAAATCCAATTACTGGGGTAACAGGGATTAGTACAGTGACCGGCCATGCCAAGGCTGGCGCAACGGTTGATACACCTGATTACACTAGTTTGGGCTATGTGACTAAAGAACCAAACGTTACAATTTTAACAACGAATAATCAAAGCTTTAAGGTTGTCTATCAAAAGCAAATTACTTATATGTTGCAGGCGGTAGATACCAGCAATCAGCCGATCACAACGGTACCGCTGTTTCCTGAGACAGGGTACGTTGGTACAACGGCAACAGCACCAACTATAGCTGGTTATAATGCGGTAAGTAGCACTTATACGGTGCCTCAAACGGCAACGACGAATGCTGATCCGTTGAAAATTCAATATACGCTAAAGGACGTTACGGTGACATTAGTGCCAGTTGACAGCAATGGTAATACGATTGCTGGCTTGACAGATCTAACCGTTACCCAAGTGGGTGGCACAACGGTGGATGAATCCAAACTGACCCCTCAGACGGGTTATACGTTTAAAGCACCCACTACAATTGCTGTACCAATTAGTGATACGGGCATTTCTGTTAAGGTGCCTTATCTAAAGGACGCAACGCTTGGCTTAAGCGGTAGCGACACTAGGACGTATTCGAACAGTGCTCAGGCAATTGACTCAACCAAATATACAGTTACATTGCCAGATGGCAGCAACTATGCCTTGAAAGCTAACGATGTTGAATTAACCTCTGCAACACCAACTGCCAAAGATGCCGGAACTTATCAGGTACAATTGACCGCTAGCGGTGAGGCTGCGATTAAAGCGGCTTTGGCGCAAAACTATGCGGTTTCCTTTGATACTTCTAAAACTGGTTCGTTGACCATTTCACCTAAAGCGCTAACGACTGCTGCGGCTAACACCGCACTGGTACCAGCCAATACGACTGATTCAGCACAAAATCCACAGTTAGCAACTTCAATCGTGGTTCAAGGTGGTACTAAGGTTTATGACAATAAGCCAGCAACGGATGCTTCAACCTTTAAAGTTTTAGGACCAAGTCAGTATACCGACTTTACGATACCAACGCTTGATGCTAGTGATTTTGATACGACAGCTATTTCACAGGATGCTGGTAGTTATCAGGTCACGTTGAATCAAACCGGTTTGCAGGCATTGAAAGATGCTAATAAGAATTATTCATTTGACGCCACAGATGTGCAAAATGGGTTATTCGTCATTGCACCGGAGACTGTTACAGCCACGGTGGCAAGTGCTTCTAAAGCATACGATGGTAACAGTCAGACTGACCCAACGAGCTATGCGGTCACCTTATCGACGGGTGAAAAAGTAGCTGATCTGCCAAGCACCGATTTCGATACTACCCAGATTACGAGTCAAGATGTTGGCCAGTATGCCGTCACTTTAAATAGTAATGGACTTGCTGACATTCAAAAAGCGCATACCAATTACGCCTTAAAGTTAGCGGACGTCACGGCTGGGGCATTTAAAATTACCCCTAACACGACAGCTACAGTTAGCGTGTCTGGTACTAAACAATATGACGGGACAGCTACCACAGATCCTGCCGAGTACACCACATCCTTATCAAGAGGGCTAAAGGCACCTCAATGGACGACTGCTGACTTTGCTTTAACATCATCAGATGGCACCACTGCAACCGCAATTAAGAATGCTGGCACTTACTCAGTTACTTTGAGTTCAAAGGGGATTGCTGACCTGCAAGCGGCAAATAAGAATTATCAAATTACTAGTGCGAACGTTAAGGCTGGTTCATTTACGATTACCAAAGCACCAGTGACAATCAGTGCTACTGACGTCACCACGCCATATTCAGGACAAGCTTATGCGCAGCCGCTTACAGCAACGGTCACCGGTAAGCCAGATCAGGGTGCTGCGCTGGTTTATCAAGTGACAACCGATTCAGATGCAGTGAATGTTAATCAAACCGACTATCCGATTACAGTTACAGCTAAGGCTGCGGATAACCCGAACTATCAAATTACAATTAATAACGGTACTTTAAAAATTACCCCAAATACGACTACTGATGTCAGTGTTAAGGCAGTAGCGCCTGCAACTTATAACGGGACTGCTGCAACGTATTCAGTTAGTCTGCCAGCTGGTGTTAACGCACCTGCAAGCTGGACGGCTGAGGACTTTAATTTACCATTTGAAACGAATGCCGGGACTTACACGGTATCGCTGAGTGACAAAGGACGCGCCGATTTACAGGCAGCCAACAGTAATTACGAATTTACCAACACGAATATTAAACCTGCTACCTTCACAATTAGCCGGGTAGCATTGGCAGCTGGTGACGTTACGGTTAAGGGCAATGCCAAGACTTACGATGGCACTGCAATTAGTGATAAATATGGTGTGAAATTAAACCAGAAGTTACAGGCACCAGCTTGGGCCGCAGCTGATTTTGATTTAAGCGGTATTACGAGCCAAAATGTTGGTGATTACACCATTACTTTAAGTGATCAAGGAATTAAGGACTTACAGGCAGCTAACCTGAATTATCAAGTCACTAGGGCTGATATTACGGCTGGCAAGCTTACAATCAATCCACGAATCTTGACGACAGCCGCTGCTAATACAGCAACAGCGCCAGCTAACTCGACTGATGCTAGTCAGAATCTGCAGTTAGCAACTTCAATCGTGGTTCAAGGCAGTACTAAGGTCTATGACGGTAGTGCAGCAACGGATGCCTCAACCTTTAAAGTTTTAGCACCCAGCCAATATAGCGACTTTACGATACCAACGCTTGATGCTAGTGATTTTGATACCACGGCAGTTTCACAAAATACCGGTGCTTATCAGGTTACGTTGAATCAAACCGGTTTGCAGGCATTGAAAGATGCTAATAAGAATTATTCGTTTGACGCCACAGACGTGCAAAATGGCTTATATGTCATTACGCCAGCACCAATCACGATCACAGCACCAAGTGAAACCACAGTATATACGGGCACGCCGGTCTCTGTAACAACGGGGACGGTTACTTCTGATAACACGACTTTGAAAGCAACGCCAGACTACACGATTGCGGTTAACGGTAACGCTCAAGATGTGGGTACCTACACGACAACAGTGGTTCCTAACGCTAAGGGTAACGAGAACTACAAGATTACGACCGTTGCAGGAGCAATTACGATCACACCAGCAAAGCAAACGGCCGTAATTCAGAATGCCACGAAAGCCTATGATAACAGTACGACTGATCCAACCAGTTATACCGTGACGTTATCAACGGGTGCTCAGACATTGCCTAGTTCAGACTTTGACGTTGAAACAACTAGCGGTATGGCAGCTACTGGTCAAAACGCTGGTAGTTATACCGTGACGTTAAATCAAACTGGGATTAATGCTGTTAACAGCAGCAACAAGAATTATGTGCTTAATAAAAATAGCATTACACCCGGTCAGTTGATCGTTACGCCAGCTGGTTTAACGGCTAGTGACGTTACGGTTCAGGGGAAGACTAAGGCTTATGATGGGACTGCAAGCAGTGACCCTACACAGTATAGTGTGACCTTAAGTTCGAAATTGACTGCACCAACCAATGGCTGGACGACTGCTGACTTTGATTTGACTGGGATTTCCAGTCAGAACGTCGGTAATTACGCAGTTAAATTGAGTGCTCAAGGACTAGCTGATTTACAGGCAGCTAACCCGAACTATGCAGTAACTGCCAGCGATGTTACAGCCGGTAAATTTAATATCACGCCCAATACGACGACTAAGGTAAACGTTACAGCGACAGCGCCGACAACCTACGATGGGACTGCTGCAACATACTCAGTTAATCTGCCAGCTGGTGTCAAAGCACCTACAAGCTGGACATCTGCTGACTTCAATTTACCAGCTGAAACGAATGCTGGGACTTACACGGTATCGTTGACTGACAAAGGACTGGCTGATTTACAAGCGGCTAACAGCAATTACACGTTTACCGGTGGCAATGTTATGGCTGGTAACTTTACGATTGCTAAAGCTGCGGTAACGGTCAGCGCTCCGACAGGCTTGACTAAAGTTTATGACGGCAAGGGCTACACCGTTTCTGATGCTGCTGCAGTAGTTGGTCAACCAGCTAAAGGCGACACTGTGAAGTATCATTTGTCATCACTAGCTAACGCAATTAACGTGGGTTCATATGCGTTGAATGTGATTGATGATGGTAATCCGAACTACACGGTAACCGTTGTGCCAAGCACATTCACGGTAACTAAAAATGATCAAGCTGCTGTGACGCTTGGAAATGCAACTAAAGTTTATGATAACGATGCATCGACAACGCCAACGACTTACAGTGTGACCTTACCAACTGGCGCTTCAGCACCCAAACAGTGGACTGCTGACGACTTTGAATTATCATCAAACAGTCAAGATGTTGGCACTTACACAGTTGAACTGAGTGCACAGGGGCTTCAAGATCTGAATAATGCAAACGCTAACTACAGCTTTACAGCGAATAACGTTACGGCTGGCAGTTTCAATATCACGCCGGCACCGATTACGGTAACGGCACCATCCGTCAGCAAGACTTATGATGGAGCTGCTTATAGTAATAAGGCTTATCAGGCAAGTGTGACTGATAAGCCAGTGAAAGCTACGACACCAGCATTTGACCTCACTAATATCAGTCAAGATGTCAATGCCGGTACGTATACCGTAAAAGCAACGCCACAGAATGCTGACAGCAACTACACAATTACGTATGCTGATGGCACATTAACGATCAATCCAGCGGCATTAACCGCTGGTGACATTGCGGTTCAGGGCAAGACTAAGACTTACGATGGTACAACAATTAGCGCACCGACGTATAATGTCGCTTTGAATTCGAATTTGACTGCACCAAAGGCTGGCTGGACAGCCGCTGACTTTGATTTGAGCGGTATTACCAGCGCGAACGTTGGTGACTATGCAGTTAAGTTGAGTGCCCAAGGACTGACTGATTTACAGGCAGCTAACCCGAACTATAAAGTGGACGCTAATGATGTCAAAGCCGGTACGTTTACGATTACACCAGCGAAGTTAACGGCAGCAATTCAGGCTGGCACAAAAGTCTATGACAATGACAGTGCAACTGATCCAACCAGTTATACGGTAAAATTATCAACTGGTGATCAGGTATTGCCTAGTTCAGACTTTGACGTTGCAACGACCAGTCAAAACGTTGGTAGCTATGCGGTAACGTTAAATCAAACTGGGATTGATGCGATTAAGAGTGTTCATAAGAATTATGCACTTGATACCAATAGTATTAAATCTGGTCAGTTGAAGATTACGGCAGCGCCAATCACCTTAACGGCACCAACCAATGCCACAAAGGTCTATGACGGCAAAGCGTATTCAACTGATCCAACAAAACTCGTTACAGTGGCTGGTTTGCCTAAAAATGGTGCTGCGCTCAACTACACCGTTAACGATATCAGCAAAGATGTTGATGCTGGTAGTACGTATGCGATTACGATTACTGCTGATGCTACGGCTAACCCAAACTACACGTTTACGATTAATAATGGTAGCTTTAAAATCACACCGCAGACTGCGACAGCCAATGCGGTTCAGGTTGCAACTGCCCATAAAACCTATGATGGTGATGCAACCACTGATCCTAAGACGTATGGGTTAACAGCTAACAGTCAGTATGCTGGATTAGTTATTCCAACCACACTCACTGCTGACGATTACGATAACGACGGCGTTACGAGCCAGAATGTTGGTGATTACACGGTAACGTTGAAGCAATCTGGAATTGATAAAATTAACGCTGCTAATAAGGATTATGTTCTTGATAAAAATAGCATTACTGGTGGTCAATTGATCATTGATAAACGAGCAGTGACCATTAAAGCCGGAAATGCTGAAAAGACTTACGATGGTAAACAGTATGGTAAGCCAGTGACAGCAACAGCCAATAAAGTTACGACAGGTGCCAACCTAGTTTACACGGTCAATGTGCCAACTAATGTGAATGTCACGACGGATGCACCAATTACGGTAACGGCTAAAGCGGACGCTAACCCGAATTATGATATTAAAACTGTTAGTGGAATTTTGAAGATCGACCCTAAGACGTTGGCTGCAGATACGATTACGTTGGGTGGAAGCAGTAAAGTTTACAACGGCAGCGCAGCCAATGATCCGACAACGGATACGCTGCAGGGACCAGCTGGCGACAGCAACTTCACGGTACCGACAGATTTGACGGCTGCTGATTTTGATAACAGTGGTATCACTAGTCAAAACGCTGGTACTTATCAAGTGAAGTTAAGTCAAGCTGGATTAACTAAATTACAGCAGGCTAACCCGAACTATGTATTTGATATGACCAGTATTAAAGCCGGTTCATTTACAATTACGCCTAAGACTATTACGATTACTGCACCAACGTTAACTAAGACTTATGATGGTAAAGCCTACACAGAAACTGATTTGAAGGCTACGGTTAATGGTACAGTTGGCAACGATGTACCAGCATATCAGTTGGCTGATCTCAGCAACGATGTGAATGCTGGCGGTTATGATATTGGCATCACATTTGATGGCAAAGCCGCCGCAAACCATAATTACACGATTACACCGACTGCTGGGCATTTGACGATTACGCCTAAGACGATTTCACAAGCGCTCACTATTAATTCAGAGAGTAAAGTCTACGATAATAATGCAGCCAGTGTGCCAACCTTTACGCTGACTGGACCGGATGCGACTAATTATCCAAACTTCACGATGCCAACCATTACGGCGGCTGATTTTGATACTTCAGCGGCTGCTAGTCAAAACGTGGGTTCGTATGACGTTAAATTAACAAGTGCTGCGATTACCGCATTACAAAAAGATAATCCGAACTACGTCATTTCAGCTGACAGTGTTAAGGCTGGTCAACTCACAATCACGCCTAAAGACATTACCATTGCTGCACCAACGCTGACCAAGACTTATGACGGTCAGGCATATACTGGTACTGATTTGAAAGCCAATGTCAGCGGTGCAGTTGCCGGTGATGATCCGGTTTATACCATGGATTCCGTAGCCAACGATATCAACGCTGGTACCTATACGCTGGCAGTTACAGCAAACGCAACGCAGAATCCAAATTACAAGATAACTGCCAAGAATGGTACTTTGACGATCAATAAGGCGAATGTCACAATCACAGCACCAACTGTCAGCAAGACTTACGACGGTCAGGCATATAGTGGCAACTTAACGCCAGCTATCACTGGCGCAATCACGGGTGATGATCCAACTTATACCATTACTTCTGTAGCTAAGGATGTGAACGCTGGTACCTATACTCTGACAGTTACAGCAGATGCCGCAACGAATCCCAACTACAACGTCACGGTTAAGAATGGTCAATTAACGATTGCAGCGGCACCAATTACTGGTCAAGTTACAGTCGGCAATGCTTCTAAAACGTATGATAATAACGCTGCTAATATGCCAACATTCACCGTTACGGGACCAGCGGGTTACCAGACGACGCAACTAGATGCGACTGATTTTGATACCACAAAAGTTACAAGTCAAGATGCTGGCGTTTATGCAGTCACGTTGAACGCAGCTGGGATTGCTAAATTAAATCAGGATAATCCTAATTTTACAGTGACTGCTGGAAATGTTCAGAGTGGTACTTTGACGATCAACAAGGCAGATGTCACCATTACAGCGCCAACCGTCAGCAAGGCATACGATGGTCAAGCTTACACAGGAACTGATTTAAAGGCTGCTGTTAGTGGTGCAGTTACGGGTGATGATCCGGTTTACACCATGACTTCCGTAGCTAAGGATGTAAACGCTGGTACCTATGATCTGGCAATTACAGCAAATTCAACCAAGAATGCCAACTACAATATAAAGACTGCCAAAGGGCAATTAACGATTACGCCTAAAGCCATCACCAACGCGATTACAATCAGCAACGCGACAAAGGCTTACGATAATGATGCTACCAACGTGCCAACCTTTACATTGGCTGGCCCAGCGGATGCAGCTAGTTATCTAAGTCTCACGGTACCAACTGATTTAACGACAGCCGACTTTGATACGACTGCGGCTAAGAGTCAAGATGTGGGAACTTATGCAGTTGATTTGACGGCTAGTGGCCTTAAGAAGTTGCAGGCTGCCAATGCCAACTATGATATTAGTAATGCCAGTGTTGTTAATGGTCAATTAACGATCAATCCAGCGGCCATTACGATTGCTGGGCCAACGTTAACGAAGACATATGACGGTCAGACTTATACTGGCGCTGATTTGAAAGCGACAGTTACCGGTGTGCCAGCATCAGCAACTGGTACCAAGGCACCGATTTATCAATTGGCCGACACGAGCAGTGATGTGAATGCAGGCGATTATGATATTGGTATTACGTTTGATAGTAAAGTTGCTGCAAACCGCAATTATACGATTACACCGACTGCTGGTAAATTAACAATCAAGCAAGCACCAATAACCATCAGTGCACCAACAGGCTTGACTAAAGTTTACGATGGTAGCGGTTATACCGTTTCTGACAGTACTGCCACGGTAGCTGGTAAGCCAGCTAAGGGCGCTACTGTGAAGTATCATTTATCATCACTAGCTAACGCAATTAATGCTGGTTCATATGCGTTAAATGTTATTAATGATGATAATCCGAATTACACGGTAACCACTGTACCAAGCACGTTCACGGTAACTAAGAGTGATCAAGGTACCGTGACGCTTGGAACAGCAACTAAGGTTTATGATAACGATGCGACGACAACACCTAAGACATACAAAGTAACGTTACCAACTGGTGTTTCGGCACCTAAGCAATGGACGGCTGATGACTTTAAATTATCATCAGATGATCAAGATGTGGGCACCTACACGGTTGAGCTTAGTCAGCAGGGACTTCAAGATCTGAATAATGCCAACGCTAACTACAGCTTTACAGCGAATAATGTTAAGACTGGCAGTTTCAGCATTACGCCAGTTTCAATCACGGTAACGGCACCAACCGTCAGCAAGGTTTACGATGGCACTGCTTATAATAAGACTTATCAGCCTAACGTGACTGATAAGCCAGCGAAAGCTACGGCACCAGTATTTAACCTCACTAATATCAGCCAGGATGTCAATACCGGTACGTATACCGTTAAAGCAACACTTAAGGATGCTAACAGCAATTACACGATTAAGTATGTTGACGGTACACTAACGATTAAACAGGCACCAGTTACGATCACCGCGCCAACGTTGACCAAGACCTATGACGGTAAAGCCTATGCTGGCAGCGATAACGTTGCTGCTGTCACCGGCTTACCAACCACTGGTAAAGCGGATGCCTTACATTATTCAACGACTGATCTCAGTTCAGATACTGCGGTTAAGCCTGGTGGTTATGGAATCGCAGTTACGTTAGGTGATAATCCAAACTACGCAATCACAACTCATGCTGGATCGTTGACCATTAACCAAGCGTCACTGAAGGCCGGCAGCATTACGGTTCAAGATCAGACTAAGGTTTACGACGGAACAGCAACAACGAATCCAACGCAGTATGCAGTGACCCTGAATAAGCAATTGACGGCGCCAAAATGGACAGCCGATGATTTTGATTTGAGTGGTATTTCAAGTCAAAACGTTGGTAGCTATGCGGTGACGTTGAGTACTAAGGGAGTCACTGATTTACAGGCTGCCAATCCAAATTACAAAGTGACGGCAGCTGATGTCACTGGTGGCCACCAAGTGATCACCGCAGCGCCAATCACCGTACCGCGCCAACCATTTCGAAGACTTACGATGGTCAGGCGTACGTCGGTGATAAGGACGTGGTAGCAATTACCGGTGTACCAGCTCATGGTGATCAGCCAACCTTCACGCTGACCGATATCAGCGGTGACAAGGATGCTGGCACCTACACGATAACGGCAGCGAATGGTCAAAATGTTGGTAATTACACGGTTAACCTCGTTGCTGGTTCGTTAACGATTACGCCGAAAGCATTGGGCCAAGCAACCGCGAACACGGCTGCTGCGCCAATCAATGCGAAGAGTCCGGCAGATAATTTACAGGTGGCTAATTCCGTCGTGGTTCAAGGCGCAACTAAGGTCTACGATGGCGATAACAGTACGGATCCAACCACCTATACCGTTTTAAAGCCGAGCGATGACGCTGATTTAGTCTTACCAACGTTTACGGCTGCTGATTTCACCACGGTCACCGACAGTCAAAATGTCGGCAACCACGTGGTTACGTTGAGCAGTCAAGGACTTGCTAAGTTGCAGCAGGCAAACAAAAACTACATGCTGGATGCGAAATCGATTCAAAACGGTCTGTTAGTCATCACACCAGCACCAGTTACGATCACCGCGCCGAACCTGATTAAGACCTATGATGGCAATCCGTATATGGGTAACGCTGATGTGGCTCAGGTTACTGGACGGCCAACGGGTAGTAAGGCGGATGCGCTGCACTATTCACTGACTGATATCAGCCAAGATATCAACGTTAAGAATGGCGGTTATCCAATTACCGTGACGCTTGGGGATAATCCTAATTACACGGTCAAAACGACGGCTGGCAGTTTGAGAATCACGCCAGCTACACCGCAGTCCCGCTTCTTCATTGATTCAGTTTACCGGCAGTATAGCGGACAGCCAGCTAATGATCCTAGCGTCTACCCAGTTATAATTAAAGGTACACAGCTGAATCAGCCGACATTTACCGCTGGAGACTTTGTTCGTCAAGGGTCATCCGAAAACGTTGGTTCATATCCAGTCACATTAAGTGCTGCTGGCTGGCAGAAGTTACAAGATGCTAACCCGAACTATGTCATTACGCCAAGTCCGGAAAACGAGGTGGCTGGTAATTTCGTCATTGAACCAGTTGCACTCGCACAAACTAAGCTTGGTACAGTGGCAATCGGCAGTCAGACTAAGGTTTATGACAGTGATACCACCACTGATCCAGCTGATTACACGGTCACAGTGCCTGTTAAATTAACGGCACCTAAATGGACTGTTGCTGACTTTACTCGTGCAGATCAAAGCGAAGATGCTGGTACGTACGATGTGACATTGAGTCAAGCTGGATTTACTGAGTTACAGCAGTTGAATCCAAACTATACGATTGCATTAAGCGATATTACAGCTGGTCATTTAACGATTACACCGGCACCTGTGATGATTACAGCACCCAACGGTCTGACCAAAACTGATGACGGTCAGCCGTACACTGGCACGGCCAAAGCGACGGTCACTGGTGTTCCAGCAAAGGGGACTCCGGTTAGCTATCAACTGAATTACGGAACCAATGGTGATGTTGGGGTTCACCCAATAACGGTCACGCTGGCACCCAAGTCGAATCCTAATTACACGATCACGACCGTACCAGGTAGTTACACCGTTGAGCCGCAACCAGTTGCTACTACAGATTCACCAACTCAAGCAGTCAAATCTACCACTACTGGTGAACAAGCAACTAAGGCGCAGAGCTCCGCAACCAAGGCAACGCCCCGTTCTGGACAGCAGAAAGGTTCAGCGACGAAAGAAACCGAAACAAAGGCGGTTTCTGAATCGCAAGCGACTAATCACAAGACTAAGCAAACCGGTAACCGTTCTAGCCAGACGGCCAAACGTGCTGGCAGCCGTTCAACCAATGCGACAACACAGGACATTAGTAGTCGCACTGAAAAGACGGTTGCACGACCAACCAGCAATCAAACTAGCAATACGCTGGCACAGGTAACCAGCAACCGTGCCGAAAAGACGGTCGCACAGGCAGCTAACAACTATTCTGGTGATTCGCTGAAACAGACGGCTAGTGGTCAATCTGCTAACGCAATGACGCAGGTAACCAGCAGTAACGCAGCCAAGACAGGCAGTACGTCTGTAAGTGGTGCTACTGATGCCAAGACTTTGACAGGGGCAACGCAGCAAAATGCCACCGCAAAGGGTCAATTACCGCAAACTAATGAGCAGCAGTCTTCATGGCTAGCAGTAGTCGGCACAGCGTTAATGAGTTTATTAGGACTGGTTGGAATCAAGAAACGTAAATCAGACCGATAATTCGTTGAATAATAGGTAACAAATCGAAAAGCACATTTGCTGATTTCAGCAGATGTGCTTTTTGTGTTAATAGCTGATTATTTCTATAAGTATTAACATTTTGTTATGTTTAGCACGGTGCAGTGCGAAATAATCGTTATTCACTAGCAGCAGTGGTATAAATAAAGGCGAAATGAGATGATTAAATGATGCCGAATTTAGGCTTAAAAGCAAGTACATCACTAGAACAGACGAATGAGCGGTTGCAATACCATCCGTCTGTGTTTGAATTCTATACGGATGAACATGATATGACAAAAAATGGGTTAGTTCATTTGGCAGAGATGATCAAATACGTTCAATCGACTGGTGTGCGACACATTGTGATTCACCATCCGATGGCTTATGATCACCATCATAATGAGGTCGCGGTCTCCGCGTTGAAGGATCCGGATGGCTACAAATTTATGATGGCCAGTGCGGATGCGTTGATCGAACTGGCAATTAAATTAAATGTGCAAGTCCTCATTCACGGTGGTTATTCCGACAATGATGCCGTCGTTAACGCTTTTGGTGATTTAAAAACGGGGCGCAAAGTGATCTTTGACCGGCTGGATTACTTTCAGCAATTAGGCGGTAACCACGTGATGTTTGAAAATTCGATTTCACCAGCCTTTGACTATGGCGATGATGAAATTGAAAAAGAAGTGATGGCCCATCATTACCGTCTTTGTTACGATATCAGTCATGGCTTTATTGTGTTGCATGGCGATAACGATAAACTCGTTAAAAGTGTTGAACGACTGGCACCGCAAACAGTGCACTACCACTTTGTCGATTCCATGGGCGAACACCATGATAGCCTGCAGTTAGGTAAGGGGAAGGTCGACTGGCAACGGGTCATGAAAGTCGTCAATCCGAAAGCCACTAATATCTACGAAATTGATCTCGCTGATCAAAATGACAGCCGTGAAATGCGAGCTAGTCACGATTATTTGACGAAGCTGATGGCGGCTGAAAAGATTTCTTAATCGCTAGGAGAATGCACATGACGCGTTGCGACTGGGCAGAAAATACCAATGAATTAATGACACACTACCATGATTATGAGTGGGGCGTACCAACAACCGATGAACGCGAAACCTTTGAGCTAATGACATTGGAAATGATGCAGGCGGGGTTGAGCTGGCAGACCGTGTTGAATAAGCGGGCGAACTTTAAGACGGCGTTTGCTAATTTTGAGGTTGAAAAGGTTGCGCAATTCGATGATAACGATGTCGCCCGGTTGTTAAATGATGCGGGGATTATCCGTAATCGGCTGAAGATCAAGGACATCATTTATAACGCCCGGCAACTGGTAAAATGGCACGCAGCGGGTAAGACGATGAATGCCTATTTATGGGCATTTGTGGATGATAAGCCAGTTGTGAACCGGTATCCGTCAATGGCGGAAGTGCCAGCGCAGACACCGCTATCTCAGCAGGTTAGTAAGGCGCTGAAAAAAGCCGGATTCAAGTTTGTGGGTCCAACCATTGTTCAATCTTGGCTGGAAGCGTTGGGTATTTTGGATGATCATTTGGTGACCTGTACGGTGAATCATTTGAGTGAATAGGTGAAATAAAGTTGAAAGCTGATGGATAAATTCTATCGGCTTTTTTGACTAAAAAGCACCTCGATCAGGATGATCGAGGTGCTTGACGATAAATCATTTAATTATTTAATGTGCGCTGTTTTAGTTTTAGTGACTGAGGTAAAGTGACCGTGGCTGTAATGTCCAACGGTAACTTTTACCGTTTTCGCTTTTGGTGCATAGACGGTTTTGCTGAAGTTGTGCCCGCTTAACTTAGCGTATTTGTTACCCTTATAGGTATTGATACGTGCGTAGTTTGCAGATCTGTAAAGTCTGGCAGTACCCGTTACTTTAACGTTCTTCTTTGAAGACTTCTTGACAGAAAGTTTGGAAATATAGCTCTTTTTTGCTTTTGGCCTGTTAGCAACGCTATCGTAATTATTACCATAGTCTAGTACCGCGCTATTTAGAGCATCAGCATAACCACTTAAGTTATCTGAAATATCACCATAACCATTATCAACAGTGGAGACTGCTATTTCGCCATTAATTTTATTGGCCATAGATTCCAGTTGACTCTGTTCACCTGAGGTTAGTCGATTTCTAAAGACATTATAAGTTGCAACGAGGGCACTCAGGTTTTCACTCGCTTGTTCTTTAGTATCTGTATTATAATCAACAGCAGCGCTTAAATTACCTAGGTAATTATCAAAACTGCCATTCTGCATGTAGGCATCCTTATCGTTTGGATCTGGAAAATCACCAGTTACATTACTTTGGACATCGGTCGAAGCTTTTCCCAACGCTGCTTTGATACCGTTGATGTCACTTTGATATTGCGCATATGGAATTTTCTTTGATGCCTGTGCCTGTGTTGTGGTTACTGCATTAGGTGTCTCAACAATGATGCCACCAACCAACGTTGCCCCTAAAATAACTGTAACTGCCCTTTTCCAACCCTTTTTTGTCAAAATAAAACCTCCCTAATAAAATAATGATATTTAATTTCATTATAGACTTATAAGCTAAAAACGGCACGAAAATATTTAATAACAGCAAAGCTTTTCATAAAACACTTAAAATTTAGTGTAATTACCCCAGATTAATTGACCTTTACCGTTAGAATCAGTAATCTAGGTTTAATTAATCAATTCAAGGAGGTGTCTGCTGTGCGGTATCAAGGCTGGTTAACATGGGTCACATTAGGTTTAGCGGTTGTGTTCGTGCCAATGGCATTGGATTCAAAACCGGCACCAATTAATTTTACCGGTGAAATCGATAAGGTGATCGAAAAAGTTGATCCTAACTTTAAAACAACGACGCAACAGACACAAAAGTCCGAAACGTCAGCGAGCGATACGCCGATTGAATCGATCGTTCAAAATCGGAAATTGTCGCGAACTTATTATTATCATTTTGATGATAACGTTTCGGCTGGAGCGAAGGCGGTTTTTGAAAACGCCGTTAATGTTTACAATCAAACGGGGATCGTCAAGCTGGTACCAGGTACCGGGACAGATCGTCAAAACTCAATTACCTTCTTCGTTTACTCGAAGCAGATGCCAAGTAATGGTAACACGACCATGATCGAATCAGGCCACGGTGGTCCGCAGATCATCCAGCAGACGGGGTGGAACGCCTATACGGCGAACCACGCTCGGGCGGGATTAAATGTGTATTATCCCTCTGCAGCAATCAGAAAATCAGTTGCCATTCACGAACTGGGACACGCTTTGGGATTAGATCATAGTCATTATCGGAATTCCGTGATGTATCCAGTTGATCAAGGAAACACGCAATTGTCATCGGGTGATATTGGTACTTTGAAGACGATTTATGGTACTGAGGAGACGAAGTAACATGCGTAATGTAACCAAAAAACAGCAAGAAAGATGGTTGGTCATTTATCATAGCATTGTGGCGATTCTAGCCGTTGCGTCCAGTGTCTTAGCAACTTTAATGATGCTAAAGGTGAAGGTAGGACTCGTTGGCTACATTAGCTTTCAAGTTCTACTGGCGTTTTTCGTCATCGACTATGTGGTCAGGCTGATTTTCACCAAAAATCGGAAATGGTTTTTGATTAACAACGCTTTTGATCTATTAGGTATCTTGCCGATGCACCCAGCGTTTTCACTCTTTCGGCTGGCCAGAATATTTCGCATGATCCGCACACATCACATCTTCTGGAAGTTAGGAATCTCTGGCAAATGGACTCGGGACTTTCACCGTTTTACCTACGATACCGGGTTCATTTATCTGTTTACCATCAGTGTGGTCATTATCTGTATCAGCGCGTTGCTGTTCTCCATCGTGGAACACCAAACGCTGTCAGAGTCACTGTGGTGGGCAATCACCACGGCCACGACTGTGGGGTACGGCGATGATTCACCGCATACCGCGTGGGGTAAACTGATTGCGGCCGTCTTAATGCTCGGCGGTGTGGGCTTTATTGGTTTGCTGACCAGTACGATCACCGACTTCTTCACTGATCGGACCGGCCAAGCGGATGCCCAACAGCAGCAAAATGAAGCTTTGACTAAGCAGATCAAACAGTTAACGCGGGAAGTTTCCCGGCTGTCTAAGAAAGTTGATAAGATGAAGAAATAGTTTGGGAAAACAAGAAATCTAACGGTGCGCGCTACTTTCGCTGAGTTGAAACGTGCGCCAAGCCGGCATGCCCCGGCCGTATAAGTCAAAAAAAATATGATGACAGTCAAAAACGACTGTCATCATATTTTTTCGTCTTATACTCTGGGGAAAAGCGCCTGTTGTTGCACTCTAGTACCAATGATGTGCTTGCCAGAAACTCTTAGCGTGGGTCCAAGTGCCATAACGACCACTAACGTACTTGTTAGCTGTCTTTTCTTGGTTGACTGGACTGTAGTTACCATGCAAATAACCTCTTAGTAATTGGTAACGGCCATAACAGTTACCGTTACGAGCAGTGTAGCTGTAGCGTGATTCGTGATAGGCAATCCAGTGCTTGGCTGCCTTTTGGTTTTTAGATAGATTAGCGTTAATTTTAGCAATTTGCTTAGCTTGGCTAGAAGAAACTCGAGTTGAAGCTTGGGCAGTCGTTGTTTGCGTCTGTGTGCTGATACTTGAAGTAAAGTTGGTGCCCATTCCAAAGGCGAACCCGAAAATCAATAAGAATGCTGCTAGTTTCATTTTTATATTCGCTTTTGACATAATTTTTAAAAATCCCCTTATTTATTAATCACTATCAAACAGCATACACGGGAAATGTTGCAGTTATGTTAACTGACAATTACTAGGAGATTAAGTTATGTGACAAACGGTTCATTTCAATCGTCCTTATATAGGTACAAAAAGAGAATCCAGACCGTATAATTACAGTCTAGATTCTCTTCATTTAAGCCTTATTGGATATATCCAAAACTAATTACTTTTTAAGTTCACCAGTTTCTGGATCATAACCCTTGTCAGCAGCACGTTGACGAAGACCAGATTCAATGTCTTCAAGTGTACGGTGACGGGTTTCAATAGCCTTCTTGTGCACGAACCAGATAGCCAGGACACAGAAGAGACCATAAACGATAAACAGACGTGCGATCCCTTGACCTTCTGGGTTAGCAACACCTTTTGGTTCGAAGGCAACTAACAGGACAGTAAAGGTTTCAGCAACACAGAAGTTAGCGAACCAGTTAACAGCGGCACCAAATGAGTTACCTAACCCACGAATGTTCAATGGGAAGGCTTCACCAATCATGAGCCACATTACAGGCCCCCAAGTTGCTGAGAAGAAGGCGATGTAGAGTGTCAAAGCAATGACACAGATCCATGAACCCAAGTTCCCATTACCGGCGTGTAACAGTAACATAGCAGTTGACATGATGAACAGTGAAGCAGCCATACCAACGGCACCACCGATCAACATGGTTTTACGGTTAATTTTATCCATGATACTTACGGCAATCGCAGTGACAATCACGTTAAAGATCCCAATAACAATATGTGATTGTAGGGCAAAGTGAGTACTGAACCCAGCTGAGATAAAGATGGTTGGGGCATAGTACAGAACAGTGTTACAACCCATGACCTGTTGCAGAATAGCTAACCCACAAGCCATTACTAATACGGGACGAGCAACTGGACCAAATAATTCTTTCCAGCCACCAGAAGGAATAGCAGCTTGAGCTTTAATGTCACTTAAATCTTTTTGAACGACTTTTTCGTCTGGGTTAAATTGACGCAATACTGCAAGCGCAGTTTTCTCATCATGTTTACGAACAAGAAAACGAGGTGATTCAGGTAAGAAGATGGCACCAATCCAAAGGATAGCGGCAGGAACGGCAGCTAACCCTAACATCCAACGCCAACTGATACTTTCGGAAAGGTTTAACCCACCCTGTGGTGAGAACCATTCGTTAAACACGTAAGCAAAGAAGATACCGGTCATAACCATTAATTGGAACAAGGACCCGACAGTCCCACGTCTTTCGGCTGGGGCAAGTTCGGCTAAGTACGTTGGAATCAATGATGATGCGGCACCAACGGCGATACCTAAGCAGAACCGGAATGAAACTAAGGCGATGTATTCAGGCGAGAAGGCTGAACCTAAAGCGGCAAAGAAGAAGATGATTGCGGCTGTGATCAGCAAATGCCGACGCCCAAACCTATCTGATAATGGCCCAATGAAGAAGGCTCCAAAAACGGCACCGATTGAAGTAGATGCGGTTAAGAAACCATACTGGAATGAACCGTTGGCAATATTTAATTCGTGACCAATGAACAGCATGGCACCGGAAATAACACCGGTATCATACCCGAAAAGCAGACCACCTAAAGCGCCAAAGAAATATATGACGCTCACGGGTAAGTGATGTTGCTTTGTAGTACCTGCATTAGACATAGACAAATCCCCCTATCAAGATAGACGATTAGTTACAGTGTACGAAAGTAATATAATTGCAGTAACCGCTTTCAAAACGCAATTTAAAAAATCTAAAATGTGAGTTGGAACAGTGTGAGTTGGTATTTGATAAGTTGGTTTATGAAAGCAACTAACCTAAAAAGCATTATAAGCACCTGTGATTTAAAATGCAAGCCCTTTCATGAAGGAATAAATGAGGCAATGAGGTGAAATTATATAAAATAGATTTATTTAATAGATATAAAAGCTGTATCTATAGTCTTACAATAAGTAAAACCAGTTTGCTAAATGCTGATTACTAAACCTTTAGTAGTTTACAAAACTTTTTTGGGCTTAACTTGAGCACATAAATTAAAACCGGCTCATCAGATTTAATTAACCTGATGAGCCGGTTTTAGTTGACCCTTATTCAGCATTCACCGTAACTTCGATATTACCGCGCGTTGCTTTGGAGTAAGGGCAGATTGTTTCAGCGATTGCCATGTATTTTTTAGTTTCAGTTTCATCTAATCCGTCAATGTGACCGAATAAATCAACACCAATGTGGAAGTCAGGCTCATCGCCCTCCTGATAGAGGGAGACTTTTGCACGAACAGTGGGTTCAGCAGAGATGCCAGCTTGCTGTAAGGCTAAGTCTAAAGCACCATTAAAGCAGGAAGCAAAGCCAGCTGCGAATAACTGTTCAGGATTGGTTGACTCCTTATCGATACCGGGCGTTCCAATTTTGAAATCCCATTTGTGATCATTAGACCAAACTTCACCTGCACGGCCGCCCTTGTTGATCATCGTTGTGGTATAGAGTTTTTTTGCCATTAAAATTACCCCATTTCATGGATTGAGTTGTGCACAATCTAATTATACTAACTAACTGCTAAAAGTCCAATAAAAGCGCTTACGTTACTGACTGAATCCTAAGCTGAATCACTCGTTTGACGGCTTCTTAGTCGCTCAGGTGAGCGCCTTATAAATTTATGTCAGAATGCATAAGTGGTACAATTAAGCCAAATGTTTTTAGACATTTGTTCATGATTGATGCGGAGAGGAAGGGATAAAACCGATGTTTTTATCAATGGAACATCTCAACAAGACATACAGTGGTGGTAAAGTTGCCGTCGAGGATTTTAACCTAGAAGTTGATAAGGGTGAGTTCGTATGCTTCATTGGGACGTCTGGATCTGGTAAAACAACCACTATGCGGATGATCAACCGGATGCTGCAGCAAACATCCGGCACGATCAAAATCAATGGCAAAGATATTAGCCAGATGGACCCCGTTAAGTTGCGGCGAAAAATCGGTTATGTGATTCAAAACATCGGGCTCATGCCCCACATGACGATTCGCCAAAATATTACCTTAGTGCCACGTTTACTGAAGTGGCCACAGGATAAAATGAACGAACGGGCTAAGAAAATGATCAAGTTAGTTGATCTGCCAGAGGAATTTCTGAATCGCTATCCCTCTGAACTTTCAGGTGGGCAGCAGCAACGAATCGGTGTTGTGCGGGCCTTAGCAGCTGACCAAGACATCATTTTAATGGATGAACCCTATGGTGCCTTGGACCCGATCACCCGTGAATCATTACAGGATTTGATCAAAGACTTGCAGGAACGTTTAGGCAAGACGATTATTTTTGTGACCCATGATATGGACGAAGCGTTGACATTAGCCACCAAAATCGTGGTTATGGATAGTGGCAAGATCATGCAGGTGGCAACACCAGACGAAATCCTACGGCACCCAGCCAATGAATTCGTGGAAAACCTGATCGGTAAGGACCGGCTAATTCAAGCCCGGCCAAGTATTACCACAGTTGGTCAAGTCATGCTAAAAAACGTGGCGGCTATTACGCCTGATAAACTGTTAAAAGAAGCTTTGAAAATGATGCATGACCGGCGAGTCGATTCGCTGCTGGTCACTGACGATGGCGGTACGTTGAAGGGCTACATCGATATTGAAGATATTGACTATAACTTTAAGACGGCTACTAGTGTCGGTGACGTCATGCACGAAGACGTTTTCTACGTGAAGTCAGATTCCTTAGTACGTGATACCGTTGAACGGATCTTAAAGCGCGGGTTTAAGAACATTCCCGTAGTGGATAACGACAATAAATTAGTCGGTATCGTGACCCGGGCCGCCTTAGTGGACATTGTTTACGATGCGCTTTGGGGCGATGAAGATAAAAAGGATGATAGCGAGGACACCAAGGCGGATGCGGCTACTGCAGATCAAGGTGGTGACGCCAAATGATGCATTTTTTGTCCGTCTATGGCCTGTCGTTATTAGGGAAGACTTGGCAGCATATTTATATCTCAGGTATTTCACTGGGACTGGGTACAATCGTAGCGGTGCCGTTAGGGATTGCTTTGACGCGAACTAAACGAACCGCTAGCATCGTGATCTCGATTGCCAGTATGCTGCAAACCATTCCGGCGCTGGCCTTATTAGCCTTTATGATTCCGTTATTTGGGATCGGTGCTAAACCGGCGATCATTGCGCTATTTATTTACTCGTTATTGCCAATTTTGCGAAATACCTATATTGGCATGAACGATGTGGATCCTACGTTGAAAGACGCAGCTAAGGGCATGGGCATGACCGGTTGGCAATCGATCATCAAAGTTGAAGTGCCGCTGGCCGCACCGGTGATCATGTCTGGTATCCGGCTGTCAGCGACTTACGTGATTGCCTGGGCTGCCTTGGCGTCATACATTGGTGCCGGCGGGCTTGGTGACTTTATTTTCAACGGATTAAACCTGTACCGCAGTGATCTGATCCTCGGTGGTTCAATTCCGGTGATTATTCTAGCGTTGCTGGTTGACTGGGTCTTAGGCAAAGTTGAAACCGCGTTAACGCCACAGACAACAGAAGGATAGGAGGGGAAACCGTGAAAAACATCAAAAGATGGCTGATCATGCTGGGCTTCTCCTTACTAGGAATGATTGGACTAGCCGGCTGCGGGTTTCCGGGATTAGCAGGAACTGGCAGCGACACGATCCGGATTGCTTCACAAAATACGACTGAACAGCAGATCATGTCCTATATGATTCAAGATATGATTGAACATGATACGAACTTGCACACGACCATTATTAATAATCTAGGGTCGGCTAACGTGTCATTTAACGCGCTTAAAAATAACCAAGCTGATATTTCAGCTATTCGCTATATCGGTTCTGATTTAACCACGATCATGGGTCGGCCGGTTGAACGAAACCCGCAAAAAGCGACGAAAACCGTTGAAACCTATTTTAAGAATAAATACCATATGACTTACTTTAAGACGTACGGGTTCGCGGATACCTATGTTTGGATGGTGACCCAAAAGACTGCCAGGCGCGACCACTTAAATACTGTCAGTGATCTCAAACCGGTTGCTGGTAAGATGAACGTCGGCATCGACCAAATTTGGCTGAACCGTAAAGGTGATGGCTATGATGGGTTCCAAAAGACGTACGGCTATAAGTTTGGTGCCGTTCACCCGATGCAGATCGGGCTGGTTTACGATGCGGTGGCTGCTGGAAAAATGGATGCCATATTGGGTTATTCAACGGATGGCCGGGTTGATAGTTATCATTTGAAGATGCTAAAAGATAATAAGCACTTCTTCCCGCCATATACCGCAAGTGCTGTGGCAACGAATAAAGTGCTCAAAGAGCATCCGGAACTCAAACCAGTGATTGCGAAGTTAAGCGGTAAAATTGATTTGAAGACCATGCAAAAACTGAACTATGAAGTTGATAATGACCTGATGGAACCAGAAGTGGTTGCCAAGCAATATCTTGAGCAACATCATTACTTTGAAGGGAGCGGCAATTAATGGCGCATATGAATCTTTGGGAACAGCTCATTTACTATTATGCTCATAACGGTTCCTACGTTCTGGCACAGTTTAACCGTCACTTCTTGATCTCAGTGTACGGTGTGATCTTAGCAGCAATTGTTGGTATTCCGATCGGTATCTTCATTGCGCATCATACAAAGTTAAATGGCATCGTGATCGGTATTGCTAACGTGATTCAAACCATTCCATCATTAGCGATGCTGTCAATTATTATGATTGGCTTGGGCTTGGGTGTGAATACCGTGATTGTGACGGTATTTCTGTACTCACTGCTGCCAATTATCAAAAATACGGATACCGGGATGCGTAACGTGGATCCGGCGCTGTTAGATGCCGGAACTGGTATGGGGATGACGCGAATTCAGCTGCTCAGGTTAGTGGAAATTCCGTTATCCTTGTCAGTGATTATGGCCGGTTTAAGAAATGCACTGGTGTTAGCTATTGGGATTACTGCTATCGGGACCTTCGTGGGCGCCGGTGGTTTAGGGGACATCATCATTCGTGGGACGAACGCTACGAATGGGACGGCCATTATTCTAGCGGGTGCTTTACCAACGGCGCTGATGGCGATTATTCTGGATGTCGTTTTAGGCTGGGTTGAAAAAAAGGTGGATCCAACGGCCTAGAAGGTGCGGAAACAAGCGGTTAGAGAGCGTAGTGTAAGCGGGTAAGGGCAAAAATCCCGAACTTGGATTTATGTCCTTACCCGCTTACATGCAGCTCTCTGCTTGTTGCAGCCCGATTAGGCAAGAGGCAAGGTGCGAATGAGGGCGGTTAGAGAGTGGAGTGTAAGGCAGGCGGGCAAAAATCCCGCACTTGGATTTATGTCCGCCTGACTTACATGCAACTCTCTGCCCGAAGTAGCCCGATTAGGCTATGTAAAAGTAAAAATCCAAAAAAGCAGTCAAAATCATCAATCTCTGATGATCCTGACTGCTTTTTAAATTAATATCATATATTGTGTAAATCCACACAAATTACCGCTAATAAAGCCATGCCATGAAAATATAATCTAACAAGTTGCACTAAATCGTTGACGAATGAAAGACATTCAGGTATATTTAGTTGTGAAAAAAATAACAAGTAGGAGCTGATTATAGTGGCAAATGAAAAAGTAGCTTTAATTACGGGTGCCGGTCAAGGTATTGGTGAAGGGATTGCTTTACAACTCGCCAAGGATGGGTTTGCGGTTTCGCTTGCTGGCCGTCATTTGGAAAAGGTTCAAAAGGTTGCCGATAAGATCAATGCCGATGGGGGCAAGGCAATTGCCATTGAAGCGGATGTTCAATACAAGCAGCAAGTCTTCGATGCAGTTACTAAGACGGTATCTGAATTAGGTCAACTTAACGTTTTCGTTAACAACGCCGGTATCGCTCACGTGGCACAGGTTTGTGACACTACAGAAGAGGATATGGACCGTTTGTTGAACATTAACGTCAAGGGAACGCTCTTTGGCATTCAAGCCGCAGCTGCCCAATTCAAGAAGCAGGGGACACCGGGTAAGATCATCAACGCTTCTTCAATTGCCGGTCATGAAGGCTTTGAATTATTAGGTGGCTACTCAGCAACTAAATTTGCCATTCGTGGCTTAACGCAAGCTGCTGCTAAAGAATTAGCTCAAGATAAGATTACGGTTAATGCTTATTGCCCAGGTATCGTGCTGACACCAATGTGGGATCAGATCGATGCTGAATTGGGTGAGTTGCACAACGTGGCACCTGGTGAATCAATTAAGAGCTATCTTGCAGGGATTGCCTTGGGTCGTGGTGAAACACCAGCCGACGTTGCGAACTTAGTTTCCTTCTTAGCCAGTGAAAAGGCTGACTACATTACTGGACAAGCCATTATGGTTGATGGTGGCCTTATTTACCGGTAAACGAGTTAAAAAAATTACGACAATAATTTAGTTAAAGATAAAACTTTAGTAAAAACGGCAGCTAGTATCCAATTTGGAAAACTAGCTGTCGTTTTTACGATTCTATTTATAATGTTGATTAAAGGATTAGTCCTTAACGTGAATGACGAACTTACCCGTCATATGATGCGCTTCAACTTGTTTTTGAGCGTCGATCACATTATCAGCTGACCGTGGTAGAGTTTGCAGTTGAATTTTCACCTTGCCTGAAGTCACCAGGGCGGCAACATGTTCATAAGTGGCAGTCGTTGCATGGGTGGATTGGAAACTAACGGACTTATCGGGTAGGTTGGTTTGTTCAGGCGTTGGTTGGCCGCCAACTGTGACAAGCTTACCACCAGATTTCAGTGCGGTCAGGCCACCGGCAATATCACCAGCAGTATCGAAAACGGCATCAACGTCTTTGACGACATCGCCAACAGTTTGTTTATGATAGTCCACGACTTGATCCACACCCAATTGTTTTAATAACTCGTTGTGCGGAGCACTAGCAGTTGCAATCACCTTAGCACCTTGAGCCTTGGCAATTTGAACGGCAAACAGACCAACGCCACCAGCACCGCCTTGGACTAAGACCGTATCGTTAGGCTTTACTTTCAAATTTTCAACGATGCCTTCATATGCTGTCCCGCCGGCGACTGGTAAAGCGGCGGCTTGGTCGAAGGACAAACCAGCCGGAATCTTGGCCATGGTATCGGGTGTTGTGACAACGAATCGGCCGTAAGAACCGTTATTAGCTGCGTGATCTGAAGGGATACCGCCAAAGACGCGGTCGCCAGCTTTGTAACCGGTAACATTTTTACCAACTTTAGCAACGGTACCGGCGAAGTCCCAGCCTAAGACTAGTGGGAAGCTCCAATTATCAGAGAATGGTGCTTGCAGCATACCCATGCGGGCAGCGACATCCATTGGGTTGATACTGAATGCGTTGACACCGACTAAAACAGTGTCATCAGTGACTTGAGGCAGATCAACCTCAGTTTCATAAAACTCATCTGCTGAACCAAATTGTTTAATTACAATTGCTTCCATATTCAAATTCCTTCTTTCAAATCGTTAGATGTGTAAAATTGTTAGCGGTTACACTAACTTAATCGTAACACTGTATTTTTTTTGAACAATACATAATTGCGTAATATCGTACAAAAAGTAAAGATATTTTGTATAATGGTTTTACATATTGTGTTTGACAGGTAAATTAGAGAAAAATAATCAAAAAAACCAGCCAAATCATTTTCAGTTAGGAATGATTTGACTGGCTATTTTCGATTTTTATCAACTAATCACTTTTTTAACAGCTAAAATTTTTACCTGATAATCGCCATTCGGTGAACTGATCGTTACCACGTCATCAGTAGTATGGTCTAGCAGTGCTTGACCAATGGGGGAAGACAGCGAGATCTTATTATTGGCAATATCAGCTTCAGGATTACCCACCAGTTCAAACACTTCTTTAGACTGGTCATCCTCAAACTGCAGCGTGACGCTTTTACCAATCTCAATCACCGCGTTATCTGCTGGTTCATAGACCTGCGCGTATTTGAGCTGCTTTTTTAAATAGCGTAGACGACTTTCAAGGTGGCGCAGGTCACGCTTAGCGGCACTGTATTCCGCGTTTTCTGACAGGTCGCCCAGCGCCCGGGCGTCTGAAAGTGCTTTGATTTTACCGGGTCGATCCTGTTTAGCAGCTTCAATTTCAGCTGCAATTTTATCATAACCAGCCTGAGTAACTTTGTTGAAGTACGGTTGCATCGAAAAACTCTTTTCTACTCAATTTTAGCCCCAAGAACGTGTTCAAAATGACCTAATGCCCATTCCTGTCCAGCTGGCGTCAGGGCTGCCACGCCATCCTTGTGAACCACGATATTATAGTTTAAATTATAGGCATCCACGGCGGTATGCAGCACGCAAATATCGGTGCAGACCCCCACTAGATGGACGGTATCCACATGACGCTCGCGTAAACGCAGATCAAGATCGGTACCAGCAAACGCGCTGTAGCGGGTTTTATCATACATATAAACCTTGTCATCGTTTTGGTGTGTTTCAAACCACGGCTTAAGTTCGCCGTAGAACTCCCGGCCCCAAGTGCCACGCACATTGTGAGGTGGGAATAACTTGGTTTCTGGATGGTACGGGTCGTTTGGCGTGTGAACGTCAGTGGGTAAAATGACCCAGCTGCCGTCTGCTTCAAATTGATTGGCTAGCTTGATGATGGCTGGTTCCAGCACTTGGCCCGGCCCGCCACAGGTGAGAGCACCCTTATCATGCACAAAATCATTCGTGTAATCAATAATGAGTAACGCTTCATTTGCTGCCATATTTTGCCTCCGTAAGGTTTAATCAAATTGGCGTAAAAATTGCGACAATTTTTTGAGTCCGATTCTTAAAGTTGTTTCATCAGTACAATACCCTAAACGAGCGTGTCCTGGCAAGTCAAAACGCTCCCCTGGAACTAATAGCACGCCGGTTTCTTTTAGCAGTCGTAAGCAAAAACTTTCAGTGGTTTCGGGAATGTCGAATTTAACACACGATGTGGAAACGGCTTGAGGGAGCACAACACTGACCCGCGGCTCGGATGCTACCCAGTTTTTAAAGATTTCCAGGTTGCGTAAAACCAGCTTGCGGTTGCGGGCAAGCACGACGTTTTTATGCTGCAGAATGTAGACGGCTAAAATATCGTTCCAGACGCCACCGCAGATCATGGTGTAGTCGCGGTATTTTCTAAATAAATCTGAAACTGCATCACTGGCGACGGTCCAGCCAATGCGGACACCAGGAAATGAATAGGTCTTTGACAGCGAGTTAGTGGCGATACCACGGTCGTAAAGATCGACGATGGACGTAAAGTTTTCCGGATGGTCCAACGGCTGATAGACTTCATCGATGAGGATATAGGCACCAACCGTTTTCGCTAAAGCAACCACTTGCTGTAAGAAATTTTTGTCTAGCAGAGTACCAGTTGGATTGTTGGCGTTGTTCAAACAGATCATTTTGGTATTTGGCCGGATGAGCCGCTTCAGTTCATTAATGTCTGGATACCAGTTATCGGCTTCATGGATGTGCCAAAAGTCGACTTCAGCTCCCAGTGAGCGCGGAATATCGTACAATTGTTGATAGGAAGAGTATTCACTAATAACGTGATCACCAGGTTCAATCAGTGAATAAAGGGCGAGGTAATTGGCACCAGTTGCACCGTTGGTCTGCAGGACCTGGTTTGGTTTCACATGGTCATAAAGACTGCTGACCTGGGCTTTGAATTCTGGTGAGCCTTCGATCCAGCCATAGTTCATCTTGACGTGTGATAACTGGTCGTAAAGGACGCTGGGATCATCACCCGTCATTTTAAGTAGTTCGGTAATGGTCATTGAATCGATCGTGCTTTGAGAAATGTCATACTTGGCGCTTTTTTCCCACTGATTAAGCCAGGATTCGACACCAAATTCTGCGATTTTCATGAAAAACTCCTTTTTTTCGTTATTAAGAATATGTTATGGTTATTAAAATGAAGAACGTTAATGTGTTATTTTCAGGGTATTTAGACCCCAGTTGTAGACTTAATTAACAATAGTGTACAATAAAATAGCGTTAGTACCAAAGGGGGGAAACAAAATGTCGAGTGCAGTTCGTAATCGAATGCAGCTTCATCAACAAAATATTCAATCAGTCTTTGCCGAAGTATTCAACCATCAGCCAATTTCGAGAATTGAAATTTCACGGAATCTAGCACTTAACAAGTCAACGGTTTCTGCTCTATACCGAGATTTAAAAGACCAGGGGTACGTTGAAGAACTTGGTGAGGGCGACGCGTCAAACGTCGGCGGCCGGAAACCCGTACTGCTGGCGGTCAACCGAAAATACGGCTATACCATGAACTTTGATTTTGGGTACCGTCATCTACATGCTATGCAAAATAATGTAACTGGTGATGTGTTATCTTATAAGCAAGTTAACGTTAAGGGACTGACGCTTAAACAAATTTTACCATTAATTGATGCTGAGTTAGAAAATATATCAACTAACGATCACTCAAGCCATGGACTTTTAGGCATCAGCTTTGCCATTCACGGAACGGTTGATCATAATAAAGTAACTTATTCACCATTCTTGGATATGAGCCAAGTGGATTTGGAAGATTATTATACACAGAAGTTTCAAGTGCCGGTTTTGCTGGAGAACGAAGCCAACGTTTCTGCTGTCTACGAGCGGGATTTTAATAAGGCTAACGAGCAGTTGTCTAATATGGTAACGATCAGCATTCACCGTGGGATTGGTGCTGGTCTGATCATTCATCAAAATCTTCATCGAGGAATCCATGGTGAGGCAGGTGAAATCGGCCGGTCAGTTTCCATTGATGGCAATTGGGATGGAGAACCAAGAAAAGTTGAAGATTACTGTTCTGAAGATGCAATTATTACTCAAATTCAGGACAAGAAACATGCTGATAACATGACCCGTGAAGATGTGGTCAGACTGTTCAAAGCAGATGATCAGGTAACTAAGTCAGCTTTAAGGGGTTTCGTTAGAAACGTTGCCGGCATTATCTATAACGTAGCAAATAACTTCGATCCAGATGTGATTTTCTTGAACTCACCATTAATAGAAGCTTTGCCGGAACTAGAACCGCAAATTGAAAGCTTCTACGCGCAAATGGCACCGTCAATACGGGTACCAATCAAATTAACTAAAAATTCCCATTACGCGACTTTGCTGGGTGGCTGTGCATTAGTCACTCGGGAAGTTTTAGGGATGGAAGATGCCAAATTGAATTTTGGTGCACAGACCGTCATCTTATAGAGTTAGATTCAGGATCGCTTAATGATCCTGAATTTTTTTGTGGTCATTTAAACCTGGTATTCTGGGGATTAAGGGTGTAGTTCATGTGATTTAAATCTAAAAGGGGTTGCATTCTAGAATGTAAGCGCTATACTAAGACTTGTGAGTTGGTTGTTTGAACAAACTAATCTAATTTGATTTTAAGTTTTGATTTAAATATATTTTAGGAGGCTTCTTCATGGCTGAACAGAAATGGGACATGGATAAGATTAAGTATGTTGGTAATTCTAGTTTAGGTTCTGGTGCTGAATTTCACTATTACAACCCAGACGAAGTTATCGGCGGTAAAAAGATGCGTGACTGGCTGCGGTTCGCCGTTGCTTACTGGCACACATTTGATCAACGTTTGGTAGACCCATTCGGTGATGGTACTGCAATGCGTCCATACGACAAGTACACTGATCCAATGGACAACGCCTTAGCTAAGGTTGAATATGCTTTTGAATTCTATCAAAAATTAGGGAACGACTTCATTTGCTTCCATGATCGTGACTTAGCTCCTGAAGGTGACACCTTACGTGAAACCAACAAGAACTTGGACAAAGTCGTTGACCGGATCGTGGATTACCAAAAGACTAGTGGCTTAAAGGTCTTATGGAACACATCGAACCTGTTCACTAACCCTCGTTTCGTTGCTGGTGCTGGTACTTCACCATACGCTGACATCTTTGCTTACTCTGCTGCTCAGTTGAAGCACAGTCTAGAAATTGGTAAGCGTGTCGGTTCTGAAAACTATGTCTTCTGGGGCGGCCGTGAAGGTTACGAATCACTCTGGAACACCAACATGAAGTTGGAACAAGAACATGCTGCTAAGATGTTCCATATGGCTAAGGATTACGCCAACGAAATTGGCTTCGATGCACAAATGCTGCTCGAACCAAAGCCTAAGGAACCAACAACTCATCAATACGACTTTGATGCAGCTACCACCATTGCCTTTATGAAGACATACGACTTGGACAAAGACTTCAAGTTGAACTTGGAAGGTAACCATGCTAACTTAGCTGGCCATACTTACCAACACGAAATCCGTGTTGCTCGTGAAGCTGGCTTACTTGGTTCATTGGATGCCAACCAGGGTGATAAGCTGATCGGCTGGGATATTGATGAATATCCTTCAAACCTTTACGAAACAACTGCTGCAATGTACGAAGTTGTTGAAAACGGCGGTATCGGCCCTCGTGGTGGCTTGAACTTTGATGCTAAGCCTCGTCGTTCATCATTTGAACCAAACGACCTCTTCTATGGCCACGTTGTAGGTATGGATAGCTTTGCTGCCGGCCTGCGTGTTGCTATGAAGATGAAGGAAGACGGTGTTCTTGAAAACATCGTTAAGGAACGTTACAGCTCATACGATTCAGGTATTGGTGCCGACATCGAAAGTGGTAAGGCAACCTTCAAGACCCTTGAAGATTACTCACTTGACAAGACCCAAGCTGAATTACGTGCCGCAACTTCTTCAGATCACTTGGAACAAATCAAGGATACGATCAACCATTACATTGTTAACGTTTTAGGCAAATAAGCCGATTTAAAATAATGTAATTTTAAAAAGAAGCAGCCAGTGGACCGATTGTCTGCTGACTGCTTCTTTGTTGGTATAATGGTATAAAGGAGTAATTTACTATGAACGAATACGTATTAGGCGTTGATTTGGGAACCAGCGCCGTTAAAGTTTCCGCTATGAACCGGGACGGCGAAATCGTCGCTCAGCAGGCATTCGATTACCCACTGATTCAGGCCAAGCCAGGTTACAGTGAACAGAATCCCGAAGACTGGGTTTCAGGAACGACTGTCGCTATCGTGAGATTGATTTTGGATGATCACATTAAGCCCGAAGAAATTTCTGGGATCAGTTTTTCCGGTCAAATGCATGGGTTAGTTCTGTTGGGTGAAAATGACCAGGTTTTGCGCCCAGCCATTCTCTGGAACGATACCCGGACGGCGAAGCAGTGTCAAGAAATTAAAGCCAAGATGGGTTCCGAGTTTGTCGATATTACGAAGAATCAGCCACTGGAAGGCTTTACGTTGCCGAAGATGCTGTGGGTCAAGGAAAATGAACCCGACATCTGGAAACAGGCTAAGACCTTCTTGCTGCCAAAGGATTACGTGCGGTATCGGATGACGGGTAAGTTGGGCATGGATTATTCGGATGCTACCGGGACCGTTTTGCTAGACGTTAAAAATGGCCAATGGAGTCAAAAAATCTGTGATGCCTTCGATATTCCAATGTCCATGTGCCCACCACTGATGCGATCCATTGACTCAGCTGGTAAGATCTCCAGCAGTTTCGCTACTTTCTCCGGTCTAGATACGCATACCGAAGTCTTTGGCGGTGCTGCTGATAATGCTGCTGGGGCGGTTGGTGCCGGTATCCTATCACCTAACATGGTCCTTTCAAGTATTGGAACTTCCGGTGTTGTTTTAAAGTATGAAGAAGATCCAACGGTTGATTATCATGGGGTGCTCCAATTTGAAGATCACGCCATTCCGGATTCATACTACTCAATGGGTGTGACGCTGGCAGCGGGATATTCGCTGAACTGGTTTAAGAAGACCTTTGCCAGTGACGAATCCTTTGACGACATGGTCGATAGTGCGGCTAAGTCGACAGTGGGGGCTAACGGGTTACTTTATACGCCATACATTGTTGGCGAACGGGCACCGCACCCAGATGCCGATATCCGGGGGAGTTTTACAGGAGTTGACGGCACTCACAAGAAGGTCGACTTTGTCCGCGCCGTATTGGAAGGCATTATCTTCTCATTCAAAGATATCATGGATATTTATGATGAAAACGATAAGGAGTTTGATACGGTCGTTGCCATTGGCGGTGGTGCCAAGAGTCCACTCTGGCTGCAAATTCAAGCTGACATCTTTAATAAAAAAGTGGTTAGCTTAACTAACGAACAGGGTCCCGGTATGGGTGCTGCCATGATTGCCGCTGTTGGTCTCGGCTGGTTCAAGAACTTCCAGGAGTGTGCGGAAAAATTTGTCCACTTTGGCAAGACTTACGTACCCAATCCTGATAATGCTAAGAAGTATGATCAGCTGCATCAGATCTACGCGCAGGTTTATGATCAGACCAAGGGCATCAGTAAGCAACTGTTAGCTTACAGACGTGAGAATAATTAGCTGTCATTAAATTAAAGGTAAGCAGCGTCATTCGTTAGCGAATGACGCTGCTTTTTGCGTTATGGGACGTTTATCTAAATGATAAATTACTTTACAATAGCATTATGAAGAGGGAGGCGAAATGATTTCGTGAAACGAATTTTACATACAGGAAAGATTGCCGATATCGGTGACTATCTTAAATTAACCGCCTGTACCGCGGTGATGCTGCAGCCAATTTTAAACTTGGCATTAAGGACAATGCCGGAAGCAACGACGCAGATGGTTATCGGCGCTGTTTACAATTTGGTGAAATTTACCGCACCAGCGTTTATCTTTGGCATCTTGTACACCACAATGCGAACGACTGTTGATACCGCGGTTACTTATCAGCAGTATCTGAAACAGTCATGGCACAGTTTATTCGTGCCAACCCTTTGGTGGACCAGTATTTATCTGCTGGCGATGCCCTGGGTCCAACAGGTCAGACACTACCATAGCTGGAAAAGTTTTGTCTGGCAGTTTATTAACGGTAACGCTGCCCCACATTTGTGGTATAACACGATGATGCTGCAGTTTATACTGCTTATGCCACTTTTTTGGCTGATTGGCCGATGGTGTCAGACGGTGCCAAAGCGTGGCTGGTTCATTGTGGCGCTAACCCTTATTATTACCGGACTCTGGCTGGAATTTTATGATCGTGAAGTCTTTCATGGCCCCCACATGGCAGATTGGTATTTAACTGACAGGTTATTTATCAGTTTCTTGATCTACGGTATTTTGGGCACGCTTGCCTGGCAGTATCGCAAGGCTGTTAATCCATGGCTGCAGAAATGGTGGGGTGCGATTTTACTCATCTGTATCGCTAGTTTTTACTGGATCTGCCGGGAGTTATTCGCGTTTGGTTATCCGGTAAAATTAACGAATGCGCCGTACTATAAGCCTTCGATGGTGATCTATGATTTAGCGGTCATTGCCTTGGTTGCGGCAGTGGCACTCAGCCAAATTCAACGACAGCGGCCCATTACCCGAATCGTTCATTATTTAGCTGGCTTTGCCTACAAAGCGTTTCTCTCAAACGTTTTTTGGGAGCAGTTGATTTGGCTGACGATTGGTAAACGGTTGATCATGGTTAACGTGGATTGGGGGATTTTAATTACTTACGTTGGAACTTGGTTGTTGTCCTTTGCGTCCGCTGTTGGGATTCATGCTGTTTGGCGGCGGATTAAACAGGCTAAATATTGAAAATGAGATCAATGGAACTAGTTACTCAAAAAGTACCTCAATTGTTAGAATTGAATCTAACAATTGAGGTACTTTTAACCATGTGAGTTGGTTTATTGAGCTAACAAATTAAAGTGTAAATTTACCAGATCCATTGCTGAGCTTAAACGTCTTAACTTGACCATCAGAATGGAAGTTAACAACTGAGTTACCTTTCAGTCCTTCAGCAGTTACGGATAGTTCATTACCTTGACGTTCAGCCTTAACAGTTCCTGCTGGTTTACCCTTTTCATCAACGACTCGAGTAGTTGCAGTATTACCATCAGCTAATTCGTAAATGTTGATGTCAGGTGCGTCTGTATAATCGTACTCAGCATGTTCAGCACCTGGGTGACGAAGAATGATGCTATTATCTCTAGCCAATACAGGTAAGTTGAGCATATCGTAATTCTCTTTGAACCACTGACCATGTTCAACGTGGTAGCTCTTTTCAGTAAGAATATTGGTCCAATTACCAGCTGGCAGGTAATAATTAACGTCGCCTTCAGCGTTGAAGATAGGTGCCACGATTAACTTGCTACCTAACATGTACTGCTGTTCAAGGTGGTAAGTATTGCGGTCATTAGTATATTCCAAGAAAAGTGGCCGCATCAGTGGTGTACCAGTTTCGTGGGTATTAACAGCTTCATCAAAGATGTAAGGCATTAATGAAAGCTTTAGGTTGACGAATTTACGAGTATTATCTACGGCTTCTTCATCAAAGACCCACGGCACCTTGTACTGACCTGAACCATGGTAACGAGAGTGAGAACTTAAGAGGCCAAATTGGGTCCAGCGCTTGTAGAGATCAGGAGTAGCTTGTTCTTCAAACCCACTAATATCATGAGCCCAGAAACCAAAGCCTGAAAGCAAGAATGATAGTCCACCACGAAGTGAATCAGCCATTGACTTGTAGCGGCTTAAGCAATCACCGCCCCAGTGAACTGGGTATTTCTGAGAACCAACCGTTGCTGAACGTGCAAAGACAACGGCTTCGTCTTTGCCTTTTTCTTGTTGAATGATACTGTAGACAGCTTGGTTGTACTGATAAGTGTAGTAGTTATGTTCGCGCTTAGGATCTGAACCATCGTAGAAGACGGCATCCTCAACTGGAATCCGTTCACCAAAGTCGGTCTTGAAGCAATCTACACCCATGTCTAGTAGGTCTTTGAGCTTGCTTTGATACCACTTAACGGCAGCGGGGTTGGTGAAATCAACGAAGCCGTTACCAGCTTGCCAGAGATCCCATTGCCAGACGTTACCATCTTGACGTTTAATCAAGTAACCGTTATCTTTCCCTTCTTTAAAGAGAGGGGATTTTTGAGCAATGTAAGGGTTGAGCCAAACACAGACTTTAACGCCACGATCATGAACCTTCTTGATCAGACCTTCTGGATCTGGGAATTTATCATGGTCCCACAGAAGTGTTGACCATTCAAATCCTTTTTGCCAGAAACAGTCAAAGTGAAAGACATCCAGTGGAATTTTACGCTTAGCCATACCATCAATAAATTTAAGGACGGTTTCTTCACTATAATCGGTTGTAAATGAAGTTGATAACCAAAGACCAAATGTCCATGCTGGTGGAAGTGAAATCTTACCAGTTAAACGAGTGTACTTGTCCAAAACACCTTTTGGAGTGGGACCGTCAATGACGTAGTATTGCATTGATTGGCCTTCAATACTGAATTGAGTCCGGTCAACGTTTTCTGAAGCAACTTCGAAAGAAACGGTTTCAGGTTGATCAACGAAGACCCCGTAGCCTTCACTGCTAAGGTAGAAAGGAATGTTTTTATAAGCTTGTTCAGAACCAGTACCGCCATCCTTGTTAACGATGTCAACGGTTTGGCCGTTCTTAACAAGGGATCCGAAACGCTCACCAAGACCATAAATCAATTCATCAACGCCCATGGAAAGTTGTTCTCTCATGTAGTGTTTGCCAGTTGACTTATCTAAGATAACGCCTTCAGCCTTTTCCATCGATTTAGTAATCGTCTTACCATTACGTTGAAAATCGAGCTCAAAATGGCCTTTAAATGGTGCTTTAACGGCTAAATCACCGGATTGATAAGTGACTTCCTTATCGCCAGTTGTGATCTTGACGTTTGGATGTTCATTTTCCAGTTCAAATGAAGGATTCTTATCAAGTTGATCAAAGTGAATTAATTTAACCCCAATAACACCTTCCATTGGAGAAGTGAGTTCAATAGTTGACATCCCTAGGTTTAATTCATCACCACGTTCATTAATGTACTTAAACGGGGCGTAAAGCGTTAATTTATCACCATCTTGTTTAACGTCGAAAACTTCTTTTGGCGACTGAATCTCATATTGAGGTCGGTCGAGCCAATAACCATTCGTAAATTTCATGGAGAAAGCACCTCTATTGAGTTAGTTTAGAAACTGAACTTATTAATAATCACGATTAGTGTAATTGATTTTCAAAGTTTTGTCAACGCTTTCATAGTTTAAAATTAAATAATTTATATGCTATAAAGGCTTATATATAGGTAATTAAAATTATTAATGAGTTATAGAAGCTTAAATCTTTGTTGACATTTGGAACCGGTTACAGTATTATTTGATTTGAAAGTTGAACTTATTAATAATCAAAATAAAATTCAGCGAGGTGTCAATTATGAGTCAAAATGTTTCTCAGCCCGATGAAATAGCACCTGAACAAAAGAATCAGGTGCCCTGGAAAGAGCGTTTCTCCTATAGTTTGAGTGACTTTGCATGTAACTTGTCATTTCAAATGGTCGGAACCTACTTAATGATTTTCTACACTGATACATTTGGTATTAGTGCCGCTGCAGTTGGTACATTGTTCTTAGTTGCCCGGATCGTGGATGCCTTTGATGGGCCATTCTGGGGAATTATGATTGATCATACCCATACTAAATGGGGCAAGAGTCGGCCGTACTGGTTATGGTTCTCGATACCATTTGCGGTCTTCTGTGTGCTTGTCTTTACCACTCCTAACTTAAGCTTAACTGGTAAACTTATTTGGGCATACATTACTTATATTGGTGTTGATATTCTCTATTCATCAGTTAACATTCCAATTACTTCGATTTTGCCATCATTAACAAGTAATCCGCAAGAACGTGTCACTTTGTCAACAATTCGTCAATTCATGGGTACTGCCGGTGCTACTATCATTACTGGTATTACTTTAGGCATGGTCGCATGGATCGGTGGTTCTACTACCAGCAAACGTGGCTGGTTCATTTGGGCATTAGTTGTTGGTATTATTGTTGTTATCCTGTTCGCAATTGTCTTTAAAAACACTCACGAACGTGTCCAAACTAAGAGTTCACGTAAGTCAATTCCAATTAAAGAATCCTTAAAAGCACTTAAGAAGAACTGGCCATGGGCAATCATCATCTTTATTAACTTCATTTACTGGTTAGGGATGCAGACCCGTTCACAAGTTACGGTTTACTTCTTTAAGTACAACATGCATAACGCGGGCTTAGCTTCACTGGTACTGAGCTTGCAATTAGTTGCCTTAGTCGCCGTTGTATTGACGCCGTTGACTTCGAAATTAATTGGTAAGCGTAACACGATGCTTGGTGGGATGATCTTGGCTTGTGTCGGTCAACTTCTGTTGGACTTAGGTGCATCACACTTAAGTGTTGGTATGATCGTCTTTGCTACCATCGTTGGTTACTTAGGTACTGGTTACGTTTCAGGCTTGATTGCTGTTATGTTAGCCGATGCTGTTGACTATGGTGAATGGAAGAACGGTGTCCGTGCAGAGGGTATCGTCACTTCATTCTCAAGTTTCTCAGCTAAGCTTGGTATGGGTATTGGCGGTGCCATCACTGGTGCCATCCTTTCATCAACCGGTTATGTTGCTAACCATGCCCAGAGTGCTTCAGCTTTACACGGTATTGAAATGAACTATATTTGGGTTCCACTTCTCGGATTTGCACTATCCGCCATTGCATTATTGTTCTATCATGTAGATGGAATTGAAAAGAAGATGCAAAGTGATTTAGCTGCTAAGCATGCAAGAGAGAATGCTGAAGCAGAATAATGATGAGAAATGAGCGATTCGGATGATTATTAATAAAGACATTATGCGTGGCCATAACGAACATTCAGTGCTGGCTGAGATTGTTAACAATGCACCACTATCACGGAACGAAATCTCCCAAAAAGTTGGTCTTAATAAGGTGACGGTATCAGATATTGTTGGTCAATTTCTGGATCGTCAATTGGTTAAGAGCATCGGTGAAGGTCGGTCAAGCAATGGCAGTAGTGGGCGAAAGCCTGAACTAGTTGAATACAATGCTGAGTTTGGGTATACCGTTAATTTCAGTATTTCGGATTCTCAGGTTGAAATGCTGGCGACTAAATTCGATGGCCGGGTACTAGAGTATAATGTTGAATCAATTAATCATCAGCCGATATCGGTTATTTTAAAAAAAATGGATGAACTGATTGAACAGTTGCCGGACTTTCACTTCGTCAATGGGTTGCAGGCGATTTCAATTGCAATCTTTGGCGTGGTCTATAAGAACGAAATTGTGACCTCAGATTTTATCGATTACGATGACGTTAACCTTGTTGACTATTTTCAGGATAAGTATCAAGTACCCGTGATTATTGAAAATGAGGCTAACCTGTCAGCAATTTTTGAAGAAGATTTTAGCAAACAGGAATTACAAAATTTGGTATCAATTAGTATTCACGGAGGTGTTGGTGCTGGTGTGATCATTGGTGCTCATCTGTACACTGGTAATTATGGTCAAGCAGGTGAGATTGGGCGGATGTTAATTCCGAATACAGCCAAGGGTCAGGAGCGACTGACGAAGCTACCGACTTTTGAATCAGAATGGTCGTTGGATGCAATTGTTGACAAAGCCTGTGTTGTTAAGAAAAATAAGGATTACAACCTTACTATGCTAATTGAGGATTATAAAAACCATGATGATCAAATAGTGAAGCTCATTGAATCGTTTTGCTACTATTTAGCAATCGTGACTAGCCATTTGATCTCTGCTTATGATCCGCAAATGATCTTCTATAATTCACCGTTAATCGACAGTCTGCCAGAAATACTGAAGAACATTCAAATGAAATTGACGTTTTTGCCGTTAGTTCCCCCGTTAGTAATGTCAAAAGATGTTCACTACGCGACATTGTTAGGCGGTGCGTCCATGGCGATTCATCAGGTTCTTCATATGAAAGGTACTAGACTGATCCTGCATCATTAAATTAATCACTGGATAGTTATATATTGTTTTCTAAGGAGCTCAGATACCCACAAGAGATAGGTATTTGGGCTTCTTTTGTCGATTATTAGGAGGGAAAATCTATGCAAGTACCAAAGAATTTTTTATGGGGCGGCGCAATTGCTGCTCATCAAGCAGAGGGTGCTTATAACGTTGATGGAAAAGGTTTAAGTGTTGCCGATGTGATGACAGCGGCTGGTAATTTTGACGAACGGCGAATCACGGATGGTGTGAAAGATGGTGAATTTTATCCTAACCACGAAGGAATCGACTTTTATCATCAATATCCCGAAGACGTGAAACTCTTTGCGGAAATGGGCTTTAAATGTTTCCGAACTTCAATTGCCTGGTCTAGAATTTTTCCCAACGGTGATGAAAATGAACCAAACGAAGCCGGCTTGCAATTTTACGATCGGTTATTTGATGAGTGCCATAAATACAAGATCGAACCAGTAGTGACACTTTCACATTTTGAAATGCCTTACCACTTGGTAACTGAATATGGCGGCTTTCGCAGCCGAAAAGTATTGGATGCATTTGTGAAATTTGCGAAGGTGGTTATTGACCGGTATCAACATAAGGTCAAATATTGGCTGACATTTAATGAAATCAATAACCAGACAAATTATGATCGAGCATTTACACTGTTTACCAATTCGGGTGTTCAGATTCATAAAGGCGAGGACGCTGAAGCAGTCATGTATCAAGCTGCCCACTATGAAGTTGTTGCTAGTGCTAAAGTGGTTCAGTTTGCGCATCAATTGAACCCAAATCTATTAATTGGGGCAATGGTGGCATTTTCACCCGTTTATCCGGCAACCGATAAGCCGGATGATGTTCTGAAAGCACAACGGGCAATGCAAGCCAGATTCTGGTTCTCAGACGTTCAAGTTGAAGGCAGCTATCCAAGTTGGTTACGTCAATATCAAGCTGCCAAGAAATTTAATCTGGACATTACGGATGAGGATCTTGCAACTTTGAAGCAAGGCCGAGTGGATTACCTTGGCTTTAGTTACTATATGTCATTTGCAACGGCAGCCAGACCAGGTGAGGATGAGTACTATTCCTATAATGAAGCGACAGACTTGGTAGCAAATAACCACGTGCCACAGTCGGATTGGGGGTGGCAGGTTGATCCTAAAGGGTTACGTTATGCGCTAAATTGGATGAATGATCGCTATCATTTGCCACTCTTTGTCGTTGAAAACGGAATTGGTGCTATTGATCAGTTAGAAGCGGATCATCAAATTCACGATGGGTATCGCGTCAAGTATCTACGAGACCATATTCAACAAATGAAACTAGCAATTAACGATGATGGCATTGACGTGATGGGCTACACTCCTTGGAGTGCCATTGATATTGTCTCAGCAAGTACGGGTCAGTTATCCAAGCGCTATGGCTTTATTTATGTCGATCGTGACGATGACGGTAGTGGTACTATGAAGCGTTACCGTAAGGATTCGTTTTACTGGTATCAAAACGTGATTGCAACGAATGGCGAGAAATTAGGTGATGATAATGCCGACACAACAAGATGACAATGGTTTATTGGCAGTCGATATTGGTGGCACATCGGTCAAATATGGTTATTGGAACCAGCAATTGGAAAATTCTGGCAGCTTTAAGACGCCTAAAACCTGGGCAGAAATGCACGATAAGTTGTTAAGCTTGCCCAGTCAAATCACTCAACCTATTCGCGGGGTTGCAATCAGTTTACCCGGCAGTGTGGATATTAAGAAGGGCCAAATTTCGGGGACTACTGCAGTGCCATACCTTAATGGGTTTGCAATTCGAAAAGAACTAAGCGATGATTTTCAACTGCCAGTAACGATTCAAAATGACGCTAACTGTGCGGGATTGGCGGAGACGTGGATTGGTAACGCTAAAGACGTATCGTCGGTAGCGCTGCTAATTATTGGTACAGGTATTGGCGGTAGCATTATTCAAGATGGCCAGTTATTAACGGGTCATGATCATTTCATGGGTGAATTTGGCTACAGTATTTTGAATGGTCAAAATAAAACCCTAAGTGACTTAGGCAGTCCCGTGCAAATGGCTAAAAAATATACCCGGATAAGTGAGTCACTAGCGCCAGTAGATGCACCCCAGATTTTTGAAAAAGCCAAACAGGGTGACAAGTTAGCCCAAAATTGTATTAATGATATGGTTCATTGGCTAAGCTTAGAAGTCTATAATTTGATTACGAGTTTTAATCCTGATCGATTATTGATTGGTGGAGGTATTTCGATTCGCGATGATTTTTTAGAGATGATTCGTAATCGAGTAGGGACACTTTTAAAGCAAAAAGGTGCAACTGTTACAACGGATATTGATCGTTGCCGGTTTTGTAATGCATCTAATTTAATTGGTGCTGTGGCGCAATTCTTAAGTGAATACCCAACGTTATTAGCCATCAAATAGGGTAGAAATTAATGGTGAAGCGCAGTCACGGTTGTTGTGGTTGCGCTTCTTTTAAAATTTAAAATCAATTTAAAATGAGACAACTATTATTTTTTAACTATCCGTGGAACACATTATAGAAAATGGGTTTACAAAAGTTTTTAATTTAAATTAAAGATGGATAATTTCTTATAGCCATTTTAGTTATCCGTTGTATACTTTGTGCAACAATGAATTTTTGGGAAGTAGGGGAGCTATATCAATACCACACTTGTCTTTCAGTTGCCAGTTTATATTGACTGGCTGGATCATTGTAATCAGCGGCACGTCACGACTGGCCGGCAGTTGGAAATGGCAATTCACGAACTATTACTCTCGCAGAGTCCGTGGACGGATGAGTGGCAGACGGAGGTTCCATACGCCGCTGGTAAGGAAAAAGGAACGGCCAGATTAGCTGCGGTTCGTGCTGATCATCAGCATCACCAGGCGATTTTGACCATTCGCTATCATCAGCCAGCGATTAGTGGCCATGATGCTTCTCAGCTGGCAGGGATTGTGGCCGTTTTTCTAAAAACAGTCATGAACCGTTTTTGTCAGCATACGGTGTTCGGTGTACAAAACAGCCGTCTAGTCATTCGAATTGCTTAGTTGCTCAGTTTTCTTAAAATTCATTCGTTATCAAGTTCCAATAAACTTAAATAAAAAAATCTGGAAGTGATCTATAGATGCCTCAATCTAACATGGAGCCCGATGAGATTGTTGAAAAATTCGGCTTGCCATCATCTGAGGATATCATCAAGGCAATGGGAATAACCCCAGACGTTTTGGATAAGGAAGTTGCTAGTGCTCAGAATTATCATAAACATGGGAACAATCCACCCAGTTATTTAAACGTCCGCAGTATCAATGAACTCATTGAAGATGAATACGATGACTTTGTACAGGTATTGTATAACAAGGGAGAAACCGAGATTTCCTACGACGAGCTGTTTAATTCGTTTAAGCAGCGGCTTAATCAGTATTTGACGAACTGTGTCATTGTTAAAAATACTGGCCGGGCCTACTTAGCCGATGAAAATGATCGGACAGCATTAAAAGTATAATCAAAGAACCATTGATGACCGTGTTGAGGTTATCAATGGTTCTTTTTAGATGGTGATGGCACGGTTACCCAAATGTGCCCGAATTTCGGCAAATTGCTGATTGGATATTTTTTCAGTTTTTGCCGTCCAGCAGTCGTTGACGATGACGTTGTCAGCATCGTATCCGATCATTGTTAAAGCGTGGGTGTGAAAGCCGTCAAATTCGCCGACCCAGACCACCACGGGATGATTCTGGTCGATCTGTGCTTTTAAGACTGATAACGAAGCACCCGTTAGGTCGGTAGCGTGACCAGCGTATTTAGTGATCAATTTAATGAGAGCAGGTGGGTAGATGCTATTGCCGTTCTCAGTAAACGGATCGCCTACGAACCCTTGATTGCAGTCGCTTGCGTCATAAGGCATTTCGTGGGCTAGTTGGACTTTATTGACCGGTATGCCAACGGCTTGCAGGAGCATCGTGACTGCCGTGATCTCACAGCCAGTTGGCAATTCCGGACGTTGCGCAATGAGTGGGACAGTTAATTTTTTCATGTCAGTTAACCTCACTTTTTAGTTTGAGCATAACAGATTCTTTTGAGGGACGGCAATGAATTCCGCTTGATAATCAACCGATGATAACAATTTTAATGAAATAACGATTAACAGTATTAAATAAACATTAAATTAATATGTGTATTTACTCATAAATGTGATAGAATATGAATAGTTGATGTTGTGATTCAGATGAGTTGTCTAGGAGGAAAACAATATGAAGTTCAATCCAAAATGGGCGGTTACCGCTAGCCTAGCCGGGTTAGCGCTAATACTCAGTGCTTGCGGCTCTAGTAATAGTGCCAGCAAGAAACAGACGTTTACAATGCCCACCGACAGTGAGTTATCAACAATTGATCTTTCAAAATCCACTGCTTTAGGTACGTTTGATATGTTAAATAACACGAACGAAGGATTATACCGTTTAGGAAATCACAGTAAGCCTGAAACGGGATTAGCCACTAAGCTGACGCAAACTAATAATGGTCGCCATTACGTCATTGATATGCGCCACAATACTAAGTGGAGCAACGGTGATACCGTTACCGCCAAAGACTTCGTTTATTCCTGGCAACGAACTGTGAACCCGAAAACCGCTTCGCAGTATTCGTATTTGTTTAGCGGTATTAAGAATGCCGATGCCATTTCCAAGGGCAAGATGGCGCCAAATACTTTGGGTATTAAGGCTACCGGTAAGTATCAATTGACGATCAATCTGGATCATCAAATTCCGTACTTCAAGTTGCTACTGGGCTTCCCAGTCTTTTATCCGCAAAACCAAAAAGTGGTCGATAAATACGGTAACGGCTATGGGACCAGAAGTGACCGCATGGTTTACAACGGCCCGTACAGACTGACTAAGTGGAACGGGACTGGTACGACTTGGACCTTAGCCAAGAACAACACTTACTGGGATAAGAAAGCCGTAAAGATGAGTTTTATTAAGTATCAAGTTGTTAAGGATAACCAGACGGCTTTGAACCAATACAATTCAAAGAAGTTAATTGGTGCGCCATTGACTGGTAATCAAGCCAAGAACCTTAAGAACAACAAGAACCTCATCTCACGGCCGCAATCAAGCAGTTACTACCTGGCTTTGAACCAGCGTATGAAATTATTTAAGAACTTGAAGATTCGTGAAGCGATTTCTATGGCCATCAACCGTCAGCAGATCACGAAGAAGGTCTTGGGTGATGGTTCAATCGTTAATAACAGTTTCGTCTCTAAAGGCTTAGCAACTAATCCTAAGACGGGTAAAGACTTTACTGCAGATACCACTGCGCCAGCTTCTATGAAGTACAATCCGAAGCAAGCGAAGATCTTATGGCAACAAGGTCTTAGAGAAACCGGGATCACTAATCCTAAATTCACTATTTTAGGTGCTGATACGGATGCTGGTAAGCAAGTGAACGAATACCTCCAAAGCACTCTGCAAAAGAATCTGCCAGGTTTGAAAGTTTCCGTTTCAAGTATCCCGTTCCGGACCGTGTTAGCACGACAAGCATCACGGCATTATCAAGTCACTTCTGCTAACTGGTTCGCGGACTTCTCAGACCCAATCACATTCTTGAACATTTACACGAAGGGTAATCCAAGCAACATCTCGGACTGGTCAAACAATACCTATGATCAGTTGATCAAGGCTTCCAACACAACGGATGCGAACAAGCCGGAGCAACGTTGGGACGATATGGTCAAGGCCCAAAACATCCTGTTGAAGGATCAAGGGATTACACCACTGTATCAATCATCAGCTCCATGGCTCTTTAGCCCGAACGTGAAGAACGTTGTTTATAATTCAGCGGGTGCTAACTATAACTTTAAGAATACGTATCTTAAGTAATGTATGTATAAAATGAAGTAAATATTAAAATTCCCCTCTAGGTGGGCAAGCCGGAAGTTCGGCTTGGCTGGTTGGAGGGGAATTTTTGTTAAAAAATAAAAAATGATTGTGAATTGATAAGAGAGTACTGGTAAGAATTCTTTTGATTTTGAGCAAAATAATCATACGTATAAATTTAAAAATGTGTTGATTTATACTAACAAATACCATACAATAACCATTGTAAGCGGTTTATTTAATTGCTTTATAGCTAATAAAGCGTTCGGAGGGTTTGAAATGGACATTAATCATGGCAAAGAAAAAATTGTTGCTGGCCAGGTTGCACTTGGTATTGAACTTGGGTCAACCCGTATTAAAGCCGTTTTAGTGACAAATGATTTTCAAACCGTTGCCTCAGGTGATTTTAACTGGGAAAATAAATTGGTCAATAATATTTGGACCTATCCAGTTGATGAAATTTGGCAAGGGATTCAGTCGAGTTATAAAGAAATGGCTGACAATGTACAGAGTACTTTTGGGGTTTCTTTAAAGAATATTGGATCGATTGGTATTAGTGCCATGATGCATGGCTATATGCCATTTGATAAAGAGGGGAACCTTTTGGTACCATTCAGAACTTGGCGTAATAATATTACCGAACAAGCTGCTGATGAATTAACAAAATTATTTAATTTTAATATTCCACAACGTTGGAGTATCGCACATCTTTATCAAGCTATTTTAAATCAGGAAGATCACGTCAAGGACATTAACTTTATTACTAGCTTAGCAGGTTATGTGACTTGGAAGCTTTCTGACGAAAAAGTATTGGGAATTGGTGATGCGTCAGGCGTTTTCCCAATTGATGATGACACTCAGACTTACTCAACAGAAATGATTGATAAGTTTAATCAGTTGAAGACGGTTAGACAATATATCTGGAATTTGAGTGATATTTTACCACAGATCAAAAAAGCAGGAGAGACTGCTGGTAAGTTAACTGAAAAGGGCGCTAAGTTACTGGATCCTAGCGGTACGCTTCAAGCTGGTTCGTTAATGGCGCCGCCTGAAGGTGATGCTGGTACTGGTATGGTTTCAACGAATGCCGTTCGTAAACGAACTGGTAACATTTCGGCAGGAACTTCCGCCTTTTCAATGGTTGTTCTAGATCAACCGATGAATAGTGTCCACCGTGATATTGATATGGTAACCACGCCAGATGGCGCACCGGTTGCAATGGTGCACACTAATAATTGTTCGTCTGACATTAACGCTTGGGTCAGCTTATTTAATGAATTTGCTAAAGAAATTGGCGTTGACTTAAAGCCTAACGATTTGTATGGTGCCTTATTTAACAGCAGCAAACGTGCTGATTCTAACGCGGGTGATTTACTGAGTTATGCTTATCTATCAGGCGAGAATATTACTAAGATGCCTGCTGGTCGGCCAATGTTTGTGCGAACACCTAATAGTAAATTTAATTTACCTAACTTCATGAAGACCCATCTCTATTCTGCGTTTGCTCCTCTGAAAATTGGTAATGATATTTTGGCAAATGAGGAACATATTAAAGCAGATGTATTCATTGCGCAAGGTGGTTTGTTTAAGACACCAGAAATTGGTCAGCAGGTGTTGGCTGATGCATTGAATACACCAATTACAGTGATGAGTAATGCTGGCGAAGGTGGGCCATGGGGGATGGCTGTTTTGGGCCTATATACCTTGGCAAAAGCTAATAATGCTGAGAATGAAAGCTTAGCTGATTTCTTAGATAATCGCGTCTTTGTTGATCCTCAGAGTACGACCGTTGATCCTAATGCAGAAGGTGTCAAGGGCTGCAATGAGTTCATTGAAAAGTATAAAAAGGGTCTAAATGTTGAGTTACAAGCTATCGATTCAATTAGCTAATGTTCAAGTGTGATAACGACTCAACATTATTAAATAAGTTAACCAAATTATTAAATAAAAAGGAGATATTCTATTATGTTAAGTACCCCAGATTATAAGTTTTGGTTTGTTACTGGCAGTCAATTTTTATATGGTGACGAACAGTTAAAGTCCGTTGAAAAAGATGCCAAAGATATTGTTGATAAATTAAACAAGTCCGGCAACTTACCTTACCCAATTGAATTTAAACTGACAGCTACTAAAGCTGATAACATTACTAAGCTGATGAAGGATGCTAATCATGATGATTCAGTTGCCGGTGTGATCACATGGATGCATACTTTCAGTCCTGCTAAGATGTGGATTCGTGGGACTCAACTATTGCAG
>NZ_BCMG01000015.1 GCF_002217945.1 Secundilactobacillus silagei JCM 19001
TGCTTGGAATCGTCACATTTGCCTTGGCATCGTTTGGTGTGTAGGTCACTTTACCTGTGGTCGTTGGGTTATCAACGGTGATCGTGCCGTCGGCATTCACCGTCGCCGGTACCGTTGGCTTATCCGCTGTGTAGCCTGGCTTCACTGGTACTGTGACATCAACATGCTCGCCTGTCTTACCGGTTACATCAGGTACTGTTTGATCACCTTGGTTGCTTGGAATCGTCACATTTGCCTTAGCATCGTTTGGTGTGTAGGTCACTTTACCTGTGGTTGTTGGGTTATCGACCGTGATCGTGCCATCGGCATTTACTGTCGCCGGTACCGTTGACTTATCCGCTGTGTAGCCCGGCTTCACTGGTACTGTGACATCAACATGCTCGCCCGTCTTACCAGTTACATTAGGCACCGTTTGATCACCTTGGTTACTTGGAATCGTCACATTTGCCTTGGCATCATTTGGTGTGTAGGTCACTTTACCTGTAGTTGTTGGGTTATCGACCGTGATCGTGCCATCGGCATTTACTGTCGCCGGTACCGTTGGCTTATCCGCTGTGTAGCCCGGCTTCACTGGTACTGTGACATCAACATGCTCGCCTGTCTTACCGGTTACATCAGGTACTGTTTGATCACCTTGGTTGCTTGGAATCGTCACATTTGCCTTGGCATCATTTGGTGTGTAGGTTACTTTACCTGTGGTCGTTGGGTTATCAACGGTGATCGTGCCGTCGGCATTCACTGTCGCTGGTACGGTCGTTTTATCTGGTGTGTAACCTTCAAGTGGCGGCACATCAACAGTGACATGTTCGCCTGTCTTACCGGTTACATCAGGTACCGTTTGATCACCTTGGTTGCTTGGAACTGTCACAGTCGCTTTAATATCTTTAATGTACTTGATTGTCACTGTTTGAGGAGAATCAGTGGCTACTTTGTATGAAATTTGAGCATCTGGGGCAACCTCATACCCATCTACCTTGTAATTTTTATCAGCCGTTGACAAATCCAAAGTTGTATTGAACTTGGTCTGAATTGTTGAATCAGTTCCGATTGCAACGTTGTTTTCATCCACATGCTTGACGGTGACAGTTTCAGAGTTGGCCTTGTAGTGTAAAGTTACAGTGTTGACATTGGTAAGATTCGTCACAGTAAATGAACTGGCATTGTCAGTGTCAGTTTTTGTAAAACCAGTATCGTAGGTATATCCAGATATTTCTGGTTGTGGAATTGTTGTTGCGGAATTGAATGATCCATTCACTGTGTCATCAGGTTTAATCGTATTGCCTTTTTCATCAACATACTTAACGTTTACATGCACATGTGCAGCATCGTAAGTGTAAGTAATTGTTGTTGTTTGAGGAATGTATGGATTAATCATATTAAAATTATCGAAGTTATAAAAGTCGCTCTTCGCGGGAGTTGTTGCAGTGGCTGGAGTATATGTCAAATCGTCTGAACCATGTTTGTCAGGCGTTTTATAATCAACATGAATGGGTACCAGCATTAAGATCAGTAACCGTATAAGTAACTGTAGCATTGGTACCAGAAGATCTATGAATAATCTCAGTAATCACTTGCCCATCAGCCGTAAATGGTGACATGTAACCATTAGCATTGGAACTAGCCTGGGGTGTATATCCCTTTAGTTCAGTCGAAGGCTTAGTAGTATATTTTTGACCTGACAATCCTTTCATTGTAATTGGGTCGGCAATTTCATTTTTAGAGCCATCAACGTACTTCGTGGTTTGCTCTTGTTTCATTGGTTTAATTACCACATCGCCAGAATACGTATTGTTTCCATCCCCTGATAACTTCCCATATACATTTGAAACTACCTGAAGACCAGTATGTTTAATATATACACTTTGAGTATCATTATATATAACTGCTCCAGTATGAGAATCAGTATAACTAGCACCAGTAATTGGAGTGGTAGAAAGTACATTCCAACCAGTCCCATTTTGTTGTGAAACAACTAATACAACATCTGTTGGATCCGTTCTGCTGGTCTCAAGGTCCAAATGGTAATTTCCCAATTTACCTTCGTAGTAAACGTAATGATCTCCAGTATTCTTGACGGAAGCAGCATAACTGTCTGGATTATAGTCAGGATCACTCACACTAAACCCTTCTGGTAATTGTTCCCCACTCTTCGGCGAACCCTGCTCAAGTTTCTTCACGTTTGTGACGGTATCAGCTGTTTTAGATGTGCCCGTTGCCGCATTCTGAACTTTTCCGGCATTGTCTGTAGCATCATTAGTATCGCTAACAGTCGCATCACCATCAGCTGATTTAGCCGGTTGATCAGTTTCGTCATCAGCGGTACTTTTATTACTGTTTTCCAAATTTGTATTATTTACGGAACCACTTTCAGATTTTGATTGTTCAGTATTCACAGTACCGGTTTTGTTCCCAGTGCTTGTTGTTGGTGCAGCCTGATCCTTATTATCAGTTGATGACTGAGTTGCACTTGCATCAGTTTTGTTAGTTGATGTCGGTTGCTCTTTATCATTTGCTGGCTGAACAACGGTCCCATCAGTCTTACTACTGGATGCAGGTTGCTCTTGATCAGCTGCCGGCTGCGTTGCAGTCGCATCAGTTTTTGACACACTGCTCCCATTATTGTTTTCAGTATTGGTTGACAAGCTAACTTCAGGTTGCTGCAAGGGCTGTGCCGTTTTTACCTGCGTTGTCGGGCTCTGCTCCGTTGCGGTATCATCAGCCTTCGCTACAGCTGTGAAGCCAAACTGAGCTAATCCCAAACTCAGTGTCGTTAGGCCTGCAATTAGCCATAGTTTTCCAGCCTTATAAAGCTTATAATGTTCCTTTTTTGTACTGCAGTCTTGTTTTAAATCATGATTATCTTTTCCTAGATTCCCCATAAATGTCACTCCCCTTTTTAAAGCTTAAAAATTAAATCATCACACTAACTTATCCCCGATTACCAAACATAAACACCATCTAGCTTCCTGCATTGCTATTCGTTTATGCCCTTAATAAGTTTTGAAGCAAAACCTTTATTGAATTAAATGTATCATGTAATAACTGTTGTAGGTCACCACTAAATTTAATAGAGCCATTAAGTATGTCTACTATTAATAAAATAACCATAATACTTAAAACCAAAATTTACAATAATTAACCTCTTTTTACTTCAAAAATTTACAGTTATTGATTTTTGTTACCTGCATAGCCGTCCAGTTTCAGTTTTACAAACACAATCGCTGCTTACCTAGAATTTTAATCTAAATTAATCCCGACTTTTGGGCTCTAAGGCGCTATTCAAGTTGTTTCTACGCCTAATTTTATGGTATGATATTTTTAGTTTATTAGAGAGTTCTAATTATTAGGAGGTTACACCCAATGTTGTTGAAATCCTTGATCAAGCCTAAGGAGCGGTTGGTGACCGTTCAGGAAAACGTCACCTTAGAAGAAGCTCTGAAGATACTTGAAGATTCCGGTTATCGCTGTGTACCAATTTTAGATGAAACCGGCACGATTTTCCGGGGTAACATCTATAAGATGCATATCTATCGGCACAAGTCGCGTGGCGGTGATATGCAATTACCCGTCACGACCTTATTGAAAAATGCCACCAAGTTTATCAAAATTGACGCTGCTTTCTTCAACGTCTTCTTTTCGATCAAGGATCTGCCATATATCGCCGTTCTCGATGCTGAGAACAAATTTTACGGTATTTTGACGCATACCCGGTTAATGGACATGCTGTCACAATCGTGGAACGTTAATATTGGTTCTTACGTCCTCACCGTTGTTTCACCGGGAACCCGTGGTGACTTGGTGGGTATCGCAAAGATCATTACTAAATATACCAATATCGCTAGTGTCATCAGTCTTGATGCCCGCGATGGTGAATTAGTGCACCGCATTATGTTCACCTTACCCGCTGACGTTGATAAGACTAGGCTTGACCGCATTGTACGCGCACTGGAACGCAAAGATTTCCAAGTCCCAGAAATTGAAAATTTAAACCACGAAATATAGCCTTGTAATCATCAATTTTAGAGTGTGTGACAAAACTCGGTAGATTCCAGAATTTAACTCAAAAAAGCCGTTCCGGCGAACTTTGTCGGAACGGGTTTTTTTGAGTTAAATGGCCGGAATCTGAGTTTTAGAACACGATTAGACTATATTGAAGTATTGAACAAATGGTCATTTTTTTGCTATTTTCAGTTAAGAAGACAGTTAAAATACTTACCAATATAGACTTATGTCACGGCCTCTTGTTGTCAAAAAAAGACGCCACCCCGTTTTAAGGATGGCATCTTGCACTATGTAATTAACCAAAACTAGACTCGCTTATGCTGCTTATAATCACTTTTTTTATTTAAGCCGATACTGACTTCTAAACCATGGTCAACTTGTTGCATCGTGACCTCATCCAGTTGCGCAACGTGGTCTTTAAGCCGTTGCTTATCGATCGTTCGAATTTGCTCCAGCAAAATGACCGAATCTTTTTCGATTCCTGTATGATGGGCCTTTATCGCCACGTGCGTTGGCATTTTCGGTTTGGAGATCCGAGCTGTGATTGCGGCTACGATCACGGTTGGACTATAGTGATTACCAATATTGTTTTGAACGATCAGCACCGGTCTCACGCCCCCCTGTTCTGAGCCGACCACGGGCGATAAATCAGCGTAATAAATGTCCCCCCGCTTGATCTCATCATTTGCCATTTCTTCATCCCCTATCTTAACGTCGCTCACAGTTGTGGGTCCTCCAAATATAACCGAGCAACTTCATTTTCACATGGCAGGTATTCTTGAACAATTGCCGCGTTAACCGTACTCATCTTCTGATAACCGCTAATTAAAGACGCCGTTACGTTTACCAGATCAGCAGTTAGCTGACAGTCTGGAAAGTTAAGGCTATTGATTAAGTGCTTAAATTGTCGCAAGGGCAGTTGAGAATGATAAACGCGCTGTTTGGTAATTATACCTCGTATGTTATAACTTCTCATTATGGACTCCTATTTCTCCGTTACTTATTCATATAATTCTACCATTGACGTCAACAAAAAAGAACCCCTTACCCAGTTTTGCCTGGATAAGGGGTGCTGTTTAACTTTAATTAATATAAGTTCGCTTTAATCGCTGGGTAAAACCGCAGGCAATTTCGTAATGAATGGTGCCGCAATAGTCGGCTATATCCTGCAAGCTGATGACCTGACCATGATCTTCGCCAACTAGGGTCACCGTAGTGCCAACCGGATATTTCTGAGGCAGACGAATCATTAGCTGATCCATGCAAATGCGACCAATAATTTCACAAAATTCACCATTGACCAACACGTGAAAACCTTGAAGCCGCCGTTCGTAGCCGTCAGCATAACCAATCGGCAGGGTCGCTACCCATTCATCTTGCTGAGCCGTATAAGTTGCCCCATAGCTCACGGAGTAGCCCTTCGGCAGCTGTTTGACGTACACCATTTTAGTGGTTAGACTCATCGCCGGCTGTAATGTAAAGGGGGCGGTTAATTCCGTACCAGAAGGATTCAGGCCGTACGCCGCCACACCGTAGCGAATCATGTTGCCGTTGCAGGCGGCGTGCCATAAACTGGTTGCTGAGTTCGATACGTGCACGTATTTAGGGCGCTTAGGTAAGACGGCCATAAAGGCTTTCCACCGGTCGATCTGCTGTTCAAAGTAGGCCGTGTCAGCGGCATCCGCCTTCGCAAAATGGGTAAAGATCCCTTCAAAATTAAATTGCGCCTGGTCATCGAGATACTGAACCGCTGCGCGCAACTCTGCGGGATGTTGAAAACCGATGCGTCCCATGCCAGTATCCAGCGCTAAATGAACCGCTAATTGGTGATCCGCTGACAGCGCGTTAGTTGCCGTCTTTAGCCAGTCGATCGAACCCACCGTTGCTGAAATATGGTGAGCTGCCATCACGTCAGCATACTGCGGCTCAGTAATACCTAATACTAAGATGGGCTGCATAAAGCCTGCTTCTCGCAACGTTAACGCTTCATCTAAAATCGCCACACAAAAGCCGGTAGCACCCGCTTTTTCAGCCGTTCTTGCCACCTGAGTGATCCCGTGACCGTATCCGTTAGCTTTGACCACCTGAAACAACTCAACTCCTGGCTTTAACCGGGCCTTCTCCGCTGCAATATTATGGTAAATAGCCGCCTGATCGATCACGAGCTGAGTAGGCCGATGAATCCCAATTGTCATTTTGTGAACTCTCCTTCTAGTAAGACTTGTGTCATCACTAATTGACGTGTGTGTGAGATCGAAACAAACCCCTTACCCTTAAACGGCTGTTTTACCAGTTCGGGTTTGCCGAACTCATTATCTAGTATTTCAACATCTTGAAACGATACCGCTTTACCAATACCGGTTCCAAACGCCTTACTATAGGCTTCTTTAGCAGACCAGCGACCGGCCAAAAATTCCGCACCGCGTTTATCATTCAACGTTTGATAAACCGCAACTTCATTCGGTGTCAGCACTTTTTTGACGAACCGTTCCTGATCAGCAACATCGACGATACGGCCGATTTCTTCAATATCTACACCAATTCCGTATATCAAGCCGAAACCTCACTTTCGCACTGTTTTCGTAGCCTTAATTTTACCACACTCACACATGGGGTAACATGACACCTACTCACGCTTGGTTGATGCTTTTTCACTCGCAAATTTTAACGACTAGACAAAAAATCTCTCAGGCAAATTGCCTAAGAGATTTCTTTAGTTATAAATTAGTCTTTTTTACGGATCGTAAACCCGTGCTTGTTACCACCGCTGTTTTTATGGTCGCGGTGATCACGATGATCACGGTTACCACCATGATCTCGGTTACCGCCACGATCATGACGGTCCTTGCTAGAACCATAGCGATGATGGGAATCGTTGTTGCGACCGCCATAGTGACGACCGTTACCGCCACGGCCATGGCCACCGCCATGACCGCCTCGGCCACCACGATAGTTCCGACTACCGCCGCTACCCTTGTGACGAGGTAATGGACGTTCTGGGGTGATCTTAACGGGTACTTGGTTGGAGTTGTCCTTAGTTAAGTCGTTCAAAAGTGCAGCAACTAAGTCAACTGCTTCATACTGGTCAAGCAATTTAGAAGCCATATCGGCGTATTTATCAGTATCGGTTTTTTCAACCAGATCCTTAACCGTTTCTTCGGCATTGCTTAATTGTCCAGTGAAGGCATCTTCTTCCGAAGGTGGCTTCAATGGCAGCATCCGCACCTTAGTTAACTTTTCAATTTCACGTAGGTAATCCATTTCGTTTGGTGTGACGAAAGTCAATGACACACCATGGTGCCCGGCACGGCCAGTACGGCCGACACGGTGCACGTAACTGTCAGGATCTTGAGGAATATCGTAGTTAAAGACATGGGTAACATCTTCAACATCGATCCCACGAGCAGCAACATCGGTTGCCACTAAGATATCCAGCTTACCATGCTTGAACCGGTTCAGAATCTGTGAACGGCTCTTCTGTGTTAAATCACCGTGAATCCCAGCAGCGTTATAACCGCGGGCTTCAAGGCCACGAGAAATTTCATCCACCCGACGCTTAGTCCGAGTGAAGACGATACTCAAATCAGGTGCTTGCACATCGAAGATCCGAGTCATCACATCAAATTTTTCGTAATCTTTAGCACGAACATAGTACTGGTCAATCAGATCAGTGGTTAATTCTTTAGCTTTGATCTTTACGTGGTGTGGTTCGTGCATGAACTGCACGCCAACCCGTTTAATTTCTGCTGGCATCGTAGCTGAGAACAGCATCGTTTGTCGTTCGTCAGGTGTTTCCTTGATAATCGATTCAATGTCATCTAAGAATCCCATGTTTAACATCTCATCGGCTTCATCCAAGACCAGCATCTTAACGTGGTCTAGTTTAACTGTCCGCCGGTTCATGTGATCCAGCAGACGGCCTGGTGTTCCGACTAAGACTTGGGGGTGATTCTTCAAGCTGTTGATTTGACGACGAATATCGGCACCACCGTAGACAACCTGAACCTTAGCATGTTCTTCCTTACCCAATTGGAAAATTTGTTCCTGGGTTTGAATGGCCAATTCACGCGTTGGTGAAATGACTAATGCTTGAATGTGGGGATCATCCCGGTCGATGTTTTGCAAAATAGGTAATGCGAAGGCCGCAGTCTTCCCAGTTCCTGTTTGTGCTTGACCAATAACGTCTTTACCTTCCAATACCATTGGAATGGTTTCTGCTTGAATGGGGGTTGCTTCCTCGTAACCGTTACGTTCAACGGCTTCAAGTAAGGCTTTTGTTAACCCGAGTTCTGAAAACTTCAAATAAGTATCCTCCTAATAGGCTTTTGCAAAGGGAATAAGACTATGAGAAATCCGTCTCGTGCTGCGTCATATTCCCCGTTAGAAATGTTTAAGTTCGAAAAAATTACAACTAGAGTATCATACATCACGCTACTGATAAAAGCAACAACTAATATTCATAACAATTGAAAACAACCGTTCCCAATGACTTCGGGGGACGGCTGCTAGCTTATTGCAAAGCGGCTAATACGTTTTCAAGGTGAATACCATGGCTCCCCTTGATCAACACAATATCGGTTGGTTTGAGATCAGCCTTTAGCTGCGTCATTAACTTTTCCTGTTCATCGGTACCATATAAATGCAGGTGTGCTGCATCGAATTTGTCCTGCAAGGCTGTGTACAAGGCCTTCATATGCGGGCCAACTAAGTAAACATCCTGGATCAACTGCGGATCAAAAGCGGTTTGAAGCCCAGCGTGTAAGGCATCCGCCTGATCGCCTAATTCCAGCATATCACCTAACACAACACGCCGTTGACCATGAGTCGCCACCTTAGAAAAAGCGGCCATGACTTCTTTAACGGCTGTTGGATTAGAATTATAAACGTCACTGAGAATTCGCTCGCCCGCACTGCCGTCGATCCATTCAGCCCGGTTCTCCGTCAGATTAAGGTTCGTAAACGCCTTAGCAACTGCTTGCGGTGAAATGCGGTACAGCTTGGCGACACTTAAAGCTGCCAGCGCGTTATTCACGTTATAGTCACCGATCATGGGAACGTTCATTTCTTGATCTGGCCACTCATTAGCAGTAAACGTTGTCTGAGTATCCGTGTCCTTAACGGCTGTCGCGTACATATCGTCATCCTTGGAACGGCCAAATGTCCGTTGACGCTGAGTAATTTTTTTAGCCCGTTCAACTAATAGCGGTTCGTCACCATCGTAAATAAACGTGCCGTCTTCTTTGAGGCCGTGAGTAATTTCCATTTTAGCATCGGCAATTTTATCCCGCGTCCCAAAGAATTCAATGTGGGCTTCACCGATCATCGTAATGATGGCAACATCGGGTTCTACTAAGCGGCTCAAAAAGTCGAGCTGGCCTGGCCGATCCATTCCCATTTCAATTACCAGTACCTCAGTATTGGGCTCCATCGACAGAATCGTCACCGGGACGCCGATTTCGTTATTGAAATTCTCCATGGTTTTCGTGACGTTAAACTGGGTAGCAAGAATCGCTGCCACCATATCTTTAGTCGTCGTTTTACCATTAGAACCGGTAATCGCGACTACCTTAGGATTGATTTTTAATAAATAATGTTGACTAAGCGCCTGTAACGCCTTCAAAGGATCTTCAACGACCAATACCGGTAAATCCGTTGGCGCCTCACCGTGGTCAGCTTTCCAAAGTGTCGCTACGGCACCGTTTTTCAGCGCGTTTTGAACGTATTCATGACCATCGCGTTCACCCTCCAAGGGCACAAACAAAGCCCCGGCAGTTAAATGACGACTATCAAATGCGACACTGGAAATCTCAATTTCATTCCAAGCACTCGTATCATTTTGAGCCGAAACTGCTTTTGCAATTTCACCAAGTTGCATCTTCATTGAAAACAATCTCCTATTTTTGTCTCGTTTTTTGTTGCACATCGCTTATCATTATACCACGACCAAGCCACCAAAAAACGGCGTATATCAAGCTGTAGCCTTGACCCACTCCGCTTACAGATCCATTTCGTTTTCGGTAAAGGGTGTTTCATCAGTAATGGTAATTCCCCACTGCTTCTGTTCAACATCGTAACTCAACGTACCGACCTGCTGGGTAGTCTCATACACGTCCATGCGGTCATGCCACCAGTTTTGCCGTTCCGGATGTTCTTGCAGGCGCAGTGGGATCAAGTAGCGCCGGTGCCGCTCAATCGCCTGATCAAACGCAAATATCAGCCCTTCGGAAAAGACCGTTTTTAATTTTTGAATGATTTCATCGGGCACGTCACTGACAGAAAATGGCCGGTTAAACATCATCCAGCGATTACTGTGCAGCAATCTGAGGTGCCGCTTTAATGAAACATCCAGAATATGCTCAAAGGTCCCCATTTGCCGGTAATAGACTTTTACGAAACCGCTAGTGGTCGCCAGATACGCATATTGATTTTGTAACTTTGAATACAGTGGAAGGTGATAATGCGTGCCCATATGCGCCATGTATAATAATTCCGCAATTTCACTAGGCATCATTAAATCAAGATCATCGCTTTCGTGATAATCTAGCCACATCTTCGGCGAATCGGTTCTGGACAGCAAAAATTCACGCACTGAATTTTGACCCGTCACCGTTTGAAACCGGGTGTGGCCATTAACTTGATTGCCCTCAAGCAGGCCATCGATCAGTACGATTCGTTGCGGCACATCGGGCATCCCATTCACAAAGTCAGCCGACGTAATGCCATACGATATAACGAGATTATTCACCTGTTCCCAGTTGATATAGATAAAATTACCTTGCATCACTTTTCCCACATTCTCTCACATTATAGACACTTTTATTGTACTACGAAATAACGCTGAAATGGACGCTAAACATTTAATCCATTTAAATTTGTTGCCCTCGCTCAAGTGCTTGACGTTCCGGCCATTATCCCATAACATGAGGGGAAAATCACTCTAAAGGAGTCGTCACCATGACTAACGTACTTTTTGTCTGTTTAGGGAATATCTGCCGCTCACCAATGGCTGAGGCCATCTTTAAAGACCTCGTTTTAAAAGCTGGCCTGCAAGATCAAATTCAAGTGGATTCCTGCGCCACCAGCAGTGAAGAAGATGGCCACAAGCCCCATCCCGGTGCCCGCAAAGTGATGGCAGCTCACGGACTAGACTACAGCTATATGCATTCCCGGCCCATTACCCGGCAAGACTTTGACTGGGCCGATTACATTATTACCATGGACAGCCAAAACGTCTTCAACCTTAACCAGATGGCACCTGCTCAGGATCGCAGTAAGATTCAGCTGTGTCTAGATATCCTGCCTGATAAACGGGGACAAGACATTCCTGATCCCTGGTATACTCATCGATTTGAATATACCTACCAAGTTTTATGTTCTGCGCTGCCAGCTTGGCTGGATAAAATTAAGTCTGCTCGTTAAGCTAAAAAGCCACCTAGTCAGTCAATTTTGACTGATCAGGTGGCCTTTTACTACTAAAACGGCATTACTTATTGTTAAACTTAGCCGCAAACTCTTTTTGAACCTTGACCGGCGTGTTTGATAACTTAGCCGTATGCGTCAAGCGTCCGCGAATCAGTAAGCGCCGCGCCCCAGTTGCGTCGCAGGTCACTAACGTAATGATGTTTGATTTCGTCTGGTTCACCACGTCAACCCGCGTTGCGGCAATGAATTCTCGTCGGTAAACCTTAAAGGTGTACACTTTCTTCATATCCGTCGTATAGATCGTATCGCCTACTCGAGTCTTAAAATACAGCGGCGAAAACAAAATGTCTTTACGAACCATATGGTGCCCAGCCAGTGGGTAGTTACCGTGCCCCATTCTCTGGTCAGCCCGCATGGTCCCAGCCGAAAGGGCTAACGTTGTGTTGGCAACCCCCTTAGCAATTGGCAGGTGGATTTTAGACTTGGGCACGACGATCTGGCCCACTGGCAGGATCTTTTGCGAATTCAGCCGGGCTTTAGCGACGGTTGAAAAGTTCAGTGATTTAGCGTTTTTAAAATTAAAATTGGCCTTTTTTCGGTCGTTATTAGCCGCCGTTTTAGCCGTCACTTTCGGCTGATAGGAACTGACCATGTAATTTTTAATCTGCTGGTTAAAGATCAGTCCCAAAGAAATCAGTACCAGTAGTGTCAGACCAATTCGATACAGCCATTTTGAAAATTGGCGTCGTCCTTTATTTTTCATTTTATTCCCCACTATCCCTATGGCATCATTTATGAAAGCGGTCCACATCATTTAGCACTCAATGAGTATATCTTGGTTATCGCCAGGAAAAGTGCTACTCTTTATCTTACTGCTCTATTTTACTCGATTGAAGAATTTTTTGAAAGAAAGAAGATTGATATTCATTGACTGAACCAGAACCTGCTGCCGTCAAGCCGAAACGTCCCGTTTGGCGTCGCAACTTATTCGTCCTGTGGTTTGGTACCTTTATGGCTGGCCTTGCTTTTAGCGAAATCATGCCGTTCTTATCCCTTTACGTGGATACGTTAGGTAACTTCACCAAGGATCAACTTAATTTATATTCTGGCATTACCTTTTCGGCAACCTACTTGGTTACAGCTGTTGCCAGTCCAATCTGGGGCCGGCTGGCCGATCGCAAGGGCCGCAAATTAATGCTGTTGCGGGCCTCGCTCGGAATGGCCCTTGTCATGGGACTCATGGGTGCCGTGACTAACGTGTGGGAACTCATGGCCCTGCGTTTTATTCAGGGAATCTTTTCCGGCTACATCAGTAACGCCAATGCGCTGATGGCGACTCAAGCTCCCAAGAGCAAAAGTGGTCAGGCACTGGGGACCCTATCCACCGGGTACGTGGCCGGTTCACTATTTGGTCCGCTGGTCGGCGGGGCTTTAGCTGAAGTTTTCTCCTACCGGGTCACCTTCTTTATTACCGGTGTCCTGTTACTATCCGTCTTTTTAGTCAGTTACTTTTTCGTCACGGAATCGTTTACCCCGGTTAAAAAGGAAAACATGCTGTCAAGCAAGGCGGTTCTGGGCGTCATCAACCATCCTAAATTGATCTTAGGGATGTTCATTACGACCTTAATCATTCAGGCTTCCAACATGTCAATTTCACCGATTTTATCCCTGTATGTCAGAGAAATTATGCCTAAGGGGTCGGCGATTACGCTGTTTAGCGGCATTGTTGCTGCCATTCCGGGGGTCGCGACCCTCTTTGCGGCACCGCAACTGGGCCGGTTAGGCGACAAGATCGGGACGGAATTGATTTTATCGATCGGTTTTATTTTTGCCATTTTGGTCTACCTGCCAATGGCCTTCGTGACCAACGTCTGGCAGTTAATGTTCCTGCGGTTTCTTATCGGAATATCAAACGCAACGATGCTGCCAGCGGTTCAAACCATCCTCTCGAAAAATACGCCACCGCAAGTCACTGGCCGCATCTTTAGCTGGAATCAATCCTTCCAAGCGGTGGGCAGCGTGCTGGGACCCATGATCGGTTCAACGGTGTCAACAATGTTTGATTACTCGGGTGTCTTCATTTCGACTTCGATCCTGGTCCTGTTAAACTTCTTGTTAGTTTGGCATAATACGGCTAGTTTGAGGAGAGGGCATTTGAAGCGTTAGAGTGTGGAAGCAAGCGATTAGAGAGCGACATGTAAGCCGATTAAGGCAGAAATCCCGAACTTGGATTTATGGCTTAATTGGCTTACATACAGCTCTCTAATCGCTTGCTGGAACACGTTTCGGCAATATAAAATAAATGAGCCACATCTAACAAAGCGTGCGTTAGATGTGGCTCTTCTATGTCTCTAAATAAAAAAGTCAACAAAAAAGCCACCCACACCAAGTGTAAGTGGCCAATGGTTAAGATTAGTCGTTTTTGAGACCGTACTTCTTGTTGAAACGATCCACAGCACCATCTGCTTGGGCAAACTTTTGCTTACCAGTGTAGAAAGGATGTGAGTCAGAAGAAATTTCAACACGAATCAATGGATAAGTGTTGCCATCTTCCCATTCGATTGTTTCGTCAGAAGTTGCGGTTGAACCTGACATAAATTTGTAACCGGTACTTGAGTCTTGGAATACCACTTGGTGGTAATCTGGATGAATTCCTTTTTTCATAATTGTTTCGCTCCTTTGCCCTGAATCATGTACTGAAACAGAGATTGATTGTTATCGTCAACCTAAATAGAATATCATAAGAATTAACCTAATTCAAGTCACTCTTATAATTCTTCAACGCGATCAGTATCTTCAATTTTCACGTCAGCGTTCAATGCCGTCATTTTTTCAACGATACTGCCATAGCCCCGTAAAATATTTTCGGCACTGGTTATTGTTGTTGTTCCGTCTGCCATCAAAGCCGCGATCATCAATGCGGCACCGGCACGAATCTCACCGGCATCCACGGTAGCACCAGTCAAATGATCAGTGTGATCAACGATGACCATGTCCTTTTCGGGACGGATCTTAGCCCCCATCTTCTTCAGTTCGGGGACGTGCTTTAACCGCTGCGGATAAATCGTATCAACGATGACGCTGCTCCCCTTGGCCATCAGCAGCAACGGCGTAATTGGCTGTTGCAGATCGGTGGCAAAACCAGGGAAAGGCAAGGTCTTAACCTGAATTGCCTTTAAGTTTTTCGAAGGCCCTACGTAGGCAGAATCCTCACCAATTTGCAGATCAACACCCATTTCGATCAGTTTGGCCGTAAATGATTCCAAATGTTCCGGAATGATGTTATGAATCTGGACCCCGTCACCCATAGCAGCTGCCATAGCCAAATAAGTTCCCGCTTCAATCCGATCCGGAATAATGGTGTGGACGTTAGTGGCCCGTAAAACGGGGACCCCTTCGATACGGATCACGTCGGTTCCCGCGCCACGAACATGAGCACCCATGTTATTCAAAAAGGTGGCAATATCAATAATTTCAGGCTCTTTAGCCGCGTTTTCAATTGTCGTGAGACCATTGGCTTTAACGGCTGCCAAAATGGTGTTGATCGTCGCCCCAACGGAAACGACATCCAAGAAGATTCGCGCCCCGTGCAGTCCATCTTCACCGGTAGTGATTCGGACGGTTCCATGACTGTCCTCTACTTCAGCACCCAGTGCCTTAAAAGCCTTGATGTGCTGATCAATTGGCCGGGGACCGATGTTGTCACCACCGGGAAAGGTCAGGGTTGCCCGACCAAACCGGCCCAGCAGTGCGCCCATAAAGTAATAGGAAGCGCGTAAGCTCTTAATGGCTCGGCTAGGCATTGGTGCTTCCACGATTTCAGTGGGATCGATCGTCAAAACGCCGTCAACAAACCTAGAGTGCACGTTCATGGACTCTAAAATCAGCATCAGGTTATGAACGTCTAAAATATCTGGTACCATATCAAATTTAACTGGTGTATCTGCCAGGATTGCCGCTGGTATTAGTGCGACCGTACTGTTTTTAGCGCCACCGATGTTGACGCTGCCTGACAGGCGCTGTCCACCGTGGATTATCATTTTTTTCATGACATAATTTCCCTCTACTATAAAATCGTGCTTCGCTGCAGTCTTAACTAATCATAAATAATGAACAGTTAAAATACAATAGTTTACTGCTGATTCCCTTAAATTGTAATATTTGAAGCACGAATGTCATTGAAAATTATCCCAAATAACAAACAAACGTCTTATTAACGGCAAAAAGCCACGCAATCATGTCGACCGCGTGGCTTAAACCTGCTCTACTTTTCATCATGCTGATGATTAGCAGCCGCAACAAATGCTTTGAATAGTCCTTCAGGTCGGTTAGGACGGGAAAGAAATTCTGGGTGATATTGAGCGGCAACAAAGAATTTATTGGTTGGCAGTTCAATGACTTCAACCAAATGATCGTCAGGAGAAGTCCCAGCGAACACTAAGCCCTTTTTACTCATCTCATCACGGTAAGCATTGTTGAATTCGTAACGGTGACGATGACGCTCTGAAATTTCGGCTTGATTATCGTATGCCGCTGCCGTAACCGTGTTCGGCTTCAGCTTGCATGGATAGGCCCCCAGCCGTTGGGTACCACCCATATCCTCCACGTCAGTTTGATCAGCCATCAAGTCGATCACGTTGTGCGTGGTGTTAGGATCCATTTCAGTTGAGTTCGCATCTTTGTAACCCAGGACATGGCGGGCAAATTCAACACTGGCCATTTGCATCCCCAAGCAGATGCCTAAGAATGGCACGTTATTTTCACGGGCGTATTGAATCGCCGTGATCATGCCTTCGATACCACGATCACCAAAACCACCAGGAACCAGTAGTCCATCGGCATCCTTTAAGGTGTCCGCCACGTTTTCCGGCGTCACTTTTTCAGCATCGATCAGGTGCAGATCAATCTTCGCATCCAGTGGATAGCCCGCGTGTTTCAAGGCTTCCGCCACGGAAATGTAAGCGTCTTGAAGCGCCACGTATTTACCAACTAAAGCAATCGTGATCGTCTTCTTTAAATGATTGATCTTATTGATCATGACTGACCATTTAGCCATGTCAGAAACCGGTGCCTGTACGTGCAAATGATCTAAGACCAGCTGATCCATGCCCTGTTTTTGCAGGCGCAGCGGTACTTCATAAATGGTATCAACATCCATTGATTCCACCACGGCCTCGCGCTTCACATCACAGAAGAGCGCAATTTTATCACGCATGGCATCCGTAATCGGCTTTTCAGTTCTCACGACTAAAATATTGGGCTGAATTCCTAACCCTCTTAACTCACGAACACTGTGTTGAGTTGGCTTCGTCTTCATTTCACCAGCCGCCCGCAAGTAAGGAATTAACGTTGTGTGAATGTAAACGACGTTATCGCCACCAACTTCGGCCTTCATCTGACGAATTGCTTCCAGGAATGGCTGAGACTCAATGTCACCAACCGTCCCACCAATTTCGGTGATGACGATATCCGCGTTAAGCGTCTTCCCTGCCCGCATAATCTTTTCCTTGATCATGCCAGTAATATGCGGAATCACTTGAACCGTTGCGCCAAGGTAGTCACCGTGACGTTCTTTTTCCAGTACTTCTGAGTAGATCTTACCAGTCGTGACGTTAGAATACTTGTTGAGGTCATTGTCAATGAACCGTTCATAGTGACCAAGGTCCAAATCGGTTTCAGTCCCGTCATTAGTAACGAAGACTTCACCATGTTGATATGGACTCATAGTACCAGGATCGACGTTAATGTAAGGATCAAATTTTTGAATGGTCACATTTAACCCACGGTTCTTAAGCAGGCGTCCAAGAGATGCCGCAACAATTCCTTTACCAAGTGAAGAAACCACACCGCCGGTTACAAAAATATATTTGGTCATTGTATAACTCCTCATAGATTAGTTTAGGGAAAACAATCGTAAACCAATAAAAAGCTCCCTATTCATATTGAATAGGGAGCGGTTGTTCCGAACGTTGACCTTGCGATTGCTCGTAAGGTGCCCAAAAAACATAATACCTTGTTGTTAGTTTTGCGTCAAGTCAAAAGTCATTAAGAATTTAAAACCGAGTGACTTTCAGGGCACAAAAAAACTCAGCTCGTGAGCTGAGTCCATCAAACTATTTGCCTGACTTGTCGTCGTCATCCGAGTCGTCGAAGTCATCATCATCTTCATTAAATTCTGACAATTGACCTTCAATACCATCTGGCATGGAGTCGTCATCGTCATCATCGTCGCCGTCATCGATATCTGCTAAATCATTCTTGTACTTACCAAGTTCTTTAGAGTTATCGTCGGTGTCGTCATCGTCATCATCATTGTAGTCAGCATCAAGATCGTCATCATCGACATCAACGTCGTCTTGATCTTCAGGATCGTCGTCATCGTAATCGATAACGTCATCATCATCGGCCGAGTCAGCTAAGAAAGCATTAACCTTCTTGTGCTTCTTCGTCTTGGGATGATCTTCGTCTTCTTCTGCACCAACCGTTGCTTCATCGATTGATTCGAAGGGATACCAAGTCCGTAAACCCCAGACGTTATCACCTAACGAAATGAAACTGCCATCAATGTTCAAATCAGTATAGAATTGAGAAAGCCGCTCGCGAATTTCCTTATCCGAGTCACCCAGGTATGCCTGAACCTCATTGGCTAAGTCAACAAACGACATGGCATCCCCACGCTCAGATAAAATGGCGTGAGCTACTTCAATCATCGATAATTCGTTTTTATTTTGGCCTTCTAAGACTTTTAATTCCAAACTGGTGCACGTCCCTTCTCACAGTCTACGAAATACTATACTCGATTAAACCGTAAATTGCAATCGAATCTTGTAATTTCCTAATAATTGTTCACCCGCATAAAGGAGGTAATCAATTGCTGCTGAACCGCCAAATGGCCGTTCATGAAACCCAACCCGCAATTGTGGTGTGACCGTTTCAACTGGCACTAATCCATACGGGGTCCGGTACGTTGCCCGAATCCGTTTGCCCGCACTAAAGTGCATCCGTAACCGGTTAGTCCCGTTACGGGTCAGCGTGACGTCACCGTTAGGCAAAAATTTAATGGTCACTGGTACGTTACTATCTTCATCATCGTTATCAGATTCCGGTTCCTGATACCGTAAATAAATTGTCTCACCGATTTGAACGATCTGGCCCTCGACATCAATTGCATAATCAGAGGCTTGGCCATCTTGCACGGTATGAGTCGTTAAGTGAATGCCAACTGGAATGCTGGTTGACAAGTCATCCATTGCAACCCTTCCTTTCCATTTTTAATACGCTGTGTTCATTATAACGCTTTTAGCCAAGAATTTGCACGATTAAACTCCACTGGTATTGGGCTGGTAACTCACCCGATAAACGCCTTTATTATCCCCTTTATCACGGGTCAGACTGGCTAAATTAATGGGCTAGTCCAAAATTAGTGACGTGCGCTTTAATTTCCGTTATAATGAATAAAGAACTGTTCTTATAGTCAACGAGGGATACTATGAAAAAACAAACGTTGTTTTCATCTCTACAAGTGATCGATACACCATTAACCAGTGACAACAAACTGGCCGCTTTTGGCATGACCAATGCTTTATTGGATCTTTGCGGCGATACTGATCAGGCCTTACTGCATTTTTGGACGTTGCCGCCAACTTTGATTCTCGGTCTAAAGGACCGTCACCTGCCGGAACTGCCAGCTGCTTTAAAAGCCGTTGCCAGTAATGGTTATGACCATTTTATCCGTAACTCAGGCGGTTTAGCGGTAGTCAGTGATGGCGGTGTCTTAAACGTTTCGCTGTTTATTCCGCAAACCGCTGCCCAGCATTTATCAGTGGATGACGGCTACGAACTCATGAAACAATTACTGCGGCAGACTTTTCCTAGCCTGTCGATTGAAAATCACGAGGTCGCCCATTCCTATTGTCCTGGTGATTATGATCTCAGCGTCAATGGCAAAAAGATCGCTGGTATCTCCCAGCGGCGCAGTACTAAAGCACTGGTGGTGATGGCTTACATCAGTATCTTGGGTGACCAAGTTTTTCGTGGCTCGCTGGTGCGTGAATTTTACGATACCGGCTTGGCTGGCCATACCAACGAATTAGGCTTTCCAGAAGTCTGGCCGGATACCATGATCAACGTGGCCGATGCCTTGCACCAGCCACTCACCCTCGATGAAGTCAAGGGAGCTATGCTGGCCGCGTATCAGGCTCAGGATATCCAACTGGATCGTGATACCCTGATGACCAGCACCCAGTCACCGGCATTTCAAAGAACTTATAATAAAGAACTCGCTAAGATGCAAAAACGGCAGCTTGGCATTTAACTCTTAAAGGAGGCAGTGTCTACATTGCCATATCAAGCAGAACGGTTGCCCCGCGAAAAAGTTTTCCGCGATCCCGTTCATAACTATATCTATATTCAGCACCGGATCATTTTGGATCTGATCAACACCAAGGAATTTCAGCGACTGCGGCGGATCAAACAGTTAGGGACCGCATCGTTAGTCTTTCATGGCGCTGAGCATACCCGGTTTACACACTCGCTGGGAGTTTACGAAATTACCCGGCGGATCTGCGATAACTTCCAGCGCAATTATCCGACGCAAACACCAGGTGATGGTCTCTGGGACGATAACGAGCGCCTGGTTGCCCTCTGCGCTGCCCTGTTACATGATATTGGGCATGGACCGTACAGCCATACCTTTGAGCACATTTTTAAGACCGACCACGAAGCCATCACGGCTGAGATCATCACGTCTCCGACCACTGAGGTCAACCAAGTGCTGCGTCGTGTCAGCCCAGAATTTCCGGCTCAAGTGGCATCCGTGATTCAAAAGACCTACCCGAACCCGCAAGTCGTGCAAATGATTTCCAGTCAAATTGACGCTGACCGGATGGATTACCTGCTGCGGGATGCTTATCATACGGGAACTAAGTACGGTACCTTTGACCTGACCCGTATTCTGCGAGTCATGCGGCCCTACAAGGATGGCATCTGCTTTGAAATCAGCGGAATGCACGCGGTTGAAGACTACATCGTCAGCCGCTTTCAAATGTATCAGCAAATTTACTTTCACCCGGTTTCCCGCTCGATGGAAGTCATCTTAAACCATCTGCTGAAACGGGCAAAAGAGGATTACGAATCAGCTAGTAACCGTAACGAACCAGCTGCGCCTTACCTGCTGTTTCCCTTCTTCAATCATGAATTTAACTTAGAGGATTACCTCTTGTTAGATGACGGGACGCTGACCACCTACTTTGCGCATTGGCGCCAATCCAGTGATCCCATCTTGGCCGACTTAGCGCACCGCTTTTTGGATCGCAAGCCACTAAAATCCGTCAAATTTGACGAAAAGACTAAATCACTCATTCCTGAGTTACGCCAATTGATTGAAAAAGCCGGCTTTAATTCCACTTACTATACGGCCATCAACGACAGCTACGACTTGCCCTACGACGCGTACGAGAAGCCCACAGCACAGATTGAACTGATGCAAGCTGATGGTCAGCTCATCGAACTATCCACTGTGAGCGCGCTGGTCAATGCCATTTCCGGCAAATTCTCAGGTGATCAGCGGTTCTTCTTTCCCAAAGAGATGTTGTCTTCTAAGCAAGACAACGTCGAACTTTTCGACCCCATTTACAAAGCCTTTCAGACTCATCTGCATAACGACTATATCATTTAACTAATTAAGGAGCTTACTCATGGCAATCAAACTTATCGCAATCGACATCGATGGTACTTTAGTCAACGACCAAAAACAGTTGACCCAGCACACGATTGACACTATCGCCAAGGCCAGACAAAAGGGCATCAAGGTCGTCTTATGTACTGGCCGGCCCATCACTGGTGTCCAGCAATACCTTGAACCGCTAAACCTTAGCGGCGACAACGAATACGTGGTGACGTTCAACGGTAGTTTGGCACAGACCATTTCCGGTACCCCAATCGTCAGTCACAACATCACTTTAGAAGATTACATCGACCTCGAGACGTGGGCCCGTAAATCAAACATTCATTTCCACATGGAAACTCTGAACTACATTTACACGGCTAACCGCGACATCAGCCCCTACACGATTGCGGAATCGTTCATCGTTAAGATGCCGATCCGCTACCGGACACCTGAAGAGATCACGAATAAACTCACGATTTCAAAGGGCATGTTTATTGATGATCCTAAATTATTGTCCGAATTCATTAAGAATTTCCCTCAAGCACTCAAAGACCGTTTTTACGTGGTTCAAAGTGAACCCTACTTCTTTGAAGCCATGAATAAAAAGGCCAGCAAGGGAAACGCCATTGCTGAACTCGCCACTAAGTTAGGCATTACCTCAGACGAAGTCATGGCCCTTGGTGACCAAGGCAATGATTTAACGATGGTCAAATACGCCGGTACCGGTGTCGCCATGGGTAATGGGATCGATGAACTGAAGCAAAACGCCCAGTTCATTACCAAAACCAACGAAGAAGACGGCGTGGCTTACGCCATTGAAAAGTTTGCCCTGTAATGTTTTTGAACGTAATAGCGCTCATCATCAGCAATTAACACTGATGATGAGCGCTATTTTTTACACCGTAAAAGCAATTCCCAGTACAATGAGGCCAATGGCGTTGATCAAACAAAACCAGGCGTACTTATTCACCACGATTGGCCCATTTTTAAGTCGGCCAACTTCTCGTACGGGTACCTTTTCTTCTGGTAATGGCTCCTCACCTTTGCGTCGACGTCTCCGCCAACCGGCAAATAAGTGGCCCTTCTCTAAGACAAAGAACGCCGCTCCCATCAAAAAGACGAGGCCCAGCATAAACCAGGTATTCGCTACGACCAGCAGTGATTGCCAGGGTAACATCAGTAGTCCCGCCACAACAATGACTGCCAGGGTCAGCAACGCCCACCGATATCGTTTCACACTTTTCACTTCAACTCACCTATTCAACAGTTATTGTGCTCTAGCATAGTTGAGATTTAGCAACTGTGCAAGACCTTTTTAAATTCAGCTTAATGCAAAAGGCTGCCCGGCACTTCATTTCCAAGTGCTGGTCAGCCTTTCGTATCATAGTTAACGGTTTATTCACTTCGCAGTGCCGTTGCAGCGTCCTTCTTAGACGCCATTCGAGCCGGAATATGGCCACCGATGATGGTCAGCACCGTACTAATGATGATCAGGATAATCGCTGCCCAAATGCTCAGCTGAGCCACGTTATTGAGCTTAGTTAAGCTCTTGATCACCGCATTGATTGGGAACGTCGCCAACCAGGCAATGACGATCCCGATGACCCCTGAAGCAACCCCTAAAATGGCGGTTTCAGCGTCAAAGACTCGGGTGATATCTTTCTTACGTGCGCCTAGAGCTTTCAGCACCCCAATTTCTTTGGTCCGTTCAAGTACGGAGGTATAGGTGATGATACTGATCATGATCATACTGGTAATTAACGAAATCGCTGCAAAGGCGATCAAGACGTAGGTAATGGCGTTCATCAAGCCACCAGTCAGCTTAGAAACTGAACCCGCCATATCCGTGTAAATGATTTTATCAGCCTTGGATTTACCTTTGTTATAGCCGTCTAGGTATTTCAGGACTTTATCCTTGTTCTGGAAAGTATTCGGATAGATCATGATGCTAGATGGCAGCTTTGAACCACCCAGGGCCGTTACCATCTGATTTTTAGCGGTACTGCCAGTTAGTTTTTGACCCGTCATGACGTTTCTCGAACTTGCCTTTTGGGCTTTCACAATTTTAGAACCAGCATTTTCAGCGACAATCGACTTGGTCAGTCGGTCACTGTAGACGAATCCCGGTGCGAGGATATTCTCTTCGTTAGCCGACTTGACCCGCAGCACACCAACAACGTGTAAGGTCTTGTTACTGCTGTTGTTGTACATGGTCTTGTAATTGTTATTTGGCAGGTACATGCCCATTCTTTGCGTATAGTAAGTATCGTTATTGACGGTTTTAAAACTGGTGCCAACAATCTTGTTAAAGTTGACCTTTTGGCCATCTTTAACGTTAAAGCCCAGATTCTTCAGCGCGTTCACGTTGGTCGAATTATCCTTGTTGATGACCATAATGACATCCGTTGCTTTACTAGGGAACCGCCCAGCCAGTGCCTTGTAGTGTTTGTGCAAAAAGCTGACTTTTCCCTTATTATCAGTTGGATAAGACGCCACCCCAATCCCGGCTGAGCTGGCCATCATGCTAGAAACATCCGGGCCAGCCGCCTTCTTTTGATCCTGATTGGACAGTTGAACCGGCTTGACCTTCCCATTGACATTACGTAACAGATTCATGCCCGTCGTATAGGTATAGCCAATGTTCTTGCCGTACTTAGGGTTTAATTTTTGAACGTAATCGACGTATTTTTGCGAGATCTTATTGGCGTGCTGCGCCTTATCAGCTTCACTCATCTCAGCAATTACGGCCTTATCCTTTGAAAAATGTTCCTTTTTTTGCGTATTATTGCCGTTTTGTGACGATGCCATTTGCGAAATGGTCACCGGATACTGTGCCAGCGTATTGGACTGCGTTTTATCGATTTGTTTTTGGAACCCATTCGACAGCGCCAGCACGATTGCGATACCGATGATGCCAATACTAGAGGCAAAGGCCGTCAGGAAAGTCCGCCCCTTTTTCGTTCGAATGTTCGTGTAAGACAGTTTCAGCGCCGTCCAGTAAGTCATTTTCGTTTTCTTCAGTGCAAATTTTTGATTATCTTCCTGCTCGTTATAAGGATCAGAATCAGACTGAATTTTGCCATCCGCAAAGCGAATAATGCGGTCAGCGTACTGATCAGCTAGATCCGGGTTATGGGTCACCATGATGACCAAGCGCTCTTTGGACAGGTCCTTAATGATCTGCATGATCTCCTGACTGGTTTCGGTATCCAATGCCCCAGTTGGTTCATCACAGAGGAGAATTTCCGGATCATTGGCAATCGCTCGGGCAATGGCCACCCGCTGCATCTGCCCACCAGAAAGCTGGTTGGTCTTTTTGTACATGTGTTTTTCCAGACCAACTCGTTTCAGGGCGGTAATCGCGCGTTCCTTTTTCTCCGCGCTGGAAACACCGCTTAGCGTCATCCCTAATTCAACGTTATCGATGATGCCAAGGTGGCCGATCAAGTTATAACTTTGAAAAATAAATCCCACCGAATTATTCCGGTAAGCATCCCAATCCGACGCCTTAAATTCCTTGGTCGATTTGCCTTTAATAATCAAATCGCCGGAATCATAAACGTCCAGGCCGCCTATATTGTTAAGCAGTGTGGTCTTCCCTGAACCGCTGGGACCCAAAATAGCCACAAATTCCTGTTTCCGAAACGCAACTGAGACGTCATCAAGTGCTTTGGTGATGGTGTCGCCAACATGATAATATTTTTTTAAATGCTTGAGTTCTAGCATCTCTAATACCTCCGTATGATAAAGGTGATGATATCCGAGAGTTAACGCATATCAGCAACTAAGATTAATCCATAACAAGCATGCTGTTACTTTATTTAAAACTACCACTAAATCAAGCGTCCGTAAATGATTGCCAGCAATGTTATCAACCGTATTATGCACCTTTTTGTTGCGATTTTCTCTACCTAGCTTCATTTCATTCTGTAATCTAAACTAAAAACAGCTCCCTTTTTCAACTGAAAAAGGGAGCTGTTCGCGTCTGATATTCTGTTAATTAAGCTCTCACACCACCATCAACGGTGAATTCACCGCCAATAGCGTACTTGGATTCATCACTGCCTAGGTAAACGCAAATTTCGCCAATATCTTTGGGTTCACCCAAATGGCCAGCTGGAATGGTCTTTAAAATCTGGGTTTTAGCGTCATCCGGCACAATATTCGTATCGATCCAGCCGGGATGCACTGAATTGACCCGGATCTTGATGCCACGGCGTGCTAACGATGAAGCAGCTGCCCGGGTCAACAACCGGCTACCACCCTTGCTAGCGGAGTAATCGGGCGCCATTGGCAAACCGACCAAGCCAGCAACGGAAGACACGTTAATAATGGAGCCAGTCGCATTGTTGGTCTGCTTCATGGCATTAATGCCGGCTTTCATTCCCAGAAAGTTACCGGTTAAGTTGATATCGATCACTTGTTGCCAGTCAGCTAACGGTTTATCTTCAATTGGTTTACCGTCGCCACCGACCCCAGCATTATTGACTAAAATATCCAGTTTACCAAACTTAGCGATGGTCGCATCGATCACCTTTTGCCAGTCAGCTTCTTTGGAGACATCCTGTTGCACGAATAAAGCCCGGTCATCGCCGAATCTTTCCACGGCCTTTTTCCCGCCGTCAACGTTATGGTTAGCTGTCAGGACCACGTTGGCACCTTCCCTGATATAACATTCAGCAATTCCTAGGCCGATACCTGCAACGCCACCGGTAATGATAGCAACTTTACTCTTTAAACAATCTGTCAATCTGATCACTCCTTAAAATGAATTCGGTTTCATAAGCACCTTATATTGTACAGATTTACCGCCACCGCCACAAACTTTATGACTTTATTTTTTTGCACTAAACTGTCATGCAGCCTAAAGCCGCTCCATAACTCAGATTCCGGCCATACAGTAAAAGCGCAGATAAGTTCCCAAGTTCAGGAAACCTATCTGCGCTTTTACTGTATTCTGGAATCTACCGAGTTATGTCCCGTTCTCTTAATCATTAACGTGAAAACGATTGTTAAACAACGGACTAACTGGCCGGTGTTCATGGATCCGGATAATGGCATCACCAATCAGCGGACCAACAGAAATCTGTTTAATTTTATCAATTTGCTTTTCTTTTGGTAATTGAATCGAATCGGTGACAATCAGCTGCTTAATCGCCGAATTTTTAATCCGGTCGATTGCAGGGCCTGAAAGTACGGGGTGAGTTGCGCTGGCGTACACGTCAGTCGCACCCGCATCCTTCAAAGCCTGCGCACCCAAGGTAATGGTACCAGCTGTATCGATCATGTCATCGATCATGATGCAGCGTTTGCCCTTCACATCACCAATAATGTTCATGATTTCAGCCACGTTGGCTCTTGGCCGGCGCTTATCAATAATGGCAATTGGCGCTTTCAAAAATTCAGCCAGTGCCCGGGCACGGCTAACACCACCATGGTCAGGGGAAACGACCACTGCGTTCTTATCGATGCCGTGGTTAATAAAGTAATCTGCCAATAATGGCGCACCCATCAAATGATCAACTGGGACATCAAAGAATCCTTGAATCTGCGCAGCGTGCAGGTCCAGTGCGACTACTCGGCTGATACCAGCCTTTTCCAACATGTTAGCAACTAACTTAGCTGTAATTGGCTCGCGGGAGCGCGCTTTACGGTCTTGACGGGCGTAACCGTAGTATGGAATAACAACGTTAATTGTTGCGGCACTGGCACGACGAAGCGCGTCTACCATAATCAATAATTCCATTAGATTATCATTGACAGGAGCGGAAGTCGATTGAATCACGAAAACGTGGCAGCCACGAATACTTTCTTCAATGTTGATCCGGATCTCACCGTCACTAAAACGGTCAACTGATGTTTTTCCAAGACTGACACCGACTTCATCAGCAATACGCTGAGCAAGGGGTTTGTTGGAATTTAACGCAAAGATCTTCAACTTTGGGTCATTATATTTCTCTGACATGGGATCCTCCAATGGCTAATTTCTAGATACAGTTTACACTAACTCACAAATTGAGTACATTACTTTTCTGGGTCGTATGGCAACTTTTTGAAATACCCCGGCTTATTGGTCTGCCGTGAACGGGCAATCGCCATATCATATTGCTTTACTTCATCCGTAATGGTTGAACCAGCAGCAATAAAGGCATGATCAGCCACCGTTAATGGGGCGATCAAATTCGAGTTGCTACCAATAAAGGCGTCGTCGCCAACCGTAGTCTCATGCTTATGAGCGCCATCGTAGTTGACAAAGATCACACCGCAACCAACGTTGATCCGTTTACCTAAATGCGCATTGCCGACATACGTTAAATGACCGACCTTAGTGCCTTCGTCGATCGTTGCCTTTTTAACTTCCACAAAATTACCTAAATGCACGTTTTTGCCAATGTGTGATTCTGGACGCAGATGGCTCATTGGTCCAATGTTGCTGCCATCTTCCATCTCGGAATCTTCTAAGTAAGAAGACGTCACCGTCACATTATCATGTAACACGGTATCATGCAACTCTGAGTGGGCCCCAATGTAGCAATTATCACCAATAACCGTCCTGCCCTTCAGCAAAACACCGGGTTCAATGATGGTATCAGAACCGATTTTAATATTAACATCGATATACGTGTCCTCAGGATTGATCAGGGTCACACCGTTGTTCATGTGATATTCGTTGATGCGGCGTTGCATCACCTTAGTGGCTTTAGACAAGGCCACGCGGTCGTTAACGCCCATGGATTCTTCAAATGAAGGCATCCGGTAAGCCGCCACAATGTCACCTTGCGCCTTCAAAATTTCAATGACGTCCGTCAGGTAATATTCACCCTGTGCGTTGTGGTTCGAGATCTTGTGCAGCGCGGCAAAAAGGGCCTTATTGTCAAAGACGTAAACGCCGGTATTGATCTCGTCGATTTCTTGTTCCTGCTTAGTGGCATCTTTTTGTTCCACAATTTTTTCAACGATGCCAATATCGTTACGCACGATTCGGCCATAACCGGTTGGATCCGGTGCCTTGGACGTTAAGATCGTGGCCACTGCCTTTTTGGCTTCGTGATACTTGAATAATTTTTCAAAGGTCTCAGCCTTAAATAGTGGCGTATCACCGCTCACTACTAAAGTGGTCCCCTCTTGATCCTTCAACAATGGTTCCGTCTGTAAAACGGCGTGGCCAGTTCCTAGTTGCTGCTTTTGCAGCACGTACTTGGTTCGGTCTCCCAACGTTTCTTCGACCTGTTCGGCACCATAGCCGACAACGGTGACGATTTGATCCATGTGCGTTTTTTCAACTTGGGTCAACACGTGATCCACCATTGAACGACCGCAAACCTTGTGTAAGACCTTGTACAACTTTGACTTCATCCGGGTGCCCTTACCAGCAGCGAGAATAATCGTATTTCTAGTACTCATTTAGACGAACTCCTTAATTTTAATAATGAAACTCATTTTTTTATTTTAATCGACGAATTGGGCAAGTCGCTCTGGTGTATATATTTGTTCCGCAAAATTACCAGGGGTCACCTCAACGTGATCGTTGGTCGCGTGAATTTTAAGCAGTGACGTATAGTTAGGCACGCGTCGTTCACCCGCAAAACTGCCCTCGGCAAAAACGGCCACGCCAGCCACTTTGGCATCAAACTCTTTAACCAGTGACTGCATGCCGCCGACAGTGCCGCCGCCCTTCATGAAATCATCCACGATTAAAACCCGTGAATCAGGCGCTAGGCTGCGTTTAGACAGGGCCATTTTTTCGATTCGGCTACTGGAGCCGGAGACGTAGTTCACACTGACAGTGGACCCCTCAGTAATCTGGGAATCGTGTCTGGCGATCACAAACGGCACGTTTAAATAATCCGAGATGCTTTGCGCAATCGGAATACCCTTAGTTGCTACCGTCAAAACGGTGTCGACCTGGTCTGCTAAATACTGGGTGGCTATCAGCCGACCGACCTGCCGTAAAACGTTCGGCCGGCCCAGTAGATCTGACATGTACACGTAACCGCCGGGTAAGAACCGATCAGCTTCAGACAGCGATTCAATGACACCATCAACAAACTGAGTCGCTTCTTTTTCGGGGATATACGGAATAAACCGCGCCCCGCCAGCTGCTCCGGGTACCGTTTCTAACAGACCGGTTCCCCGTGACTTCAGCGTTCGTTTTAAGATCGTGAGGTCCTCACTGATCGAAGACTTGGCTGATCCATAACGTTCCGAAAAAAAGGTCAGCGACACTAATCGATGAGGCCGCTCTAAAAGATACCGGGTCATATCAATCAACCGGTCGCTTCTTCTTACTTTCACTTTGGTTTCCTCCATGTCATTTAACAGCATATTTAATATTATTATTCTAGCATAAATGTTCGGGTTTAAGGAACAGATTCATTGAATCTCATGATTTTATTAACAAGTCGTTGAAGTTTAGTCCTTTTACCTGTAAAAATACCCCTCAGATATACGGGTACGCTTATTAAGATATCATTATAATCAAAAAAGTCCCAGTAACAGCTCTAACGCTGTACTGAGACTTTGATCTATGCTCGAATGCGTTGATAAACCAGTGCACTGAAGTAAAAGAGCACTTCAATCACTGCGATAAAGAAACTGACGGGCCAGTTGGTCACGTAACTCAGATAGAGGCCCAGCCAAACGCCAACCAGCGAGAACGCCACGGCAACACTGATCATCATGCCTACCGTGTGAGCAAAATACTTCGCTGCGGCAGCTGGTAACGTCAGCAGAATAAAGATCAGTAACGACCCGACGATCTGCGCGGCAACACTCACTGAAAACGCCAGCAGGACTAAGAAGATCACGGACAAGGTGCGGGTCCATAGCCCCTTGACCTGCGCCCCAATTGGGTCAAAAGAATCAAATTTGAGATAGCGGTAAATGACCACCACGACCACTAGGACCGAAATTGACAGAATCATCATTTGAACAACGTTGGCTCGGCTGATGCCGATCACGCTCCCAAATAAAATGCCAGTCGCATAGCTGGCATTGCTGTCTGCTAGTGATAGAAATAGGATTCCTAGACCAATCGCTAAGGCTGAAATCGCCGTAATGGAATTTTCCCGGCGCGACGATTTGGCGCCCAATTCACCAACACCAATGGAACTGATAGTGGTAAATAGCAGCATCCCGTTTAGCGGCTGCCAGCCCATAAAGATCCCAAAGGCGGCACCAGCAAACCCAATTTCGGATAAGGTATGCGTTAGAAAAGACATGTTACGGGCAATCACGAAAACGCCCATAATACCCGAAATAATCGCAATCAAGGTGCCAGCCATGTAGGCATTTTGCATAAAAGGATAACTAAGCATTATTCATCGCGCCTACTTTCTCGTTGGTTAACTCTGAAATGTTTCCCGCTTCATAATGACCGGGACTCAAAAACAGGTAATGGTCGCCGTAACGCCGTGCTAACGGGATATCGTGAGTCACAAAGATCACGGTGAGCTGTTGATTCTCATTGATCTGCTTGACCAAATCTAACAATTCCGTTTTGGCGATCGGATCCAAACTGGCAGTTGATTCATCAAGGATCAACAGTCTTGGCCGATCAAGCAACGCCTGTGCCAGATAAGCCTTCTGCTTCTCACCACCGGATGCTTGTCCCAATGGCCGGCGACGAATATCAAAGAGTTTGGTTTCGGTCAAGATTTCATTCACGCGTCGCCGTTCCTTAGCTGTTAACCACGGCAGACCTATTTTGGCAAAGTTCAGGCCCACAAAATCTTGAATGCTCAGTGGATATTCCGCGTCAACGTTACGAAACTGCGGCACATAGCCCACTGGGACGGCCTGCCGGTTCGGCAGAAAATCTAGGGTGCCACTAGACGGTTTCAAATCTTGTAAGATCAACCGCATTAAGGTGGTCTTTCCCACCCCATTTTCGCCAACAATGCTCAAAAAATCGCCACGTTTTAAATCGTAGTTCAAATCGTTTAAAACCTGCTTATCAGGAAAGGCGAAGAATAAATGTTTTAGTTGTAATATCGATTCAGTCATAAAAGCTCCTCAACAAAAAAAGCACCTTAATGTGCTTTTTTAATTTACTGTAAACAGTAATGGTTACTATTTTATTGTAAAGGTTTCTGTAAAGAAGTCAATCTCTTTTAAAGATATTGCGCTAAAAAGTCGGTCAGTACTTGCTTGTAATGCTCCGGATCATGGGCATACGCTTGAATATGCTTAGCGTTAGGCACAATGTAAGCCTCTTTGGGACCAGAAATCGCATTATACAGCAATTTTGCGTGTTTGACGGGAACGACTTGATCGGCTTCACCGTGAATGATTAGAATCGGAACCATGGCGCGCTTCAGCTGGTCGTCCACCCGTTCCTGGCTCAACCTAGAACCAGTCCGAAAACGGGCCAGCCAATCGGCAATCGGCACGATGGGGTTCGCTGGCAGATGATAATCACGCCGTAACGTGGTTTTAGCCATTTGATAAATGGAAGCAAAACCTGAATCGGCCACCACGGCCTTCACATTTTGCGGCAAGTGTTCGCCAGCCGTTGCCAGAACGGTCGCCGCGCCCATGCTAAAACCCATCAAAACGATTTTAACGTTCGGGCCTAGCTCTGAGATCACCTTGTTGATCCAGCGCAGATAGTCTTTGCGGTCTGGCCAGCCAAAACCGATTCGGTGGCCGTCGCTTTCACCCTGCGCCCGGGCGTCTGGCATCAGCACGTTATAGCCGCGGTCATGAAATAACCGGGCTAACGGAATCATTTGTTCCCGGGCATGATTGATGCCGTGGGCTAAAATCACGACACGCTGGCTCTTCTCAGCTGCCGGAATGTAACTGGCCCGCAACGTCAACCCATCCGGTGTCGTCTGGCGCCATTCTTGAATGGGCTGTTTGAGATACCAAACGTTATTGGCCGCCGTATTCTCCGCCACCGCTTTATGGTGACCCTTTTCTTTTTCAGAATCGCTAATGTGTGTCAAATCATGATAAACTGCCACACTAGCCGCCACTGCAGCAGTTACCCCAGTAGCTAACGCTGCAGCTGAAATCTTGATCCATTTAGACAAACTGATTGCCTCCTTATAATGAGCGGACAAGATAAGCTTCGGGACAGAACCCACGAATACTGTTAAAGACCCGCTGAGCACGAGATTCCTTATTAAACACTGAAAAGACGGTGGGCCCAGTACCGCTCATCACGGCCGTTTCGGCCCCGTAGCCCTGCATTCGTTCTTTGATTTGCTGAATTTCTGGATACCGATGGACCGAAATGGGTTCCAACGCATTTCCCATACTAGCCAGTAACTGATGGTGATCGCCAGTCGCAATCGCGTCCAGCACGCCGTTAATATCTGGGTGTGCTAGGCCATCATAGTTGATCTGGCGAAGAATGCTGGGCGTGGACACGCTGACGTTGGGCTTAGCCAACACGATCCAAACTGGTTTTAACGCCGGTTCCAACACATCAACCTGCTCACCCAGCCCGGTTACGTGGGCGGTCTTGCTGTAAACGCAGTAAGGCACATCAGAATCCACTTTCAGACTTAATTTAGCCAGTTCCGCGATTGGTAGCTGAATGTCCCACAGCCGATTTAACGCCCGCAAAACGGCGGCTGCATCCGAGGACCCGCCACCTAACCCAGCTGCCACTGGGATCTTTTTTTGAATCTTAATATGTGCGCCATGGTTAATCTTAAACGTACGCTGAAGCAATGAAGCCGCTTGAAACGCGAGATTACGCTGATCATTAGGTAAAAAGCCAGAGTTGGATGAAACCACGATCTGCCTCGTTCCAGTTGAACGGACTTCAACGTAGTCTGCGAGATCAATGGAGGTCATCACCATGTTCCACTCAGGCTGCCCATCAGCATGGCGAAACGGTGTATCAAGGCCCAGGTTCACTTTGGCCGCTGCCTTTTCCACTATTATCAAATTTTGATCACCTACACTTCAGTCAGAATCGTTTACTTATAAGTTACTGCTCCCTTAAGTTTTGTTATTAGGGATATTATACTCGAAATCAACAAGGTGCGAAAGAGGGGTGCCAGTCTCTGCCCCTCTTTCACCCGATTAGGCTATAAAGCAGTCAAAGTGCACCAATCAAAAAATCCCCACTAGAAAATATTTTCTAGTGGGGATCACTTAAATTGCTAATCATTAATTTTTAATAAGCCGTTGTACTCCGTAAAATTTCAGGAGTCCGGTTGCTCAGCAGCAGACCATGACCACCGTTATCAAAGTTCAAAGATTCAAATTCACGGTGTGAGTTAAACTTCGTGTACTTGAAATCACTGGACTTCAGTGACCCATGACCATTCAACTTCTTAGCTGGGAAACTGGTGATGGAATCATCAGCAACTAAGTAAAGCCGGCCGTTATGACCGTTGTAGCCCATAGCCTGTTCATGCGTGCCAGGACGACGTGCGAAGAGTTGATTTGTCAGCCGGAAATGAACTGATTTCGCCCCAATTTTACCCTTGTAAACTTTTACCTGTGAACCAGAAACTGTCCAGTAGTACGCATTTCCACTGTGATCAAAGGTTAAATCATGCCCGCCAGGAACGTTGGCACCGTGGTTAGACATGTGGAACGTGATGGCCTTGTTAGGTGTCAGCGAAGAAGTACTGATCCGTTGAAGCGTTGAATTCCGCGTTTCACCTAACGTCATATCACGCCACATGTACAGTGACTTGCTCTTTTTATTGTAAGCTAATGATTGTCCGTGACCAGTGGTGAAAATCCCACCGATTTTAACAGCAGAACTCCCCTTTTTGCTGTCTAGCAAAGTCTGCTGCTTTTCAAGCGACATTCCACCCAGCTTGTTCAAGTCAAAGCGGGCAACAAAGCCCTTATTCTTCATGCCAGCTGTGTAATGCGGCTGATAAGCAACGTACAGATAATGACCGCCATCGTAAGCAGCTGATTGCGGATTAGTCATATCGTACTTGGTACTATTCTTGGCATTGTGCGTGTTCGGCAAGGCATACTTCGTTTTTAACGTCCACTTTTGGTTGCCGCTGACGCCCTTAATGGTATTACTCAAACCCGAACCAAAAGAATAGTTCTTACCGCTGACTTTAACAAATCCAGTGGCCTTGTTATTAACGGTCCGCAAGCTGCCAGAAGAATACTGCGAAATTGCATTGCTTCTTTGAGTGTATGATGCAGCGTTAGCAGTCGTACCAGCCCCCAATAAGGCAATCGCACCAACTACGGCGCTTGTAATGATGCCTAAATGTTTCATTGGAAAATTCCCCCCATAATTAGAATTTGTTATATCTTACCCATCTATAATAACGCTATTGCGTTCATTTGGCGGAACAAAAAACCACTAATGTTAATTTCTCATCATTAGTGGTTAATTTATGTAATAAAAAAAGGCCTCAAAGACCCGTTTTTACTGATTGTCATCCGCATCATCGTCACCAAAGTTAACCTGAATATTCTGAGTTAGGATATCAGTGTAACTGTAGGAAACGCGTTCGAATGAATTTTCATCTTGGTCCAGATCCACAACGAAGACGGCCGGATAAGTTTCCTTTAGAATTCCGTGTCGTTCCGTTGTCTTTTTGCGCCCTGCCTGGGCGACGACCATAAGCTCCTGACCAATATGCGTTGAAAGCCGGTCTTTAATAGTTGCTAAACTTGTTGGCATGACCTCACCCCTTGTGAAACATTTTAACATCGTTTCACAAAAAAGTCAAATTATACCACAACACTTTATTTACAACAAGTATTTTATTATGAAAAATGAGATTAAAATCCTTTCACGACAGGATTTCACCGGCTTACAACCCGTTTAACATCATGCGACGGCCTAAAACTAAAGCAATCCCTCTTCATGCAGCGCGTTAACCAGCACAATAAACTGTTCAATGGTCAGTCTTTCAGCGCGAATTTGCGGTGAAATTCTCACCCGGTTTAACACGTTAGTAATGCGGTCTTTAACATCTTGATCCTTACCAAAAATGGCACACAGGTTATTCCAAAAACTCTTTCGCCGATGCATGAAACTGCCCTTCACAAATTTGGAAAAGACGCGTTCATCAAAGGGTGCCGGATCAAAGGGTACCCGTTTAGTCATGGTCACAATGGCTGAATCAACGTTGGGCTGCGGAATAAAGGCCGTCCGCGGTACCGTAAAGGCCACTTCGGCGTCCGTACGATACTGCACCGCAATCGACAGCGAGCCGTACGCTTTGGTCCCGGGAACGGCGACCAGGCGATCAGCCACTTCCTTTTGCATCATGACCGTAATTGAATCAAATTGAATACCGCTTTGCAGCACGTTCATCAAAATCGGTGTCGTGATGTAATAAGGTAAATTAGCGACTAATTTTAACGGCCGGTCTTGGTCAAAGTTCTCCTTGATGACCTTGGGCAAGTTAGCCTTCAAAATATCCTGATTGAGAATCGTAATGTTGTCGTACTGCGATAAGGTTTCACCCAAGATTGGGACTAACTGCTCGTCAATTTCAAACGCCAGAACATGATGGCTGTTTTGAGCTAAGAATTCCGTCAATCCGCCAATTCCTGGACCAATTTCGATCACGTTATCTTTCTCAGATAGCTCGGCAGCCTGAACAATATGCTCCAAAATATTAATATCGGTTAAAAAGTTTTGTCCCAGGCTCTTTTTAATGTTTAACCCATAACGGTTGATAATCGCCTGCGTCCGCGCCGGACTGGCAATCAATGGTGTATTACTCATTGGCGTTCATCCTCCTCTTGGTCGATCTGTTTGATAGCCTGCCAAAATGTCTCCGAACTGATCTGAAACATCTGCAGTCGTTTTTTCAGTTGTTTGCCGTTCACGTAGCCGATCCGCAGCAACTCGCCTAAGGCTTCACGGCGGGCTTTAGCTGCCGGGCCGCCAACCAGGCGCGCATGAATCAGATCAGCCTGACTAATATTTTCCACGGTCGAATCGCCCTCAGTATAGACGTGGGCTAAGGCTTCGCGAATCGCTTCTGGACTGGCATGTTCCACGCCCAGTGACCCACCAGCCTTGGTAGGGACACCCTCCGCTTTAGGTAAGAAAGCGTGCTTAGCGTTGGGCACAACTTCGGCCACAATTTTACGAATCTTTTCACCGGAAAAATCAGGATCGGTAAAAATGATGATGCCGCGCTTCTTAGCAACTTCGGCAATCAGATCTAGGGTTTCTTCCGGTACTGCCGAGCCGCGGGTCTCAATCGTGTCAGCGTTGACTGCTTTGGCAATTTGTTTGGTATCGTCTTTTCCCTCGACCACGATGACTTCTTTAATGGTTTTCACTCTCGGACTCCTTAATCTTGAAAAATCGGTGTGCGTTTTGCCAAGTGGCTGCGGCAATTTCTTCTGCAGTCGTCTGGCGTTCTTTAGCTATAGCTTCTACGGTATAACGCGTAAAGCCGGGTTCGTTCTGTTCCCCACGATGGGGCTCAGGTGTCAGGTACGGTGCATCCGTCTCCACCATCATGCGGTCAAGCGGTGTGGCCCGGACGGAATCGTGGACTTCATGGGCGTTTTTAAAGCTGGCCACCCCGGAATACGAGATCATCATCCCTAGATCCAAGAACTTCTGCAACCATTCCGGGTCCCCGTTAAAGCTGTGCATCACACCGCCCGTTTCTTGGATACCCACTGACTTGATAATGTTGTAAGTATCTTCAAACGCGTCTCGGTTATGCACCACGATGGGCAGACCGTGATCCTTAGCAATTTCAATTTGGCGTTTGAAGACTTTTCGTTGGACATCCTTGGGTGAACTGTCCCAGTGATAGTCCAGTCCAATTTCGCCCAGTGCCACAACCCGGTCTTCTTCTAGCTGCTGCTCTAAAACTTTCTCTTTATCAGCATCGTAGAATTTTGAATCTTCTGGGTGCCAGCCAACAGCAGCGTGCAGCTGCGGATATTCGTGGGCTAAGCGAACCGCATTTTTATTGAGTTCGGTGTTGGACCCAACAATGGTCATCTTGACCACGCCGAGATCAGCTGCCCGAGCCAAGTAACGCGGCACGTCGTTAATGAATTCTTCGCTGTTCAGGTGGGTATGTGAATCAAAAATTTTCATCTTTTTCTCCTGCATTGAAACAAAAATCCGAATATTCAATGATCTGAATATTCGGATTTCGCCTTTCACTCAATCGCGAAAGTTTAGTTATTATTCGACTGTTGACCCGTTCTTGATGCTTTCAGGCACCGTCACGAGTTGAACCTTGCCCTCAGAATCTTCTGAAGACAGTAACATGCCTTGGCTGACTTGACCGCGCATCTTACGTGGTTTCAAGTTGGCCACAATAATGACCTTTTTGCCCATTAGATCCTTTGGTTCTGGATAGTACTCCGCAATGCCAGACAGAATCTGACGGTCATCAGCATCACCGGCATCCAAGCGGAACTGCAGGAGCTTATCGGCCCCTTGAACCTTTTGGACGTCAATAATTTCAGCCACTTTCAGTTCGATCTTCTCAAAGGCATCGAAGCGAACCTGTTTTTTAGCAGACTTCAATTCCGTGTTTTCTGGGTTCCAAACACCAGAGTTAGCGGCCTGTTTAGCAGCTTCCATGGCAGCCCGGCCCTTCTTCTTGTCAGACTTGGTCATCTGAGCCGCGATAAAGGCCACTTCTTCCTTAGCGTCACGCCGTGGGAAGATTGGCGTTCCCTTTTCAACTACTTTGCTGTTCTTAGGCAGACTGGCCATGGTCAGTTCTTTCAAATTGATATCGTCATCAAATGTCAAGCCTAACTGTGACAGAATCTGTTTTGGTGCATGGGTCATCACGGGACTCAAGAAGTAAGCAATCACCCGCAAGCTGGCTGCTAAATGCGCCATGACGGCACCTAACTGATGCTTGCTGTCGTCATCATCATTTTTAGCCAAGATCCATGGTTCAGTCTCGTCAATGTACTTGTTCGTCCGGGCGATCAACTTCCAAATTTCGGCCAAAGCATCGGACAAATGCAAGTTGTCCATTAATTTGTGATAGTTCGCCATCGTGGTTTCAGCAGTGGCTTCCAGTGACGCGTCAAATTCAGTCACACCGGCTTCATAAGCTGGAATTACGCCACCTTCGTACTTGTTGATCATGGCCACGGTCCGGTTCAATAGGTTCCCCAGATCGTTAGCCAAGTCATAGTTCAACCGGTCAACGAAGTCTTCTGGCGTGAAGGTGCCATCGTTACCGTAAGGCATTGCCCGAACCAGGTAATAGCGGACTGAATCCAAGCCATATCGGTTAACCAAGGTTTCAGGGTAAATCACGTTCCCCTTCGACTTGGACATCTTGCCGTCCTTCATCAATAACCAGTTGTGACCAAAAACCGTCTTAGGGAGTGGTAAACCTAAAGCATGTAACATAATTGGCCAGTAGATCGTGTGAAAACGCACGATTTCCTTGCCGACCATCTGAACGTTAGCTGGCCAGAACTTCTTAAAGAGACTGTCATCGTCAGTGTCATAACCAAGTGCGGTAATATAGTTGGTCAAAGCGTCAAGCCAAACGTAAATCACGTGCTTTGGATTAGACTTGACCGGAATCCCCCAGTTAAAGGTCGTCCGTGAGACAGCTAAGTCTTCCAAACCAGGTTTGATGAAGTTATTGATCATTTCGTTCATCCGGTTGGCCGGTTGAATAAACTCTGGGTGCTGCTTGTAATAGTCTAACAACCAGTCAGCGTATTTGCCCATCTTAAAGAAGTATGACTCTTCTTTAACCAGTTGCACTTCATGGCCACTAGGCGCTTTTCCGCCGATCACCTTACCGTTATCATCGCGGTAAACTTCGGCCAGCTGCGTTTCAGTAAAGTACTCTTCATCATCGACTGAATACCAGCCTTCGTACTCGCCCAGGTAGATATCGCCCTGGTCTTGTAATTGCTGGAACATCTTTTGAACGGCTTTTTCATGATAATCATCCGTTGTCCGAATAAACTTATCGTTGGAAATCTCCAGCGTCTTCCAAAGCTTCTTGATGCCAGCAGCCATTTCATCAACGTAGGACTTAGGATCAGTCCCTAATTGTTCCGCTTTTTCTTCAATCTTTAGACCGTGTTCATCGGTCCCCGTCAAGAAGAAAACGTCGTAGCCGGTGGCGCGTTTGTACCGTGCTAAAGCGTCACAAGCAATAGTGGTGTAGGAATTACCAATGTGCAGCTTCCCAGATGGGTAGTAGATTGGTGTGGTTATGTAATACGTAGGTTTGGTTTCTGTCATGTAAAAACAGGCCCCTTTCAGTCAATTTTATTTTTTTAAATTAATTCATTTTTGCTGCTAGAAAGTCTCCAATATTATAGCATATCTGACACGTCTGAGAAACGCTTCTCAGGTATCGACAGTCAGTTTTGCATCAAATATCGAACGGCTACTTGATAATCAGAACAAACTCATTTGCTGAGGGCCTAACCCCGACCACGATAAATGCAGCAGATCGCGCAGTGCCAGCGCGTTGGGAGCGGCGTCACCACCGGAATTATTATTGAAGATCACGCACACTTCTTGAGCCTGATCGGCTAATTCAGTAATGGTTTGAGCAAAGGCCGCGAGTTCATCGTCACTGTACTTATACAGTGTGCGAACCCCGCGCCAGTCCTTGCCCTGATGAAACCAGCCCTGTTCGTTGCGGCCGTGCAGCCGCAGCAGCGCTAACGACTCATCCGCCACCCGAGCGACAAACGGTACGCCATCGTTTAAGCGGTGCGGTTCATCCACGATCACGTGGGTCATGTTGAGGCCTTTCAGATAGCGCATCAGGTCAGCCGTCAGCGCCGGGTCGTACCAGCTAGGGTCACGAAACTCCACCGCAATGGGCAGATCAGCCATCTGGTCACGAATTTCAAACAGCCACTGCAGATTCTCAGTTGTGCGCTGGAAAAAGGGTGGAAATTGGAACAGCACCGTCTTTAATTGATGGGCATGGACCAGTGGCCGAACCATCCGGTGATATTCATAAAATGCCCGTTTGCGGTCTTCATCACTGACCGCGTCTTGACCAATATCATGCTTGGTCATCAGTTTATTGGCTTTGAGAATAAACTGAAAGTTTTCCGGTACCTGTTTTTGCCAGTTGATCACGGTACTTTCCCTGGGGATCCCGTAAAACGGGGTGTCCAATTCCACCGTTGGCAAAACGGCAGCGTATTCCGGCAACGTCACATCTGGTTTGGCGTTTTGAACTAAGGCTGGGTGCTCTTTGAACGTCGTTAACCCAATTGTTATCATCGCACACACCCCTTTCTAATTGGCGAAACACTTTTTACTGCTTGTTTAAATAACGGTCGACCCGGTGATCCGGCACGATCCAGGGAACTAAACAGCCAAAACAAAAAATGGCGGAAAATGGCGGCCAGATAAACGCTAGAATAATACCCAGCAGCGCCATCCCCATTGAAAACCAGGACTTGCGAGATCCCTTGCCAAAGAATTCAGTGAAGACCGAATCTGGTTCATGAGCAGCCAAGAGGGTTCTCACCAGAATGTAGAAACTAATATTGACCGCCAAAAAGACGATTCCCATGGTCGCTTCCGGAGCGGCATATTCCGTATGGCTGCCTGCCCAGGCCGTTGCGATCGGCATCACACTGATCGTCAGCAAAAAGAAGTTGTTCGCCCACAGGACGCCGCCACTAATGGTTTCCGTAATCTGAAATAAATGGTGATGGTTATTCCAATAAACCGTGACGGTCAAAAAACTCAGCAGATACAAGATCAGCTTATACCGTAACGGCCATAGCGCCCCAAAAGTGGTTCCTTTGGGTTCCGGAATTTCCAGTACTAAAATCGTAACGATAATGGCCATTACGCCATCGGTGAACGCCTCTAACCGCGATTTACTCATGTTCGTACCCCCCCGTATTTATGTATGACCGGATAAACCGGTCAAGACGCTGTTATCACACTTGCAGTTGCTCATAAAACTGCGCAGCATCTTCTTGAACCATTTTAAAACTAAAGGGAAACGACAATTTTTCGTTGTTAATGACGATCACCGGTGCCTTAGGGTTACGGTAATCTAATAACCCAGCGAAGGGATAGACCCGCATCGAAGTCCCGGTAATCACGATCAGATCGGCATTGGCCATGGCGTTAACGGCATTTGAAATATTGGCTTCATTCAAGCCCTCTTCATAGAGCACCACGTCGGGTCTTAACTGACCGCCGCAATTTTCATGCACCGGCGACTTTAAGTACGTGTGCCAATCCACCGGTTTGTGGCATTTTTGACAGTAGACCCGGTACAGATTACCGTGAAATTCCACTAAATGTTTCGCCCCAGCTTCACGGTACAGATTATCAATGTTTTGCGTCACAATGGTAGCCCGATCCTGCTGGGTCAGCGCTGCTTGTTTTTCATGAATCACATTGGGTTTGGCATCCGGCTTGTACAAATTGGTCTTCACATAGTCGTAAAACACATCTGGTTCCTGCGTCAAACAACTGTGACTGAGATAATACTCCGCGTTTTTATGATGGGTATACAGCCCGTTGTTTGACCGATAATCCGGTATTCCGGAAGGTGTTGAAACGCCCGCACCCGTTAAAAACACGATGTGCTTTGATTGTTCAAAAGCCCGTTGAATCGTTTCATCCATAAACATGACCCCCGATCATTGTCACCTTTATCTTAAACTATACGGCATTTCTAGTTTCTTAAACAGGTCCTCAACTGAGAGTGAATAAATTGCTTTGTAGTAGTCGGGATTGTCGTTGTCCTTAGTGGGCGCTGAGATCACAAAGGAGTTCTGGCCATCCGCGCGATTGATGCCTACGTAGGCGCGACGCTTGGTTTTAATATCGACCATGTCAGAATGGTACAGTTCAAACATTTGCCGAACCTCTAAGCGTAATTGACGCTTAGAAACCACGTTTGAGATCGTGGCAAATTCCGTCATGTTAATTGGCGGCAGGCCCCAGTCCTTCAATTGGTCATCAAAAGACTTAAACAATTTCACAACGTTACGCCGCAGCGTAAACGGTGAGTCCACTGGCTTTTCAGTGATGAGCGCATACAGTTTCTTAGCGGCAGCAAACGAAATCGGATAATCATTTTCTAGCTGATTATTGACCACTTTGTTTTGGTCGCCATAAAAGACTAATGCATCCAACACAACTAGCAGCCGTAACGTCATTTTATCATCTACCGGCGTTGGTTCTGGGTCGATAGTGGCCCGAACCCCCTTCATGTACATCTGTTCGATCTCATCGTTGATCAGATTGTGCTTACGCTGTTCGCTCACGACCACCATGTGACTGACAGTATCATAGAGTTCCGTGCCCAGCATCATCAGCTGCTGATCTAACTGCTCTTCACCAGTGGAAATGGCAAAGAAGATCTGCGGAAAACCACGCAGCGTCATTAATAGGTGCAGGAGTTCATGAGAAGCCGTATAGTCGGGCGCTGAAAGGTCACTGATCTGAATCATAATGTGATCTTTGTCCTGCACCGCCTGAGCTTGATCATGGCGAACGTAGCCGCTCTGAAGCTGCCCGATAAATTGCAGTTCAACTTTACCGGGGAAAATTTCATTAACCGCGTCTAATAAGGATTGGGTATCCGAATTAATCTCAACGTTTTGCATGCTTATTCTCCTTGTTTTTCTCGAATTTGATTCAATAACTGGGTTGCCTGTGCTTCATTAGGATCTGATAATTTCATCAATTGCTGCGTCAAAGCCGGCGTTTCAACGGCCGTGGCCCCAACTGACATGGCCAGTGAGCGCATTTGCATTTTCATGTGTCCCTGCTGAATGCCGCTTGTAACTAGTGCCTTTAAGGCCGCAAAATTCTGAGCTAAGCCCACGGCAACGATCAGCATCATCAGTTCTTCTGGCGATTTGATCTGGGCAATTTTTTGGTTAATTGCTACCAAAGGCAAGACTTTCGTAGCACCGCCAACCACCCCGATGGGCAGCGGCAACGTCAGCGTCCCTGTCAGCTGGTTATCTGTCAGATGCCATTGACTAAGGCCGCGGTACTGACCATCCGTGACGGCAAAGGCATGGGCAGCACTCTCGATAGCGCGCCAATCATTACCCATTGCAAGCACCACGGCATCCACGCCATTCATGATTCCTTTATTGTGTGTCACTGCACGCATGGAATCAAGCTGGGCGATCCGGCTGGCCTGTTCGATTCGCTTAGCTACCCGTTTAGCATCGTCAAAATCATTTGCTAACTGACCCACCGGAATCGATACGGTGGCCGTCGCGAGACTTTGATCACCAGCATTGGACAAAATGCTAAACAACGTGGTGTGATGCAGCTTATTTTGGATCACATCCGCAATGGCTTCTAGCATCGTGTTCATCATGTTAGCACCCATTGCCGACTGAACGTCAACCGTCAGATCAATTGAAACAAACCCTTCACCCAGATCACGGGTCCGAATCGTCTGGGGGCCACCACCGCGTTTCACGATGGAAGGATGGGCCTGTCTGGCCACTTCCAGTAATTCATTTTGGTGCAGGGCGACCCAGTCATCGATGGAAGCGTACACCCGCACATCGCTTAGCACCACTTGCCCCGTTAACAGCCGGGAACGGACAGTGGCCGTAATGCCGCCAGCCTGGGCTAATTGCTTCGCCCCGTTGCTGGCAGCCGCGATCACGCTGGGTTCTTCGGTCACCATTGGAACAACGTATTCGTGCTGGTTGACCAGAAAGTTGACCGCCACGCCCTCGGGTAATTGATACGTGGTCAAATAATTTTCAATCAGTAACGGTGCATCGCCTTGATCTGCACGCTGCTGAAGTTCCTGTTGCTCCGTTTCAGACAGTCCTAATGTTTTCGCTAAAATAGCTAATCGCTGTTCCGGTGTCCGCTTATAAAACTGTGAAAACGCCGCATTCATGTTCATCTATCCTCTATCTATCATTAATTATAGTCGTGATTAAGATATGCGTGAATGATCCCCTCACGCACACCGCTTTCCGAGAAGATCACTCGGTCTGAATCTAACATCTGCAGTAAGATCACCAGTGGCATAATGCCCCCGATGATAATGTCCGCCCGGTCTGGTTCGAGGCCAGAGAGCTGCTGGCGCTCAGAACAGTTTTTCTGCAGTAACGTACTAAACAGCCGAAAAACTTCCTGCGTTGTCAGCTGGTAGCCATGAATCTGGTCAACGTGCAGTATCTGCTGCTGACGCCGGCTCATCCGTGCCAGCGAGCGGTGAGCACCGCCCAGTAAGATCAAGGGTTTGGCCTGTGCTGCTCGCAACCACCAAATATCTCTCAGCCGCTGCCGTAAAAAGACCGTGGCGTCAAAGAAATCCGCTGCGTCAACTTTGTCAGATAAATTGAACTGTTCTGATAAATTGACCGCGCCAAACGGGATACTGATCAGATCACTTGCTTTACCGGCACTAATGTTCACCATTTCCAGACTGGCGCCACCAACATCCAGCATTAGGGCGTCTGCTACCCGTAACCGGTTTTTCACGCCCAGATAGTCGTAGTAAGCCTCGTCATCACCAGATAAAATATCTAGTTTAAGGCCAACTGTCTGTTGAACCCGTGCCAGAAATTCCGCTTGATTTTTCGCCTGACGAACAGCCGCCGTGGCAATCGCTTTGACCGTCAAATTAGGCAGCGACTCGTAGTGAGCCTTAAATTCCCGCATTGCGTCTAACGTCCGCTGAATGGCTGTCTCCTGGAGAATCTTTTCATCGCCCATCCCTTCGGATAAACGCGAATCTTCCTTATAACGGGCCACTTCACGAAAGGTTTTATCCGGCCGAATTTCATTAATCGCCATGCGGACTGAATTAGAGCCCAGATCAACGATCACTAAATTCTCCATCACCCGACGCCCCCTCTTATCATCGTCAACATTTTTTAGTCGAAGTAGTTCAGTCCCATGGCACCCACAACTTCTTTTAACGTTTGGTTTGCAACCACGTTGGCCTTTTCGCTGCCGTCCTGTAAGATCTTGTAGACACCAGGAATATCCTGAGCATACTGTTCACGACGGGCACGAATTGGGTCCAATACTGCTTGCAAAACATCGTTTAAATACCGCTTAATTTTAACATCTCCGAGACCACCATGTTGATATTGGGCCTTCAAATCAGCAATCTTTTCAGTGTCTTCACCAAAAATATCTAGGTAAGTAAACACGGTGTTGCCCTCAACGTGGCCGGGATCTTCCACGTGAATATGGGTTGGGTCAGTGTACATTGACATGACCTTCTTTTGCACCGTATCCGCATCGTCTGACAGGTAGATGGCATTGTTCAATGACTTACTCATCTTAGCGTTGCCATCCAGTCCAGGAATTCGGCCTTCACCCTTTGGTGGGAAGTAGCCTTCAGGTTCAACCAGCACTTCACCATAGATACTGTTAAAGCTCCGAACGATTTCGCGGGTTTGTTCCAGCATCGGTTCTTGGTCTTCACCAACGGGGACGGTAGTGGCCTTGAAGGCCGTGATGTCAGCAGCTTGGCTAACGGGATATATGAAGAAGCCGGCTGGCACGCTTTGGCCAAACTTCTTTTGTTTAATTTCAGTCTTGACCGTTGGGTTACGTTCCAGACGTGACACCGTGACTAAGTTCAGATAGTGCATGGTCAGTTCACTCAAAGCTGGAATCTGTGATTGCACCAGAATGGTTGACTTCTTAGGGTCAATACCAACGGCTAAATAGTCCAAGGCCACTTGGATCAGTGAGTTGCGAATCTTTTCTGGATCCCGGGCGTTATCCGTCAAGGCCTGTTGGTCAGCAATCATAATGAAGGACTCGTAATCACCGGAATTTTGTAACTTAACTCGGTTTTGCAACGACCCCACGTAATGGCCAATATGCAGCTTACCAGTTGGTCGGTCACCCGTTAAAATAATTTTCTTATTGCTCATCATAATCTCTCCTTTGTATTTATGCCCGTCTTTTGGCGCGGTGATCCGGCTACTAAAAAGACGCCCCATTGCGTATGCAATAGGACGTCAACCGCGGTACCACCTAAATTTGTGACTAAAAGTCACCACTCTTGCCGATAAGGAGGCATCCAAAAATTCAATTGTCAGCTCCAAATTGATCATCGTGGCCATTTACAGCAATCATGGTCTCTCTGAAGTGATGATCTCGACGCACTGACGAATTTTTCAGCTATATAAAGTTCCTATATAATGGTTTCTATTTTAAGCAATTTAGTGGGTGTTGTCAAAGTTCAATCCGTCACGAGTTTTTCCAATTGACACAACTACCTAATCACACTAGAATGGTTCAAGCACATTAAACGAAAGAGGCGGTTTTTTGGAATCACATGAACAAAAAATTGAACAGCAACGCGTCGATTCGGTGATTCATCAAATTACCGCAAAAATTAAGTCGGTCTCCATGGAGTACAGTAAGGCCCATGCCGAAATGAAGCTGGTCCAGCAAAACTACAGTGCCAACACCTCCGTGAACTACGTGGAAGTTGATGACCGAATTGATACTTCGGCCGAACTGCAGCAGCAACGGGCCTTAGCTTCCCGACTGATTGAAAATGAACAGATCATTTCTAATCAATTAAACGTTTATCAAGACCTCGAAAAGTCCCCCTACTTTGGGCGGATCGATATTCAAGACCCCGGTGAAACGGAGCAGGACCGGCTGTACATCGGGACGGCTTCCTTTACCGATGAAAACGAGAATTTTCTCGTGTACGACTGGCGGGCACCAATTTCCGCTATTTACTACAACGGGACGTTAGGTGACGTCACCTACGACACGCCAGCGGGGAAGCAGCTCACTAAACTGACTAAGAAGCGCCAGTTCTTAATTCAAAACGGTCAGATCGAAAGTATGTTTGACACCAACGAAACCGTGGGTGATGAGATGCTGCAGCACGTGTTGGGGCAGCAAAACGACGAAACCATGCAAAACATCGTGGCGACGATCCAGCGCGAGCAAAACGACATCATCAGAGATACCCGTTCCGACTTACTGGTCGTCCAAGGGGTCGCCGGTTCAGGCAAAACTTCCGCGATCTTACAGCGAATTGCGTTTCTGCTCTATCATAGCCGCCAGGAACTGCAGGCTGATCAAATCGTTTTATTCTCACCCAACAAACTGTTCAGCCACTACATCTCAGACGTGCTGCCCAGTTTAGGTGAACGTAATATGCGCCAGGTCACCCTAGCGGACTTTCTCACCCAGCGGCTGCAGGGTCTGAACGTGGAATCGTTATTTGACCGTTACGAAAAGGATTTGGATTTGACCCCTGAACAGCAGGCATTGGTCGATTACAAATCATCGTCACAGTACATGCACCAAATTGCGGACTACTGTCAGCATTTAGCACCGACCCACTTTAAATTCAACCACATTTACTTTAACGGCCGGGTGTTCTTTGATAAAACCGACATTGAGCAGATTTATCAAGGCCTGCCGCACCTGCAGCCAGCCGAGCGCTTCTTACGCACGAAGAACATCTTGATCAAGCGCCTGAAGCACCGAATCGGTCAAGAAGCCAAATCCGACTGGGTCGCCGAAGAAATCGATCAGCTCTCAGATGAGCAGTACCACAATTTGTTAGGGTCCAAACGACGCCACGATTTTCAGGAGATCGATGCCGAAACCAACTACATTGCCCGCAAGATCGTCACCCGGCGCCTGCGAAAAGTGTACGATGCCATCTACAATAACTACTTCTTGGATATTTACAGCCAGTACGCTGACTTCATGGATACGGTGGCTCTTCCTGATAACGTTTCTGCTAAGAGCATGGCAACCGGTAAACAGAATTTCTCCCACGATATCGAATTTCACCGCTGTGAATTAGTAGATGCCGCCCCGTTGCTCTATATTCGCGACATTCTTACCGGTGGCGGTCAAAACCACGCCATGCAGCACTTATTCGTGGATGAAATGCAGGATTATTCCATTGCGCAGTTGCAATACTTGCATCACGCGTTTCCTAAAGCCCACATGACTTTCTTAGGTGATGCTGAACAAGCCCTCTTTAAGGCGGTTCAGACGCCTGAAGAATTACTCACGAGCTTGCGAGACGCCTTTCAGGTTCGCCGGCCACGGTTATTAAAATTAAACCGTTCTTACCGGTCAACGTTACCGATCACGACCTTCGCCAAGGCACTCTTACCAGACGGCGACCAGATTGAAGCGTTCAACCGGCCAGGCCAGTTACCGCGATTAGTTATCCGCTATGATGCTGAGAGTTGCTATGAGGCCTTAGCGTCTGAAGTGACCAGCTTACGCGCTGATTATGGTACGGTGGCCATTTTGACTAAGAATTTGGAACAGGCGCACGAGGTCTATCAAAAGCTCCACCATCAAACCAGCGATGTGACTTTGATGACCGATGCTGATCTGTCCCTGCCAAAGGGAACCCTGATCATGCCGATTTACCTGGCCAAGGGGCTGGAGTTTGACGCTGTGATCGCCTGGGACGTTTCCGCGACTAACTTTCCCAATGAACGTTTCACCGGGACGTTATACACCATCGCGACCCGTGCCATGCACCAACTCGTTTTGATGAGTCTCGGCCCAGTCTCGCCACTGATTGCGTCGAATAAAATGCCGAAATCAGTCTTGCAGATCGAACATGAATTAACAAATTAATTTTAAAAAAAAGCGTCCTGAAGATCGTCGTAACTGACCGTCTTCAGGACGTTTTTTGATTAAACCTTCTCGTTTATGGGTTTAGCTGGATTTTTACTTAGTTTTAACGCCTGTTTGAGCATGAATGGTGCGATCATCGTCGCTAAAATGATGACCAGCACCATTTTAGAATAGGTAGCATTGGAGAGTAGCCCCGCCTGCAGACCGATCTGCACGGTGATCATCCCCATTTCACCGCGGGAGATCATCCCGGAACCGATCACATAACTGCTGTGCCAGCTAAAGCCAGTCAGCCGGGCACCTAGCCCGCAGCCCATTAATTTGGTTAAACAAGCAAGCAGCGTCATCACTGCGATCAGTCCCAGTGACTGCCCCAAGTAACGAAAGGACATGCTGAGACCGATGCCCACGAAAAACAGCGGAACGAAGGCCGCGTAGCCGATCGGTTCCATATGGGCTTCAACCACTTTTCGATACGAGGTTTGAGCAACTGCGATCCCCGCAAAAAACGCCCCGACTGCGCCACTCAGCCCAACCGCATCGGCCGCCCATGCCATCCCTAGACAGATCACCATGGACATGATCGTGACACTGGAATTCATGAGTAATTTTTCGCTGATACTCATCAAATAAGGCGCAATCCAGCGAACAACCAGGTAAGTTCCACCAAAAAAGGCCACCTGCTCCAGTAAGATCAAGCCAATATTCGTATGCTGGCCACTGGTCTTCAACCCTTGAGTCCCCATGAGACTGATCATGATGGATAACAAGATCACACCCACGATGTCGTCAGCCACCGCAGCCCCCAGGATGGTTGCCCCTTCCGAGGTATCCAGTGCATGGTATTCGCGTAAAACGGCCACCGATATTGAAACTGATGTGGCACTAAAAATAACACCTATGTATGCTGCTTCAAATACTGAAAAGTGAAAGGCAACTGCCGCGCCACCCATACAGACAACCGGCATAACAACCCCGCATAGGGCAACGATAATTGCTGGTTTAAAGAACCGCCGCAACAGCGCTAAATTACTTTCCAAGCCACCAATAAACATCAGCATGATGACCCCAATATCTGAAAAGACATTCAGTAATTGGTTGGGCTGCACCCAGTTAAACATGGCTGGCCCCACTACGATTCCCACTAAAATTTGGCCAATGACGGACGGCATTCCCATCCGGTTTGAGAAGTGCCCAGCAAAGGTCGTTAACACCAGCAGGAGGCATAATGTTCCTATAAAGTTCACACTCATCACCTCTTGTAGTAAAATAGTGCTGCGTCATTCAGCACTAAATAGAATATAACACTAACCAGAAGGGAAATCTTGTACATGTTTAAAAATTGGCGTCAAGCTGGTCACATTAAGAACCAAACACCTCAATATCAAGGCCGGGTATTTTCCGTTGCCCAGTGCAACATTGATACCCCGGATGGTCTTTCGGTTGAAAGAGACCTGATCCACACGGCACCAACGGTTACGATCCTAGCCCTCACGGACGATCAGCGCGTGGTGCTGACCAGTGAATACCGGGTAGGAATCAATGCCGATTCCGTTTCACTGCCAGCTGGTATTATCAATCCTGGTGAGTCACCAGAAGCCGCTGCCAAACGTGAATTTCAAGAAGAAACCGGCTACCTCGCGCGCTCCGTTCAAGTGATGACCACTGTGACCTCATCTGAAGGCTTTATGGACCAAACGGCAGCCCTCATTTTATTACGGTTTGATCCAGCTAAACGGACTGCTACCCACTTTGACGCAGACGAATTTGTGACGACTGAGCTCGTTGATTTGAATCAAACCTTAGACTGGATCAAAGCGGGTAAGATCAATACTGCGCAGGCATTAGCAGCAATCGGTTATTATCAGCTCTATTTAGCGAATTAAAAAAGCAACCTGATCAGCAGTCATTGTAAACCGCTCATCAGGTTGCTTTTATTTACACTATGATACCGGAGGTGGGGTTCGAACCCACACGTCCTCAACGGACACTGGATTTTGAGTCCAGCGCGTCTGCCAGTTCCGCCACTCCGGCATATGCTCATTAGTTACGATAGCATATCGAATCTGTACTTGTGATACAAGACATATGATTTGCTATCGGGAAGACAGGATTCGAACCTGCGACCCCCTGGTCCCAAACCAGGTGCTCTACCAAGCTGAGCTACTTCCCGAAGACGTTTTATAAATTGCCAACTATATTAGTATACTACTCTGGTTTAGTTTTGACTAGCACCTTTTTAAGACATTTTGTAATCAATTGACTTTAATCGACTTTAATCGATTTTGATCAATTGTCAGGTTGTGAGAACGATGGCGTGTAGTATAATATGAATTGCCGCTGTAGCTCAGGAGGTAGAGCACTTCCATGGTAAGGAAGAGGTCATCGGTTCAAATCCGATAAGCGGCTTTAAAATGCACGATCAGGATGAATCATCAACCGGTTACAGTTCAATCAGACAATGATCCAAACTGAAGTATAACCTGTTGATGATTATAAATTAAAAGGGATTAAAAAAGCAGTCATCGATTACTCGATGACTGCTTCGTTTGCGTGGCAACGTCCTACCCTCGCAGGGGGCGATCCCCCAACTACTCTTGGCGTGCTGAAGCTTAACTACTGTGTTCGGCATGGGAACAGGTGTATCCTTCAGGCTATCGCCACC
>NZ_BCMG01000016.1 GCF_002217945.1 Secundilactobacillus silagei JCM 19001
TTAAGAATTTCCGTTTGCGCGTCCTTGTTATGTTAAGGACAAAAACAAAACACCCAATCATCAAATAATGATTGAGTGCATTATGGTCGTTACCAACAACAGTTGACAGAGAACCGTTTTAACTAGATAAAAATAACGAGCTGACAGAAACTCCAAGTTGGGGTTTCTGTCAGCTCGTTTTTAACATCTAGACAATAAAAAAAGAACCCACCAAAAGGCGAGTTCTTTTAAATTACTTAAACGAATTAAGCAACAGTAACGTTGGCTGCTTGTGGGCCGCGGTCGCCTTGTTCTACGTCTAAGGTTACATGTTGACCTTCTTCAAGAGTCTTGTAACCTTCAGCATTGATTGCTGAGAAGTGAACGAAAACGTCTGAGCCGTTTTCCAAAGTGATAAAGCCATAACCCTTGTCGCCGTTGAACCATTTAACAGTACCTTGTTCCATAAGAATGAAACCTCCGAGCGCATAGCGCAATAAATTTGTGTATCTGAAACTTTAGAAATCGGGGAAGTCATTCTCACGAACGTCGTACCAAAATTTCGAAGTATTAAATACATTAGTTATAAGCTTACCAGCTATTGGTCGGAATAGCAAGGCCTTCCACCCCGTAAATTGAAAACTCTTTTTAGTTGTGGTGCGTGGCCCCTACTCCCAAAGCAGTTTGACGTAATTAAATTTTATTTTCATGGACTACAACTAAATCGGAAGCAGTAGCCGTATTTTCACCCGCAATTTTACCTGATATCAGATATTCTGCAAGGTTAGTCTCCCGTTTGGTACTGATTGACAATATGCCACTCAGTGTGCCATCGCCGCAAGCCGCGGTACGGGCAGTGAGTCGAGTAGCAGGATCGGCCACGATTGCTACGTTCGAAATTGCTGCAGCGGCTTTGCCAGATGGTGAGTATAATTTAATGACCTTACCAAAGAACTTTTTGAAACTATCCGAAACGGTCACTTATCTTAAGACGGCTGACAATCAAGTTCTTGATTTAGTGACCTATTTAGAAAATACGTTATAAACGTACGCAACAGGGCCATGCACTTCCGCTGGTAGAAGTGCATGGCCCTGTTTATGATTCCTTAGTTACCTAGTTATTAGGATGCAGCCGGCCTTGGTTTAATTCAACAATTTCGCCGGTTTGGTTATAAACCATTTCTTCAGCTAAATTAACGATCCGATCACCGATGCGTTCTAATAATTTGGTGACCATCAGATAACTCGCGCCGGCTTCGGCTACAGCTGGATCGTCCTGAATGGCTGCCGTAATCGTACGCCGAATTTCGTCGAACTGAGCGTCTACTTCTTGGTCTTGTTCAGCGACGGTTTGGGCTTGTTCCATGTTGATAGCTTGCAAAGCCGTCAATGCTTCAGTCAGCATACCGCGAATTGTTTTAGTTAATGACGCAATCTTGGCTTCAACATCGTCGTTGCGCTGCAATCCCTTGACCCGAATCGTTTCCAAAGCAATGCCAGTGGCGTGGTCGCCAATTCGTTCTAGGTCCGAACTGGCTTTTAGGATGGTAATGACATTACGGAAGTCATCTGCTACCGGCTGTTGCAGGGTCATCAAAGTGAGTGCCTGTTTTTCCAGGTCAACTTCATTGGAGTTGATGGATTGGTCTTGCTGCACTAATGCTTGAGCAGCGGCCTTGTCGTGGTTAACGTAGGATTCAGTGGCCTGTTTGATCTGGTCGCTGACGGCGTTACCCATTTCAGTGAAGACATTATAGAGTTTTTTGAGTTCAGTGGTAAAAATATTATTCATCTGTTTTGTCCACTCCTAACCAAATTTGCCGTTGAGATAATCACTGGTATCCTGCTTGGCAGGCTGAGTGAACATCTTGCTGGTAAGGTCGTATTCAACGAGGTTGCCATTTAACATAAAAGCGGTTCGATCTGCAATTCGTGAGGCTTGCTGCAGATTGTGGGTGACAATAATAATGCAATAGTCTTTCTTTAGTGTAATGAGCGTTTCTTCAATTTGCGCGCTGGAAATCGGGTCGAGGGCACTGGTGGGTTCATCCAGTAAAATGATGTCGGGCTGAACCGCTAATAAACGTGCGATGCAGATGCGTTGCTGCTGTCCACCGGAAAATGACATGGCGCTTTTATTCAGATTGTCTTTGACTTCATCCCAGACGGCGGCTTGTTTTAACGCCCGTTCGACCTGCTCGTCCAGAAATTTACGCTCGTGATGGCCGGCTAGTTTTAACCCGTAAGTGACGTTTTCATAGACTGAAAATGGGAAGGGGTTGGGCTGCTGGAACACCATGCCAATTTGTTTGCGTAATTCGACTAAATTCGTTGTTGGGGCGTATAGATCCTGTCCATGAAATTGAAAGCTACCGGTGATTGTTGTGTTAGCAATGAGGTCGTTCATCCGGTTTAGACACCTTAAAAAAGTGGATTTACCGCAGCCTGACGGGCCAATTAGCGCGGTGATACTGTGATCATCAAAGTCGAGATTGATCCCGTGAAGAGCTTCTTTACTCCCATAGGAGAGGTGAACGTTCTTAGTTTGAAGAATTGCAGGCATCCTGTCAGCTCCTTTCTTAACCGAAGTTACCCGTAACGTAATCATGGGTAGCCTGAATGGTAGGGGTTTGAAAAATAGTTTCCGTTTGATCGTATTCAATGACGTGACCCAGGTGAAAAAAGGCCGTGTAGGAACTCACTCGAGAAGCCTGCTGCATGTTGTGGGTCACGATAATGATGGTGTAGTTTTTAGCCAGTTCTTTAAGGGTCACTTCCAGCTTAGCTGTGGAAATGGGATCTAAGGCACTGGCGGGTTCGTCCAGTAATAGAATATCTGGTTTCATGGCGATTGAACGAGCAATACAAAGCCGTTGCTGCTGCCCACCAGATAGGGCCAAAGCGCTTTTGTTCAGGTCGTCTTTGACTTCATCCCACAATGCAGCTTCTTTTAAACTGGTTTCAACGCGCTGACGTAATTCTTGCCGATTCGTGATGCCGGCAGCTTTGAGTGCAAACGTGATGTTTTCAGTAATCGATTTGGCGAAGGGGTTGGGTTTTTGAAAGACCATTCCAATGTGCTTGCGGACCTCATAAACGTTCACTTTAGGACTATTAATATTCGTGTTGTGGTACATGATCTCACCATGAACAGTTGCAATCCGGTCATTCATCCGGTTTAACGAACGCAGGTAGGTTGACTTGCCGGAGCCAGAAGCACCAATCAGCGCGGTGATCTGGAAGCGCGGAAAGCTCAGGCTGGCATTAACCATAGAAGCCTGTTTGCTGTTACCGTAGTTGACCTGCAGTTGATTAGTGGACAGTGCAATTTCTCCAGGTGGTGTGACGATATGATTTTTATTGAGATCATAAGCTTGCATGGGCGCCTCACTTTCCTCCGGTCATTTTCTTATACATCCGGTTACCAATTGCGCGGGCACCGAAGTTAAACAGCAGGATGATGATAATTAAAACGGCGGATGACCCGGCTGAAATACTGACAGCATCGGGGGTGACCCCTTCTGTATTCACTTTCCAAATATGGACGGCTAGGGTTTCGGCCGGTCGCATGGGGTTCAGAAAACTGCTGCTGGCGGTGGGGTTCCAATTCGTATAATCCAATATCGGCGCGCTTTGCCCCGCCGTATAGATCAAAGCAGCGGCTTCGCCAAAGATTCGACCGGCACTTAAAATAATGCCAGTCAGGATTCCCGGTAGAGCCATTGGTAGGAGGATTCCACGAATCGTTCGCCAGTTGGAGAGCCCCAGTGCGATGCCGGCTTCACGTTGACTATTAGGGACGGCGTGCAGGGAACCTTCGATACTCCGAATTAAGAGCGGCAGGTTGAAAAAGGTCAGCGCAATCGCACCGGACAGGATGGAAAAGCCTAAGTGAAATTCAATCACGAACAGCAGGTAGCCAAATAAACCGACGACGACTGAAGGCAGTGAGCTCAGTACTTCAATCGCAGTTCGAATCAGACTGGTAAACCAGTTATCGCCGGCATATTCCGATAGATAAATCGCGGAACCCAGCGCCAGTGGAAACGAAATGATCAGCGTTAAAACTAGTAGATAAAGTGAATTGAAGAGTTGGTCACGAATACCACCGCCAGCGCTGAAAGAACTGGCTGGTGACGTTAGAAAATGCCAACTAATGTGGGGCAGACCACTGATAATAATGTCGCCCAATAAAAACAGTAAGATCAAGACCACGATTAAAACCAGAAATTGAATGAACCGAGTAGCAAGTCGGTCGGTTTGGTTGGGAGTCATGATTTAATTTCGCCTCGCTTTCCGATGTAGCGAACTAGTAGATTAAACACTAAGGACATTAATAACAAGATCAAAGCTAGTGACCACAGCGCGTTATTGGGTAAGGTGCCCATAATGGTATTCCCAATATTAGTTGTAAGTTGGCTAGTTAACGTAGAAGTTGGGGTGATCAGGTTACGCGGCATCAAAACGGCGTTACCAATCACCATTTGAACGGCTAAGGCTTCACCGAAGGCCCGAGCCATACCGAAAATAACGGCGGTGAGTAACCGGGGCATAGCGGCCCGGAGCAGCACCTTATAAATGGTTTGAAACCGGGTGGCACCTAACGCCAGGGAAGCAGATCGAAAATAGGCGGGAACCGCTCGCAGTGCGTCAACGGCTAGTGAAGTAATCGTGGGCAACACCATGACGAATAACACGATGGTTCCGGCTAAAATACCGGCACCGGTGCCACCGAAGAGGTTACGGATGACGGGTACGACCACGGTTAGACCGATAAAACCATAAACTACAGAAGGAATCCCGACTAGTAGTTCAATGACCGGCTGGAGAAATTTCGTGCCACTCTTAGGGGCAATATCCGTCATGAATAAAGCGACTGCAATGGCAAAAGGGGTAGCAACTAAGGCGGATAGAATCGTGACACTAAAAGAAGTTACGATCATGGGCAGTGCGCCGACTTGCGGCTTCCCCTGAGCGTTTAATGAACCGGGATTCCAGTCTTTACCAGTTAAAAATTGCCATAAATTCACGTGATCAGTTAAAAACGTTGCCAAACCACGTGAGGTAATAAAATACAGGATGCTGATCACCAAGATGATAATGGCCGCAATGCAGGAATAACTAATGATCCGGCCGACAATGTCTTCGTGAGATGCCTTGGACGGCGATGCTAATTTTTTTTGAATATCATCCATAAAAATCCTCCCATAAAATTAAATGATTATGGCTTAACGCCAGCAAAAATGATGGTGTTTTTGCTGGTACTTCGATAGATAAGCGGAAAATCAAGGATCGCTAGTGATCGCTTGATTTTCCGCCTATTTATTGGGGTAATGGGGTTACTTTTGATTTAGGGTTAACTTTAATTATTTAGCAACAACGTTTTTAGCGTTCTTAGTGACTTTCATGTCATGAATACTGATGTAGCCAAGCTTGTTGACCAAACTGCCTTGAACTTTACCGGAGTTCATGTATTTTAAGAAACCCTGCGTTGCCTTGTTAGGTTGTCCCTTGGTATACATATGTTCATATGACCAGATCGTCCACTTGTTGTCGGTTACGTTAGCATCGGTTGGTTTGACGTTGTTGATTGAAAGGGCGTTAACCTTGTCATTGACGTAAGAAAAGGCGAGGTAGCTGATGGCACCGGGCGTTGTTGAAACTAATTTTTGAACGGTACCATTGGAATCTTGTTCCTGAGAAGTAACGGCTTTTTTGCCTTCTAGAACGGCTGACTCAAAAGTTGCTCGGGTACCAGAACCTTGGGCCCGGTTGATAACGGAAATCTTTTGGTCCTTACCGCCAACTTGTTGCCAGTTAGTGATCTTACCAGTGAAGATATCGCGTAATTGTGCCATTGAGACGTTCTTGACACCCGTTTTGGGGTTCACTACCGGGGTCATACCGACTACGGCAACCTTATGGTCAACGAGTTGTTTTGCTTTAATACCGGATGACTGTTCTGCAAAAATATCAGAGTTTCCAATTTGAACGGCCCCTTGCTGAACTTGGCTCAGCCCAGTACCTGAACCGCCACCTTGCACGGTCAGATTCACGTTCTTATTCGTTGCTTGATAGTCCTGAGCAGCCTGTTCAACCAGTGGCTGAAGGGCGGTTGACCCGACGGCAGTGATCTTAGTGACCTTGGCTGCTTTGGTATCGCTTGAGTCACTGGACTTCTTGCTTGATGAATTTGAACTGCAGCCCCCTAAAAGTAAGCCAGCAAGACTAAATGCAACTAGAGTGGAAATTAATGTTTTCTTGTGCATGAGCATATTCCCCTTTGAAAGTATTATGTCCTAGAAATGGTCGATAGAAACGTGCGATTCCTAAGTACAAAATCAGTATAGAACGCCTACGTAAAGGTAATGTATAGGTCGTGTAAAGATTATGTAAAATGGGTTTTGCTGGACGGAGAAACGTGGGATAACTATTGTAACAACCGAAATGAAAAGAGGAAGCCTCATGGAAAGAAGTATTTTACTGATTAGTGATAACGCTAATCTCTTAAAGCGACTGAAGCAGATCATGACCGATTGGCAAGTCATCAGCAGTTCGACTTATTTACCAGACTTCTTATTAAACCGTGACAATCAAACCTTAATTATCATTGATTTGGATCATTTTTTGGCTTTAGGTCACAGAGTTGAAACACTGGTCCTCATGCGGCAGCAGTTTCGTGGCCCCATGCTGGCCATTCACCACAAACGATTGGGGGCCGCGATGCTCTATGACGTGTTTGAACGGTTTCACTTTGATGAACTATTATCGGTCGAAATGGCTAACCGCGAACTGCATGCCCGAATTCAGCAGAAAATTTGGCGCTATTATCAGCCCCAAGAAGAAAGTCGTGAAGTCTTAAATACCGGTCAGCTGAAAGTTGATTTTCAGCACTACCGGGTGACGGTCAATGGTAAACGGCTCACGATGGGGCCCGTTGACTTTCGGATGCTGGTCTTTTTTATGCAACACGAAAATATCGTTTTGACCCGTGCTCAGATTGCTGAAGGGGTTTGGCGCAACGGGCGGGATTCGACCATGCGGGCAATCGATTCGCACATCAGTAAGTTACGTAAATTAATTGAGGTTGATTCCAAGAACCCGCAGTGTTTAAAGACGGTGCGCGGGTTTGGCTACATCTTTAAAAACCTGGCTGAAGGGGACATCAGTATTGAGTAACTGCTATAATGAAGCTGAATTTTGATGTTGAAAGGATGGTTTTATGGCAGACTATATTCATGAAATGCGCGCGTTAGTGGGACATCGGCCCATGATCTTAAACACCGCTGCTGGTGCGTTATTAGATGATCAGCACCGCTTATTGCTGCAAGAACGGGCAGATACTGGTGGCTGGAGCTTTCCAGGCGGCTACATGGAATTTGGTGCCAGCTTTGCTGAAACCTGTCAGCGTGAGTACCTTGAAGACGCCGGGATTAAAGTCGAGCCCGTTAAGCTGATCAAGTTTTTCGACAAGGACTTCTACACGTATCCTAACGGTGACCAGACACAGCTGATCACAGCACTGTACTTAGTTCGTCAGGTCGGCGGGAAACCCCTAGATCACGTCACTAATGAAACTAAACGAGTTAAATACTTTGATCTGGATAAGGTACCAACGTTGTTTAATGGACAATCTAACAAAATGGTTCAAGCCGTTATCAATGAGGTGAATTCATGGCAGACCGATTAGCATTAGCACCGCATCAGCCGCAACAAAAACAGGGGTTGGTGATTGAAGATCATACCGCAATCGTTGATGCTGATAATCAGCAAGTAGCTGAGGTAAACGCTTTGACGACGGTTGACCTTAGCCAAGAGCTGACGGATGAACACGGTGAACATCTTTATCAGCTGCGAGACGGACGCTACATTTTGAAAAATGCCGTGACCACCGACCCCGAGTTATGGCGGGCAGCGTTAAAAAACGGTCAGCAGCTGGTTAATCTGGGTGCCGAGAATATTAATCAAAATTGGTGGCGGATGCCCAACGGTTGTGAACCAGCGGCGTTACTGGAAGGACTGCATTTAAAACAGGTTGCCACTCAATTTAATTATTTAGATTTTTTAAAACAAATGCCACGAGCCGCTGATTATAATCCGTATCACGGCTTTGGCGGGGAACCCGACCAAGATGTTGCCGGCCACTTTGAGGCAATCTTTCCGGAACCGCTCATCGCATGGGCGCAAGAATATGCACCGGTCCGCAATTTAAGTGGCTTAGCAGCTGATCAGCTAGCGGTGTCAGTACAACAAAAAAGGCCCGTGGTGGCATACGTCACCGTGGGCTTTGAAGCGCCGCAATGGGCGCAATATTCGTTTGGTAAAGCACTGCGTAACAACCATGCTGTGTTAGTTGATGGTTTCTTTGGTGAACTCCTGCACGTTTCAGACCCCATTGAAGGGCGTTATTGGCTGAGTCTAGCGCGCTTTAAACAAGCCTATGATGCGCGTTTGTGGGCGATTGAAATTGGTTAAATGCCTAACTGTGCCTGTAAACGCGCAACCTCTGGGTCGGCATGTTCGGCTTGGTAAGCTTGTAATGCATCATGAAGGCTTAAACGGGGATTACCCTTACGATCAGTGACCGTTGTGGCGTGCGTTAAGACGCTTAAGATGGCTTCTTCCACCACTGAAACGGTCATCCGAAAGTAGCGGTCAATTTTATCGTCTGTGATGGCAGTTTGTGCAGTGAGTTCGGTCTTCGGGTAGTGGGCGACGCGGTTAGCCGTTGAAAAGGCTAAGACAATCTCACCGCTGCCGTTACCAATGAAGGCACCAGTACGGGTGATACCCACGCTGGCACGCTTGGCGATACGGGTTAATTGACGTGAATTAAAGGGGATATCGGTTGCTAAGACAGTCACGATACTGCCCTTTTCTTTTTGTCTTTTTTCAGCCTTGTCAGTGGCTAATTTTTCGCCAACAGGGACGTTGTAGATGTTGAGGTCGCGCAAAAAGCCATAGTTGGACAGGACTAACGCGCCCATTGTAAAGGGCTTGCCGTCAATATTGATGACCCGGCTAGCAGAGCCGATGCCGCCTTTTAGATCATAGCAGCTCATGCCCACGCCTGCGCCGACGGTCCCTTCAGCCACTGTTTGGCTAGTCTGATGCAAGGTGTTCAAAACGTCTTTCTTAGTGATAAAAACGTCACGAATATCGTTGATGTCACCGTCATTGCATTCCATGATGACGGGATTGACCGTACTGGTCGTGTCACCGATTGCCGGATTTTCGGCCATCATCGTTTCTGCCAGCGCGGTTTCGGCGGTACCCACGGCAAAGGTATTGGTTAGAACGATTGGAGTTTCCAAGGTGCCCAGTTCGTTGATCTGAACCAGACCGGTACTCTTGCCAAAGCCGTTAATCACGTGCGCGGCTGCCGGTAATTTGTTCAAAAATACATTATCGTCGGTAGGTTTAACGACGGTGATCCCCGTGTGATGGGTGCCACTATTGAACGTTGTTTGGCCGACCGAAACGCCCGGCACGTCGGTGATCAGATTTAACGGGCCGCGAGTTGATTCGGTACTGATGGTATCTAAAAAAGGTTTTGTAAGTCCCACAGAATTTTCCTCCTCATATTGCGTAATTAAAAATGATAAAAAGATGAGATAATCAAACTCATTATAGCAATTATGCGTTGAATTGCGCATCGTTTGGTGAGCAGTAGCATATCATTTAAGTGGTTTAAGCTGATCATTTGGCCTAAAACAGCAACATTCAGCCGAGAATATGTTACAACTAAAACAATTAATCCTAAGGGGGAATTTTATGCTGAAACAAGATGGACATTCACACACCGAATTTTGTCCTCACGGCAGTGGTGATGACGTGGAATTAATGATTCAAAAGGCCATTCGGCTGGGATTTAAAAGCTATAGCGTCACTGAACACGCACCGTTGCCGCCAGCCTTTAAACAGGAGTACGCGGGGGTGGAAACGGGATATACCGAAGCTTCAATGGCAATGAGTGATCTGCCAGCTTATTTTAAAAAAATTCACCAGATGCAGACCAAATATGGCGCTCAAATTCACATTAACATTGGGTTTGAAGTGGACTTTTTGCCCCATCATGTTCAGTGGACGCGGGACTTTTTGAATGCGTACGGGCCGCAGACGACCGATAACGTGCTGTCAGTTCACTTTATGCAGGGAACCAATGATCAGTTTTGGTGCATTGATGACACCCTCGAGGACTTTAAACGGGGATTGTTAACGCCGGCAGCGGATGGACAAGCGCTGTACCGCCAATACTTCAACGCCGTTACTGAAGCGGTTATCGCCGATTTAGGCCAGTATGCACCCAAACGGATCGGCCACATCACGTTGATCAAAAAGTTTCAGGATTATTTTGGCTTGCCCCGAACTTATGATGAGCAGACGCAGCAAAGTATCACGACATTATTGCAGGCCATTAAGCAGCGGGGCCGTGAGCTGGATTATAATGCGGCTGGTCTTTACAAAGAATTCTGTAACGAAACCTACCCGGATCTGCCGATTCTGAAACAAGCGCAGCAGATGAAGATTCCGTTGGTTTACGGCAGCGACGCACACAGTATCAAAGAAGTCGGCCACGGTTATCACACGTTAATGGACCTAGTTAATTAAAAAATGATGAAAAACTTTTTTAATTTGAAATGCCGTCATAATGGGATAAAAACGGATAAATAGCTAGATAATCGTAAAAACAATTAAAAGTGGCGTTGACAAATTAGATTTTGGTGTTAAATTATATACAACCATTAAAACTGAATGACAAAATAAGTTGTGATTAGAAAAAGTAGTTGGCTACCAATGTGAAGAGAGCCTGGGTTGATGGAAACCGGGTGATTGGGACAACGAAACACCTCTATGAACTGATCGGCTGAATCAAGTAAGTCGCTCCGCATGTTTAGCGTTATCAGGGTTACCTTAACTGTTCTTGGACTGTGCCCAACGACTAGTTACTGGCAACGTAAGGCCGTCATCGTGAGGTGGCGACAAAATGAGGTGGAACCGCGATCTAATCGTCCTCGTAAACTAACATAGTTAGTTTGCGAGGGCTTTTTTGTTTATCAGAAAGGAGAACAGCATGATTAAAAATCGAAATTTACCCAATGGAACTCGGGACGAATTTGGTCCGCGAGCGGCCGTTAAGGAAACCATTTCCACACAGCTTTTTTCAATCTTTAAGCAACGTGGCTTCACTAAATTAACAACCCCGATTCTTGAATATGCCGATGTATTTAAACCGTTGAATCTGGCTAATTACCGGCCTTACCAATTACTGGACGAACAGGGAGAGGCGTTGGTGTTACGGCCCGACTTGACCCTGCCAGTTGCCCGGATGATGAGTACCACCGGCGTTGAGTTACCCGCTAAGTGGTATTACGGCGGCGATGTGTTCCGGGTCAAAAAGCAGTTATCCGGCAGTTACAACCAAGTGACACAAGCAGGAATTGAGCTGGTCGGCTACGGTGGCATTAAAGGGGAGCTGGAATGTTTGACCATCGCGCTGGCCGGCTGCCAGACCACGGGGATCGAGGAAATGACCTTGGAACTTAGTGATGCTCGTTTCGTAGAAGGGGTCCTAGCCGCGTTGCCGGTGCCTGAACCAACCAAAATCGCGCTGAAACAAGCCTTGTTTGATAAGAACCTCACCGTCTACAACCAGATTTCCAAATTACTGGCGGACACAGCGTTCGGTGATTTTCTCAGTGAATGGCCGTGGTTATTCGGTGATTTCGATACGGTGATGAAAGTCGTTCAACGGCTGCCAAAAATCCCGCAGATTGAGACCGTAATCAAGAATTTAAACGTCATCCGACAATTTATCAAGCGGATGGCACCAGATCAAAAAGTTGTTCTCGACCTCAGCATTCCGTCGCCGCAGACCTATTACACGGGCATGGCATTTCGGGGTTACACCCAAAACGCGACCGATTACCTGTTTAGCGGCGGTCGCTACGATGATCTGCTGACCAGCTTCCAGCAGATTAAGGAACCAGCTGTTGGATTAGCCTTTGACGTTGATGCGTTAGCGGATCGCGCCCCGCTTCCGGAAACTCCGAAGCAGACCCTGATTTATTTCAACCAAGACCAATGGCCAGAAGCCGAAAAGGTGTTAAAAGAAACACCCAACAGTACCTTATGTCTCGCGGATAGCCGTGAGGAAGCCAACCGAATTGCGGTCAGCAATAATAAGCAGCTGCTGGATCTAACGAAAGAAGGTGAGTAAATGCCAATCAAAATTGCGTTAACTAAAGGCCGCGTGGAACAGCAAGTCGTGCCTCTACTGGAAGCCAGCGGAATCGACTGCAGCGGGGTCCGTAATAAGGGGCGCCGGCTGATCTTCAACGAAGACCCGGTGTATCAGATGATTCTAGTCAAAGGGCCGGATGTTCTTACGTATCTCAATAACGGATCCGTGCACCTCGGTATTGTGGGTAGCGACGTGTTAGCTGAACAGGGCAATCCCCAGTACGCCATGTTAGATCTGGGCGTTGGCCGGTGCCGCTTCGTGCTCGCCTCCACCAGTGATTTTAATCCGCAGCAGGTTCGCCGCAAGATCATTGCCACCAAGTATCCCAATATCACGAAGCGTTATTTTCAAAGTATTGGCGAAGACGTTGAGATCATTCGAATCGAAGGGTCAGTGGAGCTGGCACCGTTGATTGGCTTAGCGGATGCCATCGTTGATATTACGGAAACTGGGACCACGTTACGTGAGAACAATTTGCACGTCTACGCGGAACTGCAGCCGGTCAGCACTCAATTGGTAGTGAACCGGTTAGCTTTAAAACAGTACCATTCAGAAATCAGAACCTTAGTTGATAATTTACAGCAAGCCAAAATTAATTTAGGAGTGAATGCATAATGAAAATTTTAAAAAACCAAACTTTAGACCAATTACTCGAACAAGTCGATCGTCAAACTGACCAGCAAGCTAACCAGCCAGAAGTTGAAGCTACCGTCTCAGAAATTATTGCCAACGTGATCAAAAACGGTGATAAAGCCCTTAAGGAATACAGTCGGAAATTCGACAAAGTTGAGCTAGATGACCTACGGGTGCCACAAGCTGATATTGATAACGCCTATAAAAACGCCGATCAGGATTTGCTGGATGCATTGAATCTAGCTAAAAACAACATTATTAGTTACCACAAAAAAGAGATTCAAAACGGCTTCGTGGACGCTGAACAGCCCGGTGTTGTCCGTGGCGAAAAGATTACCCCGCTAGCTGCGGTTGGTCTGTACGTTCCCGGTGGTACCGCTGCTTATCCATCATCCATTTTGATGAACGTAATTCCCGCTAAGTTAGCCGGTGTTGGTAAGATCGTGATGGTCACACCACCACAAAAAGATGGCATTGGTCAAGCCGTTTTGGCTGCTGCTAAGGTTGCCGGCATTGACGAAGTTTATCAAGTCGGTGGTGCCCAAGCGATTGCTGCTCTGGCATACGGGACTGAAAGCATTCCTAAGGTGGATAAGATCACTGGCCCCGGTAACATTTTCGTAGCTGTTGCTAAGAAGCAAGTCTTCGGTCAAGTTTCGATCGATATGATTGCTGGCCCATCAGAAATTGGTGTGATCGCCGATGATACGGCTAATTATAAAGAAGTTGCTGCCGATCTGCTTTCTCAAGCTGAACACGATAAGATGGCCCGGCCAATGATGGTCACCCCTAGTGAGAAGTTTGCCGAAGCGGTAAGCGATGAAATTGACCGTCAAGTTCAGACGTTGCCACGAAAAGAAATTGCCAGTGCTGCGGTTGCCAATAAGGGCTTTATCGCCGTGGTTGACGACATCAACGAAGCCTTTACCGTCATGAACGCCATTGCCCCAGAACACTTGGAAGTCGAACTGGAAGATGCTATGCAGTATCTCAACCAGATCAAGAATGCCGGTTCCGTCTTCTTCGGCTATAATGCTTCCGAACCTGTTGGTGATTACGTGGCTGGTCCTAACCACATTTTGCCAACTGGCGGGACTGCTCGATTCTTCTCACCACTGGGCGTTTCCGACTTTGTTAAACGCACGCAGTTTGTGACTTATTCTAGAGCTGCTTTAAAGAAGGAAGAAAAAGCCATCACGACCTTAGCTCGAGTTGAGGGCCTTGAAGCCCACGCCCGTGCCGTTGAAGCCCGGTTTAAGTAGGGGGCAGCGCAATGAGAGAAGCAACGATTGAACGAAATACGAAGGAAACCCAAATTAAATTAAGTTTGAACCTTGATAACTACGATACGATCAGCATTGATACTGGTATTGGTTTTCTGGATCACATGCTGGACGCCTTTGCCCGCCACGGCCGCTTCGGCCTGGTGGTCAAAGCTCACGGTGATTTGAACGTGGATCCGCACCACACCACAGAAGATGTTGGTATTGCCTTGGGGATGGCCTTGAAACAGGCGCTAGGTGACAAGGTCAGCATCGAACGGTTCGGTTCGGCTTTGATTCCGCTAGACGAAACGTTGAGTCGGGTCGTCATTGATCTATCCGGACGCAGTTACCTAGTCTTTAAAGCCGAACTGACCAATCCCAAATTAGGAGATTACGATACAGAGGTTACCGAAGACTTCTTCCAAGCCTTTGCGTTTAACGCTGAATTGAACCTGCACGCCGAAGTGCTGTACGGCCGTAACACCCACCACAAAATTGAAACGTTATTCAAGGCACTGGGCCGGGCACTGCGCGCAGCGGTGACCATCAACCCAGAAATCAAAGGAGTGCCATCGACTAAAGGAGTGATTTGATGATCGCGATTATTGATTACGACACGGGGAACACTAGAAACGTTAAAAAAGCCATGGATTATCTCAACATTCAAAATACCCTGTCGGCTGATCCCGCAGTGATCGGCAATGCGGATGGTTTGATCCTCCCTGGCGTGGGGGCGTTCGGCAAGGCCGTGGAGGCTTTAAAACAGCGTCAACTGATACCAGTGATCAAGCAGGCCGCTAAAGCCGGCACACCAATTTTAGGCATTTGCCTAGGGATGCAGTTATTATTTGACCGCAGTTTTGAATTTGGCGAAACGCCGGGGCTAGGCTTAATTCCGGGGGAGGTCGTCGCCATTCCGGATGATCTCGGTGTGAAGGTCCCACATATGGGCTGGGACCAAAACCAGGTAACGCAGACTGATCCCATCGCTAACGGCTTTGACCAGGAAGCGACCTACTTCGTGCATTCGTACTATGTCAAAACGCAGCCGCAATACATCCTGGCTGAGAGTGACTATGGCGTTAAAATTCCCAGTATCGTGCGTAATCAAAACGTGATCGGCATGCAATTTCACCCAGAAAAGAGCGGTCGGATTGGCTTAAACGGTCTGGCTGCGTTTAAGGAGGTGGTAACTAATGGAAATTATTCCCGCAATTGATTTAAGAAATCAGCAGAGTGTCCGGCTTTACCAGGGCGACTTTGACCAAACAACATTAATCGATCAAGACCCGGTCAAACAGGCGAAACAAATTGAAGCAGCTGGCTTAAAACGGCTGCACCTAGTTGATTTGGATGGTGCTAAAAGTGGCCGGCCAGTTAACCGGGACCTGATTAAACAAATTTGTGCTGAGACTAACCTCAAAGTTGAAGTTGGCGGCGGTATTCGCACGTTGGCGCAGATCAATGGTTACCTCACCAGTGGGGTTTCACGGGTCATTTTAGGCTCAGTAGCACTGACGGATCCTAAGCTTGTTCAAACCGCCGTGAATCAATTTGGCAATGACCAAGTCGTCGTTGGCATTGATGGTCAAGACGGTAAGGTTGCCATTGCCGGCTGGCTGGAAAAGAGCGACGTGTCAATGAGTTCGTTAATGACGTCCATGGTGGCGGTCGGTATCGTGAACTTCGTCGTCACGGATATCACTAAAGACGGGACGTTAAGCGGCCCTAACGTGAAATTACTAGCTAAATTGCAACGGGACTTCCCAACGACGGCAGTGATTGCTTCCGGTGGCGTCACCACGGTTGATGATCTAAAGCGGTTAGCCGATGCTGGCATTAAGTCCGCCATTGTTGGCCGGGCAATGGCTACTGGTGATCTGCCATTAAGCACCTTAGCGGAGGTGTCCGACAATGCTGGCTAAACGAATTATCCCGTGTCTGGACGTGGATCACGGTCGAGTCAAGAAGGGCGTTAACTTCGTGCATTTAACGGATGTTGGCGACCCGGTAGCAATTGCTGCGGCCTACGAAAAGCAAGGCGCTGACGAATTGGTCTTCTTGGATATCACGGCAACTAACGAAAAACGGCCAGCCATTGTTGATACGATTGAAAAAGTGGCAGCCCAGGTATTTATGCCACTAACCGTTGGCGGCGGCATTCACACCGTGGCAGATATGCAGCGGTTACTGAAAGCCGGTGCGGATAAAGTCGCAGTGAATTCCCAGGCGGTTCGTGATCCTTCACTCATTTCAAAGGGCGCAGAGAAGTTTGGTGCCCAGTGCATCGTGTTAGCTATTGACAGTAAATGGGATCCCGCAAAACAGCGGTATACCGTTTACGTCAACGGTGGCCGGCAAGCCACTGACCTAGACGTCATCGAATGGGCGAAACAGGGCGTGGCAGCCGGTGCCGGTGAGCTGATGGTGACCAGCATGGATAAGGATGGCACCAAAAGTGGCTTTGATATTCCGCTCTATCAAAAATTGACTGTAGCGGTCAACGTACCGATCATCGCTTCCGGTGGTTGCGGTAAGCTGACTGACTTTAATGATGTTTTTAAACAAACAGACGTTGACGCGGCCTTAGCTGCCTCCGTGTTTCACTTTGGTGAACTGACGATCCCAGACGTTAAGGCAGCCTTGAAAAAGGATGGTGTAACAGTACGATGACGTTGAAACCTGATTTTGATAAATACCCGGATGGTCTCGTGCCGACCATCGTGGTAGATGATAAAACTGAGCAAGTGCTGATGCTGGCGTACATGAACGCTAAAAGCTATCAGCTTAGTCTAACCGACAAACAGACCTGGTTTTGGTCCCGCAGCCGTCAAGAACTGTGGCACAAGGGCATGACTAGTGGTAACACTCAAGACATTGTGTCGATGCAGATCGACTGTGATGAAGATACGCTGTTAGTGCGGGTAAATCCGGCCGGTCCAGCTTGTCATACTGGGCACACGAGTTGCTTTTACCGGAATATTGAATTAAATTCAGCAGGGGGCAAATAAGATGCAAGATTTAGATGAATTATACCAATTGATTTTAGACCGTAAAAACAAGCCTAAGGAAGGCTCATATACCGATTATTTATTTACTAAGGGCTTGGATAAAATTTTGAAGAAGGTCGGCGAAGAGTCTACCGAAGTCGTCGTCGCGGCTAAAAACGATAGCGACGATGAATTTGTTTACGAGCTGGCCGATCTCGCTTATCACGTGTTAGTCCTCATGGTTGACCGCGGTATCAGCGTTGACCAGGTCAAAAAGGAATTAGCTGAACGTGAAGGCCTGATGAGTAAAACTAAGGAACGTCGAGATATTAAAGATCTATAGGAGGAAACGCCAATGGTCAAAAAAACGATTGCTAAATTAACACCCTACATTCCGGAAAAAACGATTGCTGAATTGAAGCAGGAGCAGGGTTTAACCAAACTGGTTCGCCTGTCCGCTAATGAAAATGAGTGGGGCACGTCGCCCAAGGTCGCCCAGGCGATTTTGGACTGGGGTGTCAAGGATGCCAACCGCTACCCGGATAGTGAAGTCACCGACTTACGGCAGGCAATTGCGACTGGCCTGAACGTTGATCCAGAAGGACTAGTTTTTGGTGATGGGCTAGACGAAATCATTCAATTGCTGTCCCGAACGCTGCTGTCGCCTGGTGACGAGGTCGTCTTAACACAGCCCACCTTTTCAGAGTATGCTTTGCACGCTGAAATTGAGGGTGCCAAAATGGTCAACGTCCCAGTCGATGTTTCAGGCGTGACTGACCTAAATGGTATGCTGGCAGCTATCACGCCGGCAACCGCAATGGTCTGGCTCTGCAATCCCAACAATCCTACGGGAACCTACGTCTCACATCAAGCGATTGCTGAATTTATGGCTAAGGTCCCTAAGTCGGTAACGGTAGTGGTTGATGAAGCCTACATTGACTTTGTGACGGCTGAGAAACCGGCTTCAGTGGTTGATCTCCTGTCGAAATTCACTAATTTAATCGTTTTGCGGACCTTCTCGAAAGCCTATGGCCTAGCTAACTTTCGGGTCGGCTTTGCGGTGGTGGATCCTCAGCTGGCGCAGACACTGCAGACCGTGAGACTGCCCTATAACCTGAGCACCTTTGCTGAAATTGCGGCTTCAGCGGCCTATTCTGATCAGCAGTTTGTCCAGAAAGTGGTTACCGTAGTGGCTGAAGAACGGCAAAAATGGGCGGCCTTTTTCAAGCAACTAAACCTATTGAGTTATCCTTCCCAGGCGAACTTTGTGTTTTTTAAGGTTGATCAGTCGGCTCAACTGAGTCAGTATCTTTTAAAACACGGTTATCTCGTTCGTACCGGGCTTGGACCGGACTGGTTACGGATCACGATTGGACAGCCGGCTGACAACCAGGCGGTTCAAAAATTGATTCGTGAATTTGTTAAGCAATAATAATTATAAATAAGTGTTACTAATCCTAAAAAAAGTACGGATTTAGTAACACTTTTTTGTTGTTATAACGTCTCTGATATTGTTAAAATAGAAGCTGAGATTTATAAATCAATGAATTATTTTTCCAAACGGATCAGAATTTGATTAGGCAACTCAACTATTCAAGTGATAGCAAGTGCTGTTAGGAGGACGTAGCATGGCACAGACTGCATATATTTCGCTGTCTTGTCTGCCATTACCGACTTTTATTGAAGGTCGCCGGGTCGAACTTAAACCTGATGGTGGTAAGATGAACCAGGTTCACTTGGAGTATTTTGTATTCGCTTTTGTACGCCAAGGACGCTTAGCAATGGTCCAAGACGGCGTGGAACAGCATATCAATAACGGCGAGCTCTTCATTATGACTCCGGGATATCATAAATACATGTGGTGGGCGGAAGGCGCAAAAGTAGAATTAGACTGGATCTACGGCTATGTTGCTGGTGATTGGCACGTTCAATCGTCTTTGACACCGGCCAAAAATTCCATGGACACGCTGATGCTTCACCCACCAGTACCGGTTCAAACCCTGTTTTTGATGCAGCATCGCGGCGTTGAAAAACCTGAAAACGTTTATCCGCTAGTTGATCAGTTAGTCTCTAAAGAATTAAATTGTAATTCTAAGCAATTTTTCGAGGCGCAAGAGACGTTTATTAAACTACTGAGTTATCTGCAGACGCAAGATAATGCTAAAAATGAGTTAACACAGATGTCGCTTTCCATTCAAAAATTTCTTAAAAAGAATTTTAATCAAAAAATTACCGCCGCTACTTTAAGTGAGCACTTTGATGAGCGACCGAACTACATTGTACGTGTATTACGGCAGACGATTGGCTTATCACCAGCGGAATTTTTGATGCAGTACCGGATGGAAGAAGCTGCGCAATGGTTGCTGAACACGGAGACTTCGGTGGAAGATATCGCACTGAACGTGGGATTCCAAAACATCTATTACTTCTCAACCTCGTTCAAAAAGTATACCGGGGTTTCGCCAACTAAGTATCGCCAAAGTGCCAAACGCGAATAGTAACATTATTTAAAGGGCAACTCGGTTAATTGCCAGTAAATAACGACCAGTTTTCTGAATAAGAGAACTGGTCGTTTTTTAGATTAAAATAAGATTAAAATTTATTGTGAAAAGCATTGACAGTACTAGCTGATAATGTTTAAATAATAAGCACAGTAGGCTTAACTGTTTTCTCATTTTACGACATAGCTTTAAAAGATGTTGGCAAAGGCACGGATAGTTTCCTGAATTTGGAAAATTGATCTGGATTTTTACCGTTTGACTGGGAAGCTGATTGGTTAGAGCATGGATAATATTTTTGATAGTTAGAACCATAACCTTAAATGGTCATTAGTTTTTCATGCAACAAGCTTCACGTTCCACAACCTATCAACCTATAACTGATTTTCCTGAACATTTTAGACAAAATAATTGATTGTTTTGGTTTGAAGGCGCATTATAATCAAATGTAAGAATAGTATTTAAGTTATTCTTAATTTGGAGTATACTGTTTGTGAACATTTATACATAAATGTAAGGATAGGGGGCATACGGGGATTTTAGTAGGCGTTACGTATGATTTTTAAGTTTAACGAGTTGGCATTTCCGCAACTAAGTGCACTAGTCGGATAGTCAGTCACGGGGCCGCATGGAGAACGGTCGTTACAAGTGACTCTTGGCACTTAGTTGCGATGGGGGTTATACAAATGAATAGTAGGCGTTTTATGAAGTCGCGTAATCAGCTGTTGCGTGATGAAGGGCAAACAAAGACCCATTATAAGATGTATAAGGCACATAAGAAATGGCTCTACGCAGGCATTTCGATGCTGTTTTTTGGCGCTGGTATGCTGTTAACGGATGTTAACGTACAGGCTGACAGTGATTCAAGCAACGCCAATTCAACAGACACTACTGCCGTTGAAACCGCACCTAGTCAAGCATTACAACAGAAATCTGTTGTGCTTGGCACTGGGGCGGCTAATTCTGTATCTTCAGATAGTGCTAGTGATGCTGCAGCACCAAAAACTGCTGATACTACTGGCAGTACAACAGCTGAAAACGCTGGAACTGCAGCTAACGACAATGCCACGCAAAATACGCGTGGTGATAAGGTCAGTTCAGCTAGTGCTGATACGGCTGCTAATACGGATCAAAGTGCAGCTAAGAGCACTACTCAGTCGAAGACGGGTACTGAAACCGGCAATCAACCAGCTTCAAGTACTGTAACTGATAATTCGGCTACGAAAACTTCTGATGCAGACAGTCAAAATGAAACACCAGTAACGAAAGCTGCTAGTGATTCTTCTACTAAACAAGCTACTGATAAGCAAGCTACTGAAAATGACAATCAATCGGCTGCTAAATCGGCCGCTGCAACTACTGATAAGGCTAAGACAGCTGATACATCATCAGCTTTGTTTGCTAAAGACGGGTCGTTGTCAGACGCTGCTAAAGCGCTGATTGCTGTACAGGATAAAACCAATTTAAATACTACCAATGCTACAAGTAAAACTGGTGACGCTACGGCCACTAATAATGGGAAAACTGCGAGTGTTTCTGCAGTCACCGATAAGCTTGCCCAAGCATTAGCTAAATTACCTGATGGCTCAGCATTTAAGACCTTAGCTGATGGCACCGTTGAATTTGATTTGCCAGCTGGTGTGACTAGTGAAGAACTACAATCCGCTCAAAACGCTTTGGCCAATAGTGGGCTTAAGGCGATTAAGGTGACTGCGGTTGAAGATGGGAATACTACAGGCTGGCGCAATTATGACACTTTAGGCACCGATAATGTAAAAGCAAATACAGGTGTCAAGACCGGTTATTTGGAAAACGTACTTCGGACGCCAATGACCATGGCTGATTTTGCGTTAATGACTGCTGCTGGGACAGGTGCGTTTAATGACCCAGTTACAAATGCAAACGTGACAAACGCTACCGCAACACAACTACAAACATTTTATAATGACTTGGTAACAAAATATGGTCCATCTGGAGTCCATTTGACAAATGCATTAAGCGATGGTGTTTTAAGCGATACGGCCAATGGTAACGCTACAACAATTGAAAACTTTGCCGGAATGATGGATTATCTGTCAAAGATGTACTATTACTTTGTGGGTTCAAGTGATAGTTACGTCAATCAGTTGGTTGACAAATTGAATAAGTCGACGAGTGATATGCAGGTTGCAATGACTGAGTATGGTCACGGCGCTGATACTGATATTTTGCATGTCTTTGAACTAGCAAATAACGTATTTTCAACTAAATACATCATGCCTGTAAATGAAGGATCAACACAACAAGACTTAAAGGCTTCAGCAATGGATTCATATACTACCTTAGATAGTACGGATCCTACTTTTGCAAAGGATATTTTCGAACCATTTATTAACGGTATCGTGGGTACTTATATTTCTGAAATTGTACCTGGTGCTGAAAAATATATTATTGAAAATGTTGTCCCAGCCGTCAACACTATTTCTGATACTCGAAATTCGACGGTATCAGATAAGGCTGGTGTGTTAGCTGCAACAAATGCCAATTCTAACGCATTAACACATACTTTGATGACACTTGATGGGTCATATTCTTTGACAACGATTATCACTCACATTGAAGCTATGTATCAGAAAATTGGTTCATCATTTGATGGTAGTATTTTTACGTCTTGGATTCCTGCGTTCATGAGTCTCGATTCAAATGCTTATGTAGGTGTCTATGTCGGAGCTCTTGAACCATCAAACAATTTGACTTTTGATCATGACAAGTTGGCTGGTAATGCGACACCATTCTATAATTTCTCAATGTATAACCAACTCTATCTAGCTTATTCAAAGGCGATTGTTAGTGCCGCCTATGGTTACGCTATGGTTGGTAAGTACAATGCCATTAAGTTAATGTACTCAGAAAATCCAAGCGATCCGAATGCTGTTTGGAATGGTATGAACGTGTCAACAAAGCCTGCTGATATTGATATTTCTAAGTTTGGTTCTCAGGTTGCACCAACGTCTGATGTCGCGGGTACTACGGTTCAAAACGATGTCATTAAACAAACTTATCAACAAGGCATTTGGGATGTCTACCATTACATCAAGCCATTCTATGATCAAGCAATCAAAGATAAAGCTGCAAATAATGCTATTTCAAGTTCAGACCCTGACTTTGTGAATAAAGTTTGGAATGAAGTAAAGGGATCCCTTGTAGATACTACTGGGGCAGCTGTTACAACAAACTATACAGGAACAGACACGGGTAGCGCTAATCCTCATGATCAATCCAATTACGCTAGTCCTCAAACTCAGGCGTATTTAGCAAGTTTCTATGCTAATGCTGTTGGGGAGAATCAGTTATCTTATTCTCTTCAACCGACACTCGAGACGGTGGTTCAAGATGCCAGCGGTTCTGTTATCAAGACTAACTACACGCCTCTTGGGAAACCAGTGATGACTGGTAGCAATGGTCAACCATTAGTTGGCTCTTTTGGTGGTCAGGCGGATCTTTCTAACTTGCCTCAGACTGCTTACGATGCCGAGAACAATCCTTATCAGAAACCAGCTAACTTAACTTCAGTCATCATTCCTGAAAGTGGTGGTCTGATTAACGTACCATACGATGTTGAAACAGTTACTGCTGGCCAAGTAACCGTACAGCAAAAGGGTGCACCTGCTGATGCAACCTTCGATTATACGATTACTGACTCAACTGGTAAGGTCATGGGCGGTGCTCATGGGGCTACTTACTCTGACACTAATAAGATTGACCTGAGTGATGGTCAAACTATTAATATTAGTGTTCCAACCACAACTGGATACGTAACCAGTGTTACTCCACAATCATCAATCAGTTACAACGATACAATTAACGCAATTAACAAAATTACCGTTAATTATGGTCATCTTGTTAATTACACGGTTCAAGCTAAAAGTGCTAGTGGCGATGTTCTTGGGACATCAGCCAGCATTTCTGGTGTTAGTGGTGCACCTATTGATGTCAGCAAATTGCCTGTCATCAACGGTTACACTGCACCAAAATTCAATGATAACGATACAAACACTAAAAACGATACACCTGTAATTCCAACAACAGACGGAGCCGTCGCAGTCACTTATGTGGGTGATGCACAGACTTTGACCGTTACACAAACGGGTGCACCAACTGGGCAAGAAATGCCAACGCCTAGTTTTACCTACAAAGTTAACCAAGATACTACAGAGCAGACTGGTACGTATGGCGCGGCAATTAATGTCCACACTGGCGATAAGATCACAATTACTCCAGGTGCAGTCTCAAACTATCATGCTGCTGGGTCTGCAGTAACTGTGAAGCCTACTGCAACTAAAGCAGTAGTTAATTATATAGGTAATAACGCAACGTTGACTATCAACCAAGTCGGTTTGCCCGCTGGTAGTAATCCTGGATTTACCTATGTCGATGGCTCAGATGCAGCTAAGCAAGGTACTTATGGAACGAATCTCACTGTGCATTATGGCGACCATATCGTTATCACAGCAGGCGCATTTCCAAACTATACGCCTACCTTTGGAACTGAAACAATTAATACTATGGGCAATACCGCTTCGGTAAACTTTGTTTATGTGATCGATACCAAGACGGTTCCTCTTTCATTAGCTAACGCCTCAGGTCAAGCAATTAGCGGGACTTATGATGGGACAACCAAAGCTTCAGACTTGCTGAAAAAAGCAGTCCAAACTGGTGATGGTACTAGCTGGTTAGCATGGAATACTGGCGCACTGGGTACTTATCTGAATGATCCAGCAAACTCATCTGCAAAGACCATCTTTTTAACCAGTCTTAAAAACATGGGTACAGACCAAAACTTTACTAAATACTTTAGCGTTGACGGCGATGGTACAGACGTGAAACAAGGCGGCTATGATTATTCTCTGACTGCCGATGGTATTGCCAAAATTAATGCTGCATTATTCACTGCTGGCAATAAGTACCAAGTTACATTCACACCTGATGCAACGAAGGGTAAAGTCAACATCAAGCAACTCGGTGTTACCGTTACACCGGTGGTTACTGGATTTACTTCAAAGAGCACAGTTAAGACCGTAACGCCAGAAGGTGGTGGGGCACCAGTTTCAGAAAGTGTTCTCACGATTACTCCAACTGCTACTTTGACTTACACGGTTACTGGTAAGCCAACTACCAACGTACCAAGTACTACTGGGTTAGTCACTGCTTTCCCAGATGCTGATGACTACGCTGTTACTAATCAGACTGATTTCACACAAGTGAAAGTTGCGGTGTCTGCTAAAGGGCTTGGTGTACTTTCAGCTGCAAATGGCAACTATGCGTTTACAAGTGCCACTGTGCCAGTTGATACAGTTTCTGCAAGTTTTGCTTATACGGATCTAGGTTCTCCAGTTCCTACAGTGCTCTTTACTGATCATGTTGTGGACATGGTAAATGCCTCAACTAATGGCAATAACAGAACATACACAGTTAACTTAGCTGGTTTCCCAAATGGGAATCTGTATCAGCTACAAAATCCAGCAGACAAAACAGTTACTTATAACTTTACGAACAATAAATCGCATCTTATTTATTTGACACATTTGAACACCACAATTCCAGTGACTGTCACGGATACAAATGGCACCGCGTTAAAGAGTGGGACTGTCACAGTTGATCCACTTGACAAGCCTAATGGTACAACGACTGTGGATCCAACGGTTGACGGTTATCCAGTATCCCAGTTACATTCTATTACGACTACCTATATCAATGATGTAGCACGTAATCCACAGGGTGTCGTAAAGCTAGTCTCGACAATGACTGCAGACGGTACTTCGTTCACGACTATTCGTACTCATGCTGATGGCACAATTGAAAATATGGGAACGACTAACGCAACTCAATTTCAAACTGCCGGTCAGTTGATGGCTAAAATGTATACTGGTGGCGGAAGTCCAATCAGTTTCGGTTCTCCTGTAACGATTACAACACCGAATAACTTCGTACCTTTCGCATCAGTTCAGGTCGTTTACAACGCCAAAGCAACTGCAAATATTACTTTCCATGACGATACAGATAACAAAGATTTGCCTGATACTCAAACTGTATCTGACTTTCCTGGTGGATCAGCTCAGAACGTAGTTGTTAACATTCCTACAAATTACGTTCTTGCACCTTCAATGACGACAGGTGCGAATTTGACAATTGCCCCTGGTGTTGTTACCTATACTGGTAGAGTCACAAATGATGATTATGATAATGCTGTTGTGCATTTGGTACACAAGACTACTACTATTAATCCGAACGATACTACAACTGACACTGATGACTACAAAGCCACTCATAAGATGATTTCGGTCAATGTAACAACGAACAACCCAGATGGCGGTACTGTCACCAATGGTACTCAATCTGCTGTATATACTAGAGCAGCTCTTAAGGATGCCATTACAGGTGCATACGGTTATGGTTCAGATACCTCATGGGCAATTGATCCGTCTGCCGGTGCATTGAAACCCGTTTCTGTGAGTGTAAACACCGGTTATAAAGCTACCTATTCAGGTACTGAGAACGGAACGGCTCTGACTATTTCAGATAACTCGGTTGCTAATATTGGTACTCGAATTTCAGACACGGATATTAGTAATGCTGTTAAAGCTGATAATGCCGACGATGTTAATTTGGCATATGCAGTTGAATATACTCAGACTAATTTTGATCCAACTCATGGTGGAGATACCACAAAAGGTGATCCAGAGGGCTCACAAGCTAAGTATTTGAACGGTGTTATTAACGTTAACTACACGGCTGATGGGGCTACTACTGCTTCCATTAACAGTCATGATCAGAAGATTAAAGTTTACCGGACTGCCACTCTTAATAGTGATGGTAAGTCGGTTAGCTATACACCATGGACTAAGAATACGAATGGAAAAGTTTCTACTGATCCTGCTAACCCTGAACCAGCTGACTTAGTTGACGAGTTGACTAAAGTCAATGCTCCAACTGTTCCTGGCTTTACGGTTGATGCTGTCAGTGGTGATACTGATGCAGTTACCGCAACTGATATGGCTGAGGTAACGCCGAGTGAAAATGATACGACCACTAACAAGACATTGAAGCGGACCGTTGACTATACGGCGGTTGAGTATGACAAGAATCATGCTGGTACGGTTGAAGGTACTCAAGTAGATTATCTACAGGGTAAGATCACCGTTAATACCAGCTATCAAGGTTTGGACACTCCAAAGGCGGCCACCAAACAAACTGTGAACGTCCAACGGACGGCGCATGTTGGCGCTGATGGTCACAGTGTCACTTACGGCGACTGGACGACTAGCGATGGCCAGACGACTACGTTAGTAACTACCTTGACTACGGCCAATGCCACACCACAACCAACCTATGATGTGACGAGCGTCACGGGTGATACCGGCGCTTATGACAGTGCAGCCTTTGATAAAGCAATTGACGGTGATGCCACTGCCACGCCAGCTAAGCCAGCGCAAAAAGCCAGTGACGGCTACAAAGACACGTTGAACCGGACCATCAACTACACCAAGCACAGCTTCGGTCCAACCGATGACGGTGGGACCAACGACCCAGATGGGACGCAAGCGAAGTACTTGAACGGTGAAATTACCGTTCATTACACCGCCGCAGGCGCCAACCAAGATCTGAGCAGCCTCGATGGTCAGCCGGTTAAGGTTTACCGGACGGCAACTGTCGGTGATGACGGTCATAGTGTCAGCTACACATCATGGACGACTAATACGAACGGAAAGGGTGGCAAAGACAGTGATGTCTTAGTTGCCAGCCTCGCTCCAGCCGATGTACCAGGTGTACCTGGCCATACCCTGAAGAATATCGATCAGTCCGATTACACGGCGAAAGACTTTGCCGGAGTAACCGCAGGTGCCACGGATACCGAAACGACGTTGACTCGGACAGTGAACTACACGACCGACGAGTACAACGTTACCCATCCAGGGAATGTCGACGGGACGCAAATCGAATATCTGCAAGGTAAGATCACCGTTAATACCAGCTATCAAGGTTTGGACACTTCAAAGGGTGCCACTCAAGAAACGGTGAACGTCCAACGGACGGCGCATGTTGGCGCTGACGGTCACAGTGTCACTTACGGCGACTGGACGACTAGCGATGGCCAGACGACTACGTTAGTAACTGCCTTGACTACGGCCAATGCCACACCACAACCAACCTATGATGTGACGAGCGTCACGGGTGATACCGGCGCTTATGACAGTGCAGCCTTTGATAAAGTAATTGACGGTGATGCCACTGCCACGCCAGCTAAGCCAGCGCAAAAAGCCAGTGACGGCTACAAAGACACGTTGAACCGGACCATCAACTACACCAAGCACAGCTTCGGTCCAACCGATGGCGGTGGGACCAACGACCCAGATGGGACGCAAGCGAAGTACTTGAACGGTGAAATTACCGTTCATTACACCGCCGCAGGCGCCAACCAAGATCTGAGCAGCCTCGATGGTCAGCCGGTTAAGGTTTACCGGACGGCAACTGTCGGTGATGACGGTCATAGTGTCAGCTACACATCATGGACGACTAATACGAACGGAAAGGGTGGCAAAGACAGTGATGTCTTAGTTGCCAGCCTCGCTCCAGCCGATGTACCAGGTGTACCTGGCCATACCCTGAAGAATATCGATCAGTCCGATTACACGGCTGAAGACTTTGCCGGAGTAACCGCAGGTGCCACGGATACCGAGACGACGTTGACTCGGACAGTGAACTACACGGTTGTTCCACAATTTAAGGCATTTGTCGGAGATGCATTGAGCATCAATCCAGGCGACTACTATGGTCCAACGACGAAGCAGGATCCTGACGGCGGTACTACAACGACGGTCACGAATCCAAAGCACGAAGTGACGACCATTGATAAGACATGGCCAGATGGCGACAAGACGCACGTGGATATCACACCAAATGATACCGATCCATCGAAGACGGCAGTTACGATGACTGAAACAACTAAGGGCCAAACTCCGGTAGGACCAGTCAACGTACCAACAGGTACGTCGGTAACGACTGGTAAGACGACAGTCACGAACAACGAACCCAAAGATGGTGTGACCTTGAAGCATCAGCCAACTGACACGCCAAGTGACCCGGCAGGCAGTACGACGACTACCACGGGTGAAACGATTCTGCCAGATGGTACGCGGGCTTACAGTAAAGGCCAAGTACCGGACGCAGTGAGTGTTACCCCAGGCGACTACTATGGTCCAACGACGAAGCAGGATCCTGACGGCGGTACTACAACGACGGTCACGAATCCAAAGCACGAAGTGACGACCATTGATAAGACATGGCCAGATGGCGACAAGACACACGTGGATATCACACCAAATGATACCGATCCATCGAAGACGGCGGTTACGACGACTGAAACAACTAAGGGCCAAACTCCGGTAGGACCAGTCAACGTACCAACAGGTACGTCGGTAACGACTGGTAAGACGACAGTCACGAACAACGAACCCAAAGATGGTGTGACCTTGAAGCATCAGCCAACTGACACGCCAAGTGACCCGGCAGGCAGTACGACGACTACCACGGGTGAAACGATTCTGCCAGATGGTACGCGGGCTTACAGTAAAGGCCAAGTACCGGACGCAGTGAGTGTTACCCTAGGCGACTACTATGGTCCAACGACGAAGCAGGATCCTGACGGCGGTACTACAACGACGGTCACGAATCCAAAGCACGAAGTGACGACCATTGATAAGACATGGCCAGATGGCGACAAGACACACGTGGATATCACACCAAATGATACCGATCCATCGAAGACGGCGGTTACGACGACTGAAACAACTAAGGGCCAAACTCCGGTAGGACCAGTCAACGTACCAACAAATACGTCGGTAACGACTGGTAAGACAACGGTTACGAATCACGAACCTGATGGTGGTGTGACCCTGAGTCACCAGCCAGATGATGATATTACTGGTCAACCAACCGGCAGCACCACAGGTGAAACTATTACGCCAAACGGTTCAATCAGTTATACCAAGTCAAGTATGACCACACCTGAGAGTGTGACGACTGACGATTATTACGACAATACTCAGACGTCAGGGAACGATAATAGTGGTCGTACTGATACTACTGATACTACTGGTACTCCAACTGGTTCTACTGTTACGACTGGAACTGCAGTTACTAATCCTACGACGACTACTACTGGTGATGCTATTGCCAACAGTGGTACTCCTAACGCTACTGGTACGACAACTGCTAATGATGGTACGACTGATACCACAAGTGCCACAGTTGCTAATACTAAGAATGGTAAAGCTGGTAATCCAACTGGTACGACTACGAACCAATCTGGTTCTGAAACGACAACTAGCACGAGTGCTGCAAATACAGTAAGTAATAACAGCACGAATGGTACAGGTCGTAATTTGAGTAATGATCAAGCAACTGGTCAAGTGGTTACTGCAAGTCAAGCTGGTACAGCCTCAGTCTCATTGAAGGCAAATGCTAACAAGACGAACCAGGGTAAGTTGCCGCAAACATCAGAAGCTTCTCACAATGAAACAGCAGTATTCGGTCTCCTAGGTGTAATCTTGTCATTCTTCGGTTTGGCAGGTGCACGTCGTAAACGTCACGATGATGACTAAAATACTAAGTAACAAGTTAACTAACGCGCAGAGACACGTTTAGCTGACGACAAATGGACACCCTTCAATAACTGGAGGGTGTCTTTTTGTGTCGTAAACAGGATTCATATTTAGCATATTATTACTTAAATTCAGCACAAAAAGCCCGCATATCACAATTGATATGCGGGCTTTAGCATCATTTTCAATTCTTTCGTTGCTTCTTTAAATAGTACAGAACACTAACGAGCACGATTAAGATGATAACCACAATTAAGATGATTGATGAGGCGTCTTCAAACCAGCCCAGAACGGTTTTCCAATGATTACCAGCAAGCGCCCCTGCATAGATCAGGACCGTGTTCCAAATCGCTGCTCCCAGAATTGAAAGGACGACAAACGACCAGAAGGGGTATTCAGCCATACCGGCGGGGATTGAAATCAGACTGCGAACTACCGGTACGAAACGACCGTAGAAGATGGCGATGCTGCCCCGGCGATTGAAGAAAGTACTGGCACGTTCAATGTCAGACTGTTTTAAGCGAAGCAGCCGGCCCATGCGGGTACCGACAAATTGACTTAGCCGCTCCACTGAAACCAGTCGGCCAATACCATATAGGAGAATTGCACCCAGTATTGAGCCCAGTGTTGAAGCCAGAATCGCGCCCCAAACGGTTAGATGACTGGTGAGGGTTAAAAAGCCAGTAAAGGTGAGAATGACCTCAGAAGGAATTGGTGGAAAAACATTTTCTAGCATGATTAAAAAAATGATTGCCAGATAACCATACTGATCAATGAGTGTCATGATCGTTTGCGTATTCATAAGCGCGCTCCTAACGATGTAGTGGGATGAGTTCTCTTTAGTTTAGCGAAACTTTAGTCACGCGGTCAATCAGCTTGCACCAGGCTTAGAGATTCTTAAGCATTCAGATTATCGAGAATACGAACTCGCAAGGTGCCAGTAACTGCCTTAAGTTCATTAATTAACTGATTTTTCTGATCAGTTGTGACGTTGTTAGCCACTAGATTAATGTTGACCAGCATGTAGCCGTAGTCGCCCTTAGTATTACTGATCATCTCCAGGATCGGCACATGGTAGCGGTTGAGGATGCTTGAAACGTCATTCCACAATGAAGCGCGCGACTTGAAGAAGACGGTTAAACGGTTGGGACTGCTAAAGCTGAGGTCGGCGGTTGGAAAGTTAACGGAAGCGCGAATGACACCCGTTTCCAGGAAATCCCGCATGTTTTTCACGGTCAGGTTGGCGCTCTTGGAGAGGGCTTCGACCGTGTTGCCGCCTAGGTGCGGTAACATCACCACGTGACCTTGGTCCTGGAGGGCTTCAGCTGGAAAATCAGTGATGTATTGTTTAAATTGGCCCTGGTTCAAGGCTTCAATTACGGCTTGATCATCCACCAGCGCACCCCGCCCAAAGTTGAGCAGCACCGCTTTTTTCTTCATCAATTGGAACTGTTTGGCAGCTATAATCCCGCGGGTACTTTCAGTAAGCGGTAGGAGCAATACGACGAAATCCGCTACGGCTAAGACGTCATCAATGGTTGCCAATTGCTGAACGGCTTGCAGCCCCTTAGAACTGCGGTTATAGCCCACCACTTGCATACCGAGGTGATAACAGCTATCGGCCAGTTGCTGACCAATTGTACCAAGGCCCACGATGCCGATGGTTTTACCGTATAATTCGCCGCCAATAAACTGGTAGCGTGTGGCTTCGGCCTGCGTCTGCAGGTCATCGCCAGTCAGGGCTGCCGTGTGTGCGATGGCGGTCTGCAACGGCCGCACACTAGTAAAAAGCGCCTGCAAGATAAGTTCTTTAACGGCGTTGGCGTTAGCACCTGGGGTATTAAAAACGGCCGTTCCGTTTTGCGTGCAGGCCTCAATATTAATGGTATTCGTGCCAATACCGGCGCGCGCTACTAGTAACAGCCGTGGCGTGATCAACTGATCTGAGACGTTGGAACTGCGGACAATAATGGCGTCAGGCGTGTTGGTATCGCTGACCTGGAAGGTCTTGTCGTTAAATGCACTTAAGTTAAATTCATCAATTGCTTTTATTTGATACATCATTTAACCTCCAAAAAGGATTTTCGAGTATAATAAGTTCAAATTTTAAAAGGGGTGAGACCAATGCATATTGATTACGTAAAACTCTCAAAGGATCGGCCAACGATTGGCGAAGGTGGCCAGATCAAGGATACTAAATTTGGTCACTACGTTGAAATTGGCAGCCAGAATTTTATCGATAACAGTACCATTGATGATTACACGTATACTGGTCAGCTATGCTTTATTCAAAACAGTGAGTTGAAGCGTTTCATCAGCATGGCAGCCATGGTTCGCATTGGCCCGACTAACCATCCTTATAATAGACCAAGTCAGCATATTTTTGCATACAATGGTGTTGGTTACGGCTTTGGTGATCCCGACACGGCGTTTTTGCAGCAGCGCCGAGAATTGAAAACGGTGATCGGTAACGACGTCTGGCTGGGACACGATGTAGTGGTTCAAGCTGGCGTAACCGTGGGCGATGGCGCGGTGGTCGGGGCTGGCGCGGTCGTCACTAAAGATGTTGAACCCTATACGATTGTTGGTGGTATTCCGGGCAAAAAGATCAAGGACCGATTCCCGGATGAAATTAAGGCGGATCTGGCTAAGATTGCTTGGTGGAATTGGTCGCGGGAAGAATTGGAAGCAAACTACGCCGATTTTAGATTACCGATTGAAGAATTTGTTGCTAAGCATTTACAGTAGAATTATCAGAGGCTCTACCGTTGTGGTAATAATGGTAGAACCTTTTTTGATGGGCAAATAATGTAGACCAATTTCAAAAAACAATTGCATCTGACGGCAATTGGCGCTACGGTAATAGTTAAAAAACTTTTAAGAAGGGAGCATCCAAATGACCGATGATGAACAGCACGTGGCCATGCAATTGATCTTAGCTGCGGGTGACGTTAAGAAGTTGGCGTTTGAGGGGATCGACCTAGCCAAAAAGGGTGATATTCAGGCAGCCAAGGCCAACTTTACTGCTGCCCAAAAGCGCCTGGGTGAGGGGCATCAAGCCCAAAGTGACTACATTCGCGACCACGTTGATTCAGATGATGGGCCATCGTTACTGATGGTGCATGCTCAGGATCATCTGAGCATGGCGATGACGACGATTGAACTTGGTCGTGAACTGGTCGAAGTCTACGCGCAAATGGCTAAACAAAAATATCTGTGAAACCGAACTTTTAGCAAACAATTGTGTTTAATGTTCAGAATTTATTTGAATGACGATTCTATAGATGATAGTATGGAAATACAGACAATATAAAACCGAATGAGGGGTAGTGGATCTTGGAAACTGTTCATAACGATCGTTCAGTAGTAAAGAACTTAATTTTAGGCTTTCAGCATTTATTAGCGATGTATTCTGGTGACATTTTAGTTCCGTTACTGATTGGTGGCGCGCTTCACTTTAGCGCTGCTCAGATGACTTATTTGGTTTCAATGGATATTTTTATGTGTGGTATAGCAACGTTGCTGCAGTTAAAGCGAACGGCGATTACCGGGATCGGGTTACCGGTCGTCTTGGGGTGTGCCGTTGAATACGTCGCACCGCTGCAGAGTATTGGGAATCATTTCGGCTGGACTTATATGTATGGCGGCATTATTGCTGCTGGGATCTTTATCCTTTTGGTGGCTGGACCATTTGCCAACTTAAGACGGTTCTTTCCACCAGTAGTGACCGGCTCGTTGATCACTTTGATTGGTTTTACGTTGATTCCGGTGGCGTTTCAAAACCTTGGTGGCGGCAATGCGGCTGCTAAAAGCTTTGGTTCACCAATCAACTTAACGTTAGGGTTTACAACGGCATTAGTGATTGTGATTTTTAACATCTGGGGTCGCGGTTTTATTAAGCAAATTGCGATTTTAATTGGTATCTTAGTTGGCACATTGTTAGCCATTGCGTTGGGAAAAGTGGGCTTTGCACCAGTGAGTGCCGCTCATTGGCTGCAGCTGCCGCGGCCATTTTACTTTGGCGTTCCCCGCTTTGAATGGTCATCCATTGCCACGATGATCTTAGCTGCCGTTACTTGTATGATCGAATCCACCGGCGTTTACTTCGCACTGGCAGAAATTACCGGTCGTGATCTGGACACGAAGGACCTGAAGCATGGTTATCGTTCTGAAGGGATTGCAGCCATTCTTGGTGGTATTTTCAATACCTTTCCATATTCGACCTTCTCACAAAACGTTGGGATCGTTCAATTATCGGGAATTAAAAAATTACGACCAGTTTACTATTCAGCGTTCCTATTAATTGTCTTAGGTTTGATTCCCAAGTTTGGGGCCATCGCAACGTTGATCCCAGCTTCTGTCTTGGGTGGCGCGATGCTAGTGATGTTTGGCATGGTGGGCGCTCAAGGCATCAAGATGCTGATGAAGGTTGAACTTAACAACCGTAACCTGTTGATCATTGCGGTTTCTGTCGGCCTAGGATTAGGCGTGACTACTCAGCCCGCACTGTTCCAGTTCTTACCAGCTGAAGCCCAGACCATTTTGAGCAACGGGATGGTAGTTGGGAGCTTTGTCGCGGTGATCCTCAATATTTTGTTAAACAATACGTCACTGCAGCATAAAGTTGAAGAATAATAGTTAACGAAGCAGTCCAGTAACGGGCTGCTTTTTTTGTTCTAAAAAAGCTTGAATTAGCAAGCTTAAGGTAAGTTGAAAGTCATAAAGTGTAAAGGACCGTTAAACAGTGGCTAAAGGAAGCCAATTGGACTGATTCTAATCAAATTTTAACTGAATAAAGAGCTAAAAACTGCTACGATAAATGTGCTAAATACTTGTTGGCATACGATTTTGCCGTCGTGTGCAGAAGAAGGGGTCTCAATAACTAATCAGTTATTGGGGCTCTTTTTGCGTAAGGTCTTAATCGTTGCATTTGCCGTAAAAGTTCAATATGATAACGGAAAATAATGAATAGGGGGAAGCACAAATGTTATCTGAAAAGGATTTAAAACGCCCATTGCTGGCTGAACTGAAGACCATTACGCTACCACCAAAATTAGTTGCCCAATTGCAGGCGAGTTACGCTTGGGTGGCTGTTGAAGGTGAGCAATCCTTTGCGAGCTTAATTTCGCCCGTGGGTACTGACGAGGTGGCACTGGCGCATTTTATGGATAATGCCCAGCTGAACCACCATGATCTGAAACGGTTCAAGGACCGCAACGTTTCCGACGGCGATATTTTAGCAAGCTTTAAATTCAACGAAGTAACGGCTACTACTGAGCAGTATTTAGGCACCTATTTGTTACAACAAGTTCAACACGATGCCCGGTTGCTGCCGTTGATGGGGGCGCTGTCGTTAGCGCGTTACGACACGATCGGCGTGTTTGCGGCAATGTTAACGTCAATGACTGATTCGGTAGCCGATACGCTTATTGAAATGAGTGCCCGGTTATTAGCCCGGATTGCGCCTCAATTAGAAACGCTGGACCATGTACCAGCAGAAGCGGATGTCATTGTTCCCGCAGACCTGGTAATCGCGGTTGAAGATCAGCAGGGGCATGTCAGCAAAATTCCGGTTGCGATGATCGATTGGCTCGCCGATAATTTGGCAGCCATCAAGCAGTTAGCCTCTGACGATGAAATTGGACTGCTCAACTTACTGAACGGACAAACGGATGATAATAGTCTTATTATTCGTGACTGGCTGATACGCAACAATGATGATTCTAAGCCGTTTACTCAGTGGATCTTTCAGCAGCGTTAGCCGGTTAAAATGAGGGCATTTTAATGATTAAATTCGGTCTAAATATGGTATGCTAATGGATAATATAACAAAGGAGTGTGCCTTGTCATGAATAATATTTATTTAGCAGCCCCATTCTTTAGCGATGGTCAAAATGAACGTGTGAACGAAGTTGTGAGTTTATTGCGGGCTAATAAAACGGTCGCTGAAAATGGTATTTTTATTCCTTCTGAACACCAGCAAGAAGATCTCGAATTCGGTACCTTTAAGTGGCAAGTTGCAACGTTTAATAGCGACGTGCGCCAGATTCGCAGAGCGAACGCGGTAGTTGCCATTTTGGATTACCAATACGAAGAAACCAAGGAAAATGAACCAGATTCCGGCACCATTTTTGAAATTGGTGCGGCGTGGCAGGCGGGTATTCCAGTCATTCTGGTTCAATATGACGAAAGCAAAAAGTTGAACTTGATGCTGGCACAGTCGTACACTGCTTTTTACAATGGCAAGGAGGCCATTCAAGCATTGAAGACCTATGACTTTAATGACCTGGCACAGCACTATACAGATAAAGAAGTTTTCTAAAACAGCGATTCTAGTAGCGATAACGTGTTTTTCAGTTTTAACTGAGGAACACGTTATTTTTGATTTCAATTCTGTTAAACCGCTTCCAACTTGTAATAATACAATAACTGAAATGTAGCTTAATAGTAACGCCTTTAAGTAAAATTTTTGTTATTATATTAACAGTGGTACCATATATAGGTGCTTTTTGTTTCGGGAGAGGATGAAGTAATATATGCGAAAACCTAGAAAAATGATACTAGGATTTTTAGTTTTAGGCCTTATTTTAGGCGTGGGCGTTACGCAGACCGGCATGAATTATAGCAAAAACAGTTCAACCGTTGTCGCTCATGCGGATGATAACATCAATGCTACAGATCAGGGAATGATCGGTGACGGCAAAACCGATAACGCTCCCATGCTGCAGAAAATTCTTGATGATACTAAGAATGAAGATAACGTCACGATTCACGTGCCAAAGGGTAACTACTTATTTACCAATGCTGAATTAAATGCTATTGTGCTGCATTCACATATCACCTTTGATTTTGATAAAGATGCGGTTTTCCAGATTGCCCATGGCGACCGGATGGCCTTTGTTTATCCGAGTCCTAATGCCGGCTATGATGGCGGTATTAGCTATGTTAACTGGAACAACGCCACGTTCCGCGGTGACTATACCCAAGATGATGGTCAAAGTGTCTTCGTACAATCGATCAACCATGCGCAACACGTTAACTTCAATGGCTGCACGTTTGATAATGCTGAGTCACCAACTGGCCACTACATTGATATCGATGGTAGTCACGATGTTAATATTGAAAATTCAACCTTTACTGGTTTTAATGCCAATACTGACTTCGATTACAAGGAAGCCATTCAAGTTGACTATTCAAATACGAAGGCCATGTCTTACCACCAACCAGGTGATGCCTATGACAACTTGCCATCGTACGATATTAACGTCAATAAAAACAATTTTGTACCGCTGTCAAACGCTTCAGGGACAGTGAAATCATTTGCACCAAACCCAATTGGCCAACACGTTGTGTACGCTAAGGGTGTCGGTGGTATTATCCACGATATTCACTTTACGAACAACTACGTGCAAGATGCCAAGCCACAATTAAGTGACGATGGTGCTAACATTCACTTCGTTTGTGTTTCAAATCTGTATATTAGTAATAACACGTTTGAAAATAAGGGTGCTTTAGGTTCAGGTAACTATATCCGAATCTTTAACACGTCACCAACTGTTAAGATGTCTAATATCCAAATTACCGATAACAACTTTGTGAACTTGGATCCAAATAACCGTTACGTCTACTTTGATAACACCAAGGGTGCGGGCATTAGCGGCGTTAAGGTTACTGGCAACAAGATCACGAGTTCTAAGAGCAACATTCCGTTCGTGCTGAGTGCTGGGATGAATACCGGTGATATGACGGTTAGCTCCAACACCAACAATAAGAACGTCACGGTTAAGCCAACTGATGTGAAGAACACGACCAAATTAAAGAAGCTGACGGGTAAGTATAAGAGTAATAAAGCCACCAATAAGAATGAGACCTATGTTTCTGGTCTTAACTCACAATACGCGAAGCTAAACGCAAAGGCTGCCAAGAATTACAGCCTTTACAACCACGTCCGCGGCCACGCTAACTGGTACATCTATAACCAAAAAGATGGCTGGGCTAATGCTAAGAAGTCGGGTATTGTCTACGTTGATATGCGCGCAACGGCCGACACTGGTAAGTGGTACCGGATTCGCTTCAGTTCTAACCCGAATGCTCGGAAGTACTGGGTACGTTCTGGTGCATTACAGTTCGATAAGATCACGTATGAAGACTACGAACGGACAATGAATCCAATCAAGAATTATCCAATGTACTCCGCTGTATTTAATGATTCGCAGTTAGCTAAAGCTGCCGGAACCACTGCTGATCTGGGTTCCAAATCAGTTGATATCACTAAACGGGCACGTAGAGTTTCCGTATGGAATGGTAAGACAACCACTTATTACTTGATTAATAACAAGTATTGGACTAGAGCCAGTGCGTTCTATTAAAATGAGGCAACAAAAAAGCCGACCGCAAAAGCGATCAGCTGGAATAATTGCTCTATGTGCATTCACCAAGAGTGAATAGATAAAAGTGGTGATATGTACGCTTGATTTCTATCTCTCATAATAACATGGCGGATGACCTAAGTTCAATAGAATTTTAGTCAGGCAAATGAAAAGAACCTGGCACGACTATTTGAAATAGTTGTGTCAGGTCCTTTTTAGTTAGTAGTGGGCATCATGGACACGCAATGCTAATTTGGCGCGGTTCACGTCCGTTTTGTCTAAGGTATTAAAGCCGTTTTTACTACTCTTTACTTTACTGTAGTTATAGATATTGGGTGTGGAACTGTTAGCTGCCATGGCGTCTTTGGCGTTAGCCGAGTGCTTGAGCCCCAGTGAATGGCCCATTTCGTGAGCAATAATGTTAGCGTACTTAAAGGTTCTTGCCTTCACATCGACCTTCTGGCCGACAATGTTGCGCTTTTGAGAAGCAATCTGTTTTTGTGCAGAATTGATCTGTGTTGCCCGGTAAGCATTGTATTGATGGGCAAAGTTAGCGCGGTGAGCGATAGCGTGACCGTAAGCGGTGATCCGCTGGTTAGCGGTATTGACCGCCGTTGTCGTACTTTGATTGATCATTTTATTACGGATCGAACCGAGCTGCTGGCTATAATCGGCCTGTTCCAGGACGATCTGGTGCTGTGCCGGCCTCCACCAGGCATCAGCGCTGGTGTTTTGAGCGGTCATGCTAATCGTCATGTTGTGATTGTATTTAGTGCCGGTGACGAAAACTTTACGACCGAGTTTCTGGTTCCAATATGAAATGGCTAGATTGGCACTTTTCTTGACCTGAGCGTCGTTACTGGCAACGTAGACCCGAGTGGTTTCGTTGCGTGTTAAAGCCGTTTGTGAAGCGTAATTTAGCCCGTAGCGACTAGCTAAACTCCCAGCGTTTGTTCGGTAGTAAGACTTGCTTTGTTTCAGAACAGCAGCGCTAGGCGTTAAGGTAGCAGCCTGTCCCGTAGTTGCCAGCGTTGTCAGTGGTAAAACAACGGCTGTGACTAAAGCGGTGACCACAGTAAAAAGACTTCCTTTTTTCAAAAAAGATTCCCCCTCGAAAACCCTATTAGTTGTATCAAATTGTATTGTATAAGATAAGTTTTGCCTGTTCAATGAATATGCATTTTTTTCGAAAGGTGTATGACCTTTCTATGAACTTACCTTAATTGGCCATAATCTCCTGTAAAATAAAGGTAAACGGAGGTGTTGACCTATGACAAAAATACTGCTGATCAACGCAGGAAGCTCCTCTTTAAAGTGGCAGTTGGTGAACATGCCAGCTGAGCACGTCATCGCTTCAGGTCAAGTTGAACGGCTTAATCTGCCTGGTACGATCGTTAAAGTTGAAGTGGGCGGCAAAAAGAGTAAAGAAGTTGTTGAGACCTTAGATGAAATGACGGCGATCGATCGGGTACTGAAACGCTTGATCACGGTTGGCGGCGTGCAGTCGTTGGACGAAGTTGAAGCCGTGGGTCACCGGGTAGTGGCTGGCGGAACGGTCTTTAAGGGCCCCGTTAAGTTAACGCCCAGCCGGATCGACCAATTAAAAAAACTAAGTGAACTGGCACCGCTGCATAATCCGCTAGAGGTGAAGTGCATTGAACTGTTAGCGCAAAAACTGTCAGGCGTGCCGCAGTACGCGGTCTTTGACAGCGCGTATTTTCACGGGTTACCAGAGAAAACGGCCATTTACGGGATACCCTATGAATGGACCAAAAAATATCAAATTCGGCGTTATGGCGAACACGGGATTTCCCACCAGTATTTAGCTAATCGGGCAGCGGAAATGTTAGCCAAACCGCTGAATGAACTAAACCTGATTACCATGCATTTAGGCAGTGGCGCGTCGATTACCGCCGTGAAAAATGGCCAGCCCTATGATACTTCTATGGGGCTCACACCGGTGACGGGGGTCATGATGGGTACTCGCAGCGGCGACGTTGACCCGACGTTAGTGCCGTATCTAATGAAACGTTTAGATCTGGAAACACCCGAAGTGGTCCTGCAAGAATTAAATGCTTCCTCCGGTTTACTAGGGGTTTCGGGCGTTTCTTCAGATATGCGTGATCTGCACGAAGCTGCTAAACATAATAAGCGCGCTAAGTTAGCGCTGGAAATGTTTGTGAACCAGGTCGTGAAACTGGTGGGGGCCTACTACACTGAAATTGGCGGCGCGGATGCGCTGGTATTTGCGGGTGGCATTGGCGAAAAGGATCCGGAAATTCGGCAGGCGATTATCGATGGGCTGAGCATTCTGGGTATCAAGATCGACACAACGTTAAATGAAGCGGGGGATACTGGCCCGTTACAGACGGAGGACAGTCGAGCTCAGATATTGCTGATTCCAACTAATGAAGAATTGGCCATGGCGCGGGGTGTGCAGCAGGTGATGGATAAAGATAAATGAGACCATGAAAAAACGGCTTACTATCAGTATTAGACTGGTAGCAAGCCGTTTTGTTATGGTTTAGTTCATAATTTCTTGATCCAAGTCTGAGCAGCCATTAATTCCGTTTGGGTAAGCCGGTGTGACTGGTGATTTTTGAAGCTTTCAATCGTGGCGTGCGCATCGGTTAATTGCTGCATGAGCTGATCAAAGTTAGCTTCGGGGACGATGGAGTCAACGTCACCGTAAGTGGCAAATGCGCGGAAATCCGTGAGATCAACGGACTGTACCGGTGGGGTGATCATCATCGGATGTAACAGGACCGCCGTTTTAAATGGGGTGGACCTATTTAGCCAAGCATAAGCGGCGATATTAGCGCCATTGGAAAAGCCCAAGACGATTAATTGATCGGCGTCTAAGCGGTAACGCTTTGTTTCCTGTTGGATGGCCGTTAACAGCCAGTCAGTTTCCTGATTTAAATTATCGAGGTCAAAGGTCCCATCTTCGCGGCGAATGAAGTAACGGTTGCTGCCGTTTTGCTTGACGCGCCCGCGAATGCCTAATTTGGGGTGTTCGGGGAACAGAAAAGTCGCAATTGGCAGCAGATCACTTTCATCGCCACCGGTACCATGCAGCATAAGGACTGGTACTAGATTCGGTTTACCCGGGTAAAAGGCAGCGTGAATTTCTTCAGTCATGATTTATCACCTCCCCAGAATTAAACGGTACGAGATTAGCTTCAATCGCTGACCGCTGGGCTTCTAAGAACGGCGGTAATTCTAAATGGATACCGGCTTGCTCATAGGTTTCATCGACTAGAAAGCCGGGCCCATCGGTAGCAATTTCGAATAGTACGCCCGGTGCTGTGCGGAAGTATTCCGATTGAAAGTAGAAACGTTCCACGAAGCCGGAGTCGTGGAGATCGGTCTGCTGGATGCGTTCGATCCAATAGTTTAAGCTATCAGTATCAGGCGTCCGAAAAGCCATGTGATGCACCGTACCAAAGCCTTGGATACCATCTGGTAAAATTAAACTGCTCTCAACGATGACTTGCGCACCATGGCCGCCATTGTGAAGCTCATACAGTGTTTGTGCGCCCTGGGTTGCCAGTTGGCTAAAGCCCATTAGATTGGTTAAAATATCACCCAATCGGTTCGGCTGCGAGACGGTGATCATGGTCGGGCCCAGGCCGCTAATGGCCATTTCACTAGGCACCGGACTATGGCGATAAGGCGTGCCACCGGGAAGACCAGCGTTATGTTCGTCCGAAACTAACTGGTAGCGCTGCTGGTCAAAGTCGTAAAATGGCAGTATTTTAGCGCCAAACTGTTCTTGAATAGCATCAGTTTTAACACCATATTGCGCGAACCGCTGGGCCCAATAAGCTAACGCGGCATCGCTGGGTACCCGAAAACCGATACGGGAAATACTGTTTTTGCCGTAATGACCACGGCCGATTCCTGGAAAATCAAAGAAGGTCAGGTCAGTGCCCGCGGTTCCCATATCGTCAGTGAAATAAAGGTGATAGGTAGCAACATCATCTTGATTAACGGTTTTTTTGATCAGATGCAGGCCCAGTACTTCCGTCATGAAGTGAAATATCTTGGGCGCACTCGAGGTGATTGCGGTGATATGGTGCAAGCCGATTAAGTCAGTATTTTCCATAATGATTCCTCCTCCAATGCAAGGCTTAATTTTGACCGTATTATGACAGATTATGGGGTTGGGGACAATGATGTTGGCTTGAGAGGTGTAATGTATTCTAATCGGGTTCAAGTGGGCAGAGAGCTGCATGGAAGCCGCCTAAGACATAAATCCAAGTTCGGAATTTTCGCCTTAGTCAGCTTCCACTACGCTCTCTAAGCACCCACTTTCACACCTTGCTTAATCGGGCTCCAGCAGGCAGAGAGCTGCATGGAAGGTGACGATGGCATAAATCCAAGTTCGGGATTTTTGCCTTAGTCGGCTTCCACTACGCTCTCTAAGCACCCACTTTCACACCTTGCTTAATCGGGCTCCAGCAGGCAAAGAGCTACATGGAAGGTGACGATGGCATAAATCCAAGTTCGGGATTTTTGCCATCGTCACCTTCCACTACGCTCTTTAAGCGCCTGCCTTCGCACCTTGTCTTACACCTTGTCACACAACAGTAAATGAACTGTAATTCTCATGTTTTCACTCTGTTTCATTTGTGCGTTACACTAGTTATAATTAATAAATTAGATTAAGGGGAATTGTATGAAGACTAATTCGTTATTTAAGAAAATTTTTGCGGGTTCATTAGCCTTAGTTAGTGCTTTGACTATCGGGACAACCGCTTTTGCTGCCAAGACCAAAATTGCCGACGTTTCACAATATCAGGGGAACATTAACTGGTCGAAAGCTTCTAAAGATCTGCGGATGACGATTATTCGGGTTAAACACGGGAACCCTGGCGACCGTGATTACCGCGTCGATCCAAAGCGTAATGTGAATGCTAACGGCGCTCACAAGTACGGGGTTCCATTTGGTCAATACGACTTTACCGAATTTAACAGTTCTAAAGACGCTGTCAATGATGCGCGTCAGTTCTACGCTTTATCCAACAAGAATGCTAAGTTCTATGCGTTGGATAATGAAAAACGGGTCTCTGGTGCCAAGGGTTCGGAACAATCTTACGTAAACGCTTGGTATAGCACCATGCGCAAGCTAACTAATAAGCCATTGGTTTACTACTCATACCAAAGCTATGTCAGTCTGCATAAGATCAACGCTTCGAAGTTCAACGGTTCTTGGATCGCTAACTATTCTAAAAAGCCCAACGTACCAACTGATCTATGGCAATATTCCAGCACCGGTTCACTCTCTGGTATCAGCGGTCACGTTGATTTGAGTCGGACAGTCAATAATTCAAAAGTTACTAGCTGGTACACTAATACACCAAAGGACACCTACTTCACCAGTGTTTCTAACGGTCAGAAGTTACGGGTAACGCGGAACGTTAATAAATACAAGACGGCTAATTTAACCGGTAAAACTGGTAGTTTGAAATACAACACCATTGTGACTGCGAAATCAATTGCCCGTTCAACCGGCGGAACATACCGGATTCAACTGTCTGATGGCAGTTACATGACCGCTAATAAGAGTTATGTACAGGTTCAATAATAGTTTGAAATTAGGGGTCATCGTCTGATTGGGCGGTGGCTCTTTTTAGGTTACATAGCCGAATCAGGCTCCAGCAGGCAGAGAGCTGCATGGAAGCCAACTAAGGCATAAATCCAAGCCCAGGATTTTTGCCTTAGTCAGCTTCCACTACGCTCTCTAAGCGTCTGTCTTCGCACCTTTGCCTAATCGGGCTCCAGCAGGCAGAGAGCTATATGTAAGGCAGCAATGGCCAAAATCCAAGTTCGGGATTTTCACCATTGCTGCCTTCCACGCCGCTCTCTAACCGCCTGCTTGCGCACCTTTTATTAAAATGCTATGATAAAACTAACATCTATTCTGAGAGGCGCATTATGATGCAAATGATTAAAATTTCTCAACTGAATAGTCGATATTACTTTTGGTTTTTCCAGTACTGATCTGTGAAGAGCCAAAAGCATTTTGTGATTGAATGCTAAAGACCACACAGATCAGGTTCTGACTGTGTGGGGATAAACCTTGAGACCCGTGCAGTGAGAAACTGCACGGGTCTTTTATGGTTCTCTGTCAACTGTTGTTGGTAACGACCATAATGCACTCAATCATTATTTGATGATTGGGTGTTTTGTTTTTGTCCTTAACATAACAAGGACGCGCAAACGGAAATTCTTAAAT
>NZ_BCMG01000017.1:0-21202 GCF_002217945.1 Secundilactobacillus silagei JCM 19001
TCGACTTGCATGTATTAGGCACGCCGCCAGCGTTCGTCCTGAGCCAGGATCAAACTCTCATTTTATGATTGTTTGTGACTCATTAATATTACTAGCGAAATTGACTTCGCAAATTACATTTGATATCAGCCGAAACTGATATGCCCTGCACATTTGTGAAACAAAACTTTGTTCAGTTTTCAAAGGTCTACTTTGATAAGTTAGTCGCCTTTCGACAACTTCTAAATCATATCATGTTGACGTGTTTCTTGTCAACGTTTTTTTATAACTTATTTGAATATCTATTCAAACGAGTTAGCTGCCAAACACGTTATCCCTTTGACAACGATAACTACTATACCAGCTATCTAAAACGAGGTCAACACCTAAAAGCAACTTTTTCAAAATTTCTTTTTTATTCGGTCTAAGCGCTACTTTCAAGCCCCGTTATTCTATCTAAAACGGTCGTTGCACCACCTAACTAGTAAACTCCTTTTTAAATCATTTTTCAACCATTATTTACAAAGCCGCGATTGCATTTATATCGAAAGTTTCCCCCGGTTCCAGTGTTATCAGTCAGCCCGCATCATCGCCTATAAATCAAAAGACAGCCTCATCAATCAGTCAAAATGGCTGTGATCAGGCTGTCTTTCTTCATATTTCAGTTTTAACTATTCTTCTGGACGCATTGTTGGGAACAATAAGACGTCACGAATGGATTCTGCATCCGTTAACAGCATGACCAGTCGATCAATACCGATACCGAGTCCACCAGTTGGCGGCATACCGTATTCCAAAGCTTCAATAAAGTCTTCATCAATACCTTCAGCTTCTTCGTTACCTTCTGCACGTTCCTTAACCTGAGCTTCAAACCGCTTGCGTTGGTCAATCGGATCGTTCAGTTCGGTAAAGGCGTTCGCAAATTCGTTGCCAACAATATAGAGCTCAAAACGGTCCGTAAAGCGAGGATCGTCAGGGTTCTTCTTAGCTAATGGCGAAATTTCAACCGGGTGCCCGTACACGAAGGTTGGTTGATCCAGTTTTGGCTGAACCAGCTCTTCAAAGAAGGCGTTAATAATGTGGCCTACTGCCCAGTAGTCTTCATAGTGAATACCGTGGTCATCAGCAAGCTTACGGGCGTCTTCAACGCTCATTTTAGGCCAGAAATCCACACCAGTGTACTGCTTTATAGCATCCACCATATGAATTCGAGCAAATTTCTTGTTCAAATCGATCTTTTGGTCTTGATAAGTAACTACGCCATCGTCAGTAACCGCCTTAGCAGCTGCCTTAAAAATACCTTCCGTTTCGTCCATCACGTCATGGAAATCAAAATAGGCAACGTAGGATTCAAGCATGGTAAATTCAGGATTATGACGGGTGTCCATTCCCTCGTTACGGAATACGCGACCAATTTCGTAGACCCGTTCCATACCACCGACGATCAGACGCTTCAAGTGAAGTTCCAAAGCGATCCGCAAGTAGAGCTTAATGTCCAAAGCGTTATGATGCGTCACGAAAGGACGAGCGTTGGCACCACCAGCTTGGTTATGCAAAACGGGTGTTTCAACTTCCAGAAAGTCCTCACCGTCTAAATAGCTACGAATAGCAGTGATGATCTTACTGCGCTTCTTAAAGCGTTCGAAACTTTCTGGGTTAGAGATCAAGTCCAAGTAACGTTGACGGTAGATCTGTTCCTTGTTCTGTAAGCCATGAAATTTATCTGGTAATGGCCGTAATGCTTTAGAAAGGAACGTCAGCTTAGTGGCACGAATCGTTAATTCGCCCATATCCGTCTTGATGATGTCACCTTCGATACCCAGGTGATCACCAATATCAGAACGTTTGAAAATGTGGTACACGTCATCGCCCAAAATATCTTTGCGGACGTAGATCTGCATTTTACCAGTACGGTCTTGTAAGTCAGCAAAACCGACTTTACCCTTACCACGCTTAGAAACCATCCGTCCGGCAATGATTGCAGTCTTGTGCACGTCATTGAGTTCATCTTTATCGTCTTCACCGAACTCCTGTTGCAATTGTGCTGCTAAGTAAGTCCGTTCAAACCGATGACCAAAGGGATCGATTCCCTCATCACGCAGTTCGTTCATCTTTTCGCGACGAACTCGTAGTTGGTCGTTCATCTGTCTATCTTTTCCAGCCACACTAATACCTCCATCTTATAATAACTAGTCCGTTATTAATTTTGACAACCCTCAATAAAAAAAGCAAGCTCTTTTGCCTGCTTTTTTTAAATTATCGGCCACTAACGGAATAAGCGGCTAACTTTTCGAGGAATACGTCAAAAATATCGTTCATTTGCTGCTCGGTTTCAGCATTATTTAACGCTGCTTTAGTTCGTGCTGAATGTGAAATACCCTTTAGGTAATAGGCAGCCTGACCGCGAAATTCACGCGGGCCGATGTAATCACCCTTCAATTCAACCAGCCGGTGCAAATGCTCCTTAGCAGTCTGAACCTTTTTTTCTGGTGTTGGTTCCGGCAATAATTCACCGGTCGCCAGATAATGCTCAGTTTGGTGCAGCATCCAGGGATTGCCCATCGCCGCGCGACCGATCATAACCGCATCGGCACCGGTATGATCCAGCATCCGCTTGGCATCCTGTGCTGAGCGCACATCACCGTTGCCCATAAACGGAATGGTCAGCTGATCAGCAACCAGCTTTAAAATATCCCAGTCCGCGTGACCAGTGTACAGCTGTTTTCGGGTACGGCCATGCATCGCGATGGCTGAGGCCCCAGCCCGTTCTGCCGCCAAGGCATTGTCAACTGCATAAACGTGCTTATCATCCCAGCCAGTCCGCATTTTAACCGTTACCGGCTTTTTAACAGCATCGGTGACATAAGACACCATTTCATAAACTTTATTCGGGTCTAAGAGCCATTTTGCGCCCGCATCGGTCTTAACAACCTTATTTACGGGGCAGCCCATGTTGATATCAATGATGTCAGCTGCCGTATGCTGATCCACAAATTCAGCAGCTTGAACTAAGGTTTCCTTCGTTCCGCCGAAAATTTGAATACTCATCGGGTGCTCACTGGCATCAACGAACATCATATCCAGTGTTTTTTGATTGTGGTACATAATGCCACGATCAGAAATCATTTCACAGACCACAAGACCTGCACCGAACTCCTTACAAATCACCCGAAAAGCAGAGTTAGTGACCCCTGCCATCGGCGCTACAACAACTTGATTTGCGATTTTAACGTCGCCAATTTGCCATTCCATGTGCTCACCTCTGATAAATTTTTACTGACTTAAATTCTGCGTTAGCTATCATAGCACATTGAACCTGCTACTGGCTACCAGCAAAAACGACTTACATTTTGGCTAAGATAGCCTTTAATTCCTGTTCACTAAACTCATACTTATTTTTACAGAAGTTGCAGACCGTCTCGGCATGGTGATCCTGCTCGATGATCTCTTGCATCTGAGTTTTAGAAATACTACTCAGAGCCTTAGCAAACTCCTCTTTTGAGCAGTCACACTTAAATGATACCGGCATTTTATCCAAGATTTTAACGTGTTTTTCGCCAAATAAAAGGTTCAACATGTCTTCAGGTTTCTGACCGTCCAGCAATAACTCGGATACCATCGGTACTTCCTTCAACCGCTTCTCCAAATGACTAATGGCATCGTCTTTGGCACCGGGCATCACTTGAATCAAGAAACCGCCAGCGACTTGAATGCTGTTATCGTCATTCACAAAAACGGAAACGCCAACTGCTGAAGGAATCTGTTCAGATTGCGCCAAGTAGTAAGTAAAGTCGTCACCGATTTCACCCGTAGCTAAAGCCACTTTCCCGGTATAGGGTTTATCTAAGCCCAAATCTTTGGTGACTGAAAGTGAGCCCTTAACACCAACCGCTTTAGCAACGTCGATTTTATGGCGTTTGTTCAATGGTAAAGTAACGTGCGGATTCTGCAGATAACCCTTAACGGTACCGTTTGCGTTACCATCGATGACGATTCCGCCAACCGGCCCGCCACCGTTGATCCGGACCGTTAAAGTATCGTCACCCTTTAACACAGAAGAAGACAGCATCAGAGTAGCAATCAGCGTCCGGCCAAGGGCAGCAGATGAAGCGGACCAGGTGTCGTGACGTTTTTGTGCTTCACGAACGAGTTCGGTGGCATCAACGGCATAGGCACGAAATTGCCCGTCGTCGACCACGCTTTTAATTAAATAATCAGACATAGTTTCCTCCTAAAAAGAAATTTCTAGAGTAGTATAACACAAGGTGTGAAAGCTGACGCTTAGAAAGCGTAATGGAAGCGGGCAATGGTGGAAATCCCGGTCTTGGATTTATGCCATTGTCGGCTTCCATGCAGCTTTCTGTCAGCTTGAACCCGATTAAATCAAGGTGCGAAAGCTGACGGTTAAAGAGCGTAATGGAAGCGGACAATGGTGGAAATCCCGGTCTTGGATTTATGCCATTGTCCGCTTCCATGCAGCTCTTTGCCAGCTTGAGCCCGATTAAGCTCAGTCGCAATTACGAGCTCAACCCAAACTCAGCCAAAATGCCACAAAAAAGCGCAAGCCCAAGGCCTGCGCTTTTTCATTGATCCTAATCTTCACCATTGTCTGAATGATCTGACGGATCATCAGTATGAGGTTGATCAGAGTCCCCTTTATCAGAACCATCCTTTTCAGAATCATTCTGAACCGGTTTTTGATCAGTTTCAGAATCGGGCTTAGAAGTTTCTGAATCTGAGCCTGAATCTTGATCAGTTTTTTCAGTCTTTGCTTGAATTTTAGTTTGACGTTCTGCTTCCCGCCGTTCAAGTTCTTTCTTGGACTGTTCAAAAGTGGCAGCTTTTTCACTTGGAAATTCGTTGTCATTTTGCTTGTCAGGCATTTCCCCAGTCTTCCAAAGACTAAGAATTTGCTTTTCATCCAAGGTTTCGTACTTCAACAGTGCTTCGGCAATCAGCTTATGCTGCTCACGGTGTTCAGAAATGATCTTCTTCGCAGTCGCGTGGGCTTCATTAGTTAAACGACGAACTTCTTCATCGATAGTTGCAGCGGTAGCTTGTGAGTAAGACGGTGCTTGTCCATACGCAGCTGCCTGTTGACTTTGAGCACTCTCAAGCGCCACGGTACCGACTTTTTCACTCATTCCGTACTGGGTGACCATTGCACGGGCAATTTGAGTTGCCTGTTCAAAGTCATTTGATGCCCCGGATGATTCGGAGTGGAAGATGATCTCTTCAGCTGTCCGACCACCCATCAGGCCTGCCATTTGTTCCTCGGCATCCTTCTTGGACATCAGCATTTGGTCTTCACGCGGTAGCATAATCGCGTACCCGCCGGCACGGCCACGAGGGACAATTGTCACCTTATGAACGACCCGGGCATCGTTTAAGACTAAGCCGACAACCGTATGGCCAGCTTCATGATAAGCAACGGTTTCCCGTTCCGTCTTACTGATAACTCGGTTACGTTTAGCAGGTCCGGCAATCACACGGTCTTCCGCTTCGTCGATATCGGAAGCATCGATCTTGGTCTTGTTGCGACGAGCAGCCAGCAACGCACCTTCGTTCAACAGGTTTTCAAGGTCAGCCCCAACGAACCCAGGGGTCTGTTTGGCAATTTCCTTCAAATCGACATCGTTAGCCATTGGTTTGTTACGTGAGTGAACCTTCAAAATAGCTTCACGACCGTTGACATCTGGACGGCCAACTAAGATCTTCCGGTCGAAACGACCTGGACGAAGTAAGGCGGGATCCAAAACATCTGAACGGTTAGTAGCAGCCATGACAATGACACCTTCGTTACCCGTAAAACCGTCCATTTCAACCAGCAACTGGTTCAAGGTTTGTTCACGTTCATCGTGACCGCCGCCCATACCAGCACCACGTTGACGACCAACGGCATCAATTTCATCAATAAAGATGATTGAAGGGGCGTTCTTCTTAGCTTGTTCAAATAAATCACGAACACGACTAGCACCAACCCCGACAAACATTTCAACGAAGTCAGAACCAGAAATTGAGTAGAACGGAACACCTGCTTCACCGGCAACCGCCTTAGCAAGTAAGGTTTTACCAGTACCAGGCGGTCCCTCTAGTAACACACCAGATGGGATCCGAGCACCCAATGAAACGAACTTGCGCGGATCTTTCAAGAACTCGACAACTTCGACCAGTTCCTGTTTTTCCTCTTCTTCACCAGCGACATCCGTAAAGCGAACTTTGTTTTCTTTACTGTCAGTTGGTTTAGCTTTGGATTTACCAAAGTTCATGACTTTGCCATTGCCGCCACCTTGGCCGGCTTGGCCCATCATCATGTAGAAGAAGAAAATGAACGCGAGAAGAGGTAAGACGTAAACTAATAAGTTTACCCAGAAACCACTGGACTCCTCAGGCTTAGTATTCATCTTCACGTTATGATCCCGTGCATAACGCGTCACTTCACTGACACTGGAGTTGTTTTGCAACATCGCAGTGCTGAAGTTTGTCACCTTAGAGCTGGTGTTACCGCCAAGGGTAAAGCCAGTCTGAGTTTTAGCCTTTTGAGCCTGCCGATACGTACCAGTAACTTTATAAACGCCACCAGAAGGCTGTACGGCAAAGTTCTTAACGTTGTTCTCTTTTAGTTGATGGATAAACTCACTTGATTGAATTTCTTGGGATTGCGAGCTTGAGTTATTTCCTTGAAAGAAGTAAATAACACCCATGACCAACAAGAAGATCACAATGTAGAAAAGACTATTTCGAAAAAGTCCATTTCTTCGATTGTTCATTTAGTGCCTCCTTACTTCAATTCCCTACAAATTGGGAATGAAACTGAGGGACGAATTCCCCCGTTGATAAAAATCATGTTATCACATTTGACCTTATTTGACTAATGTTTTATTCGAAAGTTTGACCTTTTTTGACCAATTCCCTAATTAGTATAAACTTCCGGCTTTAAAACCCCCACATAAGGCAAATTGCGGTAATACTCAACGTAGTCTAGACCATACCCAACCAAGAACTCATTGGGGACGTCAAAACCAACGTAATCCGCCTTAGCTTCGACTACCCGGCCTTCCGGTTTATCCAAGAGCGTGCAAACCTTCAATGATTTAGGATGGCGTTCACTCAAACGGTCCCGTAAGTAAGCCAAGGTACGGCCAGTATCCAAAATATCTTCAACAATGATCACGTCGCGGCCACTAATATCGACATCAATATCGTGGACCAATGTGATCTCACCAGTTGAAGCTGTACCGCCATGGTAACTGGAAACGTCAATAAAGTCGATGTCCGCGAGAAAGTCTAATTCCCGCAAAAGATCCGTCATGAAAAAAATAACACCCTTCAAAACACCGATGAACAGCGGCTTTTTACCCGCATAGTCCCGGGTAATATCAGCTCCCAAACGTTTGCAGACAGCTTTGATATCATCTTGGCTGTATAAAACACGCTCGATATCGTTATTCATTAAATTTGCTCCTCTAGTCAGATTGTTTTAAAACCAGTTCATAGTTAGTTTCAGTTAACTCACGGGCAGTACGCTGCAGTCCGATCAGCCATAAAACTTCCGCTTGGGCAGACACGACCACTAATTGCTGTGCCCGTTTTGCCGGCGGTATCTTATGGTCGATCAAAATTCGCCGAACGGTCTTGTGACCGCCACCTGCCAGCTTAATTTGATCGTCTGGCTGCGCCTGCCTCACTTGCAAGGGAAGTTCATCTGGCCGCAAAGCAAGTGCCATGTGCCATGAATCCGGCCGGCTCCCTTTTTGAGTCGGCACAAGCTGAGCCCGTAACCCCCATGGTAACTGAACCCACTGGTTAGATATTACCACAATTTTATCCGCCGGTTTGTGATTTTGGGGAACTTTTAATTCTGATTTAATTGAAAATTGGTCATAGGCTTTTTCAAACACCCGTGAATGCGCTAAATTGAGCCTAGCCGTTGGTTTTTGCTCGTTATTCAGTAACTGCGTGGCTTCATCCAAATACGACGCTGTAACCGGTAACTGAGCCGCTTGAAAAATCGCCTTCAGCACTGCGCGTCGCTCAACGACCGTTAACTGACGCCAGCGCGGCGTGCTGTAAATCTGATCGTTAAGCCGAACCTGCTGCAGTAATTCCGCCGTTCGTTGATTCGCTAATTGAATGGTGGCGCGAAGCTGGGCCGTATACTGCTTAACGTGGGTCAAAAAAGCGGGATTTTCCTGTTTGAGTGCTGGAATCACTTGGTGTCTGATGCGGTTGCGCAAAACGTCGTTATTTTGATTCGTCGCATCCTCATACCAGGTCAGCTGCTGTTCGTGCGCATAAGTTCTGATCTGTTCCTTGCTAAAAGGCAGCAACGGCCGCACGAGTTTGCCCGCCGCAAAGGGCTGTTCGGGCAAAATGCCCTGCAACTGCGTTAACTGGCCTCCCCGAATCAGCTTCATCAGCACCGTTTCAGCCTGATCATCGGCATGGTGAGCGGTCAGTAAAACGGCGGCATGGTGCCGGCCCATACACTGCGCAAAAAACTGATAGCGAAAATGGCGAGCTGCGGCCTCGACGCCCTGATACGGCTGCTCGGCAACCGGCCATTTCGTCTTCTCAAGCTGCAGGTGATGCTGCTGGCAGTAATCACTCATAAATTGAGCTTCAACTTGGCTTTGAGACCGTAACTGGTGGTTGACGTGTGCCACCACTAATTTAGGACGAATTTGCGTTGGTAATTGCTGCATCAGCGTCAATAACACCATGGAATCAACACCCGCAGAGACGGCTACAATGACCGTCTGCTGGCGGCTAAACCAGCCTGCTTGCATCACTTCTGAGTTAAATTGCTGTGTAATCTCCATTTTGTATCCCTCATTGAATCAAAAATCAAAAAAAGAAGCCTCCATTACAAAACGGCTGTTTTGTAAACGGACGCTTCAGTTCAATTATCGTCTTGATTAATCGCTTGGGCTTAATTAGCTCCGACGACCGCCACGACCACCACGTTTGCCTTCAGTGTTACGTTTGAGGGTCGCTAACCGGTCTTCACTTTCCTTTAGAAAACCAGACATTAAGTCATCAAAACTCTCCTTATGGTTCGAATTCGAGTGGTTATTGTTCCGGGAGTGGCCACCACCGTTGTTGCTGTTACGATAATGACCGTTGCCACCACTATGATAATTGTTATGATTACCGTTATTTTCATGACGTTCATGATCACGATTGTCGTGGTTATGATGCTCGTGTTCTGAATGACCTTCAGGATGATCCTTAGCCTTACGGATCGATAACGCGATCTTACCATCGTCGCCGATGTTCAGAACGCGCACGGTGACTTCATCACCGATCTTCAATACATCATGAATATCTTTTACGAAGCCGTCAGAGACTTCACTGATGTGCACTAATCCAGTCTTATGATCACCTAGATCAATGAACGCACCAAAATTTGTGATACCTGAAACTTTACCAGCAACTTTTGCTCCAACCTCGATTGCCATAAACAAGAATTTCCTCCTTAAATTTGTACTAATATTATAGCACATTTCTTGTAAAACAAGCCTGAACATATCGTGGATATCTCATCCAAATCTCATTATAAATAAAAATGAAGCCGGCACACAAGTTCACACTTGAAACCAGCTTCATTATAGTCCTCATATTATTTTATTTCGCTGTTACATCGCTTGCTTTATCATTTGGCAGACTATAAATCGTCTCCCCTGATTTAGCATAATAATATTTTGAACGTATGAGGTTCTCTAAATAATCCTTGTTATTCAAGAGTTTAACATGTTCATTCAACTGCTGGTGAGTTTGCTTCACCCGTGTCAGTTTTTGCTGCTGACGTGTAATTTGGACGTTAGTCTGGCTCATCGCGTTCTTAGCATGAATAATTTGAATACCCAGAAAAAGAAAAGCCACGGTAAACCCGATAATAATAATCAACGCACGCTTTTTACGCTGCTTGCTTAAGATTACATGATGCGTGTTCTTTTGAACGGCTCTTGTATACTGATTATCAAGCTGCGTAATGTTTGCTCGTGTCGCCATTTTAACGCCCCCCACGCCAATATCCTTCATTATGAAGTATATCAACGTTGACACGGGTTGTCTATGCGATTTAAAGCGTATTCAAGGAATGTCATAAAACTGTAATAGTTATCAGCCAAAACTGAATGGTTAACATGCAAAACGTAACGAATCATTACTTAAGATTATTCTTTGCGATAATCCTTTTCGTAATCCTCGCTAATAATCTTAAACATGTTTTCGGCATCCTGTTTCTTGGTCGTTTCCAATAATTGGAGTACCTGAACCGTTAAGGTCTTATTGCCAAACTTAATAACTAACACGTCATTAGCCGCTACATCGGTCGATGATTTAGCGACGCGGTCGTTAATCGTAATGCGCCCCTTATCAGCAATTTCCTTAGCAACGGTTCGCCGTTTAATAATCCGTGATACCTTTAAAAATTTATCTAATCTCATTGTGAACCTCCAGCGTTTATTTTTTAAACCAGCGCAGCCAGCGGTCAGCTTGTGGAAGCAGCAACCACTCACGCAACGTCAGTAATTTGAATTTTAAAGCTAGGTACATAAAGACGATCACACCAACTAGAATTCCTAATACAGCTTCAACTAGGGCTGCCATCCGCGGTGTCCAGGCTGCCGTTAGCCAGCTGCCTACTGGAATGACCAGTCGAACACTGATCAGCATGATGACTGCAATCAAAACTAATTTTAGCAAAAAGCCCCTTTTAAAAGCCCTTAGCTGTTCTTTTCGTAATTGCTGCCTCAAAAAACCGGCCATGACCAATAGTGCAACGACTGTGATCCAGCTAGCACCGATCGCACCAAAGTGAACCACTGCCCATTGATTAAAGACCACCTTGACCAGCAAGCCAATCGTCAACCCGGCAATCGTCACCGCAAATTGATTGAGACTTTGTAAAATACTGTTATCGATCATGATCAACGTCGCAAAAATAATGCTCAAAACGTACACCGACAGCATGCCAGTTCCCTGCTGATTACCAAATAATAACACGTTAACTTCCGGCATCAAAGCTACCAGACCAACCGCGGCTGCAGTCGCGATCGCCACGCTGATCCGGACGACGGTGTTGGCCTGCCGAACAAACTGCCGGTGATTACCACGATTCAGCGCTTCTGTTAACGAAGGCAGCAGTGACGATGAAAACGAGGTGGCAACGACTAGCCCCAGCTGAACGAGGGGTTGCCCCCGATCGTACACGCCTTTGATCGACTTAGCGGTAAGCGACGGCAATCCCTGGATCATCAGCCCCCGCATGACCGTGAATGAATCGACCAGCTGCAATAGCACCATCATGGACGCAAATAAGCTGATGGTACCACCTTCAATCAGTAACCGTTTGACCAAGCTGCTATACGTCTGGTCAACGGGCTGATGAATGGCGGCTATAAATTTAACGTGCTGATGTCGGACATAGTACAGCATCACCGCAGAAGCAAAAACGGCGGCAATGGCCGCGCTGCTCATAGTCCACGTCCCCATCCGATACACGTTCCACTGGTGTTTCATGGCCCAGTACGCAACTACTAGGATCACCGTCACCCGTACCGTCTGTTCAACCAGCTGAGAAAGCGCGGTTGGGCGCATGTCATACTCGCCTTGAAAGTACCCGCGGCTAATGGCTAAAAACGGGGAAAATAAGAACATCCAGCTCACTGCGCGAATGATCGGCGCCAACCCAGGATCCCCCATGCCGCTGGCAATGGGTACTGCCAGCCCCTGCAAGCCTAGAAATAGGAGCAAAGAAAAGCCGGCTAATAGGACAAAGATCCGTGACAGCAGTGCCAGCTTCGTCTGAGCCGTCTCACTTTCAGCCACTAATTTAGAAATAAACATTGGCAGCCCGCTTAAGGCGAAGGTCATACCGATCCCATAGATCGGGTAAATTTGCTGATACACATAAAAACCGGTGTTGCCCACCATGTTTTGGAAGGGGACCCGATATACTGCGCTCAAAATTTTGGCGATCAGTGATGCTACCGAGAGTAATAACGCCCCCTGCATCACTGTTTTCATCGTTTTACGTTGCATAATCCACCTATTTGGTCGTTGTTTTAACAGCCATCTCACTTAATGCTTTCACAAATTGATCCAGTTCAGCCATCCAGTTTTGTGCTGTCATCTTTGGCTGAATGATCAATTTAACCACTAATTTGTTATTTGACAGTCCAACTGTTGCTTTTAACTTGGTGTTTGCTAACGCCTTAAAGACGTCCTCACCACTAAACCGATCCGTGCCCTTAGTTGAAAAGGTCACTTCGATCTGGTCTTTGATTCGATGAATCTTTTCGATCAGTGCTTCATCCGCCTGAATCTTCACTTGACTGACCGTCAGCAGATTCGTGACTTCCACCGGATACTCACCAAAACGGTCGATCAGATCATCTTGAATTTCAGTCACATCAGCAGGTTCTTCAATCTGTCTGATGCGTTTATACATCTCAATTTTTTGCTGCTGATCCGTAATGTAGGTATCTGGCAAATAAGCTTCCAATCCCAATTCAACGGTAGCATCCGTCTTCGGCTTAGCTTTCTTGCCCTGCTTCTTAGAAACGGCATCCGTCAGCATTTGCGTATACAGATCATAACCCACTGAATCAATGAAGCCAGATTGCTGCTGCCCTAACAGGTTCCCAGCACCGCGAATGGAAAGGTCCCGCATGGCAATTTTGAACCCAGAACCCAACTCCGTAAAGTCCTTGATGGCCTCTAGCCGCTTCTCGCTGACCTCGGTCAATACCTTATTAGGCTGATACATGAAGTAGGAATAAGCGACCCGGTTAGACCGGCCAATGCGGCCACGTAACTGGTAAAGTTGCGACAAGCCCATATGGTCCGCATTTTCAACAAACAAGGTATTGGCGTTTGGAATATCCATCCCGGTTTCAATAATCGTGGTGGTGACTAGCACGTCATAATCCCCGCGAATGAAGTCGTATAAAATTCCTTCCAGCTGAGCTTCCGTCATTTGCCCGTGAATGTAGGCCACCTCGGCATCCGGCACCAGCGCTTTAATTTGACTGACAGTTTCTTCGATGTCATCCACGCGGTTATGCAGGTAGAAGACTTGCCCGCCACGCTGCATTTCGCGTCTGATGCCGTCTTGAATCGCACCCGCGTTTTGTTCCATGACGTAGGTCTGAATTGGAAACCGGTTAGCTGGCGGTGTTTCAATCACTGACAGGTCCCGTACGCCCAGCATTGACATATGCAGGGTCCGCGGAATCGGTGTCGCCGTCAGCGTCAAGACGTCCACTTGAGACTTCATCTGTTTGAGCTTTTCCTTGTGTTTGACCCCGAATCGCTGCTCTTCATCGACCAGTAGCAGTCCCAGGTCTTTAAATTTAACGTCTTTTGATAAGAGCCGATGGGTCCCCACAACGATGTCCACACTGCCATCTTCTAGGCCGTGAATGATCTGGTGAACTTCCTTAGTGGTCTGGAAACGTGACAGAATGGCGACGTTGACTGGAAAACCGTCAAACCGGCTAGTCATGGTGTCAAAATGCTGCTGCGCTAAAATCGTGGTCGGTACCAAAAAGGCGACTTGCTTACCAGCTTCAATGGCCTTAAACGCTGCCCGTAAAGCGACTTCCGTCTTCCCATAACCCACGTCACCAACCAGTAGGCGGTCCATGGGTTTCGGCTTTTCCATGTCGTGTTTGATTTCTTCAATACTGCGTAGTTGGTCAGGCGTTTCGGAATACGGAAATTCATTATCAAATTCTTCTTGATAACTATCATCATGCGGGTAAGCGTACCCCTTTTCGGAGTCTCGCTTGGCGTACAGCTCAATCAGATCATCCGCGATATCTTCAATCTTGGCAGCGACTTTTTTCTTGGTTTTGGCCCAGTCAGAGCCGCCCAGCTTATTGATATGCGGTTTCTTGTCCTCGGAAGACACGTACTTTTGAATCAGATTCAACTGCGTGACCGGAATAAATAGTTTGGCATCGCTTTGATAATCAATGGTCATGTAATCCTGATGAACCCCATCGACTTCCAGCGTTTGCATGCCTTCAAAGCGTCCGATCCCGTGATTGACGTGAACCACGTAGTCGCCTGGCTTCAAATCAGTGTAACTCTTCAGCCGTTCAGCATTTTTCATGGTCTGCCGGCGTCGATGATGCTTAGTGACCTGCTTAAACATTTCGGCTTCCGTGATCACCACTAGTTTGGCGTCTGGCAGTTCAAACCCGGTTTGACTTGGTGCCGGCACGATCTGAACCGTTCCGGGCTGAATGTCACTGACCTTCGTCATCACCGCGTTAATGCCAAAATCATCTAACGTCTGCGATACCTTATTCAACCGTTCTTCATTGGCCATCATCATGACCACGGTCTGTTTCGTCGCCTGCCAGCGCTCAATTTCTTGTTTCAACAGTGGCATTTGACCAAAGAACTGCTGCATCGCCCGCGTCTGAATCTCAACTAGTTGATCAAAGCGCATGTTGCCCATGCCCTTTTGAAACAGGGCAAAGAACAGTTCAGCGTGATGATCGCGGCGAATGACGTTTTGAAACTGCAGGCCAAACTGCTGGTCGCTAAAGATCTGGTGGGCACCTAGTTTATCCACCGTCCAGTTGGCTTCATCCGTCTCCAACTGTTTGTTGGTCTCACGTAGTCTGGGATAATCATCAATCAATAGCAGACCTTTATCGTTCAAATAATCTAAAAGATTTGTTTTATCAAAGAAATCACTGGCAAATAACCTTAACTCGGCGGAAACATCCCCCTTGGTCAGAGATTCAATCAGGGGGGTAATACTATTGGCCAGTAAGTCACCATCGTCAGCGGACAACTGTTTTTGTTCCTTAGCGAGTTTTTGGTTTAACTTAGTCGCCGCGGCTTGCCGCTGATCCGGTGTCATGAGCATATCGGTTACCGGATGGATCGTTATCGAAGTGATATTTTCAACACTCCGTTGGGTACTGGGGTCAAAATAGCGTAACGAATCGATTTCAGTGTCAAACAGGTCTACCCGCACCGGATAGTCTGTATCTAGCGGGTAAATGTCAACGATCGACCCACGAACGGCAAAATCACCAGGCGCGTCAGCCAGTTTTTGTCTGACGTACCCCATCCGTTGCAGCCGGGCAGCTAGGTTCTCTAGATCGACTTCACCATCGGCCTTTAGGTCAATTTGAGCCTGGCTAAATAATTTAGGATCAGGCAATTGACGGCGCAGACCTGAAACCGACGTCACGATGACCGCTGGCTTAGCCTGTGTCAATGCACTTAAAGCTTGAATCCGTTGGCTCTGAAAATCGGGTGAGCTAGTGGCAATCTCTGCAGCCAGCAGCTCTTCAACCGGAAACTCGTATAACTGATCATCCGTGAGCTGACCGCTTAACTCATCGGTCAGCTGGTCAGCGTGATACATCGTATCGGTCACAAAGATCATCGGTCGCTGCTCTTTTTGCAGCAACGTTGAGATCATCAGTGCCCGAGCTGACCCGGTGATACCAGTCACTAACTCACGGTCACCGCGATCAAAGCCCTCAACGATTTGCTGATATTGCGGCATGTTTGCAAAAAAATCTGCAAGTTGCACTTAGCTTCACTCCTTCATTAATTGTACTGATTCATCAGATCAGGAACCGTGGCACCGTCAACCCAATCAAATAAAGCGGCGACTGCGTGATCTGCGGCAACGTTAAAAATTGCCCGCTGTTCTTCGTTAAATTTACCCAGCACGTAATTGACGACCGTACTTTTCTGCGGGTGCTGAATACCAACTTTGATCCGGTCAAATTGATCGGTCCCAAGGGCAGCAATGATACTCTTGATTCCATTATGACCACCAGCAGAACCCTTTGGTCGAATGCGAATCCGCCCTAATGGCAGGTCCATGTCATCGTGAACGATGATCAGATCGTGGATATCCAGCTTGTAAAAGTGCATTAACTTGCCAACTGCACGGCCTGATTCATTCATAAACGTGGTGGGTTCGACTAACATCACTTTTTCACCATTGACCTGACCCGTGCCAATCTTGGCTTCCATCTTTCGGTTAGTAAACTGAATGTCCGCCTTCTGCGCGAACTGCTCCACAACCATAAACCCGGTATTATGCCGGGTCTGATTATATTGCGGGCCGATGTTGCCAAGACCTACGATCATCTTCATTATTTCATACGCTCCCTATTTCTCTTATTTTTAACATTAAAACATGCAAAATAGCTGAACGGTAGCTCATACCGTCCAGCATAAAACATTCTTATGAATTCTAAAGTCAAATATCAACCCAAAGTATAGCATACGTTTAAACCGAATGCATACATTCTCCCCCTGTAACAAGCTATTCACTAAGCTGGCATAACACTGATCTGCTCGGAGTTAAACGCCGTTAACCATCACAATAATCACCTGATGCAAAAATAGTGACTGCAGTTTCCGCCACCATTTTAAGGGCAGCACAGCTATTTTCAATGGTTTATATAGTAGACACTCTCCATAGAATATTCGATTTATTAGTATCCGCTTACAATTTCATGGTAAACTATGGGTGTTCTAAAAATATTTTGGAAGAGGTGGGTACATTGTCAAAGAATCATCAAAAAGTTGTACTAGTCGGGGACGGTGCCGTTGGTTCGTCTTATGCATTCTCATTGATGCAACAAGGACTAGCTGAAGAATTAGTCATTGTCGATGTCATTAAGGAACGGACACACGGAGACGCCCTGGATTTGGAGGATGCCCAAGCATTCACTGCACCTAAGAAGGTTTATTCTGGTGAATACAGCGATGCTAAGGATGCCGACCTGGTTGTCATCACTGCTGGTGCCCCACAAAAGCCCGGCGAATCCCGTTTGGATCTAGTTGGTAAGAACTTAAAGATCTTGAGCTCAATCGTTAAACCAATCGTGGATTCTGGCTTCAAAGGGATCTTCCTAGTTGCTGCTAACCCAGTTGATATCTTAACCTACGCAACCTGGAAGTTCTCTGGTTTTCCAAAGAACCGTGTCATCGGTTCAGGGACTTCACTAGATACTTCTCGTTTACGTGTTGCTTTGGGTAAGAAGTTGAACTTGGATCCACGTAGCATCGACGCCTACATTATGGGTGAACATGGTGATACTGAATTCGCTGCTTACGATGAAGCCACCATTGGTTCAAGACCATTACGTTCAGTTACTCAGGAACATGGCATTACCGATGCTGACCTTGACGAAATTGAAGATCAAACCATGCACAAGGCATACGAGATCATCAATACCAAGGGTGCTACCTACTATGGTGTTGCCACATCATTGATGCGGATCACCAAAGCCATTTTACGTGATGAAAATGCTATTTTACCTATTGGTGCTTCATTAGACGGCGAATACGGTTTGAACGACATCTTCATTGGTACACCTGCTATTATTAACGCTTCTGGCTTAGCCGGCGTTGTTGAAGTACCGCTTAGCGATGCTGAACAAGCTAAGATGAAAGCTTCTGCAGAAACTTTAAAGAAAGTTACAAAAGATGGTTTAGCTAACTTAAACAAGTAGCTAACAACCTATATTAAGCGGTTCTTAAAGAGACGTCCCATTTTTGGGGCGTTTTTTTGTTGTTTATTGTCAAGTATAAATTGAGTTTTAGTGAATTATGCCTTATCCTTATAGATGACCATAAGGAGGATCAGAACATGACACATCGTTCACGTTGGGTCTCTGCGGGCCTGACTGTAATCGCAATTTTAGCAATCGGTTATGGCTGGCGAACAGCCCATTATAATAGCCACTTCCTGAGTGACACCCAAATCGGTGGTATTCAAGTCGGTGGCCAGACTGCACAACAGGCAGCCCAGACATTAAAAAATAAGTTAGCAAACCAAACTTATACGGTTAAAGAACATGACAACTCATTAGCTACCTTCACTTCACGTGAGGCTGGTGTTAAAGCATATTCTACAACTCAGTTAAAGCAGATGATCAGCAAGCAAAATTCATTTAGCTGGCCAGTTCATTCTGACAGTGCTTCGGCTGACGACCAACGGTTAAGTGCCAGCGCACTCAGTGATTCTGACTTAACCGCACTAGCAGCTAAAATTAAGCAATCGGCTAGCACTACTGACCGGACTGCAACTCATAATGCTAAGCTGGTTTACAAGGGGCATCAATTTACCATTCAAAAACCAGTTTATGGTACCGAAGTTTCAACGGCATCCATTAAAGCCGCTTTAACTAAGGCCATTGAAAATCATCAAACGACGATCAACTTAAAGGATGCTTACGTTAAGCCAACTGTTTTGGCGCACAGTAAGTCACTTGTCAGTGCAAAGACTAAGGCTGAAAAGTTAGCCAAGAACCAAATCACATACCACATCACTAATCATTCAATACAGGTTCCAAGCAAGGACATTGCCAGTTGGCTAACAACTAGCAACGGCCAGATTGCCACCTCAAAGCCTAAAGTGAAACACTATTTGACGAAGCTCAGTGCTCAGTACGGCACCCTTCATAAGACCCGTCATTTTAAGGCCCATGATGGTAAAACCTATAAAGTTCCTGCCGGCTTATACGGCTGGACGATCAACGTCAGTGCTGAAACGCCTAAACTGTCAAAAGCAGTGCTAGCCGGTAAGCCAGTCACACGGACCCCAGTACTTAAGGGTATGGGCTATCACAAAGATGGCTCAGACCTTGGCAAGACCTATATTGAGGTTTCTAAGCCAGAACAGCACATGTGGGTTCATAAGGATGGTAAGATCATCATCTCCACTCCAGTTGTTACTGGTAAACCAGTTGCAGGGACTACCCCATCTGGTGTTTGGGACGTCTGGAGCAAACAGCGTAACGCTGTCCTCCGGGGCAAAAATGATGATGGCAGTAACTATGCTTCACCAGTGAAGTACTGGATGCCAATCGACGACACCGGTGTCGGGATCCACGATTCGCCGTGGCAACCACGTTACGGTGGCGACTGGTACTTGACTCATGGCTCTCATGGCTGTGTTAATACCCCACCAGACGTTGTTGGTAAAGTTTATGCTGCGGTACCGTTGCATACTGCAGTTGTGATTTATTAATTGTATTCATCGAATACAATGTTTATTAAATAATTTTTCATTAAAAAGGGTATCAAAATTATTTCAATAATTTTGATACCCTTTTTTGATGCTCAAATTGAGGTAGACGTAACCAATAACATAAAATTTAAAATCAATTTCATCAGTTTAAATTATGACATTGCAAGATCTTAATTTATTACAAAAATAGTGCTGATGATTACTCATCAACACTAAATATTATAGGATTCTAAATTGATAAAACTACTTAAATATAGACCCCCTTCAATTCAAAAATCAATATTATACTTTCTCATCTATTTTGAATAATAGATTTTAATTATTCTAATCATGTTTCCGCTTCTTCTTAGCAAAACCTACTAACGCTAATATACCCATCAATTCTAGCCCAATTTTGGCAAAGATACTGTTAGATTGTGATTCATCAGTTTGCGGCAATTTATTTGATGTCCCCATCGCTTGACCTTTCACTTGGGCTTTATTAAGATGCTGGGAATTGTTGTCAATTACCGTTTGCTGACCCACCACTGCTTTTTTGTTTGCTACACCCAAAATACTATGCTCGGCAGTTCCATGTGTTACAGCTTGGGTTGCTTGAGCTGTGCTGTCTGACTTAGTCTCCACAATAACAGTTTGTTTATTATTAATATTGTTATTTTGCTGAGATACAGAAGCAACTGTCTTTTTGTTAGTTTTATCTGTACCATCAGTAACAGCTTGTCCACTCTCATTGCTTGAATCCGTAGTATCAGGAACTGTTTGATCGTCTTTATTACTTGAATCCGTAGGGTCAGGAACTGCTTGACCATTTTCATTACCCGCAACTGTCTCATCAGTTGTAACTGCATTAGGTGTGTAGGTTACTTTACCTGTGGTCGTTGGGTTATCAACGGTGATTGTGCCGTCGGCATTCACTGTCGCCGGTACCATTGGCTTATCCGCTGTATAGCCCGGCTTCACTGGTACTGTGACATCAACATGCTCGCCTGTCTTACCAGTTACATCAGGTACCGTTTGATCACCTTGGTTGCTTGGAATCGTCACATTTGCCTTGGCATCGTTTGGTGTGTAGGTTACTTTACCTATGGTCGTTGGGTTATCAACGGTGATCGTGCCGTCGGCATTCACTGTCGCCGGTACGGTCGTTTTATCCGGTGTGTAACCTTCAAGCGGCGGCACATCAACAGTGACATGTTCACCCGTCTTACCGGTTACGTTAGGTACTGTTTGATCACCTTGGTTGCTTGGAATCGTCACATTTGCCTTGGCATCGTTTGGTGTGTAGTTTACTTTACCTGTGGTCGTTGGGTTATCAACGGTGATCGTACCGTCGGCATTCACTGTCGCCGGTACCGTTGACTTATCCGCCGTGTAGCCTGGCTTCACTGGTACTGTAACATCAACATGCTCGCCCGTCTTACCAGTTACGTTAGGTACTGTTTGATCACCTTGGTTGCTTGGAATCGTCACATTTGCCTTGGCATCATTTGGTGTGTAGGTCACTTTACCTGTAGTTGTTGGATTATCGACGGTGATCGTGCCGTCGGCATTCACCGTCGCCGGTACCGTTGGCTTATCCGCTGTGTAGCCTGGCTTCACTGGTACTGTAACATCAACATGTTCGCCCGTCTTACCAGTTACATCAGGTACCGTTTGATCACCTTGGTTACTTGGAATCGTCACATTTGCCTTGGCATTATTTGGTGTGTAGGTCACTTTACCTGTAGTTGTTGGGTTATCGACCGTGATCGTGCCATCTGGATTAACTGTAGCTGGTACCGTCGTTTTATCTGGTGTGTAACCTTTAAGTGACGGCACATCAACATTAACTTTATCCCCAGTCTTACCAGTTACATTAGGCACCGTTTGATCACCTTGGTTGCTTGGAATCGTCACATTTGCCTTGGCATCGTTTGGTGTGTAGTTTACTTTACCTATGGTCGTTGGGTTATCAACGGTGATTGTGCCGTCGGCATTCACTGTCGCCGGTACCGTTGGCTTATCCGCTGTGTAGCCTTTAAGTAATGGCACATCAACAGTGACATGTTCGCCTGTCTTACCAGTTACATTAGGCACCGTTTGATCACCTTGATTGCTTGGAATCATCACATTTGCCTTGGCATCGTTTGGTGTGTAGTTTACTTTACCTGTGGTCGTTGGGTTATCAACGGTGATCGTACCGTCGGCATT
>NZ_BCMG01000017.1:21317-21924 GCF_002217945.1 Secundilactobacillus silagei JCM 19001
TTATCGACCGTGATCGTGCCATCTGGATTAACTGTGGCTGGTACCGTCGTTTTATCTGGTGTGTAACCTTTAAGTAATGGCACATCAACAGTGACATGTTCGCCTGTCTTACCAGTTACATCGGGTACTGTTTGATTACCTTGGTTGCTTGGAATCGTCACATTTGCCTTGGCATCATTTGGTGTGTAGGTTACTTTACCTGTGGTCGTTGGGTTATCAACGGTGATCGTGCCGTCGGCATTTACTGTCGCCGGTACCGTTGGCTTATCCGCTGTGTAGCCCGGCTTCACTGGTACTGTGACATCAACATGTTCGCCCGTCTTACCAGTTACATCAGGTACCGTTTGATTACCTTGGTTGCTTGGAATCGTCACATTTGCCTTGGCATCGTTTGGTGTGTAGGTTACTTTACCTGTGGTCGTTGGGTTATCAACGGTGATCGTGCCGTCGGCATTCACTGTCGCCGGTACGGTCGTTTTATCCGGTGTGTAACCTTCAAGCGGCGGCACATCAACAGTGACATGTTCACCCGTCTTACCGGTTACGTTAGGTACTGTTTGATCACCTTGGTTGCTTGGAATCGTCACATTTGCCTTAGCATCGTTTG
>NZ_BCMG01000018.1 GCF_002217945.1 Secundilactobacillus silagei JCM 19001
CGCTACCCAATGGATTCAAAACGGTGGTGGTCACCATACTGTCTTCTCATTCGGTGTAACGGCACAACAGGTTGAAGACTTTACCAATATGGTCAACTTACACTTAGTTAACATTAAGTAATAAATGATTTCACTCATTTAAAATTTAAACGCAATAAAGAACTCGAATTACCGGCTCGTCGGTAACTGTTGTTGGTAAATTTATTAAATTAGTTCTAGTCACTATTTAGTGATTAGAACTTTTTTAGTCTGAATACGCAAAGTATAAAGGACCCTCGTTCTAAATCTAAAGAAACTGTGAAAGCTAAAACTAGCCCGTTTGATTGCTTTAATCTTATTATTAGTTCCTTTCAGGGGCTCAGGGGAACGATAGTTAAAGGTGTTTCTGATCTCATCGTGGTGTTCTTTTAGCGTCACTAAGGTTAGCTGCACGTTACTGCCTAGTATTTTGATAAATCGAACGTTAGTCTTACGTCAACCATAATTAATAATTTTATGAGCGTTGATTTGATTACGCCACAATGTGGACAGGCTTTTGGCTGGTAAGCTGGATAATGTCGTCGGTCTGGGTAACTCCAGTATCAATCTTGATATGATTATCATCTATTCCCAGCAGCAATTCCGTAGTATCATAACCCATAAAAGTATTCTTTCTTTCTATAAATCGTGATTGGTTTGGATGAATGAGCGGGGATGCCCGTTTTTATCCAATAAATAATAGTATATAAAATCTGTTACCAATAACAGATATTGTAGAACCATAAGAACAAATCATCATGACTTTTTTGTCGTGAACAGAAAGCTGGTAGCTAGCTTATCGTAGCGTGTTACGAAGCGTCTAAAGTTCTTCATTTGATTGAAAAAGTCTTCAATCAGATGGCGTTCGTAGTAGGTAAAATAATCACAGTCCCATGAGCTAATATAATTTAGCCTCTTAGTTTTTCAGCACCATATGTTTTATCTGCAATCACGTTTACGTTGGCCAAATCAACATTTAGAAACAGTCCCTAATTATTTATCCTTAAAATTAACAAAACAATAGCTAATTATTAGAGGTGACTAATTTTGAATATATTAATAGGATTAATTCCTGCACTGTGTTGGGGATTATATCCAATTTGTTTAACCAAAATGGGTGGTAGCTATTTTCAACAATTATTTGGAACAAGTGTAGGGATATTAATATTTGCAAGCTTTGTTCAGCTAATATTTAAATATTCTATTTCAACTACTGATTTTTTACTGTACTTTATCTCAGGAGTATGTTGGAGTATTGGCCAGACGGGACAAATTTGGTGTTTTAAAAAAGTAAGTGTTAGTGCAGTAATGCCTATAACTACAGCATTTCAGACTATTGGGAATTCATTAATTGGGGGCTGGCTATTCAAAGAATGGTCAGGGGTGCTTGATAATTTATTAGGTTTAGGCGCATTAATTATTATTCTTTTGGGAGTATTTATAGCGAATGGTTTTGTAAAAATTCAGCATAAAGATTTAGTTGCCTATTTTATTTTATTTTTAACCACTGTTGGCTATTGGGGCTATTCTGGCTTCCCCCATTATTGTAGTGCTGGAGGTTTGATGGGATTCTTTCCACAGGCGATGGGCATGATGATTGGCTCTTCTGTTATTTATTTAATTGGTCACAAAAAAGCGATTGGAGACGATCGACTAGGGATACGAAATATAAGTTCAGGAATACTATTTGGCGGTGCAGCATCTACTTATTTGGTTTCGTTAGGTTTAAACGGATTGGTGAATGCCTTTGCTTTAACGCAACTGAACGTAGTAATTGCCACGATGACTGCTATGCTAATTTTGAAAGAAAAGCCTAAAAAACAAATTATGTCGACATTAATTGGTTTAATTATTTTAATTTTGGGAGTATTTATGATGGTTAAAATTTAGTGAACTACTCGTCACTAAAGTAACGAGCTTCTAGGAACACCGCTGACTTGCCTACCATTTAGAAAATGATAGATAGAGATTACGGCTATTTACTAAGGCACGTTCCATGCCAGATAGTCTTTTAGACGCTAAGTTACGCAGTCGCTTGTAGAATATTAACTGCGGCATTGATGTCTCGATCATGACTAATGCCACAATTAGGACAGGCCCACTGTCTAATATCTAAAGTGTGCTTACCATCATCATAGCCACAGCTGGAACATATTTGAGAAGTTTTTCTAGGATTAACAGCGACTAACTGTTTTCCATACCAAACGCACTTATATTCAAGCATTCGACGCAATTCCCGCCAACTTTGATTAGCAATCGCTCTGACGAGTTTGTGATTTTTAAGCAGATTCTTGGTTTTCAAATCTTCTATTTTAATCACATCATATTGGGCTACCAAAGTTTTAGTTAACGTATTTAAGTAATTGTTACGTTGGTTGGCTATTTTTTCAGCATACTTAGCGACCATCCTTTTAGCTTTTTGATAGTTCTTAAAGTCAGCAAGCTCGCGGGGTTCAATGACTTTATTGTGTTTATCCCAAGCAATTTCTTGCTGAGCTTGTAACCTTCTCCGAGCTAAACGTTTTTCCCAGTAATGTTTCTTTTTACCGAGTCGTTTATCAAAGCGAATCGTTGGGTACTTCACGCCATCGGAGGTAATCATTAAATCAGCAACCCCCAGATCGATACCGACTGAATTACTGGTCTTAGCTAAAAACTTAATATCAGTATCGACCAAAATAACGGCATAGAACTTACCCGTAGCCGAAAAACGGATAGTCACATTTTTAATCTTGCCAACCGGTTTTCTGCCGGATTTAAATTTTAGATCGCCTAATTTAGGTAATTTAAGGTGGTGGTTATCAACCAATTGAATATTGTGGTTAACTGAATTGCTTTGATAACTCTGTTTAGGAAACTTACGCGATTTAAACTTTGGAAAACCTTGATGCGCTTTAAATAACTTTTGGTAAGCGTGGTTCAAGTCGCGACTAACATGTAAAAGTGAAGTTGATTCCGCTACTTTTAGAAAAGAATATTCTTGCTTTAAGCACTTGATCAGGTAGTTCATACCAAACTCGTTAACGTAACGGCCACCATTTTCATAACGCGCTTTCTGCATAGCCAAAAGCTGATTCCAGACAAAGCGACAATACCCGAAGTTAGCAATGATCCGTTCTTGCTGTTCGATTGTCGGATATATTCTAGTTTTAATGGCTTTTAAGGTCATTTAAATTCTTTGGTCGTCAATGTACTCGGCTAATACTGGTCGATTAGTGGTTCCAATACTTCCAACGCTTGATTGCAGCATTTAGTTCGCCATATGCTATGGTGATTTAGATTATACACTAGCTCTAACCATATGTATCCTATTTTTATTCTTCATATAGGTTGTTGTATAGCATTTAAGATATACCATCTGTAATATGTGCAAATAAAAAGGGCAATTCATCACGTCCTTAAAAGAACGTATTTCCTTGCCCATAATCAAAAAGTGGATACTTCATTCTCCAAACGCTTTCAGCCCACCTTGCTTTTTTTCCGTACAAGAATTATCATGATATTAAATTATAACTATTGTATGTTGATGAGAAGAGTAACCAACTTTTAATTTTCAGAGAGTGCCACTGAATGGGAAGGCATAATTGACAGCTGGTGAAGATGAGCTCGGAGTACTAAACGCGTTCACGCGACGTTTACGGTCAGCACACCGTTACCGTGTACCGCTTGAATGAGCGGACTGAGGCAGTTTTTTATAACTGTAAATTTAGGTGGTACCACGATCATTAATCGTCCTTGTTTTAATAGCAGGGGCTTTTTTTATGGGTTCAAACAGATTGTAATCAAGAAGGGGAGTATTACTGATGCGCATTGATGCAAAGGAAGAAAAAACGTTTTTAAAGCAGGTTCTAGCCGCTTACCATTTTTCTGAAGAAGACGGTGAGTTCTTGGCTGACACCTTGGTAGACGCGGATTTACGCGGGATTTCATCTCACGGGATTCAACGGATCACTTGGTACACGAATATGATCAAAGACGGCACGATTGTCCCGACCAACAAGCCCAAAGTTTTACGGGACACACCGACCAGCATGTTAGTTGATGCCAACAAGAACATGGGCCAGATTGCCTCTGGTTTTACCATGAAGCATTTAATTGAAAAAACGAAAAAATTAGGGGTCTCCATTGCGGTTATTCGTAATTCTAACCATTTCGGAACAGCCGGCTACTATGCCCGAATGGCCGTTAAGGAAGGCTTGATTGGAATTGCCACAACCAATACTCGGCCACTGGTGCTCCCTACTAACGCTTTGGAGGCCTTCTTAGGTTCCAACGCCTTTGCCTTTACCTTCCCCGCTGAACCACACCCATTTGTTTTTGATGGCGCAACGTCCGTGGTTTCAAGCGGTAAAATTCAGGTGCTAGCCAAGAAGGGTGAAAACATTCCTGGCGAATGGGCCGTTGGTGAAGATCGTCAAGTCGACCAGAATGCTCAGCGGGTTGAAGATAATTTATCAACCATCGCGTTTAGTGATGACCGTCCCGATGGCGGTGTCTTGACTCTAGGCGGTAATTTGGAAAATAACTCAAACTATAAAGGGTTCGGTAACTCATTAGTAATCGAAATGCTGACGGGGATTTTAGCCCAAGGCTCGATTTCAGCTGATACCAACAAGGGCAAGCATGACTTCAGCCAGTTCTTTATGACCATGGACCCAACTTTGTTTGGTGATTTGGATACGTTAAAGGCTAACGTGACGGAAATGTTTGACCGGATTCGAAATCTGAAACACCTGCCAGGAACTGAAATCAAGATCCCCGGCGACCGTGAATACAAGCGTTACGCTGAGAACCAGAAGCAGGGTGTTCTCATCGATGATAAGACCGCTGCTGAATTAGCTAAAGTTGGCGATGAAGTCGGTGTGAAGGCGCCTAAGGCACTGTAAGCAGTTTAGCTTAGATAAACGATGGCGCTAGGTTCCCGGATGTGTGGGAATCTAGCGCCATTTTTAGGTTAGTGTAATCTAATCGGGCTTCAGAAAGCAGAGAGCTGCATGTAAGTCACTCTCTAACCGCTTTCTTACGCACCTTATTTTTGTGTCAGTCTTTGCACGTCCCTAACGATCATTAATTCTTCATTAGTAGGGACCACCATAACAGTTACTGGGGCACCATCCGGGCTGATAACCTGTTCTTTACCACGGACCTGGTTACGTTCATGGTCAATTTGAATACCGAAGTAACTTAACTGGTCGACGATTCTTTGGCGCATGCCGATACCGTTTTCACCTGAACCAGCTGTGAAGACTAGGGCATCCAACCCGTTTAATTCGGCCACGTAGGAACCAACGTAGCGGACTACTCGATTAACGAACATGTCCAGTGCTAATTTAGCTTGCGGGTTACTATCCTCGGCTTTCTCCAAGTCACGTTGATCAGGGGATAGCTGAGAAATGCCCAGCAGACCAGATTTTTGATTCAAAATGTCGATCATTTTACTCATTTTAAGGTGCATTTTTTCAGCTAAAAATGAAACCAGTGAGGGGTCAATATCACCGGAACGGGTGGCCATCATGACGCCAGCCAGAGGGGTAAAGCCCATGGAAGTATCGATGACTTTGCCGTGATCAAAGGCGGTCACCGATGAACCGGAGCCCAAGTGCAGCGTGATCAGTTTTAAGTCGGATAAGGGCTTACCCAGCAGTTCTGCAGTCCTGGCCGAGACGTAGCGGTGACTGGTTCCGTGAGCACCATATTTACGGGCGCCATATTGCTTATAATATTCATAGGGAATAGGATACAGCGCGTTGATTTTAGGCATATTAGCGTATAGTGCAGTATCGAAAACGGCCACTTGAGGCACGTCAGGAAGCAACTGCTGAAAAATGTTGATGTATTCTTCTTCGATTGGATTGTGTAAGGGGGCAAACTCCGCCAGTTTATGAATTTGGCGGAGCGATTTGTCGGTAATGACGGCTGAATCAGTGAAAACTTCGCCACCAGCCACAACTCGATGACCAATACCAGTAATTTCGTGTAAATGCTTGACGATTCCTGCATCCTTCAAGTGAGTCAGAACCATCGCGGCCGCTAAATGATAATCAATATTATCTTTTTTCACTTCATACTTCTCGACACCTGGCTGTTTGACGGTAAAGACTGAATCGGGTAAGTTCAAACGGTCGACTAAACCGGAAGCAATCACCGTTTCATCCGGCATTGAGAATAATTTCCACTTCAAAGTTGAACTGCCTGCATTAACTGCTAATATTTTTGTCATGCTGTTCCCACCTCGTTGTTTTTTTAGAACTTATATCTAGTCTAGCGAAGTATGAAATCGTTTTCAAGTAAAAGCAAAAAAAGGTTTCGCTTATTGGACGAAATCCCATGGTAACGCATTTTTAAAGTATGAAAGCCAAATTTTCAAGGTTACTGATTATAAGCCTCGACGATGACTTGGTCGGGGGCAACAGTCAGTTTGCTGACACCGCCGTTTTTCGGATAATTATCCATCGTGTCGACGCCTAAATAATCGGCAATTGTGCGAATGATGGTCCCGTGACTGACCAGTAAAATGGACTCACCGGCTTCACAGTGTTCACGCAGGGCTTTAAAGCCGTTTTTGATGCGTGAGATGATCTCATCATAGTCTTCAGCAGTGTGCGATGGGTCACTTTGTTTCATGGCATCACGAGCTTCTTTTAAGCCACCTATAGCAATCAGGTCACCTTGGCTGTGCTTGCCATAGGGGGCTGCGATACCAGCCCAAATGTCATCGGAGTTCAGTCCTTCAAAGAAGCCGAAGTTGACTTCACGAAATTCTGGCAGCTGATCAATTTCTTGAGGGGCCTGATGCAGTTGGTCCAAAATTAGATTGCGGGTGCTAACTGCGCGGCCTAAATCGGAAGAAAAGGCGCGGTTAAAGGTGACTGCCTGTAACTTTTCGGCAGCCTGCTGAGCCTGCTGGATCCCATCATCAGACAGGTCGGAATCGATCCAGCCCTGCATCCGGTTAAAGCTATTTAACGTTGTACTGCCATGACGAACTAGATAAACGGTGAATGAATTCATAGTGACAACTTCTTTCGTGCTTTTTTCTTTTATTGTGGCGGAAAATAACTGGAGATGCAACCTCGTTTTTTTTATAAATTTAAGCGTCATGATTAATTTTGGCTTGATAGTCACGCCATCAGTATTATACTAAAAATGAATTTGGAGGTCTTGAAATGAAAATTACAATTTCAGTAGCACAAATGGACGTTAGTTTTGGTAAACCAGCCGAAAATTTTGCGCGAATTGAATCGTTTGTTGCCCAAGCTGCAACTGAACAAGCCGATATCGTGGTTTTTCCAGAGATGTGGAACACGGGGTATGATTTGACCCGGTTTAACGATATTGCCGATGTGAACGGCCTGCAGACCCTGCACGTTTTTAAGGCCCTAGCTCAAAAGTACCATATTATGATTCATACAGGTTCGGTTGCTACTAAACGGGGCGATCAATTTTTTAATACCACCTACATTATTGATGAAAAGGGTAAATTACTGTCAACCTATGATAAGGTCCATTTGTTTGGCTTAATGCATGAAGATGAATTCTTGACCCCTGGCAGTAAAAAAGACCAGTTTGAGGTGAAGGGCGTTCCGGCCACCAGTGTGATCTGCTATGACATTCGTTTCCCCGAATGGCTGCGGACACTGTCGTTAAATGATAGCCGGATTATCTTTGTCCCAGCAGAATGGCCAACGCCACGGATGCCACAATGGCGCACATTGCTGGCTGCGCGTGCGATTGAGAATCAAAGCTTTGTGGTGGGCGTTAACCGGGTTGGTGCTGATCCGGAAAACCGGTTCGGCGGGAATTCGGTTGTGATCGATCCGCTGGGCAATAACGTGCTGTACCTTGGCCACGAAGAGGAACTGAAGACGGTGACGATCGATATTAATGCCACGGATAAAGTGCGCGGCTTCATGCCCGTATTTGCTGATCGGCGGCCTGATTTATACGAATGACACCCGTAAGCAATGGTATAATAGGGGGTGAACAGATATAAATCTCAAGGAGGATTTTTATGGCTAAAGTAGAAAGTTTTACATTGGATCACACAAAGGTTAAAGCACCATACGTCCGTTTGATCACGGTAGAAAAGGGACCAAAGGGCGATGCAATTTCAAATTATGATCTACGGTTAGTACAACCGAATACAAATGCAATTCCAACGGCAGGTCTGCACACGATTGAACATCTGTTGGCAGGTCTGTTACGCGACCGTCTTGATGGTGTCATTGACTGCTCACCATTTGGCTGCCGGACTGGGTTTCATTTGATTACTTGGGGTGAACATTCAACTAATGAAGTTGCTAAAGCATTGAAGAGTTCACTAGAAGAAATTGCCGATACAATCGAATGGAAAGATGTTCAAGGTACTGATAAGTATAGTTGCGGTAACTACCGTGACCATTCATTATTCTCAGCTAAGCAATGGTCACGCGACATTGTTGATGCTGGTATCAGTGACGATCCATTTGAACGGCATACGGTTTAGAGTGTAGAGTGTGAAACAAAGCGTTTAGAGACCGGTGTGTAAGGGGCAGTTGGTGAAAATCCCGAACTTGGATTTTTACTAACTGCCCCTTACATATAGGTCTCTGCTTTGTTTCACACGTTTCGGCTAGGTGGCAGCAACGAGCAGGTGAAAATCCCGAACTTAGATTTTTACTAACTGCCACTTACGCAGTAGGTCTCTGCTCTGTTGAGCACGTTTTAACGGTTCTATCATATCTGTTGTTGGTCATGTCACAAGACATGATCGACAACAGATTTTTCTTTCTGTAATCTATGTATGTTGACACGAAAAAAGGATATCGCCATTGCTTTATCCTTCC
>NZ_BCMG01000019.1 GCF_002217945.1 Secundilactobacillus silagei JCM 19001
ACTGATGAAATCCTGGCAGCACTTGAGCTTATTAATCAACGACCATTAAAAATCCATCATCAACAGACTGCCATTGAAAGTTTCCGGGCTTGTTCGGATTAAACTTGTAATTTGCCACACAAAGAAATAAAGGAATTGGTCATCAACTTCTGATTTTTGCCGAAAAATATGCGCGAAACAATAATTGCAAGTGTCTTGAAATTGGAACTGGTACAACTAGTTTTGGACAACTTTATCTTTATCAAAAATGTGGTTTCCGGGTTGTTGGTGTTGATCAAAACTTCTTTACAATTCACTATGATAAAGAGATTACTGAAAATGGTCTTGTTTTAAAAGACATGATACGTTTGAGGAAAGTTCTAAAATAAGTCTTGTTTCTCTTATAGGGTCCATAATTAACAAATAGGCCTTTGATCATTTCTAAAGCCATTCTTCAGAACGTTATTACAATCTGAAGAATGGCTTTATTGGCGACATTAACCAAACTATCCAGTTGTGCAAGTAACATTTGCGTGACTATTGCTAGTAATTCTTGCTAGGATTGCCTTAGATCCTTGATTATGATTTAGGAGGAGTGAGATTTGAGCTTTAAAGACGATATCAAGACCTTGCGCAGGCAATCTAATTTAACCCAAGAAGCGTTAGCTCAACAATTGCATGTGACCCGTCAAACGGTCTCAACTTGGGAAACTGGCAAGAACATGCCAAATTTAGAGACCCTGCATGCTTTGAGTCAATTGTTTAACATCTCACTCGAAAAACTTCTATTTAACGAGGAGATTGCAATGAAAAAAAATAAAGAACCCTCTTTGGCCACCCAGATAGATCATGATGTTAAGCTTAAAAGTCGTTATCGTCGTTGGACTTTTGGTTTAGGTGGCTTGATTGTACTAGCACTAGTTAGTGTTGGTATTTTATGTTTGGGATATTATAAAGGTATTGGGACGATTGATCGATTTGATCCGTTTTTATCCTATAAAGTCGGGTACACTAAATTGCCTAGTGAAAAGGAAATTTCTCCTAACAATAAGGCGACCAATGGTTACTGGACCGCTTGGTTCACCGATAATACGATGGGTAATGAATGGACCAAATTGACCTTAACGACGGGGCTTAATCCTGGGGTCAAAGATCCTTATGTGATGGCTTATCATAAGGGCAGTTATGTTAAAGTTGCGCGTATCGTTCCTCGCACCTACATTAATCAGACTTACGTTAGCAACTTAGCAGCGCTAGATGCCTTGTTAAATCATAAGGGAAATACAGCGACTAACAATCATGACCTTAAGAAGTATAAGACACAAATCCATATATCCGACACTGTCCAACAGTTAGTAACTGAATAGAAAACCACCAAGTTACAATTCTGCAAGCAGTTTTAGGGCCTATAGTCACAAATAACGCCTATAAAAGAGCAAGCATAGAATCATTGCTTGCTCTTTTTGCGTTTCATCAACATAATTATTTTGAAATCAGGAGGGTATATATGAAATTTGGTGATCGTCTAAAAAACGCAAGAACAGAATTGAATCTTACTCAGGAACAAGTTGCTAGAGATTTTTTTATTACTAGACAAACTATTTCTAGTTGGGAAAATGAAAAAACTTATCCTGACATTGCTAGCTTGATTAAGTTGAGTGACTATTACCATATTTCACTAGATACTTTGTTAAAGGAGGATACAGGTATGCGTGAGTTTTTGGAAAAGGAAGAAGTTACGAGACAAATAAAACCAATTTATCGCGATCTTATAGTTATTGATTTACTAGTCTGTTCATTACTAATTGGTGACTTTTTTAATCTAATACATTTAGGTGTATTTATGCTGCCAATATTTTTCTTGTTATTGTGCAGTGTATCTGCATTAAATAAGTTAAGAGAGTTCGATAACTCTAGTTCTCTTGGATTAAAATATGCTTGGCAAAAATACTTGTCTGGAGAAAAAGGAGCAAAATATTCACTTATTATGCCGATAGTATTTATCACTTCAGGAGTCATTGTTGTGTTATTAAAAGAATGGTATATTGGTGAAATCTTTATGGTAATAGGAATTTCATTTTTATTTTCCATTTTTACAAAAACAAAACACCAATGATATTTTCCTATGCATCAGGGGGTATAAGTCCCAAATCGCCCCTCAAAAACATTGAAAGAATAGCCCCCAATATCTATAATGTAGATATTGGGGGCTATTTTAATTTATTTTTTTATAAGTGCCCCTAAACTATAGCTATTGATTCAAGATTTCATGGGAGCCAGTTGCAACCAATAACAAAATCAATTCATCATGATCTAGCTGATAAATAACAATCCAGTTGTCATAATTTTTACCATAGTTTCCATATCTGGCAGGGTGAAATTCACGATAGCCACGCCAATTTCCTTTTAATGCATGATCTTTAATCTGTTTCAAAACAAGTACATCTTGTTCAACAATTGCTTCTAAACAAGGCTTCAAGACAGTTATTGGGAAATGTTTTTTGACTAGTTTTTTTAATTCACGTTCAAAAGATTTAGTCTGTTTAATTTGCATCTAACTTATCGATCCAATCTTCAAAGTCAGTCAATGAACCAATGTTTTTGACCTGCCCTGTTTCTGCTTCTTTTTTAGCGGCTAAGGCTTCCGGAGAATCTAAAAAGCTGACTAATCGAACTTCATTATTGGCCGCTTTAACTAACGATAAGCGTATATACTCAGAAACGGTTAGCCCTTGTTTTGCTAGATTAGCTTTAGCCCGTTCACTAATGTCAGGTGTTACACGAGTTGAAATTGTCTTGTTTTTAATAATAGTATTACTCATTCTAATCCGCCTCCTTTAAGTTTACCATCGTACTACATTATAATATTCGATTTTTAGGTTTTCTGCAACTAAATTAATTTTAAAGTAAAGGAACTAACAGCTTATGCAACAAGTTGTCTTACCCATCAAAGATTCAAACGTTCTTAAAGAGGTTCAAGATACGTTACTCAATAACTTTAAAGCTGGCCGACGTAACTATACGATTTTTCAAGTTGGTAAAGCGACGCTACTGCGAGTGAGTGACGTTATGGGCTTAAAACAGGCCGATATTTTTAATCCGGACGGTTCTATTAAACAAAATGCGTTCATTCACGACCGAAAAACGGGTAAGCCTAATACCTTGTATCTTAAACCTGTTCAAACAGAGCTCTTATTGTACCGTCAATGGCTACTTGATCATAGACTAGCCTCTGAATGGCTCTTTCCTTCAATTCAGCACCCCAACCAACATATTACGGAAAAACAATTCTACAAAGTCATGAGCAAAGTCGGCGATCTTTTAAGCATTAATTACCTTGGTACCCACACTATGCGCAAAACTGGGGCTTATCGCGTTTATACGCAATCCAATTACAATATTGGCTTAGTCATGCACTTATTAAATCATTCAAGTGAAGCCATGACTTTAGCTTATTTAGGCTTAGACCAAGCCAGTACCGAAACGATGCTAGATCAAATTGATTTTGGTTAGGGGGGGGGTTATGGATTTAGATTTTGAAACCAACAAGTACGAGCTGTTTGATGATTGGCACCAAAACAAGATTAAACAAGCATTTACACAAAAATTGCAGCAACAAGCTCAAATTGAAAAAACACACCTGCCAAAATTATTGTCGCGTGAAGACTTAAAAATTCGTTGGCAGATGAACTCTCGTCAAAGTGTTCATCAAGTTGCTAGTAAGCCTGATTTTCCGCAACCCGTTTTTGCTTTTAATCATGGTAAGACGCCGCTTTACTTAGCAACTGAAATTCAAGTTTTCGAAATTAATCACCCTTGGGTAATAACTCCCGGCGCTCGTCTTGCTTATAGTCATTGGATCCTTCGTAATGTGATTTATTAATCTTAAGATTTAACTCTAGGTTTTTGATAGTTGGCGTTAGCCTTCTAATACAAATAACCCCCATCAAAATGGGGATTAAATCTACCCTTGACAAGTGTCAAGGGTGTAAGTGCGCATTGACCTCGTTTCACTCGGTCTGCTGATAACCATGAAATCAGTTTTTGCCGTTGTTGAATTGACTGTATTTTTAATTCAATTTATGTTTGCACCTAACTAGGATTGTTATGTTTTAAATATTTAAAAAGTGTTGCAGATTACGCTGTTTTAAGCCAAAATTTTTTAATTGCTTTGTGCAGATAATCTTTATAAGCTTGGTAACAAATTTTGAATAACGGTGCTGTAAGATCTGTGAATTTAAACTGAAAGCATTATTTTGATGTTAGGAGTCATTAAGATTGACGAAAAGAAAGTATTAAAGCCAATTGATGAAATGCTTGCTGATCCTTGGCAAGTTGATATTCAAGAATTGTTTGAAGCTTCTGTCAATGAACCTAACGAGATTAAAAAGAATTTGTATGATTCCTTATACACTTATATTTTGCAAAAAAGACAAGAAGATATTATTAATCGACCAGGATTTGTAATTTAGCCCTCTAAAAGCTCGCTGAGGGCTTTTTATTTTGTTTTGGCATAATTATATGTAAATAAGCTTAAAATTGCCGAGAATTGAAAATAAAGGCCTTAAAAGGGACGTAGCAGTTAAATTCTTATTATGTTTTAGATAAACTAAGTGTTTGCTGTCAATGGTAGCGGACGAGCAAAGCGTGGGAGCATAAGGAATTGACAGCTCTTAACCAGTCTTAACACTGAATTGGCGAAAGCCAAAGTTTCTATAAAACTTTGCTTTCCTGCCTAACGGCGAGTGAAAAAACGGTCAAGCTGGTTCAGCTTGGACGGGGTGCGGGGCGTCAGCGCCCGTGTAAATGTGGCTTGCCACACCTTTATGGCAACGAACGGAGTGAGGCGCAAAGAGCGTAGCGAATGGAGTTTAATGTGAGCCGGTTTTTGGCTCACTCCTTTGTATTTTTGATTTTAGGTTTTGATCTCGTACGTGGTGCCTCTTTTATAATCTCTTTTATAAACCTCTTTTAAACCTCTTTTAGACCCCTCTTTAGCCTTACTCTCCCAAGACGTACAGGGGTTTATAGATAGAGTTTTGTCTGTTTATAGATAGAGTTTTGTCTGTTTATAGATAGAGTTTTGTCTGTTTATAGATAGAGTTTTGTCTGTTTATAGATAGAGTTTTGTGGTATTGTATATTCATAAAAACGTGTTTATTAAAAGAGGTGCTTCATTTGAGTAATGAAATTGTTAAATATGATCCAGAATTAAATACAATCCCACTTCGAAAATTCACTCCTGTTGAAATGAATTTATTCTTCTCAATAGTTTCTAGAATGCGTGACAAAGGTGACGAAACTGTAAGGTTTTCATTTGATCAATTAAAAGAATTAAGTGCATATAAACCTACAGCAAATAACCGATTTATTGACGATATTGAAAGTACTTATCAAAAAATTTTAGGCTTACGCTTTGGAAGGCGTAGTAAAGATGGGCTGCATCGTGAATTTTTTGTTATGTTTACCGAATTTGAGATAAACGGCCATGCTGATGATCCTTATGTTGATATTAAAATTTACCCCAAAGCTATAAAATTATTGAATGAGCTGGAAAGTTGGGTTCGTTATGCTTTATCAGAATTCAGAGATTTAAAAAGCAGCTACGCAAAAACCATGTTCCGTTTACTAAAACAATTTAGGACTACTGGGTACGCTTACTTTTCAGTTGCGGACTTTAACGAGCTATTAGATGTCCCTAAAAGCTATAAAAGTAGCAATATAAATCAATCCGTTTTAAAACCCATCAAAGAGGAACTTACACCTCTTTTTAGAGGCCTAACTGTTCGAAAAAAATATGGTAAAGGCCGCGGGAAACCAGTGATTGGGTATTCCTTTACTTGGAAGTCTGAAAAGAAAGACGCTAATGACTTCTCACAAGGTCAAATTCAAGATGAACGTCAAAAACTCTTTAACATTCAGCATAATGGTGAATTAACAGAGCAGGAAAAATGGCGCGCCATTGACAAGGTTAAAGGGTTAACTTTAGGCTCTACTGAGAAGCAAGCATTGGCTGATAAACAGGCCGAGCACGATAAAAAAATAAGAGATCAAGCAAGACAAGAAGCACTTGCTGAACTCCGAAAGGGGTTGGGAAATCATGCCTAAAACTATTAGAGAACTTGCTGATGAATTAAAGGTCTCCAAACAAGCCATTCAATATCACTACCAAAGACTACCAGCAAAAAAGCAATAAAAAGATAGTCGGGGTGCAAACATGATTAGCACTACAGCTGAGATGATTATTAGAGACAAGATAGCAAAGCCTTTGGTCTCAAAGAGCCAACAAACAGGTAGGAAACAGATACCAAAGACTAGCAAAGAAAATAATGAGCTAATTGCTACTCTAAGAAGAGAAATAGAAGATTTAAAGTTTCAACGTGACAAACAGCTTGCTACCAAGGATCAGCAAATAAGTAGTAAAGACCGACAAATAGATCATCTAACAAAATTGATAGATCAGCAGCAACGATTACAGTTGACGCCTTATTTGGTGGTCATTCAACCAACTATAACCAACAGTCGGTGCCACTTATTCGCCCAGAAGAATTTGCTACCTTACAACAGCCAGTTTTATATGCCTACAAGCTAGGCGTTTCACAAGTTGATAAAGCTTTTTGGTTTAAAGATGCACGTATGAAAGCAATGGTAGAAAACTAAGGAGTTTAAATAAAAAACATCGTTGCGCACATTATTGTGGTAACATTGTTCGCAATGAAGGAGTAATTTAGCATGAAGCTTTATTCTATGAAGGATATTGCAGAGGAAATCGGCAAAGACAAATCCAATGTTTATCGTTATATAAAGAAAAACAATATTGCGCACACTGATGTAAAAGAACGTACATTATTGTTTAACGCAACGCAAAAAAACTCCATTGTAAAAGGCATGGCAAGCAATCCAAACAATGACGTTGCGCAACGGTCGCAACATGCCCAGCATAATGAATATCATAGCGAAACAGATAATAATACTGATCAAATTATTGCTGCTATGCAGGATAATATTAAGAATTTAAAAGAGCAAAATGCCTTGCTAGCTAAACAGTTGGAAAGCAAGGATAAACAACTTGATGAGGCACAAAAGCTAATTGATCAGCAACAACAGTTAAACCTATCAACACAGCGTCTTTTAACACAACAAAATGAGCCGCAGGAAGTTAAGCAACAAACACAAACTAAGCAAAAAAGTACTGCACAGGCACAACAGTCAGAAGAAAATAGTGATGATCAAAAAAAGGCTTCAAAGAAGGGGTTCTTTAAGCGCTTATTTGATAACTAAAGGTACATGTTCATATGACACACAACTATTTTGTTTTTAGATTTGGCAAATTACAAGTTTAATCCGAACAAGCCCGGAAACTTTCAATGGCAGTCTGTTGATGATGGATTTTTAATGGTCGTTGATTAATAAGCTCAAGTGCTGCCAGGATTTCATCAGT
>NZ_BCMG01000020.1 GCF_002217945.1 Secundilactobacillus silagei JCM 19001
AAAAAAAACACAAAGGAGTGAGCCAAAAAACAGGCTCACATTAAACTTCATTCGCTACGCTCTTTGCGCCTCACTTCGTTCGTTGCCTGCAAAGGAGTGGCAAGCCACATTAATTCGGGCGCTGACGCCCCGCACCCCGTCCAAGCTGAGCCAGCTTAACCGCTTTTTCACTCGCCGTTAGGCAGGAAAGCAAAGTTTTATAGAAACTTTGGCTTTCGCCAATTCAGTGTTAAGACTGGTTTAGAGCTGTCAATTCCTTATGCTCCCACGCTGCGCTCGTCCGCTACCATTGACAGCAAACAGTTAGTTTTTTGAATCTTAACAAGAACTTAGCTGCTATGTTCGTTTTTTAGGGCCTTATTTTTCGTTTCTAGCAATTTTAAGACTATTCATATACATTTATACCAAAGCAAAACAAAAAGCCCTCAGCAGACTCTTAGAGGGCTAAATAACGAAGCCAGGACGATTAATAATATCTTCTTGTCTTTTTTGCAAAATATAAGTGTATAAGGAATCATACAAATTCTTTTTAATCTCGTCAGGTTCATTGACAGAAGCTTCAAACAATTCTTGAATATCAACTTGCCAAGGATCAGCAAGCATTTCATCAATTGGTTTTAATACTTTCTTTTAGTCCAGCTTAATTACTCCTAACATTAAAATAATAATTTCAAATTAGATACGCAGTTCTTAAAGTTAGTTATTCAAATTTTGTTGCCAGGTTTATGAAGATTCTCTGCATAAAGCAATTAAAAAAATTTGGTTGAAAGCAGCGGGATATGCAACAATTTTTAGCATTTAAAGCATAACAAACTCAGTTAAGTGTAAGCATAAATTGAATTAAGAATACATTCCATTTAACAACGGCAAAAATTGATTTTATGGTTATCAGAAGGCCGAGTGAAACGAGGTCAATGTGCACTTACACCCTTGACAAGTGTCAAGGGTAGATTTAATACCCATCGAAATGGGTATTATTTGTATTAGAAGGCTAGCGCCAACGATAAAAATCCTAGAGCCAAATCTCAAGATTAATCAATCACATTACGAAGGATCCAATGACTATAAGCAAGACGAGCACCGGGAGTTATTACCCAAGGGTGATTAATTTCGAAAATTTGAATTTCAGTTGCTAAGTAAAGTGGCGTCTTACCATGATTAAAAGCAAAAACGGGTTGCGGAAAATCAGGCTTACTAGCAACTTGATGAACACTTTGACGAGAGTTCATCTGCCAACGAATTTTTAAATCTTCACGCGACAATAATTTTGGCAGGTGTGTTTTTTCAATTTGAGCTTGCCGTTGCAACTTTTGTGTAAACTCTTGTTTAGTCTTGTTTTGATGCCAATCATCAAAAAGATCATACTTGTTTGATTTAAAATCTAAATCCATAAAGCCAGCCTCCTAACCAAAATCAATTTTATCCAGCATCGTTTCAGTACTAGCCTGGTCTAAGCCTAAATAAGCTAAAGTCATTGCTTCACTGGAATGATTTAGCAAATTCATGACTAAACCAATATTATAATTTGATTGCGTGTAGACGCGGTAAGCCCCGGTTTTACGCATCGTGTGGGTCCCTAGATAATTAATTCCTAACAGATCGCCAACCTTACTCATAATTTTGTAGAACTGTTTTTCCGTGATATGTCGTTCTGGGTGCTGAATCGAGGGAAACAACCAGTCAGAAACCAAATGGTTTTCTTGCAACCAAGCTTGATAGGCTAATAAATCAGTTTGCACGGGTTTTAAGTAGAGCAGGTTAGCTTTACCGGTCTTTTGGTCGTGGATAAACGCATTCTGACGCACGGTGCCGTTTTCGTTAAAGACATCTGTCCAACGAAGCTTCATAACGTCGCTCACTCGCAACAGAGTCGCTTTACCCACTTGAAAAACGGTATAGTTACGCCAACCAGCTTTGAAATTATGGAGTAACGTATCTTGCACTTCTTTGAGCACATTTGAATCTTTGATTGGTAAGACAATTTGTTGCATAGTTTTAGCTCCTTAAAAAATTGATTTTTAGTACAAATTAAAGTACAATATTAAGTACAATGAAAGGGTGGTAAATATGACATTAGCACTAACACAGAGCGATTTTCGCGCTAACCTAAAAAAATATTTAGATCAAGTTAATGACGAAGACGAAACCGTTTATATTGCTCGTTCAAATAGTCGCGCAGTAGCCATCGTTTCACAAGAAAAAATGGACTGGCTAGAAAGAGCATTAAAAGCTAAAGAAGGTTCGTTAGAATATGCAATTGCACGTGATCAGTTAATTAAACGCCATGTTTTACCTGACGATGAAATTGTTGAATCAGATGATGACTATTGGGGTCAGTTTAAATAATGAAAAAACTAAGATTTAAACCACGTGCAACCTTTAATGCTGATCTAAAACGGTTAGCCAGTTTAGACAAAGCTATTATTGATGAAGTTCGAGCAGCCATTGACCTGTTGCTTGAGCAACAACAATTACCATCAGAATTTGAAGATCATGAGCTTAATCGGCGAATGAGCGGTTATAATGAATTTCACTTACGAGATACCCCGAAAAACAAAACACCAAGCGAAACTAACGATGTCCTGGTTGTTTATACGATTGATAAAGATGAACTAGTCTTAATTGGAATTCGAGTCGGATCGCATGATCGTTTATTTCCTGGTCAAAATCGTGCTAAAAGGTATCGAAAAAATGACAAATAGAAGAAGTTATTTTTATAATATGAAAATAAATAACCCCTAATATCTACATTATAGATATTAGGGGTTATTCTTTCAATGTTTTTGAGGGGCGATTTGGTAATTATAGACCCTATATATTCATAGCCCCTTTCTGTTTGGTGTTAAAGTATTAGTCATCGATGTCATGCACTATCTTGTTTAGCTCCGTTTTGATGGAACTGGGAATATTTTCTAAATTGAAATGATTATATATTTCTTTATCCTTAAGCATCCTTTTTTGTGCCTTATTTAATTTACACTCATTGTTACCCACTACCCATTCATCCTTTGTACGTATAAAGGGGTTTTGCGCACTTCCCTTTAACGCGTTTTGAACATCTTCATAAGGTAAATAAAATTCAATTGTAGATTTATTTAATTTTACAATCTACCATATAACGTCTCCATCTTTTCAAAACGACTTAATTCTACGGGCTATAAATAACTTAATTTGCCAGTGTATAACGTTTCAGATTAAGCTACCACTAAGTTATAATAACCGTATCGAAAGGAGATCAATCTAATGAAATATGCGAAAACCAAAGCAGTATTAAATCAACTCGTTGCCGATTTGAGCCAGATGTCAATGATTATCCATCAGACGCATTGGTACATGCGTGGACCCAACTTTTTGAAGTTGCACCCCTTGATGGATGAGTTCATGGAAGAAATTGACAGCCAACTCGATGTCATTTCTGAACGGCTGATTGCGCTTGATGGCAGTCCTTACTCGACCTTAAAAGAAATGGCCGAAAACACTAAGATTCAAGACTGGCCTGGTGAATGGGACAAAACAACCCCAGAACGCCTCGCACACTTAGTTGATGGCTATCGTTACTTGGAAGACCTTTACCAACACGGCATTGAAGTATCCGATGTTGAAAAAGACTTCAGTACCCAAGATATTTTCATTGGTCTCAAAACCGCAATTGAGAAGAAAATCTGGATGATTCAGGCAGAGCTTGGGTCGGCGCCGGAAATTGATGAATAAAATAATATTAAAAAATCGGTAGGCTTATGGTAGATTGTAAAATTAATCCGAACGCCCATTTGGATATTGGACAGCCCTAGTTCACAAAAGGTTTCGATTTTAATTCGTTCGGAATAGGTTGTACTAGACAAAAGATCAGCTCCTAAAAGATGGGTTTGTGGTAAACACCATTTTAAAGGAAGCTGATCTTTTTTGTCCGAACAGCGTTCGGATTAATTTTACAATCTACCTCATAAAGGAATGAAAGGTGGCCTTATGTGGGTATTCCCATTCTCAATGACAAATGTTTTTTCAGGGACTTACAAGCCAAGTTATATTTATAAACTAACAACAAAATGAAAAAGAGGTGTGGATTAGTTATGCTTAAAAAGATTGGGTACGTAATAGCTTTATTACTAGGGTTCTTTTTAATAGTTTGGCTAGCCATTTATTGGCAACATCGCACTTATTTTACTGGAGCCGTTCGAACGTACATGGTTGCCCAAAAGATTCCAAAAAATAGCATTAAAAATCAGAAAATAGTTTTTAATTGGGTCAATATGGGACAATGGGAGGAAGATGTTTCAATTCGCCACCAACACCATACCTATCAATATATTTATAATATGTCTTGGCAGGATAAAAGGGTGTCCCTAAGTATCTATGATCATCGGGAGGGTGTTAAAGATACTCTAGCTCCTTATCCACCCTTGGAGTATGATCGTTAATTTAATTTTTGCAAGCTTTAATATATTACAAAAACAATTTATAGGAGATAAATAAAAATTGTCATTAGCTGAATTGGGAAGCTTTGCGCTACTTATTTCATTGGTCTACTGGTGGTTTTTAATGTGGCATTCATTTAAACTAACCAGGAAAACGTTAGTAATTTTAAATACAGTTGGCACTGCCTTAATGACCATTTTGACGTGGCCCATCACCTATGGAATGTTACTGATTCCGATTTTAATTATTTACGCTGTATCGACTTTTATCATCTTTAAATTACCACTGGCAGCCAAATAGTATGAGAATTTTTTTGCTTCTTATAACTATCCAAGGCGGTAGGAAAATGGGCTCTTTGTCAACTATTTCTGGGTTAGATTCCTGATTGCTTGATGAAAGGAGTAGAAATACTACCAAAAACGCCACCAACTATTATTGACTTTGTTTTTAGATACTTTTTTTTGTCTATTATTATATCCAGCAACTCTATTTTCATTTTGCTTGTCGTTTTTATCCTTGCTGTGGCGGGTATTAGCGTTATTCGACAAGGCATCGTCCTTGTCGTTTGATTGTTGCTGTTGAGTTGCACTAGAAGGTTCAAGCAAGCCGCTCAATTTCCGAACGTGCTCTTTTAATCGATGGTTTTCTGAAACCGTTGCTATCTGTAATTTTTGTTGCTGATCTAAGGCCTGTTGTAAATTTGCAATTTGTTGATCTTTAACATCAAGTTGTTTTAGCAAGATATGATCAATATTTTTGTCCTTGTCGTTTTCAGCTTGCCGATTTGTTTGTCGTTCTTGTCGTTTTTGCTTGTCGAAATTAGCAAGCATTTTAACGCCTTGGTTGTCTATTTCTAGATGGTTTTTGACTTTATAAGTGTGTTTGCTTCGAAAGCCATTAATACTATTAATACGTTGATTAATAGCTTGTTTTGATAATTTTAATTCTTCTGAAAGTTGTCGAATAGTCTTGCCCAATAGTTTCACCACCTAATTAATCCGCCTTAAATTATAAGTTAAAAACGACAAGAACACCAATCGACAACCAAGTTTAAGCTTTGGTTGTCGATTGGTGTTCTTGTCGTTTTTTAAAATAGGTATCAATCTTCAAGCTAAACTATAATTGATTTGGTTCTGGTTGTTGCCACCAATGAATGTTGCTTTAACGGCAAATATCCCGAATTAACAACAACTAAAGTTTGCATCTAGTTTTTTCCCTAATGGCTTGTTTTGATACACCAAACTCATCAGCAAGTTCTCTAATAGTTTTAGGCATGATTTCCAAACCCCTTTCGGAGTTCAGCAAGTGCTTCTTGTCTTGCTTGATCTCTTATTTTTTGATCATGTTCAGCTTGTTTTTCAGCCAGTACCTGTTTTTCAGTTGTTCCTAAAGGCAAGCATTTAACTTTGTCAATTGCACGCCACTTTTCTTTATCTGATAATTCATCATTGTGCTGAATGTTAAAGAGTTTTTGACGCTCATCTTGAAATTTGCCTTGAGAAAAATCATTTGCGTCCTTTCTTTCAGGTTTCCAAGTAAAAGAATAACCGATAACTGGTTTTCCTCTGCCTTTACCATATTTTTTTCTAATCGTTAGCCCTCTAAAAAGCGGGGTTAATTCTTCTCTAATTGGCTTAATAACCTTTTTGTCAACATTTGAAGGACTATTCCAATAACTTTTAGGTATATCAAGCAATTCAAAAAAATCTTCTTTAGAGAAATAAGAATAGCCAGTAGTTCGAAATTGCTTAATTAGACGAAACATTGTTTTAGCGTAACTGCTTTTTAAATTTCTAAATTCTGTTAGGGCATAACGAACCCAACTTTCAAGATTATTTAGAAGTTTCAATGCCTTGGGATAAATCTGAATATCAACATAAGGTTCTTCAGCTTCACCTTTAATTTCAAATTCAGTAAACATAACAAAAAATTCACGATTTAAGCCACTCTTGCTTCTACGGCCAAACCTAAGGCTGAGGATCTTTTGGTATGTATTTTCAATATCATCAATAAAACGTTTATTTGCGGTTGGTTTATAGTTACTAAGCTCTTTTAACTGGTCAAAAGAGAAACGAACAGTTTTATTCCCTTGATCCCGCATGCGGGAAACAATTGAAAAAAATAAATTCATCTCAATTGGGGTAAATTTTCTCAAGGGAATAGTATTCAACTCAGGATCATACTTAACTAACTCATTAGACATGATTATCACCTCAAACACATATTAAAATAAAAGTACCTTTTTATCAAGTACAGAACTTATAAAGGTACTTGATAAACAGACAAAAGGTACTTGATAAACAGACAAAAGGTACTTGATAAACAGACAAAAGGTACTTGATAAACAGACAAAAGGTACTTGATAACCTTCTGTGAGCCTTGGGAGAGTAAGGCGCAATAGGGGTCTAAAAGAGGTTTAAAAGAGGTTTATAAAAGAGGTATATAAGAGGCACCACTGTACGAGATACAAACCTAAAACAAAAAAAACACAAAGGAGTGAGCCAAAAAACAGGCTCACATTAAACTTCATTCGCTACGCTCTTTGCGCCTCACTTCGTTCGTTGCCTGCAAAGGAGTGGCAAGCCACATT
>NZ_BCMG01000021.1 GCF_002217945.1 Secundilactobacillus silagei JCM 19001
CGGATCCACCGAGGGTTCAAAGGACTCCAGGACACCTTGGAAGCATCATTTATTTAAGTTAGATACATATTATATGTACGAAGGCATTTCATTTACACAAGATTCTTGACGCTACCCAATTTTAACGTTAAACCCATAATCAGTATTAAATGGTAATTCGATGACACAATTCTTGCCAACTTTACCAAATAGCGCTCTTAAGATCCGCGTCCGATTCGCCATATCACGATAATTCAGCCGATTATACTCGAATAATAGGTCACGGGCCTTCATTCGCATTTCCAGTAATTCAGGTGTTTGGTGATATAAATCGCCATTCATCATCCGATTAAATTCTTTGTCCTCAGTCACGTTTACACTTCCTTGCAAACTTAGTATATGTGACTATTATACCTGTGTTTAAAATTGAAGTGTAATACTAAATAACTAGGGCAAAAGCCTAAATTCGTTAATTATTCTCTACAATTAAAACTGCAAATTACTTTTTGATAGGGCCATAACAACTAAAATCCCATAATTCACTAAAAATTTCTTTTGCTGTAAATTGATTGCTTTACGCTCTTCTAAAGCTTTTAATGAAGCATGTCTAAAAGGTTGCGTTTGTTTTCTGTATTTTTTTATATTTTCGTTTGTTAATAAATGAAAATAGTCATCATCATTAATTTTAGCAAACTTTTTACCTTTCTTAAGCATTCTCTCGATGGTATCATTCAACAATTCTAATTTTTCATCTACCGTCCTTGAAGTAAATAATGCATCTCTTGTTGAAATTTCATTAATCATATCCAATAAATCATCTGATAGCTCCAAAGCTTCATTATCACTGACTATTTTAAAATTAAGATCTACCACATCATACATACTTTCTACATCTAATGCATCAGTAAATACGCTTTTTAAATATTGTGAAGAATTTTTCCACATATTTTTCCATTTTTGAATAGTTGTTTGAGTGGTCTCAATAATAACAATCAAACCTTTTTGATTCCATGCGTGATTCATACCATCACAATAATATGCAAATTTCCCAGAATCCTTAAAATGAAATTCAGTTTTGCTGACTAAATCATTCAAATCAGGATTGTTAATTTTTAGATTTTGAACAAATGCTTCTTTATTTTGTAGTTCGGACATGACCGTTCCCCCCTTAAGTATTTAAAGATAGATTAATTAGCTTATAACGTATACACACATATTTAAGGACAAAATCTATTGATGCTAATTACTATTTGGGAGTGTCAAATATAATTCAAACTACTTTTCTAACCAACTGTACCATCGAAAATATAATGTCTATTAACGAGAATAAATTCTACTCACCAAACTCTTTACCCACAGCCTTCAAAGCAGCCATAATCGTTTGATCCATATTGTAATAACGATATTGACCAAGCCGACCACCAAAAATCACTTTCGGTTCAGTAGCTGCTAATGCTTGGTACTTCTTATATAACGCATTATTAGCACTATTGTTCACCGGATAATATGGTTCATCGCCACGGTGCCAAGTCTGTGGATATTCACGCGTGATAATCGTCTTGTTCTTATCACCCTTACCAAATTCAAAGTGTTTATGCTCAATAATCCGGGTATATGGTGTCTCGGCATCCGTGTAGTTCACCACAGCATTACCTTGATAATTATCAACATTTAATTCTTCCGTCTCAAAACGTAAACTTCGATATTGAAGTTCCCCTAGTTGATAGTCAAAGAACTGATCAATCATCCCTGTGAAGATGACCTTATCGTAATCCTTCAAGTATTGATCTTTATCAGTAAAAAAATCAGTATCAGTATGAACATCTATTAACTTATTATCTAACAATTGCTCCACAATCTGTGTATACCCACCAATTGGGATACCTTGATATGCATCATTAAAGTAATTATTATCAAATGTCAGTCGAACGGGTAATCGTCGAATAATAAAAGCAGGCAGTTCAGTAGCTTTTTGTCCCCACTGTTTTTCAGTGTAGCCTTTCACCAGTTTTTCGTACACGTCACGACCAATTAATGAAATAGCTTGTTCCTCAAGATTTTCAGGCTTCTTACCAGCCATTTCTTGTCGCTGCTCATTGATCTTCGCTTGCGCTTCAGCCGGTGTCGTTACACCCCACATCTTGTTGAAGGTATTCATATTAAAAGGCAGGTTATAAAGTTCACCTTTGTAGTTAGCTACTGGACTATTTGTGTAGCGATTAAACTCCGCAAACTGGTTTACATAGTTCCATATTTTTTTATTGCTCGTATGGAAAATATGCGCACCATATTGATGAACTTGAATGTTATCAACGTTTTTAGTGTAGATATTGCCAGCGATGTGTGATCGCTTTTCAATAACAGTAACTAAATTTCCACGCTTAGCTGCCTCATTCGCAAAAACTGCACCGAAGATTCCAGCACCAACAATTAAATATCTCATCGTTGTTCTCCTACCTAATTACATATTTTTATTCTATCCCATTCAAGTTATCAAATTTTACTTTAATGTTTCAGAGACTACTCACTTAATTAACGGTCATTAAAGAACTCTTTAGCCTCATCAATTATCTTAGCCTTAAATACAACTAGCATTAACCCATAAACTACAATACCAATGACAACTTCCAAGAATAAGCTGATCCAACTACTTGGTAATTGTTTATTGAATAACGTAACGACTACAAACATCATGATACCAGCAGATAAATATTTACCCGTGCCTTGAAAAAGTTTTCGGAACTGTACTTGTTCTCTAACAACTTTTAGCTGGCAAAGCGTAACAACTAGTTCTGAAATAACTGTCGCTATTGCAGTTCCTACCGCACCCCAAAGTAATATCAGCGGAATATTAATAACTAAATTAACAATCGCTCCTAATATTACCGATGTCGTATAAGCTTTTGTCTGTTTTGTAGGTAACAGATATTGTGTTCCAAGCACATTACTCCAAGCAATTAGTAGAATAACAACTGATTCAATCATCATTATTGGAATCACACTTCGAAAACGATTTGTAAAAAATAAGGGGACAAATTTAGAAGCAACCGCAATAATACCAAACATCATTGGTATCGATAACGCCGTCACAAACGAAAAACTTTTATAAAGATATGAATGAATCTTTTTGTGTTCACCATTTGCAAATGCATTTGCAACGTGCGGTAACATCACCGTCCCTGTGGCAGTTACAATGGCTAACACCATCTTGACTATTTTATCAGATTGATCAAAATAACCTGCAGCTCTCACTGAAATCATAGATCCTAACATAGTCTTATTTAAGACTAGATAAATCTGAGTAGCAATTTGTGGCACAAACAAAATAATTGACGGCATTAAATGTCTTGTAATATGTAACCCTTTAAAATTAGGTCTATTAATGTACCTGTGCAAACTTGGAAATAAGCTCATATTACCCAAGAGTAGTGATACCGATAAAATCAGTATATAAATATATAAATCTGCAGAAGATTTCACGAACGAAAAAATGCAAATCAATGTCACAATTCTGATCAGCAAGTTTCTAAAAACTGTAACAGCAAAATTTTCGACACCCATAAAGAACCATGAAATATCAAATGCAGCAGCAATTATAGACAATGATTGTGCCAAATAATAATTTTTATATTCATGTGTGAACATCAGAAAAACTATGAAAGCAGCATATGCGATGCAGATTGTGATTACCCGCATAATGAAGATCTCATAAAAAGTTTGAGTCAGGCGTACTTTGTCGCCTCTTACAAATGCAATTTGCCGATTACCATACAAATCAACACCAATACTTCCGAAAAGAATAAAATACTGGATAATTGAGTTTGTATAGGAATTAATACCAACTCCAGTCGGACCAAGAACACGTGCTAAATAGGGAATGGTAATTAATGGAACTAATAAAATAAACACCTGATAAAAAGCATTGTAGAGATAATTTTTCACAACTTTCATAAAGTAACTTTCTCCGAATCTTTAGTAGCTACATAATCCAATTAAAAATATTCCTAATTAACAATTATAAATTAATAAAATGATAATCTAGTCTGTCCGAACGTACCAATAAAAAGTAATATTTTCATGAAACGAATTTCAAATTATCAAATTGAATAATTTTATTTCTCAATTATTTTACAAAGAAGTCATTTAATGTTACTGAGAATGGAGTGACTCAGAAACATTATATTTAGCGTTATAAAAACAAATAACAAAAAACGATAAGATTAAAATATAAAGATATGAAAAATAAATCGCAGTCGTGCAAAATAATATGAATGATAAAATTGCGAATCCCGCCATTTTCCTAGAAACTAAACTTGCTAGAAATGTAGGAATTATATATATTAAAGTTGCTAAAATACCTCCCATTGCAAGTATGGCCATAATACCGTTTGAAACACCAGTTAAACCCGTTATTTGAGGAGAATACATTATACGCCTATAGTCCATATAGTTTTTAATACTATCAAGGTTTCCTAAACCATTTCCTCTAAGTATATGTTGTTTCCATGCCATAAACCCAGCATAATAATCATTAGCACGTAAGGATGAGGACGAATTCCATGCTTCAGTGACCTTTGCTTCTAACAAATAACGAATTCCAGCAACTAATAAAACGATAATGGTGATAATAAAGATTAATTTAACAATCGGATTTTTTACTTTTTGTACAAATATAAAATACCATCCAAAAGCAATAAGCCCAACTACAGTCCCAGTGGTAGATGTTGTCGAAATTAACGTCATGCTAATCAAAAAGATTTGCCATTTCATTGGTCTTTCTTCAATAAATAATAAAGTTAGCAATGCTATGCATAAGGTATATGCATACATAGGAGCTTCTACAAATATCCCTGTATTTCTAACAATATTCATTCCCAAAAAGTTAACTGATCCTTGAGCTAAATAATGCATCCCAAAATATCCAGGTAGATTGGAATTTGCACCCCACGTTACCGTTGCTGTCATATTTGTAGGAATTCCAATCAATGCAATAAGCCAGAAAAATATTGAAATAGCAGCCAAAGCTACCATAATATTTTTAATAATAATCAGTAATTCTGAGAGTTGTTGATCAACCATTTTTTCATAAAAAAATATTAATAATCCAATTGGAATCAGAGCAAAAAATAAAATATTACTTATATGGCTATAGTTCATTGAATTTTGTAACAAAAGTACAAGTGAATACAAACTAAATGCAAAAATCATTTTAATCAATGGTAAAATATTTGTCCTATTTTTATATAATTTATATAAGCTTAGTATCATTAGTAGAAAGCCAATTCCCAGCCAAAGTATTTTAATTTTAGATGTATGATTGCTTTCAATGTAAATAACACTATTTACTTGTAAAACAGTTAAAAATGCAAAAATATATTCAAGTAAAGCATATATTGAAACTGTTGCTTTTTTTCTTTTTTTCAAGATTACTCTCCATCATATTTATCAGAATATTATTAACACATATGTATTTAATTTTTATTGCTTTCGAATAACTAGTAACCACTAATTTTTCAAAATTATTTTGTACCTCGTACATACGCTTTAATGGGCTAGAATAATATGGTAGCGTCAAGAATCTTGTGTAAATGAAATGCCTTCGTACATATAATATGTATCTAACTTAAATAAATGATGCTTCCAAGGTGTCCTGGAGTCCTTTGAACCCTCGGTGGATCCGC
>NZ_BCMG01000022.1 GCF_002217945.1 Secundilactobacillus silagei JCM 19001
CGCTACCCAATGGATTCAAAACGGTGGTGGTCACCATACTGTCTTCTCATTCGGTGTAACGGCACAACAGGTTGAAGACTTTACCAATATGGTCAACTTACACTTAGTTAACATTAAATAATTTATACAGATAAATATATTAAAAGGGGATATCCGCGTAGGTATCCCCTTTTTATTGCTATTAAAATAATTAAAGAATAAAAATATCAGTATTTTTGAACTATTTATTCTATAAATTAAAAAACACCATTGACTTTTACGTATAAATATAATAATATAACAATTGTAAGCGTTATCTTGATGGTTCAAGATCTCGTTTTCGGCAGATAGTATTTTCTTGTATTTATGGACATTCTAATTATTGATTAAGTAAATCGCTTACACCGTTTACTGAGGAAGATACTATTAGATTCTACTTAGGTCTCTTGGAAATTAAAAATGAGGGGTATTTGTTATGACAAATGAAAAACGAATTCCAAGTTGGTTCATTTATTTCTTTGGATCATTTGGTGGCATTTTATTTGGTTACGACATTGGTGTTATGACCGGTGCACTACCATTCTTGAAAATTGATTGGAATATAACTAATGCTTCACTAACAGGTTGGATTACTTCAGCAGTTATGTTTGGTGCTATTTTTGGTGGTGCATTAGCTGGACAACTTTCAGATAGACTTGGTCGTCGTAAGATGATTTTGATTTCTGCCGTTATCTTCGCCGTGTTTTCACTTTTATCAGGGATTGCACCAAATGATGGCTCAATTTATTTGATCATTGTACGTATTTTCTTAGGACTTGCAGTTGGTGCTGCATCTGCCTTAGTTCCGCCATACATGTCTGAATTAGCTCCTGCCAGATTACGGGGTCGTCTTTCAGGCTTGAACCAAACGATGATCGTTTCCGGGATGCTGATTTCATACATCATGGACTTTGTCTTGAAAGGTTTACCTACAGGTTGGGGCTGGCGTGTAATGCTTGCTTTCGCTGCGGTTCCTGCTATTATTTTGTTCTTTGGTGTCTTACGGTTGCCTGAATCTCCTCGTTTCTTAGTAAAGCATGGTGATGAAGAAGCTGCTAAGCGGGTTTTAAGTTACGTTCGTGATTCACAAGACGAAATTGATGGTGAATTAAAGGATATCAAAAAGACTGCTAGTCAAGAAACTGCTGCCTCAAAGAGTACCCATTACTCAACACTATTTACAGGAAAATATCGTTACTTAGTTATTGCCGGTGTTGGGGTTGCCGCTTTTCAGCAGTTCCAAGGCGCCAATGCCATCTTTTACTACATTCCGTTAATTGTTGAAAAAGCAACTGGTAGTGCCGCAAGCAATGCTTTGATGTGGCCAATCATTCAAGGTGTGATTTTGGTATTGGGCTCGTTGCTTTACATGGCAATTGCTGAAAAGTTCAAGCGTCGGACCTTGATTATGATGGGTGGTAGTGTTATGGCATTATCATTCTTCCTGCCTGCTATTATCAACAAAATGGATCCAAACGCAAATCCAATGATGATTGTTGTATTCCTGAGTATTTACGTTGCCTTTTACTCATTCACATGGGCGCCGCTTACTTGGGTTATCGTTGGTGAAATGTTCCCACTGGCTATTCGTGGTAAGGCAGCTGGGTTAGCATCATCATTCAACTGGATCGGTTCATTTGCAGTTGGACTATTATTCCCAATCATGACTGCTGCTATGTCACAAGAAGCTGTTTTTGCAATCTTCGGTGCTATCTGTGTACTGGGTGTTCTATTCACTCACTTCTTTGTTCCTGAAACGAAGGGTAAAACCTTGGAAGAAATTGAAGCTGAAGGTACACGTTAGAATGGAAACTGTCAATTTAGACTGGTTGTTTTAAATACCATTTTGAAATTAATAGTCTGATTATTGGTCGTTATTGACTAGTAATCAGACTATTTTTGGTACACACTGCTATTATTTATTAGTAATTAGTAAAGGGATTAAAGCTAATGGCTTTTTATAGGCCTATAAAAGCCCGATATTAGGCATTAGTTCAATAAATTTGTTATACTGGTAACTATTGAAATAATTAAGACTAGTTATACTATAGAAATGAAAATAATAGGATAAATAAAAATATTAATACTAGCAGTTAAACACAGTGAGTTAGCTGAGTATAAATGGGAGTTTAAGTATGAAAGCAAAATATGAAATTGTGGAGGATGGCATAAAAGATAAAATTCTGTCTGGTGCCTACGATGTTGGTGCAAAGCTTTCCACTGAATCGGAACTTATGGAGGAATTTAGTGTTAGTCGTTATACAGTAAGAAGAGCTGTTGGTGATCTTGAAAACGAAGGCTATATTTATCGGATTCAAGGTGGTGGGATGTACGTCAATGATTGGCAAGCAGCTCAGGCTAAAAATACAGCCTCTAACCGAATGATCGGTGTAATTGCAACTCATATTGCAAATTACATTTTTCCGAGTATTATCAACGGAGCTGATCAAATTATTTCCGATAATGGTTTCTCAATATTGCTGGCGAATACGCACAATGATCCAAAGCTAGAACGTCGCTCGCTCACCACGATGTTGCAAAGTAATGTGGCAGGGTTAATTATTGAACCGACTCAAAGTACGTTACCCACTCAAAATCGTGATTTATATGAAAAAATTAAAGCACTTGGTTTACCAATGGTATTTATCAACGCTAAATATGATATTCCAGAGTTGAACGCGCCCTCTGTGACAACTAATGATACTGGTGCATTAAAACAATTGACCAATTATTTAATTGAGTTGGGACACGAGCGAATAGTGGGTGTTTTTAAAGTAGATGATCTGCAAGGCGTTAATCGAATGAATGGGTTTATCAAGGCCTATCAAGAACACGCTACTATTGCGCTCGAGAGTAATATTATTATGTATCAATCAATGGACCCTATTAAACAGGTTTTGGCTAAGATTGAGCATGCTATTCAAGCAACCCCGCGACCAACTGCTATCGTTTGCTATAATGATCAACTAGCTATTCGTGTGATTGATATGGTAAAATCAATGGATCTTTCTATTCCAGATGATATTTCAATTACCGGGTTCGATGATTATAACGTTGTCCGATATATGGATCCGCCTATAACTACCATGGTGCATGAAAAAGAGCGAATGGGACACGATGCTGCACAGCTGTTAATGGAATTAATAGCAAAGAAGCCAGTGAAGTCCATCGTGTATGGTCCAGAAATGGTGATTCGAGATTCCGTGAAGAAAATTAATTAAAAGCATAGAAGAACAGTTTTTTAACTATCTTAGTGAATTTATTAAATAAGTGGAAGCCCTAAGGCCAGTAGCCTTAGGGCTTTTTTATGTGTTATCATCCTTTTCTATGCGTATAAATATAAAAATGCATTGATTTATCAGTATAAATGTTATAGAATTCAATATGTAAGCGGTTAACATATCAATAAATGGATGTACGAATTGTTTGTTTTAATGCTATTTAGTAATGATTTGGTCCTAATTCTTGTGGCTTTACTCTTATTGGGTAATGATTTTCAGCTATTAATACAAGAAATAATAAATGTTACTTCTCATACCGTTACTTTGTTTAACTTTTAATAAAAGGAGTACGCTAAAATGCTAGAAGATCTTAAGCAAAAGGTTTATGAAGCTAATATGCAACTTCCTAAACTAGGTTTAGTCACCTTTACCTGGGGGAATGTCTCAGGTATTGATCGTGATAAGGGGCTTTTCGTCATTAAGCCATCCGGTGTTGACTACGACAAATTAAAGCCTGAAGATTTGGTTGTTGTGAACTTAAAGGGTGAGGTTGTTGAAGGTGACATGAATCCATCCAGTGATACACCAACTCATACGTATCTATATAATCATTTTCCAAAGATTGGCGGAATCGTTCATACGCATTCACCTTGGGCAGTGTCATTTGCCGCCGCTAAGATGGATATTCCAGCTATGAACACGACTCACGCGGATACCTTCTTCGGTGATGTTCCGGCTGCGGACGCCTTAACCAAGGAAGAAATTGAAGAAGATTACGAGGGTAACACTGGTAAGACAATCGTAAAAACCTTTAAAGAACGTGGCTTGGATTATGAAGCCGTACCAGCTGCCTTAGTTAGTCAGCATGGCCCGTTTGCTTGGGGACCGACACCAGATAAAGCGGTTTACAATTCCAAAGTTTTGGAAGTTGTCGCAGAAGAAGACTTCCATACAATGGAACTGACGCATCAGAGTTCTGAACTACCACAATATTTATTGGATAAGCACTATTATCGTAAACATGGTGCCAATGCCTACTATGGTCAGAATAATGCACACTCAAAGGACCATGCAGCTCGTTCATAAATTAAAGTTATCAAATTTTAAAATCATCAAATTAGAAAAGGAGATATTCTATTATGTTAAGTACCCCAGATTACAAGTTTTGGTTTGTTACTGGCAGTCAATTTTTATATGGTGACGAACAGTTAAAGTCCGTTGAAAAAGATGCCAAAGATATTGTTGATAAATTAAACAAGTCCGGCAACTTACCTTACCCAATTGAATTTAAACTGACAGCTACTAAAGCTGACAACATTACTAAGCTGATGAAGGATGCTAATCATGATGATTCAGTTGCCGGTGTGATCACATGGATGCATACTTTCAGTCCTGCTAAGATGTGGATTCGTGGGACTCAACTATTGCAG
>NZ_BCMG01000023.1 GCF_002217945.1 Secundilactobacillus silagei JCM 19001
TAATCAAAGGTCGCTTTAGCTCCCAATGATTATCAAAAGACAGTTAATCACTACTTACTTTCTAGTTTTCGTATCAAATATTTCTCTCCTAAAGATGTAATGTTGTAAGAGGAATATTCGTGGCCTACTTCATCAAAACCAGAATGAAATTGCAAAGGCATTTCTCTGACCTTATAAATCAAGCCAGCATTTAACAAAGAAATGACTTTACCATTCAAATTGTCCAAATCCAAAGGATTACCATTATTTTTATAAAGGTTACATAACACTTCTAAGCAATAAGAATCATTAACTAAATTCTCAACACTTCTATGCTTTAAAATGATATTTACCGTCCAATAAAAAACACTAATAACTATCTGAACAAAAAACAAAAGAGAAAATGCCACAGAACAAGCAACAAGATAACGATTATATTGAGGTACAAGCCGAAAATAATAAATAATAAATGAGCTTAGTGCGACAGCAAAAGTAAAAAATAAATGCCTTCCGTCAGTCAAAATGTCCAAAAGTTTGCCCCAAAAAGAATTATTCATAACAAAGACACATCACTTTCAAAAATATTTATGAGAGTATAATTACCCCCATCACTATTAATATAGACAATCTACCAACTCCTGCTTAAACAAAATAATTTTTACGCTGATAGTCCCATTTAGCAACAATCTCGCGTACTGCTTGGGCAACCTTTTGATCATCACTATCTGTATTAATCAAATCACCATTTTCAACATCTTCTAATTGCAACTGCTTGCGAATTTCTTTCAGCAAACCACCATAGCTAATTTGTCGTGAACCAGCCAAAGCCTGTTCCAAATCATCAATCACTTGTAGATCTTGTTCTTGATTATTAGTTAAAATATCTTTGGACTTCACCTGATATTTAGCCGTTTCTTGAGCACTAGCCAGCAAGGAATTTTTCTGGCGTTTCACATTCGGTTTAACCGCTTCAACATTCACAACCGGCGCATAAGCTAATTTCATCGCTCGTTGCCAATATCTAGTCCATTCTGCTTGTGAAATATAATTATCAGTTCCTGTAAAATAACTCGATTTCATAAAAAGCAAAACATGCATATGGTGGTGATACATCGGCTGATCTGCTTCGTGATTAATGGTAACCTCAGTTGAACGTACATAACCCAACAAATTTTTAGCCACTTTTTTATACTGAAAGATCTTTGCAATGGCTCGTCCCATCTGCCGTAATTCACTCTTCAACAAATCCCCTGTAGTATTCTTTACCGTCAACGTTAAAAACAAGAACCGACCCGTTTTTCGCTGTTTAACTGTTTCTGTCAAAATTTGAGTTAACTGGTTAGATTGTTTCATTGACCGCCGCCAGTTACATAACGGACACAAACGGGAATGGCAAAACCAAGTCTGAGCCAATTTTTTGTGACCATTTTTATCTTCCACAAAACGTAATACTTCACCACACTCTTTAACTCGATGGGCTTTCTTGTAGTGCAACATTTGTAAATAATCACCATACTGTAAATTCTCTAACTTATGTTCTCGCCATGGTCGTACTTTTCCCAACTGCGATCGATCAACTAAAACTTTTCTATCAGCCAAACTAAAAAGCTCCTCTCATCCAACCACGTGAGAAGAGCTAATCTTTTATGTATTTACTAAAACTAAGGGCTTGACGCTTACTAACTCAAGCTTTAAACTATGTCTAGTAAATACGAATATTCAAGATTAACTCACGTGTTCCGGGTCGCCAAACTAGGAATTCTCACGTGGGTTTTTTCTTTATTCATTTTATAAACTCATAATACGCCTAAGCCCAGTTGTGTCAAGGGTTTATCCCAGTTTTTTAAAATGACGTTGTTTCTAATAGTATCAAGATAAGAAGAAACTGGTCAAAATCGACCAGTTTCTAAGCCCTCGGGCGCTGACGCCCCGAACCCAGTCCAAGCTGTCTCAGCTTGACCGCCTAAATGAGCGGGAGCTCCCGCTCAAACTCACCCCGCACTCGCCGTGAGGCAGGAAAGCAAAGTTTAGGAAACTTTGGCTTTCAGCCAATTCAGTGTCTGGGTTTGGTTAGTCAATCAACTCCTTAAAGCCTCAAAAAGGGACTAACTGCTAAAGCAGTAAGTCCCTTTAATTCGATTTACCGTTGACTGACGGCCATTAAACAGCTCCAATACTCATCAGCGGTTAAATTAAAGCCATAGACCAAATTCAAAGGCTTGGACCATCTAATTCATCATGTTGCCCCTCTGAACGCTCCTGTGGCCTCTGAGGGGCTTTTTTAGATAGTTCCTTTAGTCCAGCTCGTTCTAGCCACTCACTTGGTAAACCAACACCTAATTTGCGCTGTAAGAAGCGGTCAACGCTCCGAACAATTCCTTGTAGCGTCCCGACTAGCTTTTGAAGACGACGATTCTCAATGTCTAGTTCCATAGCCTTACTTTCAGCTTTAATCAATTGGTCTTTTTGAATATCCATATCAGACCTTTGGGACAATGTTTCAGTAAAATACGTATCCGTTAAGCTGGCGCCCTGTTTAAGTTTATCAAAATCAAAACGGTCAACCAGCACATACCGCTTATGGAAACGGGATTCCTTCGTTTTAACACTATTCACATCAAATTTAGTGGCTTGATACGTCTTAAGTTTCGCTTGGCGCTGCTTAGTTTCATTTTCAACCGCTGCTAATTTTTTCTGCCCCTGCTTAATAGATTCCCGCATGGCTTTATATTCCGGTACCGTCAAACTTTTACGTTCCGATTCTTGAACCCCACGCTGAACATTAAAACCATGCTGTTGCAAATAAGTCGGTAATTGATCTTGAATATCTCGCAAAGATGTGCGATTAAAAACTCGTTTAGCAGACAATTTATACTCATCATCAAACGGGACAATCCCCATATGCATGTGTGGAGTACTCTCATCAAGATGAACAATTGCATAACGAATATTTTCTTCACCAAATTTTTCAGCAAAGTAAGCTTTAGCTGTTTCAAAGTATTTGCGTGTATCCACCGCCGTTAAATCAGCAAAGAAACGACGATCACTTGAGATAATCCATTCATTGACCAAGACCGCATCTTTTCGAACCGCTCGCTGACTGGTTTTATGCTCGTTAATATAAGCCGCAATATCCGTTTTAAAATGATTAGTCCGACCAGCAACCAAATCATAATTTAAAGCAGAACGGTCAACATCAATATCAGTATTTTTGTGATTCTGCGTTCGACGTTGATCATGATTACCCAAGCCCACCAGATTATCAGCTTTCAGTTTCTGCATATTAGCTACTAAATAACTCATCTAACCACCCATTTCAAACAGCTAAATTTGATTAGAGCATAGCACAGAATTCGGCAAACCTCCATGCAAGGTATAGCCCAATATACTTTACCTTGTAAAGTTTGGGCTCTGCGAGGCTATTTTTGCCGTTGGCAAAAAAATAATCAAAGGTCGCTTTAGCTCCCAATGATTATCAAAAGACAGTTAATCACTACTTACTTTCTAGTTTTCGTATCAAATATTTCTCTCCTAAAGATGTAATGTTGTAAGAGGAATATTCGTGGCCTACTTCATCAAAACCAGAATGAAATTGCAAAGGCATTTCTCTGACCTTATAAATCAAGCCAGCATTTAACAAAGAAATGACTTTACCATTCAAATTGTCCAAATCCAA
>NZ_BCMG01000024.1 GCF_002217945.1 Secundilactobacillus silagei JCM 19001
GGCCTTCACTGACCAGTTGAGCTAGCGCACCACGTTGAAAACGTGATAAAGTAGAAGTACCCAAAGTAATCACTCCTTATAGCTGGTTGGAATTAACTACTACCATTGTAAGAGATTACTCTGGGCGTTTTTACTTTCGTTCGAATTAATTATAGAATTTGCCACAAACAAAATTAATTGTGATATTATGAGCATGTAGCATATATTGATTGTTTTAACATCGATTTTATGTGTTGAGGAGGCTTTTTATGAAAAAACGAAAAATAACAGTTTTAAGCAGTTTTTGCTTGTTCGTAATAGGAATCAGCCTCATGTTTTTACTTCCAAGTACAGTGCTCGCAAAGTCAGAAGGAAAAGTGGTGAATGTAAAATTAACCACCGCATTAAAATTGCTCAAACAAAAGAAAAGAAAGATAACGTATGTCCTCTATGCTTCTAGATACTGCATTCATTGTCAAAAAATGAAAAAGATTTACCGACAAGCTATTGCTAAGCATCCTAACAAGGAAATCTTTAAAGTCGATTTAGCTAACGAACCTAATTCTAGCTATAAAAAATTAAAGGGACTGCATGTAAATGCTATACCAACTTTAATAAAATACAATGGCACCCATGAGGTTACACGTTTAGTTGGAGAATCCAAAATTTCAGTAGTAGACAAGTTCTTACAATAAGGGTTCCTTAAAAATTAGAGGAGTTGTTGATTATGAGTAAGGCAAAACATTTTAAAAAAATATTTATCGGACTACTAATGTGCTCAGTTACTGTATTACTTGGCTCGTTCTTATTCCCAATTAATGGTTCGGCTAAAACTAGAGTTGGATCTTATTACCATAATTTAAATACAGAGCTTAAATATTCAAACTTGAGTGCAAAGGTTTCGTCTTTGAGCTCAAGCAATGCACAGCAAGATGTTTCTAATTTAAATAAAAGTGAGAAAATAAATAACTATTTAAATAATATAAAAAAACGTGGTTATACCAATGACCAAGACGCAGTCACACCATATAATTATCGTGCAACATCCTCAGTAGATCCTTCTATATCAACGGATGTTGTTTATAATGTTTACAAAAATAATGACAAAAATACTACAATATTAACTCAAACGGTTGTTGATAAGAGCAATAATAAGGTTGTAAGCTTCTCTGCTGAGCAAGGTACTACTAAGAGCACATCACCAAAAACCGAATTTTCCGCCTCAAACAATGAACTGAATCAAATTAATATTCTGGCGAAAAAAAAGACAAAGCATTTTAAATTTCATGGCAAAGAATTTTCATGCGGTATGGCTGGTGTGTTAGCTTGTGGTTCCTATTGTGCAGTTTGGGCTGCCGTAAATGGCATCGCAGGTTTAGCTTGCGCTGTCGTGTGTGGCGCTGCATCAGAAGGTGCATGTGCAATGAATCATTAATAAGAGGCAATTTTTATGAAAAAATATGAGAAAAATTTACTCTTTTACACGACTAAAAGTTTACCCATTTCGGGAATAATTGTTTCTGCAGGTGCTCTATTATATTTTGTTATTTATCAAAATAACTATACATGCGCAGCTGTTTTATATTCATTTATTCCGTTAATTGGCACTGTTCTAATTGCATTACCTTTCTGGATCCTTGTATATCGAATTAAGAAAGGTAATTCTCATTGATAAATAAAACCTATCTAAAGGGCAAATTCTATAATTAATCCGAACAAAAATAAAAAAAGGCCCAAAGCAATCTCTTACAATGGTAGTAGTTAATTCCAACCAGCTATAAGGAGTGATTACTTTGGGTACTTCTACTTTATCACGTTTTCAACGTGGTGCGCTAGCTCAACTGGTCAGTGAAGGCC
>NZ_BCMG01000025.1 GCF_002217945.1 Secundilactobacillus silagei JCM 19001
AAGGTGAAAAGCACCCCGGAAGGGGAGTGAAATAGTTCCTGAAACCATGTGCCTACAATTAGTTGGAGCCCGTTAATGGGTGACAGCGTGCCTTTTGTAGAATGAACCGGCGAGTTACGTTAACATGCAAGGTTAAGATGAAAAGTCGGAGCCGTAGCGAAAGCGAGTCTGAAACGGGCGTTTCAGTATGTTGATGTAGACCCGAAACCAGGTGACCTACCCATGTCCAGGGTGAAGGTGCGGTAAAACGCACTGGAGGCCCGAACCCGTGTACGTTGAAAAGTGCTGGGATGAGGTGTGGGTAGCGGTGAAATTCCAAACGAACTTGGAGATAGCTGGTTCTCTCCGAAATAGCTTTAGGGCTAGCCTCGGATGAAGAATCGTGGAGGTAGAGCACTGTTTGGACTAGGGGCCCGTCATGGGTTACTGAATTCAGATAAACTCCGAATGCCATAGATTTATATCCGGGAGTCAGACGGTGAGTGATAAGATCCATCGTCGAAAGGGGAACAGCCCAGACCACCAATTAAGGTCCCTAAGTGTATCCTAAGTGGAAAAGGCGGTGAAGTTGCATAGACAGCTAGGATGTTGGCTCAGAAGCAGCCACCATTTAAAGAGTGCGTAATAGCTCACTAGCCGAGTGATTTTGCGCCGAAAATGTACCGGGGCTAAGGATACCACCGAAATTGTGGATGCAACCATTAGGTTGCGTGATAGGAGAGCGTTCTAAGGGCGGTGAAGCTAGATCGTAAGGACTAGTGGAGCGCTTAGAAGTGAGAATGCCGGTATGAGTAGCGAAAGATCAGTGAGAATCTGATCCACCGAATGACTAAGGTTTCCTGGGGAAGGCTCGTCCTCCCAGGGTTAGTCGGGACCTAAGTCGAGGCCGCAAGGCGTAGACGATGGCCAACAGGTTGATATTCCTGTACTAGTAAGATATGTTTGAGCGATGGAGGGACGCAGGAGGCTAAGCCGTGCGCACTGTTGGATATGTGCGTTCAAGCAGCAAGTCTGGTTGTTAGTTAAATGCTTACAACCGTGTAGACAAGCTGTGATGAGGACCGAATTTAAGTAGGGAAGTGGCTGACGTCACACTGCCGAGAAAAGCTTCTAGTGAGTATCTTACTACCCGTACCGCAAACCGACACAGGTAGTCGAGGAGAGAATCCTAAGGTGAGCGAGTGAACTCTCGTTAAGGAACTCGGCAAAATGACCCCGTAACTTCGGGAGAAGGGGTGCTGCACGCAAGTGCAGCCGCAGTGAAGAGGCCCAGGCGACTGTTTATCAAAAACACAGGTTTCTGCAAAATCGTAAGATGACGTATAGGGGCTGACGCCTGCCCGGTGCTGGAAGGTTAAGTGGATGAGTTAGCTTCGGCGAAGCCCAAAAATGAAGCCCCAGTAAACGGCGGCCGTAACTATAACGGTCCTAAGGTAGCGAAATTCCTTGTCGGGTAAGTTCCGACCCGCACGAAAGGCGTAACGATCTGGGCACTGTCTCAACGAGAGACTCGGTGAAATTATAGTACCTGTGAAGATGCAGGTTACCCGCGACAGGACGGAAAGACCCCATGGAGCTTTACTATAGCTTGATATTGGGTGTTGACACAACTTGTACAGGATAGGTCGGAGCCGTAGAAGCCGGAACGCTAGTTTCGGTGGAGGCGCTGGTGGGATACGACCCTTGTTGTGTGAACACTCTAACCCGCGCCACTCAGCGTGGCGGGAGA
>NZ_BCMG01000026.1 GCF_002217945.1 Secundilactobacillus silagei JCM 19001
TCTCAATAGTGTGGTGGCGATAGCCTGAAGGATACACCTGTTCCCATGCCGAACACAGTAGTTAAGCTTCAGCACGCCAAGAGTAGTTGGGGGATCGCCCCCTGCAAGGGTAGGACGTTGCCACGCTATCATTATTCCGGCATAGCTCAGTTGGTAGAGCACCTGACTGTTAATCAGGTTGTCGACGGTTCGAGCCCGCCTGCCGGAGTCAAGAAAATTTAGTAATGCCGGCTTAGCTCAGTTGGTAGAGCATCGGTATCGTAAACCGAGGGTCGGGGATTCGAATTCCTCAGCCGGCATCTATTCAACTGGCAAAGCAAAAAACACTAACGTTTATCGTTAGTGTTTTTTTGTGTCCTAGTTAGAATTTTGAGCAAAAGGCCCAATAAACCCGGGTCACGAGTTAAGTGAAAGGCAGTTTATTAGAATTGGTATAGACGTTAGAATGCCTAAAGTAAAAGGAATATAATGATAATTTCACTTGTGGTATACGTTTATTAGTGGTAACCTAATAACTAATGAAAGCGCTAATACATAACGCAAATTTGGAGGTAACTATTATGACAACTGTATTAATTGTTTGTGGAAGTGGTATTACAAGTCAATTGTTGCAAGAGACTGCTCAAAGATCAGCGGAAGCATACCGTGTCGATATTACGTTTGAAGCAACCAGCTTTGCTGCGGCTACAAGTGACAGCTTAGAGAGTGCAGAGAATGCAGATTTAGTTTTGGTTGCACCTCAGGTTGGTTATGATTACGCTGCTTTAAAAGCAGTTAATTCACGATTGGAAAAAATTCCAGACAACATCTATGCTTGGGTCAATGGTGAAAGCTTGATTAAATTTGCGATGACTGAATTAGATAAGAATAAGGTTGTTGGTTAAACTGACCTAAATAGGGGGCTAATGAACGGCCCTTTTTTACTAGACAACATTCTCGAAAAATCGCTATTATCCAGTGTTCTTAACAGAAATAACATTGCGTTAGAACCTTTTCGGGCGTATAATATCCTATATGTTTCAATTAGAATATTATGAGGAGCGGGTTTCCCGCTCCTTTATCATCACTCCGGTAAATAAATGGTATTGCTTGAGTGAGAGATGTCTGGAGGTTTTTTTTTGGATAACCAAGGAAATAAGCAAGTAGATCGTTCTTTCTTCGGTCAGCCACGTGGATTATCTACGCTGTTCATGACTGAAATGTGGGAACGGTTTAGTTACTATGGTATGAAAGCAATTCTGATCTACTACATGTACTTCTCAATTGCAAAGGGTGGCCTTGGCATGGACAAGGGGCTGGCAGCCTCAATCATGTCGATTTATGGGTCGTTAGTTTACTTAACTTCAGTTCTCGGTGGCTTTTTAAGTGACCGAATCTGGGGGAGTCGTAAAACGGTGTTCATTGGCGGTGTCTTGATCATGTTTGGTCATATCTGCCTCTCCGTACCAGCTGGTAAAATAGCACTATTTATTTCAATTTGTTTAATTACAATTGGTACTGGTCTGTTGAAGCCAAACGTTTCTGAAATGGTTGGGACACTTTATTCACCAGAAGATACGCGTCGTGATTCTGGTTTTACGATTTTCGTTTTTGGGATTAACTTAGGTTCATTAGTTGCACCAATCGTGGTACCAGCTATGTGGTCAGCATTTAACTTCCACGCTGGTTTCTCACTGGCTGCAATT
>NZ_BCMG01000027.1 GCF_002217945.1 Secundilactobacillus silagei JCM 19001
ACGACCAAGTTTCAAGATAATATAAGAAAGCGGCGATATCCCATGTCTGATTCTACTAAAGTTCTGCTCAATATTGAAGATAAAAATGTTTTTATTGATGAGGTTGTCCGTGATGACCAGGCAATTCAGGTTAAGGCTCACCTAACCTATGTCCCTAAGGCCTGTTCAGAATGTGGCGTGTTGAATCAACACTCGATTATTAAATATGGCTGGCGAACGGTTCATGTTCGCTTACCAAAAACGGGTGAATGGGCTGTCGTCATGCATTTACGTAAACAATACTATGAGTGTCACGCATGTCGTGGACATTTTTTGGCTCACACAAGTATCGTTAAGCGTAACTGCTCAATATCTTACAACACGCATCAGGCTTGTTTATCGAAGCTAAACGAATCCGTCTCAATGAAACATATTGCACAAGAACTGAACACCTCGCCAAACTTCGTTTCGCGAGTGTTGAATCGTTTTTCATCCGATTTTAAAACGGACTATCACCATCTTCCAGCTGCTCTCCACATCGATGAAATCAAGAGTACCAAGGATGCCCAAGGTTCGATGAGCTGTGTTCTGATGGACGGTGACCACCAGCTGCTTCGAGACATTCTTGACGTCCGAACCTTACCAGCTTTGACGCGTTATTTTAAACGTTATGACCTTGAAGTCCGGAATCAAGTTCGTTTCCTAGTGACAGACATGAACTATACCTATCCACAATTGACGGAAGAAATCTTTCCCAATGCGATTGTGATCATTGACCGATTTCACATCATCAATGCCATTCAACGTGGCTTAAATAAGACCCGTATTGAAGTGATGAAACAATTTGCGACATCATCGCGCGAATATAAAGCCCTCAAAAAATATTGGAAATTATTACTCAAACCGGCCGCAAAACTGGATTATAAGAACTTTCACCGCTTTTCCCAGTTTAAATACTTCACTACCGAAGTTGACGTTATTGATAATTTACTGAGCTTAAGTCCTGAATTGGCACAAGTCTACGCCTACGCACAGCGTTTGTGTGGGGCCGTCAGGACACATGATGTCGAAGAATTACGCAATGCCTTGGCCGATTCCGTTGGTGCACCTGAAACCTTTGAGACGTGCTTAACTTATATTCGTGAGCATCCTGACTACATTGAAAACACCTTGAAGCACAAAGATTACTCCAATGGTCCTTTGGAAGGGACGAATAATCGAATCAAAGTCCTTAAACGATCCGGCTATGGCTACACGAG
>NZ_BCMG01000028.1 GCF_002217945.1 Secundilactobacillus silagei JCM 19001
CTTCAGAGACTTCTCGTTATAAACATTAAACTGAGAAACCAGGAAGCGATCCAGTGAATCTTCCGTTGGAAATTGTTCTTTGTGGTGGGTGGTGCGCTTGAGATGCTTATTAAAGTTCTCAATCAGGTTAGTGGAGTATAGTGATTGCCGGATAGCTGGTGGAAAGTCCATGAAAGTGAGTAAATCCGGCATTTTAAGCAGATCTTTGATTAATTTGGGATAGGTCTGATGCCAGTTGTTGGCGAACTCATTCAGTTTCAGTTCGGCTGCTTCACGGTTGGCGGCCCGATGAACTTGTTTAAAGTCACTGATCACGGCCTTGCGGTCTTTTACGCGAACTTTGTTCATCAGATTCCGCCCAACATGAACCAGGCAACGTTGTCGTTTGGCTTTAGGGAAATGCCGATTCAAGCCTTCATCCAAACCAACTAACCCATCGGCCACAAACAACAGCACATCTTTAACGCCCTGCTTGATCAAGGTTCCCAGCAGTTCAGTCCAGATTCCAGTCGATTCCGTTGGCGCCACTTGGTAGTTCAGCACTTCTTTCGTACCATCTGGACGAATGCCAATCGCAATATGAACGGCTTCTTTTTGAACGGTATCCCGCTTTAACGGCAAGTAAGTGGCATCTAAGAAGATGGCCGCATATTGTGAAGCCAGTCGACGTTGCTGGAAAGCTTGAACCTGTTCATTGACGGCTTTAGTCATGTTGGAAACCGTGGCTTTGGAGTAGTGAGCACCGTACATTTTCTCAATGAGTTCGGCAATTTCAGCAGTGGTAATTCCCTTGGTATACAACTGAATGACCGTTGTTTCTAAATTATCACTGTGCCGACCGTAGGCTGGCAAGGTATGATTTTCAAACCGGCCATTGCGATCTCGAGGAATGGTTAAGTTAAGTTGGCCGTACTTCGTATCAAACGAGCGCTCATAACTGCCGTTGCGGTTATTACCAGTGTTAATCCCAGCGTATGAGTAGCGTTCGTAACCCAAAAACTCTGCCAATTCGGTTTGAAGCAGCTGGTTAATCGCAATTTCGAGGTGGTGACGAAAAACTTCGTCCAAATCTTGCTTTTGGGCTAGTGCAGCGATAATTTCTGTGGTAAGTTCATTCA
>NZ_BCMG01000029.1 GCF_002217945.1 Secundilactobacillus silagei JCM 19001
AAACCATTACTGCACCTGGCTACTCAATACTTGGATCACATTCCTTACAAGACTATCGACATGGATTACATGAACCTGAACCAAAGTGCTCATGGTGACCGTGAATACGGTTATATCAATGCTCGTCTCCGCATGAACAACAAAGTTGTTTATGGCTGGTGGGGCGATAAAGAAGTTCAAAACGAAATTGCCGACTGGCAAGACGTTGCTGTTGCTTACAACGAAAGCTTCAAGATCAAAGTTATGTCATTTGGTGGCAAGATGCGTAACGTTGCCGTTACTGATGGTGACAAGATTGAAGCTCAAATTCAACTTGGCTGGACCGTTGACTACTACGCTGTCGGTGATCTAGTGGCTGAGATGGATAAAGTTACGGATGCTGATATTAACCAGAAGTATGATGAATTAGCTAAGACCTACACCATGAACCCTGGCGATAACGATGAGGCCTTCTTCGAAGATCACGTTAAGTATCAAATTCGTGAATACTTTGGTTTGAAGCGTTTCATGAGCGCTCGCGGTTACACTGCCTTCTCAGATAACTTCGAAGATCTTTATGGTTTGAAGGAATTACCTGGTTTGGCTGTTCAATTATTGATGGCCGAAGGTTATGGGTTTGCCGGTGAAGGTGACTGGAAGACCGCTGCGCTTGACCGCTTAATGAAGATCATCAGCCACAACAAGAAGACTGCCTTCATGGAAGACTACACCCTTGATCTACGTAAGGGCCACGAAGCAATCCTGGGTTCACATATGCTGGAAGTTGACCCAACCTTAGCTACTGATAAGCCTAAGATTGAAGTTCACCCACTAGATATTGGTGACCGTGAAGATCCAGCTCGTTTGGTCTTCGCCGGTGGCGAAGGTGATGCTGTTGACGTTACCTTAGCTGACTTCGGTGATGAATACCGTTTGATCATGTACGAAGTTGCTGGGCACAAGGCAGACGAAATGCCGAAATTACCAGTTGCTAAGCAAATGTGGACACCAAAGGCTGGGCTTAAGGAAGG
>NZ_BCMG01000030.1 GCF_002217945.1 Secundilactobacillus silagei JCM 19001
ATCATACTTACCAAGATATGGCTGACGCCTTAGGCGTTGCCAAATCAACTATTAGCTATGAATTAGATCGGGTCAAACCCTATGATCCCGAATTAGCGCAACAAGACGCAGATCATAAAAGGCGGGCTTGTGGTCGCCATTCAATTCTAACGCCATCATTGACAATTTTAATTACCAACCACCTACGTTTAACTTGGTCACCAGAAGCGATTGCGACAGCTTTTAACCTGAGCACCGCTTCAATTTATAACTGGCTTAAGCTTGGCTGGTTACCTTTCAACTTGGCTGATCTACCTAATCGAAATGTCCGACAGCGCCGAGCTAATGAGCATCGTGTCACATTTACAAGTGGGACTTCCATTGAACAACGACCAAAATCTGTCAATCAGCGATTAGCTTTTGGTCATTGGGAAGTCGATACGGTACTTTCTAGCCGAGGTCAGTCACGAGCATGTTTGGTCACTTTTGTAGAACGTAAAACCCGGCTTCTATGGGCTATCAAAGCCCCTAATCGCACCGCCAAGGCCTTAAATGATACCTTTGGAAATTTTATGGGGACCTTCGGTTCCCAAGTGAAATCTATAACTGTTGATCATGGTAAGGAGTTTGCCGATTATCGATCCATAGAACAAGACTATCAGATTAAAGTTTATTTTTGTCACCCGTATTCACCATGGGAACGGGGATCCAATGAATATTTCAATCGATGGTTACGGTGGTTTTTCCCGAAAAAGACTAACTTTGACCAGATAACG
>NZ_BCMG01000031.1 GCF_002217945.1 Secundilactobacillus silagei JCM 19001
GGTAATCGGCCACATTGGGACTGAGATACGGCCCAAACTCCTACGGGAGGCAGCAGTAGGGAATCTTCCACAATGGACGAAAGTCTGATGGAGCAACGCCGCGTGAGTGAAGAAGGGTTTCGGCTCGTAAAACTCTGTTGTTGAAGAAGAACACATCTGAGAGTAACTGTTCAGGTGTTGACGGTATTTAACCAGAAAGCCACGGCTAACTACGTGCCAGCAGCCGCGGTAATACGTAGGTGGCAAGCGTTGTCCGGATTTATTGGGCGTAAAGCGAGCGCAGGCGGTTTCTTAAGTCTGATGTGAAAGCCTTCGGCTTAACCGGAGAAGTGCATCGGAAACTGGGAGACTTGAGTGCAGAAGAGGACAGTGGAACTCCATGTGTAGCGGTGAAATGCGTAGATATATGGAAGAACACCAGTGGCGAAGGCGGCTGTCTGGTCTGTAACTGACGCTGAGGCTCGAAAGCATGGGTAGCGAACAGGATTAGATACCCTGGTAGTCCATGCCGTAAACGATGAATACTAGGTGTTGGAGGGTTTCCGCCCTTCAGTGCCGCAGCTAACGCATTAAGTATTCCGCCTGGGGAGTACGACCGCAAGGT
>NZ_BCMG01000032.1 GCF_002217945.1 Secundilactobacillus silagei JCM 19001
TGGCGTTGGCACTCTTTTGAGCCGAGGTCCCGTTGCTGCCGAAATCACTCGTTTCCTTCGTCGTATCCGAATTCAAATTACTGTTATCAGAACTGAAGTTGCTCAGATCATTGCTCGTCTTGTTCTCATCGCTGGTCAAGGTGCCCGAGGTGGTATTGCTATCACTTAAGTCCGAAGCCACGTTGCTCTGATCATCAGAGAACTTGGTCGAATCGCTGTTGACCTTCGTCTGATCACTGTTGATATCACTCTGGTCATTGCTCAACGCATTCGACTTCGCCTTGCTCTGATCATCGCTGGTTTCATTGACATCGCTGTTGTAATTCTGCTGATCATTGCTCAACTGCGTCTGGTCGCTCGCGTTGGCACTCTTTTGAGCCACGGTCCCGTCGGAACCGAGATCACTCGTATCCTTCGTGGTATCCGAAGCCAATTTACCGTTATCGTCACTGAAGTTGCTCAGATCATTGCTCGTCTTGTTCTCATCGCTGGTCAAGGTGGCTGAGGTGGTATTGCT
>NZ_BCMG01000033.1 GCF_002217945.1 Secundilactobacillus silagei JCM 19001
CTCCCCCAAGAGTCCACATCGACGGGGAGGTTTGGCACCTCGATGTCGGCTCATCGCATCCTGGGGCTGTAGTCGGTCCCAAGGGTTGGGCTGTTCGCCCATTAAAGCGGTACGCGAGCTGGGTTCAGAACGTCGTGAGACAGTTCGGTCCCTATCCGTCGCGGGCGTAGGAAATTTGAGAGGAGCTGTTCCTAGTACGAGAGGACCGGAATGGACACACCGCTGGTGTATCAGTTGTGCCGCCAGGCGCATTGCTGAGTAGCTATGTGTGGATGAGATAAACGCTGAAAGCATCTAAGTGTGAAACTCGCCTCAAGATGAGATTTCCCATTCCTTTATGGAAGTAAGACCCCTGAGAGATGATCAGGTAGATAGGCTAGAAGTGGAAGTGCAGCGATGCACGGAGCGGACTAGTACTAATCGGTCGAGGACTTAACCACGAGTAGTGGTGTTCATCGGTAAAAGAAATTGATATTGTCTAGTTTTGAGAGCATCAG
>NZ_BCMG01000034.1 GCF_002217945.1 Secundilactobacillus silagei JCM 19001
CGACCGTGATCGTGCCATCTGGATTAACTGTGGCTGGTACCGTCGTTTTATCTGGTGTGTAACCTTTAAGTAATGGCACATCAACAGTGACATGTTCGCCTGTCTTACCAGTTACATTAGGCACTGTTTGATTACCTTGGTTGCTTGGAATCGTCACATTTGCCTTGGCATCGTTTGGTGTGTAGGTCACTTTACCTGTGGTCGTTGGGTTATCAACGGTGATCGTGCCGTCGGCATTCACCGTCGCCGGTACCGTTGGCTTATCCGCTGTGTAGCCTGGCTTCACTGGTACTGTGACATCAACATGCTCGCCTGTCTTACCAGTTACATCGGGTACTGTTTGATTACCTTGGTTGCTTGGAATCGTCACATTTGCCTTGGCATC
>NZ_BCMG01000035.1 GCF_002217945.1 Secundilactobacillus silagei JCM 19001
AACATCAACATGCTCGCCCGTCTTACCAGTTACGTTAGGTACTGTTTGATCACCTTGGTTGCTTGGAATCGTCACATTTGCCTTAGCATCGTTTGGTGTGTAGGTCACTTTACCTGTGGTTGTTGGATTATCGACCGTGATCGTGCCATCTGGATTAACTGTGGCTGGTACCGTCGTTTTATCTGGTGTGTAACCTTTAAGTAATGGCACATCAACAGTGACATGTTCGCCTGTCTTACCAGTTACATCGGGTACCGTTTGATCACCTTGGTTGCTTGGAATCGTCACATTTGCCTTGGCATCATTTGGTGTGTAGGTCACTTTACCTGTGGTCGTTGGGTTATCAACGGTGATCGTGCCGTCGGCA
>NZ_BCMG01000036.1 GCF_002217945.1 Secundilactobacillus silagei JCM 19001
GGGATGTTCTTTGGTTTAATTTCTTACTGGTATGGTGGTAAGAAATATCTGAGTGCTGATTCACTTTATCCTGATGATCCGTTGGAACCAGGAGAGACCAAAAAATTATCCTTCCGAGTTGGTTTGGGTGTCGTTGCCTTTGTACTGATCTTATTGATTATGTACGCTTTCAACGCCTTTAACATTACCAACTTTATCACCTTGCTCAGTATCATTGCTGTTTTAACACCAGTTGCTTACTTCGCAGTGATGTTGACCAGCAAGAAGGTTACTAAGCATGAGCGTTCCCGTGTTTGGGCCTATGTGCCGTTGTTTATCGCTGCAGCGATCTTCTGGGCGATTGAAGAACAAGGGATGG
>NZ_BCMG01000037.1 GCF_002217945.1 Secundilactobacillus silagei JCM 19001
TGGGCACTCTGGCGAGACTGCCGGTGACAAACCGGAGGAAGGTGGGGATGACGTCAAGTCATCATGCCCCTTATGACCTGGGCTACACACGTGCTACAATGGATGGTACAACGAGTCGCAAACTCGCGAGGGCAAGCTAATCTCTTAAAACCATTCTCAGTTCGGACTGCAGGCTGCAACTCGCCTGCACGAAGTTGGAATCGCTAGTAATCGCGGATCAGCATGCCGCGGTGAATACGTTCCCGGGCCTTGTACACACCGCCCGTCACACCATGAGAGTTTGCAACACCCAAAGTCGGTTCGGTAACCTTCGGGAGCCAACCGCCT
>NZ_BCMG01000038.1 GCF_002217945.1 Secundilactobacillus silagei JCM 19001
TGTCTTACCAGTTACATTAGGCACCGTTTGATCACCTTGGTTGCTTGGAATCGTCACATTTGCCTTGGCATCGTTTGGTGTGTAGTTTACTTTACCTGTGGTCGTTGGGTTATCAACGGTGATCGTGCCGTCGGCATTCACCGTCGCCGGTACCGTTGGCTTATCCGCTGTGTAGCCTGGCTTCACTGGTACTGTAACATCAACATGTTCGCCCGTCTTACCAGTTACATCAGGTACCGTTTGATCACCTTGGTTGCTTGGAATCGTCACATTTGCCTTGGCATCATTTGGTGTGTAGGTCACTTTACCTGTAGTTGTTGGATTAT
>NZ_BCMG01000039.1 GCF_002217945.1 Secundilactobacillus silagei JCM 19001
GGTGGGACCAACGACCCAGATGGGACGCAAGCGAAGTACTTGAACGGTGAAATTACCGTTCATTACACCGCCGCAGGCGCCAACCAAGATCTGAGCAGCCTCGATGGTCAGCCGGTTAAGGTTTACCGGACGGCAACTGTCGGTGATGACGGTCATAGTGTCAGCTACACATCATGGACGACTAATACGAACGGAAAGGGTGGCAAAGACAGTGATGTCTTAGTTGCCAGCCTCGCTCCAGCCGATGTACCAGGTGTACCTGGCCATACCCTGAAGAATATCGATCAGTCCGATTACACGG
>NZ_BCMG01000040.1 GCF_002217945.1 Secundilactobacillus silagei JCM 19001
GGTAAAATAGCATTTTCATCACGTAAAATGGCTTTGGTGATCCGCATCAATGATGTGGCAACACCATAGTAGGTAGCACCCTTGGTATTGATGATCTCGTATGCCTTGTGCATGGTTTGATCTTCAATTTCGTCAAGGTCAGCATCGGTAATGCCATGTTCCTGAGTAACTGAACGTAATGGTCTTGAACCAATGGTGGCTTCATCGTAAGCAGCGAATTCAGTATCACCATGTTCACCCATAATGTAGGCGTCGATGCTACGTGGATCCAAGTTCAACTTCTTACCCAAAGC
>NZ_BCMG01000041.1 GCF_002217945.1 Secundilactobacillus silagei JCM 19001
AGGTGGGGCAGATGATTAGGGTGAAGTCGTAACAAGGTAGCCGTAGGAGAACCTGCGGCTGGATCACCTCCTTTCTAAGGAATAATACGGAAGCCTGCACATGAGACAAAACTTTGTTCGGTTTTGAGAGGTCTACTCTCAAACTGGTTCTTTGAAAACTAGATAATATCAATTTTCTTTTATAATTAATTAATAATTTCATTAATTAAGCCGAGAACACCGCGTATTTTGAGTTTTTTATTAGTAAAGTTTATTTACTTCGCGTAATACTCAATTAATCCATCACGTT
>NZ_BCMG01000042.1 GCF_002217945.1 Secundilactobacillus silagei JCM 19001
TAGACCTTTGAAAACTGAACAAAGTTTTGTTTCACAAATGTGCAGGGCATATCAGCTTAGGCTGGTATCAAATGTAATTTGCGAAGTCAATTTCGCTAGTAATATTAATGAGTCACAAACAATCATAAAATGAGAGTTTGATCCTGGCTCAGGACGAACGCTGGCGGCGTGCCTAATACATGCAAGTCGAACGCATCCCGCTGAATTGAAGTGCTTGCACTGATTTTCAGCATTGGATGAGTGGCGAACTGGTGAGTAACACGTGGGTAACCTGCCCAGAAGCGGGGGA
>NZ_BCMG01000043.1 GCF_002217945.1 Secundilactobacillus silagei JCM 19001
GGTTCTTTGAAAACTAGATAATATCAATTTTCTTTTATAATTAATTAATAATTTCATTAATTAAGCCGAGAACACCGCGTATTTTGAGTTTTTTATTAGTAAAGTTTATTTACTTCGCGTAATACTCAATTAATCCATCACGTTAGTGATGAGGTTAAGTTATCAAGGGCGCATGGTGAATGCCTTGGCACTAGGAGCCGATGAAGGACGGGACTAACACCGATATGCTTCGGGGAGCTGTACGTAAGCTTTGATCCGGAGATTTCCGAATGGGGAAACCCAATCAT
>NZ_BCMG01000044.1 GCF_002217945.1 Secundilactobacillus silagei JCM 19001
GCCCGTCTTACCAGTTACATCAGGTACCGTTTGATCACCTTGGTTGCTTGGAATCGTCACATTTGCCTTGGCATCATTTGGTGTGTAGGTCACTTTACCTGTAGTTGTTGGATTATCGACCGTGATCGTGCCATCTGGATTAACTGTGGCTGGTACCGTCGTTTTATCTGGTGTGTAACCTTTAAGTAATGGCACATCAACAGTGACATGTTCGCCTGTCTTACCAGTTACATCGGGTACTGTTTGATTACCTTGGTTGCTTGGAATCGTCACATTTGC
>NZ_BCMG01000045.1 GCF_002217945.1 Secundilactobacillus silagei JCM 19001
TAGTGATGAGGTTAAGTTATCAAGGGCGCATGGTGAATGCCTTGGCACTAGGAGCCGATGAAGGACGGGACTAACACCGATATGCTTCGGGGAGCTGTACGTAAGCTTTGATCCGGAGATTTCCGAATGGGGAAACCCAATCATCCTAGTCGATGATTAATGCTTAGTGAATACATAGCTAAGTATTGGCAGACGTGGGGAACTGAAACATCTAAGTACCCACAGGAAGAGAAAGCAATTGCGATTCCCATAGTAGCGGCGAGCGAAGTGGGA
>NZ_BCMG01000046.1 GCF_002217945.1 Secundilactobacillus silagei JCM 19001
TAGTGATGAGGTTAAGTTATCAAGGGCGCATGGTGAATGCCTTGGCACTAGGAGCCGATGAAGGACGGGACTAACACCGATATGCTTCGGGGAGCTGTACGTAAGCTTTGATCCGGAGATTTCCGAATGGGGAAACCCAATCATCTTAGTCGATGATTAATGCTTAGTGAATACATAGCTAAGTATTGGCAGACGTGGGGAACTGAAACATCTAAGTACCCACAGGAAGAGAAAGCAATTGCGATTCCCATAGTAGCGGCGAGCGAAGTGGGA
>NZ_BCMG01000047.1 GCF_002217945.1 Secundilactobacillus silagei JCM 19001
GCTCGCCCGTCTTACCAGTTACATCAGGTACCGTTTGATCACCTTGGTTGCTTGGAATCGTCACATTTGCCTTGGCATCATTTGGTGTGTAGGTCACTTTACCTGTGGTCGTTGGGTTATCAACGGTGATCGTACCGTCGGCATTCACTGTCGCCGGTACCGTTGACTTATCCGCCGTGTAGCCTGGCTTCACTGGTACTGTAACATCAACATGCTCGCCCGTCTTACCAGTTACATCAGGTACCGTTTGATCACCTTGGTTGCTT
>NZ_BCMG01000048.1 GCF_002217945.1 Secundilactobacillus silagei JCM 19001
ATCAAATGTAATTTGCGAAGTCAATTTCGCTAGTAATATTAATGAGTCACAAACAATCATAAAATGAGAGTTTGATCCTGGCTCAGGACGAACGCTGGCGGCGTGCCTAATACATGCAAGTCGAACGCATCCCGCTGAATTGAAGTGCTTGCACTGATTTTCAGCATTGGATGAGTGGCGAACTGGTGAGTAACACGTGGGTAACCTGCCCAGAAGCGGGGGATAACACTTGGAAACAGGTGCTAATACCGCATAACAACTGAAA
>NZ_BCMG01000049.1 GCF_002217945.1 Secundilactobacillus silagei JCM 19001
TTGGTGTGTAGGTCACTTTACCTGTGGTTGTTGGGTTATCGACCGTGATCGTGCCATCGGCATTTACTGTCGCTGGTACCGTTGGCTTATCCGCTGTGTAGCCCGGCTTCACTGGTACTGTGACATCAACATGCTCGCCCGTCTTACCAGTTACATCAGGTACCGTTTGATCACCTTGGTTGCTTGGAATCGTCACATTTGCCTTGGCATCATTTGGTGTGTAGGTCACTTTACCTGTGGTCGTTGGGTTATCAACGGTGATCG
>NZ_BCMG01000050.1 GCF_002217945.1 Secundilactobacillus silagei JCM 19001
CAACAAACTTTGTTTGTTATGGGGAATTAGCTCAGATGGGAGAGCACCTGCTTTGCAAGCAGGGGGTCAACGGTTCGATCCCGTTATTCTCCATTGATTCCGTAGGGAATCAAAGAATTGGTTCTTTGAAAACTAGATAATATCAATTTTCTTTTATAATTAATTAATAATTTCATTAATTAAGCCGAGAACACCGCGTATTTTGAGTTTTTTATTAGTAAAGTTTATTTACTTCGCGTAATACTCAATTAATCCATCACGTT
>NZ_BCMG01000051.1 GCF_002217945.1 Secundilactobacillus silagei JCM 19001
ATCGATTACTCGATGACTGCTTCGTTTGCGTGGCAACGTCCTACCCTCGCAGGGGGCGATCCCCCAACTACTCTTGGCGTGCTGAAGCTTAACTACTGTGTTCGGCATGGGAACAGGTGTATCCTTCAGGCTATCGCCACCACACTATTGAGAACTGATGCTCTCAAAACTAGACAATATCAATTTCTTTTACCGATGAACACCACTACTCGTGGTTAAGTCCTCGACCGATTAGTACTAGTCCGCTCCGTGCATCGCTG
>NZ_BCMG01000052.1 GCF_002217945.1 Secundilactobacillus silagei JCM 19001
ATCCCGCTGAATTGAAGTGCTTGCACTGATTTTCAGCATTGGATGAGTGGCGAACTGGTGAGTAACACGTGGGTAACCTGCCCAGAAGCGGGGGATAACACTTGGAAACAGGTGCTAATACCGCATAACAACTGAAACTGCATGGTTTCAGTTTGAAAGATGGTTTCGGCTATCACTTCTGGATGGACCCGCGGCGTATTAGCTAGTTGGTGGAGTAATGGTTCACCAAGGCAATGATACGTAGCCGACCTGAGAG
>NZ_BCMG01000053.1 GCF_002217945.1 Secundilactobacillus silagei JCM 19001
GATAGGCTAGAAGTGGAAGTGCAGCGATGCACGGAGCGGACTAGTACTAATCGGTCGAGGACTTAACCACGAGTAGTGGTGTTCATCGGTAAAAGAAATTGATATTGTCTAGTTTTGAGAGCATCAGTTCTCAATAGTGTGGTGGCGATAGCCTGAAGGATACACCTGTTCCCATGCCGAACACAGTAGTTAAGCTTCAGCACGCCAAGAGTAGTTGGGGGATCGCCCCCTGCAAGGGTAGGACGTTGCCACGCTA
>NZ_BCMG01000054.1 GCF_002217945.1 Secundilactobacillus silagei JCM 19001
ATCCCGCTGAATTGAAGTGCTTGCACTGATTTTCAGCATTGGATGAGTGGCGAACTGGTGAGTAACACGTGGGTAACCTGCCCAGAAGCGGGGGATAACACTTGGAAACAGGTGCTAATACCGCATAACAACTGAAACCGCATGGTTTCAGTTTGAAAGATGGTTTCGGCTATCACTTCTGGATGGACCCGCGGCGTATTAGCTAGTTGGTGGAGTAATGGTTCACCAAGGCAATGATACGTAGCCGACCTGAGAG
>NZ_BCMG01000055.1 GCF_002217945.1 Secundilactobacillus silagei JCM 19001
ATGTTTAATTGCACAAGTTAAGTGGTTCTCTGTCAACTGTTGTTGGTAACGACCATAATGCACTCAATCATTATTTGATGATTGGGTGTTTTGTTTTTGTCCTTAACATAACAAGGACGCGCAAACGGAAATTCTTAAATCTCGTGTAGCCATAGCCGGATCGTTTAAGGACTTTGATTCGATTATTCGTCCCTTCCAAAGGACCATTGGAGTAATCTTTGTGCTTCAAGGTGTTTTCAATGTAGTCAGGATGCT
>NZ_BCMG01000056.1 GCF_002217945.1 Secundilactobacillus silagei JCM 19001
CGTGGCAACGTCCTACCCTCGCAGGGGGCGATCCCCCAACTACTCTTGGCGTGCTGAAGCTTAACTACTGTGTTCGGCATGGGAACAGGTGTATCCTTCAGGCTATCGCCACCACACTATTGAGAACTGATGCTCTCAAAACTAGACAATATCAATTTCTTTTACCGATGAACACCACTACTCGTGGTTAAGTCCTCGACCGATTAGTACTAGTCCGCTCCGTGCATCGCTGCACTTCCACTTCTAGCCTATC
>NZ_BCMG01000057.1 GCF_002217945.1 Secundilactobacillus silagei JCM 19001
AGTCGATGATTAATGCTTAGTGAATACATAGCTAAGTATTGGCAGACGTGGGGAACTGAAACATCTAAGTACCCACAGGAAGAGAAAGCAATTGCGATTCCCATAGTAGCGGCGAGCGAAGTGGGAACAGCCCAAACCAGGAAGCTTGCTTCCTGGGGTTGTAGGACTGAACATTTGAGTTACCAAAGCAATGAATAGTCGAACGGTTTGGGAAGACCGGCCATAGCGGGTGATAGCCCCGTAGACGAAATT
>NZ_BCMG01000058.1 GCF_002217945.1 Secundilactobacillus silagei JCM 19001
ACAGCCCAAACCAGGAAGCTTGCTTCCTGGGGTTGTAGGACTGAACATTTGAGTTACCAAAGCAATGAATAGTCGAACGGTTTGGGAAGACCGGCCATAGCGGGTGATAGCCCCGTAGACGAAATTCATTGCTCTCAGTTCAGGATCCTGAGTACGGCCAGACACGTGAAACCTGGTCGGAATCCGGGAGGACCATCTCCCAAGGCTAAATACTCCCTAGTGACCGATAGTGAACCAGTACCGTGAGGGA
>NZ_BCMG01000059.1 GCF_002217945.1 Secundilactobacillus silagei JCM 19001
ATATCAGTTTCGGCTGATATCAAATGTAATTTGCGAAGTCAATTTCGCTAGTAATATTAATGAGTCACAAACAATCATAAAATGAGAGTTTGATCCTGGCTCAGGACGAACGCTGGCGGCGTGCCTAATACATGCAAGTCGAACGCATCCCGCTGAATTGAAGTGCTTGCACTGATTTTCAGCATTGGATGAGTGGCGAACTGGTGAGTAACACGTGGGTAACCTGCCCAGAAGCGGGGGATAACACTTG
>NZ_BCMG01000060.1 GCF_002217945.1 Secundilactobacillus silagei JCM 19001
ACAGCCCAAACCAGGAAGCTTGCTTCCTGGGGTTGTAGGACTGAACATTTGAGTTACCAAAGCAATGAATAGTCGAACGGTTTGGGAAGACCGGCCATAGCGGGTGATAGCCCCGTAGACGAAATTCGTTGCCCTCAGTTCAGGATCCTGAGTACGGCCAGACACGTGAAACCTGGTCGGAATCCGGGAGGACCATCTCCCAAGGCTAAATACTCCCTAGTGACCGATAGTGAACCAGTACCGTGAGGGA
>NZ_BCMG01000061.1 GCF_002217945.1 Secundilactobacillus silagei JCM 19001
TGTCTTACCAGTTACATTAGGCACCGTTTGATCACCTTGGTTGCTTGGAATCGTCACATTTGCCTTGGCATCGTTTGGTGTGTAGTTTACTTTACCTGTGGTCGTTGGGTTATCAACAGTGATCGTGCCGTCGGCATTCACCGTCGCCGGTACCGTTGGCTTATCCGCTGTGTAGCCTGGCTTCACTGGTACTGTAACATCAACATGTTCGCCCGTCTTACCAGTTACATCAGGTACCGTTTGATCAC
>NZ_BCMG01000062.1 GCF_002217945.1 Secundilactobacillus silagei JCM 19001
ACTGAAACAACTAAGGGCCAAACTCCGGTAGGACCAGTCAACGTACCAACAGGTACGTCGGTAACGACTGGTAAGACGACAGTCACGAACAACGAACCCAAAGATGGTGTGACCTTGAAGCATCAGCCAACTGACACGCCAAGTGACCCGGCAGGCAGTACGACGACTACCACGGGTGAAACGATTCTGCCAGATGGTACGCGGGCTTACAGTAAAGGCCAAGTACCGGACGCAGTGAGTGTTACC
>NZ_BCMG01000063.1 GCF_002217945.1 Secundilactobacillus silagei JCM 19001
ACCATAGTAGGTAGCACCCTTGGTATTGATGATCTCGTATGCCTTGTGCATGGTTTGATCTTCAATTTCGTCAAGGTCAGCATCGGTAATGCCATGTTCCTGAGTAACTGAACGTAATGGTCTTGAACCAATGGTGGCTTCATCGTAAGCAGCGAATTCAGTATCACCATGTTCACCCATAATGTAGGCGTCGATGCTACGTGGATCCAAGTTCAACTTCTTACCCAAAGCAACACGTAAACGAG
>NZ_BCMG01000064.1 GCF_002217945.1 Secundilactobacillus silagei JCM 19001
GCACGTATCGGTTTACAAATGGTACGGATCAAATAGTGAAGATCCATCTGGATCACGCCATTGCACACAGCACCACGGCGACTACCCGGACGATCACCTACAAAGTGAATGATGCCAACTATCCTGGTCAAGTACCCGAAACGCAGACGCAGACCATCAAGTGGAATGTGTCAACGGATGAAGTTACTGGTGCCAGTGTGGCAACTGCGCAGAATGCTTACGATGCTCAAACTGCACCAACGAT
>NZ_BCMG01000065.1 GCF_002217945.1 Secundilactobacillus silagei JCM 19001
CTTTAAGTAATGGCACATCAACAGTGACATGTTCGCCTGTCTTACCAGTTACATTAGGCACCGTTTGATCACCTTGATTGCTTGGAATCATCACATTTGCCTTGGCATCGTTTGGTGTGTAGTTTACTTTACCTGTGGTCGTTGGGTTATCAACGGTGATCGTACCGTCGGCATTCACTGTCGCCGGTACCGTTGACTTATCCGCCGTGTAGCCTGGCTTCACTGGTACTGTAACATCAACAT
>NZ_BCMG01000066.1 GCF_002217945.1 Secundilactobacillus silagei JCM 19001
GTGTGTAACCTTTAAGTAATGGCACATCAACAGTGACATGTTCGCCTGTCTTACCAGTTACATTAGGCACCGTTTGATCACCTTGATTGCTTGGAATCATCACATTTGCCTTGGCATCGTTTGGTGTGTAGTTTACTTTACCTGTGGTCGTTGGGTTATCAACGGTGATCGTACCGTCGGCATTCACTGTCGCCGGTACCGTTGACTTATCCGCCGTGTAGCCTGGCTTCACTGGTACTGT
>NZ_BCMG01000067.1 GCF_002217945.1 Secundilactobacillus silagei JCM 19001
TAGGCTGGTATCAAATGTAATTTGCGAAGTCAATTTCGCTAGTAATATTAATGAGTCACAAACAATCATAAAATGAGAGTTTGATCCTGGCTCAGGACGAACGCTGGCGGCGTGCCTAATACATGCAAGTCGAACGCATCCCGCTGAATTGAAGTGCTTGCACTGATTTTCAGCATTGGATGAGTGGCGAACTGGTGAGTAACACGTGGGTAACCTGCCCAGAAGCGGGGGATAACACTTG
>NZ_BCMG01000068.1 GCF_002217945.1 Secundilactobacillus silagei JCM 19001
TTGGAATCGTCACATTTGCCTTGGCATCATTTGGTGTGTAGGTCACTTTACCTGTAGTTGTTGGATTATCGACCGTGATCGTGCCATCTGGATTAACTGTGGCTGGTACCGTCGTTTTATCTGGTGTGTAACCTTTAAGTAATGGCACATCAACAGTGACATGTTCGCCTGTCTTACCAGTTACATCGGGTACTGTTTGATTACCTTGGTTGCTTGGAATCGTCACATTTGCCTTGGCAT
>NZ_BCMG01000069.1 GCF_002217945.1 Secundilactobacillus silagei JCM 19001
GGTACCGTTTGATCACCTTGGTTGCTTGGAATCGTCACATTTGCCTTAGCATCGTTTGGTGTGTAGGTCACTTTACCTGTAGTTGTTGGATTATCGACCGTGATCGTGCCATCTGGATTAACTGTGGCTGGTACCGTCGTTTTATCTGGTGTGTAACCTTTAAGTAATGGCACATCAACAGTGACATGTTCGCCTGTCTTACCAGTTACATTAGGCACCGTTTGATCACCTTGGTTGCT
>NZ_BCMG01000070.1 GCF_002217945.1 Secundilactobacillus silagei JCM 19001
GTCACATTTGCCTTGGCATCATTTGGTGTGTAGGTCACTTTACCTGTAGTTGTTGGATTATCGACCGTGATCGTGCCATCTGGATTAACTGTGGCTGGTACCGTCGTTTTATCTGGTGTGTAACCTTTAAGTAATGGCACATCAACAGTGACATGTTCGCCTGTCTTACCAGTTACATCGGGTACTGTTTGATTACCTTGGTTGCTTGGAATCGTCACATTTGCCTTGGCATCGTTT
>NZ_BCMG01000071.1 GCF_002217945.1 Secundilactobacillus silagei JCM 19001
GAGCATCCTGACTACATTGAAAACACCTTGAAGCACAAAGATTACTCCAATGGTCCTTTGGAAGGGACGAATAATCGAATCAAAGTCCTTAAACGATCCGGCTATGGCTACACGAGATTTAAGAATTTCCGTTTGCGCGTCCTTGTTATGTTAAGGACAAAAACAAAACACCCAATCATCAAATAATGATTGAGTGCATTATGGTCGTTACCAACAACAGTTGACAGAGAACCGTT
>NZ_BCMG01000072.1 GCF_002217945.1 Secundilactobacillus silagei JCM 19001
AAGGTGGGGCAGATGATTAGGGTGAAGTCGTAACAAGGTAGCCGTAGGAGAACCTGCGGCTGGATCACCTCCTTTCTAAGGAATAATACGGAAGCCTGCACATGAGACAAAACTTTGCTTAGTTTTGAGAGGTCTACTCTCAAGTTAATAACGCTTTTTGGGCCTATAGCTCAGTTGGTTAGAGCGCACGCCTGATAAGCGTGAGGTCGATGGTCCGAGTCCATTTAGGCCCACT
>NZ_BCMG01000073.1 GCF_002217945.1 Secundilactobacillus silagei JCM 19001
CAGTGTCAGGTAGGTAGTTTGACTGGGGCGGTCGCCTCCCAAAAAGTAACGGAGGCGCCCAAAGGTTCCCTCAGAATGGTTGGAAATCATTCGCAGAGTGTAAAGGCACAAGGGAGCCTGACTGCGAGACAGACAGGTCGAGCAGGGACGAAAGTCGGGCTTAGTGATCCGGCGGTACCGTATGGAAGGGCCGTCGCTCAACGGATAAAAGCTACCCTGGGGATAACAGGCTTAT
>NZ_BCMG01000074.1 GCF_002217945.1 Secundilactobacillus silagei JCM 19001
TGAAACTCAAAGGAATTGACGGGGGCCCGCACAAGCGGTGGAGCATGTGGTTTAATTCGAAGCTACGCGAAGAACCTTACCAGGTCTTGACATACTGTGCTAACCTAAGAGATTAGGTGTTCCCTTCGGGGACGCAGATACAGGTGGTGCATGGCTGTCGTCAGCTCGTGTCGTGAGATGTTGGGTTAAGTCCCGCAACGAGCGCAACCCTTATTGTCAGTTGCCAGCATTTAGT
>NZ_BCMG01000075.1 GCF_002217945.1 Secundilactobacillus silagei JCM 19001
AACTTTAATAAGCATCTCAAGCGCACCACCCACCACAAAGAACAATTTCCAACGGAAGATTCACTGGATCGCTTCCTGGTTTCTCAGTTTAATGTTTATAACGAGAAGTCTCTGAAGCGGATCCACCGAGGGTTCAAAGGACTCCAGGACACCTTGGAAGCATCATTTATTTAAGTTAGATACATATTATATGTACGAAGGCATTTCATTTACACAAGATTCTTGACGCTACCCA
>NZ_BCMG01000076.1 GCF_002217945.1 Secundilactobacillus silagei JCM 19001
CAGTGTCAGGTAGGTAGTTTGACTGGGGCGGTCGCCTCCCAAAAAGTAACGGAGGCGCCCAAAGGTTCCCTCAGAATGGTTGGAAATCATTCGCAGAGTGTAAAGGCACAAGGGAGCTTGACTGCGAGACAGACAGGTCGAGCAGGGACGAAAGTCGGGCTTAGTGATCCGGCGGTACCGTATGGAAGGGCCGTCGCTCAACGGATAAAAGCTACCCTGGGGATAACAGGCTTAT
>NZ_BCMG01000077.1 GCF_002217945.1 Secundilactobacillus silagei JCM 19001
TGAAACTCAAAGGAATTGACGGGGGCCCGCACAAGCGGTGGAGCATGTGGTTTAATTCGAAGCTACGCGAAGAACCTTACCAGGTCTTGACATACTGTGCTAACCTAAGAGATTAGGCGTTCCCTTCGGGGACGCAGATACAGGTGGTGCATGGCTGTCGTCAGCTCGTGTCGTGAGATGTTGGGTTAAGTCCCGCAACGAGCGCAACCCTTATTGTCAGTTGCCAGCATTTAGT
>NZ_BCMG01000078.1 GCF_002217945.1 Secundilactobacillus silagei JCM 19001
AGGTGGGGCAGATGATTAGGGTGAAGTCGTAACAAGGTAGCCGTAGGAGAACCTGCGGCTGGATCACCTCCTTTCTAAGGAATAATACGGAAGCCTGCACATGAGACAAAACTTTGTTTAGTTTTGAGAGGTCTACTCTCAAGTTAATAACGCTTTTTGGGCCTATAGCTCAGTTGGTTAGAGCGCACGCCTGATAAGCGTGAGGTCGATGGTCCGAGTCCATTTAGGCCCACT
>NZ_BCMG01000079.1 GCF_002217945.1 Secundilactobacillus silagei JCM 19001
GAGCATCCTGACTACATTGAAAACACCTTGAAGCACAAAGATTACTCCAATGGTCCTTTGGAAGGGACGAATAATCGAATCAAAGTCCTTAAACGATCCGGCTATGGCTACACGAGATTTAAGAATTTCCGTTTGCGCGTCCTTGTTATGTTAAGGACAAAAACAAAACACCCAATCATCAAATAATGATTGAGTGCATTATGGTCGTTACCAACAACAGTTGACAGAGAACCT
>NZ_BCMG01000080.1 GCF_002217945.1 Secundilactobacillus silagei JCM 19001
GGGGGGGGGGGGGGGGGGGGGGGGGGGGGGGGGGGGGGGGGGGGGGGGGGGGGGGGGGGGGGGGGGGGGGGGGGGGGGGGGGGGGGGGGGGGGGGGGGGGGGGGGGGGGGGGGGGGGGGGGGGGGGGGGGGGGGGGGGGGGGGGGGGGGGGGGGGGGGGGGGGGGGGGGGGGGGGGGGGGGGGGGGGGGGGGGGGGGGGGGGGGGGGGGGGGGGGGGGGGGGGGGGGGGGGGGG
>NZ_BCMG01000081.1 GCF_002217945.1 Secundilactobacillus silagei JCM 19001
CGCGGATCAGCATGCCGCGGTGAATACGTTCCCGGGCCTTGTACACACCGCCCGTCACACCATGAGAGTTTGCAACACCCAAAGTCGGTTCGGTAACCTTCGGGAGCCAACCGCCTAAGGTGGGGCAGATGATTAGGGTGAAGTCGTAACAAGGTAGCCGTAGGAGAACCTGCGGCTGGATCACCTCCTTTCTAAGGAATAATACGGAAGCCTGCACATGAGACAAAACTTTGT
>NZ_BCMG01000082.1 GCF_002217945.1 Secundilactobacillus silagei JCM 19001
TGCCAATTCGGTTTGAAGCAGCTGGTTAATCGCAATTTCGAGGTGGTGACGAAAAACTTCGTCCAAATCTTGCTTTTGGGCTAGTGCAGCGATAATTTCTGTGGTAAGTTCATTCATGGGAATGCCTCCTGTGATGTTTTCTGTGGTTACTAAATATCATAAGGGAAGGCATTCCCTATTTCTATACAATTCAGAAATCTTTTATGCATTTACACAAGATATTTTACGCTCTCA
>NZ_BCMG01000083.1 GCF_002217945.1 Secundilactobacillus silagei JCM 19001
ATGGTTCTATCATATCTGTTGTTGGTCATGTCACAAGACATGATCGACAACAGATTTTTCTTTCTGTAATCTATGTATGTTGACACGAAAAAAGGATATCGCCATTGCTTTATCCTTCCACGACCAAGTTTCAAGATAATATAAGAAAGCGGCGATATCCCATGTCTGATTCTACTAAAGTTCTGCTCAATATTGAAGATAAAAATGTTTTTATTGATGAGGTTGTCCGTGATG
>NZ_BCMG01000084.1 GCF_002217945.1 Secundilactobacillus silagei JCM 19001
TTGTGTTAGCGCTGTTTGCACAATCACAAACGAACAACACGGTTCATATCTTTAACTGGGTCATTCATATCAACCCAGCGAACTATCAATCACTGAACCCATTGTTTATCTTGATCTGGTTTTACGATTTTCGTTTTTGGGATTAACTTAGGTTCATTAGTTGCACCAATCGTGGTACCAGCTATGTGGTCAGCATTTAACTTCCACGCTGGTTTCTCACTGGCTGCAATT
>NZ_BCMG01000085.1 GCF_002217945.1 Secundilactobacillus silagei JCM 19001
TGCTTGGAATCGTCACATTTGCCTTGGCATCGTTTGGTGTGTAGGTCACTTTACCTGTGGTCGTTGGGTTATCAACGGTGATCGTGCCGTCGGCATTCACCGTCGCCGGTACCGTTGACTTATCCGCCGTGTAGCCTGGCTTCACTGGTACTGTAACATCAACATGCTCGCCCGTCTTACCAGTTACATCAGGTACCGTTTGATCACCTTGGTTGCTT
>NZ_BCMG01000086.1 GCF_002217945.1 Secundilactobacillus silagei JCM 19001
ATCACTTAAGTCCGAAGCCACCGTGCTTTGATCACTCTGGAAGCCAGTCGAGTCGCTGTTGATCTTCGTCTGATCACTGTTGATAGCGCTCTGGTCATTGCTCAACGCATTCGACTTCGCACTTGCGGCACTCGTGACGTCGTCACTGTACTCGCCGGAATCGCTCTGGTAATTACTATTATCTTTGCTCTTCTGCGTCTGGTCAC
>NZ_BCMG01000087.1 GCF_002217945.1 Secundilactobacillus silagei JCM 19001
GTTTACTTTACCTGTGGTCGTTGGGTTATCAACGGTGATCGTACCGTCGGCATTCACTGTCGCCGGTACCGTTGACTTATCCGCCGTGTAGCCTGGCTTCACTGGTACTGTAACATCAACATGTTCGCCCGTCTTACCAGTTACATCAGGTACCGTTTGATCACCTTGGTTACTTGGAATCGTCACATTTGCCTTGGCATCA